>NZ_ANBM01000004.1 GCF_002100115.1 Anaerovibrio sp. JC8 | reverse complement strand
GTACAGTCATGAATAAAATAACGCGGGAGGGTACACAATGGGGACGTAGTTTACGTCGGTACTTAGTGAATTCAAGCTGAAGGCACCGAATGAACTTAGTGTCCGTTACGTAAACTAGTGAGCGAGAGCGTTCCCCATGTGTACCTTCCGCAGGATTTAAATTATATATTGTGTAAGTAGTGTAGGAGGGATTTTTATGAGCGCTTTTGAATACGCACCACAGGGAGTATGCTCCCGTCTTATGAAATTCGACATCGAGGACAACAAAATCCATAACCTCAAGGTAGTAGGCGGCTGCAACGGTAACCTTCAGGGCATCGGCAAGCTGGTGGAAGGCATGGATATTGATGAAGTTATCAGCCGTGTGGAAGGTATCCGCTGCGGTGCCCGTCCAACCTCCTGCCCGGACCAGCTGTCCAAGGCCTTAAAGCAGGCAAAGGAGCAGCTGTAATATGATCTATGACTGTCATTCCCATACGGAGGTTTCTTCCGACTCTGATATGAAGGCCACCGATGCCATAGATGCTGCCCGCCGCTTGGGCATTGGCCTCATCTTCACGGAGCATTACGATTTTGATTATAAAGAGTCCAGACACTACAAGGATATGGACTTTCTTTTTGATGCCAAGGCATATTGGGAGCGGTATGAGGCCCTACGGTGCGATGAGCTGCTGCTGGGAGTGGAGGTAGGCATGACCCCGGGCAGCATTGAGGCCAATAAAAAGTTTATTGCTGAAGTGCCCTTTGACCAAGTAATTGGCTCCATTCATGCCGTTGATAAGCTGGATATTTACTATCCGGAATATTACGATGGCAAAAAGAAGGAGCAGGCCTATGGCCATTATCTGGAAACCATGGCGGATATGGTGAAGGCCAATCCATATATTGATGTGCTGGGCCACATTGATTACATCAGCCGCTATTCTCCTTATGATGACAAGGAAATTGGCTATCGGGAATATCATGACCTGGTGGATTTGGTGCTGATGAATGTGCTGGACACCGGCACGGTAATGGAGCTGAATACCCGGCGGCTGGACAGCAAGGCAGTGGCAGAGTCACTGCTGATGATTTATGCCCGCTACAAGGAGCTGGGGGGACAGTATGTGACCATTGGTTCCGATGCCCATATGGCGGAAAATGTTGGCATGAATTTTAAGATGGCTCAGGATTTGGTGGAATTTATCGGCCTGAAGCCAGTGCATTTCAAGGAACGGAAAATAGAATACAGTAAGTAAATATAGTACATGGATTCCATATATCTGCTTTGGACGAGTATTTTACTTGTCCTCTTTTTTTTTGCTTGGTATAATGAAACGATGTGGTAAATTCCACACTATACAACTTGAAAAGAGGATTTATTTCATGCGAATTAAGCGCAGACGGCGTAGAGATTATACACGTTTATATATATTGGCGGCCCTTATTTGCACCTTTGCGGTGGCGGCTTTGGCAACCCATTGGTGGACCCATCGGGAGGTACAGCCTGTGGTGTCTGAGGCGGGAATTGAAACCAATGACAAGATTCTGCACATTATGATTATGGGTGTGGACCGGCGCAATGATGATGTCGGCCGCAGTGATACCCTGATGGTGCTGACTGTGAACAAGGAAAACGGCAAGGCAGAGCTTATGTCAGTTCCCAGAGACACCAGAGTTAAGATCGAGGGCCACGGTTATGACAAGATTAATCATGCCTATGCCTACGGCGGTCACAAGCTTACCCGCAGCACGGTGGAAAATCTGCTGGGGATACCCATGGATTACTATGTCCTGATAGATCTGAACAGCTTTGAAAATATAATTGACGCCCTTGATGGCATTGATATTGACGTGGAAAAGCGGATGTATTACGAGGATCCGTGGGATGACAACGGTGGTCTGGTAATTGACCTCTATCCCGGCATGCAGCACATGACCGGTGAAAAGGCCATCCAGTATGTTCGCTTCCGTGACGGTGAGGGTGATATTGGCCGTATTGGCCGCCAGCAGCATTTCATGAAGGCTGTCATGACCAAGATGCTGCATCCTTCCACCTTGCCGAAGCTGCCAAAGATTATTGAGATTATCAGCAAGACACTGGAAACGGATATGCCGCTTTCCGAAATGCTGTCCCTGTCCAAGCTGCTGCCACAGGTGCGGGAGCAGGGCCTGGAGTCGGAGATGCTTCCGGGAACTCCGGCATTTTTGGATGATGTAAGCTATTGGCTGCCGGATATTATTTCCCTCCGTGAAATGGTGGCTGAGGAAATGGGCCAGACTCTGGATGAAAAGGCACTGCAGACTGCTGAGGCAGAGAAGAAAACATATATGGAAGCTTTGCCAAAGGGTATCATGACCCTCAACGACGGCAATGTGGCCAAGAAGGACAAGCAGGATAAGGCGGAGACCGGTAAACAGGAGCAGAAGGAAATTCCTGAATCTGAGAAAACCGATAAAAAGCCGGCCAAGAAGGCTGAAGGGCCAGGCCAGATTTCCGTATTGGTTATTAATGACAGCGGTGTCAACGGGGCCGGGGCCAAAATGGTTAACAAGCTCATTCAGCAGGGCTTCAACGTAACCGGTGTTGATACAGGCAACAAGAGTGATCGGGAGCATACTATCATCGTGACAGATGGATCCAATGTTACCTGGTTCTACGGCATGCCGTTCCCTTGTACCATTATGGACGGTGCTGACCCTATGGAAGCCGTGGTATACGTGGGCAAGGATTTTGAATAGGCATAGGTATAATTGCGTTAGAAGATTAGAAAAAAGATTGTTTGGAAAGGAACGCTGAGGCGTGGGTACAATTAAGGTTACAGGCCTGTCCAAGGCCTTTGGCATAGAAGAATTATTTAATGACGTCAGCTTTGAAATAAAGCGGGGCGAGCGGGTAGGCTTTGTGGGGGCCAATGGCACCGGCAAGTCCACCCTGATGAAATGTCTGCTGGGCAAGGAGGAATACGACAAGGGTATTATCAGCATGGACCCGGTGGATACCATCGGCTATGTGGAGCAGCAGGCGGATATGGAGGTCAAGGGCACCTTATACGAAGAATTAAAGAGTGCCTTTGCGGATGTTATGGCCCTGGGGGCCACCAAGGAGGCCCTGGAGGCGGAGCTGGCCCATTCCCATGATGAGGAAAAGCTGGCCCAGTACGGCCGTATTGTGGAGCGGTTCGAGCATATGGGGGGCTACGATTTTGAAAGCAGCATCCGTCGTACAGCCTTCGGTTTAGGCTTTACAGAGGAAGATTTTGACCGCAGGGTGGAGCATTTCTCCGGCGGTCAGCGGACCCGTGTATGTCTGGCCAAGGCCCTGTTGCGGGAGCCTGACTTCCTGTTTTTGGACGAGCCGACCAACCATTTGGACATTGAAATGATTGAGTGGCTGGAGGGCTTTTTGCAGAATTATTCCGGTGGCGTGCTGATCATTTCCCATGACCGCTTCTTTTTGGATAAGGTAACCAACCGTATTTTTGAGATAGAAGCCCAGGGGCTTACTGCCTATGAGGGCAACTATTCCTATTTCATGAAGGTGAAGGAGCAGCGGCGGGCAGCCCAGCTCACAGCCTACGAGAAGCAGCAGGAATACATCAAAAAGACTGAGGATTATATCCGCAAGTACAAGGCGGGTATCAAGTCCAAGCAGGCCCGGGGGCGGCAGAGCCAGCTGAATCGGCTGGAGCGTATTGTAAAACCGGCGGAAACAGCGGCCTTTAATTATTTTGCATTTAATGCTCCGGCAGAGTGCGCCCAGCGGGTGGCAGAGCTGGAGGATATTTCCTATAAATTTCCGGATAAAACCCTCTTTGAGCATGTTGATGTGCTGATTAGAAAAGGGGACGGAGTGGCTATTGTGGGTCCTAATGGTGCCGGCAAGACCACCCTTTTGCGCCTGTTGGTAGGGGAACTGGAATCCCCAACGGGCCAGCTGAAAATTGGTTCCAGAGTAAAGATTGGCTATTTCTCCCAGCAGCATGAGGGGCTTCACATGGAGCGCACCCTGCTGGAGGAAATGCAGTATGAATACGGGCTGGATGAAGAACAGGCCCGGCGTTATTTGGGCGCCTTTCTGTTCCGTGGGGACGAGGTGTTCCGCATTATCGGGGACCTGTCCGGCGGTGAGCAGTCCCGTCTGGCCTTTTTGAAGCTGATGCTGACGGGAGCCAACTTCCTGATATTGGACGAGCCTACCAACCATTTGGATATTCCTGCCAAGGAGGCGGTGGAGGAGGCACTTTCTACTTTTCCGGGGACCTACATTACTGTGTCCCATGACCGTTATTTCCTTGACAAGGTGGCCAATTGCGTGCTGGAGCTGGCAGACGGCAGATTGACGGAATACGACGGCAATTACAGCTATTATCGGGAAAAGAAGGAAGAGGAAGCCAAGGAAGCGGCGGAGCTGGCGGAAATTCAGGCTGCAGAGGACCATCTGGCCAGAGAAAGGGCCAAGGCGGAGGCCAAAGTCAATGCTGAGGCGGCCAAAGCCAAGGAACAGCAGGCCAAGACTGATGCGAAAAAGGGTGCCATCCAGAGCATGAGCGATGACAAGCGGGCCCAGATGATTCACCGGGCCGAGGCTCAGATTGCCACCATTGAGATGGATTTGAAGAATTTGGAGCTGACCATGAACAGTCCGCAGATTCAGGCGGATCCTGAGCAGAGCATGGAAATTGCCCGGGAGTATGAGGCCAAGACCAAGGAACTGGATGAGTGGTACGAGAAGTGGGAACAGCTGACAGAAGCATGATTTGGGGGATTGACAGGGGATGTTCTATTCATGCGCTTCGCTGGTGTCACATGAGATATATTCTTTGTATATATTTTGACGGCAAAGGGCCGTCAGCAACTTCACCAAGCCTTTTATGAAAGATGTACTGATATGACATATAGAGCTACGCTTATTCATCGAATCATCCCCTGTCGCCAACTGAATGCAGTTTATGTAAAATGATAAGTGCCTAAAGATTCTGTACTATGAGGTGTAATAAATGGAAGAGCTGCAGGGTTCTGTTGAAAATATAATATTTGCCAGTTCTGATGGGCGGTTTAGCGTCTTTCGGCTGCGGCCTGACGGGCAGCGGGGAATGGTGACGGTTACCGTGCAGATGGAACCACCCCTGCAGGGGCAGCAGCTGGAGCTGAAGGGCACATGGGTGGAGCATCCCCGTTTTGGGCAGCAGTTCAAGGCCGAGCACATGATGGTGGCGGCTCCCACCAGCCTGGAGGGGATTGAGCGTTTTTTGGCCAGTGGTGCCATTGATGGTGTGGGGCCTGTCAATGCCAAGCGGATTGTGGCCCATTTCGGTGGGGCAGCCCTGGAGGTTATTGAAAAGGCTCCCAATAGGCTGAAGGAAGTCAGCGGTATTGGTGCCAAGACAGCGGAGAAAATCCATAAATCCTACATGGAAAAGGCGGAGCTCCGTCAGATTATGATTTGGCTGGAGCAACATAACGTATCGGGAATCTATGCGGGAAAAATCTATGGCCAATATGGTTCCTTTGCCATTGAGGTTATGGAGTCAAATCCATACCGTCTGGTGCGGGAAATTGACGGCGTGGGCTTTGCCACGGCGGATGCCATTGCGGCGGGGATTGGCATGCAGGCGGATGACGCCCTGCGTATTTCTGCTGCGCTGGAGTTTCAGCTGCAGCGTATTTCCCTTTCCGGTCATTGTTGTGTGCCGGAAAATATGCTGGTGGATGAAGTGGAACGGGTCCGGGGTATTGGAAGAAATTCAATTTGGGAAGTTTTGAAGCAGGATTTGGCCACCGGGGTGTTGAATCAGGAAGTAGTGGGAGATACTATTTTGGTATATCCTGAATACTTATATCAGGCTGAAGTGGAAACTGCTGAGACCTTGCTGTTTTTGCAGGAAAGGGCCAAGCCCATCAATGTGGGCAATTCCATGAAATTGGTGGAAAAATGGGAGAAGTTCACGGGCATTGAACTGGCCCAGAAGCAGAAGGAAGCCATACAGGGAGTGCTGGAGCACGGTATTTTCGTGCTGACCGGCGGCCCTGGCACAGGCAAGACCACAGTTATCCGGGGCATGATAGATATGCTGGAGTCCCAGGGCATGGAGATTATTCTGGGAGCACCTACGGGCCGGGCGGCAAAACGCCTCAGTGAAGCCACGGGCCGTACCGCCTCTACCATTCATAGAATGCTGGAGGCCCAGGGGGGAGATTCCTCCGATGGGTCCATGTTTGGCCGGGATATTGATGACCAGCTGGAAGCCGATGCCATTATTTTGGACGAGGTGTCCATGATGGATATTGTGCTGATGCGTCATTTCCTGGAAGCGGTTCCGGCGGGCTGCCATGTGATTCTGGTCGGGGATGTGGACCAGCTGCCGGCGGTGGGGCCGGGCTCCGTGCTGAAGGATATTCTGCGGAGCGGTGTCATTGCCAGCGTGTGTCTGACAGAGGTTTTCCGCCAGAGTGAGGCCAGCAGTATTGTTATGAATGCCCATGCCATTAATGCAGGACGGGTACCGCGGTTTAACAATGCTCCCAACAGTGATTTTGAATTTATTGAGCTGAATAATCCTGAGGCTGTGGAGTATCAGATAGTAAGCCTTTGCCGGGATCTTCTGCCCAAGCAGGGTTATGCTCCTTATGAGGATATTCAGGTGCTTTCCCCAATGCACCGTCAGGCCTGTGGTGTTGAAAATCTCAACAAGCGCCTTCAGGCGGCCTTGAATCCACCGGCCTCCTATAAGTCGGAATATGTCAGCAGCACCCGTAACTTCCGTTTGGGAGACAAGGTGATGCAGACCAAGAATAACTACGATAAGGGTGTTTTTAACGGGGATATCGGGTTTATTGTGGAGATGGACGAGGACAGTATCACGGTTCAGTTCAGTGATGATTTGTCGGCGGTTTATCAAAAGAGTGAGCTGGGTGAGCTGCAGCTGGCCTATTGTATGAGTGTGCACAAGAGTCAGGGCAGTGAGTATCCGGTGGTGATTTTGCCGTTGGTGCCGGGGCATCGGATTATGCTTCAGAGGAATCTGCTGTATACGGCTATTACCCGTGCCAGGAAGAAAGTTATTCTGATTGGGACTAAGGCGGCACTTAATACGGCCGTGGCCAACGACAAGACACGTCGCCGCTACACACTGCTGGCGGAGCGCCTGGCAAGGTCGTTGTAATAAGGCGGGTCCTGCCGTGGAATGAATCATTCCGCGAATACGCTGGTGTCATATCAATATATTTTGCGGCATACTATAAGTATGGCCGGGCTGCGCAGCCGGCCGCCACTTCATAACGTCATCATTATATTTTCTACTGATATGCCATTTTACGCTCCATCTTGTCATGCTTCAATTCCACGTCACCCGCATTTTGCTAAAGCTATCTCGTCTATGGAGATTTACTATGTTAGAAGCGATACTTAATTTTTTGTTCCCGCCCAGGTGTCCGGGCTGTGGCAGCTATGTTAAGCATAACGGACAGTGGTGCGAGGAGTGCCTTAACAAAATACTTCGGGTCCGCAAGCTGCCCCTGGATGACAAAATGGGGTCTGTTTTTGATGGCGGCGTATTGTGCTTCTGTGATTATGAGGACCCGGTGAAGAAGCTCATTGCTGATGCCAAATTCGAAAAAAAGAAAAACGCCGTGAAGAAGCTGCAGTTTTTTGTGGACAGGGGCTTTGAAAAGCTGGATTTGCACGATATTGATATCGTGGTGCCGGTGCCCCTTCACAAAAACAAAATTAAACAGCGGGGCTTTAATCAAAGCATCCTGTTTTTTGAGGATGCCATGAAAAACTCAGATTTGGAAATCTGGGAGGTGTTGCGGCGGGTGCATGAAACCCGTCCTCAGTTTGGTTTAAAGTTTGCTGAGCGTAAGAAAAATATTAAGGGTGCCTTTGCAGTGGCGGATAAGAAGCACCGCCAGCTGGTGAGGGGGAAGACTGTCCTGCTGGTGGATGATATTTTCACTACCGGTGCCACCTTCGCAGAGTGCGGGAAGGTGCTGCGGGAAGCAGGAGCCAGCCGAATTTTCGGACTTGTTATCGCGTCTAATCATAAGTGATTTTGCTAATGGTTATATGTGGGCATGGGGACCGATGGATTTCGCGTTAGAGCTTGGGGCGTTAAGAAGAGTTTTGTTGCTATTCATATGTATTAGCGAAAAAATCATCTGTTTGAACGAAGTGAGTTATGATTTTTCCGCTATATAAAGAGCAAGAAAACACTTTAGCACCAAGACTGGCGAAAGATATCGGTCCCCTGCCTATAAAAACTGCTATTGAACAGAAATGAAAATTTCGCTATAATAGATTGTGCTAACTCTGAATGAAAAATTGAGTAAAAATATTTATAGAGCAGTAAGTGAAGCGGGAGTGAATTACCATGAATAAGTTGAAGAATTGTCCGGAATGTGGAAAGCTTTATTTGGAAGTAGGCCAGAAGATGTGCCCTGCCTGCTATGATTTGGAGCTTGAGCAGGAGCAGATTGTACATACCTATGTTCGTGATCATGATAAATGCAGCATCACCCAGATTGTTGAGGAGACCGGCGTAAAGGAGAAGGTTGTTCTTCGCATGCTCAAAAACGGTCGCTTCATCAATTCCGGCGGTGCAGTTATTACTTACCCATGCGAGAAGTGCGGTGAAGAGATTTACACTGGCCGTTTCTGCGACAAGTGCAGCCAGGATCTGCTGGATCAGGCAGCAAAGCTGGAGGCCAAGACCAAGAAAATGGCACAGAACAAGGTGGACCGCAGCAGTACCATGTACAATGCCGGCCGTGATTTCCGGTCCTAAGAAAAATTTTATTTTATATAAGAAGATATTTTTAAAAGCAGGATTTAAGTGTCCTGCTTTTTTTTTCGATAAAAGATTAGAACCTGAGTAGAGGCTAGAGGTGTCTTCATTTTTAGATAGAAATCAGGGCATAGATAGAGAAAAAGGAAGGTGAAAAACCATGATTATAAACAACAATCTTCAAGGAATTGCAAGTGTTTATGCAAACCATCGCAGTGCCAACAAGGTTGCGCACGCCGAGCGGGAAGAGGTCAGAAGTGATGAGATTCACATTTCCTCCAAGGCTCAGAATGCCAGCGAAATGCTGAAGAAGATGAATGCCATGGATGATGTTCGCTCTGACCGTGTTGCGGAGCTGGAGAACATGATTGCTGCCGGCAATTATCACGTAAGCAGCTATGATTTGGCATCAAGCATGTTGAATTGTCGTTTCTAATGGAACGGCTTGGCCAGAGAGGTGGGATGCATCGAAATGTGGCAGGATTTAACAGAGATTATAGCCACCCTGATAACTGAGTATCAGAAGCTTAAGAAGCTGGGCGAAGAAAAGCGCGCAGTTTTGGCAGCTGTGGACCTGAAGGCGTTGGAGAAAATCGTCCATCAGGAAGAAACTATCATTGAACAAATTAATAAGGCAGAAACAAAGCGTCAAGATGTTATCAACCAGCTGGCGAAGCAATACGTTACGATAAAGCCTGACATGGCTATGCAAGATGTATGGGGGCAGTGTACCGACGGTCAGATGCGCAATTTGCTGGAGCGTTCCCACAAGACTTTGGAGGACGTGGTGAAAAAAGTCCAGGCGCTTCAGGAGAACAATGAAATCATGATTTCAGCAGCCCTGAGCGTTATCAACTTCAAGCTCAACCAGCTTGGAGGGACCACAGCAGAACCATCCTACGGCCAGTCAGGACAGGAAAAATATACCCATGAGAAGAATTTGGATCTTGAGGTGTAAGCATGAAGGATATAATCGATATTCTTCGCCAGCAGCTTGTTTTGTTGAGAAGATTATTGGAGCTGGCAAAAGCACAGCAGGAAAAGTTGGTCCAGACTGACGCAGAAGCAGCAAGGAAGCTGTCTGCTGAAATGGAACCATTAATGATAGATATAGGCAGCCTGGACAAGCGCAAGGACGAAATAATGGCAGAAAACCATATACGCAATCTGTCAGAATGGCTGGAAGACCAGTCAAATTCGCCTGACAAGGTGGTTCTCCATACGCTGCTGATTAAACAGGACAAAATATTGCAGGAGTTGAAGGATGTAAACTCCAGGAATATGCAATTTTTAGATAGACATTCAAAATTTATCGACTATAGCATCAATGTAATGACCCAGACCAGTGCGGGGGTGACCTACGGAACACCGGGCGATAACGGTGGGATGCCTGTTCAGGGGAGAAAGATGTTTGATACCGGAGTCTGAGGACTCAAGGCAAAAAACATTGAGACAGGAGAGAGAATTATGTTAAGCACATTTCACGGCCTCAATACCATGGTAAGTGGTATTCAGAACAACAGAGTAGGCTTAAACACAGTAGGTCACAATATCAGTAATTCCAGTACCGAGGGCTATTCCCGTCAGCAGGTTAATTCTGTGGCAACCCGTTCCCAGACTATCTGGTCCTATTCCCGGGCCAATCAGATTGGTAGCGGCGTAGGTGTCTATGGTATTAACCGGGCAAGAGATATTTATGCTGACCGTCAGTACTGGAAGGAAAACACCAACGATGGCTACTACAATGCCAAAGCAAAGAATTATTCCAAGCTGGAGACCATTTTCAACGATTCCGATGACAATGCTCTCCAGGATTCCATGGAGAAATTCTATCAGGCATGGGTGGACTGCTCTACCACAGCAAGTACCGCTTCCAGCCGTCAGAATGTTATCAATGCCGGTTATAATTTCGCTGAGACACTGAATGCCACCGCAACCCAGGTTCAGTCCCAGATTGAATCCGTATATGGTGAGATTCTTCTCAGTGTAGATAATGTAAATAGTATTTTGGACAGAGTTACAGTTCTCAATGGTCAGATTTTGGAACAGGAGGCCGACGGCTCCAGTTCCAACGACCTTCGCGACCAGCGTGATTTGCTGGTGGACCAGCTGTCCAGAATTATGCATATCAGCGTAAATGAAACTCCAAATGGTATGTACAATCTGGTATGTAACGGTACTACCCTGGTAAATGGTACCAGCAAGGTGACCATTGCCGCATCTGCCCCATTAAATAACAAGGTATATGGTGTCAGTGACTACACTCTTTTGATTAAGGAATCTGATATTCAGTTTAATCCTGGCAATGGTGAACTGTATGGTCAGATACAGGCTGTATATGAGGATAAGGAGTATATTGATAGATTAGCCAATATGGCCGGGTTCCTCCTGAGCACCCTTAATGCCCAGCATAAAGCGGGCTACACCCTTGAAGAAACTAGCGGCCAGATTAAGAAGGGTGGCAACTTCTATGGCCAGACTGGAGTGGAATATACTTGGGTGACTGATTCGACGACTGGTGATGCATATCTGACCAAAGACACCGAACAACTTCGTGGCATCCAGATCATTAAAGAACTCACCATAAATCAGGATTTAACTGCTACTGATGGACATAAGCTGTTGGCAGCCCGTTCTGGAGCTACTACAGATACGACGGGTGATGATCCTGCACATGGGGCAGCTTCGTCTCCTGCAAGTGAGGTAAATGGTGTGGCTGATGGCTCCAACGCTGTGTGGATTAGTACGCTGTTTAACTGTGTATTAAAAAATACAGGAGCAGCGGCTCAAAATTATGGCCTATCTCCAGCTGGCGGCAAACGTGCCATTGGTGATGAGTCTTTCTATAGTTACTACAACACCAGCATGACCACCTTGGGCGGTGCTACTGAAAATATGAATAATAAGGTAGAATTCCAAAGTGACCTTATGACTCAGATAGAAAATCTTAGAGAATCCACTTCCGGTGTAAACTGGGATGAGGAGCTTACCAATATGATTACTTATCAGCAGGGCTATGCAGCCTGCTCCCGCTGTCTCACCACCATGGATGAGATGTTGGACAGACTTATTAACAGCACAGGCGTAGTTGGCAGATAATTGACCAAAGAAAGGTAAGGTATAGATTATGCGTATAAGCAGCACAATGATGACCAATAACTACCTAAAGCAGCTCAATGGCTCCTATGAGCAGTATACCAAGCTGTTTGAGCAGAGCGATGGCAAGAAGCTCCATCGGGCCTCTGACGATGCGGTAGGTTATTCCAAATATTTAAGATATAAAAATTCTCTTACCAATGTGGAGCAGTTCCAGGAGGATATTACTACTGCAGTTTCTTGGATGAAGAACAGTGATGCGTCATTGGTTAATGTAACTGAGAGAATGAAGGAGTTTAAGGGGAAGGTAGTAGCCGCCGGCAACTCTACCAACAACGAGAACGATATGAAGGACATTGCCAAGGAGCTGTTGGCCAGTGTTCAGGAGGTAGTAGCGGATATGAATGCCCAGATTGGTGACCGCTATCTATTCTCCGGTCAGTCCGACACCACTATGCCGTTTGAGATTAGCCGCGATAAACAAAAACGTGGTGAGACTAAGACTCTTAGTGAAGCCCAGGCGAAGTTTTTCACTAACGTGGGTGAGACAGGTTCTGTTAGTCAGATGTTAAAGCTCGTTGACGTTAATAATGACAACAATGTTTATTATATGAATGTTAAGGATGGTAGAATATACACCAAGGACTTTGTGGAGAATGGTTTTAAGGACATAGATACGTCTGACCCTAATTATCTTGATCCTGCAAAGCTTGCGGGCAAGCAAGTGGGCGATTTAGGCGGTGCTTTTCCAGTCAGTGATAACTTTAAGGAAAATGGTGTTATTATTCAAGGCACTGCTAATGTTGGTGATAACTGGCGGGGTAACGTAACTGTTGAGGGACAGAATGTCGAAGTAAAATTTGCTACCACCGAGCAGTATATTGTTACCTATAAGGGCGATGCCAAGTATATTTCCATGGTAAAGAAGACTGGTGGCATAGATAAGGCCACAGATACAGTTAATCAGACCGGTCAGGATGTTTTTGGCAGTGACATTTTCGATTATGGTAACAGCCCAGCCACTGGTACAGCAATGTTAAATGATTTGTTATATACTGTAGCTAAGATTGATTCTGCGGATTATCATTGGACTGCCAACGATGGCCTTACCATCAGTGATACTGCACATGCTACTGTTTTGGGCGCTCAGACTACTATGGCTGCCCGCCAGCAGGCCTATAGCGCAGCATCGGATATGCTCACCACCCAGGATGAGTCCATTACCAGCGATATTACAGATGTGTCCAGCACCGATGTGGCCAAGCTGGCTACCATGCTTATGGAGTATCAGACAATTTACAGCTTGTCCCTCTCCGTAGGGTCCAAGATTTTGCCTGGTACCCTGGCAGATTACTTACATTAATATTTCTGATTAACTTTTCGAAAATATATTAAAGAGGTGAATACTATGTTGGCAGAAATGAAATATTTGAATATTAGTCATGAGCTGCCTCAGATCAGTATTCATCAGGAGCAGGCCCTGGCCATAAAGAATACCTTTCGCCCGGCGGAGCTCCATCGTCACTATGATCCACCGCTGGCGGATGTGGCCGCCACCTTGGTGGAGGTAGATATTGATACTTACAATTCCCGCAAGGCGTATGGGTTTTTAAATCACGATGATTTTGCCAAGAAATACGGTGGGGAAGGTTTCAGTGATGTACAGGCCAATACCTCAAGACTTACCCGTTCTGCTTGGAATTATGCCAAGAATGGCGCCCATCCCGGGGCTAATCTTATCGGCAATGAAGCCAAGTCTCGGCTGAGGGGAGAGATATTGCAGTGGCCGAAGTGGGAGGCAGTGAAGATTCCAGATCCGGAATTTACCGTACACCCTTCTGAGATAAAGGGTAGGATGGACCCGGGCAGTGATACCACCAGTATCCAGTCCACGGCTACTCCTGAGATTGAGATTCGCCCAGGCTCTGCTCAGACCACCCTGGCTAAAAAAGGTTATGTAAACCAATGGATTTCCGTTGGTCGTTATGATATGAGAGTTTAGCCTTCCCCTTGAGGGGAAGGTGTCAGTTCGATAGAACTGACGGATGAGGTGTAAATACGGAGGCAATTAATGAGAAAGCTCAGTACTACCAGATTTGGTGAAATTGAAGTTGAAGAAAAGTCTATTGTTACCTTTGAACATGGTATTCCGGCATTTGAGGATGAAAGGGATTTTGCCATTCTCCCATATGATGCGGAAAGTCCATATCTGTTTTTGCAGTCGGCATCTACACCGGAACTGGCCTTTCTCATGACCGATCCGTTTGTATTTTTCCCGGATTATACCTTTGAACTGGACGATGCCAACATGGAGAATCTTGGTATTACCAATGATGCTGATGTGCTGGTATGTTCTCTCATTACTATTCCCCCTACAGGGATTCCAAATATGACAGCAAACTTGCTGGCACCTATCGTTATTAATCAGTCGAACATGAAGGCAAAGCAGGTTGTGCTTGAAAAGACCAATTATACAACAAAGCATAGACTGTTCCCTGAGAAGAAGGAGGAATAGGCCATGCTGGTACTTACAAGACACCCCAAGCAACAGATTATGATTGGGGACGATATAGTTATCAACATTGTTGAGGTGAACGGCGACAATGTGCGTATAGCCATCGACGCTCCCCGCAATGTAAAGGTATATAGAGGAGAAATTTATAGGGTTATTAAGGAAGAAAACCGTAAAGCTGCTGCTCCAGCAGATAATATAGATTTGTCCCAGGCATTACCGAAATAAAGGATTAAAAGTATTTTCTATGGAGGGATTCAAAGTGGTAGGAAGCATTTCAGACATGACAGCTGCTGCAGTTGTTGTTTCAGCAATGGATAGCGGGGCTAGCCAGAAAAGGACAGCGGAGCCAGTTGAAAGCAAGGTGGCGCCTGTTGAAATAAAGCCGGATGAGGCTCAGACCCCGGAAAAGGTTGCTACAGCCAGCGAGGCAGGTCAGACAGACAACGAAGAAAAAGAACAGGATCCAAAGCGTCAGGCTCTGGACAACATCAATGAGGAATTTGTCAGTGAAATGACAAAGGAGCTCAATGAGCTTATGAGCAAGCTCAACTGTAATCTTGAGTTCCAGTATCACAAGGAAGTAAATGTAATGTCTGTCAAGATGATAGACAAGGAGACAAAAGAGGTTATTAAGGAATACCCACCTGAGGAAATGGTAGAGGGTATGATAAAGGCCCAGGAGTGGCTGGGTGCTTTCCTCGATCGTAATGCGTAAAAGGGGGTCCTTAAAATGGGCGTAAATGGAATTTATGGCTTGTCAGGCTCTGGTCTGGACATTGAGTCTTTGGTTAAGATGGGCATGTCCGGCAAAAACAAGCAGTATGACAAGATGGAACAGCAGGAAATTGCAAACACCTGGCTGAAAGAAGCATATAATGATGTATATAATGATTTGACCACATATAAGTATGGCACTTTGTCTGACTACAAAATGCAGTCAAACATGAACGCCATGCAGGCAACCAGCTCCAACAGCAGCGTGGTAACTGCTACTGCCAATGGTGCTGCTGCAGCTATGAATCATACTGTTACAATTACATCTGTAGCCAGCAATGCTTATTTGCAGACCACACAGTATGAAGATCCAGAAACACCTGGTAAAATGGTAAACTACGGTGTTACCAGAGAAAATACAGATGCATCCCACAGCAATCTGCTGAAGGACGTGTTGTTCAAGAAGGTGGAAAAGACTGGTGAGAGTGCAGATGGGGTTGGCACCTACAAGCTCAATGGTTCAACTACTGTGAATGGCGACAGTATAGCCATATCTCTGCGGTTAAAGGATACTGCCGGTGATAATGCCAAGGAGTATACGCTTACTTATACTTATGATGAATTGTTTGAGGGTGAAAAGACTCTTAATGATTTTGCCAGTGCCATAGCCAGAACGGGTGCTAATATCCAAGGCGGCTACGATACCGCCAATGATTCCTTTAGCTTCTACAACAAGACAAGTGGTGAGAAGAATATCATTGGTCTTACGGCAGATAATGCTCTTACAGCCAAATTGATGAATAACCTCAATCTGGGTGCTTTTGATGCGGCTTCTGGTGAGATGGGATCTCGTATCGATTTTAAGGCAGATAACACCATGAAGACCATTACTGAGTCCAGTGGAATTACCCGTAGTGATGTGTCTGTTAGCTTAAAGGATGTATTGGGATTAAAGGCTACCTCAGTTAAAACTGGGGATAATGCATACGATATTACGGTTACCCAGGTTGATGCGTCTGGCAAGACTGTTGGAACTTTAGGAACCTACAGCGTTACCAAGGATGCTGGCACTGGTGCTGTTACTGGGGCTGACGTGGCAGTTTTCTCCATGAGCCTTAGTAATGGGAAAAAAGATGGAGAGGGTAATCCTGCAGATGGCTCCGTTAAAACTATTAATTTTACGTTAAATGAGCTGTTCAATCTAGACGATGTTGGGAAGAAAAAGAATCTGAACAGCAAAGCTGACCTCAATGACTTTGCTGACAAGATTACAGACACCGGGTTGGGGATTACGGCAGCTTATGATGCAGCCAAGGACAGCTTCTCGGTGACCAATCCTACAGGTCAGGCCAATTTTACTGCATTGGGTGCCGGCGCAGATAAGTCTGTAGCTGAGACACTGATTAGCAGCTTGAACCTTGTTAATTCACCTTCAATTAAATATGAAACAGTTACTAACACAAATGATGATAAAAGCTTTGGGGAATTTTTGGGAATAACATCCACCATACAAAAGGATAGGCAAAACGGCAAAACAACAATAACCATGAAGGTTAAACAGGATGGCACAGGGATTTCAGGTGCGACTATTCCTTATTCCTACGATAATATGGCCAATTATTATAATGGTACATACGCCGGAAAGACGCTGTTTAGCTTTAATATTAGTGATGGTAGCAAAAATGAAGACGGTACTCTCAAAACAGCTACGGTTGATGTGACTTATGGTGATGTAATCAACTTTGCTGGCATGGAACCTGATTCTGAAGGCAACGGATTGTTTTACTATAGGGATCAAGACGGTGTAAAGCGAGAGTTGTTGAAAGATTCCCAGGAACATAGTGTTCAGGTATCACAAAATGATTTAAGTGCCTTAGCAACTAAAATTAATGCAGTGGCCAGTGCTAACCATTTGAGCATAACTGCTGCGTATGATAGTTCCACTGGGGAGTTTAGCCTGTTGAACCCTAACGGTGAAATATCTTTGACCGATAAAAACGATTCGGCTATTAAAATTGCTACAAAACTCACTTTGGCTCCAGGGGACCCGACATCTGTTGCTTACAAGACCACGGATGCCACTAAGGGAATCACCCGTGTTAATGCCCATAGTACTGACGATGACCTGGCAGGGGCTTTGGGACTTAGTGCTGTAAAGAGCGGTGACGGCAAATTAAAGATTAACAGTGCAGATGGTACTATCAAAGATAAAGAGGTTAATCTTACGGATGTTGCATTCACGCTTAAGGTAGGCGATAGCGATAATGAGGCAACTGTAAGCATTACTTATAAAGACCTGTTTGATGCTAATGGCAACAGTATAGGTGATTATAGTACTCTGGCTGAAAGGATTAATGCCGTTACCAAGCATGATCAGGAAGAACCTGTGATTAAGGTAAAAGCGTCCTATGATGGAGAAACTGGCCAGCTTAGCTTGACCAATGACCATGGATATGCTACATTGACAAGCAGCGATCCTTTGGGCAGTGCTTTGGTTTCGATGATGGGGCTGAAGGAAAATGCAGCTACTGCAGCCGCCAAGAATCATTCCTGGGCTGGTTCCAATGCCAAGGTTACCATTGATGGTAAAGAATATGACAATGATACAAATAAGCTGACGGTGGCTGGAGTTACCTACACATTCTTGGAATCTACGGAGAATCTTGTAGGAAAGAAGGCTACTATCAGTGTTAGTCAGGATACGGACAAGATTGTGGATTACGTAAAGAGCTTTGTGGATGACTACAACAAGCTACTGGATTCCCTTAATGAGAAATTGTCCGAGCAGAAATATTCTGACTACAAGCCACTTAGCAAACGTCAGGAAGATGAAATGACGGAAAAGCAGATAGATAAGTGGAATGAGAAGGCAAAATCCGGCATCCTTTATCATAACAGCGAAATCCAGGCCTTGGTGAGTGCTATGCGTGAAGCAATTTACACCAAGGTGGATGCGGTTGACAGCCAGTATAACACCATGTCATCTATTGGTATTACTACCACTAATACCAAGGGACATTTGACTCTGGATACTGATAAGCTGAAGAAAGCACTGGCCGAGGATCCTGACTGTGTATATCAGCTCTTTGCTTCCGATCAGGACAGCACCTATATTGCCGGATCTACAAACAAGAACAAGATTACCAATGCACAGAGCAAGCTGGATTATGCCAATACTGGTGTGGCCAACCGCCTGTACAATGTGATGACCAATCATATGTCCAAAATTTCTGATATAGCCGGTACCTCTAAGGATACTAATGACCAGAGTTATCTTGGTAAGCTGATTACCAATATGCAGACAAAGATGAATAGCTTTAAGACTATGATGACTGCATATGAGAACAAGCTGTATAAGCGCTATGATGCCATGGAGGTGGCGTTGTCCAAACTTAATATGCAGCTTGGTTATATTAGTGGTTCATTTTCCTGATAGTTAGGAGATTTGTATTATGATGAATAACGCTGCAGAAGCATATAAACGCCAGCAGGTGATGACTGCTACCCCAGAGGCCCTTACCCTGATGCTCTATGATGGGTGTCTTCGCTTTATGAAGGAAGGGTTGGAGGCCATGGAACAAAAGAAGTGGGAGCAGTGTAATACTTCTCTCCAGAAGGCCCAGAATATTATCAATGAATTCCGTGTGACTTTGGACATGAAATATGAGATAGCCCATCAGCTGATGCCGCTATATGATTATGTGTATAATTCCCTGGTGGAGGCCAATATGAGAAGTAAGCCCGAGAAGGTTACGGAGTGCATGGATATCATTAAGGAGCTGCGCTCCGCATGGGCTCAGGCCATGATTAAGGCCAGAAAGGAAAAGGGAGCATCTTGATATGGATGGTAAGCATCAGTTGACAGAGCGGGAGCTTTGGGAAAAGTATATGGCGGTCACCAAGGAGTTATTGAAGTTCATTAATGAAGAAGACATTGATACTTTTTTGGACTTGGTGGATCAGCGCCAGCGCCTGATGGAAATGTTGCAGGATCTGCCAGATCATGAGTATGCCCGTTCTCCTGAGGGAGTAGCTCTACGTAAAAGTATTGAGCCTATTGATATGCAGATAATGCACAAAGCTCGCTCTTGGTTGAACAAGTCCAGACGTAACAATGAGACTGTGAGAGGCTATGATTCCTTTGGTCTCGCATCAAGCAATATGTTCAATCGTGAATATTAATGTTAGCTGTCAGCCTGGCAGCTCAACTGTCAGGCTGCTACTATAAAAATTATTTTAATTCTAGTGGCAGGGAAGCCACTATAGACAAAACAAGGAGGAATTTATTATGGCTATGGTTGTAAAGAACAACATGTCCGCAATCAACACTCTGAACACTCTGAACAAGAACACTAATGCTTTGAAGAAGAGTTTGGAGAAAGTGTCTTCCGGTATGAAGATCAACAGCGCAGCTGATGATGCTTCCGGTTACGCTATTTCCGAGAGAATGCGTGTTCAGATCCGTTCCCTGGATCAGGCAAATCAGAACGCTCAGAACGGTGGCTCTATGATGAAGGTTGCTGAGGGTGCTGTAAGCTCTACTGTTGAAATCCTGAAGACCTTGAAGGAAAAAGCAGTTAGTGCTGCAAACGATACCAACACTGATTCTGACCGCGCTACTATCCAGAAGGAGCTTGATCAGTCTATTGACCAGATTAATGATAACGCAAACGTTACCTTTAATGGTCAGTATCTGGTAGACGGTTCCCATAACAAGAAGACCGACGCTACTACTACTCATCTGACTAACCAGAGCTTGTCAACTGACACGGCAACTAACACTAACTTGACCGAATTGAAGGCCCGTAATGGTGATAGTCTGAACATTCACAGCACTGACACTGTAACTATTTCTTATGTGAAGGATGGCAAGACAGTTACTTCATCCATGACAGTTGGTACTTCTGCTACCCTTGATGGAGTAATTAGCTCTTTGACTAAGGGTGCAGTTACTGTTAAGAGCGACAGTGCATCGTCCAAGATTGGTCTTGACGGCTCTAAGAATCAGGTTTATACTCCGTCTGGTGAGAAAGCTATTACCCTGTCTTCTAAGACAGCAGGTCTTGAAGGTCAGATTGCCGGCTTCACAATGTATATTACTGATAACCAGGGTAATGTAAACAAGTCTGCAAACGCAGCATTGGATGCATTTGATGAGTCTATTCGTTCTGTGAATGAGTCTGAGGATAACTCCATCGTCCTCCAGATTGGTACCAAGGCTGCTCAGTCCATCAATGTTGGTCTTACCGACATGAAGGCAACCGCTCTTGGTCTTCAGGGCAAGGATGGTAATACCATCTCCGTTGGTACTCAGGAAAAGGCCAATGCAGCTATCAATGCTCTTGATGCAGCAATTCAGAAGGCTCTGGATCAGCAGACCACTATTGGTGCAATCGAATCCCGTCTCGAGTACACTCAGAGCAACCTGACTACTGCAAGTGAGAATGTAACCAGTGCAGAGTCTGTAATCCGTGATGCTGATATGGCTAAGGAAATGACCGAGTACACCAAGAACAATGTTCTGCTCCAGGCTGCACAGTCCATGCTGTCCCAGGCTAATCAGAGCAGCTCCAACGTACTCAGCCTGCTCCAGTAATTGGCCAGTAAGATTACAAAATAAAAAACAACCATAGATTTGGGCCGGTCTTCGGATCGGTCCTTTTCTGTTGAAAAAGTTAAAATTTAATTTAAGTAATCATGAATTACTCCCGATATTATTGGCAGATAAGTAAATAACAGGCAGGGAAGCCTGAAATGTTAAAAATCAAGGAGGAATTTATTATGGCTATGGTAGTAAAGAACAACATGTCCGCAATTAACACCCTGAACACTCTGAACAAGAACACTAACGCTCTGAAGAAGAGCTTGGAAAAAGTTTCTTCCGGTATGAAGATTAACAGCGCAGCTGATGATGCATCTGGCTACGCTATTTCCGAGAGAATGCGTGTTCAGATTCGTTCCTTGGATCAGGCAAATCAGAATGCTCAGAACGGCGGTTCTATGATGAAGGTTGCTGAGGGTGCTGTAAGCTCTACTGTTGAAATTCTGAAGACTTTAAAGGAAAAAGCAGTTAGTGCAGCAAATGACACCAACACTGATTCTGACCGTGCTACTATCCAGAAGGAACTTGATCAGTCTATTGACCAGATTAACGATAACGCAAATGTTACCTTTAATGGTCAGTATCTGGTAGATGGTTCACACAACAAGAAGACTGATGAAACTACCACCACGATGACCAATCAGAGCTTGTCCACTGATACTGCATCTAATACCAACTTGACTGATTTGCGGGCTCGTAATGGTGACAGCCTGAACATTCACAGCACTGATACTGTAACAGTATCCTATGTTAAGGATGGTAAGACCTACACTTCGTCCATGACCATTGGAACTGCTACTACTCTGAAGGGTGCTATTGAAACTCTTACTGGCAATGCAATTACTGTTAAGGGCAATACCTCAGAGATTGGTGTTGATGGCTCCGGCAACAAGGTATACACTCCATCTGGCCAGAAAGCTATGACTATTCAGTCCGCTTCCGGTGGTATTACTGGCCAGATTGGTGGCTTCACCATGTACATTACTGACAACAAGGGTAATGTAAATAAGTCTGCTAATGCTTCACTGGATGCATTTGATGAGACTATCCGTGCTCAGAACAAGTCTGAGGACAACTCTATCGTTCTCCAGATTGGTACTAAGGCTGCCCAGTCCATCAATGTTGGTCTCACCGACATGAAGGCAACTGCTCTCGGCCTCCAGGGCAAGGATGGCAACACCATCTCCGTAGGTACCCAGGAAAAGGCTAATGCAGCTATCAACGCTCTTGATGCAGCTATTCAGAAGGCTCTTGATCAGCAGACCACTATCGGTTCCATCGAGTCCCGTCTCGAGTACACTCAGAGCAATCTGACCACTGCAAGTGAGAATGTAACTAGTGCAGAGTCTGTAATCCGCGATGCTGATATGGCTAAGGAAATGACCAACTACACTAAGAACAACGTTCTGCTTCAGGCTGCACAGTCCATGCTGTCTCAGGCTAACCAGAGCAGCTCCAATGTACTCAGCCTGCTCCAGTAAATGGATAGCTAGATTACAAACTAACGCAACCATAAAAGTTGGGCCGGTCTTCGGACCGGTCCTTTTTTCGTACGGATAATAAATAAAAATTATAAAAAATTACTGTTTTCATTTAAGTATCTGCCCCCCTCTCCCGATATTATAAGCAGATAAGTGAAGTGAACTCAGGTTATGCCAATAGCCTTTGTTCATAAATTTAAAACAGGCAAGGAAGCCTGCAAATGTTTATAAATCAAGGAGGAATTTATCATGGCTATGGTTGTAAAGAACAACATGTCCGCAATTAACACTCTGAACACTCTGAACAAGAACACCAACGCTCTCAAGAAGAGCCTGGAAAAAGTTTCTTCCGGTATGAAGATCAACAGCGCAGCTGATGATGCTTCCGGTTACGCTATTTCCGAAAGAATGCGTGTTCAGATCCGTTCTTTGGATCAGGCAAATCAGAACGCTCAGAACGGCGGCTCTATGATGAAGGTTGCTGAAGGTGCTGTAAGCTCTACTGTTGAAATCCTGAAGACTTTGAAGGAAAAGGCAGTTAGTGCAGCAAACGACACCAACACTGATTCTGACCGCGCTACTATCCAGAAAGAGCTGGATCAGTCCATTGACCAGATTAACGATAACGCAAACGTTACCTTTAATGGTCAGTATTTGGTAGATGGTTCTCACAACAAGAAGACTGATGCTACTACCACCATGATGACTAACCAGAGCTTGTCCACCGCACAGGATGGCGACACTAAGTTGGTAGAGCTGAAGGCTCGCAATGGTGACAGCCTGAACATCCACAGCACAGATACTGTAACTGTATCCTATGTTAAGGATGGTAAGACAGTTACTTCTTCCATGACTGTTGGTACTGGTACAACTTTGGGTTCTGCAATCAGCAAGCTGACTGGTGGTGCTGTTCAGGTTAAGCAGGATGGCACTAGCTTGATTGGTACAGATGGGTCCAAGAACAGTGTTTACACTCCATCCGGTCAGAACGCTGTTACCATCGGTTCCGGCACTGCAGGTATTGAAGGCCAGATTGCCGGCTTCACCATGTACATTACCGATAACAAGGGTAATGTGAATAAGTCTGCTAATGCTTCCCTGGATGCATTTGATGAGACTATCCGTGCTCAGAACAAGTCTGAGGACAACTCTATCGTTCTCCAGATTGGTACCAAGGCTGCCCAGTCCATCAATGTTGGTCTTACTGACATGAAGGCAACTGCTCTTGGTCTCCAGGGTAAGGATGGTAACACCATCTCTGTAGGAACTCAGGAAAAGGCTAATGCAGCTATCAATGCTCTTGATGCAGCCATTCAGAAGGCTCTGGATCAGCAGACCACTATCGGTTCTATTGAGTCCCGTCTCGAGTACACTCAGAGCAATTTGACCACTGCAAGCGAGAATGTAACTAGTGCAGAGTCCGTAATCCGTGATGCTGATATGGCTAAGGAAATGACCAACTACACTAAGAACAACGTTCTTCTTCAGGCTGCACAGTCCATGCTGTCTCAGGCTAACCAGAGCAGCTCCAATGTACTCAGCCTGCTCCAGTAATTGGAAGCTTTTTCGGATAGTACAATTTAAAACAACCATAAAATTTGGGCCGGTCTTTGACCGGCTCATCTTTTATTTATCAACTTTTTCCATAAAACCTTTAGAAAATCACCTAAATATACGATTACTATATTGAGACGCATACTAAAAGTGTTGAATAAAGGATTTTTTAGCAAGGATGCTGGGTGGTGAAACAAGTGGTTATTACCAATAATGTTTCCGCAAATATGATTTTGGGAAATTTAAATAAAAATATAAAGGGAAAGTCCAAGGCCACAAAGCAGCTGGCCTTGGCTGAAAAGATAAGCAGTGCTGGGGATGATGCCTCCACCTATGCCATTTCGGAGAAAATGAGGGTGTCTATTCGGGCTTTGAATCAGGCAGATGCCAATGTCCAGAATGGTGCCTCTATGCTACGGGTGGCCGAAGGGGCAATTCAGAGCCAGATAAATCTGTTGCGTACAGTAAAAGAACGGGTTATTAATGCCCATAATGATACCAATACTGATGCAGATCGGCTGATTATCCAAAAGGAAATCACCCAGTATTATGATGAAATAAATGATATTGCAGCTGAAACTACCTTTAATGGCAAGCATTTATTGCTGGGAAATAAGGTTCAGGATTCTGTAAAGAGCTGGTTTAAGCTGGATCATGCGGAAAAACTAGCGGACAGTGATACCCTGAGCTTTGCGGCTACTTCCATTACTACATTGGATGGACAGGAGGGGCCTTTTGCCACATTTGGAGCTTCAACTGATGATGTGGCTTTTGATGGATATAATGTTAAGACGGTTAAGACCTATAATATGTCAGGTGGTACAGTTGATCTTCCTAAAGTAGTTGAGATATCCATTCCAAAGGGTACATCTTTTGAGTCTCTTGATAATACAGCATTTAGCATTGTGTATCCTGGTGATCCTGGAGAGCCAAGCGGAGAAGAGATATTCGTTTTTTCACCAAATGGCACAAATAAATACAGGGGAAATAATGTAAATGTTGTTAATATGGCCAATGCAGATTCTCTTAAAGATCTTGTAGCAACTGTGGCCGCACGAATTCGTGCAAAGGTTCATCTATCTTATACTACTGATTCCGACAAATTGACAATACGACTTACCACAGTAGAAAAAGGAGATGCTACAAATATCACAGCACGTTATGATGTAAAAGGCATTACGTTAGAAGGCGGTGGAATTTATACCAAGGCAAATCCACTCAATCCAGACTATATTACAACTACCCAAAAGGGAAAAGATGGGGCAACTGCAACCTGTACCATGGATTTGTCCAGTTTTAGTGATGTGGAAACAGTTATTTCCACTTATACTGGTCAGGCGATTTATCATAGCGGCAATAACAAGACCTACGAATTTATTGATAGCAGCAAATCACCGGCTATGGAAAGTATACCAAAACTTAATGGCTCTAAGGTTATTGATTTGAATAGTATTCGAAGTGCTGTAAGTTCTGGCAAAACTGTGGCCGAAGTTTTTGCTAATCTGGTAGTTTCCAGTATGGGGTCATCTTTGGCAACAGCGAAAAAGAATGATTCTGGCCAGGTTACTGGTATCATATTTAATGCCACGGTTCGTGGTGAAGAGGGGAATAGCCAGCAAATACTCTTTAAGAAGGGTGATATGCGGGACTATACCATTGATTTTGCCTCTGTTTTAAGTGGGGCTTCCAGCATTGCCGGGGCATTGGATGGTAAAGGCTTTAGATTCTACAGCGCCACCAATCCAAATCAGTGGGTAAACGTACTTTTTGTAAATGGTGTCAATCCGAATGATGATCCGCGTCCAGCAAGTGGTACGGGGGATTTGGATATAGATACTTTTGTGGTGGATGTGTCTGATGTAACGGATGTCCAGTCACTTATAAGAACTCTTTACAAGGGCGATGGCGACAAAAACCCTATGGGACTTAATGAATTCCTTAGCCGCAATGGTCAGGACTTCCAAATAGCGGCAGATTATAACAGTGGTACTGTAACTATTTATGATACCCGTCGTTATACAGTAATGGATGGGGCTGTTCATGCGGAAAAGGGTGCCAAGATTGCCAATGGTATATTTGATAATGTGGTAAATGACTATAGAAATACTTATGTAAATGATTTGGTTATTCAGCACACGGATAAATCCAGTGCTAATATCCATGTTTTGATACCACAGACAACAATGGACCATATTTTTGGCTACAAGATAGGTGAAAGTTCTTTGGATGATTATAGTGTATTGACCAGTGAAAAGCGGGAAATGCTGCTGGGACAGGACTATCCAACTAAAGTACAGGGCACGTTGGACAGAGGGTTGCAATATCTTATAGATGCCAATACCTTGATAGGTGCTCAGATAAACCACATGGAAAATGCAGATACTAATCTGGTAACAGTGATTGAAAATACCACAGCAGCCGAGTCGACAATGCGGGATGCCAATATGGCAAAGAGTGCTATGGATTTTGCCAAATACAATATTTTATCCCAGTCCACCCAGGCTATGCTCAGCCAGTTTAATCAAGATTCTCATAATGTGTTGAATTTGCTGCAGTAAGATAAACCTCATCCGTCAATCTGTTGACTGCCGGATGAGGTTTTTAAATTTTTTAAAAATAATATTTAAGTCCTTAGAACTCTTCCCCGATAATATAGGCAGAGATAAGTAAATAACAGGCAAGGATGCCTGTAAAGTTTTTAAAATCAAGGAGGAATTTATCATGGCTATGGTTGTAAAGAACAACATGTCCGCAATTAACACCCTGAACACTCTGAACAAGAACACTAACGCTCTCAAGAAGAGCTTGGAAAAAGTTTCTTCCGGTATGAAGATCAACAGCGCGGCTGATGATGCTTCCGGTTACGCTATTTCCGAGAGAATGCGCGTTCAGATCCGTTCCTTGGATCAGGCAAATCAGAATGCTCAGAACGGCGGCTCTATGATGAAGGTTGCTGAGGGTGCTGTAAGCTCTACTGTTGAAATCCTGAAGACTTTGAAGGAAAAAGCAGTTAGTGCAGCAAACGACACCAACACTGATTCTGACCGTGCTACTATCCAGAAGGAACTTGATCAGTCTATTGACCAGATTAACGATAACGCAAATGTTACCTTTAATGGTCAGTATCTGGTAGATGGTTCACACAACAAGAAGACTGATGAAACTACCACCACGATGACCAATCAGAGCTTGTCTACGGAGACCACAAATGGTACTAACCTGACTGAACTGAAGGCTCGTAATGGTGACAGCCTGAACATTCACAGCACTGATACTGTAACTGTATCTTATGTTAAGGACGGTAAGACTGTTACTTCTTCCATGACTATCGGAACTGGTACTACCCTGCAGCATGCAATCACAAAGCTGACTGGTGGTGCAATCACTATGAAGAGTGAGTCTTCACTGATTGGCGTAGATGGTTCTGGTAATAATGTTTATACTCCATCCGGTCAGAAGGCTATGACTATTCAGTCTGCTTCTGGTGGTATCACTGGACAGATTGGTGGTTTCACCATGTATATTACCGATAACAAGGGTAATGTTAACAAGTCTGCTAATGCTTCTCTGGATGCATTTGATGAAACTATCCGTGCTCAGAATAAGTCTGAGGATAACTCCATTGTTCTCCAGATTGGTACTAAGGCTGCTCAGTCCATTAATGTTGGTCTCACCGACATGAAGGCTACTGCTCTTGGTCTTCAGGGCAAGGATGGTAACACCATCTCCGTAGGTACCCAGGAAAAGGCTAATGCAGCTATCAATGCTCTTGATGCAGCTATTCAGAAGGCTCTCGATCAGCAGACCACTATCGGTTCTATCGAGTCCCGTCTCGAGTACACTCAGAGCAACCTGACCACTGCAAGCGAGAATGTAACTAGTGCAGAGTCTGTAATCCGCGATGCTGATATGGCTAAGGAAATGACCAACTACACTAAGAACAACGTTCTTCTCCAGGCTGCACAGTCCATGCTGTCTCAGGCTAACCAGAGTAGCTCCAATGTACTTAGCCTGCTCCAGTAATTGGATAGCTAGATTACAAACTAACACAACCATAAAATTTGGACCGTCCTGCGGGGCGGTCCTTTTTTTATATTTTCACGGTGCAGAAAAGGAAAAATCATTATTCATGCAGTATAATATAAAGTAGAAAATAAGATTGGAGCCTGATGATATGAAGATTTCTGCGGTATATATTGCCAAAAATGAAGCGCATAATATAGCTCGTTCACTGGAGTCCATCAAGGATGCGGCGGATGAGCTGATTTTGGTTGATACAGGTTCCACGGATGAAACAGTAAATATTTTTAAATCCTACGGCGGAAAGGTATTCTTTCAGGAGTGGGCTGATGATTTTTCTGCACCGAGAAATTTAGCTCTCTCAAAGGCTACTGGTGATTGGATTATTATTCTGGATGCAGATGAGAGTTTTTCGGAAGCCACCAGGAAAAATATCAAGACAGTGCTGAAGTCATGTTCACCAGAGGCCAAGGGACTACTAATCAACATGGTGAATTATGATAAGGATACTGGTGAAGAGCTGGACGAATTTTACCAATTGCGGATTGTACGGAATGTGAAGGAGTTAAATTATAAGGGCAGAATTCACGAAATGTTGTACATTGGTAATGATAATTTTTACGGGATGCAGCGGGTTGCACCGGAGCTTTTGTCTATTGATCATACTGGCTATACGGCCAGCATTTCTCAGGAGAAGAATCAGCGCAATATACGGCTGATGGAGGCTGCCATTGCTGCTGGAGAACCAGAGGATCGATATTATACCAGCTTATACGAATCTTATACGATTTTGGGAAACATGGAAAAGGCTTTGTATTATGCCCGGTTGGATGTGGAAAGAGGCCGACAGCCGATTACTTATGCCAGTCGTAGCTATCGTGGATTGATGGCACATTATGCCAAGGATAACTCTAAGGAAGGCATGGAAAAAAGGCTGCAGCTGGCTGAAAAAGCGGTAAAGGATTTTCCGGAGTTACCGGACTTTCATGCCGAATATAGTGAGTGTTTGTGTCAGCATGGGCGATATAAGGAAGCCAAAAAGGAAATAGATTTGGCCATTTCATTATTTAAAGATTATAACGGTTTGGAACCATGCCTTTTAACTTCTGAAATGGTTCCTTTGATGGAAAAACGGCAACAGGAAATAACCAAGCTGGCGGGAAATAAGATGAGAATCAAAATATCGGCCTGTGCAATTACAAAAAATGAAGAAAAAAATATATATAGCTGGCTGGACAATGTCAAAACTTTTGCGGATGAAATCATAATAAATGATACCGGCTCGGCGGACAGAACAAAGGCCATTATTGGTCAGTTCAG
Organism: Anaerovibrio sp. JC8; assembly: GCF_002100115.1. Taxonomy (GTDB): domain Bacteria; phylum Bacillota; class Negativicutes; order Selenomonadales; family Selenomonadaceae; genus Anaerovibrio. The sequence goes on along the minus strand of NZ_ANBM01000004.1, from coordinate 272,575 downwards.
CGAAGAAAATCCTGATATTGATATTATGCTGATTGAGTCAATATGGCAGGATGATTTTTCTTTTGCCAAAAATCAATGTATTGCTGAGGCCACAGGGGATTGGATCGTATTCACTGATGCTGATGAGCTGTTTCTCTCTCCGGAAAAAATTAGAGCTTATTTGGGTGGACTGAGTAATACTGATACTCAGATTATTATGGTGCCAATGGCCAATGTGGATACGGACGATAACAACAGTATTATAAATGTTTTTAGTGTGCCTAGAATTTTCCGTCGGGAAGATGGCCTTCGTTATGAAGGAAGAATACATGAAACGATTGCCATAAATGATATAGGGGCTGAACGGCTGAAAACTACTTATGGAGATAAACGCCTGTTTATGGAGCACACTGGCTACTCTTCCGGCATTCATGAAGAAAAGGCAAAAAGAAATCTACGACTTTTACTGAGGGATATTGAAGATGGGCAAAATATAAAAAAATTATATAGATATCTTGCAGAGAGCTATTATGCCCTAGGTGACTACAATCAGGCATTGGAGAATGCCCTGCAGGCAACCCAGTCGGAATATCAGCCCATCGGTCATCAAGGGGATATGTATTGGCTGGCATTGAATGCCATGGAAAAATTGGAATATGCAGCAGATGACAAGATGTCCATAGTGGATAATGGTATTAATTTGTTTCCGGAATTGCCAGATTTTTATGGCCGAAAGGCAATGATACTTTGTGAGACCAAGAACTATCATCAGGCTATAAAATTATTTGAGCAGGCTGTGGATAAAATGTCTGAATACAATAAAGAAAGTGTCCATAAGGAAGCCAGTAATATGGTATCAATTATGCATCAGCTCTTCTCTGATTGGGGGGCGTGCTTATACAGGTCCGGATTTAGTCAGCAAGCGGAAGAAAAATATCAAAAGGCTTTAGATATTAATCCGTGGACTGAAAAGGCACTCTGTGGCTGGGCAGCTATTTACCAAGGACGTCTGGATAAAGACTTTTTGGCAAAAATAGATGATATTTATGGAGAGTTGGAGAACAGCCAGGAATTATTGGCTGGAATTTTTGCTGTAAACGGTTTCCCAGAACTGGCGGGACATTTTACCAAGGTAAAATATAGTAGCCTGATAAAAGAAAAATCCTATGAAACTATTTATAATAAATCCATGAAGGAGATTGCTGAAATATTACCATTCCTTTATGTGTGTCTGTTAGAAAAATATAATGAGGAATATGTCAAACTGTTGCCAGATAAACTGCAATGTTTAATACGTTATTTTCATGATAAGCCTGGCACTGTGTCCATAGATAATTGTTTCGATGAATATATCTCTTTACTTGATGAAGTGATGAATTTTGCAAGTACGGAGGTTTTGGAAAGGTATTTAGGATTGCTGGAGAGTTTTTCAACTACTCAGCAAGAAGCAGAACAGCAGCTTTTAAAAGTTGCAGAAATGTTCCTTAAGAATTATCAAACAGAAAAGGCCTTGGAGTTGTATCAAAGGATACCAGCGGACTCTGCTAATGTAGATGGAACTTTTTGGCAGCAAGTGGGTATATGTTTATATGAACTGGGTCAATATGAAGTTGCTTTAGAGGTTCTGGCAAAGGGTGAAACAAGCTGTAAAACGGATACATATGTAACCTGGTGCCGGGAGGCGATGGAAAATGGGAATTAAAATATCAGCATGTACTATTACCAAAAACGAAGAAAAAAATATGCCTCGCTGGCTTGAATGTATGCAAGCAATAGCCGATGAGATTATTGTTGTGGATACTGGATCGACAGATAATACAGTGGCTATAGCCCAGTCGGCTGGTGTAAATGTATATCATTTTAAATGGATAAATGATTTTGCAGCAGCTAAAAATTATGCACTTGAGCAGGCTACTGGAGATTGGATTTTGTTTTTGGATGCGGATGAAAGTTTTACACCTGAAGCACAAAAGCTGATGCGGGAAGAACTGGAACGGTTCCATCGGGACAAAACAGTGGGCTGCCTTCTGTGTCGGATGTTGGATGTAGATGCAGACAACGACTATCGTGTATTCAATACGGCGTTACTTCCTAGAATTTTCCGTTGTAGCCCCTATATTAGATATAAGGGCGCTATTCATGAGCAGGTGGAGAATAGACAGGGAAATAAAAAGATGGTTTTTGCCGAAAAATTGGAATTTATCCATACTGGCTATTCCAGCAGCATTGTAAAATTAAAAACTGAACGAAATCTACCAATTTTGCTTTCGGAATTAGATAAAGCTACTACGGAAAAGGAGCGCCGCCGTTTATATCCTTATCTTATGGATGCCTATAACACTTTGGGTGACCATGATAAGGTGCTTTTGTATGCAAAAAAATGTATATCTACTGGATATCGGATGATAGGGGCAGAAGGTCACTTCTACGAAGTAATGACTATGTCCATGTATAATGCTAAAAAACCTTTATCAGAAGTGTTTTCAGCATTGGATGAGGCGGAGGCGGCTTTCCCGGAGGAACCGTTTTTCCATTTCGTCCGGGCTATGGCTTTAGAAGAACAGGAAGATTATCTTGGGGCAGAAAAGGCAACGCTTAAAGGTTTGAAACTTCGTGAAGCCGTGGAGGAAAAACTGCGTTGTGGTATTGGCGTTTCGGACACATCCCGTGGATTTCTTCCCTATGCTTACGAGCGTTTGGGGAAAATCTATGCAATGAAGGGGGATAAGCAACAGGCTGCCGATAATTATATTTTGGCATTAAAAAATCATAAATATCAGACTGATGCCTTAAAAGGGTTGTGTCTTTTACTGTTAGGCAGTGATGATATTGAGCTAATTCAGCTTCTTAATTCCTTTTTTGACAGGGAAAAGGATGGGAACTTCCTTGTGCGTACTTTAAAGGGATGCGTCAGCACAGGAGTTATGGCCTATTACGGAAAGTCGGTTAAGGATTATAATGAGGGCTTTGTTTATATGGCAGGTGGCCGCTTTGACAGCGGTGCCGTAAAACTGGGGCAGAGATATAAGGAACTAAGTCAACTGGGGGTGCTTAGTGCCTATAATATGGATGAGTTTCCTGTGGACGGCTATATTGATACGTTGATAGGCAATCAGTATAGGGAAAAGCTTTTGGATAAGAGTGCGGATGAAGGGACTGTTTTAAAGCGACTAAAAGAATATCGTATAAGAATAGAGTTGGATGATATTTCTTTCCCGGAAGATAGTATGCCACTGGTGAGTATTATGATACCTACCTATAACCGGCCGGAGCTGTTTGAGCGGACTTTGATGAGTGCCATTAATCAAAGCTATCCAAATGTGGAGATTTTAGTTAACGATAATAGTACCAATGATGATACAGAAGTACTTATGGATAAATATTCTGGAGTGGTAAATGTTCATTTTTTCCGCAACAAGGAGGCAAAAACAAAAGCAGAGAATTTCATGACTTTTGAGCATTTGGCAACAGGAAAGTATCTCCAGTGGTGTATGGATGATGATTTATTAGCAGAGAATAAATTGTCAAAGATGGTGCCAGTGCTCAGGGATAATCCTAATATTACCGTGGTGAGTTCTGTTCGGGGGATTATCGATGCAAACGACGAGCTTATTGATTCTAGTACGGCAATAAAGTTACCCATCCCAGCAAATGATGAATATGGATATTTTTACGGTGAGGATATGGCTCGGCAAATGCTTTTGAATTGTAAAAATCTTTTGGGTGAGCCTTCTGCTGTGCTCTTTCGACGTAATGACTTAACGCATCATTATTGGCAGGCTGAGGCGAAAGGTTATAAGACTATTTCGGATGTGGCCATGTGGTGTGAGCTATTAGAAAAGGGGCATGCTGTGGTGTTTAAAAAACCACTTAGTTATTATCGTCGCCATGATAATCAGGAGGGGCAGCAGGAGGAAGTGATATTGTTGAGCCGACTTGAGTGGATGAAGCTCATTACCAATTATTATGAACAAGGGGTGTTTATAAAGAACCATGCTGATTATAAGAAAGCACTGATGGCATTGTATAACGAATATGTGAACAAATTCAGTAATAATGAGTATTTGCGTCAGGCGGCAAATTTTGTTACTTACAAGGAAGCAATGGAATTGATTGTAGGGTTGGTGTAGGGTATGACTATAAAGCAGTGGCAGGATTTATGGGAACATGTATATGACCTCTTGGATGCAAGGAAATACGAAGAGGCAACTAAATTAGCCAAAAAAACTTGCTAAGGAAGCAAAAAAGAATAAGTGGCAGCAGCCTTTGACCAATTCCTTGGAAATTCTTTTGGCAATAGCTATAGAGACCAACGATGTTACAGCAGTAAAAAAACAAGTAAAAGAACTGGAAAAATACCCTCCTACGGCGTATAGTACTTTTCTCAGGGCAAGGGTGTTGCTTCTCCAGAAAGATAATGCTGGGGCTTTGAAAATGGGGCGGGAGGCTTTAGCTTTTGCCATTAGTCATAAAGATACTACGCCAATTGTTATTATGGAAAAAATCTATAATCTTTTGGCGAAATTACTTAGCAATTATGGTGAACATAATGATTCCTTAAAGTATTATCGAGAAGCTGTGCATGCGGCGGATAGTCGGGAACTGAAGGCTTTGGAGTACAGTAATTATGTATTTACCTATCATTTTTTGCATACCTCCCCAAACGAAGTTTTTCAGGCACATTTAGGATATAGTGAGTTATTTAAAGATGTTCCGCGGTATGAACATAAAGACAAGTATAGATTGGAGTCAATATGCAATAAACCTGTTGGCAAAATACGTGTGGGATATATTTCGCCTGATTTAAGGTATCATGTGGTACTGAGATTTTGTTGGGCGATGTTTTCTAACTACGATAAGGAACATTTTGAAGTATATTGCTATTACAATAACCTTAATGAGGACCAATATAGTGAAGAAATAAAGACTATGACTGATAATTGGCGGAACATCGGTGGAATGGCTCCTCAGGCGGCCGCAGAACTGATTTATCAGGACAAGGTGGACATTTTGGTGGATTTGGCGGGACATACCAAAGGAAATCCTTTACCAATATTGGCGTATAAACCAGCTCCGGTGCAGATAAGCGGTATTGGGTATTTTGCAACTACTGGGCTTGATACAGTGGACTATTTTCTATCAGATAAATATTTGGCTTCGGAACGGGAATATTTTTCTGAGGATATTATTGAACTGGATCATTCACATTTTTGTTACTCGGCTATTGGTGAGATAGTTGATGTGGGAGATGCTCCTTGCAAAAAAAATAATTATATTACATTTGGTAGCTTTAACCATTTACGCAAGGTGAATGACGAGGTGCTTAAGCTTTGGACAGATATCATAAAGGCTGTACCAGATTCACATATTCTCCTAAAAAGTGAAGTGTTCGATGATGAATATGGACATAAGCTGTTTTGTGAACGCTTGAATAATTTCGGAATAGATATTAATTCAGGTGAGTGGAAAAAACGCATTGAGTTACGGGGGTTCTCACAAGATTATTTAAAAGACTACCTGGATATGGATATTGCCCTGGATACCTTCCCGTATCCTGGGGGTGGTACTACCTGTGATGCTTTGTACATGGGCATACCAGTTATTACCCTAAAGGGGGAAAATCACGGGGAACGCTTTGGCTATAGTCTGCTTAATAATATTGGTTTGCCGGAATTTATTGTGGATAGTAAACAGGCGTATTATGATTTAGCTGTGGGCTTGGCCAATGATCAGGAAATAATCAATAATCTTCATATTGGCTTACGTAACATGATGGAAAAATCTCCATTAATGGACAGAAAACTATATATGCAGGAACTGGAGGCGGCCTACAAAGCTGTTTGGCTGAAATATGTCAATGCTTTGCCCAAAATGGATTGCCCACCTGAACAAGAAGCATTTAATTACTGCTTTGATTTTTATACGGCAGGGGATTATGAGCGAGCGGAGGGGTGGTGCCGGCTGGCTCTTGCTAACAATAGAAATGGGAAATACTTATTGGAGGAAACAAGCCTGCTTAGTGATATTTTGCAGGAGAAATTGGATTATAAAGCTTCATGGCAGGCCAGCAAGGATGCACTGGATATATTGGCGGCTGAAAAGGACAAGGGGACCAAGGAGTTTCAAAGAAGGCTTTGGATTAATTGTGCTTCCCGTGGCTATAAACTCGGTTTTATAGATGAGGCGGTGGCAGCTTACTATAGGGCAGCAGAGCTATCGACAGATAATTATGAGAAAATTAGAGAAATGGGTTCGGCATTGCTGACTTTGTTATGTCATACGGAGAATTGTGAGGAAGTACGGCGAAGGTTAAAAGACATTGATGGGGTGATGGGAAAAAGCCATCCTCTTGAGAAAAAGGTAGTAATGAAGAGTCTATATGATGCATCGAAAACAGCGAAGATACATCTTGCCTATATTTCTCCTGACTTTCGGCAGCATGTGATGTTCTCTTTTTACTACACCATGCTTCATGGATACGATCGGGAAAAGTTTAAGGTTACCTGTATAAGCCTTACGGAAAAGCCTGACGGGTTTACAGATCATTTAAAGGGGTTAGTGGATAATTGGATAGATGCTTCAGACCAGTCAATCAAGGAATTATCCTCGCGGCTCAAAAAGGAGAAGATAGATATCTTGGTGGATTTGGCTGGACATAGTGCTAATAGTGGCTTGCCGATATTCTATGATAGGGTTGCCAGGGTGCAGATTTCTGGGCTGGGCTGGATGGAAAGTACGGGGCTGAGATGCACAGATTATCTGATTTCAGATAGATATATCGACCCGGACGTAAATAATATAACAGAACAGCCACTATATCTTACCAGCCAGTTTTGCTATACAGGCCGCAATGATGTGCCAGTAGCAAAAGGGGCACCATGCCGGGAAAAAGGCTATGTGACCTTTGGAGTGTTTAATCACTATCATAAGATTACAGACAAAATGCTGCTGGCATGGAAGGATATTATGTTTAAGGTGCCAAATTCAAAGCTGTTGCTCAAATCACAGGTGATGGTCAGCGGGTCGGCTCAGGCAATGGCGATAGATCGCCTGAAAGCATTGGGGCTTGATGTTGCTAGGATAGAATTGGAGGGGGCCACCAATACATATATGAACCGTTATCTTGATGTGGATATTGCATTAGATACTTATCCGTATCCAGGTGGTGGTACAACCTGTGATGCTCTATACATGGGGGTGCCGGTGGTGAGTTTATATGGAAAACGCCGTGGTTCAAGATTCGGCCTTAGTATTTTAAGCAACACAGGTTTGGGGGAGCTGGCTGTATCTGATATCAATGATTATATTGACCGGGCTGTTAGCCTGGCTCATGATTCCGAGCTTTTGGATATGCTCCACAAAAATTTGCGGAAAATGATGTCAACTTCGCCGATAATGAACGGAAACAAATACATGGAGGAATTAGAAAAAGCGTATATTGCTATTTTGCAGGAAAAAATAAAAAATAGTTGAATTTATTATATTTAAAGATATTTGTAAAGGGAGGATGTTTTTATGGGCAGTTTTAAAAATAAAATTAACAATAGGAAAAAGAAGAAACTGGAAAATGACGCATTGAATGAATTAATTGATTTAAAAAAGACAATGAAGGGTCAGTTCGAAGCAGGGAAATATGTGGAGGCTATGGATACCATGGCCCGGATTGCTGAGCATAAAAAAATGGACCCAGAAGTAATGTTTATGGGAGCAACCTGTTATTTTATGACTGGTGACCATGAAAGGGCGGCAAATTGGGTTAATAATACGTTGGCCTACGACCCACAGAATGTGGGGGCACGAATTTTATTGGCCAGATTATGTTTTGTTGGGGATAAGCCACAAGAAGGTTTTGCAGTATTAAGCTTTGTGGTTGATAATCAGCAAAATTCAATGAAGGAACAGGATAAGAAGACACTGTTGGAAATGCTGAAATACTGTCATGATAATATGTTGGATATGATGGAGCAACATGCTTCACTTCTAGAGTATTACAATGCTAATTATGTGGCTTCATTGCCGGCACCATCCTTAAAAAGGAAAGTAAATTCTAAAACTGAGGCGTCATCTGATGAAAGTCAATCCAAGGCCAAGGCGGCTGTCGATAGGTTGAAATCTTTGCTGAATAAGAGCAAAGGGAACAAGACTGAAAGTAATCAGGCGGAACAAATTTCTACAGCTAAACAGGTGGTACAGCCTGCTAATGGAAATAGTGAAATAAACGCTTTAGAATCTTCTGCGGACATTATTGCCAAGGTTATGGGGAGTGATATTTCTCTTAGAGAGAAAATCCGAAGCCTAAATAATTTTGCCGGTGGACTATACATGAATGGGGACTATGAAGGGGCCTTTGCCTTGTTGAAAAAGGCATTGGAAATTGATGCTCATGATCCGTTCGTGTTGAAAAATATAGCATTTACCTGTCTAGCTATGGGTGACAAAGACAAGGCAATGAAATTTGCATCTGCTATGCCAATGATGGAATTTGGCCTGTTGCGTGCCATGAAAGGACATTGTCATGGTTAATGGTATGAACGTTTTAGTTTATGTAACCAGTTCGGGGCATCCATCTATGGCCCATATTACAAATGATGTTGCCCTAGGATTTTACAAATTGGGATGTGAAGTAATATTAGCTGACATTAATAACGCGTCGTCCATGCTTGGTGCTAGGCAGCTGCTTCTGGAGGGGAAAATCTCATTTAGTGTAGGAGCTAATAATGCTGGCTCATATATGGTTGATGGTACTGATAGGTGTGTATATGAATACGTTGATTCTCCATTTGTGTCCATAATGCTGGATGCACCCTACAACGTAGCTACTGATAATATTGCTTTTCCTTGTAGAAATCACTATGTGTGCGTATTGGATAAAACCCATATAGAGGCTCTGAAATATTGCTATCCAAATGTTAAGTTTGCTGGGAATATGATGCTGCCCTTGGGGGGGAGCTCTAATGATAATGAGGATGAACTATTTGGCAATAATAGACCTCTGGATGTGGTATATAGTGCCGGTCTTTACAATGGAGGAAATTTTCAACCAGCTTGGCTGGAGTATGAAGAAAATCCATTTGTCATAAATATACTGAATGATGTAGCGGATTATATGTTGGCAAACCCGGTAAGTGTTTTAACGGCACTAAAAATTGTGTTGGAAGATCGGGGATTTTATGGTGAAGAATATATAAAGATATTTACGCCACATTTATTTAGTCTGTTTCATTATGTCAAGCACCGTCGCCGCTATAACATCATGGAACTTTTAGCCAAAGAAGAGGTACCAGTGGAAATTTATGGTGGTGGTTGGGACCAGGTGCCTTTTGCAGGTAAGCTGCGTATCCATGGTGAGGTCAGCTACGAAGAAGTACTGGATGCTTTTTCAAAGGCTAAGGTGGTATTTCAGGACCAAGCGGAATTCAATAATGGTGGTCATGACCGTGTGTTTTCCGCTATGTTGCACGGTGCTGTAGTCGTTAGTGAATATAGCACATATCTTGAGAAGAAATTTGACGTAAATAAAGATATTTTTCTGTTTGATTGGAAGAATACATCTGGTCAATTACAGATAGTAAAAGAATTGATAAATAATGAACCAATGAGATTGTCAGCCGCCATAAGTGCTTATGGTAAGGCCAATTCTAATCATCGTTGGGTAAACAGGGCACAAAGTATTATGGAGATGCTGTCGCTGTAATGAGGTGTTAATATTAGACCAAATAGTGAGCAACTACCTGCTTTAGGTGAATTATTAAATAAATATTCTGAGAAAAAGTTTTCTTTTCCCTGCCTTTATGATGCAGATGCAAATATTGATTCCATAGTTCAAACATTGGCAGAGCTGAAGGAAGTTCCTTTTTATCAAAGTGCATCCAGCCGTTACAGCGATGAACTGGTGCAGGAAGCAGCAGCTAAAGCGGCGGATATATGTGTTGAGATTGCAGTTTCAAAGGGAATAAGAATAGACTCATTAAGTACCAGCGTTTCAGATTTGAACAGGTATTTTTTATCAGCATTACAGTGTCTGCAAAAAAGTGATTATCGAGAAGCATTACGTCGTTTGCAAATATATGCCAGCTATGGGGATAATATTTTTCAATATTACCCCCATCTGTACTATTATCGCGGTTTGGCATATTATGGTTTGCACGAGTTTGATAAGGCCCAAGCAGATTTAGCAGTTTATTTGAAGACTAATCCCAATGACGAGGTAGGATATTTTCATCTTGGCAATGCATATATACGGCAAAAAAATATCGAGGCTGCGTTGGATGCCTACACAGAGGCTTTAAAGAATCGTAGTAATTTCGATGAGATACTATTTAATGCCAATATTATTGACGAAAAAATAACAGCCCAAGGGGATAGCTTGGGCTGTGAGTCTTGGCCGATTATGGAGAGTCCTTTGACAGAAACTCTAAAGATTGTTGACTCCTTGGATATTTGGGATATTCCTATTTTTATTAATAGTTTTAATCGGCTGGGATGTTTGCAAAAACTAGTGAATTGGTTGCTGAATGCAGGTTATAGGCGTATATATATTCTCGATAATGACTCCGGCTATGGGCCATTACTAGAGTACTATGACCAGCTGGAACAACAGGAAAAATATGTTCAAGTGTTAAGGCTTGGACAGAATATGGGGCATGAGGCTTTGTGGGACAGTGGTATATTAGAAAAGCTAAATATTGATGGTCCTTACGTCTATACTGATTCCGATGTGGTCCCTGGAGAGCAATGCCCCAACAATGTATTGCAGCACTTATTGAACATTTTAAGGAAATATCCATTTTTGAAAAAGGTTGGCCTTGGTCTGATAACGGATGATATAACCTTTTTTGATTCAGAAAAAATACGGATTCAGGAAAAGAGCTTTTATTTGCACAAAATGGAAAATGATTTATATTTTGGATCAGTAGATACCACTTTTGCCCTTTATCGAAATTATCGGCACTATAATATCTACGTGTCAGCCCGTACCACAGGAATATTTATGGCACGTCATTTGCCGTGGTATTATGACTATAATAATTTACCTGAGGATGAGCAGTATTACGTTGAGCATGCCAACACGTCAGCTGGGTTAGTTGTCAGCTTAAAGGGAAGAGGTATAACCTAATTCTGCCACTGGCAGTTCTTTGATGCGAAGTCGTTGCTTCACTAGCCACGGCATAAGCAGTGCTTCTCCCATGAAGCCTATAATCCGGCTATGAGGTGGATTTGGCAGCTGTGTAAAATCAATGCGGTTGGCTGCTTCCAATATTATTGGAAATAGCCAGCTGCAATATGCATCAAATACATGACGGCGGGTTACGAACATATTAAAGGCATGACCACAGTTGTGTCTAGAAAGTGCAAAGAGAAACGCATCCTCATATTCTGGTGCCACATCCGTTATAACGCCAAGGAAAATCTTTTTGGCAGTTTCATAAAAGTCGTAGCCCATAAATTTTCTAAAGCAGTCCTCGGTGTTTCCATAAGGGACACTGCGGCGGAGAATTATGTCATGCTCTTTTAACAATTCATGAATAGTTGGTTCATCCAAATAATTATGGCTTTCTGAGATGTAACTGTCCGCTGGTTCATTGACGAAGAAGCGGTGATAGTGGGCGGTACCTATAATGTCAGAGGAGGTATTCTTCCACATCCAGTAGATGGCAGTGAGTTCATTGATATAGGGATTGAGGAAGGATATGTTTTCTCCGGTATCATCTCCAGGCAGCCCAAAGCCTTCTGCACCATTTTTACCAGCGTGGATAGGATGATAAATTGGTGGAAGGTTTGGCAATTCATAAGGCTTATGGCAGATAACATAGATTTCAACATCCTGTTTATCATATTCCAAAAGAAGCCAGGATGTATTTTGCGCTGATAGCCATGTGGCTTTTAGATTGAATCCGGCATAGTCCAGGCGTTTTAACTCATTATGTGCCAGTGATTCCCTTTCTACTTGGATAAGGGCATATTTCCATGAACCATAAGTGGAGTTTATGAGATGGATATATTCCTCCATAGGGCGGATTTTCATTATAAGGAGCAAGTCAAAATGCTGGAGCAGCAGACTGGCCAGCTTGTGATAAACCCTACTGTAAATATTGTCCCATATAGGCCAGTATTCATTGTCCGATATACCGATGAGATTCAACTCAGGAGGGATAGAGAGTTGGAAGGTATTAAGCTCGGCATAGTTTGCCCGGTTTCGGGTTGTGCTGAGTCCGTCAGCAAAATATAAATCCATATCTAGAACTCGTGCTATATTTTTGTCACGAATTAATTTCAACAGAGCTTGTTCGTCGTCCACATTGTATTCCACTTTGTTCCGAACATGGTGAATATAAGTATCATAGGATATAATTTTAAATTGGGGAATCTGGGCCTGGGCACAGGTAATATAAATCTTGTTGAACTGGCTGGTATCAGTTATGATGATGAAATCAAAGGCCATTCCTTTTAGCTTTTCAATGTCGACTATTGGCACGGTTTGCCCACTATTCAGTTCAATAGATGTTGGTATGGAAACATTAATTGGTAGTGTACCAACGGCTACAATGGTTTCTTGTGACCAGTCATCAATATATAATTCGTTCCCTAAGCCGAAGAGGGCGATTTTTCTGCTCATAGCAATGCTCCTTTGTTGCATCTATTTGACTAAATCTTACTAAAGCACGAAAGAAAACTCAAGAAGGAAGAGGTTTTTCATAATGCATAAATATCCTATCTTTTATTATTCCATTCGCAAAGATGAAGTAGACCCAGGACAGATAAACAGGCTCCTTAATTTTGAAAAGACAGTGGGGAATGTAAAGCTGGAAACAGGTATAGAAGGGCTGAAATTTGATTTTAATGCTGGGGCGAGAATCGAAGTTCCAGCTGGTAACTGGCATATTAAGATTTCTGATTTTGACACTGGAATGGTCGGTTTTGATGGGGATATATCAAAGCAGGTGTTGATTTCTCTGGAAAAATATTATATCCATTGGTATATCGAGGCTTGGCTGGATGGAGAAAAAGTTTTTGAGCATTTGATGGATTTGAATAATAAAGATATTTATATCTTTATGGTTGATGGCGTATTGGGAGATACCATTTCAGTATTACCCTACATAAACGAGTTAAAGCGTATGTATAATGCGGACATTTATTTATATCCACCAAAGAGCTTTGTGCCATTATGTCAGGAATATATGCCAAATATTTTTTTGACGGAAGAGACACCGTCTGATTGTTATGCCGGATTTTGCCTGGCGGTATTTGATTTACCGCCCTATCTTATTCCAGATGATTCACGGCGTTGGCCACCATATATGTCAGCTAAGGCTATATTGGGGGTACATCATAAAGCTTCCCCTATTCATTATTATCCAACGGCTCCACGGCAGATAAAGGAAAAATATGTGTGTATTGCAGTGCAGGCTTCGGGAATTATGAAAAGGTGGCTCTATCCTGATGGCTGGGATATTGTGGTGGAGTATCTAAAGAGTATTGGGTACCGGGTATTATGTATCGATGGTGCTAATAAAGTTATAGAATATGATTATGAAATCACCATGCCGGCAGGAGCAGAGGACTTTACTGGCATGTTACCGCTGATGGAAAGAGTGAATCTTTTGGCATATGCGGATTTTTTTGTAGGGCTAAGCAGTGGACTGTCTTGGCTGGCAGATGCTTGTAATATTCCGGTGGTGATTATTAGTGGTTTTAGCCTGCCAATAGGGGAATTCGATACGCCATATCGGATATATAACCAGCTGGTATGCCATGGCTGTTTTAACGATGTTAAGGTTGACTGGAAAACTACTTGTCCATACCATAGGGGGACAGAGCGGGAGTTTGAGTGCAGCAAGGCGATTACTCCGCTACAGGTAGTGGAAGCAATAGAGCGGCTTATGGAAGATAGGGGATTATTATGTTTAGGTGAGAGGTAAATAATTATGATATATGATTTTTCTGTGAGGCATGGGTCGGGAACAAGAAAAATCACTTATGGTGATGATTCGGAGTATTTGGCAGTAACGGTGGGAGAGGGATCCTATATAACTGATGCCAGTATTGAATTTGGCAATACAAAATGCCATGTGCTGGTGGGGAGATACTGTTCCATAGCTCATCGTGTAGTCTTTGAGGTGGGATTGAACCACGATTATCACTGCGTAACAACATATCCATTTGATGATTTCGAGATAATGGATCCACTGAATGCCAATCATGCACATAGGGCAAACAAAAATCAAATAATTATCGGAAATGATGTATGGATTGGCTGTGATGTAATCATAATGGGCGGCGTCAAAATCGGCAATGGTGCGGTGATTGGTGCTGGCGCTGTAGTGGCCAAAGATGTCCCACCATATTCCATCGTCGTGGGAAATCCGGCCAGAGTGATAAAATACCGCTTTGAACCAGAAGTTATTCAGAGGTTGCAGGAGATCAAATGGTGGTATTGGCCTGAAGAAGAAATAAAGGCAAAATATCCGTTGATGAAGGACATGGATAGATTCCTTGCGGCTTGTCAGGATATTCATTTTGGTGACAATGAGGATGACACGGTGAGGTCATTGAAACTTTTAAAGTCTGATAGTTATTATATCTATTACATGGTGGCTGATTTTTCAATGACAGATTCAGTGTGGCGTCATGTACTTGAGGAATATCTCAATACTTTTTCTGAAGACAATAAAGTGCTGCTGGTTGTGGAAATACCAGAGAACAGTGAACGCTATGTAGCGGAGATGACTAAGATAATCGCCAAGGCCGGTGAGAATGCCCCAATCGTGGTAACTCATGAAACCACTAATGGGATTTGCCCAGCCTTATATCGGCTGGTGGATACCTATATTGCCACAAAGAATGAGTTCACTTCGGTAGTGGTGGATTTTATGTCAGGAATGGATGCCAAAATCGTTTATGGAATGGATTTTGGTATTTTTTCAAAAAAAAAGAAAAATCTAAAGTCCTTTTAAAATCAGATAGCCGTTTGGCTGAAAAAGCTGATATTGTTGACAAGATACTTCATGCAAAAAAGGAATCAATTAGTACACTTATTACGCAAAACTCATTTGATGAAGCGTTTGGCAGGATTCTAGAGGTGGCCGAATTGTTCCATGAGTATAACCAAGTATATACAGATGATGAGTTGGAAGAATATTTGGTTCAGCTAGAAAAAAACATAACTGCTAAGTTGGTTAAAGGAAAAGTGAAAAAAGATATTGTTCTTTTTTATGATGGCTTTGGTTTGAACAGTCGTGGTTTGGCGGAGATTTATTTGGATGCAATTGATGTGGCTGGTTATCACATAGTTTATGTTACCGCGATTCGGGCTGCAGAAAATATTTCTCGACTTAAAGCTGTTTTGGATCGGAACGGTGCTGAAGAATTTTACCTGTTGTCAGACAATACGGTTGAGGCGTATAAAAAAATATGCGAGGTGTTCGCCCAATATTGTCCCGCTAAAGCATTTTTGTATACTACACCTTATGATGTGCCTGGTATATTGGCGTTTATGCACCAGTCGGGTAGGATTACCCGTTATCAGGTGAATCTTACGGATCATGCCTTTTGGTTGGGAAGAAATGCTTTTGACTATTGTCTGGAGTTTCGGGATTATGGTGCCTCGATTTCGGCAAATTACCGTAAGATTCCGGCGAACAAGCTCATTCGGATGAATTATTATCCTGCCTTTGACCCTAAAAGGCCATTTGAAGGATTTCCTTTCAATAGGGAAGATGGCGATTTTGTAATATTTTCGGGTGGGTTTTTATACAAGACAATAGATGAGCATAGGACATACTATAAAATAGTGGAGCATTGCTTACAACATAAAAATGTAAAATTTTGGTATGCAGGCTATGGAGATAGTACAGAACTTCAGGATCTTATAAAAAAATATCCGGGGCGTGTCTTTTATACCGCTGAGCGTAGTGATCTTTTTGCTGTCATGAAAAATATTGATATGTACCTTAGTACTTTTCCAATAGTCGGAGGCCTTATGTATCAATACAGTGCTATGGCTGGACGCGCACCATTGACATTGGTGAAGGGAAATGAAAGTTTGGGTATTTTGCTTGGGGATACAGAGATGAAAGCATTTACCTATAATATTGAAGATCATTTAAAGAGTATAGACCTTTTTATAACAGATGTTGCCTATCGTCGCGAATTGGAAAAAGACATAAAAGAAGCTGTTTGTACTCGTGAGGATTTTATAGAAAGAATGAGGATTGTATTAGATTCTCCACAGCCGTCTGTGTTTGATCTTACTCCAGTTGATACTGAAGCATTTAGGGCTGGGTATATGAAAAGGTTTTTGGACAAGGTTTCTACTGCTAAAAAATAGTTTAAATATGAAAGAGGTAGAGTATGCAGGTTGTAAAATATATGTTTCAGCCCCATGGTGATCATAGGGGACAGTTGGTGGCGCTGGAGGAATTTGTAGATATTCCTTTTAGAATAAAGAGAGTATATTATATGTACGATACGAGCGAAGGCGTTGTTCGTGGTAAGCACGCCCATAAAACATTGGAGCAGATATTGGTATGTATTCATGGAAGCTGCAAGATTCGCCTGGACAATGGCAAGGAGAAAAAGGTTGTCCCTCTGGAGAAACCTTACGAAGGCCTGTATGTTGCCAATAATATGTGGCGGGAGATGTTCGAATTTTCGCCTGATGCAGTGCTGATGGTGCTGGCATCAGAAGTTTATGATGAGGCTGATTATATTAGAGATTATGATGAGTTTTTACGATTGGTAGCGGATAATAAAGGTGAAAATTATGATGTGTGAGAAAATCCTTAAGGGACGATATGTGCAAATTCGCTCCATAACAGAGAATGATGCTCAGTTTTCGGTGGAGATTCGCCAAGATAAGGAAAAAAATAAATTTCTTCATACGGTTGAAGCCAATATAGATAAGCAGATTGCCTGGATTAAAAAACAGCAAAATTCTGAAGGAGATTATTTCTTCATTGCTGAAGCGTTAGATGGAAAAAAGATAGGTACAGTTGGCATTTATGATATTAAAGAGAAGACAGGACATTTAGGGCGTTTATTGATGATAGGCAATCCTTTTCAAACCTTTGAGGCAGTGTTGCTGTCTATGGAATTTGCCTATAATATACTAGGTTTGGAGGAGTTATATGGTGATGTCCATGTGGACAATACTCCATCGCTGAATATCAGTGAGGCAGTTGGTATGCACTTCAAAGAACCTGAATATGATGGGGAATTGGATCGTTGGGTAAAATATGGTATTGCTTATAAGAGTGAATTCCCCAAATATAAAGGGGAAGTAGAAGCACTTATATATAGAGATTAGGAGGAATATTTTATGGATAGTTTAGATACTAAAGTAAAGAACATTATTGCGGGTATTCTTGGGGTATCAGTAGAGAATATTAATGATGACACAGCAATTGGTGATTTGGTGGAATGGGATTCTTTGCATCACATTCATATTATTGCTGCTATAGAGAAGGAGTTTGGTTTCCGTTTTACACCAGATGTAATGATGGATTTGGAGGATGTCAGTGATATTGTTAGTGCCACTGAGGAGAGGGCAGGAAAGTGAACTCTATTGTAGAGCAGGTCTTTATTTTTGGCCTGAAAAAAAGGGACAAGGTAGCCTTACAAAATGGTAAAAGCAGTTTGACATATGGAGGACTGTTGGGTGAGATTATATATGCTAGGAAAGTGTTGGTTGAGCGTTACCACATTGAAAGAAGCAGTAAGGTTATTTTGGCGGCTGATAAGCAAATTGAATTTGTGGCGGTGTATTTTGCTTGCCATCTTCTTGAAGCAGTGGCTGTACCAATTGCTCCAGATACAAATGCAAAGCGTTATGCTCTGATTAAGGAGAAAATTTGCCCTGCCTTGGTAGTTGGTTTCTCAAATGAGGAAGAGTTGCCAACGGCGTTTTTCACCGATTTTATTGGTGAGGAAAAGATTACAAACGAGGAACAAATTGAATTTCCGAGTCTTGATTCAGTGGCTGATATAATCTTTACTACGGGTACTACAGGTGAACCAAAGGGGGTACAACTTTCTCATCGAAATATAGCGGCTGCTGCCAGAAATATTAATGCGTTTATTAAAAATACTACCGATGATGTGGAGATGTTGGCGTTGCCAATTGCGCATTCTTTTGGTTTGAATCGGATGAAATGTGCTCTTTCTAATGGACAAACCTTGGTTTTGCTGGGGAGTTTTGCCAACATAAAAAGATTTTATCGTTTTATGGGGGAATATAGGGTCAATGGCTTTGGTATGGTGCCTGCCAGTTGGGCCTTGCTCAAGAAGTTAAGCGGTGATGAACTTGAAAAATATAAGGATAATATACATTACATTGAGATTGGTTCAGCTCCTATGTCATTGGAGGATAAGCACCTATTGATGGACCTATTGCCCAATACCAGGCTTTGTATGCATTATGGCTTAACTGAAGCTTCTCGTAGTGCATTTATGGAATTTCATGATGATGCAGAGTATTTGGATACTGTAGGTAAAGAAAGCCCTAATATGATTATCACAGTTAGGGATGAGTTAGGGCGTCAGCTTCCTCCGGAACAGGAGGGGGAAATTTGTGTCAGTGGCGATGCCGTGACGATAGGGTATCTTGACTTGCCTCCAACGGAGTCTTTTTGGGGAGATGCTTTCCGTACTGGCGATTGGGGAAGTTTGCGTGAGGATGGCTACCTTTGTTTAAAAAGCCGCAAAAAGGAGCTTATTAATGTTGGTGGAAAAAAAGTTAGCCCTATAGAAATCGAGGAAGTTTTAAATAGTATGGATTTTGTGGAGGATTGTGCCTGTATTGGTGTTACTGATCCTGCAGGAATATTGGGAGAAGTGGTCAAAGCCTTTGTCGTGACAGAATCACCGGAAAAACTTACTGGTGAGCACATGGATGTTCTTATAGGGAACCGCTTGGAAGGCTACAAGCACCCAGCAATTTATGAGCAGATAGATGTTATTCCAAAAACCTCCTCTGGAAAAATTCAGCGGCTTGCTTTGACAGGGAAATAGGAAAGGATTATTATGTGGCAACCACAGGGATTTTATAATCAATATGTTTTGCGTACGCCAGTAATACTCACTGGGGAAAAGTCGGTACAGGGTCTTTATAATTATCCTGCTGTTAAAATTGCCGTTATTCACGGTAAATCATTTAAAGATCAGGATTTATTCAAAGAGACTTTTAGAAAAAAATCAATACAATTCTTTGATCGCAGTTGGAATGGTGAGCCTGATATAGCCGGACTTGCAGGTACCATAGGACAGTTGGAAGAATTTAGACCTGATACTATAATAGCTGTTGGTGGTGGCTCAGTAATTGACGGTGCCAAAATATGTCGCTTATTTTTGGAGTGCCCATATTATGTTTCGGGTGAAACCAGACTAACAGGGAATGTATTTAAGACTAAATTCATCGTTGCACCAACCACTATAGGCAGTGGGGCAGAAGTGTCATCGGCAGCGGTTTTTGTAGACCACAATACTCACTCAAAGGACATGGTGGTTATGCATGATATGCAGCCAGAGATCCTTGCTTATGATAAGCGTTATGTAGAACAAACACCAAAACGGCTTTTGGTTGCCTCTGCTTTGGATGCTATGGCCCACATAGTGGAAGGATATGTTTCTGTAATTAATAATTCCTTTATAGATGTAATGGCTGAAACAGGACTTTCAATATTACATTCGGAATTGGAGAAGTTACTGGCAGACGGGAAAAATATTGATTTTGAGAGACTTATGTATGCCGGTTATTTGGGCGGTTTGGTTCAAAATCATTGTATTGTAGGTGCAGCCCATGGTGTTGCTCATCAATTAACTGACCACGGATTTAGTCATGGTGAAGCAATAGGGTTGCTTTTATCAGGGGTTATGGTCCTGAATGCAGAGATTGATACTATTGCTGCAAAATATGAAAAGATTTCCCGCAGAGCAGGGTTCTCTGACTATTCCCAGTTGCAGTCGTTTATTGAGAAACTGCTAACAATATCCGGTATAGCTGATGATAGAATGAACCTTAAACGACTATTGGCTGATTTGGTTAAACAAAAGGATTTATGCGAGCGTATTAGGAATGACCAAGGCGGCAAGGGAAACCCTGTACCTATGTCCGAAGAATATCTTAAAAAATTGGTGGAGATAATATAGTATGGGTTTTTTAACTGATGAATTAGCAAAAAAAGCTCCTTTTGCCTTTGAAGAAGCTGAAAAACAATCGGAAGGAAGCTTTTATAATGCTCTTTTGGAAGAACTATGTTTTCATTACGATAATAATGAACTTTATCGTAAGTTTTGTGATAACAAAAGATTTGCACCACATGGGTTTAAGGGGGAATTAGCTGATATCCCCCCAGTTCAGGTGAGTGTGTTCAAAGAACTTGGTGCAAGCCTTAACAGTGTGCCAAGAGGAAACATCAAGCTGACATTGCAATCATCAGCCACATCCGGAATTCCCAGCAGCATACCAGTGGATGCCATAACCGCAAAGCGACAGGCCAGGTCCATGATAAAAGTTGTAGGCGATTATATTGGCAACGAACGCAAACCATTCTTGGTTATGGATGTTGATCCTATGGCGGGCTTTAGGGAGATTTTGGGAGCAAGATATGCTGCTGTAAGCGGATATCTGAATTTCGCTTCTGAAGTAGGTTATTTTCTTAAAGTAAATGATAATCGCCAGTATTACTTTGATATTAAAGGAATTAAGGAATTTATTAATACGCTGCAAGGACAAAGTGCAGTTGTATTTGGATTTACCTATATTTTATATTCAGAGGTTATTAGGCCGTTGACGGAACAGGGAATATCTTTTCAGCTTCCACCTGGCTCTAAAGTTATTCATATTGGTGGCTGGAAAAAGCTGGAAAGTGAAAAGATATCAAAGTCAGAGTTTAATAGCTTGGCAGCCAAGTTATTTGGAGTAGATGAAAAGGATATTATTGATATTTACGGCTTTACAGAACAGATGGGCCTTAACTATCCTGATTGCCCATGTGGATGTAAGCATGCCCCGTTGTATTCAGAAGTTATTGTACGAGATGTGATTACAAAAGAGGTGTTGTCTCAAGGTGACGAGGGACTTTTGGAGTTTGTTACTCCTATACCTCATTCTTATCCGGGAAATGTGGTTCTCACCGATGATATTGGTGTACTGGTAGATGGCTCTTGCAAGTATGGTCGTGATGGCACCAGATTTAAGGTGATAGGCAGATTAAAAAAAGCGGAAATACGGGGATGCGGTGATATTTTATCCAGCAAGCTGAAGTTTACTGGTCAAAATAATGCTAATACCAATAATGATAGTGATCAGCCTAAATTTCATATGTTCTACGATGGACAAAGACAATTTGCAGAAAAGACAGCCACTGAGGCTATAAAAAATGTGGAAACACGCTTACGGAATCAGTTGGCATGGCTGCGGGAGCAGCCTGTTGATGCTCTTATTGGGTTGATAGCTGTCGTAGCTGATAAATGGTTGGAGCAGATGCATTCGTTGGAACAAAATCAACAACAGGGTATGCAATTTCTTGTATCATGGTGTTCACCAGATAATTTAATGCGCATTGCCAACGATGGCTTGCGTGGAAATCGTTTATACAGTGATGGCTTTGTTTCTTTGGATGATAATGGTATCAGGCTGTTGAGAGCCACATCCCGCGGTTTGGTTTGCCATTGGTTGGCCGGCAATGTTCAGGTCTTGGGGATGTTTGTGCTAATACAGAGTATTTTGGCAAAGAATGTAAATCTTTTGCGGGTATCAAGCCGTGATAAAGGGTCATTTGAGTCTTTGGTTTCGGCGTTCAAAGGAACAAAGTTCGTAACTCGTGGTGGCTACGAAGTATGTGGTGACGACATATTGAAGACAATTGCCGTGGTGTTCTTTGACCATAGTGACCCAAAAGCCAATAAGCAAATGTCTGTGATGGCAGATGCACGCATAGCTTGGGGCGGTGCCGAGGCTGTGGGTACGGTAGCAGCATTACCTTCCAAGTATGATTGTGAAGATATTATTATGGGACCCAAAATCTCCTTTTCAGTAGTGGCTAAAGAGGCTATATTAGATGAGCGCAAGGCTAGAAAATTGGCCAGAAAAATTGCTGTTGATGCCAGCGTATTTGATCAGACAGGCTGTGCTTCAGCTCATAATGTATTTGTGGAAAAAGGAGACAATGTATCACCTGAGGAGTTTGCATCATATTTGGCTGTTGGCATGGACAAAGTATCCAAACAGATTAAGAAAGGCCAAATGACGGCGGAGGAGTTTGTTGCGGTTCATTCGGCTAGAGGAATTTACGACTTTAAGGGCAAAGTTTTTGGAGATAATGAGTCTGTATGGACAGTACTTTATGATGATGAACCTGCCCTGAACAAGCCAGTTTATTCCAGGGTGGTATTTGTACATGCAGTGGACAAAATAAGTGATGTATTGGAATATGTCAGCGAAGATACACAAACAATTGGCCTGGCGGCAAATGGGGATAAGGCGTTGGAGTTTGCTAATAAGGCGGTTCAGCGTGGAGCAATAAGGTTTCCGCTACCAGGTAAAATGTTAAATTTTGAGTCTCCTTGGGATGGTATGTTTATTATAGATAGGCTTGTTAAGTGGAATACACTGGGCGGCCCAATGGCGTAATCAATGGAGGACACTTAGAGCATGAAAGTGCCATTTGTTAGTTTTAAACCTATGGAATGCGAATTAGACGGAGAATTAAGGAAAGCGTTTGATCGTGTTTTTAGCCGTTCTTGGTATATAGAGGGCATAGAAGATGAGGCCTTTGAAACGTCTTTTGCGGAGTTTTGTAATTCTAAATATTGCGTAGGCGTAGGTAATGGCCTTGATGCCTTGATGTTGTCTTTAAAGGCTTTAGGCATTGGTGAAGGTGACGAAGTAATTGTGCCGTCAAATACCTACATTGCAACTGCTTTGGCAGTGACTTATGTTGGAGCTAACCCTGTATTTGTTGAGCCTGATATCAGAACTTTTAATATTGATGTAACTCGCATTGAGCCTGCTATAACAGATAAAACCAAAGCTATTATGCCAGTACATTTGTATGGCCAGGCGTGTGATATGGATCCGATAATGGACTTGGCTAAAACATATAATTTATTTGTGGTAGAAGACTGTGCACAAGCACATGGTGCAACCTATAAAGGACATTCAATTGGCACATTTGGCGATGGAGCTGGCTTTAGTTTTTATCCTGGTAAAAATCTAGGAGCATTAGGCGATGCCGGTGCAGTAATTACAAATAACAAGGACATAGCTGATAAGGTAAGGGCCCTTGGGAACTATGGTTCAGATTACAAATATCATCACATTTATAAAGGCAATAACTCCCGACTCGATGAATTACAGGCAGCTTTCCTGACGGCTAAACTTCCCTATTTGAATAAGATGAATAAGGAACGTAGACGTATTGCTAAATTGTATATGGATGGTATTGATAATCCAGAGATAATTTTGCCATATGTTCCAGAGTATACTGTTCCAGTGTGGCATATTTTTGGAATAAGGTGCAAGCGTAGGGATGAATTGGAAAAATGGCTGAATGAAGCTGGTATCTGCACTAATAAGCATTATCCTATTCCAATGCATATGCAGGAATGCTATAAGGATTTAGGCTTCACAAAAGGTGATTATCCTGTTGCTGAGGAAATATCAGCTACACAGCTTAGCCTGCCAATGTATTATGGTATGACGGATGAAGAAATAGGCTATGTTATTAAGATGATTAACAGTTTCGTATAAAGAATTTGCAGTCAAAAAGAGAATGGATGGGATGGCAGAATGAAAGTTTTTATGGCGATGTTTGCAGGGCCGGATTATGGAGTGACTAATACTAAAATTGGTCCTTGGTATGAATCGTTTATTCGTGCGTTTGAAGCTGCAGGGCATCAAGTAGCGTATACAGCTCATAGGCAATGTAATTTTGTTGATTGGCCGGACGTAATTCAAGAAGATGTGGTGGTTGGGCTGAAGGAATTTAACCCAGATATCTGCATTATTTTTAATTTTGCCTTTTGGGATTTAAGTGAGATCGTGGACTGCCCAATTTTGATTTATGCATCCGATTCATACCTATATTGGCCTAATTTATCAAAAATAAAGGCTCATCCAGACAGATATTTTTTCTGCGTTTCAGAAGACAGTGTAGAATATTTGAGGAAAATAGGTGTAAAAGATTATCAAATTGGTGAATGTCATCCATTTTCAATGATTACCCCTGAAGAAAAAGAGAAAAAATCCAATATAGTTTATATTGCCAGCAAGTTTATGAACTATAGCAACCGCTTGACGCATACAGAGGTAAACTCATTTTTGTCAACTAATCCTACTGACGAAGAGCGTAATGAATTTCGTTTGGCTATACGATATTTTAAAAAGCACCCATATTCTGAAGTGCATGATCTTATTAGGCAAAATATAATTAGGTCAGAAAAAGTAATTAATCATTTTTTTCCTGCTGCACTTCGGATGGAGTTAAGTGATGAAAATAGAATTGGCATTTTAGCTGAGGTTGCTGATTTGGGACTTGATTTATACGGGTCAGGAAACTGGGCTACGGATTATTACTATCAGACGGAGTTAATGCTTTGTTATTCCAATCAAATTGTGAAAAGTTTTAAAGAAAATATGGATGCATACAACTCTTCCAAGATTGGAATATGTATTGGCCACATTCAGGCGGTCAATGGATTTCCTTGGCGAGTTTTAGATATATTAAACAGTAGTGCATGCTTGGTTTCTGATTACCACAAAGATTATGACAAGTGCTTTCCAAAAGACTTATTTCCAGTCTTTAATAATAAGTATGAGGCAAGGGAATTATGCAAAAAGGTGCTTGCGGACGAGTCGTGGCGCAAACATATGGTATTGCGTTGTAATGAATATGTACAGACACATTTTTCATTCCGTAAGATATTAGATGAAATTAGTGAATTGACTGGAGTAGATTTGTGAAATCAAATTGAGGTGATTATGTGCGAACCCAATTGTTGATAGGAGAACCCTTTCCATCCAAAATTAGGAAATATTATTTCCATGATAATCATATAGTAACAATCGGGAAAGGTAGTTATATTGGTGGATCATTTTTTGATTCGGGGATTAGTGCTGCGCATCTTATGGTAGGAAATTATTGTTCTATATCGTATGACAGTGTGTTTTTGTTGGGGATGGATCATGCTATTCAAGGACTAACTACATATCCTATGGAACAACTTGATAAAGAAAGTAATCATGCTCCCTTAAGGGATTATTTGGATCACAAAGTTGGTGGAAAAAAACAACAGGTTGTCATAGGTAATGATGTATGGATTGGATTTGGTTGTACGATCATGGGGGGCGTACACATCGGTAATGGCGCATGTATAGGGGCACGTTCTGTGGTTACAAAGGATGTTCCGCCTTACGCGGTTGTCGCAGGGACGCCGGCAAAGATAATAAAATACAGGTTCCCTAAACCAGTAATTGATAAATTGCAGAAAATAAAATGGTGGTACTGGCCTACCGACAAAATTAAAGCGATGACTATCCCACGCAATTTGGAAGAAGTTGGTCGTTTTATTGAAGAGCATTATAAAAAGGATTATGAGGTCACAAATTCCGATTTTGTCAAAGATTTAAGACGTTTGAAAGATAATGGCTTTGAAATTTACTTGATATCTTTGCAAGGCGAAGAGAGTACGGATGAAATCAAAATATTGATGCAACATATATCTAAACAGTTTTTGTTGGCGATAAATTCTAAGCAATTGCTGATTATAGATTCATATAAATATGGGGAATTAATTGAGAAAATATTGAACGATTATAAATATAAGGGAGATGTTTATTCTCGGGTTATACTGTACAACAATAATGGGAAACTTCCGCTGGATATTTTGCCGGATATAGATTACCTTATCACGACAAAAGGTTTTAATTCATTAAAATTAAGTGATATAGCATGTGATTACGGTGCAAAACTAGTTTATGGATATGAAGATGATATTTTTAACAATTGTTTAACAAATGAAGAGAAATATCTGGTTATCGGTAATTCGATTTCTTTGCATGGTAAATGCGGTTATTGGTGGGGGGAATGGGGAATGGCTGCTTCCGCAAAGGATACCGATTATGTGCATCTTATATCTAAAAGCCTTAGTGGCGAGATTTTAATAACACCAGAGGTTTTTAATTTTGCAACGTGGGAAATGCAAAGTTATGATCGGCATGAGACACTTCAGCTATTGGAAAAATTTGATTTTTGCAGTTATAAGTTTATCGTTTTGCAGCTGGGCGAAAATGTTCAGGATATGTCCACTATAGTAGATGATTTTTATGACATGTTATCTTATATCAGGGAACGGGCTGGCAATGATAAAAGGATATTCGTTTATGGTAATTTTTGGGAAAATGATTTACTGGATGAAATCAAGGAGCAAGTCTGTAAGTTAGTATCTGCTGAGTATATTTCCTTGAAGTCTATTCAGAATGATAATTATTTGTGTGGCTTGCATAGCACCGTGCTTGATGAAGCTGGAAACAAGCATATCGTTGAACATAATGGTGTAGCAAAGCATCCTAATGACAAAGCAATGCAGTTTATGGCAAGTAAATTAGTGGAGGCTTATGGTTATGAAAGATAATGACAAAGTAGAAGGTAAAAAACTTACTAGTATTATCATATTGAGCTATAACGCTTTGGAATACACACAGCTTTGTATTGATAGTATCCGTAAACATACGCGTCCAGGAACCTATGAAATAATCGTGGTTGACAATGCCTCCAAGGATGGTTCGGCTGAGTGGCTCAAACAGCAGAATGATATCCGCCTGATATTGAATCAGGAAAATGTGGGCTTCCCAAAGGGCTGTAATCAGGGCATGAAAATAGCCCAGGGAACCGAGATGTTATTGCTTAATAATGATACCATAGTAACACCACGGTGGCTGGACAATATGCTGGCAGCTTTGTATAGTGGGGCTGATATCGGTGCAGTTAGTTGCTTAACAAATCACTGCTCCAATGAACAGAGTATCAGTAATGTTGAATATGAATCATTGGAAGGCCTGGAGGAAGCTGCGGAGAAATTTAATCAGCAGGATTCACATAAATGGTATCCATGGCTGCTGTTAGTGGGGTTTTGCCTGATGTTCAAGCGGGATGTTTACGAAAGAATTGGTGGCCTGGATGAAGCTTTCAGTCCAGGTAATTTCGAGGATGATGATTATTGTCTGCGCATGCGTCAGGCTGGGTATGAATTGCTGCTATGCGGGGATACATATATCCATCATTTTGGCAGTGTGGCATTTTCCGGGAAAAATAATCCTGAGCAGCAGTTGGAAAAGGAACGGAAATATCAGCAGCTTATTGAGAGAAATCGGGCTTATTTTTTGCAGAAGTGGGAGGTCACAGAAAACTATCACATGTCTGATGAAATGATAACTTCTATGGCAGATGAGATAGAACAGGGCAAGGACATTCTAATCGTTAATTGTGACTTGGCCTATAACTTGTTTTGGCTGCACCGACGAAATGCCAGTCTTAGGCTGTATGGATTGACTGATAGTGAAATTGGCATGCAGATGGCGGGCAGGACTTTTCAGGTGTATGCATGCAAGGATTTCCGTCAGGGGCTGGCAGCACATTTTGCGGGGCAGAAATTCGATAGGATTGCCTTGTTGGGCAATGCTCGCATTATGCCAGATGGAGAAAAACTCATTCAGACCTTGCGTGCTTCGTTGAGTGATGAAGGCCTTTTATACTTTGGTGATGCTGAGCATGTTTATCGCATGCCTGCGCGTGATTGAGCGGATATTAAACTGGTCGTGCATCAAATGGATTTAAAATGTATTGCTTATTCTGATTAAGCAATGCTGCCAGATATCCGAAGGAGCTGTTGGACTGTATCATAGCCTTGCAGCTGCTCATAAGCTGCATATCCCGATAGTTCAGCCCGTCGGTGTTTCCTTCAACGAAGGTGCATTTGTAGAATTTGTTTAAGCCTAATTGCATAAAATTTTCCCTGCACCAGGGTATGTCATCAGAAAAGACAAAGGCATGGAAATTAAGGTGCTTAGGGGTATTGTCTAAGAAATAAAGAAGAATATCCCTTATTTGCTCAGTAGGGAGGCTCCAGCCAATCTTAACGAAATCTCCACGGCGTATGTGAATGGAGACGGAGTTGGTGTTTTGGATTTCTTTCATATATGCAATATTGTGAGGCTCCGTTACTTCTGGAAAAGCCAATTCCGGCACCAGGGTTTCTTTATATGAATATAGCCAGTCCCTGTTTATCCAGTATCCGTGGTAGTATACATTCTCGTAAGGAACATCACAGATTTGCGGCTGGAAAACATGGGCTTCCACGTACTTTACGTCACCATCGAAGGGATTGAAATTTTTGTAGCTATCGCCAAATTCTGATAGCATGGTAATGGGAATTCCATTTTCGGTCAGAATCTGGGGGATGCTCTTACCTTTGCGCTTTTCGTCAAGCATATATTCCCATATATCCTCATCGAAAAAATGGCTCAACATACGGGGGCGGGCATTGGGAAATACCTTTTCCAGTTCGTAGCCATTATGTACTGTGTTCAAGGCAAAATACGAGTCATCTAGAAACATCTGCTCGCCAGGATGAGATAGCTCATAGTAGCGGGTGAAAATGTATTGAAATGTCTGGTTGGCTAATCCACCATTGAGAAATTGGATTTTCATGACACATCTCCTTTGAGTGGTTATTTGATTTTAGTATACTACGGTAAGGATTAATGGAAAAGATTTTAGTCAGTATAGTAAAAAGTGCCTATATCCGATGAACTAAAGAGGATTTGGGCATTTTTTGTTTAATATTAATAAGAGGTATTGTTTTAGATAGGATGTGTTTTTAAGATGATGGATCGGGCTGTACAGAAAGAATTAATAGAGAATTTTGCATCGCTTCTGCAGATTTTTCAGCAGATTGACTGGCGAGATAAGGAACAGACCAATATAGTCATGGAGATTCTGCGGGATGTTGATGATAAATGCCAGATCGGGTTATCTTCAATACGTTATGAGCAGTACCATGATATGCTGCAAACTCTTAAACAGACAATAACAGATACGGATTGGTCAGCTCTTGGACGTGCTGAAACAGATGAGTGCCGTGGGCTTTGCAGGGAAATAGTGGATTATGTACTGCAATTGCTGCGTGGCGAAAAGGAGATAAAGAAGGAGATAGTATTCCTGCCATATAAAGCCTCCATGTGGGATAGCCTGGAAAGTGTGTGGAGGGCCCTTGCTGAGGATAAAGAGCATTGCAATGCCCATGTTGTGCCTATTCCGTATTGTGATTTAAACCAGGACCGTACAGTTAAAGAGTGGCATTGTGAGAGGGATTTATTTCCTAAAGATATACCTACATTGGATTGGCAGACGGTTAATTTGGAATCCATGCATCCAGATGTGATTTTTGTTCACAATCCGTATGATAATTATAATTCTGCCACATCTGTCGATTCGGCTTATTACTCCTTTAATCTGAAAAAATATACGGACCTATTAGTTTATGTGCCTTACTTTGTTGTTGGGCGCCGTTGGCCGGAGTTGCAAACTAACCTTTCTGTGTACAATCATATGGATTATATGGTGGTTCAGCAGGATGATATGCAGATTGCTCCAATGCGTTTTTCAGAAATAAAGGAAGGGGAGGAACCGTATCTTTATGATTTCGTTCCTAAGGAAAAAATTTTGGCTTTGGGTTCGCCAAAGATAGACAGAATTTTTTATTGTGAAAAACACCATCAGATACCAGCGGAATGGCTAGATTATATTGGCGGACGCAAAGTCATATTCTATAACACCAGTATTTCCGGCATACTTCAGCAGGGGGATCGGTTCTTAAAGAAAATGAGCTACATTTTTGATGTCTTTAGTCGGCGCAAAGATGTGGTTATTCTTTGGCGCCCGCATCCTTTGATAGAGTCTTGCTTGAATTCGATAAGGTCGGACTTGTTGGATAGTTATCTTGCCTTGAAACAGAGATTTAAAGATGAGGCAATTGGGATATTTGACGATACTCCTGATATAGATATGGCTATGGCGATTTCTGATGCCTATTTGGGAGAGAGTTCATCATCGGTAGTAAGTCTCTTTGGTTATGCGGGTAAGCCTATCTTTTTTGCAGAGGACTATACTCTGTGGCAGGAACCAACTTTGGAGGAGCGGGCAAGTCTGCAGATTGGTACCCATATTGTGGACAATGACATTAAACACAGCTATTTTTTAGCTCCTCATTATAACAGATTCTGCCGTATGGATTGGGAAAGTGGGGAGATTACAACATTGATTGATTTTGGCAATACCCCTGATAGTAAGAATTATGCAACTTTTATAATGGATGAGGAAAATTATAAGTCCTACTTCGCCCCTGGCAGTGCAAAAACTATTTGCATATTTGATGAGACAACGGGAGAACGGCAGGATATACCTTATGATAATCCATTGGAGAGTGGCAATTTTTGTGGGATATTGAAAGGGGAGCGCTATCTGTATTTTTTACCATACAGATATTCTGCAATTTTGCGGTTGGATAAGCAAAGTGGGGAGTTGAAGTACCTCCGTGAGTGCGTAGAAGAAATATTGCCGATGGTGACAGCGGAGCATATGGAACTTATGGGTCCGGCTTGCTGGATAAACTATCCAAATCAGGCATATGTTGCTTCCTTTCAGACCAATCGGGTCATGAACTTTGATTTGGTCACTGGAGAATATTCTTGGCAGGCTGTGGGGCCTGAGGACACGGACTGTTGTGCTATAGTGGAGGAGAAGTACGGCTCGGGAATTTTTTTGCTATTCCCTCGACTGACCACGAAAATTCGTCGTTGGAATACTCATACTGGAGAATGCGAAGTGCTGGATATTGAGGATTATCCTGAGAATTATCAATGCCAGACAGATTGGTGGAATGGTAAGGATCAATATAAATTTTCTGGTATTGTTAGGGTAGATGGTTATATTTACCTTTTGCCGTGTTATGGTAGCATGGCCATGCGGCTGAATATGGTAGAAAAGAAGTTGGAGAAGGTGGATATGGGCTTGCCATTTGCTTGGGAAGAAAGAAAATCCTATTACTTTTTACAGCAGTCCCACCTCACCAGCGTGGGTTGCCTTTGGTCGTTATATTACCAGCCTTGGAATGATACGGCCGTAAGGGGTATACAGTTTGCTTATGATAATCGCCTTTATTGGTATGACTTCCATACCCTAACTTACAGGGAGGTTCCTTGCCGATTGACGGAGAAACAGACCAAATTGTGGCCTACACCTATAGAGCAGACCTTTGGCCGAATGGGAAAAGATATTCCTTATGCTACTGGGGAGCAGAGAACTCTCCGCTCAATAAGTCAGTTTGTTGATTATGTGGCAAATGGTACCCACGACAGGGAAAAACAGCGTGAGGCCTGGTCGGAGTTGGCTCAGAACTGTGATGGTACTTGCGGGGAGAAGGTTAAGGAAGAAATCCTTAGGAGGCTAGGCTGATGGAAAAAAGAGTGCTGGAAGTGACGAATGGCTATTGGTTGAATCCTCAAAATGGCTGTTTGGAACGCGGACATCGGCAGATGATGGCTACAGAGGGATTTTATCTTGCTGATAGGGGAACTATAATTCATTTATTAGACAATCGTTATCGCTATGCTGTAGCTTGCTACAAGCTGGAGATGGCAGATAAGTACATTCATACTTATGACTATGCTCCTGAACAGATATGGGGTACCTACCAGGTGGGCTCCCTGCAAGAGAGCTTTATGGATGAAGATTATATATTTAATGATAGATGTTATTTTCGTGTATGCCTACGGCGGATGGATGGTGAGACAATTACCTCTGATGAGGCTGCTAATGTAGAAAATATCATATCTGTAAAATCATTGGGGCAAAGCCCTATGCCAAAAGTATTTTGGGATGAGGTACAGCGTGTGGCAGATAAAGTCAAAGATATTCGTTCAGAGGGCGATTTGGTACTGGCTGTGCTAACCGATACTCATGCTACAGTAAATGGCACATGGCAAGATACGGCAGCAAATCTCAAGGCTTTACAGGAAAAAGTCAGCTTTGATGGTGTTATTCATCTGGGGGATATGACAGATGGCACGGTATCAAAGGCTATGACACGATTTTATGTGTCATCCATGCTAAATGATTTGAATAAGTTGAATGTGCCGATACACATTGTTTTGGGAAATCATGATGCCAATTATTTCCATGGCAATCCTGAGTCTATGTCTCTCCATGAACAGGCAGAGCTTTACCAGGGGGATGTCGCCAAGTGGAAGCAGGATAAAGACAAGACGTATTATTTTGTGGATTACTCACAGCAAAAGCTACGTTGTTTCTATCTAAGTGCATACCAGAATGAATCCAGGCCGCGATATGGATTTGATTTAACCCAGATTTCTTGGGTGCGTGAAACATTGAAAGAAGTACCGAAAGACTGGCGGGTGATGATTTTTTCCCATGATGCCCCATTGGCAGAACTGGATCCATGGTCGGAGGAAATCCGCAATGGTAATTTGCTGATGCAGGCATTGGACAGCAGTGGTTCAAGGATACTGGGCCATATTCATGGGCATGCCCACGCAGACTTTGTTTATCAGTGGCGGGGAAGGAAAATTTTCCCTATCATTGCTATTGGTTGTGCCAAATGTGAGGATATGACTGAGCGCAAGGTGAAAGGCAGTTTCACACCAGAAAGAGTTTTTGGGGAAGTATCTCAGGAGTTGTGGGATATACTTGTTATTAAAAACAGTGGAAAAATGCATTTTGTGCGGTTTGGTGCTGGTCATGATCGCAATATATAGTTGAGGGGGGCGACATATGAAGAAGGTCATTACTTACGGGTCTTTCGATCTTTTCCATAGAGGACATTATCGTTTGCTGGAGCGTGCCAAAGCATTGGGTGATTACCTTATTGTTGGCGTGACAACGGAGCATTTTGATGAGGAGCGGGGTAAACTGAACCTTATCGACCCTATTATGAAACGTATTGAAAATGTAAAGGCTACAGGCTTTGCTGATGAAATTATTGTGGAAGATCATATGGGGCAGAAGGTAGAGGACATCCAGAAGTATCAGGTGGATGTATTCACGGTAGGCTCGGACTGGACAGGGCATTTTGACTATCTGAAGGAGTATTGTGATGTTATCTATCTCCCCCGTACCGAGGGCGTTTCCAGTACCAGGCTCAGGGCTCAGGCCTATGAGCTGGTGCATATGGGGATTATTGGCAGCGGCCGGATCGCTGGGCGCTTTGTTCCTGAGTCCAGGTTCGTAAGCGGTCTCACTATTGATGGGGTGTATAACCCACATATTGAAAGTGCTAAGCAGTTTGCAGAGAGTCACAAGCTGGATTTTTACACGGATAACATTGATGAACTGTACAGCAAGGTAAATGCAGTGAATATTGCGGCTCCACATGCATTTCACTATCCATATGCCAAGAGTGCTTTGGAACACGGTATACATGTTCTCTGTGAGAAACCGTTGGCGCTTACTAAAGCCCAGGCTGAGGAACTTTATGCAATAGCAAAAGAAAAAAAACTGGTGCTAATGGAGGCCATAAAGACCGCCCATGCTCCTGGCTTTATTCGTTTGCTTAGCACAGTAAAAAGTGGAACCATTGGTGAAGTGCGTGATGTGGAAGCTTGTTTTTCGAGGTTGACGGCGGATCACCTTCGTGAACTTTCGGATACAGAGTGCGGCGGCAGTTTCACGGAGTTCGGCAGCTACGCGCTGCTTCCTATTTTTAAAATTCTGGGCCTTGAGTACGATAGCGTTGAGTTTAAAATGTTTTTGGCTGATAATGGTGTAGATGTTTATACTAAGGCCTATTTTACCTATCCTACAGCTATAGCTACTGCCAAGACGGGCCTAAAGGTAAAGTCGGAAGGGCAGCTTCTTATATCCGGTACTAAGGGATACATTCTGGTACCATCTCCGTGGTGGCTAACCCACGAATTTGAAGTATGCTATGAGGACAGGGAGCAGAATCAGAAGATTTCTACCCGTTTCTTAGGCGGAGGTCTCCGTTATGAATTGAGTGACTTTATCTCTACGATAAATGGTTACGGCAAGAGTGATTTTAAGCTCACAGCCGCCGAAAGTATCGCTATGGCTGATATTATGGAGAAACTTTTGGCAGCCAGAAAGAAACTTCAGGAGGGAATATAGAAGTGGCAAAAACAAAAATCTGGGCCCATCGGGGGGCCTCCGGTTGGGATAAGCAATATGCCCCGGAAAACACTATGCCGGCTTTTGAACGGGCTATAAAGATGGGGGCAGACGGCATTGAGACAGATGTGCAGCTTACCAAAGATGGAGTATTGGTGCTATGTCATGATGAACGTATAGACAGGGTAAGCGACGGCAGTGGCTGGTTAAAGGATTATACTTTAGCTGAGTTGCGGGGATTTTCCTTTAGCAAAACCCATCCGGAATTTGGTAAAACGGAGATTCCTACGCTGGAGGATTTGCTTTGTCTTTTACGTAGTACAGAGCTGGAGCTGAATATTGAATTAAAATCTGGTGCCATTTATTATGAGGGCTTGGAAGAAAAGACCTTGGATATGGTGCATTCCATGGGTATGGATGAGCGGGTAATATATTCCTCCTTCAATCATTATTCTGTGAAAAAAGCTATGGAATACAGTAAGGTAAAAGGCTATCCTTCACGATTCGGCCTTCTTTCCGGTGATTTGATTGGAAAAGCGGCGGATTATGTTTTGAAACTGGGGGCAGAGGCCTATCATCCACCATATACCAAAATGCAGGAAAGTGTCTTGGAAGCTTGTCACCAAAAGGGTATCAAGGTACATCTTTGGACGATAGATATGAAAAGCGAGATCAAACGCTGGGCTGATCTGGGTGTGGATGCCATTATCACCGATTGCCCTGACAGCGGCAGACGTGTAGTGGATGGGGATATGAGCTGGTGGCGTGGATAGGTGGCGATTGATGCCTTATCCGATAGATTAATATAGGTGATGAATAACTATATAGATATATGGTGAGTATATGAGAGATTATGAAAGACTGAAAATTGCCGTGGCAGGTACAGGATATGTGGGTTTATCCATGGCGGTGTTATTATCTCAGCACCATGATGTGGTTGCTGTGGATGTTGTAGAAGATAAAGTAAGGAAACTAAATAGTAAGGTATCCCCTATTCAGGATGAATATATCGAAAAGTATTTGAAGGAAAAGCCTCTGAAGTTGACAGCTACATTGGATGGAGCTGGTGTATATAAAGAGGCTGATTTTGTTGTGATTGCAACGCCTACGAATTATGATCCGGTAACCCAGCATTTTGATTGTTCATCAGTAGAGAGCGTTATTGAACAGGTGCTGAAATACAACGATACTGCCATTATGGTGATAAAGAGTACAATTCCGGTGGGATATACAGAAAGAATTAGAGAAAAGTACGGAACCGAAAGAATTATCTTCTCGCCAGAGTTTTTGCGGGAATCCAAGGCATTGTATGATAATCTATATCCCAGCAGAATTATTGTGGGCTGCGATGACAATAGTAGAGTGTGGGCAGAAACATTTGCCAGGCTCTTGCAGGATGGGGCGGAGAAAGAAAATATAGATACATTGTTTATGGGATTTGCTGAGGCAGAAGCAGTAAAACTTTTTGCCAATACATATTTGGCACTGCGGGTGTCTTATTTTAATGAGCTGGATACATATGCGGAGATGAAAGGACTAAATACAAAAGATATAATTCAGGGGATTGGATTGGATCCGCGTATTGGTACGCATTATAATAATCCGTCCTTCGGTTATGGTGGCTACTGCCTGCCAAAGGATACTAAGCAGCTTTTGGCGAATTATTCAGATGTACCTCAGAATATGATAAGTGCCATCGTGGAAAGCAATCGTACCAGAAAAGACTTTATTGCCGATCAGGTGCTGAAAAAGGCTGGCTATTATGATTATTACAGTCACGGAGCATATAGCAAGGATACGGAAAAAGACTGCGTGATTGGCGTATACAGGCTGACTATGAAAAGCAACTCGGATAATTTCAGACAGTCGGCAATTCAGGGGGTAATGAAGCGTATCAAGGCCAAAGGTGCTAATGTGGTTATTTATGAGCCTACATTGGATGCTGGTACCACCTTCTTCGGAAGTAAAGTGATTGGTGACCTTGAAGAATTTAAGCATATGTGCCATTGCATTATTGCAAACAGATTTGATGAGTGTCTGCGTGATGTGAAAGATAAGGTTTATACTAGGGATTTGTTCGGGAGAGACTGAAGTATACTGGATATAATTATACATTGTGGAAGGTGGAAAGATGGATAAGAATGTTGTTACATTGGAAAATATAACTTATCTAGTAAAACCTTTAGCAGATAAATATAAAGTAAAAGAGATTTATTTATTTGGTTCGTATGCACGAGGTGAAGCTGATGAGAGTAGCGACATGGATTTTCTCGTTATCGGTGGCGAAGGATTTAAATTGACACAAATTTTTGCTTTAGGCGAAGAACTACGCGCTACCTTCAATAAAAAGGTTGATGTTTTTGAGATAAATGAAATAAACCAAGATAGTGAATTTTATAAAACTGTTATGAGAGAAAAGGTATTGATAGCATGAAGTGGTGTAGGCTGCAAATATCAAATAATGTCTACTATTATTGACATTTATCTTATATAGTTTAAAATAATAGACGATAAAAGAACGGAGAAGTTTGAATTGTTGATGCGGAGATGAATATATGGCTGCCAGAAAAGTTGTTATTATGCCCAAAACCCAAGAATATTTGTCAAAGCTTGGAGAACAGATAAAATTAGCACGTCTAAGACGTAAAATATCGGTGGCTTTAGTGGCAGAACGGGCAGGTGTAAGCCGGGCCACAATATGGTCTGTAGAAAAGGGATCTCCATCTGTAGCCATAGGTATTTATGCGGCAGTCCTTCACGCATTGAATGGTATGGATAAAGATTTGATTTTAATAGCAAAAGATGATGAATTGGGAAGAAAACTACAAGACTTAGACATTATGCCTAAAAAACGTGCCCCAAGGAGAAAAATGGATAATGAGCAGGACAATATGGGTGTATGAAAACTGGAGTAGTACTAATCCTATTATCTTAGGTCGGCTTTATGTTGACGGAGATAAAAGAACAGAAAAATTTTCCTTTGAATATGATGATAAATGGTTATTAAATAATGGTGCCGGCATTACTCTTGATCCGGAGCTTTATCTGTATAGAGGCCGCCAATATACACCATTGGGAAAGCAACTATTTGGCTTGTTTTCTGATTCATGCCCAGATAGGTGGGGAAGACTACTGTTGCAAAGGCGGGAAGCAATAAATGCCCGCAAGGAAAATAGACGCCCTAATAAATTGACTGAGTCAGACTATCTACTAGGTGTATATGACGAAGCGCGTATGGGGGCGTTACGATTCTCGGTAGATGGTGGAGAGCATTTTGAAGCTTCTGATAAGTCTTTGGCTACACCACCCTGGGTTACATTGAGGACGCTGGAGGCAGCTGCTTTTTCCTTTGAAAATGATGAGGACGGTTTTGAAGAAAAATGGCTAAATCAATTATTGGCCCCAGGTTCATCATTGGGGGGCGCCAGACCGAAGGCTACGGTGCAGGATACAGATGGTGTATTGTGGATTGCTAAGTTTCCTTCAAAACACGATACTTTTAATAGTGGAGCCTGGGAAATGGTAGTGCATGATTTGGCAAAAATGTGTGGATTAAATGTTCCGGAAGCTCGATTGGAGACCTTTTCAGCAAATGGAGCAACATTTATTGTCAAGAGATTTGATAGAGAGGGCAAAAGGAGAATTCATTTTTCTTCTGCAATGTCATTGTTGGGAAAAGTCGATGGCGAAAATGACAGTAGCTATCTGGATATTGCGGCCTTTATTCGCGCCAATGGCTGCAAGCCAAAGCTGGATTTGATTGAATTGTGGAGAAGGATTGTGTTTAGTATGGCCGTAAATAATACGGATGATCATTTAAGAAATCACGGATTTGTGTATACCCCTCAGGGGTGGCGTTTATCTCCGTTGTATGATGTCAATCCAGTACCTTACGGCGATAATTTGTCATTGATGGTGGATGATAAGGAATCTACGGTAGATGTTGATTTGGCATTAGAAACGGCACAATATTATGATATTGATCTGCATGAAGCTAAGAGTATTGCTGCGGATATGTTTAGGATTGTTAAAGATAATTGGCGTGAATTAGCTAAAAATAATGGGTTAAGCCGAAATGCAATAGAAAAAATGTACGCAGCATTTAGTATGGTCGAAAAGTAAATTTGATAATTTGAATATATTATTTTTATATAACTGCTGCATTTGAGAAGCAGCAGTTTTCTTTTGCCCAAACTTGGCGCAGTAGGAAAAGAAATATCTCGTTTTTGCAGGATTACGCTGGGGAATGATAGAATTTTTCATGGAAAACACAAAAATTGTAGATTTCTACATTTTTATTGAATTATTGTAGGATATAATGATAAAATACAATCAGCAAAACTGTAGAATTCTACATTTTAGGAGATTGTATGATAAAGAGAGACAAATATCTAAATCAACTAATTAATTCACAAAATAACGGCTTCCCAAAGGTAATAACTGGTATAAGGCGTTGCGGAAAATCATTTCTTTTAAAAGAAATATTCAGGGAATATCTTCTATCTAAAAATGTGCCTGAAAATAGAATAATTATATTAGAACTTGATGACGACCAAAATGCCAGATATCGTGATCCCTTGGAATTAGGAACGTATATTAGGGCAAAGTGTGCCGATAGAGATACTTATTATGTTTTTATTGATGAAATACAGAAAGTTTACTCAATTGTTAATCCTAATCTTACTGGTGGCGTGCATGTTCTTGCTGGTGCTAAGGATTCGGAAACTATTTCATTTGTAGATGTGGTATTAGGACTTTCACGGGAAAAGAATATCGACCTTTATGTGACAGGTTCTAATTCAAAGATGTTGTCCTCTGATATTGTCACCGAGTTTAGAGATAAGGCCACTAATATAAACTTGTCCCCTTTATCTTTTGAGGAATATCATGGCTACATAGGAGGTTCGCCAACAGATTCAATATATACTTACATGCAGTTTGGCGGTATGCCGTTGGCTGTATTGAAGATAGAAGACGAACGAAAAGAATACTTAAAGAACTTGTTTTTTACAACATATTTCAGCGATATTGTTGAGAGAAACCAGCTGAATAAGGGAGAGGCCTTGGATGAATTGTGCAATATTATAAGTTCATCCACAGGTTCGTTGTTAAATGCTGAAAAAATTGCCAATACATTTGCCAGTGTTAGGCATGAAAAAATAGATAAGGCTACAGTAGAAAAATATATAGGCTATTTCAAAGATGCATTTTTGATAAGAGAAGCAAAAAGATATGATTTGAAGGGAAGAAAAGAGATCGGAGCCTTAAGAAAGTATTATTTTTGTGACACTGGCCTGCGTAATGCCAGACTAAACTTTGCATTTCCAGATGAAGGACAGATGCTTGAGAACATTGTTTACAATGAACTATGTTACCATGGTTATTCTGTAAATGTAGGGGCGTTTGATACCGTAGAAAAAGATGCAAATCATAAATCAATAAGGAAGAACAATGAAGTGGACTTCTATGCCACCAATGGGCGCAGGGCATATTACATTCAAGTTACTGCGGATATTTCTAATGCGGATACCAGAGACCGGGAAATAAGGCCATATTTAAAATTGAATGATCAGATTAAGAAGGTCTTGGTTATAAATAAGCCGATTAGCGAGACATACGATGAAAATGGATTTACTATAATAGGTATTGCAGATTTTTTACTGAGATTTATAAAATGATATCTTTTATGGTTAAACAAAAGAATTGTCGTAAAACTGTTGTACGATGTGCAGCAGTTTTCTTTTGCCCCAAATTTGGCACAGTTGGAAAGAAATATCTTGTTTTTGCAGGATTACGCTGGAGGATGATAGAATTGTATAAGTAAAGGTATTTGTGGCTTTAGATTAAATTTGTCCCTTTCGATAGATACTGCAGGGAATAAATTGTGATGGATATATATGTGCAACAAGAAATACACGGAGGAGCCAGTATAGAAAGGCCTAAGGTAATACTAATGAGGAGAGCATGCTGGATGCTATTTATGCAGCAGTGACTGTTGCGAATAATTGTGGAAGCCGCGAGACGTACAGTGAGACTTAATGTAAAAACTATGTTGAAGCGGGGGATTAACTATGACAGAGAAATACACATATACAGAACTTGAAGAAGATTTGGAAAAAATAATAAATGAAACAGGTATTTTTTATGAAAATGTAGATAACATGTTTCATTATACGACATTAAAGGGAATGATGGGGATAATTGATAGTGCATCTATGCATTTAAGTAGAATAGATGTGTTAAATGACGAAAAAGAAGTTAAATACTTGCACAATGAATTTAGTAAAGCACTGGATTACTGCATAAAACAAGTTACACTTGAAAAAGATGGGCATTTTTTGAATGTATTTAAAGATATTGTAGATAATAACAAAAGAGAACTTAGTACACCAACAACCCCATGGGGAAGAAATCCTGTTGATTCTTATTTGCACAGTAATGAGGTTTATGTTTGTTCATTTTCAACTAAAGAAGATTCTTTGGATATGTGGAAATATTATTCTAAAGGTGATGGCGTATGTATAAAATTCAATATAGACAAATGTGCTGGTTACTACGATAAAATATATGAATACCGTAAGGCACATGATTCAATCGTTGCGGTAAGATGTAATAAGTACATTGGCAAGGTTATTTATGATGCTGACCAACAAGTAAAGTTATTCGAAGAAATCTTAATGAAAGGATTAGAGACATACAAAAAATTTTGTGGTGATGATGACAATAAGGTTTTGGATATGTTTTGGGGAAATGAATTTTATAAACGCGTAATATTTCCAATGGCACTATTTATGAAAGATCCGTCTTTTTCTAATGAACAGGAGAGCAGAATAGTAATTACTAAGAAATTCACTATGTCAGAGAAATCAGATTGGGACACTCTAGCATTTGTAGGTGAGTATAGCAATAGGTATAAGTTGATTGATGGTATGCTTAGACCTTATATTGAAATGGCTATACCGCAGGATAGTATATGTAAAATACATTTGAGTCCTACAACGAAATGTGACGGTAAAGTAGTATTAGAATACCTAAAGTCAAAAGGCATAAAAATAGAAGAAAGTAATATTGTGAAGTCTAAAATTCCATTAAGATTTTAAAAGAGGTATTTTATGGAAAAAGATGATGAGATTTGCCAAATTTGTGGATTGATTGCTAAGACAGATTTAATGAATGAAAACAGAATGAAGGGGTATTACTGTTCATCTTGTGGCGATTATGTAATATCTTTAAGAGCATATCATAAACTGGTTGGTTCGGCTTCACCGAAAGAATTAAGACAATATACAGTTGATGACGTAAAGACTGCACTATTGTGCTATTTATCTTCAAAGGAGTGTTCTTGTTTAGAAAAGATGGATAGTAATGGAAAATAATGGAGATTCTTTAAGAGTAAAGAAGGACT
The DNA here is from genome assembly GCF_002100115.1 of Anaerovibrio sp. JC8. Classification (GTDB taxonomy): domain Bacteria; phylum Bacillota; class Negativicutes; order Selenomonadales; family Selenomonadaceae; genus Anaerovibrio. The sequence continues at coordinate 230,989 of NZ_ANBM01000004.1, read as the reverse complement.
TGATTGAGTTATGTGAACAATATGTTAATAATAAACAAAGCAACGGTGTATGAGTGTGAGGTTTTGTGGTGATGTATATGAGACTGCAAAAGGCAGCAACTCCGGAGCACTGGACTGGCCGTAGGGGAAGGGACAGGAAGTTTGGTATATGCATAAAATAATAAATACGAGACGACAACTAAAATCTATTTGCTCAGATAAGGCGGTTTTTATATATGGTGCTAAAACAATTGCAGAAAGAATATGTGAATTTTTAGAAAATTCTGACGGACGAGTAAAAGCTTTTCTTGTTTCTAATAAGTATGAAAATCCTACCGTATTATGTAATAAACCTGTTCTTAGAATCGAAGAGTTAATAACAGAACATTTTGGTACTGTAATTGTTGCTGTCGGTTGGCAATTTAGCGAAGAAATAGTTAAAGAGTTAAGCCAATACAATATAGACAGCTTAGGAGTTATAAGTCCATTGTTTTTAGACGACTTACCAATGGATATTATAAAATCCAATGGGTGTAAAAAAATATCTCCTCATACTGCTATTGCGGAAGACACTCATATTTTTGCAGATAAAACATCAGAAATTTTGATTGAATCAGGTGTAGTAATTCATTCCAAAGTGCGCATATTTGCATCTCAAGGAAGCAGGATTACTATTAGTAAAAATACACTATTACACGAGTCCTCATTTGTTTGGGCTGAAGAAGCAAATATTATAGTTGGCAGGCATTCCTGTCTATCGAAAAAAAGTTCTCTAATAGGTCAAAAGAGTTTTATCATTATAGGTGATAGCACTACTATAGGAGAAGAAGCAAAGGTTTCTGCCAAGGAAGAATCGTCTTTATATATTGGGAATAATTGTAGTATTGGTAATAGAACTATCTGTGATGCAGCTAGACATGCTACTGTTAAGCTAGGAACAAAAATAAGGTTACAGTACAACGGGAGAATTGCTGCGGATGGAGGTATGATTTCTATCGGAGACGGAACCACAATGAACTCTAATTTCCAAATTGGGTGCGAACGATCTAAGATAGAAATTGGCGAAGATAATATGTTCTCCTTTTACATCAAAATGGATGCTGGCAGTCATGAAATAATCGATGTAAACACAAACAGCATTATCGATAATTCCATGCCGATTGTCACAGGTAACCATGTTTGGTTAGGCTTAGGAAGCACTCTGTTGCCTGGTTGTAGTATAGGTGAGGGTACTATAATTGGCGCATTGTCCCTAGTGAATAAATCCGTGCCGTCTAATAGTATTTGTGCTGGTATCCCTAGCAGAGTCATAAGAAATAACATAAAATGGAGAAGGATAAAAACTGGAAAAAGTGAATGCTAAATTGCTCATTGATGTCTAAGAGAGGCAAAAGAGGGGGATGGATGTATGGGGAATGCAGACGGCAAGAAACGTCACTTCCTTACAAGTGAAGAATTGCGTAAAGTACAATTCACGGAGCTATGTCTGCTGAAAGAATTTGATCGCATTTGCCAGAAACATGGGATTAAGTACAGCATTGATGGAGGTACTTTGCTTGGTGCTATACGCCATGGTGGCTTCATTCCTTGGGATGATGATGCGGATGTCATCATGAACCGTCCAGCCTACGATGAATGGGTGAGGGTTTGCGACTCAGAGTTGAATCCGGAGAACTATTATTTCCAGGATCTTTTTCGTACCCCAGGTTATCGCTGGGGGTATGGCAAACTACGCATGAAGGGGACTAAGTTTATACGTTTAGGGCAGGAATTTATGCCTTATGAGCAAGGCATCTTCTTGGATGTTTTTGTATGTGATAATGTGCCAGAGTTTTATCTGCACCGTGCGCTTACAAATTTTCATAGCTTTCTTTATCGAAAAGCCTTTTATTCTGTGGTAGGTGTGACAAAATCAAGTGGTTTAGAAAAACTTGCTTATAGCGTATTGGCAAAGATTGATGAGAGAATATTGAAAGATAAATATGCTTCTTATATTGATCATCGTAACCGTTACAAATCCGAGTGGGTGAAGTGCTTGACTTTTCCTGCTTGCAACGATACATATGGCTACAAGCGTGAGTGGTATGAAGATACTGTTACCTTAGAGTTTGCTGGGGCTAAATTGCAAGGTACGAGAAAATATGAAGAATATTTACATTTTCTGTATGGAGACTACATGAAATTGCCGCCTGAGGAAAAACGAAAGGCACATCCAGTTTCTGAAATATCATTTAATGAAAAGATTTTGCAAGAGGAGGGATACTATGAATAAAATTATGTTTGACATTATGCTTTATCTCGACGAAAAGAATGAATGGGATTCCAGACAGGCGGCTAAGGCATTATATAAACCGTACTCAGTTATTGAGCAGGAGTATAGAAACCTAAACTATGATGGATATGTGGATGATGAAAAGCTCACGGACAAAGCTGAGAGGTATCTACAGGCACACAAGATTGATAATGCTATAATTCTGGCTGCTGGAGTTTCAACTCGCTTCGTACCTCTTTGCTTTGAACAACCTAAATCTCTGCTTACAGTTAAGGGAGAGGTATTAATTGAGCGACAAATTAACCAGTTAAAAGAAAAAGGTATCAACGACATAACAATAGTCGTAGGCTTCATGAAAGAGAAGTTTGATTATTTGCGAGATAAGTATGGCGTATCTATAGTGGAGACGGAAGATTACCGTATTCGCAATAATCATGCAAGTGTGTATGCTGCCAAGGCAAAACTTGGCAACACTATAATTACTTCATCTGATTTGTATTTTACTAAGAATATTTTTCAAACTTACGCATATGATGCTTACTATTGTACAATTTATCAAGAAGGTGATACTGAAGAACGTGGTGTCACTACGGATGCTTATGACCGTATCACGGATACAGCTTATGGAGTGGCAGATACATGGGTTACGCTCGGTTATGCGTACTTCAATAAGCGCTTCAGCGATAATTTTATCGATATTGTAGAGAAAGAGTGGAATCTTCCTCGCACAAGAGACAGTTTCTGGGCTGACATTCAAGATCGGCACCTTGCAGAGCTTTATATGTATGCAAAGCGTTGTGATCAGGGAGTGATTTATGAATTTGATTCTTTGGAGGAACTAAGACAGTTTGATGATAGCTATCAGAATGATGCTCATTCATCTTTGTTGGCGGAAATTGCCCAGCACTTATCTGTGCCTGAGCGTTCCTTGACCAATTTGCGACCTATTACCAAGGAAAATTTGGGACTTGGCTTTACGTTTTCGTGTGATGGACGTAGATATATCTGCCGTATTGGCAAAGATCTCAGCATAGAGGTTATTAGACGTTTTGATGATGAGATTCAGGAATTGGCGGCTATTGTAGATAGTTTTGAGAGTTATTATGACAAGACATTACCTTTATGTGCTGCAGAAAATGTCATTTCTGATTTCGCCAATATGCCACTGCAAATGGGTTTTCAGGAGCGTTATATTGTTGGCAATACATACTCCTATATGGAAGCGGATAATTTTATAGGCAGTACCTATCTATTGCCTTTCTACGAGATGATTTCGGAAAAATGTCGTACTATCTTTGGAGCCAAATACACAGATTCCCGTACGCTAACAGGTATGAACTGCCTTATGATGGTCATGAGTTCATTGGCTAAGGCTGGTGATCATGTGATGATTCTAGGTAGCAGTGCAGGTGGACATGCGTCTGTTAAACCTATCTGCGAACGACTGGGACTTGTTGTTTCAGAGGTACCATATGATTTTGAACGTTATGATCTCGATTTTCCAACACTAAATCGGCGCCTTAAAGAAGAGCATATAGATTATATTTTGCTAGCACCGTCAGATCTTATACAGCCTTTGCATGTAACAAACATCGAGCTGGGTGATACAGTTCTGTTATACGATGCCAGCCAGACTTTAGGACTGATTGGTGCGGGGGTAGTGGAAAATCCACTGGGCAAGATTGATAATTTTGTGATGTTCGGTGGTACGCATAAGACTTTTCCGGGACCTGCCAGTGGTCTGATTATGACTAATAATGATAGTTTGCATGAACGTCTGGAACGGACCATCAATCCTATATATATCCGTCATACGCAGATGCATCAAAAAGTGAGTCTGCTTTTTGCACTGGTTGAGTTTGAGAGTTTTGGAAAGCCATATCAGCAACATATCGTGGAGCTATCTCAGGCTTTGGCAATGGAGTTGGAGCAACGTGGCTTTAACATCGCCCATGTTGGTGATATGCACAGTACGACTCATCAGGTATTTATTTTGACGGACAAAGAAATGATGGAACGTATCTTTGCAAATAGTTTGCGCTATGGCATAACGCTAAATAAGAAAAAAAAGAGACTTTTCAATGGTTTTGGTATCCGTCTGGGTACCCAGGAGATTGCTCGTTACGATTGGCCAGTAGAGTCTATGAAAATAGTGGCAGATATTATTGTGGAGATAGCTAAGCCAGATGTGGACAGTGATAAGGTTACAAGTATGTTGCATTCATTACCAGATAAGAAAGCTCAGTTTACCTTTGATGAGACGGTAACGGGGTACTTTAAGCGGTTTATGGGACAAAAAGTTTAAAAATTGCAATGGCAAGTATATATAGTAAAGCTATTTTTACCACCTCAATACTTGGCCACAACATAAAGAAGGTATTGGGAGGAATTATCGATGGAGGCGAATTTGACACAAGAAGTTCAACCAAAGGTTTCTTTTGTTATCCCCGCGTATAATGCTGAGAAATATCTGGATAGATGTTTGCAGAGTATACTTGGACAGACATATCAGCCTTGGGAGATTATATGCGTTGATGACGGTTCTACGGACAGTACAGGTAATCTGCTGGAGGAATATGCGTCTTGCGACCATAGGTTTCGTATCATTCATCAAAAAAATGGCGGGCTGGTATATGCTCGGAAAGTAGGAGTAGCCAAAGCAACGGGCGATTATGTCAGCTATGTGGATGCGGACGATGAGATATCTTTGACGCGTTGTGAGGAGCTGTTGCCGGAGATGAGAAGAGGTGCGGATATTATTTTCACTGATTTTGTCCAGGTATATGGCGATGGCTATCAGCAGAAACAGAATAGTGGTCTCACGGAAGGTTTTTATGACCGATTGAGCATTGAGAAAAAGGTTCTGCTGAATCTGATTGACGAAAAGTATGTTTTTCGTCAATTGGTACGTAATAGTTTGTGTGGTTGTTTGTTTAAAACAAAATTTATTCAGATGTGCCAAATGAAAGTAGATAACAGTATCTCCATAGGAGAGGGATGTGCTGCCATGGTTACTTGTTTGTTGGCAGCACAGTCTCTGTCCGTGGCGCATAAAGGGGCTTATTACTATTACAAAAATAATGATTCCATGTGCCATCAGGTTAATCGGGGGGCGGAGTTATTACGTCAGCGTCAAAGCAGCATGGCACTGATAAATCACCTACAGGGGGAGGGCAGATTGGTTCCATCGGAATTCCAGAAAAATGTGGAGCGACAGATGATTCTTTTAGCCTATAATAATATTCTGCTGCATGACTATGAACTGTTTGGTGAAATGGAGGGGAAGACAATCTTTCCTTATGGTGTGCCTATGGCAGCAAAAATTGTGCTTTATGGAGCCGGATCTTTGGGGGTACAGCTTTATCGTTTTATTTCTACACATGGTGGTCATATTGTACTATGGAGCGATCGATCCTATAAAAAACATCGAGCTGCTGGCTTGAATGTTGATTCCCCAGAGAAGATTGGTGAAGTAGAATACGACTATATTTTAATGGGGATTGGGCAGTACGAGTTGGCTGCTGGTGCTAGGGAGGAGTTAATTTCTGCCTATGGCAAGAAATTGAACAACAAAATAAAACTTCTTAATCCCGCAGAATTGACCAGTGATCGCTTAAGGATAATCTTAGATAGAATGCGTGCGTAACAATAATGGTTAGTATTAAAATGGCGCAAGCAGTTGTTGACATGATGTGCTTTTGTTAACGGAAGTGTATGAAAATGCATAATAGCAAATCGGTACGACAATGTGCTGGATGATGTTTTTGAAAAGGTATATATAAGGGATATATAAGTGAGATGGATATGATATATAATTATATTAAAATTTTGACTGGGAGATGGATTAATTGAAAAAGAAGGTTTATGGATCTTCGTCGTATTCAGATAAATATCCGGCAGATATTGTCGAATCATATATCCAAAAGATGAAAAACAGTGAATTTAAGACTGTTTTTTGGGGAACAGGTCTTTTGGGAACAGGATATGGGTACCGTGAGCTGAAAAAGAGAGGTATTCAACCAGATTTTTTTTGTGACAATAATAAAGATAAATGGGGAAAGATAATAATAGATGGTATTGAATGCTGCGAGATAGATAAGCTTAAAGAATATAGTGCACGATGCATATGTGTATTGACTGTGGCTTTTTCGACTGTACCGGATGTAGTGGAACAACTGAGAAACATGGGGATTAGGCATATTATTCCATACGATGTTTTGCACCGTCATTTACATATAGGGTGGGAATATTTTGATTTTATCACTGATGACAGAATCGTTGCTTATACCTGTGTGGTTGGAGACTATGATAACATTATTGAGCCAAAATTATCTTCTGCCCTTTACGATTATTTCCTAATATCTGATAAACCACCGATAGAAGGTTCAAAGTACAAATGGATTGATGTTAAAAACATTGTACCGGAGGAACTGGTTGGTGATTATACAAGAATGAATCGCTATTGCAAGATTAATGCACATAAGATTTTCCCGAATTATAGAAGAAGTATTTACTATGATGGAAATGTTGAGATCGTCGAGGATATGACATCGTTTTTTTGACTATTTGCTTGCTCCACGTATTGGTGTAACTGCGAGGAATATTTGGGGTGATATATACGAAGAAGCTATGACTGTGATAGAGCAGAGACGCGATTTGCCGGAAAAAGTATATGACCAAGTAAAAGGTTATTGGTTGGAAGGATTTCCCAGGGGAGGGGGAATGGGATTAAATAATATTCTGCTACGAGAACATAACCACCCGCAATGTGTAAAAATTATGGATCAGTGGTGGACTGAAGTTAAAACAAAATGTAGAAGGGATCAGATAGCGTTTCCCTATGTGTTATGGAAAAACGGATATTCCTTGGATGATATCCTATTTCTTACGGATAATTATAATCGCGATAAGCATTGGATATTTCATAATGAACATAATGTCTCAAGGTTGCATGATTTGAAAAAATATTTGGCAGAGCAAGAGGGGAAAAAATAAAGTTTATTCTTGGGGATGGTAGTATTGGAAATGTCTATTGTTAAATCGGATAAAGTGATTCTAGTGACTGGTTCAGCGGGCTTTATAGGTTTTCATTTATCAAAAAGATTACTGGAGGACGGATATAAGGTTATTGGTGTAGATAATCTAAATAATTATTATAGTCCAGCTTTGAAAAATGAGAGATTGGCAATTTTAAAAAAATATTCTGGATATAAATTTGTTTTACTGGATATAGTTGATTTTCAAGCATTGGAAAGTGTTTTTGACAAATATACCCCTAATGTAGTAGTGAATTTAGCAGCTCAAGCTGGGGTTCGGTATAGTATTGATCATCCTAGGGAGTATATTGATTCAAATATTTGCGGCTTCTTTAACATTTTAGAAGCTTGTCGTCATTATTCCGTAGAACATTTAGTATATGCATCCAGTTCATCTGTATATGGCAATCAGCATAAAACACCTTTTGCGGTGGAGGACAAGACGGATTTTCCAATCAGTTTATACGCCGCAACAAAGAAAGCAAACGAACTTATGGCGTATACATATAGTCACCTGTATGAAATACCGGCAACAGGGTTGAGGTTTTTTACAGTGTATGGACCATATGGAAGACCTGATATGGCCTATTATAAGTTTGCTGATGCTATTATGAAAAATATTCCTATCAAAATTTATAATAACGGGAACATGTTACGGGATTTTACCTATATAGATGATGTAGTGGAGGCGTTGACACTAATATTAGAAAAATCACCATGTCTAGATGGAAATGGCGTTAGACATAGGGTTTATAATATTGGTAACAATAATCCAGAAAGGTTGATGGATTTTGTGTCGGTTCTTGAGGAGGCATTGGGGAAAAAGGCTATTAAGGAATATTTGCCGATGCAGCCGGGGGATGTTTATCAGACATATGCGGATGTGACTGACTTGGAACGGGAGTTTGGTTATAGGCCAAAGGTATCAATTAAGGAAGGTTTGACTAAGTTTGCAGAATGGTATCTGAATGTATTTTGAGATGTGGGGGATAAAATGTTATTAATAGATGAAATTATTGAGGATTACTCGTTTAGAAAAGACATTGTCTCTCAAATAGAGCACATTGAAGATATTGAGATGTCAGAGCATGATTCAGCTTTTTTGTGTGGCCTTATAAAAAAGTTCGCCCCAAAAAAGATTTTAGAGGTTGGAGTCGCTGCTGGAGGCACAACGGCCATCATATTAAAGTGTTTGGAAGAAAATGGAGAACCTTATCAAATGTATTCTGTGGATATAAATTCTTTTTATTATAGGAAGCCACACGAAAAATGCGGATACTTGGCTGAAGAAGCTATAAAAAAATTGAATCATGGAACTCATAAATTCCTATTTGGTACAGGAATAGCATCTCATTTGGACGATATAGGAAATGAAATAGATTTCGTTATATTGGATACGGCTCACTCGCTTCCAGGCGAAATATTGGATTTTTTAGTAATATTCCCTTTTTTGTCTACAGGGGCTGTTGTATGTCTGCATGATATTGCATTGACGCAGTATAAAGTTTATGCAGAGCATTCTTATTGTACAGCTATGTTATTATCAGCGGTATCCGGAGATAAAATGATAAACATGGACTCTTTAGAAAATGATGAGTATTCGTATCCTAATATTGGGGCATTTAGGTTAACCGATGAAACTAAGCGAAATTTAGCAAATTTGCTTATGGCTTTGACACTTAGGTGGCAATATTTTCCTTCAAGTTGGGAAATGGATAATTATTATAAAATGATTCGTAGATATTATGATAAGCAGTTATGTACGATGTTCGATAAAGCCGTCAAAATGAATGCAAAAAGGATAATAAATTCCAAGTTTAAAGATCTATGCACATTTCCACCGAATACCCGTGTGCTTGTGTATGGTGCAGGTGTAGTTGGAAGAAGTTTATTAGGGTTGATAAAATATGTTGATAATGTTGAACTCGTTGGGTGTGTTGATAAAAATTACAAGAGCATCGGATTTGTAGATGGTATAGAAGTACAATCTGCGGACGAAATTGATATAAGTGCATTTGATTATATAATTGTTGCTATTGTGAAGGAAAAAATAGCGACAGAGGTTGTTGATTATTTACAGGGAATAGGTGTGGCAAGGGAGAGAATAAAGTTAATTGGTTAGGAGATACGGGGCATGGAACAGGAATATTATCTTTTTCCTTATGAAAGAATAAATCCAGGCGAAAAAGTTATTCTTTATGGAATTGGTGTTATTGGACGATACTATTTGTCACAAATTGAATTAAACAGATACTGTGAGATTGTTGCAGTAGCAGATAGGAAGAGTGCTCAGTATTCGTCCAATTTAGTGAAGGTTATACCTCCGTCAGAGATAAAAGCATACCACTATGATAAAGTAGTAATAACTGTAAAAAATAGGGTTGAAGTAGCAAAAATTCAGAAAGAGCTTGTTGAAAAATATGATATTCCGGAAGATAAAATAATCGTAGCATCTTCAGAATCAGTTCCTTCTTTGGGCAAATCCCAAATGGCATGTTTTACTGTAAAAAAAGATGTGATTTCTTCCCAAAATAAAATATCAATTGCGATGATTATTTCGGGAGGCTTGGGAGATCAAATTATCAACAAGTATTTTCTAGATGCAATGTTGACCTATGCAAATATGGAAAAATGCGTTGTTGATTTATATGTATCTCCTGCACGTTACAAATATGCAAAATCGATTTTTGGAGATAAGAAAAATATTAATGAAATTTTTTCAAGAACGGTGTATCCACAGGAATTATCGGATTATGATGTTGTATTTCGATATGATTATGTCTTAAAGTTTTATCAAATAAATTTGGATAAGATATGTTCGTTGGATCATCGATTTTATATTTTTTTGAAAAAGGCAAAGGATTATGTACAGCAATATGGATTAGATGCAGATAATCCTTTGCATAGAAATATCCACTTTTCCAGATGCAGGGTATTAGGTTATAACTGCTATACAAATTACAATGAACTGTTTGATTATACAATTGATAATAAAGTGGAGATAACATTTGATCAAAAATTAGAAGCTGAATTTAAAAATATTAATTTGGGCCGATATATTACTATAAATTACGGTTGGGGTGGACACCGGGATTCCTGCCCGGAAAAAATACCGAATAAGGTGTGGGAAATAGAGAGTTATTCTGAATTTAATAGATTGTTCCATGCAGCATTTCCAGACATAAAGATCGTGCAAATTGGTATACAAGGTGGTGCAAAAATAGACAATGTAGATTATTATCTGTTTGGAAAGGATTTAGAGTTAGTAAAGTATGTGTTAAGGGATTCAATTCTTCATATTGATTGTGAAGGTGGCTTAGTGCACCTTGCTACACAAATAGGGACAAAATGTGCTGTGTTGTTCGGTCCTACGCCAGTTCATTATTTTGGCTATCAAGAAAACATCAATATGCGTGCTGGAAAGTGTTGTGATTGTTGCTATTTATATAATGATTTCTCTGTGTGCGCCAGAGGGCTCAAGCATCCTGAATGCATGAAGTCTATCACTCCTCAAATGGTGATAGAAAAAGTGAAAGAATATATCAATAATGATAGATTATAGAGTCATTTAACTACTTGTATTGCCTGAAAAGTGGCACTTATCATACCAGCTCAATATGTTAAATGCTGTAAGCAGGAGGAGAGAAATGATAGGGGAAAAGATAGATGATGAAAATAGAATATCTGTCGTAATACCGGTATATAATAGGGAAAAAAGAATAGGAAAATGCTTGGACAGCATAATAAAACAGACCCATAAGGCAGATGAAATAATAGTAATAGATGATTGTTCAGCAGACAGAACATCAGACATTGTGAAGAAGTATCAGGAGGATTATACAGATAGCAATATTATTTATGAGAAACTAGAGAAAAATTCTGGTGCTCAAGTAGCAAGAAATAAAGGAATAGATATTGCTAGTGGTAAATGGATTTGTTTTTGTGATAGCGATGATGAATGGTTAGAAAACAAGCTGGAAGTACAGTTAAATGTATTGAAAGATCATAATTATAACGAATATGTTGTTATTCACGGAAATTGTAAAGTACATGATATTTCGAAAAAATGTAGTTATGTGTGGAATTTGCCTGTTGTACAGGGAAATGATTGTTATAAAAATCTACTAAATAGTACGGGACCTATGTTTCAGGCCATGTTGACTTCAAAGAAAGCTTTATTAGAAGTAGGAAAACTAGGGGAGGACATCAAGACATATCAAGAATGGGACACAAGTTTAAGATTGGCTAAAAAAATGTGAATTTATCCACATCGAGAAGCCCTTGTTTGTTTATAATCTTCATAATGAAGGTCAAATCTCTAGTGACATGAATAAGGATATGGAAGGGTATGAGTACATTTTAGATAAGTATAGGGAAGATATATTGTCTATTTGTGGAGTTATTTCTTGGAATAGACATATTGTCTCATTGGTTAGAAAAGCTATTGATCGTAGAAATGATATGATTGAACATTATGTGAATAAACTTATTCTAAATAACTTGCCTAGTGGGAAAAAAATAATACTGTTTGGGTGTGGCCTGGATTGTAGTTGGATAGATGTAATATTGCGCACTATTGGTGTTGAAATAGTGGCATACGTAGACAATAGCGCCAAACAATTCAATAATAATATTGTGTATAACTTGGATGAGATTAGAAAAGAAGAGAATGAAGTTTTTATCATTGCTACAAGAAATTATCAAGATGATATAGCTAAACAATTGGACGACTCTGGGTATAAAAGGAATATTGATTATATTAAATTTAGTGATATTTTTTGGTGAAAAAAGTGAGGTACAAATGATTAAAGAGATAAGAAATGGAGAAAATCTTCTGGCGATAATTATTCCCCACACATACCATAAACCAGGAATTTCGTTTTTGACTTCAAATGAATTGTCCCAACAGCTGGCGTATATGGAACATCCTGCTGGACACGAAATAGCAGCTCATGTGCATAATCCGGTACATAGAAGTGTAGTATATACACGCGAGACGTTGGTCATTCGTAAAGGAAAAATGAGGGTTGATTTTTATGATGATGATCAAAATTATATTGAAAGCCACATTATTTATGCAGGTGACGTTATTCTTTTAGTAAGTGGTGGACATGGTTTTAAGGTATTGGAAGATATTGAAATGATTGAGGTAAAACAGGGGCCTTATGCTGGAGACGGGGATAAGACTAGGTTTCCGTCAGTTGAAGACGAGAACGTTATTTTAAATTAATAAAAAATGGGGGATTGGTATGAGAAGGGTATTTGTTAATGAACCGGTTTTAGATGGCAATGAGCGAAAATATATTAATGAATGTATAGATACAAATTGGATTTCATTTGAGGGACCATTTGTAAAGCGTTTTGAGCAAGGGATGGCAGAGCTTACTGATAGAAAGCATGCAGTAGCAGTATCCAACGGATCGGTAGCATTGGATACTGCTGTATTGGCCTTAAAAATTGGTGAGGGTGATGAGGTGATTATGCCAACCTTCACTATTATTTCCTGTGCAGCCCCTCTGGTAAGAGTGGGGGCAAAACCGGTACTTATAGATGCAGACCCATTAACCTTTAATATGAAGGTGGAAGACATTGAGGCTAAGATAACAGAAAAAACTAAGGCAATTATGGTGGTACATATTTATGGTTTGCCGGTAAATATGGATCCAGTGCTGGATATTGCAAAAAAACATAATTTGTATGTAATCGAAGATGCTGCGGAGATGCATGGTCAGACCTACAAGGGGCGTCCATGTGGCAGTTTTGGCGATATAAGCACATTCAGCTTTTATCCTAACAAGCACATTACCTGTGGCGAGGGTGGAATGGTGCTGACGAATGATGATAATTTGGCAGAAAGATGTGCTTTAGTTAGAAATCTTTTTTTTAGTCCTAAAAAGCGGTATGTTCATGAAGAGCTTGGTTACAATTTTCGTATGACTAATGTCCAAGCTGCTTTGGGGTGCGCTCAACTGGAAAAATTGAAAAGAACGGTTGAAAAAAAACACCACATCGGAGCGCTTTATAATAAGTTACTTAAAGATGTAGATGGTTTGCAGTTGCCAGTTACAAGTACAGATTATGCCGATAATATTTACTGGGTATACGGAATAGTGTTAGATGACAAAATTCCTGTGGATGCTGATGAAATGATGAAACGCCTTGGTGCAGAGGGAATTGGCTGTCGAGGCTTTTTCTGGGGAATGCACGAGCAACCGGTATTTAAGGGAATGCACCTGTTTGACGGAGAGGAGTATCCTGTGGCTTCCCGTTTAGCTCGTAGAGGTTTTTATATTCCAAGCGGTGTTAATTTGACTGACGATGACCAGGAGTATGTGGTGGAAAAACTGAAGGAGGTTCTTTATGAGTGTGACAAATAAAAAAAAGATAGGGGTGTATCTAAACCGTATGCCACAAGCAGGTGGTAGCTATCATTATATATTCTTTATTCTTGATGCTTTGCGTTGCCAAATAGGTAAAATGGATGTTATTGGATTTTGCCATGTTGATATATGGAAAGAGACGCTTATGAATCAATATCCTGATATTGAAGCAGTGCTGTTGTCTAAAGACGTGTATAATGCCATAGAGACAATGGATAGTTATAATTGTGATGCTATTATTTATCCTATGGATGGGGCAGATGCTAGTAGTAGTATGATGCTTAAAACACCAGTTATAAATGTAATACACGATATTATGTGCTATTATGATAAAAGTTTTGCGACTCATCGCGGTTATGATAATGAATATATGTATCAAATGTTTTGCAGACACTCAATAGGTGTTTTCACGGATTCTGATTTAGGTCGTGAGCAAATAATGCATGTATGTGGTCATTTATATCAGGACAAGATTTATGTGCTACCATTTAGACCATGTAAATACTTAGAGGAAGAAGAGCCTGAGGAACCTGTTGCTTTAAAAAATGAGAAGTTTTTTTTCTATCCAGCGAATTTTGGATACCACAAAAATCATTTGAATCTGCTTATGGCTATGGAACAACTTAGAGAAGAAGGAATAAAGGTTAATTTTCTATTCACAGGACAGGGACAGTCAGGAGCAGCTAAACAGATAAAGCGAGTCATCAAAGCGTTTGGATTAGAGGAACAAGTGGACATTACAGGTGGAATAAACAATTCACAGATGAAATATTTGTATAAGCATGCAAGAGCCATGGTTATGCCTACATATGATGGACCAACGAATATTCCGCCAGTGGAGAGCCTCTTTATGGGATGCCCAGTAGCTGTTTCAAATCTTTATGCTATGCCATGGCAAATAGGAGATGCCGGCTTAGTTTTTAATCCAGATTCTGTTGAAGATATTGTTGCAGTTTTGAAAAGGTTATGGCTTGATGATGATTTGTGTTGCGAGTTGCGTGAGCGTGGTTTTCAACGTATTAAGTCTCTCAGTGCCACAAGCTTTAATAAGCGTTTCGCTGAGGGGCTGTCATCAATGCTGAAATGGTCACAAAAGGTATGTCCAAATTTGAATGCTCTTTACCAATCCTGTCAAGGCAAAAAAGTTTATATTTATGGAGCAGGGCAATATGGATGCGCCGCATATGAATTTTTTTGTCATAAAAATGTTGATGTGGTGGGGTTCGTTGTTTCAGACGGGCATCGCAATACAGAATATTACCTTGGCCTACCAGTTTTTCTTGTAGAAGATATAAAGCCTGCTATGGCTTCTGCAATTACTGTGCTAGCCTTGCGAGATGAGCATCTTGATGAGGTACAGGAGGTCTTGCGCGGTAGTGGATTTGACGAGAGCATGGGATATGTGTTTGGCCATGAACATGCAATGGAATGGTTTAACTACAAAATGAATTCATAATCCCATGAGAAAGTGCATTATCACGTGGAGTGTAACTGGCTTTGTATCTTATTTTATGAATAATTCAGGTTTTAGCTATTTGATTGCTATTGGTGTGCATAAGAGAAAAGGAGTAGGTTCATAATGACAGAATGGATTAAGAAAGGATATTATGAAAAAGTTGGTTTTGAGGTTTATAAAAGTTTGCCGGATTATAGAACAAAGTATGATACTAATGTTTCAGCAACTCCATCGCAATTATGCTTTTTGATGGGACTTATCAAAAATTATATATTTAAAGATGGTACAAGAATTAACAGAGTTGTTGAGGTAGGAATTTACCGTGGGGTATCTGCTCTTTATATGCTGAAGGCGGGTACTATATTTAATTCGCAATATCATCAATATGATATTGAAGTAGAGAAAAGTGATTTTTATGGTGAGGTTGTAAAAAAAGAAGCAAGCAGCGATGAGCTTAAGCATTGGTCATTTATGAATGGTATGACAACTTTTGATATTGAAAATATTTTGTCTGAAAAAGAAAAAATAGATATGATTTTTATTGATGGAGCACATGCCCATCCTTATCCATTAATAGATTTAATTATGCTGTTACCGTACATGAGAAACGATGCTATAGTCTGTTTTCATGATGTGGAATTCTATAATCGTCCTGGCGAACTTGGTGGGGCATATATGTATTCGGGATGGCATGGAGAGAAATATTTAAATCAATGTGTAAAAAACAATGGTTTGGAACCGCATGGAGATGAATCACTTGGGGTGCTTCGACTTCCTAAAGATATGCATGATCTTTATGATAATCTTGTGGAGATTGCAGGACAGGATATTGTAGAATCATTCTTTGATTATAGATTAGAAAGTAAAGATAGTTTTGGTGGGCGTTTAGGCATATCGATTGAAGATTTATCCGTGCGTTTGCTTCCCTTTATGCGAAAGCATTATCCATTAAGCTTTGTAAAGCGTTTTTGGGAGGCATTAAGTGGAGAACTACGTTTGTATCAGAAACATTGGGTTTCTTTACAGCACATGAATCGATTAATGTATTCTTATTGGCAAGGTATTGATACATTGAAGAAACGAGTTGCTGAATTGGAATTACGGGTATTTCGTCATAGTATGGAAGAAAAAATTCCTAAAGGAGCAAAAGTTGCTGTTTTTGGTGCGGGAAGCATTGGCCGTCAAGTATACGCATCGTTATTAAATTGCAAGCATTGCGATGTTGTAGCTTGGGTCGACAATGCCTATGAACATTTTGGGGGTGAGATATCTGATCCGAATAAACTTATGAGTAAAAAAATTGATTACATATTGGTTGCGGTAGCCAAAGAACGGATGCGTGATGAGATTTTTATGCAATTAAAGCGCGTTGGTTATGACGAAGAAGTGATGATTTGGGTGCCAAATATAAGTTAATTTTGAATTATTCAACGCAGTTGAAACAGCAAAAACATCCACCGTGCTCAGGTTTGATAGGGCTTAGATGGTTTTGAATGTTGTTTTATGAATAATTCAGGATTATCATTATGGTGTTGTCAATGTCGTTTGCTCTTAAGAACTAGTTCGTGAGGAATGGGAGCTATGAAAAAATATATAATAATCACATATGATATTCATCCTGTAGGGGGAACACAGGCATATACTGCTGGTAAGGCACGATATCTGGAAAAATGCGGTTGGAATGTAATTGTGTTATTTGCTGGCAATAATAATGAGAAGTGCGATATTGCATATCTTAATAAATTTTTATTTGGTGGTAATATGGGACTGGGGCTACTTCCATATGATTTACAAGAGAAGGTATGTGATTACATTGTCGATGGAATATTAACCGACATAGGAATTGAAGGAAAAGAAGATTTGAACATCATTGAATCTCACTATGATGTGGCAGCTTTTTGGGGTGAGTTGTTAGCAGAAAAGTTAAAATGTAAACATTATATTTTTTGTTGTAATGAATACTATCGTAATAAAAATGGTTATAAAACTTATTATAAAGAGAATTTGGATTTTTTTTATTTTAAGTATTGCAGAAATGAATTAATTGCTTCTCGGGAAGCCACAAAAAGATTATTTAAAGGTTACAAAGGTGTTATTGATAGATTAATAGAATACCCAGAGTTTATAGTAGAACAAGATCCTGTGCAGGATGTGTTATTTGAAAATGTTGATTTGTTGCCTCGTAGTAAATGGAATATTTGTATTATCTCAAGAATGGATAAACCCTTTGTGAGAAAGGCACTTTTGGGGGTGAAAAATTTTGCTAGACTACATCCATCATACGATATTAATTTGATTTTCATAGGAGATGAAAATCCGATAAGAGAATATATAAATGATATTTTTTATGGTGCAGATAACGTTAAGATTATTTTTTGGGGTGTGCTGGTTCCTATTCCAAGAATCATATTTAAAAAAATTGATGTAATTATAGCAGTGGCTCAAACCGCAAGGCTTATATCTTACGAGGGTGTCTGTGTCATTACAGCAAATGTTTTGACAACAAAGGCATCTGGGGTTTTAGGGTATGACACACAAGACTCATGGTATGGCAGTGAGGTTAAAGGTAAAACATACGAAAATTTTTTGGAAGATGTATTAATATCGGATAAGTATAATAACAAAAGCTTTAATATGCCTGAACATAGGCCGGCGGAACATTATTATGAAAAGCAGTGGGATTATTTGAACTATTCGTCATTAAAGGAGGAATATTATACTGAAAGATTAAAAAAGTATAGACATAAAAATTGGATGGCCATTTTCCCATTTTGGAGAGTCAATCCGAATGAAAAGGTCATAATATACGGGGCAGGTAAGATTGGAGATGATTACATCTCACAAATCGAAGCAAGCAGTTATTGTGAGCTAGTCGCTGTGATCGACGGCCGACACGAAGATTTCGATATGACAGTTCTTTCGCCAGATATTGGCTTAAAGGATAAAGAATTTAATACTGTTATTATTGCTGTAAAGTCTAATGATTGTGCTGAACAAATGATAGCGCGTGTAAAAGAACTAACCGTCGGAAAAAAAATCATACATGATATAAAAATTTGTTCTACTTAACAAAAACCGAGAAGGGGATATGATATATGTCTATTCCATTTAATATTCCTCCATGTACAGGAGATGAAATAAAATACATACAGGAAGTCATCAACAACCGCAAGATTTCCGGTGATGGAGACTTTACCAAAAGATGCAGCAAGTGGATGGAAGCACGGTTTAATGCGCAAAAGATATTGCTGACTACAAGTGGGACCACAGCTTTGGATATGGCCCTGCTTCTTTGTGATTTACAGCCAGGAGATGAAGTTATTCTTCCCAGCTTTACTTTTTCTAGCACGGCAACAGCAGCTGTTTTAGCTGGAGCAAGGCTGGTTTTTGTCGATGTTCGTCCTGATACGATGAATATTGATGAAAAAAAAATTGAGGCTGCTCTAACGGACAAAACAAAAGCTATAATAGTAGTTCATTATGCAGGTGTTGCCTGTGAGATGGATACAATTTTAGATATTGCCAGACGGCATAATCTAAAAGTAATTGAAGATGCAGCACAGGGGATTATGAGCACATACAAAGGAAGGCCTTTGGGAACTATTGGAGATTTTGGATGCTTTTCCTTCCATGAGACAAAGAATTATTCTATGGGTGAAGGCGGAGCATTGGTAATTAATGATGATACTTATAATTTACGGGCAGAGATACTTAGAGAAAAAGGAACTAATCGTTCGGCTTTTTTCAGAGGTGAAGTGGATAAGTACACTTGGGTAGATTTTGGCGACAGCTATTTACCAAGCGAGCTAAATGCCGCATATCTTTGGGGGCAGCTGTTGCATGCCGAAGAGATATTGAAAAATCGAGTAGATTCATGGTCATTTTATAAAAATGAATTGCAATTTCTTGAGAATGCAGGAAAAGTTGAATTGCCATATGTCCCGACAGATTGTGAGCATAATGGGCATATGTTTTATTTGAAACTTGAAAATCTTAATGGAAGAACCAAATTTATCGATTATATGAGGAAACATGGAATATATTGCGTATTTCATTATGTGCCCCTGCACTCTGCGCCGGCGGGAAGAAAATATGGCAGATTCGCAGGGGAAGACATATATACCACAAAAGAAAGTGAAAGATTAGTTAGACTACCGTTGTATTATGGATTGACGGAACAAGATAGAGAAAAAGTTGTTTATAGGTTAAAATCATATTTTTCTTAGAGTTGGTCTATCTGTTTCAAATAATTGTAGGGATATCGTATCGTGATGAAATTGTGGTGGGTTATAAAGGATGGGATTTATGAAATGTGTTAATGCAACATGGGAGGAACGAAACTTAGGAGTAAAAACCATAGAAGTTTCGTTGGAAAAAAAAGATGCTTCATTGTCTGATGAGGATATTTGTGGACAAATAGAAGATTTTAGGAATAATTGTCAGGCAAAATATGTTGTTGTTAAGACAGATACAAAATACCCACGGATAAGTCAGTTACTTCAGAAGAATAAATATTTATTAATTGAATCACAAATAGGGTTAAAACTGACACGAGAAGATGCAAAAGAGAAATATGAATTGTATAAAGATGTGTTTCCGGGAATTAGTTATAGCAGAGTTGATAATAGCCAACTAGAATATGTTATGAGTGAAATTAACAAGGGGATTTTCACCACAGACCGGATTGCTTTGGATCCATTTTTTGGCGTAAATACTGCAAATAAAAGGTATGCTTTATGGGTTCAGGACGAAGTACGGCGTGGGGCAGATATTTTTTTTTCGTGTTACAATAATTATCCCATAGGCTTTTTTTTAGGCAAAGATTTGGGGAATGGGAATATAAAAGGTTTATTGGGGGGGATTTTTGTCGGTGAAAACACAAGAAATTATGGCGGATTGTATCTTTTTTCGTCCATTAAGTGTTTTTTGGATGGAACTGGAAAAGTTGACAGAACCATGGTATCCTCTAATAATGTACCAATATTGCAGTTGCATTTGATGTTCGGTAGAAAGGTTACTAATATATCGAATGTTTTTATCAGACATTTTGAGTGACAATGTCAGGAGGTATGGATAGTTGTTTGGTGTTATAGAAGATGTACGGATTGAAGCATTGGCGACATCACTATCAAAAAATCGTGTGCCAGTTGAAGAACGAGTGGGAGATTTAATAAAACCCAAACGCTTGGCAAGGGTGATAGCTGGTACTGGGGTTGAGAAATTGAGTATCGTTCAGCCAGGTATCAGTGCTTCGGATTTGTGCGTAGCTTCAGCAGAAAGAATATTTGATGAAGGAATAGTTAAGCGGGAAGATATTGGGGCAGTATTTTTTGTAACCCAACGGCCAGATTATCCGTTACCAGCCACCAGCTACAGCATACAGGATCGTTTGAGCTTGGGGACAGATGTACTGGCTTTTGATGTTAATTGTAGCTGTCCTGGATTTGTATATGGCATATATATTGCTGCTTCTATGCTGTCGAACCTTGGCAAGAAAGTTTTGTTATGCTGTGGAGATGTAACATCTAATCCAGATATCACCAACCCCAAAGATACGTCATTCCTTACTATTATGGGGGATGCTGCCAGTGTGGCAATATTGGGACGCACCCCAGAAAACTGTAAAAAGAAAATTTATTATAATATTGATAGTTATGGGGATAGGTTTAAGAAGCTTTATGAACCTCGTGGTGCAGCCAGAGAACGAAAGAGGACTACCGCAGATGGTGAGATGATTCTTGAGCCGGAAAATTATTCTATGATGGATGGTATGGCTATTACGGATTTTACTTTAAAAGAAGTGCCAGATAATATTACGGCATTGTTGAAATATGTAGATTTAAGTAAAGATGCTATGGACATAGCACTAGTACATCAGGCCAATGGTTTGATTGTCAATTCCTTGGCGGAAAAGCTGGGGATGTCATCTGAGGTAATGCCATTTAAGTGTGCCAACATAGGCAATACGGATATGGCGTCTATACCTACAGCTATGACGGAATTGAAAAAAGATGGGGCAGATTATACGAAATATCATACTGCATTACTTTCCGGTTTCGGTGCAGGACTTTCTGTTGCTTCCATGATAATGGATTTAAGTGATATTAATATATTGCCAACCAACGAAATTTAAATTGACTTAGGGGAGTTTTTACCATGAATGAACAGGAATTTATTGAAAAGTTAGTTGATGTAATGGATACGGAAGAAGAGCTTCAGATGGATACCGTTCTGGAGGAGGTTGAGGAGTGGGATTCTTTGAGCTATGTTTCCTTTTTAGCTTTGTGCTCCAAGGTGGCCAAGACTCATGTGGAGCCGCAAGAGGTGCGTGATGCTAAGGTTGTACGCGATTTGTATCAGCTTATTAATCGCTGATATATAGGAATAAAAAAACATGTGTGAATTTCACAGGTTTCCTATGAAATACGTGGCATCAAATATGTATCTCATGCTAGAAGGAGATATGGCATTACTTATTGATCCCAGCTGTTCTGATGAAGCTATGAACATATTAAAAGAAGCGGGAATTCGAGAATTAACAATCCTTCTGACTCATGAACATTTTGATCATGTATCTGGAGCAAATTGGTATAAAAAAGTTTTTAATGCGAGGGTGATATGTCAAAGGGAATGTGCTAAATATATTGCTGATTCCAGAAATAATATCCCATGGACATTTTTGGCTTTGATGTGCCCGGAGGCCAAGGGACACGAAAAGGAAGTAGAGGCCTTTTGTGATGCTTTGCCTACGGATGCCATTGAGGCAGATGTAGTTTTTGATGACAGCTATGATTTCCAGTGGGGGGAGCACAAGCTTCATTTATCTTCAAGGCCGGGGCATTCTGTGGGTAGTATGGTTATCGAGTTTGATGATAAATATTTGTTTTCTGGGGATTATTTGATTTTGGATTTGCCTGTATTGCTAAGGTTGCCAGGTGGCTCCAAAAAAGATTATAAAAAATATACTCTCCCATATTTGCTATCGGTGGGGGAGCAATTCGAAATCATGCCGGGACATGGGGAGCCATATTCGGCCCAAGGTTTGAAATATGAGAATGATATATTTACAAAATCTTAAGGATGGGTAAATAATGAAGGATGTAAAGTTTCAATTTGACAATAAGAATTTTGTGGTAGTTGGGGCCTCGTCTGGTATGGGGCGGCAAATTACATTGAATTTGGCCGAAGCTGGGGCCCATGTTTTGGCGGTTGCACGCAATGAGGAAAGACTGCAAGAAGTACAGAAGTCGTTCCCTGACCTGATTGAAGTACAATCTCTGGATGTGCTTGAGGCATGTCCGGAGGATTGGGACCGAGTTTTATGTGAATTTGTTGCAAATCATGGGAAAATTCATGGAGGGGTATATACTGCCGGTATTACTGGCATGACCGCCCTTAGAATGTATGACGATGATTTTGCTCATCGTATACTTGACACCAGTTTTTTCGGCATGACGCGGTTTATACAGGGCATGGCCAAGAAAAAGCATGCTTCAAAGGGCTCATCATATGTAGTCTTTGCCTCTACGGCTGCCCATTATGGTAATAGAGGACAGTTTGCATACTCTGGTGCTAAAGGGGCGGTGTGTTCTGCTGTTCGTTCCTTGGCGAAGGAGCTGTATCGCGACCAGCATCGTATTAATAGTATAAGCCCTGGTTGGGTGGAAACGGACATGTCACTAAAATCACGTGATGAAATTGGTGCCGATAGGGTTAAGGAAATATATGATTCCTACCCTCTTGGCGTTGGTAAACCAGAGGATGTGAGCCCTATGGTGTTGTTCCTGTTGAGTGATGCAGCACGGTGGATTACTGGAACCGATATTGTGGTTGATGGCGGCAGCTTGGCGGGGATGAATTGATATTATGAAGGTAAAATTATCAAACATAAAAATCTCCTATATAGCATCTGGTCTACCACAACAGATTATCAATATTTCCGATTATGAAAAATACTTCAACGAAAAGGAAGTAAAACGCATAAAAAAGTCCACTGGTGTGGAGTCGGTTCATGTTGCAGATGAGTCCATGTGTACCTCTGATTATGGAATGATATTGGCGAAGCATTTGATGCAGCAAAGTGGCCTTACAGGCGATGACTTCGATGGGATTGTTTTTATTTCTCAGACCCCAGACTATCGGGTGCCAGCCACCAGTGTAATATTGCAGGATAGGTTGGGACTGCCCCAGTCTGCTGTGGCCTTTGATATTAATTATGGTTGTTCCGGCTATGTTTATGGTCTGTATCAGGCAGCACTGTTGGTATCATCTGGCAGCTGCCGGAGGGTATTGGTTTTCACTGGCGATACCCAGCTTCGGATGATTCACAAGCAGGACCGGGGCAACCGTATGGTATTGGGGGATGGCTTTGCGGTCACCGTGGTAGAGCGGGGAGAGCAGACCATGTGCTTCAATATTCATTCAGATGGCAGTGGTTACCAGTACATATTTATGGAGGCCGGTGGCTGGCGATTACCTAAGTCGGTGGAAACCGCTCAACCTGTTATGGACAAGAATGGACATCCTCGCTGGCCGGAGTACACCTATATGGATGGTCTGGAGATTATGAACTTTGCCCTTAGTAAGGTACCGTCAATGGTGAAGGAAACTTTGGAGTATGCTGAATGGAAACTAGATGATGTGGGGACATTTGCCATGCATCAGGCCAATCAGCTGATTTTAGAGTTTTTGGCCAAACGGATTGGTGTATCATTGGATAGAATGCCCATAGAGCTGAAGCATATGGGGAATACCGTTTCTGCGTCAGTGCCACTTATGTTGTCAAAAACTCACAAAGAATTGGCGGAGAGAAATGGCCTTTCCAAGGTACTGATTTGCGGCTTTGGTGTGGGACTTTCCTGGGGGGCTTTGACAGCGGATTTGTCTGATACAGTGATTTATGATACATGGGAGCTTTAGGCTTCTGGTTTTGGAGGTATATATATGACTAATATGGAAAAGTATAAGGAAGCTTTTAAAGAGGCTTTGGAAATAGACGACAGCGCATTGACTGATGAACTTGCTTTTGACAGCATTCCTGAATGGGATTCTGTGGGACATATGCGGTTGATGGCTTCCATAGAGGATGCCTTTGACATCATGTTTGAGACGGAAGATATTATGGATTTTGGTACCTTTGGCAAGGGCAAGGAAATTTTGCAGAAATATGATGTAGAGCTTTGATTGAGGCTACGTAAAATGATTTTTGACCAGTTGGAAAAATTCGGTGATACAACGGCACTGATTGAAGAGTCGGGCAAGGCGTGGTCCTTTAATCAGTTGGTGGCAGAAGCGGATAATATTGCCAGCCTTATGGAAAAGCGCAGTCTAGCGTTTTTGTTGTGCCGTAATTGTGTATCGGCGGTTACGGCTTATGTTGGGGCTCTGCGACATGGTATGGTTCCTTTGTTGCTTAATGGGGAAATACAGGATGAGCTTTTGGAACATTTGCTGAAAGCATATCATCCAAAGTATTTGTGGATGGAAGTTGGGCGCAAAGCCAGTATTGGCAAAGTATTGTATTCAGATGGGAATTATCAGCTGTGGGATACTGGGGAAGAAAAGTATCCTATTAACGATGATTTGGCGGTTTTGCTGTCAACCTCTGGCAGCACTGGCAGTCCGAAGCTTGTCCGTCAGTCTTATAAGAATATAATGGCCAATACCTTGTCTATTGCGAAGTATCTGTCTTTGACATCTGATGACAGGGCCATTACTACCATGCCCATGTATTACACCTATGGTCTTTCGATCATCCAGACGCAGCTGTTTGCTGGGGGCAGTATAGTGCTTACTGAGGCTTCAATGTTTGCCCGAGTTTTTTGGGAGCTTTTAAAGAAGTATGAAGTTACCAATTTCGGCGGGGTACCTTATACATATGAGATGCTCAAACGGATGCGGTTTGGGCGCATGGATTTGCCATCATTGCGTTTTATTACCCAGGCGGGAGGCAAGTTGGCGGCTGATATTTCTGCTGAGTTTGCCAAAGTGTGCGATGATAAGGGGATAAAATTCATTACTATGTATGGTGCCTGTGAAGCTACAGCCCGAATGGCTTATCTTCCATGGGAATATGCCCAGGATAAAGCCGGAAGTATAGGGATAGCTATACCAGAGGGGCGGCTGGCCTTGATGGATGATAGAGGGGCAGAGATAACGGCTTCGGATATTGATGGCGAACTCATTTATTACGGAGATAATGTGACCCTTGGTTATACGGAGTGTCAGGATGACCTTAGCAAAGGTGATGAGAATCATGGAGTGCTTCATACCGGGGATATTGCCCGCCGGGATGGTGATGGCTTTTATTACATTACTGGTCGAAAGAAGCGGTTCCTTAAATTGTTTGGTAATCGTGTAAGTTTGGATGCGGTGGAGGCATATCTCAAAAGTCAGGGGTATCTTTCCTGTGCCTGTGCCGGAGCAGATGATAAACTAGTGGTTTACACCACGGAGGATATAAATACCAAGGAATTGTGCCTGCGTTTGGGGGAATTTACCCACTTGCACAGTTCGGCCTTTGCCGTTGTAAAGGTGGAAGAAATACCCCGTAATTCATCGGGGAAGATATTGTATGAAAGTTTGAAGGGGCTGGGCATGTGAAGTACCAAATGGCGGCTAAAGAACTGCATAATATAGAGGAATGGGCGGCTTTCCAGGTGAAACCGTCCAAATTTGTAGTCGATTCGGATGCAAGGGAAATAGCGGAATTGTTGCGAAAAGAAGGCTATTTTATGGTTGATCGCACCATAAAGGCTACCATTCCTATAAAAAAAGACAGGGATTTTTCCAGGTTGTGTAGAATACCTTTAGAGAGGATAAATAAGCTGGAAAATCGCATTTATGAGATAGCGAAGCAGGCTTTTTTGCCTGATTCGCGTTTTTTTGATAGGACTAATACATCTGACGATGAGAAAAGAGGCTCCATATGCGCATATGTGGATGAGATGAAGTCCTTTTATATTTGCCGCTTTAGGGGAGAAATCGCCGGTTTTTTGGAGGTCCTGCCCGATGTGGAAAATCAGAATCAAGCTATTATCCGCTTGGCGGCGGTGGACGAAAAATATCGGGTGGCTGGAGTTGCGACTTCCCTATATGCAGGTGCAGTGGAGAAGTGCCGGGAGCAGGGAATAAAGAAACTTTGGGGACGTATTTCCAGCCGCAACATGTCAGTAATGAATTTATATGCATCTCTTGGGGCGGCTTTTTCCCAGCCTTTGGATGTGTATGTTAGGAGATGAGGATATGCTGGACAGTCATGTACCATATCTTAAATATGAGCCTTATTCCATGAAGGCAAAGGAAAAAAGCCAGTTTATGGTTAAGTGCCTGAAAGAACTGACAGCCCACCATATAAATAATTGTTCGGAGTATGCCCGTATTTTGCAGGCATTGGGCTATAATGCCGAGGGGATTGAGGAATTGGCAGATTTTCCCTTTATATCAGTACAGCTTTTTAAAGAATTTGAGCTTCTGAGCGTGCCACGGGAGTCAGTTGTAAAGACCATGAAATCCTCCGGTACAACTGGACAGACCAGATCACAGGTGTTTTTGGATAGGGCTACTGCCATGGCCCAATCGAAATGTTTGGCGAATATAATGGCTTCTTATATTGGCAAGAAACGCCTTCCCATGATAATCCTTGACACGGAATTAGCCAAGAAGGATCCACGGATGTTTTCGGCCCGTGGAGCAGGGATTATTGGCTTTTCCATGTTTGGCAGGGATGTTTTTTTTGCCTTGGATGATAATATGCAATTACGTGAGGCGGAGTTGAAGGATTATCTAGCCAAGCACCAGGGGGAACGGATTATTTTATTTGGCTATACGTATATGATTTGGCAATATGTAGTAAAGACTTTGCGGTCCGGTGGCAAATCATTGGAAATCCCTGATGGAGTTTTGTTCCATATTGGAGGTTGGAAAAAGCTTCAGGCTGAGCGGGTAAGTACAAAAGCTTATAATGAAGCTGTACGGAGTGTGTGCGGTAATGTGCATATCCATAACTATTACGGTATGGCCGAGCAGCTGGGCTCGGTTTTTGTGGAGTGTGAAGAAGGCCATATGCACTGTTCAGTTTTTTCAGATATTTTGATTCGTAATCCCCGGGATTTTAGCAGTTGTAAAATCGGCGAGGAGGGATTGGTAGAACTGTTGTCGATACTGCCTTCCAGCTACCCGGGGCATATTCTTTTGACCGAAGACTGGGGAAAAATATTGGGTGAGGATGATTGCCCGTGCGGCCGAAAGGGAAAATACTTTGAACTTTTGGGGCGAATAAGCAAAGCGGAAATCAGGGGGTGCAGTGATACCTATGGGCAGTGAGTTGATCTATTTGGCAGGAGAGGAAATTCATGAAGTTAAGCCATTGCCACCATATAGTGATATAGTGTGCCGCTTTTTGGATGATTTTTCCGCGGAAATTTTACATGATGGGGATTGCAAGGCTTATCCGGATATTGTTGCCGTGGGCTTTTGGACCCGTAAAGGAAATATTAAGCGGCTTAAATCCAGCTTGGGTCAGGAAACTTTGCGCATAGGCCGTGGATTGGCTTTTCACATAACACCATCCAATATTCCGGTGCAGTTTATATTTTCCTATATGTTTGGGTTATTGGCTGGGAATGCCAATATTGTGCGGGTAGCCAGCAAGGATTATCCCCAGATAAAGCTGCTGTGTGCTGTGTTGGATCGGATACTTGCAAGGGAGGAATATCAGGTTATTCGCTCAATGACGGCTATTGTGCGTTATCCCAGGGAGAGTATATGGACAAAGGAATTTTCGTCCCAGTGCCAGGTTCGACTGATTTGGGGTGGAGATGAGACCATTCGTAATATCAGAGAATATCCCTTGCCACCCCGGGCGGTGGAATTAACCTTTGCTGATCGTTATTCTGTGGCCCTGTTGAACGCTGATGCTGTTGCAGACGCTGAAGAACAGATTGTGCAGCGCCTGGCCCAGGACTTTTATAATGATACTTTTTTGATGGATCAGAATGCCTGCTCGTCACCTCAACTGATATTGTGGCAGGGGGATGAGAAAAAACTCGAAGGTGGCAAGGAACGTTTTTGGCTGGCGGTAAAAAAGCTGGCTGAAGGTCGATATGATTTTCCACCTATTAAAGCTACCAGCAAGTATTCACTGTTTTGCAGCAATGCAGTAAGATTTGAACAGACTGGCAATCTTGTGTCCGAAGATAATTTGCTCTATCGTGTGCCTCTAAAAAATATTTCTTATGATTTGACAGAACTTAGGGGAAGCTTTGGCCTGTTTTATGAGTATGATGTGAAAGATTTAAAAGAATTGGGTCCTATAATGAAGGGAAAAATGCAAACTGTGACTTATTATGGTATTGATCCTAAAGCTTTGGCCAGTATGGTGTTGGAGAATGGTTGGCTGGGGATTGATCGTTTGGTGCCAATCGGCAAGGCCTTGGACTTGGATGTTATTTGGGATGGCTACAATATTGTTGAAGAGATGACGAGAATAGTGGATGTGAGGTGAGGGAACCGTGTTGCTAAAAGGGAAAAATGCTGTTATAACCGGTTGCAGCCGTGGTATTGGCAAGGCCATTTTGACGGCCTTTGCCCAAAATGGGGCTAATGTATTTGCCTGTGTACGAAATTTGACTGAAACACTGGCGCAAGAGTTTGAGTCTCTTGCCAATGAGTATTCGGTGGAAATTAGACCTGTTGTGTTTGATATTTGCGATGAGGCTGGGGTAAAAAAGGCTGTGACTGACATCCGTAAAGCCCATTGTCCTATTGATGTTCTGGTCAATAATGCCGGAGCTCTTTCAGAAAATACATTGTTTCAGATGACTCCCATTGATAATATGAGAAATCTCTTTGAAGTTAATTTTTTTGCTCAGATGCGGCTGGTGCAGTATGTTTCCCGCTTAATGCAGAGAAATGAACACGGGGGCAGTATTGTGCAGATAGCATCAATGTCTGGATTGGATGGTGCGCCAGGACAGCTGGAATATGTCAGCAGCAAGGCCGCCATGGTGGGAGCAACCAAAACTTTGGCAAGAGAATTTGGCAATAATGGTATTAGGGTAAATGCCATTGCTCCGGGGATCATTGAAACAGAGATGGGAAAGGCTATGGATGAATCTTTGGGCAAGGATCTAATTGCTCATTCGGCTTTGGCCCGGTGGGGCAAGCCGGAAGAGGTGGCCAATACGGTAGTTTTTTTGGCTTCGGATATGTCCAGCTATATTACCGGCCAAGTAATTCGTGTGGATGGGGGGATTAAGATTGGCAATCGTAAATTTGGATAAAATCAACTCCCTTGCGGAAAAAATGCGCATTGAGACAATAAAGACAGGATATAGTGCTGGACGAAAAGGGGCTCACTTTGGTGGGGCACTTTCCTGTATTGAGCTTCTGGCCTGCTTATATGGTGGAATTATGGACAAAGATGCCAATAATCCAGCCAAGGAGCAAAGAGATGTGTTTCTCTTAAGCAAGGGGCATGCGGCTGTGTCATTTTATGTGGCTTTGGCCTGTGCCGGATACTTTCCAATGGAAGATTTACGGGGATTCGAGGCTGATGGTTCTGAACTACCGGGACATCCTGTAATGAATGATGCTAGAGGAATTGAGCTTTCCACTGGCAGCCTGGGGATGGGAATAGGAACTGGTATTGGCATTGCTTTGGGGTATCGCCGAAAGGGTTATGATAACCATGTTTTTGTCCTGATGGGCGATGGTGAATGTGATGAAGGGTCTGTATGGGAAGGGGCTATGGCGGCCGCGTCCTTTGGACTGGATTCCTTGATTGTTATTGTGGATAAAAATTCCATTCAGAGTGATGGCACGACCAAGGATATTATGGATTTGTTGGATTTAGGGGATAAATTTTGCAGCTTTGGCTTTGATGTACGGGAAATTGATGGTCATGATACAGAAAAAATTTGCGAAACCTTTTCTGAGATTATGGCATTGAAAAATGGCAGGCCTAAGGCTGTGATAGCAAATACTATAAAGGGAAAAGGTATCAGCTTTATGGAAAATAAGCCGGAGTGGCATCATAGTGCTCTTTCGGAAAAGCAATACAAGGAAGCTATGCAGGAGCTGGGACAGGAGGTGTCCGAGTGATGGTTGATCGGAAAATATTACGCACCTATTCCATGTTGGGGCCCCAAGGGTCCTTTTTTGCCCGCCTGGCTGAACTGGCAGCTGAAAGGGATGATTTTGCCGTATTGGCCGCTGATTTGGCTCAATCCAGCGGTATAGGCAAGTTTATGCGGGAATGTCCAAATCAGTTTTATAATGTTGGTATTGCTGAGCAAAATATGGTGAACATAGCCGCAGGACTTGCTAAAACAGGTTTCAAAACATTTGCCGCTACATTTGCCAATTTCATTACCATGCGCAGCTGTGAGCAGGTGCGGGTAAACATGGGCTATATGAAATTGCCGGTGAAGCTGGTGGGAGCTCGGGCCGGTATTGTAAATGGGCATCTTGGCAACTCCCACTTCTGTTTTGAAGATATAGCCCTGATGCGGGTTATACCAAATCTGGTTGTAGTATCACCAGTCGATGCCTTTGAGGCAGTGAAGGTGGCCGAGGCCGCAGCTGAATCGGACCAGCCTATGTATATCCGTTTAACCGGCAAGGTGAATACACCGATGATATATAAAGAAGACTATGATTTTCAGTTGGGGAAGGCAGTTAATTTAAAAGAAGGAACGGATATAGTTATTTTTACTACTGGCACTATTGCCGCTAATGGACTGAAGGCGGCCAAGCTTTTGGACGAGGTGGGAATAAGCACCGCAGTGGTAAATATACATACTATTAAGCCACTGGATGGTGAAGTGCTGGAAGCCTATGCAAAGACTACCAAGCTGTGGGTTTCATTGGAGGAGCATAATATTGTAGGTGGACTGGGCAGCGCTATTGCTGAATATAAGGCAGCATTGAAACAGTCTCCACCACAGATATTCCTGGGGCTGCCGGATGCCTATGGAAAAGCTGGAGAGTATGAGTGGATGCTGGAAGAAAATGGTCTTTCGGCGCAGAAGATTTTTGAGAGAATAAAGGATTACTTCAATCAACTGGGATGAGAATTTCTTGGGATGGAGTAAATCACGAGGCAGGGTGTACTATATGCTATACAGTTTTGATATTTTTGATACATTGATTACCAGGCGAACCGCAACACCAGCGGGTATATTTGCCATTATGCAGCATCGTTTGCAAAATGAGGAAAAATATCATGGCATATCTGCCGAAATCCGCAACAGGTTTTATGATTTGCGGGTTGGGGCGGAGTCCTTGGCACGCAATTATCGCAGCGGTGTCAATGTTGAGGAAGTGACCCTGCCGGAAATATACAAGGCCATGGCCACCACCGGTGAGTTTAATGAGATTGCTATAGAACAATTAATGGCCCTGGAAAAGGAAATTGAGCTACAGAATGTAGTTGGCGTTGAGGAAAATATTGCCAATATAAAGAAACTGGTGGAAGAAGGCAATAGGGTTATCCTTATAGCCGACACGTATTTAGATGAGGCTATAGTTCGGAATATGCTGAATAATGCTGACAGCGTTTTTGCTGATATTCCCATATATGTTTCTTCGATTTGGCGGAAATGCAAGAGTTCTGGCAGCTTATACGAGCTGATCAGGAGAAAAGAGCAGGTTGCATATAGTGAATGGCGGCATGTGGGGGATGAGGAGTCAGCAGATGTAAAGGTGCCTGAATGGCTTGGGATTCAGGCCAAACAGTACCATTTTTCGGCCTTATGGGGAGTAGAAAAACGGTATTTAGAGCAAGCGGCGTATGATTCAGCTGCCCAGTTGGCAATCGGTACGGCCAAAAATCTTCGCTTGAAGCACAAAGATTGGAGTAATCCGTCTGTTGTGGGAGTATCTGTAGGTGGAGCCATACTTTTTCCTTATGTAAATTGGGTGATTAGGCGAAGTCAGGAAATGGGTGTGCATAGGTTATATTTTATCGCCAGAGATGGATTTGTTCTGAAGCAAATTGCAGATGAAATAATAAAAAAATGGGATTTACCTATTGAAACTCATTATGTTTATGGTTCACGCCGTACCTGGCGTATGGCTGGTTATGATGGAAGTGAAGCACAGCTAAAGAGGCTGTTGAATATAACCAGACCATGGGTTGCTTCCAAGGCCAGAAAAATTGCCGATATAGCTGATGTCCTGGAAATATCGATAGATAAAATGAAACCGTTTCTTCCCGAGCATTGGCCGGATACGGAGCACTTGCTGTATACGGAGACATTTAACTGGTTAGGACTTTATTTAGCTCAGCAGTCTGAGTTTCGTGAATTCCTGAAAAAGCAGCATAGTGAGAAACGCAAGCTGGCTCTGGACTATCTTTGCCAGGAGATTGGTTTTGCCAAGGATGATTTTGCCTTTGTGGAATTGGTAGGGACTGGTTTCACCTCTGAATGTATGGTGGATATTATTCATGATACATACGAAAAACCAGTCAAGATTTTCTATTATAATTTGTTTGGTGATGGTATAGAGGGCAAGGCCCAATATTATAATTTTCAGCCCAAGATATTGTCCCATAGTATGTTGTTAGAGCTGCTTTGTCGGGCTCTGCATGGGCAGACTGTTGCTTACAGTGGGGAAATTGAACGGATTATTCCTGTAACAGTTAATGACCAAAAAGAGAAGGATATATTAACTAATTATGGGTACGATAAGTATTTATCTGCTGTGGGTGAGTTTTCCAAATCATATATGGATTGTTATAGCCAGTATAGTTTGGTACCGTCGGCCAAGATGTCATATTTTTATCTAGATGATGTAGGTGAAACACCTGATAAAAATGTGCTGGATTTTTTTGCTGATATGCCATTTGAAGATACCGGGTATTCAGATAAAATTAAAAAATTTGCTCCTATATTGACGGATAAGGATATAAGAAATCTATTTCTTTTAAACCCAGATTATTCGCAATACAAGGGCTCTGATATACACTATTCCTTATTGCGTTGCGATACCTGGGAGAATAACAAGATAGCATGGTACCAAAGAAATCGTGGAAAAATCATAAAAAGGTATAAGCAGATTTGGGGAAAAGACCTACTGCCGCCAGAGGATATTTATGCCGCTTTTCGGGGGTTCCCATTCAGAGCTGTCGGTGAAAAATATGTAATATATGGTGCAGGTGTACTGGGACACAGAATTTATAGTGCAGCTACAAAAATGGGGTGTGAGATTGTAGGCTGGCTGGATAAAAACTATAAGCAGTTTAGGGAAGAAGGCCAGCCAGTTACGGGAACTATTGATAACTTGACAGAGTATCACTTTGATGTGGTATGGATTGCTGTGTATAATCCATGGATAGCTGGTGAAGTCAAAGACGAAATGCTAAAAATTGGTATCTCTGAGGATAAGATAATGTATTTTGGAAAATGGAGATTATAACTTTTAGGGATACGTAACTATGAAAGATAATCTGCAATGTTAAAGAGGACAGAAATATGGATTGTGTGGATAAGGATATATTGGAGTATATAAAAGACGAAAACTATGGTGACTATGATTCTGTTCTGGAACGGGATCATCGTTTTGAGGTTTTCGAGCAACTGGCAGATTATCGTCAAGGCTTATTAGGATGGTATGATTTTTCTTCTGAAGGTAAGCTTTTGGAATTGGGAGCAGAGTTCGGTGCTTTGACGGAGCTTTTTTGCAGGAAATGTCAGAAAGTCGTAGCAGTAGAGGAAAGTTATGTTAGGGCCGAGGGAATAAGGCTTCGTTGCAAAGGTACCACAGGACTTACTGTGGTGGAAAAAGATTGGCGGGAATATATACGGGAGCTGGATGAGAAATATGACTATATAGTGCTTGCCGGTGGTTTAGAGCAGGTAGAGCAGGATTTCGTATTATCTGGTGGCAAGCTTTCTGGTCCTAGTGCTGTAATAAAGCTTTTATTGCAACATTTAAATCCTGAAGGCAAGCTGTTTATAGCAGTGGATAACAGGTTGGGCCTTAGGTATTTTTGTGGCGAAAAAGATAGAAATGCTGATCGGCCATTTGCTGGTATCAATCGTATTTGGCAGAGAAGTGGAAGACAGTCTTTTTCGAGACAGGAACTACTGGAGCTGGCCGAAGATGCCGGAGTGTCTGGCATAAAGTGTTATTATCCATTGCCAGACTGGCATTTACCCCAGCTTATATATACGGATGAACACTTGCCGGAGGACAATCTCAATGAACGGCTTATGGTTTATCACCTGGATAACAGTACACTTGTGGTAGATGAAAGCAAGCTGTACAGTGATATTGTAAAAGGTGAAGTCTTTCCTTTCTTTGCCAATTCGTTTTTGTTGGAACTGGCTAATGAGAGGGACGCACTTTCAAAGATTGTTTATGCTGCGCTTTCTACCGATAGGGGAAGGGACAAGGCCTTTGCCACGGTTCTGTATTCTGATGGTAAAGCAGCAAAGAAGCCCCTTTTTCCTCAGGGGGAGCCATATGCTCAGAGCTTAATTGAAAAAACTACTTATCTAAAGGAACGTGGGATACCCGTATTATCTGGGAAATGGCAAAATGGGCAGATAGAAATGCAGCGAATAAGTGCGCCTATGTTGTCGATTTTTCTTAAGGATGTTGTACGGAGCAAATCGGAACTATTTCTCAGAATTTTTGATGATTTGTGGCAGTATATACTGCAATCATCAGATACCGTGAACATAGAAGAATGTGCCATGGTTGCTTGTAA
This sequence comes from Anaerovibrio sp. JC8, assembly GCF_002100115.1. Classification (GTDB taxonomy): domain Bacteria; phylum Bacillota; class Negativicutes; order Selenomonadales; family Selenomonadaceae; genus Anaerovibrio. The sequence continues at coordinate 196,149 of NZ_ANBM01000004.1, read as the reverse complement.
GGAATTACCGGCTGAACCATGGGAGCCTATCCTCGAAAAAGCCAGCTTGGAATTAATACCCCTAAATTCTTTTTATGGGGAAAATGGTATTCTGTTTTTTGATCAGGAGTATGTACGGGAAAATTATCCGGCCAAGTATGTTATTTTTAGGGCTATTCACTACACATATGCATTTACGCCAGAAAGTGAAGAGTATATTCCTCGCCGTGAATTGATGAATCGGTATAGCATCACTGATAAGATGTGGCAGGCGTTTGTTGAAGAGGAAAACAAAGTTTTTTTGCCAGAGGTGCGTCAGCATAATATTTATAAGCATTTTTATAGATGGATGCAGGTGGATGCCGCGCAGATGCGACGCAATAGCTTAATTTTGGGATTGGATGAAGAATATAGCCCCGAGTATATTGTTTCGGACAAGATGAAGAAAATATGGCAGGTACAGTATGGAATTTTAGGGGCATTTCAAGAGTTCTGCCAGGCGCATGGACTAACCTATTACGTGTTCTTTGGAACATTGTTGGGGGCTGTGCGCCATGGTGGGTTTATTCCTTGGGATGACGATGTGGATGTGGTAATGCCTCGCGAGGATTATGATAGGCTTTTGGAATTGGGGCATGCTTTCCCAGCACCTTATTTCCTCCAGACTATGGAGAATGATCCTGACACCTTTTATGGGGGCTATGTCCGGCTCAGAAATGATGATACCACAGGCATAGGACGGGATGATTTTGGCCATGACGGCCATCTGGGCATTTGGATGGATATTATGCCTTTGGATTATTGTTCTTCTGACAGGAAAAAGGTCAAGAAGAAGGCAGGGCGTATACATTTATGGCAAAGTCTGCTTTATGCCAAGATTTATGGTGAATCACGTCAATACATCCCTTATGGGCTGCGGACATTGCATTCATTAGCTGCTAAAATTATGCCGCACAGTTGGCTATGCAGAAGACTGCAGGCAGTGTTGCATAGTGATTTGAAAGATGGTTCGAATTATTTGGCGATTTTTACCAACGGTACTACGCCGGGAATATTTGAAAAAGATTTTTTTGGTGAAGGCTTAAAGCTGACTTTTGGTTCATTGTTGGTAAGAGCTCCAAAAGAATATGAAAAATGCCTGCAGCTGACAGCAGGTCGTGATTTTATGAAGTTACCACCTATGTCCAAGCGTAAACCTCATCACCTTGGTATTTTTAATCCTGAGGTGTCTTATGTACGCTATCGGGATATTTTCTGGAAGCTTTTTGATGGCGCAGAAGGAAAGACTGTGGTGCTTTTTGGTGGTGGCTTTATGTTTGAGGATTACATGAAGAAGTATGGAAGGGCGTATCCTCCTGCTTTTATTGTGGACAATGATGAAAAGAAGTGGGGAACTACCCGCAAGGGTGTTGAAATCATTGAGCCCGAGAAACTTTTGGATATGCCAGAAAGTCAACGTCACTTAATCATATGTAGTATTCACTATAAGGCTATTTCGGAGCAACTTGAAAAAATGGGTATTAAGAAATACAAGGTTTATGTACAGGAACGGGAATGGATTTTGGAGGATGAGCAGGGGAGGTGAGCATTGTGAAAAAATATACAAAAGGCTATGTGCAGGGAACCTTTGATCTTTTCCATGTTGGTCACCTTAATCTGTTTAAGCGAGCCAAGGAACGATGTGATTATCTCATAGCAGGAGTGGTATCCGATGAGCTGAATGAGGTTTATAAAGGCAAAAAGCCATATGTACCTTATGAGGAGCGGGCTGATATTGTGGCGGCTTGCCGTTATGTGGATGAGGTTATTAAGGTTGATGTTGGTTCGGATGACAAACTAAAGATATGGGAACAGTATCGATATGATTGTCATTTCTGTGGAGATGACCATGGTAATTGGGAGCCTTTAATAACTGCCCTGCATGAGCGTGGTTCTGAGGTGGAGTTTTTTCCCTATACGGAGAGTACCAGTTCTACCCGCATTAGGGAGGAGTTGAAGAAGCGCATCCTTTATCACGAGGACGATGTGATGACCTTTGATGTATTTGATACCCTCGTTACCCGCAAGGTGGCAACGCCGAAGGGAATATTTGCTTTAATGCAGGAGACTTTGGCAGATGAGAAGCTTTTGCCGGGATTGCCTCTGCGGGTACGGCAGGGCTTTTTTGATATGCGTTGCTATTATGAAAGCAAGGCTCGGAAACTTGGGCAGAGCGATAGTCGTGAAGATATAACCTTTAAAGATATATACAAGTGTCTTGGCGAGGCAGAAGGATTGAGTGATGCTCAACTTCAGGGGTTAATGAAGCTGGAGTTGGATATTGAAACACAAAATCTCATAGGTGTGGATGAAAATATCAAACATGTGAAAGAGATGCTGGCAACTGGTCATAGGGTTATACTTATCTCTGACATGTATTTGGGTGAGAGGGAACTTCGTTCGTTGTTGGTTAAAGTAGATGAGGTGTTCCGCGAATTGCCTATTTATTCTTCGGCGGATATGCTCAAGGCTAAATGGAGTGGCAATAGCTATAAACAAGTTCAAGAGAAAGAAGCATTAGACATTTTCCACTGGGTGCATACAGGTGATAACAAGCTTTCGGATATTGAACGTGCCGGCGAATTGGGGATTAAGACAATTTTTTATAATGGGGCTGTGCTTACACGTAGAGAAAAAGAACTGCTGAGCAAGCATGAGGATGATGTGAATCTGCAACTGAAAGTGGGCGAATTGCGCATGCGACGTCTGGCAGGGGAAGATGTATCTATAGATGCAATGGACAAAAAGCTTGATGAGACGGAGTTACCTTTCGGGTTGGCTAACAGCTATCCCGTTGGTGTACTAGCTGATAAGATTGCTCTCTATGGAGCGGGGCATTTTGGTCGTGACCTCTATGCCAAGCTGCAAGCGAAGGGAAGAGAAGTGGTCTGCTGGGTGGATAGACAGGCTGAGGAAATGCAGAAACAAGGTCTTCCCGTTGTTCCTGTAGAAAACCTGCGGCAGGGTGGCTTTGATCAAGTCGTGATTGCCGTCAAGAGTTCGGAAAAAGTGCGTGAAATAAAGGATAATTTAGTGTTCATGGGAATTTCCCAGACAGCAATTTTCTGGACATGATTACTGTGGTTTGTAAGAAAGATAAAAAATATGCCAGATGGATTGTGGTAAATTATTGATTGGTTTAGACTTTAGTCCCGCATCTGTTTTACCGATAAACGAGATAAGAAGAGTTGTTTTTGTTTTAAAGGTATAGGTGATTATTATGGCAATGGTTATCAACAATAACATAGCGGCAATGACTATATTGGGCGAGACAAAGAAAAACAGTAAGGCTGTGGATAAAGGTGTAGAGAAACTCTCTTCCGGCATGAAAATCAATAGTGCCGGTGATGGTGCTTCCGAGTATAGCATTTCCGAAAAAATGAGAGCTCAGATAAGAAGCCTGGATCAGGACAACCAGAATGCTCAAAATGCCCAGAGTCTTTTGAAGGTGGCTGATGGCGTACTTTCAAATTCTGTGGCCATCATGCGTACAATGAAGGAAAAAGCTATTGATGCGGCCAATGATACTAATACGGACGCTGACCGAGCCATTATTCAAAAAGAGCTTAACCAGCATATTGACCAGCTGAATGATAATGCCCTGGTTACGTTTAACGGAAAATACATATTTGATGGGGCAGCTGATCATACATATAGCAAGGAACAGACTATTATGGCGGCTCTCAATACCGAGTGGATTGGGAACAGCCTTGATATGATTGCCCGTTCCACTGGCCTTGGTTTTGATAAGGGCAATACCAGTGTTAATGAGATGGATGTGGTTTTTAAAGAGGAAGGCGAAACTGGTACTTTGGCGTATGTAACCCATTCTTCTCTTGGCGGAGTTACTAATAAATTAACATTGACTGTCAATATGACCTACTATAATGATTTGGTGGATGGGGATGTAAATGGTGCTTCCACCCATTCAGGAGCTGGTTACCTTGACCGGACAATTGCCCATGAAATGACCCATGCCATAATGTCGGCCAGTATTGAGGGTTTTGGCGGCCTTTATCAGTGCATTACAGAAGGAGCTGCTGAGGTTATTCATGGTATTGATGATTTGCGGAGGGATACTATTACGTCCTTGGCGGGGAATATAGCGAACACTCTTAGCACTAGTCCGGGTACAGGGGATGAAAACCAATATGCAGCCGGCTATGTAATGTTCCGCTATATGGCAGCTCAAAGTGGCTTTACTGCCGAACAGGCTTTGACGCATTTTATGAGTTCATTGGCTGATGGTACGGGGGCAATGACTACTGCCCGTATAGATGCAGCGGTAAGTGCCGCTACAAAGGGTAAGTTTGCATCGTTTTCCGCCATGCAGACACAGATGGCAGCGGATGAAGGAACGGCTGGAGCCAACTTTTTGAAAGATTATTGTGATATAGACCTGTACAATGATGATACCGGGGCTATTACTGGTCATGATGCCGGAGTGAGCCGCAAGGATAAAACAAAGGATTCCGTTGTGCCGGAGGGTGGGTCTGTGAAATACTGGACCAATCCGGATAATGACCACACTTATATAAATGGCCTAAAAGTAAACTGGCCAATGGAATATATGCAGATAAAGGGTGGCCTGTTCTTCCAGACGGGGACCAAGGCAGCTCAGAATATCCATGCGGTATTTTCCAATGTGGATGCCCAAGCGCTTGGCCTTCAGGACAAGAATGGCAAAAATGTCAGTGTGCAGACTCAGACAGATGCCTCAAATGCTATTGCTCAGTTGGATAAATCCATTGAGCGGGCCCTGGATCAACTGACAAAGATAGGTGCTTTGCACAGTCGGTTGGACTATACAATAGCTAATATTACTACGGCAACGGAAAATGTTACTTCGGCTGAAAGTGTAATAAGGGATTCCGATATGGCTAAAGAAATGACAGACTACACCAAGAACAATGTTCTGCTGCAGGCGGCTCAGTCCATGTTGAGTCAGGCAAATCAGAGTTCGTCGGCGGTACTTAGCTTGTTACAATAGTATTTTAGTTAATGTTATTCATTCAGTTAGTGTTTTCATTGTTGGAGGAGGGTCTCCAAATGGGAATTGTCAATAACATTTCTTCCAATATGATTTTGGGAGAACTTAACAAAAATACCAAGAAAAAATCCAAGGCATCAGCTCAGCTTGCATTAGGTGAGAAAATTCGCAATGCCGGTGATGATGCTTCTGGATATGCTATTTCCGAAAAAATGCGGGTGCGTATTCGGGCTTTAGAACAGGACGAGGCCAACGTAAAGAATGGTGCTTCTATGTTACGCACGGCTGAGGGTGCCATTCAGAGCCAGATTAACCTTCTCCGTACCATTAAGGCGAAGGTAATTGATGCACACAATGATACCAATACAGATGTGGATAGGGCGATTATCCAGAAGGAAATCAGCCAGTATTATGATGAGATAAATGATATTGCGGCAGAGACCACATTTAATAAAAAGTTATTACTGTTAGGCGACACTGTCCAAGAAACAGTGAGCAGTTGGCGGATATTGGATAAAGCTGTTTTGGTAGAGGGCAGTGACAGTCTGAACTTGATACCGGATAATTTCGGCGACCTGGACGAACAGATAGGACCGTTTGATACATTTGGCAGTGATTCAGATTCGGTTAAATACGATGGGTATAATGTGAATAAAGTAAAAGTAAATTCGATACCTGGGTATGACACACAGGCTGCGAGTGATCCTGCAGATGATTCAAAGTCTTTTTTACACGGTGCTACAACTAGTCAAGCCAAACAAATTACTATTGATTTAAGTACAACACCGATTTCTGCATTGAATAATGCTTCATTTGCGGTTAAGTATCATCAGTATTTACCGGAAATGAATTTTGTCTTAACGGATGACACAAATGCAAAATATGTTGATAATAGTGTTGTAATTGATATTTCTGGAAAAACAAATAAAAATGAAATTGCTGCGGCAATAGCAAATACTGTTAAAGGTAAGTTGTCCAGTTATTATGATGTAAGCGTGGATTCTGTATCAAATGAGAAGGTAGTATTTACTGTCAAAGCTAGTGCTGCGGATTCAAATGACACTGATAAATATAATATATATGGATTAACAGGTATGCGTCAGGAGGCTATAACTACTGGTTTAGGAGATTTTCACCTTGAGAATGGGCAAAATGCGGAATATCGCGATGAATATGATCCTGCAACAGACAAACCTAAGTCAGTTATAGTTAAATATCCTACATATGCGACCATATCTAAAGATATTAGCGGTGTGGCAGATAATTCGGGAATAACGTTGAAGGCAGGCAAGGCAGGTGAAGCGGCCGAATTTACTGAACATGTTATCTTTGTTAGTGGAAATAATCCACCAGAAAAGGACCCTAGTACTGGCTGTGTGGTTGTAGGGAAAAATTGTACAGGTAGCTATAGTTTCGGAAATAGCAGTTATGGTGGTATGAGACTCGATTTTTCTGGTGGCACCATGAAACTGACATCATTGGTAAGTGGTGAAACAGGAAATTCATATAGTGTAACTGACGGAATAACTCAAGCAAAAACTACTACGGCACTGGGCGGAATTACAGAACAGGAAGGGATAGAGGGGGGATATGCTTATTGGAATTGGGATTTATCCGGGTATAATACCTCTGATATGGATAAAGCAGAAGCGTTTATAGATGCATTGGTTGGGAAAGGTTTTTCACGCGGTTACTATATTAGAAATAATGGATATCCATATTTGTATGAGTTAAGATATGAATTTATTGACAGTGGTAAGGCACCTGCCATAGAGAGCATATATAAGTTAAATGGCTATAATATTATTGACCTAGATACCCTACGAAAAGGTGTTGAAGGGGGGAAAACTGTATCAAAGGCATTTGCAGATTTGTTAACTCCACGGGTAGGCACCTATGGATATGTTGGTTCAGAATATAAATTTATAAAGCTAACGGAAGAAGTAAAAGATTCTTCTGATGCTACAATCGGCTTAAAATTCAGGTCATATACGGCTGGTAAAATAGATTATGATCCTAATAATACGTCTGAATCTGATGTATTGGGTTTGGATGCAGATAAAGAATACATTTCCTTCCGGGAAGGGGATTTACGGGACTATACAATTGATTTCGCAAGTTTTTTTGGCACTAATGGAGATATTGCTGCGACTCTTGATGGTAAAGGAGTGAGGTTCTATTGTGCTACTGATAAGTCGCAGTGGGTTAATCTTCAATTTGTCAATGGTATTAGTCCAGTAGCAGATGACAGACCGAAGAGTGGTACTGGTTCGCAGGATATTAAGACTTTTGTGGTGGATGTATCTGATGTGACGGATGTGCAGTCGTTGGTGAAGACAATTTACGAAGGTGATGGCAATAAAAATCCTCAGGGGTTGGCTGATTGGCTAATAAATGACTACAAGCATATGTTTGAATTGGCGGCCGATTATGATAAAGGAACCATTACAATATATGATAAACGGCGTTTTACTGTTCTTAATGATAGTAGTTTTCCGGATAAACAGTCTCACGGTGCTAAAATTGCTGATGGTGTATTGGATAATATTGTAGAGGATGTACGCCACATATATGTTAATGATTTGGTTATCCATCATACTGACCGCGCCAGTGCCAATATTCATGTCAGGATTCCACAGACTACCATGGACCATATATTTGGTTACAAAGTAGGGACATATTCTCTGGACGATTATAGTGTTATGACAAGTGAGAAAAGGGAGAAGCTATTGGGAACGGATGGGCCTCCTAAGGTTGAAGGAACATTGGACAAGGGGCTTCAATACCTTATCGATGCCAATACATTGATTGGTGCTCAGATAGTTCACATGGAACACGCAGAAGCGAATATTATTACAGATCAGGAAAGTACCATGTCCGCGGAGTCTGTTATTCGGGATGCAGATATGGCGAAGAGTTCCTTGGATTTGGCTACGGCTGAAATTTTAGCTCAGTCTGGCCAAGCTATGTTGAGTCAGTCTAACCAGAATAGTAGCAATGTACTTAATTTGCTACAATGAAACATAACCTCATCCGTCAGCTTTTAGCTGTTGGGTGAGGTTTTTCTATACCTAAACAAGTCAATGTAGTATAATTACATATAAATATAATACAAATATTGCTATATCGAGGTGAGCGGTATGAAAACCATAATAAAACCATCAGCGTCCATAAGACAGGATTATAATGGTATTGCAAAACTATGTCGGGAGTCAGCTTCACCGGTTTATTTAACCAAGAATGGCGAAGGTGACCTGGTTGTAATGGACATAGATAATTATAACCGTCGTGAGGCAGCTTTTTCGCTTAGGGAAGAACTATTGGGAATAGAAGAAGCAAGACGTGATGGCGTACCAGATTATTCCTGCGATGAAGTTGTGGAGATGATGCGACGGGCGGTAAAAGAGGCGGCTAAGAAATGAAATATACTGTAATTGTTTCACCAAATGCAAAAGAGCAGTTGGTGACAAAGGCCGCTGAGCTTACTATTGTGCAGGATGAGGCTTTGGGGCAAAAGTTCATTGATGCCTTTATTAGTGGCAAAGAGTCTTTGGAAAATATGCCTGAACGTGGGGCGCGTCGGTTGAAGTATCTGCCACCTATGTATAGACTGATTCCTTTTTGGCTCCATTTGTGGTTGGTTTATCGGGTGAATAAAAAGGAAAAGGTTGTATATATAGATTTAGTGCTGGACGACCGCAGTGATTATGGCAGCTTGTTTGATACTTAAAACCAAAAGAGAGGACCATTCTATGCAGTATAACTATTTAATAGTAGGCTCCGGCCTGTTCGGTGCGGTGTTTGCCCAGCAGGCCAGGGCAGCAGGGAAAAAGGTGCTGGTTATCGATCGGCGGGACCATATTGGGGGAAATGTGTACACGGAAAAGGTGGAGGGCATTAATGTCCACAAATATGGTGCCCATATTTTTCATACCAATAATAAAACCGTGTGGGATTATGTGAATAAATTCGCTGAATTTAACCGCTTCACCAACTCTCCGGTGGCAAACTACAAGGGAGAGCTGTATTCCCTGCCCTTTAATATGTACACCTTCAACAAGATGTGGGGAGTGGTGACTCCGGAGGAAGCGGCGGCCAAGATTGCGGAGCAGCGGCAGGAGATAAAGGGGGAGCCAAAGAATCTGGAGGAGCAGGCCATTTCTTTGGTGGGCCGGGATATTTTTGAAAAGCTCATTAAGGGTTACACGGAAAAGCAATGGGGACGTGACTGCAAGGATTTGCCAGCTTTCATCATAAAGCGGCTGCCGGTGCGCTACACCTACGACAACAATTATTTCAATGCCCTTTATCAGGGGATTCCTATGGGTGGTTATACCAAGCTGGTGGAGAATCTTCTGGAGGGCATCGAAGTTCGGCTTGGGGTGGACTTCCTTAAAAAACGGAGTGGGTACGAAAATATTGCCGAGAAAATCCTCTACACCGGCCCAATAGACGAGTTCTTTGATTATAAGCTGGGCACCTTGGAATACCGCTCGGTAAGATTTGAAAATGAGCTGCTGGATATGCCTAATTTCCAGGGCAATGCGGCAGTTAATTATACGGATCGGGAAACACCATGGACCAGGATTGTTGAGCACAAGTGGTTTGAATTTGGCAAGGATGAAAATGGCAATGATTTGCCGAAAACCGTGATTTCCCGGGAATTTTCCTCAGAATGGAAAAAGGGAGACGAGCCTTATTACCCTGTTAATGACGAGAAAAACAGTACTCTGTATGCCCAGTACAAGGCAGAGGCGGCAAAGCTCAATAACGTAATTTTCGGTGGCCGCCTGGGAACCTATTCCTACTATGACATGGATGTAACCATCGCCAAGGCCTTGGAAAATGCTGAAAGTGAGTTAAAAACTTATGATACGTAATCATTTTAAAAAAAGATAATTAAGAAATAGAGTGAATGGGGGGACTGGCGTGACAAAAGCTTTTATAACGGTACAAGAACTACTGAAGTTGGTTGATCTTGATGCGATAGTGCGGAAAACTATTGAGAGTGATAATGTTCTCAGTGTACATGATTATGGAAAAATATCTCGTTCTTGGAGTGATTTTCTCTCTCGAATGGCCAGCTACTCCTATGTGAAGTCAGATGATATAGCTGTTTTTTCAAGCGTATGGGATAATTGGGACGGTGAGGTTGATGAATATATTGACGTATGTTTGTATAAACGTGATGAACTGAGTAAATATTGCACGGCTATAGCAAAACGCAGTTTTCATTCATTTGATAATTTGAAGAATTTACCGACTGATGAAATAAAGCGGTATATACGTGAAATAAATGAAGGCCGCCCTGAAGGTTATGCATTTGAATTTAATCTTTGGAGTGAGATACTTGGTTATCAGGTGAGCGTAGGTAATTTACAACGCATTGGACTGCAAGATTGTATATTCGCAATGTTGGAGGAAATGACATTTAATGGAATGACCGAAGAATCTCAGAAAGAGCATAGACAGGAATTGGATGCGTCGATTAAAGAGATTGAAGAAATAGAAAAAATGCCTTTAGAGGAACAGAAAAAGTTTTTCCATGATTATGAAGACCTTCGTAAGGAACTGGGAGTGTCTGAAGATACTCGTAGTGAAGAGGAGAAAGAAGAGGAAGATAGAAGTTTTGCTTTATACCATGCTCTTACAGCTAATGCCGTTATTAGTGAATTACGGACTGTTGGGGAGGAAATTGGTAGTGTTTGTAAATAACGTATAACTCACGTATTATGAGGTTCGGAATAGATTAGGGGATTATTAATATGGAGATTGAACATCTTATTGGTGAATCAACTGAATACGACAAAAAGCAAAGTCTTGAGATTAAAAAGCCCAAAAGCTGGTTGAAGAGTGTCAGTGCTTTTGCCAATACTTTCGGAGGGAAACTGATTTGGGGATTGTCGGATGATGAACAGGTTATCGGTTTGGATGATGCCAAGGGTGATGCGGAGATTATTAGCGAAACAATAAAGAACCGCATGAATCCTATTCCTAAGTTTAAACTGTCCTTTGAAAAAGTTGAGGGTAAAGACCTTATCATGGTAGAGGTGATGGTTGGCGATGAAACACCATACTACTATTCTGGTGAAGGCCAGCTGATAGCCTATATACGTGTTGGCAATGAAAGCATTCCGGCTACGCCTGCTCAGCTTCGGGAACTTATAATTCGGGGAAGTGGTCAGAGTTATGACAGCCTCCCTTCGAAGTTCAGATTTGAAGATATGGCATTTACCAAACTCCGTTCCGTATATAAGCAGCGTACAGGTAAATCCTTTGAAGAAACGGATTATGAGTCCTTCGGGATAGTGGATGGGAATGGCAATCTTACCAATGCTGGGGCTCTTCTTGCGGATGAATCTCCTGTAAGGCATTCCCGTGTATTTTGCACCAGATGGAATGGACTTACTAAAGCATCAGGTTTGATGGATGCCATAGATGATGAAGAATACTCAGGTGGTCTAGTTTCGTTGTTTCAAGATGGTCTTAAATTTATAATGCGGAATAACAGAAAAGCATGGAGGAAATTACCTACAAGTAGAGTGGAATATCCGGAGTATCCTGAACGTGCGGTAACTGAGGGACTGGTTAATGCCTTGATTCATAGAAATTACCTGGAAATAGGCAGCGAAGTACACATAGATATGTTTGATGACCGTTTGGAGATTTATTCTCCGGGTGGTATGGTGGATGGCTCTACCCTCGAAGGAAAAGATTTAAGAACCATATCTTCAAAAAGACGCAATCCGGTATTGGCTGATATTTTCAGTAGGTTACTACTAATGGAGCGTCGTGGCAGCGGTTTCAAGAAGATTCTTGAGGATTATGATTTTCAGGAAAATTCGAGAGAAGAATTGATGCCTAAATTCATTGCTGATAATAGTGGTTTTGTTTTGATTTTATATAATTTGAATTATTATGATAGACATGAGGTTGTCCCTCAAGATGTCGCCCAAGATGTCGCCCAAGATGTCGCCCAAGGAAAATATGCTAAAGCAATTTTAAAAATGATTCGTGAAAATAATAAAATGACAAGAGCAAATATTGCGGAAAACCTTGGTGTTAGTAAGAAAACAATTGAGCGGGAAATAAAGAAGATACCACAACTATCTTATGTGGGGCGTGGTTATAGTGGTCATTGGGAAATAAAAGAGAAATCATAATATGATATGGATGTAACCATTGCCAAGGCCCTGGAAGCCGCCGAAACTGAGCTAAAAATTAGCCAATGATATTTTCAAAAAGGCTAAAGCATTGTATCATATAATGTAGCAAAAAATTTAAGTATAGGATAGGTTTTAAATGACAGAAGTGAGAGATTACAGAGAAGAATATAAGCGTTGGCTGGAGCAGGCCAATGAGGGATTGCAGGCAGAGCTGCGGGGCTATGATGAGGCGCAGATAGAGGACAGCTTTTACAGGAATTTGGCCTTTGGCACCGGGGGACTCCGTGGCGTTATCGGTGCCGGCACCAACCGCATGAATATTCATACTGTAGCCAAGGCCAGCCAAGGTTTGGCTGCATATTTGCGTCAGCAGTATGGTCAGGAGGCCAGCGTGGCCATTGGCTACGATTCCCGCCTGAAATCCGATGAATTTGCCAGGGTAGCGGCCAGTGTGTTTGCGGCCAATGGGGTAAAGGTATTTATCTGGAACCGTCTGCTGCCGGTGCCAACTGTATCCTATGCAGTGCGTTATTTGGGCACCAGTGCCGGTGTTATGATAACCGCTTCCCATAATCCGTCCCAGTACAACGGCTACAAGGTTTACGGGGCTGATGGCTGCCAGATTACCACTGAGGCGGCCAAGGAGATATTGGCATCCATTGAAGTGGTGGACATTTTTGATGGGGTTCAGACCACCTCCTTTGAAGCTGCCCTTGATGACAGAAAAATCAGCTATATTGAGGATAAGGTCTTTGACAGCTTTTTGCAGGCAGTAAAGGACCAGTCCGTGCTTTACGGGGAGGACATCGACAAGAATGTGTCCATTGTTTATTCTCCATTAAATGGCACCGGTCTGGAGCCTGTGACCCGGATTCTCAAGGAGGAGGGCTACACCAACATTACCTTGGTGGAGGAGCAGAGACAACCGGACGGCAATTTCCCAACCTGCCCTTATCCAAATCCGGAAATAAAGGAAGCACTGGCTTTGGGCATTGAGTATTGCCAAAAGATCGGGGCGGATTTGATGCTGGCCACGGACCCGGACTGTGACCGTGTTGGTATTGCAGTGAAAAATAATGACGGGGATTATCAGCTTCTCACCGGCAATGAGGTGGGGCTGCTGCTTTTGGATTATATCTGCAGCCAGCGGACAAAGCACGACACCATGCCAGAGAAGCCTCTCCTTATAAAGACCATTGTTACCATTGATATGGCCGACAGAATTGCGGCGGATTACGGCATGGAGACCATCAATGTCCTTACTGGCTTTAAATTTATTGGTGAGCAGATAGGAATTTTGGAGAGCAATGACGAAGAAGACAGATATGTATTTGGCTTTGAGGAAAGCTATGGCTATCTCACCGGGGGCTATGTTCGGGACAAGGACGGCGTAGACGGTGCCTACATAGTCTGCGAGATGTTCAGCTATTACAAGACCCATGGGGTATCCCTGCTGGACAAGCTCAATGAACTGTATGCCAAGTACGGATATTGCCTGAATACCCTTCACAGCTACAAGTTTGATGGTTCTGCGGGCATGGCCAAAATGCAGGCTATCATGACCCATGTGCGGGAAAATGTGGCTGCCGGGGATGCTTTTGCCGGCCGCAAGGTACTTCAGGTGGAGGATTACAGCCAGGGGCTTAACGGCCTGCCAAAGTCCAATGTGCTGAAAATAAAGCTGGAAAACAATATTTCCGTGGTGGTACGTCCTAGCGGCACGGAGCCAAAATTAAAGCTGTATCTCAGCGTCAGCGGGGACAGCAGACAGATAGCAGAAGAGGCAGAGAGGGAAATCGCGGCAGCTTGTGGGGATATGATAGCAGCCGTGTAGCCTAAAATAAGGTTTTATGGGTGATAGATATGGCGAATATGACCAAGGAATGCTGGAAGCTTTATATCAAGATTCACGATCTTTGGAAAATGGGGCTGTTCCACAGGGCAGACGATGCCATGGGGGCCTTGCTGGAAGCAGGTGGAGACCAGGTTTCCAAGGCACAGCTTTTGGGAGCGTATATCAAGCGCTCCCTGGAGGATGTGCTGGGGGAGCTGGCAATTTTGGAGTCTCTGGAAAAAAGCGGCTGTACCGACGAGCCTGAGCTCAAGGGCACCGTGTACAGCATGCTGGGGCAGGCCTACAACACCATCGGCCGGGCAGACAAGGCTGTGGAGAGCTTTCTGCAATCGGTGGAGCATGAAGAGGAGTGGCAGCAGAAGCTGGTGGAATACAGCAATGCTGTTTTTGCGGCGGCTTCCCTGCCGGATACGGACAAGGAGTTTTGGCAGACCCTTTATGAGGGCTATGATGCCCTGTTATCCGAGGGCAATGTGGAGCCGTATACACCAAAGCCCCGCAGTCATCATCGTATTCGCATTGGCTATCTGTCCAGTGATTTTCGTCAGCACCCGGTGAGCTCGTTGCTGTGGCCGCTGCTGGACAAGGCCAATAACAAGGAATTTCAGATTTTCTGTTATGCCGGCAATAAGGATGAGGACGCCGTTACCAAGTCCTTCCGTGAAAAGGCGGATGTGTACCGTCAGGTCTGTGGCTGGACTCACGACAAAATTGCCCGGCAGATTCATATTGATGAAATCGACATTCTGGTGGATCTTGGTGGCCATACAAGCAACAACATGCTGCCGGTGCTGGCCTACAGGCCGGCCCGTATTCAGCTGTCCGCCATTGGTTGGGTGGGCAGTACCGGCATGCAGGCAGTGGATTATGTTCTGGGAGATGAATACTGCAGTGGCTCGGAGCAGCAGGATGCTTATGTGGAAAAGCTCCTGCCGGTAAAGAACAGCCATTTCTGCTTCCATATCTTCAAGAAAATGCCGGCGGTTGCAGAAGCACCATGGCAACGCAATGGTTATATTACTTATGGCTGCTTTAATAATTTCGCCAAGGTTACGGATGATATGCTGAAATTATGGGGACAGATTTTAAGTAAGGTACCTCAGAGCAGGCTGCTTTTGAAGCACAAGCTCTTTGACCACGAAACTGGCCGGGAGTATACGCTGAAAAGGCTGGGAAAATGCGGAATTCCCGCAGACCGGGTGGAGCTTCGGGGCTTTAGCGAGGACTATCTCCAGCAATATGGGGATATGGACATTGCTTTGGACACCTTCCCATACACCGGGGGCATGACCACCTTCGAAGCCATGTATATGGGCGTTCCCGTGGTAAGCCTTTACGGGGACAGCCGGGGCCAGCGTTTTGGCTACAGTATGCTGATGAATATGGGCCTTGAGGATATGACCACCTCTGAGCCGGCGGAATATGTGGAAATAGCCGCGGCTTTGGGAAACAACCCGGATGTGGTGGCGGATTTGCGCCTCCAGCTGCGGGATATGGTGAAGGCCTCTCCTCTGATGGATGAGGCGGGATATGCAGCCCAGGTGGAGCAGCTTTATCACCAGTTAATGGATGGGAAAAGGTAGGAAAGATGGCGGACGGACAGACACTTTGCTTACTTAACTTTTTACATCATACAGAAGAACAGCTGCGGGTTCTGTTAATAGAAAACGTGGAATATATTCATGAGCTTCGCTCCCTTATGCCCGGGGCGGAGCTTTTTGTGGTGGTATCAGAGGATGATGAGTCCCTGCGGGAGGAACATGCAGAGCTGGATATTCATTGGGTTACGGTGAATTTTCTGGCCCAGCGGCTGCCCCTGGAGGAGGATTCCTTTGATATTATCATGGGGGAAAATCTGTTTTTGGAGGCCTGGAATCCTCAGGATATTGCCTCGGGGCTGGGGAATTATTTAAAGGATACAGGCTATCTGCTGACTTCCTTTACCAACGCCAGATATTGGCGTAATATTCGGGACTTGCGGGACGGGCATTTTTATCATGTCTGCACCCATGTCTTTACCCGCAATGAAATGATGTCCCTGCTGGGGGCTTCCTTTTATAAAGATGCTTCCTTCCTGCCGGTGCAGGATGAAAAGCAGCCTGACAAGGATTTT
Organism: Anaerovibrio sp. JC8; assembly: GCF_002100115.1. Lineage (GTDB taxonomy): Bacteria > Bacillota > Negativicutes > Selenomonadales > Selenomonadaceae > Anaerovibrio. Next base: position 180,007 of record NZ_ANBM01000004.1, on the reverse strand, counting down.
ATTGCTGAGCTGGAAAAGCTTGGCTTTGAAAATGATGGCAACGATCTGGCGGTAAGGACATGGCTGGTAAGGGCCACCAAATCCATTGACGAGGTGCTGGCCCTAAAGAAGCTGTACACCAAGGAAATCCGTCGGGAGTTGTCCAACCGTCTGCGGCGTATTGAATACGGTATTGATGCTCAGGACAATGTGCAGCAGCTGTGGCAGCTTTTTGAGGAAAAGATGATTTTTCCGGAATATGTGGCGGATTTCGTGTATCAGGCGGTTTATTATCGGGAGCGGTTTGCTGCCCATTTCGTTAGTGAGCTTTCTGCCATGGGCCATGAAGAATGGGCCCGGGATTTTCTGCAGGCATTGGATATGCCGGAGGTTGCTGCTCCTCTCCACAAGGAGAAAACGCAGACCAAGGCTCCAGCCAATATTGCATCAGCAGCCCCGGAAAACAAATTTGCCTTCATAACCTGTATTAATAAGGAAGAATGGTATCAGGAGTGCCAGCTTTACATCAATAATTTAGAGGTGCCGGAGGGCATGGCGGTGGAGCTGGTTCCCGTGCGGGGGGCCAAGTCAATGTGCCAGGGCTACAATATGGGCATGAAGCAGACCAATGCCAAATACAAGGTGTATCTCCATCAGGATACCTTCATTGCCAACAGGCACTTTATCAGTGATGTATTGAAGATTTTTGAGGATAAAACCATCGGTGCCCTGGGAGTCATTGGGGCCCGTAGCCTGCCGGAGACGGGCATCTGGTGGGATGGCCTCCGTACTGTGGGCCGGGTGCTTCACGCCTGTGAGGCGGAAAGCGTGGTGGACAGCGTCTGTCTGGACATTGAGGGGCCTTATGTGGAGGTTGAAGCCGTTGATGGCCTTATCCTTGTCACCCAGGTGGATTTGCCTTGGCGGGAGGATTTGTTCACGGGCTGGCATTTTTATGAGATTTCCCAGTGCATGGAAATGCGCCGCCATGGCCACAGGGTTGTGGTGCCAAATCAGGAGGAGGGCTTCTGGTGTATTCACAGTCCAAAGGAAAAGGCTTTGGATCCCACCTATAAGCAGTACCAGAAAATATTTCTTAAGGAATATGGCCATGAATTGAATCCGGAGATTTAACGGAATTTCTAATTAAAGACCCTATAGAGGATTTAAGAAAAGTTTAGCGAATAAGTACATATTGGAAGAATTTATTTTGGATGGTGTACAAATTGAGCAGCAAGGATAATGAATCTAAAAAATCTTCCTGGTCTGACAAGGCGGAAATGTTTTTGGAGGATGGGAATTTCTCCAGCATGCGGGCCTGTGGCCGGGAGATTTTGGATGAAGATTTGAATAATGCTGAGGGTTGGGCCATAGTGGCGGAGGCGTCGGTTTATCTTGAGGACTTTGAAACGGCAGAATCTGCCCTGGACCAGCTGTGGCATCTGGACTCTCAGAAAACAGTGGCGGTTGCGAATTTGCGGGGCTTGTTTGCTACGGCTGCTTTTTATGGTGCTCAGTTTATCCTTGATAAGGCCATGGAGGCCTACGAGCAGCTGTTTAAGCGGTTTGATGTCAGCGTGGGCAAGGGAAAATGGGACGATACCAGCCATCGGATTATTGAGCGTGGCTATACCTTTTATGCGGATACCTGTCTGCTGGCAGGGGCTGCGGATAAGGCGGCAAAAGCGACCTTCAAGGCCAGCCGGACGGTGTCTGACATTAAGAAAAAGGCCCAGTATCACAGCAATGCCCTGTTTTTGACCAATTACCGCGAAAGCGGCACGGACCGTCAGTTTGAGCAGCATAACCAATATGCCAGCCTGCTGCGGACAGAGGTGAAATTTCCTCATGACAAGGACAAAAGGCGGAAAAATCATTCCCTGCGGATAGGGTATATTTCTCCCGACTTTCGTCAGCATGCGGCGGCCTATTTCTTTACGCCGTTTTTAAAGGATGCCAACCGCAATGAATTTAAAGTATATGCTTATTCCACCGGCAAAAAGGATCATATAACCCAGCGGTTCATGAAGATGCCCGACGTATGGCGGGATATGTACGGCAAGAACAGCCGCGCAGTGGCACGGCAGATTTTCGATGACCGCATAGATATTTTGGTGGATTTGTCCGGCCACAGCCAGAATAACTGTCTGCCAATATTGGGCTATCGTCCTGCCCCGGTGCAGGTTTCCGGCATCGGATATATCAACACCACGGGGCTTGGCACCGTGGATTACTTTTTGACGGATGATGTATGCTGCCCTGCTCCTGGGGACCAGAGGAAATTTACGGAGAAGCTGTTGAAGGTTGAGGGCTGTCACCTCTGTTTCAGCCCCGGCACTCTGAGAACCATGAAATTTGAAGGGGCGGATGCCCCGGCCAAGGCCAATGGCTATGTTACTTACGGCTGCTTCAATAATTTTGCCAAGGTTACCGACGATATGCTGCTCATGTGGCGCAATATATTGGAAAGCATTCCTTCCAAGCTGGTGCTTAAAAACAAGACCTGCAGCGTGCCATCGGGGCGGGAGATTATTCTGGAACGGTTCCGTCGCATCGGGGGCAACCCTGACAAGCTGGAGCTGCGGCCCTTCAGTCCGGATTATCTCACCCAGTATCAGGATATAGATATCTGTCTGGATACCTCACCATATTGTGGAGGGCTCACCACCTGTGATGCTTTGTCCATGGGTGTGCCGGTGGTCACCCTGAAGGGACATTCCCACGGCTCCCGTTACGGGGAAACCATTTTGCAGGCGGCGGGCTTGCCGGAGCTTATCTGCGATGGAAGCCGTACTTATGTAAGCAAGGCGGTGCAGCTGGGACGTCAGGTGGAGAAGTTGAACGAATTGCATCATGATTTGCCAAAAATGATACGAATGTCACGTCTGATGGACAATAAGTCGTATATGGCGGATATAGAGAATAAATTTAAGCAGATTTGGGCTACCTATTGTAAAGTTTAGCTTGCTTTTTTTCATTTTTACATATATACTTGACGGGTAAGGATGTCTCTTTGACCACCTGGAAGTAGGTAAGTAGTAAGAGTACAGCGGGATGTCAAATCAGAATTATGGGGGATTTTTTAATGGCTTTTGTAGACGAGACTTTAACATGTAAGGACTGTGGCAAGGAGTTCATCTTTAGCGCAGGAGAGCAGGAATTTTATGCAGAGAAGGGCTTTGAGAACAAGCCTGTACGCTGCCGCGATTGCCGCGACAAGAGACGTCGCAGCCGTGATGGCGAGGGCGCAAGAGAGCAGCGTCAGATGTTCACTGTAGTATGTGCTGAGTGCGGCAAGGAGACTGAGGTTCCATTCGAGCCAAAGAACGACCGTCCAGTATACTGCCGTGACTGCTTCCAGGCAAAAAAGAATGCTTAATCAGAACTGAATCAGTTATGGCGAAGAAGCCCGGCGAGTGTCTTTCTCCGGGCTTCTCTTGTACATAAAAGTTTATCTCTAATTCCAAAGGGGGAAATTTAAACATGTCCAAGAAGATTTTAGTGTTGTGCATGGCTGCCCTGATGGCTGTAATGGCTATGGTAGCAGGCTGCGGCAGTGATAAGAAGGCTGCTGAGGGTGAGAAGGTTCTGAAGGTCGGCACCAATGCTGACTTTGCTCCATTTGAGTTCCAGGGCTCTGATCCTAGTGCTTACGAGGGCTTTGATATGGATCTTATCCGTGCTATCGGTGAGGAAATGGGTTACAAGGTTGAGATCAACAATGTAGCATTTGATGGCCTGATTCCATCCCTGGAGGCTGGCAACATCGATGTTATTATTTCCGGTATGACCATTAACGATGAGCGCAAGCAGAAGGTTCTTTTCTCCGACCCTTATTATAAATCCGGTCTTTCCATCATGCTTGCCAAGAATGATGATTCCATCAAGGGTTTCCAGGACCTGAAGGGCAAGAAGATTGCCGTACAGATTGGTACCACCTCTGCAACTGAGGCCAAGAAGCTGGGCTCTGCTGAGGTTAAGGAGCTGAATTCCTCCGCTGATACCTTCATTGAGCTGAACGCCAAGGGCGTAGATGCAGTTATCAATGACCGTCCGGTTAATGATCGTTATATCGTTGAGTCCAAGAACGACAATGTTAAGGTTCTTTCCGAGCTCTTGACCTCCGAGGACTACGGTATGGCCATCAACAAGAATAATCCTGAGCTCCAGACCAAGATCAACGAGGCTCTGAAGAAGCTGAAGGAGAATGGCAAGTACGACCAGATCTATCAGAAGTGGTTTGGCAACGTTAAATAATTGAATGCATACAAAGGCTGTTGCGTGGGCAACAGCCTTTTTTGTCCGCTTGACATAGACATGTATAAACTGTATAATTATACCAATATGTTGTTTAGAATATAAATTAGAATGGTCAGGTGAGTTGTAAATGAGTTTTAATTTTGACTTGGTAATACAATCCTTTCCCCTGCTTCTTCTGGGTGCGGGCATTACAATTAAGATTACGGCCCTGTCGGTAGGACTGGGTATGATTATCGGTATGTTTGTGGGCATTGCCCGCATTTCCCATGTGGCTCCGCTGCGTATGCTGGCGGCAGTGTATATTGACTTTTTGCGGGGCACACCTCTTTTGGTTCAGATATTCCTGATTTACTTTGCCCTGCCGTTGATGCTGGGCCAGCGGGTGGACCCCTTCGTGGCAGCCATTACCGCCTGCGGCATCAACTCCGGTGCCTATGTGGCGGAGATTTTCCGTGCGGGCATTCAGGCCATCGACAAGGGCCAGATGGAAGCAGGCCGTTCATTGGGCATGACCTGGGTTCAGACCATGCGGTATATCATTGTGCCACAGGCATTCAAGAACATTATTCCACCACTGGGCAACGAGTTTATTGCCCTGCTGAAGGATTCCTCACTGGTGTCTGTTATCGGCTTTGAGGAGCTGACCCGCCGGGGCCAGCTGATTATTGCCAGAACCTACGGTTCACTGGAAATCTGGCTTAGCGTAGCTGTTATTTATCTGGTAATGACCCTGGCAATTTCCCGTCTGGTGGCATATATGGAGAAGAGGTTGAAGACATCATGATAGATATTAAAGATTTGCGGAAGTCCTTCGAGGATCACGAAGTATTAAAAGGCATAAATTTGCATATTAATCCAAAGGAGGTAGTGGTAATTATCGGGCCATCCGGCTCCGGTAAAAGTACCCTCCTTCGCTGCATGAATATGCTGGAGGTACCGACCTCCGGCAAGGTGGTTGTGGACGGCATTGAGCTGAACGGCGAGGCCAATATCAACAAGGCCCGTGAGGAAATCGGCATGGTGTTCCAGCGGTTTAATTTGTTCCCTCACATGACGGTGCTCCAGAACATTACCCTGGCCCCTATGAAGGTGCGGAAGGTTTCCAAGGAGGAAGCGGAAAAGACTGCCATGGAGCTGCTTAACCAGGTGGGACTGGCTGACAAGGCCGATGCATATCCACCACAGCTTTCCGGCGGCCAGCAGCAGCGTGTGGCCATTGCCAGGGCCCTTGCCATGAAGCCGAAGGTTATGCTTTTTGACGAGCCTACCTCCGCCCTGGACCCGGAAATGGTAAAAGAGGTTTTGGACGTTATGAAGGCCCTGGCCAACAAGGGCATGACCATGGCCATTGTTACCCACGAAATGGGCTTTGCCCGTGAGGTGGGAGACAGACTCCTCTTTGTGGATGAGGGCCAGATTATTGAGCAGGGTCCTCCTAAGGACGTTTTTGACAATCCAAAGGAAGAAAGGACAAAATTGTTCTTCTCCAAGATTTTGTGACCTGACTAAATAGAATATAATTTTTTGAAAATTCTCACAGAACCATATAAAAAATCTTAAAATAATGGTTAAACTTATATTAATTTCTTAATATAGTTTAGCCATTATATTTTTTTCTGTTTTGGGGTAATTTACAGTTAAATTATAATTACTAAGATAGTTGCAGATGCTAACTATAGGTGCTAGACTAAACGTGTTAGTTTTATCGGTTTTTAACCGGGGATTTCTAGGAGGTTTCAAAATGGAAGGTAAGGTTAAGTGGTTTAGTGCTGAAAAGGGTTATGGATTTATCGAGCGTGAAGGTGGCGACGATATTTTCGTACATTTCTCTGCAATCGTGGATGAAGGCTTCAAGACACTCAACGAGGGTCAGACTGTAGAGTTTGAGATCGTTGAAGGTGCACGCGGTCCTCAGGCAGCTAATGTTGTTAAGAAGGCCTGATTCTTAATAATGTAAATCACAGGGTGTTTCGGAAGTATTTCCGGAACACCTTTTTTAATGCAAAAAACAGGGGATTCAGTCCTAAGTGTGAAGATTTGAAATTAATAAAAGGATTTTCTCTCAAAATGGAGAATATTATAATACATAGAAAATGGAAAGGGGATGTTAGTATGACAACATTCACTATCAGAGGTAAAAATGTAGAGATTACCCCAGCCCTGAGAGATTATGTGGAGAAAAGGATCGGCAAGATTACCAGATACTTCGATTCGGTTGGCGAAATTTCTGTATTGCTCAGTGTCTTGAAGGACCGTCACCTTGTAGAGGTTACAGTTCCTGTGCAGGGCGTGCTTCTCCGGGGAGAGGAAGCATCCCATGACATGTATGCCTCTATTGACTTGGTCATTGAAAAGCTGGAACGCCAGATACATAAGCATAAGACCAAGATGCAGCGCCGTTTCCGCGATGGTACATTGCTGGATGAGGCATTCGCTGCCAACGCAGTCCAGGCCCGGGTTGAGGACGAGGAGGATGAGTATCCTATCGTTAAGCGCAAGAAGTTCATCGTAAAGCCTATGGACGTTCAGGAGGCTATTATGCAGATGAATCTTCTGAATCACGATTTCTTCGTATTCCGTGATGCTGATACCGAAGAGGTCAACGTAGTTTATCGCCGCTCCGATGGCAAGTATGGCTTGATCGAGTCCGATAACAGATAAAATGATAACTTATTCAGATGGAGTTTTAGCTCCGCCTGAATTTAGTTGAATTTTACCCATGGCTTTACGGGTGCTTAACTCCCACCCAAGAGGAAGGAGTATTAGCAACCGTTAGCCTCGGATAAATAAAGACTTTTGCCGGTTGTAGGATCGGTAAATTATAGAAGGGGCCGTTGCTCGTAGGTCGTGCGGGCAGCGGCCTTTTCCTGCGCCCATTTACCTATATTAAATAGAGAGGTTTCTTTTGACTTCTATAATATAGTTTGTTAAACTGTTAAGAGGTGTTTTTATGCACATATCCAATTCGTTAGGAGTGAGTTTTGTTGTTAGGCATCTTTAAAAGATTTTTAGGCGACAATAATGAAAAAGAAATAAAACGTATGAGAGCAATCGTAGACCAGATCAATTCCTATGAAGAGGAATTGACCGAGCTCAGCGACTCCTCATTGGTTAAAAATACAGAAAAATTCAAGGAGCGTCTTGCCAACGGTGAGACCCTGGATGATATTCTTCCGGAGGCCTTTGCCGTTGTTCGTGAGGCATCCCGCCGTGTGCTGGGTATGCGTCATTTTGATGTGCAGATGATTGGTGGTATCTGCCTCCATGAAGGCAAGATTGCCGAGATGCGTACAGGTGAAGGTAAGACCCTGGTGGCAACCCTCCCTGTATATCTGAATGCCCTCACCGGCAAGGGCGTACACATGGTTACCGTCAACGACTATCTGGCCAAGCGCGATAGTGAGTGGATGGGCCGTCTGTACAACTTCCTGGGCCTCAGTGTAGGTCTGATTAAGCACGACATGGATTTCCCTGAGCGCAAGTTTGCCTACAGCTGCGATATTACCTTTGGTACCAACAACGAGTATGGCTTTGACTATCTCCGTGACAACATGGTGGTAGACCTTAACCAGATGGTACAGCGTGAGCTGAACTTTGCCATCGTGGATGAGGTGGACAGTATCCTCATCGATGAGGCCAGAACTCCATTGATTATTTCCGGTGCCGGCACCAAGTCTACCGATATGTATACCCGCATGGCCAAGGCCGTTGAGATTTTGAAGGCCGGTGAGGACTACACCGTTGATGAGAAGCAGAAGACTGTTGCTCCGTCCGAGGGTGCAGTTGCCAAGGTTGAGAAGTTCCTGGGCGTAAAGAATATGTACGACTCCGAGAACATCGAGATGTCCCACTGCTTCACTGCGGCTCTCCGTGCCAAGGCTCTCATGAAGCGTGACCGTGATTATGTGGTTAAAGAGGGCGAAATCGTTATCGTCGATGAATTCACCGGCCGTCTTATGGAAGGCCGCCGTTATTCCGATGGTCTCCATCAGGCTATCGAGGCCAAGGAGGGCCTGGAGGTTCGCCGTCAGTCCCAGACTCTGGCCAGCATTACCTTCCAGAACTACTTCCGCATGTACAAGAAGCTGGGTGGTATGACCGGTACTGCCAAGACCGAGGAAGACGAGTTTATCAAGATTTACAACCTGCCGGTAGTAGTGGTGCCTACCAATATGCCGGTTAAGCGTACCGACTTCCCGGATGTTATCTATAAGACCCGTCGTGCCAAGCTGAAGGCTGTGGCCAATGATGTGGAGAAAATTCACTCCACCGGCCAGCCAATCCTCATTGGTACCACCTCCATTGCCCAGTCCGAGGAAATCAGTGCAATTCTCAGAAAGCGTGGCATTTCCCATAATGTATTGAATGCCAAGTTCCATGAGAAGGAAGCAGAAATCATTGCTGACGCAGGTCAGAAGAATGCCGTTACCATTGCCACCAACATGGCGGGCCGTGGTACCGATATCAAGCTGGGCGAGGGTGTGCCTGAGCTGGGCGGTCTCTTTATCGTGGGTACTGAGCGTCATGAGTCCCGCCGTATTGATAACCAGCTCCGCGGTCGTGCCGGCCGTCAGGGTGACCCTGGTAATTCCCGTTTCTATCTCTCCTTGGAGGATGATCTGCTCCGTCTCTTCGGTGCCAAGAACATTTCCTCCATTATGGACCGTCTGGGCATGGGCGAGGATGACCCGATTGAGCACAAGATGATTACCAAGTCCATTGAGAATGCCCAGAAGAAGGTAGAAGGACGCAACTTCGATATGCGTAAGCATGTCCTTGAATATGATGATGTTATGAACCAGCAGCGCGAGGTTATCTACAAGGAGCGCAAGCAGGTGCTGAAGGGCGAGGACCTGAAGGAACACATCATGCACATGATTGGCCAGATTATCGAGTCCGAAATGGATCAGTATGCCAATGCCAAGCTCTATCCTGAGCAGTGGACCCTGGGTGACCTCATTAAGGACGCTGAGCAGATTTATGCTCCTGCAGGCAAGCTGAAGCTGGAGGAGCTGGAGGAAATGAGCCGCGACGAGGTTCAGGAAACCCTCATGAATATGGCTACCGAGGCCTACGAGCTTCGTGAGAAGATGTTTGGCGAGGTCAATATGCGTGAGCTGGAGCGCATCGTTATGCTTCGTGTTATTGATAACCACTGGATGGAGCATCTTGATGACATGGATATGCTCCGTGAGGGTATTGGTCTCCTGTCCTATGGTCAGCGCAATCCGCTGGTTGAGTACAAGATCAAGGGCCACGATATGTTCCAGTCCATGGTCGATGCCATCCAGACTGATATTGCCACCATGATGTATCGTGTAAACATCATTACCCCAGAGCAGCAGCGTGCCATGGAAGAGCAGGCAAAGCAGCGTCTGGCCCAGGCCAAGAGCTCCCATGCCCAGGCGGATGATTCTGAGGAAAAGACCAAGCAGAAGCCTGTTGTCAAGGGCGAGAAAATCGGCCGTAACGACCCATGCCCATGCGGCAGCGGCAAGAAGTACAAGAATTGCTGCGGTCGTGACAAATAATTGGCCATTGGCTTAAATATATGATATGATTTAATCTCCTCTCCCACATTTGTGGCAGAGGGGATTATCTTGCTTAAAGAAATAAAATAAAAATAGGATGTGAGAACATGCTGGAGGATTTGAAGCCAGGTATTGGGGCACTCCAGGAGCGGCTGAAGGAGATGGAAAAGGCTCTTGATGTAGCTCATAAAGAAGAAAAAATAGCAGAGCTTGAATATAAGATGGGCGAGCCAACCTTCTGGGATGACCCGGAAAGTGCCCAGAAAATCAACCAGGAGCTTAACGACGTTAAAATCAGCGTGGATAAGTACAAGGAGCTTGTGGCCAAGTATGACGATGTCCAGGTAATGTGGGAAATCGGCATGGAGGACAAGGACGAAAGCGTTGAGGAAGATATCAAGGCTGATATGGAGGCCATTGACAAGGCTCTGGAGGAGCTGCAGCTGGAGGTTATGCTCTCCGGCAAGTATGATGCCAACAATTGTATTTTGACCCTCCACGCCGGTGCCGGCGGTACCGAGGCCCAGGACTGGACCAGCATGCTGCTGAGAATGTACGGCCGCTATGCGGAGCGTCATGGCTTTACCGTGGAAACAGCTGACTTCCTGCCGGGGGATGAGGCCGGCGTTAAGTCCGTTACCCTCTTTATCAAGGGTCATAACGCCTATGGCTTCCTGAAGTCCGAGAAGGGTGTACACCGTCTGGTGCGCATTTCTCCATTTGACTCCGCAGCCCGTCGCCACACCTCCTTCTGTGCCTGCGACATTATGCCGGAGCTGGATGATACGGAAGAGGTTAAGATTAATATGGATGAGGTTCGTGTTGATACCTACCGCGCCTCCGGTGCCGGTGGTCAGCACATCAACAAGACTTCCTCTGCAGTCCGCATGACCCATGAGCCTACGGGTATCGTGGTACAGTGCCAGAACGAGCGCTCCCAGCTCCAGAACCGTGAGCAGTGCCTGAAAATGCTCCGGGCCAAGCTCTTTGAGCTGGAAGAGGAGAAGAAGGAAAAGGAAATTGCGGCTCTGGAGGGCGACCAGCAGAAGATTGAGTGGGGCAGCCAGATCCGTTCCTACGTATTCCATCCATACAACATGGTCAAGGACCACCGTACCAATGCGGAAACCGGCAACACCGGTGCCGTTATGGACGGTGAAATCGATATGTTCATTGAGGCCTTCCTGCGGGCTAAGGCCAATCATCAGCTTTGATAATAAGGTGATTTAAGTGAGCAAAGCAATAAAGTTTGGTATAGCGGCAATAGTGGTACTGCTGGTGTTCTGCCAGCTGATTCTGCCCTTTATTGTGCAGTCCTCCATTGCCCACAGCATAGAGGACGCCACCAAGGCGGAAAACGTAAATGTGAAGGTTTCCAGCGTGGCAGGCTTTATGCTTCTGGCAGGCCACATGGACACCATCCACATAGATGCGGATAATGCCATGGTAGGTGACGTCCGGGTGGACAAGCTGACCCTGGACGGGGAAAATGTCAACGGCGATTTGACCAAGCTGAACGCCCGGGATGGCTCAGCCATACGTTCTGCCGACAGGCTGGAAATGACCGGGATTATCTCCCAGGAGTCCCTTCAGAACCTTCTTCAGGACAAGCTGGACCAGGTGGAAAACGTAACCGCCACCATGGACAAGGAAAAGCTGTCGGCCACCGGCACAGTTAAGCTGCTGGGCCGCACCGCAGACCTTACCCTGGCGGGGATTGTCTTTGAGGAAAAGGGTGCCGTATATTTTCACATGACAAATCTTGATATCCGCAACGCTGTCTTTGGCAAGGCGGTTATCGGCAATTTCTTCGGGGACATTCTTCTTTTTGACTTGCACAAGATGCCTGTCCGTGTTGAGGTGGACGATGTGGAAATGCAGGAGGGCCGTGTTATTATCAAGGCCAGCCGTCATATAAATGATAAATGAGGAGTTAAATTGCGATGAAGCAGTTTGCGTATAATAAATTATTAATTGTGCTGATTGTTATCGGCCTGTTTGCTTCACTGTTTATTAACATTCAGCGTCATGAGGTGGAGGTCCGCAATAATTCCATTGAGCTGATCGTGGATTATGAGGATCTGGTGGCCCTGGCTGAATGTGAGGGCCTGCCGGTGGACGAGGTCATGAAGCAGGCCAAGGAAGCGGGAATTACCTCCCTGGCTGTTTATGAAACCACCTTCAAGAAACTCAATGTAAACGGCAAGACCACTGCAGTAAATGGCAGTGATATTCTTACCAACTATCAGACCGGTGCCATGACCGACCCTAACTGGCGTAAGCTGGTGGAGGACGGCACCATCAAGGGCACTGAGATTTATGTAACCGGCCATCATGCCCAGACCTTCAAGGAGGTTCATGAGGATCTGGTGCGCCGTCTCGGCAAGGACAGGGTAACAGCTCTCAATGTTGGCGGTTCCACGGTGCTTGCAGTAAAGGCCCAGTTCGAGTCCTTCGAGAAAATGGATTTGGGCATGCCAACGGATGAAATGGAGGCTGTCAACAAGGGCGGCTTCTATGTGCTGGCCCGTCCAACCAACTACAACAAATGTACTGAGGACGATGTGGATGCCTTCTTTAAGCGCATTGACGATTACAAGGTATCCGGCATCGTATTTTCCGGCTCCCAAACCCTGGGTGCTCCTAATTGCTCTGAATATACTGCCAAGAAAATGGCGGAGCGTGGCCTGCCTGTTGGTATGATTGAGGGCACCACCCAGCTCCAGTTCTTCCAGCAGGATGGTATGCTGGAAATTGCCAAGGCCAACGATTATCTGTCGGCCCGTCTCTATTCCATTCCAAAGGATGAGCAGAAGAAAATGAAAATCGGGGAGTGTGTGGAGCGTTGGGCCAACACCGATGCTGAGCGCAACATCCGCTACAATCTCCTGAAGATTTTTGACAAGCCGGCTCCTGGCATGACCCTGATGGAAACCAATATGAATTATTTTTCCGCAGTTCGGGACAAGCTGGAAGCCCAGGGCTATACCATCGGCAAGGCTGGTGTGTTTGACCACTTCTATCCTGCCGCCTGGCTGAGAGCTCTGGTAATGGTGGGCGTGGCAGCAGCCTGTGTGCTGTACCTCTGCCTCATTATTCCCGGCTTTAAGTCCAAGTATATTTATGGTTTGCTGATTATTGGCATTTTGGCGGCTGCCGGCCCTGTACTCATGGGCCATGGCAACAAGATCCGGGTGGTGGCAGCCCTTCTGAGTGCCAACGTATTCCCGGCCATTGCCGTGATTTGGCAGCTGGACAGATTCCGGGCCAAGAGCCCCGATGAGCAGGCTTCACTGGTGAAGATTATTGGCACCGGCTTGGTGGCCATCTTTACTTGTGGTATTATGTCTTATGTGGGTGCCTCCTATTTGTCAGGCTCTCTGGCAGATACGGAATATCTGCTGGAGGTCAATATCTTCCGGGGCATCAAGCTGACCTTTATTCTGCCGATTATTCTGGTGGCCATTGCCTTCCTCCAGCGCTTTGACGTCTTTGACGGCAAGCTGGACGACACAGAGGGCTTTATGGCCCAGTGCCGCAAGATGCTGGATATGCCTGTAAAGGTGAAATCCCTGCTGATTCTGTTTTTGGTATTGGTTGCCGGCGTGGTATTTGTGGCCCGTTCCGGTCACACCATGGGCATGCCTGTTTCCGCCACTGAGCTGAAATTCAGGGCCTTCTTGGAGCAGGCCATGTATGCCCGCCCACGGTCCAAGGAGCTTCTCATTGGTCATCCGGCCTTTATGCTGGCTGTACTGGGATGGTTCCGCAAGTGGCCTACCATGGTACTCTTTGCACTGGTGCTCATTGCCACCATTGGACAGGGCTCCATGGTTGAGACCTTCGCTCACATGCGGTCCCCAATATTTATGTCCGTTGCCCGCGGCATTGGCGGTATTGTGCTGGGAGCAGTTATAGGTGCTATCTGTATGATTCTCGTTCAGCTCTGGAGCAGATTCGTTGCCCCGAAGCTGAGCTCTCTAAAATAAGTAAAGGTAAGGAATGACAACAGACATGAGTAATGTTGTAATTTCCGGGTATTACGGTTCCAGAAATGCCGGCGACGAAGCAATGCTGGCAGCTATGGTTGAAGTATTGTCGGATTTGGATCCCAATTTAAATATTACAGTTATTTCCGCAGATCCCGCCGATACCAGGGAGCGCCATCAGGTGAACTCCGTGGGCTGGCTGGATATTGGAAGCATTATAGGCGCCTTGTACAAGGCAGACCTGCTGATAAGCGGCGGTGGCAGCCTGCTGCAGAATGTTACCAGCCGTCGCAGCCTGTACTACTATCTGATGATTATTGTGCTGGCGGAGATAATGCGCACGCCGGTTATGCTGTACGCCCAGGGCATTGGCCCGATTCAGGGGCGCATGGCCCGTTGGATTATGCGTCTGGTGGGCAATGGCATCAAGCAGATTACAGTCCGGGACAGGGGCTCCTTGGGTGAGTTGGCTCAGATGAAGATTCGTCACCCGGCCATAGAGTGCACCTCTGACCCGGTGCATGCCATTCATCCAGTGGACAAGAATATCGGCCGCACCATTTTGAAGGAAAACAATGCCTTCGGGGCCAAGCCGCTGGTGGGTATTTCCGTCCGTGAGTGGCAGGACTGGACCCATTACAAGGCAGTTATTGCCAGGGCGGCAGACCAGATAGCCCAGGAATTTGATGCCAGAATAATTTTCCTGCCAATGCAGTATCCTGAGGATGTGCATTGTGCGGAAATGGTGGCCTCCATGACCAGCTGCAACGCGGTGGTGCTTCACAAGGAATATACCACCAAGGAGCTGCTGTCCATCGTGGGCAATATGGATCTGTTGATTGGTGTCCGTCTCCATGCCCTGATTTTTGCGGCTGTTATGGGAGTGCCGATGATTGGTGTATCCTATGACCCGAAAATTGACCGCTTCCTGGAATCTGTAGGGGAAAGCCCAGTGGGAGACTTGGAAAACGTCAAGTATGATGAGCTTGTGAACAAGGTTCGGTCCAAGTGGAATGACAAGGCAGGCTTCAGCAAGAAGAACGAAAAGCTCTTTGCCGAGTTGCGCCGCCTTGCCATGCGCAATGCCGAGCTGGCCACTGAACTGATGGATAAAAAGAAGAAAGAAAAAGCTAAATAATATGAGGTACTGCAGTTAGGTACACAAGGTGACGTAGTTTACGTCGATACTTAGTGAATTCAAACCGAAGGCGAAGAATGAACTTAGTAACCGTTATGTAAACTAGTGAGCGAGAGCGTTCCCCGGTGTACCTAACTGAGTACCTCTTTTTTGTGCTAAAATATTAGCAGGAAACAAATTTATGAGAGGAGCAGGGGTTATGAAGTTTTGTATTTTTGGTGCTGGGGGAACCGGCGGAACCTTGGCGGCTTATTTGGCCATGGCTGGCAATGATGTGACACTGATAGCCAGAGGAAAGCATTTGGAAGCCATTAAAGAAAAAGGGTTGGTGCTTCATACCAACCATCGGGGCACTGAGACCATAGATAATCTTAAGGCCTGTACTGAAGCGGAATACAGCGATACTCCTGATGTATTATTTGTCTGCGTGAAATATTACAATTTAGAGGACGCTATTGCCTTTGTCAAAGCGAAGATGTTCAAGGATACCCTGATAATTCCTATCCTGAATGTCTTTGGCACCGGCGGGGTAATGCAGGAGCAGCTTACGGAGTACACCTGTCTGGATGGCTGTATTTACGTTATGAGTGAAATTGAGTCCCCGGGGGTAATCTATCAGTCCAACAAAATTCTGCGGGTAATTTATGGCTATCGGCCGGGTCAGGCGGAAAATCTGAAGGATACTGCCCAGCAGCTGGAGGGCGTTTTGCGTGAGGCAGAGATAAAGGGGCATTTCAGTGCTAATATTATCCGTGATGCCTTGCAGAAATTCGCATTTGTATCACCGGCTGCCGCAGCGGGAGCCTATTTTGATGCCACCTGTGAAAATTTCCAGCACCCGGGGGAGGAACGGGATACTTTCATTGGACTTATAAAGGAAGTAGTAACCCTAGGCAAAGCCATGGGAGTGGAATTTGAACAGGATCTGGTGGAAGTGGGTTTGAAAATGATGGACAATTTAAAGCCAGATTCCACCATGTCCATGCAGCGGGATATTATACAGGGCCGCCAGTCAGAATTCAGCGGTCTGGTAATCAGAGTGGTGAACCTGGGCAAGGAATATGGCGTTTTAGTGCCACTTTATGAGAAGATAAATGACTGGGGAGCTGCTAAGGCAATAAAATAATGATAATCAGCCAATGACTTCTGCCCGTCCAGTGTCCCGGCTTAATCAGTGGCCATGCCAGATAAAGCTGCTCCCAACCCAGGCACCATTTTATGATGGGGCCAAGCTGCTGATTGCAGCGGATTGTACCGCCTATGCCTATGCCAATGTCCATGAGGATTTCATGAAAGGGAAAATAACCATGAGTGGCTGTCCAAAGCTGGATGAGGGAGATTACAGTGAGAAGCTGACGGAAATCATCAGCAATAATGATATAAAGAGCGTAACAATTCTCCGCATGGAGGTACCATGCTGTGGTGGTCTCCAAAGAGCCGCAGAAACGGCCCTGAAAAATAGCGGCAAATTCCTCTCGTGGCAGGTGATAACCATCTCCCGTGATGGCAGGATTTTGGAATAAATATTGATGTAAAGATGCCCTTGGTACACTCAGTTGTGTACTAAGGGTATTTTTTGTACATGAAATATAAGGGAATGAAATTGTGAAATGTGAAGGAATGAAATTGTGAAATGTGAGGGAATGAAATCGTGAAATGTGAGGGAATGAGCCATAACATATTTCTTTTAGGTTATCCGCTTTTGTGATAAAATTAGGTTGAGATTGGGAGGATACATGTAAAAGAAGCCTTTTAAGGGCTTTCCCATGGTCGATTTTTTTAAAAATGACATGGGAGGGGCGTTTTATGAAGGCTAGACGAACATATAAGGATTCACTGTTTCGTGACATTTTTAATGACAAAAAGAGGCTACAGGGAATCTATTATGCTTTGACTGGTGAGAAGGTCGCTATAAAGGACATCAAGATTACTACCTTACGGGGAACATTTTTTTGAAGATATCAAGAATGACATCAGCTTTATGGTGGGGAACCGTCATATCGTACTCATGGAACACCAGTCAACACTGTCGGAAAATATGCCACTACGGATGCTTTGGTACATTGCTAAATTGTACCGGCAAAGAGTTAAACCTGATGCTCCCTACAAAAAGACTCGTATACTACTTCCTGCACCAGAGTTTTATGTGTTTTACAACGGTACTGGTGAGACACCGGAGCATTGGACAATGCGATTGTCAGATGCTTTTACGGAAAAAACTCATTCTTTGGAGCTGGAGCTTTCGGCTTTTAACATAAACTATGATAAAAGCAGTGAACTTTTGCAAAAATGCAATGATTTGAAGTGCTACAGTATCTTCGTTGCCCAGGTGCGGCAGAAAATATCTGAGGGCAAACCCCTTCGTCAAGCTATTATTAAGGCTATACAGTATTGTAAAGAAAATGATTTTTTGAAAGACTATTTCTCCAACAAGGAACAGAGGGAGGTTTTGGATATGGTAAATTTCAAATGGGATTGGAACAGGGCCATGGAAGTCAGGGCAGAAGAAGCAGCTGAAGAAGCCACCAAGAAAGCTACGGAAGCAAAAACTATAAAGGTTGTTATTAATATGCTCAAAGACCGTGAACCATACGAAAAAATCTCGCGACAGGCTGATACCCCTCTGGAAAATGTTATGGAAATTGCCAAGAGAAACAATTTGGCCTACAACTGAATCAAGCTAATAAATAAAAACTGCCCTTAGTACATAAATGATGTGTATTAAGGGCAGTTTTATGTGAAGTAAATTATTTTGAAGCGGGAATTACTTGAAAATTATCAATAGGATGGTTTATGGCATATTCTAATTTATCATTATCAACGTAATTGGTGAGTATATTATTTTTACCAAGCAGATAGGTAATTCTAGCGTATGCAACATCGGAACCATGAAAACCATCTATTGTTTCATCATCAGAGCCACCGGTTGTCGCTAAATCAGTGAAATTATACCATGGAATATCTAAATCAGAGCACATTCTTTTCGTTTCATCCATATAGGCATGTAAGTAATCATGGAAATGAATGCTATTATCCATGTAGTTATAGACTTCATGGGGAAATGGTGGTAAAAATACAACAATCTGTGCACCTGATTGTTGTATTTGTGCTAATAAGTTTTTTAGTTTATTCAATTCTTGATTAGATATGCTATCACACCAAACAAACCTATCCCCAACGGCTCCTTTATCCATTCGCTCATAGGTACTTTTGAAACGAGTATCATTATCTTCTTTATCTTGAATGATTTTTCCATATTGTCTGCTCCCATCAGATAAACGATACCCATTGCCATTTACGGCAGCATCAAGTCCAATGTTTTTTAATCCGCTTAATGGATCTATTTCTTTAATATCATCTGTGTTTAAAATTTGTTTCATTATTTTCTTGTTTTTATATATATTTATATATTTTCCATATTGGTTGGTATATAAATTAGTCCAACGATTCTCTTGTTTAAAATTTGGATTAAGCCACCAAGGGTCAATTCCAATAATAATAACATCAGGTATATAGGATTCTCGTATTATATCCCATGCGAATACCACCTCGTCAACAGAAGCACCTATACCACCCAATGTATAGAAATCTCTGTCGTTAAAAAATTCTGCACGAAATTGCATTACTCGTGACGAACCCAAGGCTACTACTTTCGGTTTTTCCTTTTCTACAATATCAAGCTTTAGTAAAGCACCATCATCTAGTGCACTACCATAAAGTATATTCTTATAATCCTGTACTATTTCGTTATCACTATAATTTTCTTTACAAATCCCCAATAAAAAATATGATATAGAAAAAATAACTACTATCATTGAAAAGTTTATTACTACGAACCGTTCTACAAACCGTTGATACTCCATATTTTATGCTCCCTAAAATTGAAAATATAAGAAATCTCCAGTGCCAGTTGAAGCAATTCTATATATACTGATCAAAAATAATACACATGCTATTAACAACCACTTATTATTAGCTGTAAAATTTTGCACAAGAATAAGAGGATTTGGTACTACTGTTAGTATTCCAATCATTATACACAGTACTGCTAGTCTTTTGAGCCCTGTCATGCCGAGAGACTGAAAATCTACCATACTATTCAATACATTAATTGCATCATTGAAGCATTCCGCTCTAAAGAACACCCAGCATATCATTACACATAGGAACGTCATTCCCCAATTAATGACTTTTGGGAGATTAATATTCAGTCTGCGCCATTGGTGGTTTATCATAAGTAATAGGCCATGGATGCCGCCCCAAATAATAAACGTCCAGCCTGCTCCGTGCCACAGGCCAATTATCAGCATTGACACAAAGAGATTTCGCATTTTACTAAACTCGCCATGGCGATTACCACCCATAGGAATGTATAGATAATTCTTTACCCACAAGCCTAATGTCATGTGCCAACGACGCCAAAAGTCAATAATACTACGAGCCTGATAAGGGGAATTAAAGTTGGTAGGCATTTTGAGATTAAATAACAAAGCAAGCCCAATAGCCATTTCACTGTAGCCAGAAAAATCAAAATAAAGCTGTAAGGTATAGCCAAGAGCTCCCACCCAGGCCTCGGTACAGGTCAATGAACTTACATGGCTAAAGGCTTCGTTTGCCCAAACAGCCAGCTTGTCAGCAATTACTACCTTTTTAAATAATCCGAATGTAAAAATGGTAAGCCCTAAGGCAATATTTTTATAATCAATGTGGAATGTCTTTTCATTAATAAACTGTGGGATCATTTCCTTATGATTAATAATCGGTCCTGCAATCAGATGAGGGAAAATGGTTACAAATTCGCAGTAGGTCAGAAAATTATGGGGAGCGGCTTCCTTTCTGTATGCATCCACCAGATAAGCCGACTGGGTAAATGTAAAAAAGGAAATACCCAAAGGCAATACAATATGAGGCAGATCAAATACTTGGGCTCCATTAATATCATTGATGGTAGTTAGGAAGAAATCTGTATACTTGAAATACCCCAGCAGTAAAATATTGATCCCAAGTCCCACAACCAGCCAAAATTTGGATTTTGTGTGTTTATCCAGTTGTCCTCCTATAAAATAGTTGAAGCAAATGGAACCAAAGAGTAATGGAACATATTTCACATCCCAGTAACCATAAAAAACGAAGGATGCCAATACCAAAGTAAATGTTGCAGCCCGATGGCTGATATATTTAGCCGTTAGGAAAAAGGCTGCAAATACAATTGGCAAATACACAAAAATAAATGGATATGAATTAAAGAGCAATGTAAGTCCTCCCAGTTAAGAAAATGTCTCTTTTAAATTATATATCCCTAAATGGATATTATCAATAAAAATATCCCAAATAGGATAATTATAAAATGCATTATCGTACTCTTAAAGCAGGAGGGATAGTGTATGTTTGGGGAAAGATTACGAACATTGCGGGAACATCAGGAAATGTCACAATTAGAAGTGGCCAAGAAGCTGGATATAATGCAAAACACTTATAGCCGATATGAGCGTGGAATCAGGGAACCAGACTATGCCACACTGAAAAAGATTGCCAATTTCTTCGGTGTATCCATTGATTATCTACTGGGAAATGATGACCCGTCTTTGGAGGATGACCTGGCTGATTTGGAAAATATATTGATTAATGGCCGATATACCATATATGCTCAATTTCCTACAGATGATGAAAGGGAAATGCTGCGGGATTTATTGCGGGTTCTGTATCGAAAAAAGTAAGTTATTGAAATAATTAAAGAGAGTTGCTGCAAAATGTTGTTGCATCAGCTCTCTTTTTTCATTAGGATTAACTGAAAGTGTTTGGCTAAATCAAAATCCTCTAATTGATAATTCTTTTAGAATATCTCCATTTGTGATAAAATTAAGTTTAGTGTAGAAATGGAGGTTTCTCAATGATTCATATGAATGATGTCATGAAGGTATATGACAATGGTGCCATTGCCCTCAATCATATCAATGTAGATATCAAAAAGGGTGAGTTTGTCTTTTTGGTTGGCCCCAGCGGCGCCGGCAAATCCACCTTTATTAAAATGCTGTTCCGTGAGGTCCTGCCATCCTCTGGTATCCTCACTGTGAATGGCCGGGATATTATCCGCATGTCCAACAAGGATGTGCCTTATCTGCGTCGTTCCCTGGGAGTTATCTTTCAGGATTACAGACTGCTTCCCGACAAGACCGTATATGAAAACATCGCCTTTGCCATGCAGGTTATTGAGGCTCCAAGACGCATGGTGCAGCGCAACGTGAACAACGTGCTGGACCTGGTAGGCCTGCGTGACAAGTACAAGTGCTTTCCGAATCAGCTCTCCGGTGGTGAGCAGCAGCGTGTTGCCATTGCCCGGGCTGTTGTAAATAATCCGGCTGTCGTTATTGCTGACGAGCCAACTGGTAACCTGGACCCGGAAACTTCCTGGGGCATTATGGACATTTTCAAGAGCATTAATGCCAATGGTACCACCATCGTTATGGCAACTCATGACAAGAGCATTGTAGATGCCATGCAGAAGCGGGTTATTGCCATTGAACATGGTGAGATAGTCCGTGATGAGGCACGGGGAGGTTACGGCTATGACAATTAATACTATTGAGTATTTCGTTAGGGAAGTGGCCCACTCCTTGAAGCGCAACAACTGGATGTCTGTCGCTTCCATCGGTACTGTGGCAGTTTCCCTGTTGATTTTCGGCATGTTCCTCATGCTGGTCATGAACATGAACAAAATGGTGGATACCATGGAGTCCCAGGTTCAGATAAAGGTGTATCTGGAGGATAATTTCTCGAGGGATGATGCCCGGTCGCTGGAGGTTGACCTTAAGAAAATGCAGGGCGTGGAAAAGGTAACCTTCGTTCCTAAGGAAGAGGCCATGGAGAAATTCAAGGAGCGTCTGGGAGACCAGAAGACCCTGCTGGATGCCCTGGATGACACCAATCCGTTGCCGGATTCCTTTGAGGTTATGGTTTTGCAGCCGGAAATGGTTAAAACCGCCGCTGAAAACATTGAACGGTTCGAGGGAGTAGACAGTGCCAAGTATGGACAGGATGTTATGGAGCACCTCTTTGACATCACCCGTCTGATCCGTATTTTCGGCTTTGCCCTGATGATGGTGCTGGCTCTGGCCACCCTGTTTATTATTTCCAATACTATCCGCCTTACGGTGTTTGCCCGCCGCAAGGAGATTGCCATTATGAAATACGTAGGCGCCACTGACTGGTTTATCCGCTGGCCATTTGTGCTGGAGGGTATTGTGCTGGGCTTCTTGGGCAGTATTATTGCCTCCATTGTCCTGCGGCTGACCTACTCCGGCATTACTGCCAAGATATATGATACCCTGGCCTTCTTCCCGCTTATTCCGGAGGAGCCGTTCCTCACCTATGTGACCATGATTGTTGTCATTGGCGGCATGATTATGGGAGCTATCGGAAGTACCGTTTCCATCAAGCGTTTCCTGAAGGTCTGAGGTGGGGCTATGAGTTTTTTTACTACCAAGCATAAGACGGGAAGTCTTATAATGGCCGTTCTCATGTCACTGTCCGTGGCGGGAACTGCCCTGGCTGACGATCTGGAGAGTCAGCTTCAGGATTTACAGGAAAAGGCGGCCCAGCAGCAGGAGATCACCAATGAGGCCCAGGCCCGGGTGGACAGCCTGTCCGAAAAGCTCCGCATTTTGCAGGAGGAAGTGGATCAGGCCACTGCTGAATACAACGATGTAAAGAGCAGGCTGGACAAGGTTCAGTCAGATATAGAGGAAAATACCGAGCTTCTGAACAAGACCGAGAAGGAGCTGAAGGTAAAGAGCAAGATGCTGGCCAAGCGCGTCAGGGATATATATATCAACGGCCAGATAAGCTATGTGGATGTGCTCTTTGGAGCCAAGGATTTCTCCGATTTCCTTACCCGCATGGACATACTGAAGCGCATTATCAAGCATGATTATGACCTTATTATGAAGGTTAAGGCTGACCGCGACGTAGTCATGAGCACCAAGGCTAAGCTGGAAAAGGACAAGGCTGAGGTGGAGGTGCTGGTGGCCGACGCGGAAATCAAGCAGCGTAATATGCTGGACAAGAAGCAGGCCCAGCAGGTGCTTTTGGAAAAGGCCGAATATGACCGGGAGGTTTCCCAGCAGGCATATGAGGAAATCATGGCGGCATCCCAGGAGATTACCCGCATGATTCAGCGCAGCCAGATGGTGGGGGGCAGCTATGTAGCAGGCGGCTCCGGGGCCATGATATGGCCGCTGGACGGTCCGATTACCTCTGAGTTTGGCTGGCGTACCCATCCTATTTTTGGTACCCAGCGCTATCACAGCGGTCTGGATATCGGCGGCGATTACGGCCTGCCTATTGTGGCAGCGGCCAGCGGCACGGTTATTCACGCCGGCTGGATCAGCGGCTACGGCTACACTGTCATTATTGACCACGGCGGCGGAATTACCACCCTGTATGGCCATAATGAGTCTCTCCTGGTTGGGGAGGGTGAATCCGTAACCCAGGGCCAGACCATTGCAATGTGTGGTTCTACCGGTAATTCCACAGGCCCTCACTGTCATTTCGAGGTCCGTGAAAACGGTGAGCCTGTAAGTCCATATAGTTATTTGTAATTTATAAAGTTTCAGCGTGCTCTTTCGCCTGCCTTTGTGGCAGGTGAAAGGGCTCTGCTTCGCTTTGGGGTTATTTTAGGAAGAATGATTGGAGAATGTTCATGAGTCAGACTAAGAAAAGTGTTCTTCTGGTAGTCGGCACGGCGCTGGTTACCTTATTGGCGGTATGCTGTGTCATCTTTTATATGCTGGGTGGTACCGTGGGAAAGGCCGGGGATATGCTCCGCTTTATTGCCACAGTGAACTTCGTGGAGGACAAGTACGACGGTGATGTGGATCGGACTGTACTTATTAACGGGTCCATTGACGGCATGATGAAATCCCTTGGGGATAAATACTCAATTTACCTTGACGAGGAAAAATTCCGTCAGCTCAGCAATATCAACAGTGGCACCTTCGGGGGCATTGGCGTGGTTATGAGCTTTGCGGAGCCGGGCCATTGCCACATTATGTCAGTTATGGAAAATACTCCGGGCCAGGAGGCAGGCCTTCAGGCCGGGGATGAGGTCATTGCTGTGGAGGGTACCCCTGTTTCCGAGCTTCAGCCGGAGGAAGTGGTGGGGAAAATCCGCGGTGTGGAGGGCACCCAGGTGGTTATCACCATTCGCCGTCAGGGTGAGGCGGACAAGGACTATACCCTGACCCGTTCCAGTATTGCCATGACCACGGCAGCCGGGAATATGATTCCGGATACGGAAATTGGCTACATTCGCATTGCCTCCTTCAGTGAAAACACCGGCAGGGAATTTACGGAGGCCTTGGACAAGCTGAAGGAACAAAATGCCAAGGGACTGATTATCGACCTTAGGGCCAACCCTGGTGGATTGGTGAACTCCTGCATGGAAATTGCCAACCAGGTGGTTCCGGAGGGCGAGGTGGTATCCCTTATTGACAACACCGGCAGCAAGCAGGTGTTTACATCCAGCCTTACGGGTCCAAGCATGCCTATTGTGGTGCTTATCGACGGCAACAGTGCCAGCGCCTCTGAGATATTGGCGGGAGCCTTGAAGGACAGGGGGGCAGCTACCCTTGTGGGAATGAAATCCTACGGCAAGGGCTCCGTTCAGACCATTTTGCCTCTGTTCAGAGGGGACGGCATCAAGCTGACCGTGGCCAAGTATTACACCCCATCCGGTGCCAGCATTGATGGTATCGGCATCCAGCCGGACGTGGAAATCGCCCTGCCGGAGCATCCTACGGAGGACGTGCAGCTTTTGAAGGCTGTGGAAGTTATGAAGGAAAAACTCCAGTAAGAAGTTAAAATTAATGGTATTTTAATTTTTAGTTTATAAAATATTTATGCTTAGTGAATATACTATGAGCAGGAACAGGTAAATAAGGTGAATAGGTATATATGGGGACGTAGTTTACGTTGGTACTTGGTGAATTCAAGCCAAAGGCGAAGAATGAACCTAGTATCCACTACGTAAACTAGTGAGCGAGAGCGTTCACCATATGTACCTATTCACATGTTACTTAATTGTATGTTTAGTTAGATTTTTTTATGGTTTACTCCTGCTATGAGGCTGGGAAAACTTGAAAGGACGTATAGTATGAAAAAGCGACTTTTAATAGGAGCCGTATTGCTGGCTGCCAGTGGTTTTTTGGTAGGTGCTCCGTCAACGGGGGAATGTGCGGCATTGTCCCTGGAGGAGGCTATACAGACGGCCTTGGTTAATAATCCTGACGTGAATATAACAAGACTTGGCGTGGATGCGGCCCAGGCGAAGCTGAGTCAGGCCCGGGGCAGCAACAGCTTTAATGTTAAGGTGGGAACCAATTTCTCCAAGTCCGAGCAGAATGATTTGGGCTGGGATAATGGCAACAAAACCAGCGTTTCAGCCTCTTTGCCAATTTATAACGGCAACATAAACGGCCGCAATATTGAAAATGCGGAAATCGGCGTGGATATTGCCAAGCTTCAGACCCAGCGGAAATGGGAGACCACAAGGCTGGATGTTATCAAGGCCTACTACAATGTGCTGCAGGCCAGAAAGCAGACCCTGGTTTATCAGGAGTCCGTGGACAGATACCAGCAGCATCTGACTATCGTGGAGCAGCTGTACAGTGCCGGCAGCAAGGCCAAAATAGATGTGCTGCGCTCCCAGGTTGAGCTGGCTGATGCCAGACAGTCCCTCATAAAGGGGCAGAATGCCTATGAAAACAGTCTCGGCACCTTGAAAAATCTCCTTTTCATGGACCAGAGGGAGCCTCTGGAGCTGACAGATGATTTTGTTTATGAGCCATTTTCTGAGGATGTAAATTCCTGTGTATCCTATGCTTTGGAAAACCGCAAGGACCTTATTGTGGATGCCTATCAGGTGAAGCAGAAGGAGCTGGCCCTGAAGAATGCAAAGGCGGGCTATATGCCAACGGTGGACCTCAGTGTAAGCACCGGCTGGAACAAGCAGGTGCTGCCGGAGCGGGATAACCACAGTGTATCCGGCACCATCGGTGTCAACTGGACCATTTGGGACAGCGGCGTTACCAAGGGTAAGGTCAATGCTGCCGCTGTGGAGCTGGAAACTGCCAAGCTGACTCTCAGCAAGGATCAGAGCGCAGTGGACATGAATGTCCGCAACGATTACAACAGCATGCGTGAAGCGGAAAGACGCTTTGAAACTACCCGGGAAGCCGTGCGGGAGGCTGAGGAGGATTACTTCATTGCCAACGAGAAATACAAGGCCGGCGAGGGCATAATGCTGGATATTATTGATGCCCAGAATGCCTTGTCTACCGCCCGGCACAACCACATCAGTGCCCAGTACGACTATGCAAGGCACAAGGCCGCTGTGGAAAGCGATATGGGGCTGGATGTTCATCCGTCTGCCTCCACGGTTTCCAATGCTCCCCTGGCCAAGTAACAGGGTGATTCCCCAATGAGAAAAGAGGCATGATTATGAGAAAGAAAAAGACCTTCACCATAGCTGGCGTGGTTATTGTGATATTGGTGGCAATATTTGGTGCCTATACATATTTCAGCAGCTCCAATGCTGAGAAAAACAAGCCAACCACTGAAATGGCCCAGGTTCAGCGCATGAAGATAAAATCCACGGTATCCGCCACCGGCACCATCCGTCCTGTGGATTCCGTAGAGGTAAGCTCCAAGATTACAGCCCGTATCAAGTCGGTGCTGGTAAAGGAGAACGACAAGGTAACTGCGGGCCAGACCGTGGCCATTTTGGACGGCAAGGATTATGAGGCCTCCAACGACCAGGCGGAGTTCAAGCTCATTAACGCCAGAAGCAAGTACCATCGTGTGGAATATCTCAATTCCATTGGTGCCAAGTCCCAGGAGGAGCTGGAGGATGCCCAGCTGACCTTCGACACTGCCTCCAGTAATCTGGAGAAAACCCAGTCTGATTTGAGCGAGACCATTATCGTGGCCCCTATGGACGGTGTTGTGGTAGGCGAGCCTAAATCCGCCGGAACCATGGCAGTGCAGGGCAACAGCAACCCTACTGTTATTATGACCATTGCGGATATGAGCAAGAAGCAGATTCTAGCCAAGGTGGATGAAACTGATATTGGCAGCGTGAAGGTGGGCCAGAACGCCACCTTTACAGTTGATACATATACCGGCAAGACCTTTACGGCCCGGGTTTCCAAGATTTCCCAGACCGACGTGACCAACAGCTGGAATACCAATTCCAGCAACAGCTCCTCGTCTTCCTCCAGTGCCAGCGTAATTTATTATTATGTGGTATTGGACGTGGATGACCCGGATAATCTGCTGCTGCCGGCCATGACCGCAAGAGTGGATATTGTAACCTCCGAAAAGGAGGATGCACTGGTAGTGCCGATTTCCGCCTTAAAGACCGATACCAAGGGCTCCTATGTGCAACTGAGCCTGCCGGACGGCACCACGGAGAAACGCTATGTTTCCACTGGCATTTACAGTGACGAATTTGTGGAAATAGAGAAGGGCCTCTCTGATGGCGATACTGTTGCCATTACCTACAAGGCCAAGAGCAGTGCTGCTGCCAGTGGCTCCAGGGGCGGAGGACCAGGCGGCCCCCCAATGTAAGACGGAGGTTGATGCGCAATGAGTAATATTGAGAAAATTACTATCAGCCTCAGAGGAATAAAAAAGCTGTATAAAATGGGTGACCAGGAGGTAGCGGCCCTTAACGGCATTGACCTTGACATCAAGGAGGGGGAATTTGCCGCCCTTATGGGGCCCTCCGGCTCCGGCAAGTCCACCCTTATGAATATCCTGGGATGCCTTGACCGTCCCAGCATGGGCTCCTATAAGCTGGATGGCAATGAGGTGGCCCATTTAAGTGATGATATGCTGGCCAGGACCCGCAACCAGAAAATTGGCTTTGTGTTCCAGAACTTTAATCTTTTGTCCAGAATCTCCGCTCTGGAAAATGTGGCCCTGCCACTGGTTTATGCCGGGGTGGGCTCTGATGAGCGGGAGGAACGGGCCATGTATTATCTGGAGCAGGTGGGACTGGCGGACAGGGCCGATCACCAGCCCAATGAGCTTTCCGGTGGCCAGCGCCAGCGTGTGGCCATTGCCCGGGCTCTGGTAAACGATCCTCAGATTATTATGGCGGATGAGCCTACGGGTAATCTCGATACCAAGTCAACCAAGGAAATCATGGAGATTTTCCAGTCCATGCACGAAAAGGGGCGTACCATTATACTGGTAACCCACGAGCCGGATATTGCGGTCTGTGCCAGCCGTCAGCTGCTGGTGCGGGACGGCGTAATCACCCGGGATGAGGGAAAGGGCGTGGTTCTTGATGTTGTTTAAAGAGAGCTTTTCCATGGCCTTTACCGCCCTGCTGGCCAACAAAATGCGTTCCCTGCTGACCATGCTGGGTATCATCATCGGCGTTGGTGCCGTTATTGCCATGGTATCCGTGGGCATGGGCGTAAAAAGCAATGTAGTAAGCAGTATTTCTTCACTGGGAAGCAATATGCTCATCGTTTCTCCAGGCTCCGCCAACAGAGGTGGCATCCGGGGGGCGGCGGGCTCCCGGACCAGTTTGAAATATGATGATGCAGTGGCCATCAAAAACAAGGTCAAGAATATAGATTTTGTTTCTCCTACCGTGTCCCAATCCTATCAGATAGTAAATGGCAACCAGAACTGGAATTCATCAGTTATGGGGGTAACGCCGGAATATATGTCCATCCGTTCTTTGGAAGTGGGTACCGGCTCCTTTGTCAGCGATAGCGACAATATTAAGAGAAATCGTGTGGCTGTTATCGGCAGCACCGTTGCCACCAATCTTTTTGGCAGCAGCAACCCGGTGGGCCAGAATATCCGTGTCAACAACCAGCCCTTCAAGGTAATTGGCGTGCTGGAAAGCAAGGGCCAGTCCTCAATGGGGCAGGACCAGGATGATGTGGTTATTGTGCCCCTGACTACTGCCATGGAACGTCTCATGGCCATGAATCATGTATCCTCGGTAAATATTCAGGTGTCTGATCCCAACAAGATGGACCAGGTTCAGGAGGATATTGAGGTGCTCCTTCGCCAGCGTCACAAGATAATTGGGGGCAAGGAGGACGATTTCAATGTCCGGAACATGACCAGCCTTATGGAAACCATGAACCAGACCACCACCATGCTGACCCTGTTGTTGGGCAGTATTGCCGGTATATCCCTGATAGTTGGTGGTATCGGCATTATGAATATCATGATGGTATCCGTTACGGAGCGTACCAGAGAAATAGGTATCCGCAAGGCTTTGGGGGCTACCTTCCAGAATATTATGATGCAGTTCCTCATTGAGTCGGTGGTTATCGGCGTTGTGGGCGGCATCATCGGCATCGGGGTGGGCTGCGGCCTGTCCATGCTGGTGGGCAAGTTTGGTGATTTCACCACCGTTATTACGCCACTGCCGGTCCTTGTGTCCTTCAGCTTTTCCGTGGGCATCGGCCTGTTCTTCGGAATATATCCTGCCCGCAAGGCGGCCAAGCTGGACCCTATTGAGGCATTGAGATATGAATAAATACACCTTCTCACACTAATTGTATGAGTTGACTTTGAGAAAATAAAAATCCTGTTGCGATTGCAACAGGATTTTTTTGATATTCGTTATTTTGCGTTGTATTCTACAATCTTGATTCCACGATGCTCGTTCAAATCGATGATGTTGTCCTGGTCGATCTTGATGAGCGGATGAATGGCCAGATCATCAGGATAACGGAGAATGGTGCCGGTAAGGCCGTTGTTCAGCACTACGGTGGAGCCCAGGAATGCATCCTTGATGCGCTTCAGGATAACTACGCAGATTTCCGGGTCCAGCTTGCTGTACATGAGCTCCGTAATCTTGGCAATGGCTGCAAACGGAGTCTGGCGGACAAAGCCCTCACGCTCTGTGGTGATGTTATCATAGAGGTCAGCAATGGCAATGATGCGGGCAAACTGATGAATCTTGTCCCCGCCGATGGCATCCGGAATGCCAGTGCCGTCCATGGCCTCATGATGCTGCAGGGCAGCCATCTTAATGCCTTCGGAAAGCTCCGGGCTGGTGGCCAGAATCTTGTAGCCGTCGTAGGTGTGCTGCTGATAGGTTTCAAAGTCCTCACCCTTCAGGGTCTCCACCTGACGGTTCTGCAGGCGTTCTGGGAAATGAACCTTGCCGATATCGTGAAGGAAGCCGGCAGTAATCAAATCAGTCACCTGTCTGGATGGCATCAGCAGCCACTTGCCGATAACACCTGCCAGAATGGATACACGGATGGAGTGGTTGTACACGTCGTCAGCCATGTGATTAAGCTCGTAGAGATAATCAATGGCACCACTCTGCTTGGACATCGGCATCAGGTCCTCCTTGACCAGCTCCTTGGTCTTTTCCGCAGGAATCTGATTGTCCTTCAGGGTGGAGGTAAAGATGTCGTTTACCTCATGGACTACCTCCCGGTACTGGGCAGCGAATGCATTGCTACGGTTAAACATAGCCATAACATTCTGGTAGTTTGGACTGAGCTCGTATTCATCTTTTACATATACATAAGGAACATTAAGGAATTCAAGTCTGGTGATGTGAGCCTTGGTCAGCAGGGTGTTTTCCGACAGAATAACAACCATGTCGTCGTTGAGAATGGTGCGGGCAAGCTCCATCCCAGGCTCTAATTCATCTATTGTTAATTCTTTCATACATAGTCCCCCCAGATTCATTATTTACCATTGTACATTTCTATATGATACTGTAAAAATCCTACCATAAAGGAAAAAAATATAAAAAAATATTTATAACTGGACAAAAGTCGGAGAAGTTGAATATAAATTTTAATATTTTATCATTTTTCTCTTGCA
Organism: Anaerovibrio sp. JC8; assembly: GCF_002100115.1. Taxonomy (GTDB): domain Bacteria; phylum Bacillota; class Negativicutes; order Selenomonadales; family Selenomonadaceae; genus Anaerovibrio. The sequence goes on along the minus strand of NZ_ANBM01000004.1, from coordinate 149,234 downwards.
ATACATTAACGAACTAAAGTATAATATGCGTATTGAAAATGCAATAACTTATTTCAAAAAGGAGTGTATTGTTTTATGAAGAAGATTTTGGCTATTTGTATGATGCTGGTAGTGGCTATGGCTGCACTGGCAGGCTGTGGCAACAACGCTGCCAAGAAGGATGCACCACAGAAAATCGTGGTTGGCCTTGATGATAATTTCCCTCCAATGGGCTTCAAGGATGAGAAGAATGAAATAACCGGCTTTGATATTGATTTGGCCAAGGAGGCTGCCAAGCGCCTGGGCTGTGATGTGGAATTCAAGGCTATTGACTGGAACTCCAAGGAGGCTGAGCTGAAGAGCGGCCGTGTTGATGTTCTCTGGAATGGTCTGGACATCACCGAGAAGCGCAAGGAAAACATGCTCTTCTCCAACCCTTACATGGACAACCGCCAGATTGTATTCGTGGCTACCTCCAAGGGCGTAAAGATTGGCTCCGAGGCTGACCTTGCCGGCAAGGTTATCGGTACCCAGAGCGGCGGTACCACTGAGGAATACTTCGAGGGCAAGAAGGATCTGAAGGCTTCCATGAAGGAAGTAAAATACTATCCTGATTTCATCAATGCATTCATGGATCTGGAAAATGGCCGCATTGATGCCGTTGTTGGTGATGAGATTATCGGCCGTTACTACATCAGCAAGCACCCTGACAAGATTACCGCCATTGATACCGTTATCGGTGATGTAACCCAGTTCGGCTTTGCATTCCGCAAGGATGACCAGGCTCTCCGTGACAAGGTACAGAAGGTATTCGACGAAATGATTGCTGACGGCACCGTAGCAAAGATTTCCGAGAAGTGGTTCACCAAGGACATCACTTTAAAGAAGAAATAATAATTTAAAAAATGATAACCCAAAGGGCTATTGCATCGGTTTGCAATAGTCCTTTTTTTGATGTAAAATATATAGGCTTAGTGCTTTGCTACGGTAAAGCGGAAAATTAATGAAATATTTAAAAGGGGATTACTACTTATATGGATAGCTTATTGCATACAGTGGTCCTGATGCTGGAAGGCACCCAGGTCACATTGCAGATATTCTTCATTACACTGATTTTTTCACTGCCATTGGGCCTGCTGGCTGCCTTTGGCCGCTTGTCCAGCCTGAAGCTGGTAAGCCGGTTCATGGAATTTTATATTTGGCTCATGCGTGGTACACCATTGATGCTGCAGCTGTTGTTCGTATATTTTGCCCTGCCGATGGTGGGCATTATGCTGCCTGATCTGGTGGCAGCCCTGCTGGCATTTACATTAAACTATGCAGCCTATTTTGCGGAGATTTTCCGTGCGGGCATCCAGTCCATCAGCCGTGGCCAGTATGAGGCCGCCAAGACTTTGGGCATGACCCACAAGCAGACCATGCGCCGCATTATCATTCCACAGATGATCCGTTACGTTCTGCCGCCGGTGAGCAATGAGACCATTAATCTGGTAAAGGATACCTCCCTCATTTATATTCTGGCCATGAATGACCTTTTGCGGGTGGCCCGTACCATCGTACAGCGGGAATTTGACATGACACCGTTTGTGGTGGCAGCAGTTTTCTACCTTATTATGACAGCCGTACTGACGTGGGGCTTCAAGAAGCTGGAGGCATATTATGGAAAATATGACCAATAATAATGAAGTGATGCTGCGTCTGACGCAGATTCATAAACGATTTGAGGATTTGGAGGTACTGCGGGGTATTGACCTTGATTTGAAAAAGGGCGAAACCAAGGCCATCATCGGTCCATCCGGCTCCGGCAAGAGTACCCTCCTTCGTTGCATTAACCGTCTGGAAATCATTGATTCCGGAAAAATCGAAATCAAGGGCCGTGCTTTGGCCCAGAACAACAGTGAAAATGTTGCCGAATACGTTTCTGAAAAGGAAGCCAGGGATATTCTCTCCTGTACCGGCATGGTGTTTCAGCAGTTCAATCTGTTCCCTCACATGACCGTGATGCAGAATTTGCTGGAGGCCCCGGTTCAGGTTCAGAAGCGCAAGAAGGAGGAGGTAATCCCCGAGGCGGAGGAGCTGCTTCGGAAGGTAGGCCTCTTTGAGAAAAGGGACAATTATCCATCCCGTCTCTCCGGCGGTCAGCAGCAGCGTGTGGCCATTGCCCGGGCTCTCTGCATGAAGCCGGATATTATGCTCTTTGATGAGCCGACCTCTGCCCTTGATCCCGAGCTCACCGGCGAGGTACTGAAAACCATGCGGGAGCTGGCAGCAGAGCACATGACCATGCTGGTGGTTACCCACGAAATGGCCTTTGCCAGAGAGGCAGCCAACCAGGTGGTATTTATGGCTGACGGGGTTATTGTGGAGCAGGGCCCGGCCCAGCAGGTCATTGACCATCCACAGGAGGAGCGTACCCAGGCCTTCCTCAAGAACATGCTTTAATTTTTCATAATTATATGATAGAATTTCTACTTAGAAATTTGTTCTTCTAATTTATATTGGAAGAAAATGAAAATATTATGCTTGTTCTTTGGGCGCAAGGCCCATTTTTGGGGGAATTTTTATTATGTATTTTCTTAAAGCTAAAGGCCTCTATCTGCAAGTTGCCGGATTAATGCTGCTTTTGGCTGGTTTTCTTATGTTTTTCTCCACCTCGGAGGCTCAGGCGGCAACCTTTGCCCAGCGCATGGCCAATATGGCGGAGATCAAGGATGTAAGGGTTAGCTCCGACAAGGACAAGGCCCGTATTGTGCTGGATACCACCAAGGATGTTACCATTAAGACCAGTGTTCTCAGTAATCCACCCCGGGTTGTGGTGGATGTCCAGGGGGCCTGGATTAGTCCCGAGGCCAAAAAGACCGTCAATATTGGCAGCCAGTTTGCCAAGACCGTGCGTCTGGCCCAGTTTGATCCCAATACAGTGCGTATTGTGGTGGAAAGCACCATGAATGCCAATAACCGCAAGTTCTTTTCACTGGCAGGGGGCCCTACAGGCCACAGGCTGGTGCTGGATTTCGGCAATGTAAGCAAGGGCTCCAGCGGTGCAGGCATAGACTTTGGCAAGGGCGGCTCTGATACGGGCAATACCAAGCCTACTGAGCCAACAACGCCGGAACCGCCTACTACCAATGACAACAAGCCGGAGGAAGAGCCGGAGAAGCCGGAAACTGTGGAAAAGCCGGTGGTGGAGCCGGAATTTACACCTGGTATCAGCGGCAAGATAATCACCATTGACGCCGGTCATGGTGGCTGTGATGTGGGTGCCATTGGCCCGACAGGAGTTACGGAAAAGAGCATAACCCTCCGCATAGCTCTGGAGCTTCAGAAGAAGCTGACAGAGGAGGGGGCCAAGGTCATTATGACCCGAAACAAGGATATTGAGGTATCCGCCAAGCGGGAAAGGGCCACCGATGTTGAGGAGCTTCAGGCCCGTTGTGACATAGCCAATAAAAATAATTCAGATATCTTTATTTCTATACACATGGATTCCTTTACCAGCAGCAGCCCAAGCGGTACCACCGGCTATTTCTATGGCAAGGGCACCAAGGCATCAAGACGGCTGGCCCAGTATGTATCCGAGGGGGTAGTATCCTCCTTGTCTACGGGTAATCGTGGCACCAAGAGCTGCAATTTCTATGTTGTAAAGCACACGGATATGCCGGCAATTCTGCTGGAAACTGCCTTTATTTCCAATGAGCGGGAGGAGCGTCTGCTGAATTCCGAGGCGGGCATCAGAAAGGCCGCAGACGGTATCCTTAATGGAATTAAAAAATTCTTTGGCTGATAAAATAATACATTTTGTTTGAATATGAAAATATGTGAGGTTGAGTGATTTGGCTGATAAAAATATGGAAAATATGAATGAGGCTGTGGAGCAGGAATTTACCTTCTCCGATGAGCAGTTCAACAAAGTTATCGCCGAGCAGAAGGCAGAGCGCATGAAGAGCCTGCGCCGTCATAAGCTTCCGGAGAAGCTGACTCTGGAGGAGGCCCTGAATGCCCTTACCAAGACTGAGCTGGAGGATATTCAGTACAATCTGAATCTGCCGGTGGCTTCCAATATTAATCGCGTTAAGAAGGCTGAGATGGTTGAGGCCGTGAAGCCTGAGGTCATCAAGTTTGCCCAGCACTGGTTTGTAAGTGCCTTTGAGGAGCAGAAGGATATCTTTGATTATGCCTGCAAGCACAAGGGCCTGGCAGGGGATTTGCAGATAGATGACGGCCGTCTGGATTATCTCCGCGGTATCGGTATCATGTACTGCGGCCTGTCTGACGGCAAGCTGGTTTGGTATATGCCAAAGGAGATTCAGAAGGAATACGGCAAGATCAACAATGCTGCCTACCAGCAGGCAACTGCCCTGAACACCGAGGTTATCCGTCTGGCCTCCGGTTTGGTGTTCTACTATGGCGTAATGGATTATGACCAGCTTTATGCCAAGGTTTGTTATTACATTGATGATGAGCTGGAGTTTGCTGATTTTATCGGCATTATTCTCAATGGTGGCTGCTGGTTTGACAATATTCAGGCCGGCAAGCATGAGCTGATGTATGCGGAGCTCATGAATGTGGAGGCTCTTCAGGCAGAGCAGATGAAGAACACCGCCCTTGATTATGCTGACTTGCCTTATAACAAGGTTTGGGATGCCGGTCAGGAGTCTTATGTGGAGTCCACCGGTGCCTACAGAGCATTGGCCCAGTTCCTTATGAACAAGTGCAATCTGGACGTGCTTCAGGCTGCTGAGGCAGTTCGTTCCATTAATATCATCATTCAGAACGGCTACGGCATGAAGGAGATCGTGGGCTTCCTGAAGGACCAGAAGCTGGTTCTGCCAAAGATGGAGGAGACCCAGGAGCTTTATGGCCTTATCGGCCGCTACAACAACACCCTGCCTAAATGGGTGCTGAAGGGCCACACCGAGGACGAGCTGGCCAGTATGCCACGCCAGGCTGTTGTACGGGTTGGCAAGAAGATTGGCCGTAACGATCCATGCCCTTGTGGCAGCGGCAAGAAGTACAAGAATTGCTGCCTGGACAAAAATTACTAAAAATTTTTGAAAAAATGCTTGCATTTTATTTTGAAATGCAGTATTATATCACTTGTCGACATCACCGACATTAAAAAGATTCCTCGATAGTTCAGCCGGTAGAACGACGGACTGTTAATCCGTATGTCGCAGGTTCGAGTCCTGCTCGAGGAGCCAATGGCGCGTTGGTCAAGTGGTTAAGACACCGCCCTTTCACGGCGGCTTCACGGGTTCGAATCCCGTACGCGTCACCATTTCAAAAACAGAGGGGATTACCCAATCCCCTTTTCATACGGGCGCTTAGCTCAGCTGGGAGAGCGTCTGCCTTACAAGCAGAATGTCAGCGGTTCGATCCCGTTAGCGCCCACCATTTGAAAATTGAGGCTACTGTAATCAGTAGCCTTTTTTGTTTGCTTTTTTTATTGGATAATTGCTTTTTTTATACGGCTTTAATACAATGAAAGAAGGAGGGGAATATTATGGACACTCAGGAACGTCGGAGCCTGCTGCTGAAGGAATTGAAGCAGGCCAAGGGACCTCTCACGGGAGGTTTTTTATCCAAGAAGTTTAATGTGAGCCGCCAGATTATTGTGGGGGATATAAGCGTTATCCGTGCTGGCGGTGCTACTATATATGCTACCCCAAGGGGCTATGTAATGCCCGAGGACGAGGAAATCCATGGCATTGTGGGGATTATCGCCTGCAAGCATGGTCCGGAGCAGATGCGCCGGGAGCTGGAAATCATCGTGGATAACGGCGGCTATGTGCGGGATGTTATTGTGGAGCACCCTCTTTATGGAGAAATCAGGGCCGATCTGATGCTCCGCAACCGCCATGATGTGGAGGTCTTTGACAAGCGCATGCAGGAATGTGCCGGGAAGCCCCTTTCCATTGTGACCCAGGGGGTCCATCTTCACACCATCGAGGTGCCGGACCAGGAATCCTTGGACCGCATCAAGAACCAGCTGCGGCAGGAAAACATCTGCGCCAATCTTTCAGCTAATAATCAGAAGTAGTTGATATAATGCGAGGTACCGTGGGTAGGCATACATTGGGAACGCTCGCGCTCACTAGTTTACGTAGTGGATACTAAGTTCATTCTGCGCCATTGGCTTGAATTCACTAAGTACCGACGTAAAATACGTCCCCATATATACCCACCCACGTACCTCTTTATGAAATATGATGATATGCAGGGGGGGACTGGGGCTGGTGGATTGAACAATTAGTACCAGTGCGTCAAGAAACTTTTTGTTGCTCTACCGTAATATTAGTGGGAAAAATCATCTGTCTGAGCGATGCAAAACTAGTCGTGTAGGGCAACGCGAGTTATGATTTTTGCCACTATATATAAGCAAGAAAAAGTTTTAGCACTGGGACGTCGTGAAAGACGCCAGCCCCTGTCACCCTAATAGATAAGGAGGGATTAAGATGTCCTTTTGGAGCGATTTGTGGCACAGCTTTGTGCTGAAGGACCAGACCTCAACAGAAAAAGGCTATGTCAGCGCAGTGGAGCAGTCGGAGCTGCTGGGCTGCAAGGGCATCGTGACCCGGGAGCTGCGGCCTGCCGGCACCGTTGTCATCAACGGTGAGCCGGTGGATGTGGTTTCTGAGGGAGACTATATCCCCAAGGGTCAGGAGGTCAAGGTCATTGCTGTTAACGGCAACCATGTGGTTGTAAGATAATAATATATTGAAAGGGTGTATTTAATGAGTAAAGCATTGGATTTTCTGCTGGATTTCAGCGGATTATGGATTTTTCTGGGAATAATATTCCTCTTTGTGTTCCTGCACTTTGTACCTTTGCGGTTGTGGATAGCCGCCAAGGCTGCCAACGTGCCTGTAGGAATTTTCACATTGGTGGGTATGCGGCTTCGTCAGGTTATTCCTTCCCGCATCGTTTACCCGCTGATTAAGGCCAACAAGGCTGGCCTCAGTGTTGAGGTTAACCAGCTGGAGGCTCATTTCCTGGCCGGTGGTAACGTGGATAAGGTAGTAGATGCCCTTATTGCGGCCCACAGAGCCCAGATTCCGCTTCCTTTCGAGCGGTCTGCTGCCATTGATTTGGCCGGCCGTGACGTACTGGAAGCAGTGCAGATGAGCGTTAATCCAAAGGTTATCGAGACCCCGGTGGTTTCCGCTGTGGCCAAGAACGGTATTGAGCTGCGTATCAAGGCCCGTGTAACTGTAAGAGCCAATATTGACCGTCTGGTTGGTGGTGCCGGTGAGCCTACCATTATTGCCCGTGTCGGTGAGGGTATCGTAACCACCGTTGGTTCCTCCGTGAGCCATACCGATGTGCTGGCCAACCCGGACGATATTTCCAAGACAGTGCTGGGCAAGGGCCTGGATGCGGGTACTGCCTTTGAGATTCTCTCCATTGATATTGCCGATGTTGATGTAGGCCGTAACATTGGTGCTGAGCTTCTGACCGATCAGGCCGAGGCTGACAAGCGCATTGCCCAGGCCAAGGCGGAGGAACGCCGTGCCATGGCCGTAGCCAAGGAGCAGGAAATGAAGGCTTATACTCAGGAAATGGAAGCCAAGGTAGTAGAGGCACAGGCAGAGGTACCACACGCCATGGCTGAGGCCCTGAAGAGCGGCAACTTGGGGGTAATGGATTATTACAACCTGAACAATATCAAGGCTGATACGGATATGCGTGACAGCATCAGCCGCAGTGCCGACGACAGCCCGCTGACTCCACCGCCTATTAAGTAAAGCAGGTGAAATGCTATGGAATATATAGCTCCATTACTCGTATTTGTCTTTGTGGTGATTATTGGCAACGTGCTGGACAAGAAAAAGCCGCCGGCTCAGCCCATTCCTAAGGACTGGCAGCCGCCGGACATAAAAATGCCAACGGAGCCCGCTCCGCCACAGCACAGGCCCCATCATCCCTATGAATATGCCCAGGTCCATAATCCTTATCAGGAATATCTGACCCGGCACACGGATGATTATGAGGAAAAGCATGAGGAACCTCCTCAGGACCCTTCCTATACCATAGAGCACAGAAAAAAGCCCATGGGCGGCATGGCCCGGGCCATAATCTGGTCCGAGATTCTGGGCAAACCCAAAGCCCGCCGTAGACACTTTTAAAATAATGCAACCCGATAACAGCTACACATCATTTTGTGTGGCTGTTATTTTTTTATAATTATATAGTTTATGAAATAAAAAGATTGAACAAAATATATTTAGAATATATAATAAAAACATATAAAAATATTAACTAAATTATAATGAATAATGTAGATATTGGTTTAAGAGAAATTGTTTTCTAAGAAATATAATTGGTATGGTATAATAAAGGCAGATGAGGGAGAATGAAATTTGAATGGGATGAAAAGAAAAACAAGGACAACATAAATAAGCATGGTTTTTCTTTTCAATATGCAAAGAAAGTTTTTGATGACTCAGAAAGACTCGAATCGGATTGTTATTTTATTAATGGAGAATATCGATACGATGTGCTGGGAAAGGTCAGAGATATCCTCTTCGTTGTATGTACTGACCGAAAAGGTGATACGATAAGAATTATAAGTGCAAGAAGAGCCACTAAGAAGGAGGAGGCGATTTATTATGGCTATAGTGACTATGACGTCTGAAGAGATTGATGCTTACATGACTCCGGAACGGATGAAAATGGAAGAAGACAGAGCCAAGGATATGCCATTAGTTTTTGATCCTGATTGCCCTCCATTGACAGATGATGATGCAAAGAGATTTCATCGGGTAAAGCCAAGAAAGAGTGCAATTTAAGCCTTCCGCTTGCGACGGATGAGATGACATCAAAAAAGGAACTGCATGATGCAGTTCCTTTTTTTACTTCCGCCCGAAGGCGAAGATCTTTACCATCAGGAATGTAATAGGAATACCCAGTATAGCCGCAATAAGATAGCTTACTATAGGAGGATAATCCAGCCAATTGTAGAAGATAATAACTATAATATTTTGAATAATGTAGTTTGGTATATATGATATGAAGAATTTAATGAAACGGCTGATGGACAGGGTGTCATGAAATACGAAGCGGCTGTTCATCCAGCAGGCGCACAGGTTGGCCAGTATGTAGCCGATATTAAAGGTCAGGTTGGCATCAGTGATGACAAAGGAGCAGAGCCAGGCCATAAAGGTGCAGTTGAAGGTATTGATGCAGCCAATGACCAGAAACAGGAAAAATTCTTTTGTCAAAAAATGATGCTTGGTTTTTTCGATTAATTTCATTGGGGTCCCCTTAAAAACTATTGAGAATTAACTTTTAAAAACGTATAACGAGGTCAAAAATGATAGCACCTCGTTGAAACGCTAATAGGAGTATTTTGCCGGTGGCAAAATTTGAACAAAGGCGTTATAATAATCTAAGTATTTTATAATAGATAACACGAGAGAAAAGAGATAACCATGAAGATTATATCAGTTGTTGTTCCTGTATACAATGAGGAAGATAATATAGAGCATTTTTATCAGTCCATTGTAGATGTTTTTGATAAGCTGGACTACGAGTTTGAGCTGGATTTCGTGGATGACGGCTCCAAGGACCGCAGCCGGGAAATTCTGCGGGAGCTGGAGAAAAAGGATTCCAGGGTTCAGTCTATTTTTCTGGCCAAGAATTCCGGCCATCAGCTGGCCCTGACCTGCGGCCTTGACCATGCAGACGGTGATGCGGTTATTATGATGGATGGAGATATGCAGCATCCGCCTGAGCTGATTCCGACCCTGCTGGCCAAGTGGGAAGAGGGCTATGAGGTGGTGCAGACCATCCGCAAGACCACTGAGGGCGTATCAGCCCTGAAGAAGCTGACCTCTGCCTATTATTACAAGCTGCTGAACATGGTTTCCAGTGTGCATATCCAGGAGGGCGGCTCCGACTTCCGCCTTATGGACCAGGTGGTAGTAAAGGCCTTCCGCCGCTACCGTGAGCATGCCCGCTTTATCCGGGGCATGATCGGCTCCATGGGCTTCAAGCAGACCCAGATAGAATTTGTGGCTCCAAAGCGCTTTGCAGGCGTGTCCAAGTTCTCTCCAAAGAAAATGCTTCACTTGGCCATTGACGGGGTTATGGCCTTTTCCACGTTGCCCCTGCGCATAGGCTTATATATCGGTGTAGGCTGCGGTCTGCTGAGCATACTGCTGATACTCCACGTAATCGTATCCAAATTTGTTTTTGACGATGCAGTAGCCGGCTGGGCTACCATTACCGCCAGTATTCTGTTCTTTGGCGGTGTCCAGCTCACAGTCCTGGGCATCATGGGCGAGTACATCAGCCGCATTTACGAAGAAGTAAAGAACAGACCGCTGTACCTGATCGGCCGCGGTAAACCAAAAGACGAGAAATAAAGGCAGAAACTGATTGTCTTGAGCATTAGGTTTCGGTGCGTGAAGAAACTATTTTTTGATAACTTACACAGCGAGAAAATATCGTTGTCTGAGCGAAGCGAGTTCGATTTTTCTTGCTGCTAATTACAGATCAAAAAATGGTTTTAGCACCGGAACCGAGCGAAAGATAACAGTTTCTGCCTTTTTGCTGCTGTTATTTGCACTAGAAAAGGGATTCCCAGTGCGAGAGGGAATCCCTTTTCTAGTGTGTGTGTATTATATTTAGGAGAGTTACGCTTTCTTCAAAGCTTGAATATAATATAGCACAACTGAAAATGATTTTCAATACCTAAATGAGAAAAATTTTCAATTATTTTCAAATTTATTTTTTAAATATCAGAATGCTGCACGGAATCAAACATTTCAGTGATTTCCCGGCTTGGCTCCTTATCCATTTTGCTGACAATGTAAATGGCCAGCAGGGAGAAGATGAAGCCCGGAATAATCTCATAAAGTCCAAAGAGGGCCAGTTGCTTCCAGATGAGAACCGTAAGGCCGCCTACGATAATACCGGCCAGCACACCATTTCTGGTAGCCCGGCGCCAGAACAGAGACATGATGAGAGCCGGACCAAAGGCAGCACCAAAGCCGGCCCAGGCGTAGGAAACCATATCCAGAATAAAGTTGTTTGGATTCATGGCCAGCCCGATAGCCATGGCAGAGATAACCAGCACCGCGGTGCGGCTTACCCAGATAAGCTCACTTTGGCCGGCTTCCCTCCGGAATACGGAGCGGTAGAAGTCCTGGGAAAAAGCAGAGGCAGCTACCAGCAGCTGGGCAGAGGCAGTACTCATGATAGCCGCCAGTACCGCGGACATAATCAGACCACCCACAAATGGAGTAAAGAGCTGCTCGGTCATTACCAAAAATACAGTTTCCACCTTTGGTCCCGTCAGGGTTTCAGTGAGATACACATTACCCACGATACCCACAGCCACCGCAGCAGCAAGGGAAATGGCCACCCAAACCATGGCAATATGCATGGCATGGCTCAGCTCCTTGGAGGATTTGATGGCCATAAAGCGAATCAATATATGAGGCTGACCAAAGTAGCCAAGGCCCCAGCCCATAAGGGAAATAAATTCAATGAAGGAAATAGTGGAACCATCAGGCCCCAGGAACGGGTTAAAGAAGGTGGGATTCATAATATTTACCGCAGCAGCCGTATTGGAAACACCGCCCAAAGCATATACCGCCACAGCAGGCACCATGATAATGGCAAAGAACATCATGACACCCTGAATAAAGTCAGTCCAGCATACAGCCATGAAGCCGCCGGTGAGGGTGTAGAATACCACCACGAAGGCGCCCAGCAGCACAGCAGTGGAGTATTCCAGCCCAAAGAGGGTGGAGAACAGCTTGCCGCCGCTGACAAAGCCGGAGCTGGTATAAATTACGAAAAAGATAATGATAAAAATAGCCGGTGCTATCCGCAGCACATTGCTGTTATCATTGTAACGGTTCTGGAAAAAGTCAGGCAGGGTCAGGGAATTGTTGGCTATCTCCGTAAATTTCCGCAGCCGTGCCGCAATGAATTTCCAGTTGGCATAAGTACCCAGGGCAAGGCCCACGGCAATCCAGCCGGCATTAAGCCCCGCCAGATAAGCGGCACCCGGCAGTCCCATCAGCATCCAGCCACTCATATCAGAGGCCTCGGCACTAAGGGAGGTTACCCACGCTCCCAGCTTTCTGTTTCCTATTATATAGTCATCCATATTGGTGGTTTTTCTATAATAGTACAGCCCGATAAACATCATCAGCCCCAGATATATCACAAAGGCCGAAATTATTAATATATTATCCAAAAGTTATTCCTCCTATATCAAAATTTAATACTTTCCTATTATACATATAAGACTTCCTTCTTGGCAAATGGGTTTTTGGATTGTCCTAAATTAAAAACAAAAAATAAGAAGGATTTTTTTATTTTATAAAGAATTCTAATAGTTAGTAACCCTTCGATTGTAGGGCGGCTGGGACGTTTTTCCTTGAATTGCTCTACTAATTTTTGTATACTAGAAGAAACAAATATAGTTTTTTCGTACTTTTAGAAGGATTTTTACTTTTTTGGCGAATATTTATAAAGAAGGATAAATTACACGAAAAGCGCAGGTGATTGTTTGTGGAAAAAGTCAAGGTTATGGTGGTTGATGATTCAAGAATTAGCCGTATGATGGTTAGCTCCATGCTGGCCAAGACTAATTTTGAAGTTTGCGCAATGGCTGAGAATTCTGCAGAGGCAGTAGCTCTTTATGCTAAGACTAAACCGGATGTTGTTACCATGGACATGAATTTGCCGGATGCAGATGGTATTGAGTGCACCCGCCGTATTCATGCTATAGATCCAAAGGCGAAGATCGTCATGATCAGTGCCATGAAGGATGCCAAGCTGATTATGCAGGGCCGTATGGCCGGCATCGGCTCCTTCCTCCAGAAGCCTGTCAGCACCAATGAGCTTATTGATACGCTCATGATTATGTGCAATGAGAATGTAGGTGCAGTGGCTGTTTATAGGGAGTCCTATGTGACCACCTTTGCCAAGGTGCTCCAGCAGAGTCTGGTGTCTATTTTTGGTATTCAGAGTGAGATTGAAATTTCCCAGAATGAGGAGTCTGTCCTTCGTGTAAACGGTGTGGCAGCTGTTATCGGTATTGTTGGTGAGCCTAAGGGACGTGTTGCGCTTTATATGGATTCCGATACCATGTACAGCCTCAGCAAGGCTATGCTGGGTCTGGATCCTCAGGATGATTTGTCTGCCGACGAGGCAGAGGCTGCTATTGAGGAGGCTGGTAATATTATTACCGGTCGTGCTGTATCACGGGTTAATGACGTGTTTAAGGACAAGGAGATGCGTATTACGCCTCCGGGGACAGTCATTGGTTCGGATATAGTTCTGTCCAATCCTGAGCTAATTTCTTTTAATGTAAAAGCTAAGACGTCTTATGGCGATGTACATATGAATGTGGGTTTTGCGAGGGGAGTATAACTTATGGATGTAAAACTGGTTAATCCGTTTATAGATGCATTTACGACTGTACTTCCTCAGATGGGCTTTCCAACACCACAGCGTACAGGTATGACCGTAAATGAACAAAATGCTGTAAGTCAAGGCGTTGCTGTAATCGTTGGTTTTACCAAGGAGATAAGAGGAAACGTCGTTTATAATATGAGTGAGGACACCGCCAAATTCATCGCTTCCACTATGATGATGGGTATGCCGGTGGAGAACTTTGACGAAATGGCCCAGAGTGCTATTTCCGAAATGTCCAATATGCTGACGGCCAATGCCGCCACCAATCTGACCGCCCTGGGGCTGGAGGTGGATATTTCCACCCCGTCACTTACCGTGGGCAATGATTTCCAGATAAAGATTAGCAACGAGCAGTATCTGTGTGTTATCATGGATGTCAGCGGCCATCAGGTGGAAATCGATATTGCAGTGCAGCAGTAACAATTACACATGAAAGGGATTGCTTCGGCAGTCCCTTTTTTGCGTGTTGATGAAGGCTGATTATTGCCCTGAAAAAAATTAAAAAATTCTTGGCAAGAATATGTTTTTTGGCTATACTAGATATAGTTTTGTAAAAACGCAGAACCAAATATTTGTTCGATAGAAAATGAGGAATTGAAGGACCATTATGAACAAGGTAAAGGTGGTTACTTCCGGCTTTCAAAAGGACCTTAACGGCAAGCGGGAAAAGGTTTCCCACCTGGCGGAGGGCCAGTATTATTTCCGTAACAAAAAGCATTACATCAAATATGATGACAGCAGCATGGACCAGGAAAACGTCATTGCCACCACCATCAAAACCGATGGTGAGAGCCTGACAATTTTCCGTCGTGGTGCCGTGGATACGGAAATGACCTTTTCCAGCGACAAAAAGACCAGCACCATGTACCGTACACCTTACGGCCCCATGGAGCTGCACATCAACACCAGAACGCTGGAAATACGCATGGATGAAGCCGGTGCCTCAGGCGAAATAGACCTGTTTTACGATTTGACGGTCAACGGTTCGCCGGTGGGTGAGTACGAGCTTCATATAATAATCAGCAATGCTGATAAATAGATATTATGGATAGTAAATTATAAGGTTTGGGAGGCTATAGATTTGGATATTAAGGATACATTGCTGGCTGCCATTGAAGAAGCTGCCAGGACGGCCATTTCCGAGGGTGTGTTCCCGGAGGCAGAGCTGCCAAATATTATTCTCGAGGTTCCGCCAAAGAAGGAAATGGGTGATTTCGCCACCAATTTTGCCATGCAGTCTGCCAAGGCATTCCGCATGAATCCCCGGAAGATTGCCGAGGAGGTTACTGGCCGCATCAAGGGTGATTGGCTGGAGCGGGTGGAAATTGCCGGCCCGGGCTTTATTAATTTCTTTCTGAAGTCCAACGTAATTTATGATGGTCTGAAGGCCATTATGGACCGTGGGGAGACCTTTGGCCAGCTGCCAAAGAAGGACATGAAGCCTGTTCAGGTGGAATATGTCAGCGCCAACCCAACTGGCCCGCTTCATGTAGGCCATGGCCGTGGTGCTGCAGCAGGCAGTGCCCTGGTAAATGTAATGAGAGCAGCTGGTTATCCTGTAACCAGCGAGTACTATATCAATGATGCCGGCAACCAGATCAACAATCTGGCCATGTCCGTTGACCACCGCTATCTGGAGCTGCTGGGCAAGGCCACTGAGGATACCTTCCCGGAAAATGGCTACCACGGTGCGGATATCATCGACACCGCCCAGCGCATTATCAAGAAGGACGGGGACAAGTACCTCAATATGTCCGAGGAAGAGCGTCTGGACATTTTCAAGGAGCTGGCTTTGAAGGAAAAGCTGGCAGCCCTTAAGGAAGATCTGGCGGCCTTCAACTGTGAGTTCGACGTATGGTACAGCGAGCGCACCCTGCATCCTGACAAGGTAAAGGCTGCGGTTGAGGTACTGCAGAAGAACGGCAAGATTTACGAAGAGGAAGGTGCCCTCTGGCTGAAGTCCACCGACTACGGCGACGACAAGGACCGTGTAGTAATCCGTGACAACGGCGTGCCTACATATCTTGCTGCTGATATTGCTTACCACAAGGACAAGTTTGAGCGTGGCTTCGGCAAGCTCATTAATATCTGGGGTGCCGACCACCACGGCTATATCTGCCGTGTAAAGGCAGCCATGAGTGCATTGGGCTTCAATGCTGACAATCTGGATGTATTGCTGCTCCAGATGGTCCGCCTCCTCCGTGGCGGCGAGCTGGTAAAGCTCAGCAAGCGTACCGGCCAGACCGTTACCCTGGCAGAGCTCATTGAGGAAGTAGGCACCGATGCGGCCCGTTACTTCTTCATCATGCGTTCCATGGACAGCCAGCTGGACTTTGACCTTGATCTGGCCAAGTCCAGAAGCAACGAAAACCCAGTTTACTATATCCAGTATGCCCATGCCCGTATCTGCAGCATTTTCCGTCAGGCGGAGGAAACCGGCCTGAAGGTTACTGACAATGTGGACCTCTCCCTGCTGGTGGATGAAACTGAAATAGATATCATCAACAAGCTTCAGGAATATGAGGAAGAAATTGAGCGCGCAGCGGCTGAGTACGCACCACAGCGCATTGCCCGCTACGCCTACGAGCTGGCCGGCAAGTTCCACAGCTTCTACAACCAGTGCCGTATTCTGGGCGTGGATGAGAATCTGGCAGAGGCCAGACTGGCCCTGGTAACCGTTACTGCCCATACCATTCGCCATGCTTTGGGAATTTTGGGCGTTTCTGCACCGGAAAAGATGTAATTAAATTTTGTTTTACGATATAATATAAGTTAAGGAGTTTTTAAAGTGGATTATTTAAAGAGTACTGATGTTGAAGTTGCCGCTTATATTCTTGCAGAGCACAATGCTGATCTTGGCAATGTAGTGGATTCCTCCGCTTACGAGCCAATGTATTTCAAGGACCTCATTCTGGAGGTTATCAAGAGAAAGAAGAAGCCTGTCCAGTCCCTTCCGGAGGCTATTTCTGAGATTTATACCCAGATTAACATGGACAGCCGCTTCACCTATAGAAATGATGGTATGTGGGGCCTGACTGAGTGGTACCCTGTTGAGAAGAAGAAGGCTTCCCGTACAGTTCGCACTATTTCCAAGGAAGCTGCTGCTTCTGAAAAGAAAAAGGCCAACGATACCCACAAGTTCGAGAGCATTCAGGAAAGCATGTAATTTTTTAGTGTATAGGAGGATTAGAAAATGGCAAAGTACATTTTTGTCACTGGCGGCGTTGTTTCTTCCCTTGGTAAAGGTATCACCGCAGCTTCACTGGGCCGTCTGTTGAAGAACCGCGGTTACAACATTACCATTCAGAAGTTTGATCCATATATTAACATTGACCCTGGTACCATGAGCCCTTATCAGCATGGTGAGGTATTCGTTACCGATGATGGTGCGGAGACTGACCTGGATCTGGGCCATTATGAGCGTTTTATTGACATTAATCTGACCAAGGGCTCCAACATTACCGCTGGTAAGGTTTATTGGAACGTACTGAACAAGGAGCGCCGTGGCGACTACCTTGGCAAGACCATTCAGGTTATTCCTCATATCACTAATGAAATCAAGCAGCGTGTATACGATGTGGCAGCTGAGAGCGGTGCTGATGTAGTTATCACCGAAATCGGCGGTACCGTAGGTGATATTGAGTCCCTGCCATTTATGGAGGCTATCCGCCAGGTGAAGAAGGAAGTAGGCAAGAACGATGTGCTCTACATCCACGTTACCCTGGTTCCATACATTTCCGCAGCCGGCGAGCTGAAGACCAAGCCTACCCAGCACAGTGTTAAGGAGCTCCGCAGCATCGGTATCCAGCCGGATATTCTGGTATGCCGCACCGAGAAGCCTATCACTGACGAGATGAAGGCAAAGCTGGCCATGTTCTGCGACGTGGACAAGGAAGCTGTTATTGAGAACAGAACTGCCTCCACCATCTATGAGGTTCCTCTCATGATGCAGGCTGAGGGCCTGGACCGCATTGCCATGGAAAAGCTGAACATGGATTATGTTCCAGTAAACATGGACAGCTGGGAGCAGATGGTTCATAAGATTAATAATCCTAAGAAGCGTGTTAAGATTGCCGTAGTTGGTAAGTACGTTGAGCTGCCGGATGCCTATATTTCCGTAACTGAGGCTCTCCATCATGCCGGTATTGCCAACGAGGCTGACGTGAAGATTACCTGGGTCAATGCCGAGGAGCTGGAGAACACCAAGAATCCTGATCTGGATGAGGTATTTGCCGGCTGCAAGGGTATCCTTGTACCGGGTGGCTTTGGTGACCGCGGTGTTGAAGGCAAGATTATGGCCATTCAGTATGCCCGTGAGAACAAGCTGCCATTCCTGGGCCTGTGCCTTGGCATGCAGTGTGCAGTTATCGAGTTTGCCCGTCACGTATGCGGCATGAGCGATGCCCACAGCTCCGAGTTCTGTCCTGAGAGCACCCACCCTGTTATCGACCTTATGGAATCCCAGGTTGATGTGGAGGACAAGGGAGGCACCATGCGTCTTGGCGCATATCCTTGCAAGATCAAGGCTGGTACCAAGACCGAGGCTGCTTACGGCACTCTGGAAATCAGCGAGCGTCATCGTCACCGCTATGAGTTCAACAACAAGTACCGTCAGGAGCTGCAGGATGCCGGTCTGGTAATTTCCGGTACCCTCCCGGATGACAGCCTTGTAGAAATTGTCGAGGTCAAGGACCATCCTTGGTTCGTGGCTTCCCAGTTCCACCCAGAGCTCAAATCCCGTCCAAACAACCCACATCCACTGTTCAGAGACTTCGTAACCGCTGCCTTGGATGTAAAGTAATATAAAATAAAAAAAGATAGGGCCTGTTGCAAATCGTTTTTACGACTTGTAACAGGCCCTTTGGTTCTTTACTCTTCGGCAGCAGGCTTTACATTGATGCCCATTTCCTCAAACAGCTTGTTGAAGCGGTTGGTGATTTCATCATGGGTATCCTGGGTAATCTGTGGCATTTCATCCTGCCCGATGGCTTCCTTCCAGACAATGCCGGCCTGGCGGAATCCTTCCTCTACGGCTTCCTGCATCATTTTTAACTTCTCAGGGTCACCGCCGGCAATGGAGGTGGCCATGTCCATGATACGGGTTGCCACGGCATCTACGGAGTAATCGCCACCCTCGCTGACAGCCTGTTCGGCTTCCTCAGGAGTGGTAGCTACCTCCGGCAATACAAACTTGTCCAGACCGATCTGTATGCCGTCAAAGTCAAATGAGAACAGACCTTGGTCCAGATAGCCCTGCAGCATGGCGTTTTGCTCTGTAAGGGTCTTGATCATTAACTGATAGCTCTTGTTGATGCCATCCTGTAATGCGTCAACCTGTTCGGGAGTTAGCTTGCCCAGTGCAGTGGAGGCCTTCTTTACTTCCGTGGAAATATCCAGGGAGAATGCCTCGGTGGTTGTGGTTTCTTGTGTCGCTTCATTGGTGGTAGTGCTTTTGGTCACACTGGCCTTCACCGTTGCTGTCTGCTGCGACAAAGAAGAAATAGTGTTAACATCCATGTTCATCTTCCTCCTTCATCCTTAAAAGAAAAATTATGAGCAAAGACAGTTTGCCCTATCCTATACCTTTATATCGTAAACTTAATATTCAGAAATTAACTTCAATTTAATGTATACGTGTATACATTTTTATGGGGAAAACAGGTATGCTAAAGGAGGGGGATTATGATATTATATATGGTAGTTTTGAGCAGATAGTTATTGATATAAATAGAAAAGTGTAAGGTGAAAAAATGCAGAATTTGTTATCTGTCATGTTAAAGGACAGTTCAATAGAGCAAATGAGCACCTGCTATAACAGAGGAAAGGGGCAGGCCTTTGTGTATGGTTTATCCGGTACGCAAAAGCATGCCTCCTTTTCTGCTTGTTATGCAGAAAATCCCAGGACAAGCATCATCATAACCTATGACCAGGATGAGCTGGCGGCCTGGCGGGAAAATCTCGCCGCCCTGCTTCCGGAGGCTGAGGTGGCTGAGCTGCCGGTGCTGGATATGGTGGATTTTAATGCGGCGGCCAAGGGCATTGCCAGAAATTCCCGCCGTATGGAAATATTGGGAAGCCTGCTTAAGGGGGATACCAGAATTATTCTGGCCACGGCCCAGGCGGCAGCCCAAAAGGGTATCTCACCAAAGCAGTTCCGGGCACTGAGCCTGAAGCTGAAGGTGGGGGATGTCATTGAACGGGATGATTTGCTGGACCATCTGGTAAAGATGGGCTATGACCGGGTGGACCAGGTGGATATGCAGGGTGAGTTCTGCGTCCGCGGCGGTATTGTGGATGTGTTCCCGGTGAACAGCCACGCCCCGTATCGTATTGAGTTCTTTGATGACGAGGTGGATTCCATCCGCTTTTTTGATGTGGAAGCACAGACCTCCATATCAAAGTGCGACAAGGCGGAAATTCTACCCTTTGATGTCTTTGACGACAAGCACCGGAAGGCCATGTTTACTGAATTTCTCACCACCGAGGCGGCGGTCATTATTGATGACCCCTTGAAGGTCCGTGAGGAAATCATCAAGCTGGCCAAGGAGAACCCGGATATTAAGGGACGGCTTTTTTCCTGGGAGGATTTTCTGGGGAAGATCAATTCCTACAATGTAATATATATGGCCATGATGCTTCATAGCCTTCACAGCATAAATCTGGACCACCTTATTGGCGTGTCTGTCCAGGGGGTGGCCTCCTACCAGCGGCAGTTTGATATGTTTTCCAATGATATGGAGGGCTGGCTGGCAGATAAAAATCAGGTGATTGTCACTTTGGGCGATATGGCCAAGGTGGAGTCGGTGCGGGAAATTCTGGCCCGTCACCGTCTGGCCTCCGTTGAGGGGGATACGGAAACTGCTCTTCGTCCGGGGGTGGCCACCGTTGTGAAGGGGAGCCTGCTGAACGGCTTTGAGCTGCCCGGGGCCAAGCTGGTGGTGGTCACTGAAAAGGATATTTTCGGCCGCCAGAAAAAGCGTCTGTCCCGTGTCAGCAAGGAGGACCGCATACATCACTTCCGGGAAATCAACGTGGGGGATTATGTGGTTCATTCCCAGTACGGTATTGGTAAGTACTGCGGGGTAAAGACCGAGGAAATAAACGGGGTCAAGCGGGATTATCTCTATATCCAGTATGGGGGCGAGGACCGGCTGTTTGTGCCTACGGACCAGGTGAGCCTGCTGCAGAAGTATATCGGCAAGGAGGGGGAGGTGCCACGGCTCCATAAGATTGGCAGCTCCAGCTGGAACAAGACCAAGAACAAGGTCCGTTCCTCCGTCAAGGATATTGCCAAGGAGCTGATAAATCTCTACGCCAAGCGCAAGAGTGACGAGGGCTATGCCTTTTCCCCGGATACTGTATGGCAGCGGGAATTTGAGGATGCCTTCCCTTATGAGGAAACCCATGACCAGCTGACGGCCATTGCGGAAATCAAGGCGGATATGGAGCGGCAGCAGCCCATGGACCGTCTGCTCTGCGGTGATGTGGGCTTTGGCAAGACGGAGGTGGCTGTCCGTGCGGCCTTCAAGGCGGTTATGGACGGCAAGCAGGTGGCGGTGCTGGTGCCTACTACGGTTTTGGCCCAGCAGCATTACCAGACCTTTGCGGAGAGATTCCACAATTTTGGCCCATCGGTGGAGGTCATTAACCGCTTTAGAAGCCAGAAGGAGCAGAAGGCTGTGGTGGCTCGGGTGGAGTCGGGACAGGTGGATATTCTCATCGGTACCCACGCCATTCTCAATGCCAAGAAGGTCAAATTCAGGGATCTGGGGCTTCTCATAGTGGATGAGGAGCAGCGCTTCGGGGTGTCCCAGAAGGAAAAGATAAAGCAGATGGCGGTGGGCATTGATGTGCTTACCCTCAGTGCTACCCCTATTCCCCGCACCCTGCACATGTCCTTGGCTGGGGCCCGGGATATGAGCGTTATTGAGACACCGCCCCAGGAGCGGTTTCCTGTCCAGACCTATGTGGTGGAGGAAAATGACAACATTATCCGCAATGCCATTAACAGGGAGCTGAAGCGGGGTGGACAGATTTATTTTGTCTATAACCGTGTGGAGAGTATTTATTCCATGCTGGACCGGCTGGAAAAGCTGGTGCCCGATGCCAATATACGGGTGGGCCATGGCCAGATGCCGGAGGCCCAGCTGGAGCGTGTTATGGTGGAATTTTACGAGGGGCAGTTTGATATTCTCCTGTCCACCACCATCATAGAAAGCGGCCTAGATGTGTCCAATGCCAATACTATCATCGTGTATGATGCGGACAAGTTTGGTCTGGCCCAGCTGTATCAGATGCGGGGCCGGGTGGGCCGCTCCCGTAATATCGCCTATGCCTACTTGTTGTACAAGCAGGACAAGGTGCTGTCCGAGGTGGCAGAGAAGCGTCTGCAGGCCATCAAGGAATTTGCGGAGCTGGGTGCCGGCTTTAAGATTGCCATGAGGGATCTGGAAATCCGTGGTGCCGGCAATCTTCTGGGCTCCCAGCAGCATGGGCATATTGCCAGCGTGGGCTTTGAAATGTATTGCCGTATGTTGGATGATGCGGTGCAGGAGCTTAAGACCGGCAAGCCGGTGGTGCACCAGACGGACCCATTGGTGGAAATCAAGGTGCAGGCCTACATTGACAATGAGTATGTGGGAGATGCCATGCACAAGATTGAAATTTATCAGCGGCTGGCAGCCCTCAGAAACAACAATGCCCTTGATATCCTCATGGATGAGCTGGTGGACCGCTTTGGTGATCCGCCACAGTCCGTACTGAATCTCTTTACGGTGGCCCGTATCCGGAATGAGGCACGCCAGGTGGGGGTTCAGCGCATTACCGAGGGCAGCCAGTATCTGGAAATATATTTTGCTGGGAAGCCTAAGTGTCCGACAGAAAATCTGCTGGAGATATCGGGGATGTACGGCAATCACGTCAAGTTTGACAATGAGGCCAAGGCCATGCTTATTGATTTGAGCATTGTGCCGGGGACCACCATTCACAATTTTGTGCTGGAAATTATGGAAATCATGAACGGCAAGGCTGTGGCCGGTGCCGCGTCAAGATAAATTGGGAGGATTGTATAAATGGGCAGTATAACTGTTATCGGCCTTGGTCCCGGGGATTTTGGCCTTATAACCATGGACAGCTGGGAGCGTATGCAAGGGGCTGAGCATCTGTATTTTCGGACGGAAAAGCACCCTACGGTGCCCATGATAAAGGAGCGGGGAGTCAGCTTTGTCTCCTATGACAGCTTTTATGAGGGGGCCGAGAGCTTTGAGGCCCTTTATGAGGCCATTGCCAGGGACCTGGTGAAGAAGGCGGCCTCCGAGGATTTGGTATACGCTGTTCCCGGTAGTCCCATGGTGGCGGAAAAAACCGTGGTGCTGTTGCGGGAATACTGCCGTGAGGCCGGGATTGAGCTGGATATCCAGCCGGGCATGAGCTTCGTGGAGGTGCTGTACAGCAAGCTGGGCATTGACCCTATTGAGGGCATGACCATTATTGATGCAGAGGATTTTGACCAGCTGCCGGTGGATATGCCTACGGGGCTGGTTATAACCCAAGTTTATAATGACCGCATTGCCTCCGATACCAAGCTGAGCCTTATGGAGGTTTTTCCGGATGAGTATCCTATAACCTACATCCATAAGCTGGGTATGCCGGACGAAAGCATCCGCACCATTGAGCTCTTTGAGCTGGACCGTCAGCCGGATATTGATTATCTCACCAGCCTGTATGTGCCGCCATTTAAGCGGAAGAGTGAGTTTGACATTACCCCGTTGAAGGATATTGTCCATACTCTCCGTTCTCCGGGGGGCTGTCCTTGGGATATTGCCCAGACACATGAAAGCATCCGCACCAATCTCATTGAGGAAACCTATGAGGTAATTGAGGCCATTGATTTGCAGGACCCGCATCTCATGTGCGAGGAGCTGGGGGATTTGCTGCTGCAGGTGGTGTTCCATGCCCGCATGGCGGAGGAAACAGGAGATTTCTCCATGCAGCAGGTTATTGATGAGGCCACGGAGAAGCTGGTGCGCCGTCATCCTCATATCTTCGGGGATGTACAGGCGGCTGATGCGGGAGCGGCAGTGCTGGCCTGGGAGTCCATCAAAAAGAAGGAAAAGAAGGAGCGCCAATCCGTACTGGACGGGGTACCAAAGGGGCTGCCTGCCCTTATGAGTGCCCAGAAGCTCCAGCACAAGGCGGCCAAGGTGGGCTTTGACTGGGACGAAATAGCGCCGGTATGGGACAAGATAAAGGAAGAGGTTGACGAGTTGAAGGAGGCCCAGGCTGAGGGGAATCCACAGCATATTGAGGAGGAGCTGGGAGATGTGCTCTTTACGGTGGTAAATCTGGCCCGTTTCCTGAAGGTAGATGCTGAATTGGCTCTTATGAACACCAACCGCAAGTTTACGGAGCGGTTTCATTTTGTGGAAAATAAGGTGAAGGAATCGGGGAAAAACTGGTCTGATTTCACCTTAAATGAGCTGGATGAGCTCTGGAACATGGCAAAATTGTGCTAAAATTCAAAAAAATCCAATAATTTTTGAGACTTTTATTGCAGAAACCTAGTGTTTATGGTATATTGGAGACAATGAAGGGGTAGAAACCAAGCAATTATGCGGGTTTCAGAAAAACCTAAATAAGAGGAGGATGTATATGAATAAGTCTCAGTTGGTTGCAAAGGTTGCAGAAAAGGCAGGTCTTACCAAGAAGGATGCTGAAAAGGCAGTAAACGGCCTGTTCGCAAGCGTACAGGAAGCCCTGGTAGCAGGCGACAAGGTTCAGATGATTGGCTTTGGTACTTTCGAGGTTAAGGCTCGTGCCGCTCGTACCGGCCGTAACCCTCGGACTGGTGAGGAAATCAAGATCGCAGCTTCCAAGAACCCTGTATTCAAGGCTGGTAAGGCTTTGAAGGATTCCGTTAACCCTAAGAAGGGTGCTGCTCCAGCTAAGAAAGACAAGAAAGCCAAGAAGGGCAAGAAAAGATAATCAGGCTTTTTAAAGTAATACAATCTGGCTGCCACAATTTCTGAGGCAGCCTTTTTGTTGCCCTTATTGGGCCTGGCCTATATAAAGGATACTTATGATTATGGAGACTAAAACTGTTATTATAACCGGGGGCACCTCCGGAATAGGGCTGGCTGCCGCCAAAAGATTCGCAGGAAAGGGATATAATGTGGTCATGCTGGGACGGGATACTGACCGTGGCCTGCGGGCTGTAAAGTCCGTGATGGAAAAGGTCAGCAATGCAAGGTGCAATTATATTCCCTGTGATGTGCGAAAGCTAAGTGACTGCGCCGATGCGGTGCAAAAGACCCTGGATATTTATAAGCGCATAGATATACTGGTCAACTCTGCGGGAATTTATTTTGAGCGGGCCATTGAGGATATGGATGAGGAGGACTTTGACCTCATCATGGATGTAAATGTGAAGGGGACCTATTTCATGACCCGGCAGGTGGCAATGGAAATGAAGAAGCAGGGCTCCGGGGCTATAGTCAATGTTTCCTCTGATGCGGGAGTTCACGGCAATATGCTGTGCAGTGCCTACTGTGCCTCCAAGGGGGCAGTGAATCTCTTTACAAAGGCCATGGCATTGGAGCTGGCGCCGTGGAATATCCGGGTCAACAGCGTGTGTCCGGGGGATGTAATGACTCCCCTTACGGAAAAGCAGCTGCAGCAGTATCCTGACCGGGATGAGGCTCTGCGGGAAATGAGCTCTGTTTATCCTCTGGGGAAAATCGGCACTCCTGAGGAAGTTGCGGCGGTTATTGATTTTCTGGCCTCTGATGAGGCGGCCTTTGTCAACGGTGCCATTTGGAGCGTTGACGGGGGAATTACGGCATAAAATTGGATAATGTTGCTACTTTGTTGGCGGTGTGATAAAATTAGCCATATTAAGCGGGGGTTTTGCTCCCGCTTAATTTAGTCGAGTTTAAATTTTGCACTTATGGAGGTAGAAGGATGATGTCGGAGGGCAAGTCCTTTCTAATTGTAACGGCCTCGGTGGGCTCAGGCCATGAAAAGGCTGCGGCTGCAGTGGCTGAAAGCATCCAAAAACAGCATCCGGAGGCTGTCATAAATATCATTGATTTCATGTCCATGAAAACCTCCTGGATTAATGCCATGATGAAGCACGGCTATCTGACCATGCTGAATCTGGTGCCCAACCTCTACGAGTTTATGTATCAGTTTACTGCCGGCCGGAAAAAGGGTGGCTTTGTAAAATGGGCCATGAGCTCCGTCATTGTGTATTCCATGAAGTCTCTTATAAGGAAATACCGTCCGGATACCATTATCTGCACCCATCCCTTTCCGGCGGATGCGGTGTCCCATCTGCTGGAGCACAAAAAGGCGGATTTTGATTCCTGTGCCATAATTACGGATTATTCCGTGCATCAGATGTGGGTCTGCCCCAAGCTGAACCATTATTTTGTGGCCATTGAATCCATGCGGGATCAGCTGGTGGAATTCGGCATCAGCCGGGATATTATCCACGTCAGCGGCATTCCAGTATCGGAGCCCTTCTGCCGTGGCTATGACAAGGCAGAGTGCCGCCGAGAGCTGGGCCTGTCCATGGATTATCCGGTGATTATGATGATGGGTGGCGGTCTGGGCCTTGGGGGTATGGACGGTGCCCTGGACCAGCTGGAGAAGATTAGGGAAAAGCTGCAGCTGCTGGTTATTGCGGGCCGCAACGAGGAGCTGAAAAGGAAGGTGGAGGCCTTTGCGGCTACTTCTCACCACCATATTACAGCCCTTGGATATACGGACAAGGTGTCATTGCTGATGGCAGCCTCCGATGTTATCATAACCAAGCCGGGGGCCCTCACCCTGACAGAGGCCATGTCCTTGGGACTTCCAATGGTGCTTCATGAGCCTATTCCCGGTCCTGAGACGGATAATGCCCGCTTCATGTCCGAGGGAGGCATGGCTGTTTGGCTCCATTCCGGCGACAGTCTGGCCAAGATTATCGGGGACCTGTTGCGGCATCCGGAAAAGCTGGCCCTTATGAGCCAGAATTCCCGAAAATTCAGGCGTACCGACGCTGCCACTACCATAGCAGAATATATGAGCTAAGAGAATGAATTTTTGCCAATAAATGCAATTTTTTTATGTATTCAATTTTTAGTTTCATGTTATAATATTTTTATTAATAAACTTTCTGGATTATCTGGGGAGTTTCTATTTTTCTATTCTTCCTATACTTTTATAGAAAGTGTGTGGTGGTTAAGGTGTCAGTTACCGCATTAGAAAAAGGAAATGATGAGGCCCTGCTGTGCCCGGAGTGCGGCAGACCCTTGGTATATAAAGATGGTGGACAGGTCAGGGTTGTTGATGGCAAGGTGGATTATGAAAATATAAAGCCTCGTCATGTGTGCTTTTATTGCCAGAAGTTTTACAGAGAGATGCTTCATTCCGGCTACTATGATGTTTTTGATCTGGATGAGGAGCTGAAGGAAGAAGCAAAGGCCATGCATCTGGATTCTACCGCCTCTGAGAATCAGGAGGCGGCTTCCATGTCCAAGGATGTGGAGACGGTGGTTCACCTCATTAAGGGGCAGGGTGGCAGCTTCAAGTGTCCACGCTGCAGCAAGACATTGAGGTGTACTGAGGGCGGTGCCATCAAGGTCATTGGGGACAAGGTGGATTATGAAAGCATTAAGCCCAAGTTCATCTGTGATGATTGCCGGGTATTTTACCGTGAGCTGTTAAGCTCCGGGCTTTATGATACCTTCCCGTTGGAGGATGAGGAGGAGCCTCAGACTGCAACGGATACGGTTACGGATATCAATCCGGTGGTGGCCCTGGCCAAGAGTGGCTCCGGCCGTTATCTGTGTCCTGTCTGCAACCAGGAGCTGGAATTTTCCGACGGGGGACAGGTCCGGGTGGTCAATGGCAAGGTGGATTATGAAAATGTCAAGCCGCGTTATATCTGTCGCCGCTGTGATACCTTTTACCGTGAGCTGCTGAGCTCCGGCCTTTATGAGGTCTTTGAGCTGAAGGAGCTTACCCTGACTCCGGAGCGGCAGAAAATCATTGGCACCGGTGATTTGGAGCCAATGCAGCTGAAGCGGGACGAAAATGGCAACTGTGCCTGCCCGCGCTGTGGTGCCAACATGAGATATCTTGAGCCGGAGGCGGTTAAGATTATCAATGGCCGTGCCGATATGAGAGATACGGTGGCCCGCTTTGCCTGTGATGAGTGCAATTCCATCTACAGGCGTATTGCCACAACGGATTATTATCAGTGGAGTGAAACGTAATTTTTAGTGTGATTTTGACGATGTGTATGAACCAGAAAGGAGGACGTTTGTGAGCAGGGCAAAATTGCATGTTGTAAGGCCTCAGAGGCGTCAGATTAACTGGTTCGTTATTATAATGGCGGTCATGTTTTTGCTGGCGGCCTTTAAGCTGGGGGAGCAGGCCTTCACCTATCACGATCTGAGCCAGGACAAGGTTCAGGCGGAGGCAAGGCTGAAGGCGGCCCAGGAGGAAAATGAGCTGCTGCAGCAGGAAAAGGAGCAGCTGGCGGATCCGGCCTATGTGGAGAAGCTGGCCCGTGAGGATTTGGGTATGACCAAGGATGGGGAAATACCTTATATTTATCAAAAAAAGTAAGGGGCTTAGACCCTTGATTTTCTTGACACTGTAAGAAATAGGGTGGTACAATACGTGTGTTAGTGTTGTATTATCTAAGGAGGAAGTATTTTGTCCATTGAAGTAGGTAGTATTGTTGAGGGCGTTGTCTCTGGCATTACTAATTTTGGTGCTTTTGTTAACCTTCCGGAGGGAAAGGTTGGCCTCGTACATATTTCCGAGGTTGCCGACGTTTATGTCAATAGTGTTAGTGAGTTCCTGAATGAGCAGGAC
The DNA here is from genome assembly GCF_002100115.1 of Anaerovibrio sp. JC8. Lineage (GTDB taxonomy): Bacteria > Bacillota > Negativicutes > Selenomonadales > Selenomonadaceae > Anaerovibrio. The sequence continues at coordinate 120,950 of NZ_ANBM01000004.1, read as the reverse complement.
AATGTAAAGGTCAAAGTACTTTCCGTTGATGAAAAGGGAAAGATTGCTCTTTCCATAAAGCGTGCTCAGGAGAAGAAGCAGGAGGAGCAGCCAAGCCCGGAAAAGAAGCCTTTTGAAAAGAAAAATTTTGAACCACGTTCAAGCATGGGCAGCAGACCAGCAGGCGGCTTTGCCCGCAGTGCCGGTGGCAGCAGTCGCTTTAATAACGCAACTGCATCCTTTGAGGATAAGCTTTCCCGCTTCCTTAAGGACAGTGATGAGCGCCTGACTGACCTTAGCCGCAAGACTGATTCAAAGCGCGGTGGCCGTGGCGGTGGCCGCAGAAGATAAGCTTTCTGAAAGCACCTTTTTTAAAAGGTGCTTTTCTTGTATTTTGGAGGGCATTATGGCCATTGAAAAAAGCCTAACAGAATATTGGCAGTCCCATTTTGTGACGGAGCCGGGACAGACCGTAATCGTGGCCTGCTCCGGGGGGCCGGATTCTCTGGCTTTGCTGGATTTGCTATGGGGGCTGAGGGACAAGCTGGCCATTAAGGTGGTGGCGGCCCATTACGAGCACGGCATTCGGGGCCAGGCCTCCATGGATGATGAGGCCTTTGTACGGGATTATTGCCAGAATAAGGGGATTCCTTTTTATGCGGAGTCGGGCAATATTCCCCAGCTGAGCAGGGAAAGCGGAGAGTCCCTTGAAACCTGTGCCAGAAGAATGCGTTATGCTTTTCTGCAGCAGCTGGCTGAAGGCTTGAATAATGCCCTTATTGCCACGGCCCATCATGCCGATGACCAGGCGGAAACGGTGCTGATGCACTTTCTGCGTGGCACTGGTATGAAGGGGCTGACGGGAATGCTGCCAAAAAGGGATAATCTTATCCGCCCCTTGCTGGGCTTTACCAAGGCTGAGCTGGTGGAGTATTGCCGTCAGCAGGGGCTGAGCCCCCGTCTGGATGCCACCAACCAGGAGCCGGACTGCACCCGCAACAAGCTGCGGCTTCAGCTGCTGCCCCTGTTGCAGAGTGAGTATAACCCCAATATATCCCAGAGCCTGTGCCAGCTGGCGGAGCTGACGGCTCCCGAGGAGGAGCTGCTGGACAGCCTGTGCCGGCAGGCGGCGGACAGGCTCATTAGTCAGGATACGGGGAAAGGCAACACCCTGAAGTGCCCGGTGGGGGACTTTCTGCAGGAGCCACTGGCCATTCAGCGGCGGCTGATTCAGTATATGGTGGGTCAGCTCAGACCGGGTAAAGCCTTTGGCTTTCAGCATGTTGAAGCTGTGCTGGAGCTTATAAAGAAAGGGGCCACAGGAACATCTCTTAATCTGTCCCACCGTTGTTTGGGAAAAATCAGCTATGGCTTTTTTTATTTATCAAAAAATAATGATGAATTTTTGACAAGTCATGGTACAATAAAAGATACACCATATAAAATAATTCTTAAATTGGGAAGTAAGGTTGAATTGCCCGGAGGCGGTTCTATTTCTGCTTTTGTGACAGATTCTTTGGAAGGGGAAGCCCCTTTTTCAAGATGTAAAATTTATTGTGACGCCGAAAAATGCGGTACAGAGCTTGTTGTGCGCTATCGTCAGGATGGTGACAGAATCAGGCTGGAAGCCGGCAGCAAAAAGCTGAAGGATTTTTTTGTTGATGCCAAGGTAGAACGGAGCAGCCGGGACAGCGTACCACTGGTGGTCAGCTCCCACAGTGATGAAATCATCTGGGTGGCAGGACTGCGGCAGACATCTGTGGCCCTGGCTGACAAGGATACGAAGCAGTATGTAATACTTTCTTATGGAAAAGGAGAAGAATAAAATGAAAAATGATTTGGAAAGTGTAATGTTTGATGAAAAAACTATTGCAGCAAAGGTTGCAGAGCTGGGTCAGCAGATTGCCAAGGATTATGAGGGCAAGGACGTGGTTGTTGTAGGTATCCTGAATGGTGCAGCAGTGTTCTTTACAGACCTTATCAGACAGATCAAACTGCCAATCAACATTGATTTTATTGCGGCCTCCAGCTACGGTGATGCTGCTGTGTCCAGCGGCAAGGTGAATATCAAGAAGGATCTGAACAAGGATATTGCCGGCCGTCACGTCCTTCTGGTGGAGGATATTATTGACTCCGGTCTTACCATGACCAACCTCATGGCTCTCCTCCGTGAACGCAAGCCGGCCAGCGTGAAGCTGTGTGCCCTTCTTTCCAAGCCATCCCGCCGTCAGGTTGAGGTAAATATCGACTACTGCGGCTTTGAGGTTCCGGATGAGTTCCTGGTGGGCTATGGCCTTGATTATGCTGAAAAATACAGAAACCTGCCTGTAATTGGCGTTTTGAAGAGAGAAATTTATTCATGATTTATTCATGAAATTTTCATGGGTTTGTAAGATAATCTTTCAATGTGATATAATCATTATTTGTAGAGATTATTGCCTTTTTAGGGGGTTGAGGTTTGAATAAGTTTATCCGTAATGTGGGTTTTTACCTGCTCATCATTCTGGTTGCCATATCATTGATTGATTATTTCTCTGCCAAGGGTCCTTCCAAGATGGAGATGAATTATTCATCCTTTGTCCAGGAAATCAATGATGGTAAGGTTGCCAAGGTTGTTATTGTTGAAAACATCATAAAGGGTACCTTAAGTGATGGTACAGAGTTTACTACGGTTCTGCCTACCTATCCTAGTGAGCGCAGCGATATTATCAAGCTGCTGGAGGACAAGAAGGTAGATATTAAGGCAGAAAATCCGCCGGAGCCACCATGGTGGTCCACCTTGCTGTCCTCTGTATTGCCTATCCTGTTGCTGGTTGGTGTATGGTTCTTTATCATGCAGCAGAGCCAGGGGGGCGGTGGCAAGGTTATGTCCTTCGGCAAGAGCCGGGCTAAAATGAGCGGCGGCGACAAGGTGAAGGTCCGCTTTGAGGATGTGGCCGGTGCTGATGAAGCCAAGCAGGAGCTGGAGGAAGTAGTAGAATTTCTTAAGCAGCCAGCCAAGTTTAATCAGCTGGGTGCCAAGATTCCAAAGGGTGTTTTGCTCTTTGGCCCTCCGGGTACTGGTAAGACATTGCTGGCCAAGGCCGTTGCCGGTGAGGCCGGTGTACCGTTCTTCTCCATCAGTGGTTCCGACTTCGTGGAGATGTTCGTAGGTGTGGGTGCTTCCCGTGTCCGTGATCTCTTTGATCAGGCCAAGAAGAACTCACCTTGTATTGTATTTATTGATGAAATTGATGCCGTAGGACGTCAGCGTGGTGCCGGCCTTGGTGGCGGTCACGATGAGCGTGAGCAGACCCTTAACCAGATGCTGGTTGAAATGGACGGCTTCGCTGCCAACGAGGGCATTATTATTATTGCGGCTACCAACCGTCCGGATATTCTGGACCCAGCTCTGCTGCGTCCGGGCCGCTTTGACCGCCAGATTGTGGTGGACAAGCCGGATGTTAAGGGCCGTGAGGCTATTTTGAAGGTTCATACCAAGGACAAGCCGATTGACAAGGACGTTGACCTCAACGTGCTGGCAAGACGTACTCCCGGCTTTACCGGTGCTGACCTCAGCAATCTGGTAAATGAGGCGGCTCTTCTGTCTGCCCGCCGGGACAAGAAGTCCATTGCCATGCAGGAGATGGAGGAATCCATTGAACGTGTAATGGCCGGTCCTGAGCGCAAGTCCAAGGTGATGAGCGATAAGGAAAAGAAGCTGACCGCTTATCACGAGGGTGGTCATACTCTGGTGGGCATGCTCCTGCCAAATGCTGACCCTGTTCACAAGGTTACCATTATTCCTAGAGGAAGGGCGGGCGGTTATACCCTCATGCTTCCTAAGGAGGACCGTTCCTATGCTACCAGAAGCGAGCTCCTTGACCAGCTGAAAACCCTGCTGGCAGGCCGTGTAGCCGAGGAGGTTGTGCTGAAGGAAATCAGCACCGGTGCCCAGAATGATATTCAGCGGGCATCCCAGCTGGTAAGAAGCATGATTACCCAGTATGGTATGAGTCCTACCCTTGGTCCTGTGGCCTATGGTGAGAGCCGTGACCATCAGGTTTTCCTTGGCCGTGACATCAATAATCAGAGAAATTATTCTGAAGAGGTTGCCAGCGATATTGACCGTGAGGTTCGCAAGTACATTGAGGAGGCCTATGAGGCCTGCCGTGAGCTCCTTACTGAAAATATCGACAAGCTGCATGTTATTGCCGAGGCCCTCATTGAGAAGGAAACTCTGGAGGCTGCAGAGCTGAAGGAGCTGGTTGGCTTTGGTAATGTCACCGAAAAGGAAGAGGCTGAAAAGAAGCCGGAAGAGCCTAAGGATGACGATAATGAGCCAAAGCTGATTCCCGTAGAGCCGGTGGAGCAGGCAACTGCCGATGGTGATGCGGCTGCTGAAAAGGCTGAGGACGAGGTGGAGGTTCCTTATACTGAGCCGGAACCAAAACTGAATAGTACCACTGATAAATAAAAAGTATTCATAGGGGCTGAAGCATGTAATCCATAGATGCAGCAGCCCCTTTTGATGGTTTATGGAAATAAGCGAGGATTTTTTGTTATGCGACAGGGGATTTTGGAGCTGCTACGGGGCGCCGGGGACCGTTACCTCTCCGGGGCTGATATAGCAGAAAGGCTGGGGGTATCCCGTACTGCTGTCTGGAAGCATATAAATGAATTGAAAAATGCGGGCTACAATATCGACAGTCAGGCCCGTAACGGCTACAAGCTGGTGGGGGCTCCTGACAGGCTGCTGCCGGAGGTCATCAGCCACGGCCTGGGAAACAAGGTTATTGGCAGCCAGATAGTGGCCTTTGAGGATATCGGCAGCACCAACAATGAGGCCAAGCGATTGGCAGCCCAGGGGGCTCCCGATGGCACGGTGGTGGTGGCGGAAAGCCAGAACACCGGCAAGGGCCGCCTGGACCGGAGCTTCTTCTGTCCCAAGGGGGGCATCTGGTTTTCTGTTATCCTAAAGCCGGATTTTCTGCCTCAGGAGGCACCGAAGTGTACCCTGCTGGCGGCGGTGGCCATTGTGGAGGCCATGCACGAGGTTGGTCTGGAGGCTGGCATTAAGTGGCCAAATGATATATTATATCAGGGTCGGAAGCTGGTGGGCATTCTGACGGAAATGAGTGCGGAAATTGACCGCATAAATTACGTGGTCATTGGTATGGGAATTAATGCCATTATTGACCCGACCACCTTTCCGGAGGATATAAAGGACAAGGCCGGCTCCATGTCCATGTTCATCGGTGATTTTGACAGGGTGGCCTTTTTCCAGCGGGTTCTCCGTCGGCTGGAGGCCAATTATCTGGATACCAGACGCAATGGCTTTGATGGGGTGCTGGACAGATGGCGAAAGCTGTCCGTTACCCTGGGAGAGGACATAAATGTGCTGGGAATCAATGAAACCTTCGCCGGCCGGGCCGTGGATATTGATACCGATGGTGCCCTGCTGGTACAGCCGGAGGGCAGCAGTGAAATCCGCAAGGTTTATGCAGGGGATGTGTCCATTCGCCCCCGGAAAAATAATCTGAAAGTTGGAGGCAAGTATGCTTTTAGTAATTGATATTGGTAACAGTAATGTGGTATTGGGAACCTACGACGGCAAGAAGCTGTACCGTCACTGGCGTGTGTCCACGGAGCGGCAGAAGACCAGTGATGAATATGGTATGGAGATCAATAATCTCTTTTTGTATCACGGCATTAAAATGGAGGATATAACCGCCGTTATTATTTCCTCTGTAGTACCGCCATTGGTGGTGCCTATGGAGAAAATGTGCGAGCGTTATTTCCATTTAAAGCCTTTGATTGTGGGGCCTGGCATTAAGACCGGGATTCGTCTTAAATACGAAAATCCGCGGGATATTGGTGCCGACCGTATTGTAAATGTGGTGGGGGCCTACGAGCAGTATGGCGGGCCACTGATTGTTATTGATATTGGTACTGCCACCACCTTTGATGTGGTGGATGAAAACGGTGACTTTTTGGGCGGTGTTATTTCCACTGGTCTGGGCACCTCTGCAGAGGGGCTGTTCCAGAAGGCTGCCAAGCTGCCACGTATTGAGCTGGTGACTCCAAAGAATGTGATTTGCCGTAATACCATTACTGGTATGCAGGCGGGAATTATTTTCGGCTTTGTGGGTCAGATAGATGAAATTGTCCGTCGGATTAAGCAGGAATATGGCAAGCCAATGAAGGTTATTGCCACCGGCGGTTATGCAAAGATGATTGCCAAGGAATCCAAAACCATTGATGAAATTGACCATTTCCTCACTCTGACTGGTTTGCGGGTTCTTTATGAAAGGAATCAGTAATTAATGAACATTGGAAACTTTGAATTCCCTATCCCTGTCTTTTTGGCGCCCATGGCGGGTGTTACGGATACTCCATACAGGATTTTGGCCCGGGAAATGGGCTGTCCGCTGGTGTATTCGGAGATGGTCAGCGACAAGGGGATTAACTACCGCAACGAGCATACCCTGAATATGCTCCACACCGAGGAAGCGGAGCGGCCTATGGCCATGCAGCTTTTTGGTGCGGAGCCGGACAGTGTGGCCCGGGCGGCGGAATATATAGAATCACTGCATTGTGCGGATATTTTGGACTTTAATATGGGCTGTCCGGCACCGAAAATAGTGAAGAATCACGAGGGCTCGGCCATGATGCTGGACCCGGAGCGGTCCTTCAAGGTTTTAAAGGCCTTGGTGGGGGCAGTGAGCATGCCTGTTACGGTGAAAATGCGCATTGGCTGGGATGACAAGCGTATCAACGTGCTGGAAATGGCCAAGCTGGCTGAGGAAGCCGGGGTAAAGGCGGTGGCGGTTCACGGCCGCACCCGGGAGCAGTTCTACAAGGACCAGGCCAACTGGAAGATTATCCGTCAGGTGAAGGAAGCTCTCAGCATTCCGGTTATTGCCAACGGCGATATCCGCACTGTGGATGATTTAATCAAAATCCGTGAAGTATCTGGCTGTGAGGCGGTCATGGTAGGAAGGGCTGCCCAGGGCAATCCGTGGATTTTCCGTCAGCTGACCCAGTATTTAAAGACCGGGGAGCGTCTGCCGGGGCCAACTATGGAGGAGCGGAAGGAAGTTATTATCCGCCATCTGGATATGCTGCTGAAATTCAAGGGTGATTATGTGGGCCCGCGGGAAATGCGGAAGCATGCCACCTGGTACACCAGAGGCATCAAGGGCAACGCCGAGCTGCGGGTGCAGTTCAACAAAGCCGAAACCCGCGACGACTTTTTACGCATCCTGGACAAGATGCACTAACAATTGATAATACGAGGTACTGCGGGAAGGTGCAATGGGGAACGCTCTCGCTCACTAGTTTGCGTAGCGGATACTAAGTTCATCCGGCGCCTGTCGGCTTGGATTCACTAAGTACCAACGCAAAATACGTCCCCCATATGCACCTCCCCGCGTACCTCTTGGCATAACAACGATAATATGTAAGGGGGCTGGTACCGGTGGCTTGAACATTTAGTACCAGCGCGTGAAGAAACTTTTTATTGCTATACCTTGGTTTTAGTGGAAAAAATCATTTGTTTGAGCGACGCAAAGCTAGTCCCGTATGGCGAAGCGAGTTATGATTTTTTACACTATATATAGGCAATAAAAAGTTTTAGCACAGGGACGGCGTGAAAGACACCGGTTCCTTGCCCCATTCTCTAAACTTATTAGACGATATATACTAATAGGTACCTTCCCACGGTACCTATAGACAATAAGGAGGCTTATTATGGCTAAGGATCAGAAAAAAGACGAAAAAAAGACTCCAATTTGGAATAAATACACCGAAGCAGAAAAGAAGGCCCTGCACAAGCTCAATGAAGGCTACAAGGCCTTTCTGAGTCAGTGCAAGACCGAGCGTGAAAGCGTAGTTGAGGCTGTTAAGCAGGCGGAAAAGGCCGGCTACAGGAATCTTGATGACATCGTAAAGAGCGGCAAGAAGCTGTCTGCCGGTGACAAGGTATATGCTGTCTGCATGGGCAAGGCCATTGCCATGTTCAACATCGGCACCGAGTCCTTGGAGGATGGCATGGCCATTCTGGGTGCCCATATCGACACCTGTCGTCTGGATTTGAAGCAGAATCCTCTTTACGAGTCTGATGGCATGGCTTATTTTGATACCCATTATTATGGCGGCATCAAGAAGTACCAGTGGGTGACTTTGCCATTGGCTCTCCACGGCGTGGTGGCTCGCATGGACGGCACCGTACAGGAAATTGTCATTGGTGAGGAGGAGGGTGACCCTGTATTCTGCGTTACTGACCTCCTGATTCACTTATCCCAGGAGCAGATGGAAAAGAAGGCCTCCAAGGTGGTTACCGGTGAGAATCTGGATATCCTTATCGGCAGCTATCCATTAAAGGGCGAGGAAAAGGATGCGGTTAAGGCCGGTATTCTGAAACTCCTGAAGGACAAGTACCAGATTGAGGAGGATGATTTCATTTCCGCCGAGCTCACCATGGTTCCTGCCGGCAAGGCCCGTGATCTGGGGCTGGACCGCAGCATGGTGCTGGCCTATGGCCACGATGACAGAGTATGTGCTTATACTTCTCTGGTAGCCATGCTGGAAACCAAGAAGGTGAAGCGCACTGCCTGCTGCCTGCTGGTGGACAAGGAGGAAATCGGCTCCGTGGGTGCTACCGGTATGCAGTCCCGGTTCTTTGAGAACACCGTGGCTGAGCTGCTCCACGCATTGGGTGGCTATAGCGGCATTTCCTTGCGCCGCTGTCTGGCCAACTCCTGGATGCTGTCCTCTGATGTAAGCTCCGCTTATGACTCTCTCTATGCCTCTGCCTTTGACAAGAAGAATGTGGCTTATCCGGGCAAGGGTATGGTATTTAATAAATTCACCGGCCGTGGTGGCAAGTCCGGCTCCAATGATGCCAGTGCCGAATATCTGGGCCGCATAAGAGCCATTATGAAGAAGCACAAGGTTACCTTCCAGACAGCTGAGCTGGGCCGGGTGGACCTTGGTGGCGGCGGCACTATTGCCTACATTATGGCCCTCTATGGCATGAATGTAATTGACAGCGGTGTGGCTGTTCTCAGCATGCATGCTCCTTGGGAAGCCGTAAGCAAGGTGGATGTATACGAAACAATGAAGGGCTACAAGGCCTTTTTACAGGAAATATAATTTAGAACTGCCCGGGCATCATGGGGTTGTTCCCATAAATCCAGGTGATGGTTAATGAAAATGAAGTTAATTTTTTTGTTGGTTATATGCTTAATAGTTTTGACACTGCTGCCTATCAATGCCCAGGCGGACCGGGGAAACAGCAAGGCCATTCCGCTGCGGGGTGTGGTGGAAGGCTTTTACGGTGTGCCCTGGACCCATGAGCACCGGCTGGATATGCTTAAATTTATGGCATCAAAGAAGCTGAATGCCTATATTTATGCTCCAAAGGATGATGAATATCACCGCAAGTACTGGCGGCAGCCATATCCTGAGGACAAGTACAGGGAGCTGCAGGAGCTGACCCAAAAGGCCAAGGAGCTGAAGATAGATCTTATCTTTGCCGTATCCCCGGGGAATGATATTGCCTTCTCCGGCCAGTCCATGTACGAGGACCGCTACGCCATGATTAACAAGATGCAGGCCATGTATGATATTGGCATCCGGCATTTTGCCCTGTTCTTTGACGATATTCCCACCAAGGATGCCCAGGGGCAGGCGGATTTTGTCAATTGGGTCAACGCCAACTTTATCAAGGTTCGGCCCGATTGCAGCAATCTGATTCTGGTGCCTACGGAATACTTTTTGCAGGATATGGAGAAGAACGGCCCCATCAGCGACTACACCCGCACCCTGGCGGCCAAGCTGGACAAGGATGTGCTGGTGCTGTACACGGGGGAAGGGGTTTGCCCCGACGGGTTGTCTGATAAAACGGTGAAGCAGGTAAACAGCATCTATGGCAAGCCTATGGGAATCTGGTGGAACTATCCGGTGACGGATTTTATGAAGGAAAAGCTGGCCCTTGGCCCATTGGATAAGATGGATAAGGACATGAAGGCCAAGGATGTGCCGGCATTTTTCATCAATCCCATGGAAAAGGCCGAGCTGTCCAAGATAGCCATTGCCACCGGGGCGGACTTTGCCAATAACCCTGGTATGTATGATGAAAAGAAATCCTGGGAAAAGGCCATTAAGTCACAGTTTGGCGATTTGGCTGAGCCCATGAAAATATTTGCCAGCCATTCCCAGCGGCTGGAAAATAACTGGGCACACATCGGGCGGCCTGATGCTGTGGAATTGCAGCTTTTATATAAAAATCTCTGGGGTACTGCAAAGGGCAAGGACACCATTCCTAAAAGCAAGACCCTGGACCTGCTGAAGAAGGACAATAAGAAGCGGGAAAGGGCCCTTATAAAGCTGCAGGCGCATCTGCCAAAGAAGTATCTGGATGAATGCCAGCCTCAGCTGCGGCAGCTCAAGAATCTCACCGAGGCGGAAAAATATGCCCTTATGATATTGGAAAAGAAACCGGCGGATTTGAAGCAGCCTGAATTATATAAAAAATTCAAGGACGCCAAGTCCCGTTATGTTGACAACGAAGCTTCTGCCCGGATTTCCGACGATGCTGTCTGGAAGTTCGTCAAGGACTTTGATGTTTGGTATGTAACCAGTGTAGGTGATGAGAATGTTAACTGATTTTCTTATCAGAAAATTTGTAAAGAACAGTGAACAGATAAATGACACTGCTGTACGGACCAGCTATGGGTACCTCAGCGGCGGCGTGGGCATCATGGTGAATGTAATTCTGTGCCTTGTAAAGCTGTTTATTGGTTTTGTTTCCGGCTCCATTGCCATTATTGGTGATGCGGTGCACAATTTGGCTGATGCCGGTGCTGCGGTAATTACCATTTTGGGCTATCGCATGTCAGCCAAGCCGGCGGACCCGGAGCATCCCTTTGGTCATGGACGCATAGAGTATATTGCGGGGCTCATTATTGCCGGGGCTATTTTGGTCATTGGCATTGAGCTGATGCAGTCCTCCATTGAAAAGGTGCTGCACCCGGAGGCCATGGATACTTCCGTAACGGTAGTTGTAATATTGACTCTGTCCCTGCTGCTGCAGCTGTGGCTGGGTCTCTTTAACCGTGGGCTGGGGAAGCGGATTGATTCTCCTGCCATGCTGGCGGCAGCCACTGACAGCCTCAGCGACTGTGTGGCTACCTTTGTGGTTATCATCTGCCTTATTGTGAATCTGACCATGGGCTATGATTTTGATGGCATGGCCGGTATTGTGGTGGCCTTATTTATCATGCACAGCGGCTGGGAGGCGGCCAAGGATACATTGCAGCCTTTGCTGGGTGAGCCTCCTGATCCGGAATTTGTCCGGGCTATTACCCGCCGTACATTGGAAGAAAAACAGATTATGGGTGTGCATGATGTCATTGTTCACAACTATGGCCCCGGCCGTATCTTTGTGTCCCTCCATGCGGAGGTGCCGGCTGATATGAGCCTTATGGAGGCCCATAATATAATTGATAATCTGGAGGAGTCCATCCGTGAGGAATTCAAGGTGTCCATGACGGTGCACGTGGACCCTATGGTAACGGGAGACCCTATTCAGAATGAAATCAAGGAAAAGCTCTATCATATTGTGGCCTGCATTGACCCGTTGATTACCTTCCACGATTTCCGCCTTACGGCTGCCGGCCGTATTGTCTTTGATCTGGCGGTGCCTTATGGCTGCAAGTTCACTGATGAACGCATTATAGAAATGGTGGAGGAGGATATTCACAAGAGTTATCCGGACCATCAGGTGAGCATACAGGTGGACCGTTTGTGAAAAATATGGAAAAATATGTCACTTTTGGTTGACACCCAATAACTAAAGTGCTAGTATCATATTCGTAAGATGAATTTAATAAAGATTGGAACAGGTGCCAAGGCCTATTATTGGGCTGGCCTAACATGAGAAACCGGTTGAAAGCCGGTACGGTCCCGCCACTGTAACAGGGAGCGATATCACATTTATGTCACTGGAGAAATCTGGGAAGGCGTGATGGAGCGATGATCTGAAGTCAGGAGAACTGCCTGTTTGACAATCACCGTTTGACCTGCGAGTGATGGGAAGGGGATTTGGCAACGTAGATTGCATGAATCCTGGCTTGGTGTCAGGATTTTTCTTTTATTGTGCCATTGTACAGCAAACCTTTCGCTTTCGGGTCACTGAAATAGTCGAAAGGTTTTTTCTTGTGGTTTCAGCGCTGCAAGAAAAGCATTGCTCATACATTTCATTTCATTCATTGGTTGCCTGGTGCAACACTAGCTTTCGGATAGGTGGAGCTATCCGGAAGCTATCTTTCTTTTCTCCCACCGAAAATGAAATAATGTAAAAAATAGTCTGAACAAAAGTTTAAAAGAATGATTTTAATAACTTTTGGTTATAATCAGAACAGAAACATGAAAAAAATACATAATTTCGAAAAAATTGATACCTACTGCCAAGTTTGTCTTGACATTTAACTTTCATACTGTTTTAATATAGAGGCTGACTCTTTATATGAGATAAGCTAACAACTATTTTTTAACAAAATTTTAGGAGGAGATTTCGTAATGGACACAGCAATAATTCTTATTGCGCTTATCGGTCTGATGTACATGGCATATCGTGGTGCATCCGTAATTCTGGTTGCCCCTCTGTTTGCCGTAGTTGCTGCACTTGGAAGTGAGCATGCAGTTTTACCAATTTTCAGTGAGCTTTACATGACAAAAGCTGCTGAGTATGTGAAGAACTACTATCCAATTTTCTTGTTTGGTGCGGTGTTTGCCCGTCTGATGGAAAAGGGCGGCATGGCAGCATCCGTTGCCGGCAAGATTATTGAGATTTTGGGTGAGAAGCGTGCGGTACTGGCAGTACTGCTGGGCTGCGGTGCTTTGACCTATGGTGGTCTGTCCGTATTCGTAGTTGCATTCGTTATGTATCCTTTTGGTGCTGTAGTATTCAAGAAGGCTGATATTCCTAAGCGTCTGTTACCGGCTGCCTTGTGGATGGGTATCTTCTCCTTTGCAATGGTTGCTTTGCCTGGTACTCCACAGATTCAGAACATTATTCCTTCTTCCTACTTTGGTACCTCCACCTGGTCCGGCGTAGGCATTGGTTTGTTCGCATCCCTGGTATTCCTGCTTATGGGCTGGGGCTGGATTTCCTTCCGGGCCAAGCGTCTGAAGGATGCCGGCGAGGGCTATGGCCGTCACATCGAGTTTGGCCAGCGCCGTCATAAGCTTCCTAACCCTAACTGGAAGGTTTCCTGTATTCCACTGGTTATGGTTATCGTATTGAACGTAATTCTTTCCAACCCATTTAACTGGGATTGGGGCTTCCACTGGGATCAGAACTCTCTGGAGTCCCTGGGCGGCCTGAAGCTGTCCCTCCTGGCTCATTCCGTAGCCAAGATTTCCGCGGGCTGGTCCATCAGTATTGCACTGATTCTCAGCTCCATCGTTGCGGCATTTATTGCCCGTCGTCACCTTCGTCTTCAGGATGGTATGCTGCCTACCATTAACGGCTCCGCTGTATCCTCCTGTAGTGCTGTACTGAACGTAGCCTCCGGCTATGCCTTCGGTTGCGTAGTAGTAAGCCTGGGTGGCTTCGCTGTTATCAAGGATTTCCTGTTGAACCTTGACTTTGGTGGTGGCCCACTGTTCTCTGCAGTTCTCACTACCAACGTAATGTGCGGTATCACCGGTTCCGCATCCTCCGGTCTGACCATCGCTCTGTCCATGCTGGGTGACCAGTGGGCACAGATGGCCACTGCTGCCGGTATTCCTTTGGAAGCACTCCATCGTATTGTGGCTGTTGCATCCATCGGTATTGACCCAGTTCCTCATGCAGGTGCTCTTGTTACCCTGCTGGCTATCTGCGGTCTCAGCCACAAGGAATCCTATGCCGATATTATCGTACTGATGGGCATGAAGTTCCTTGTACCATTCCTTTGCGTACTGTTCTATATGCTTACGGGTATTGCTTAATAAGGGATTTTGCAATATACTATACCTAGCTGAATATGAGGGAACAGGTGCCAAGGTCCATTATTGGGCTGGCCTAACATGAGAAACCGGTTTAAAGCCGGTACGGTCCCGCCACTGTATCAGGGAGTCATACTTTATCAATGCCACTGGGATATCCGGGAAGGCAAAGTTATGATGATGAACTGGAGTCAGGAGAACTGCCTGTTGAACAATCACCGTTATTACCTGCGAGCGATAGGAAGGGGATTATTTACAGGTTTCTCATGAAATCGTATGTATTAAGCTCTTTCGCGTCTTCGCGAGAGAGCTTTTTATTTTTAAAAAATTTATTAAAAGAGAGGTAATTAAATCATGAAGAATTTAAAGAAAATGGTAGCTTGCTCTTTGGCTTGTGCAGCTCTGCTGTCCGTTAATGTAAACAGCTCCGAGGCTGCTTATTCCCTGAATCCAGAGGTTACTACTGCAACCACTGCCTTGAAGAACGCTTCCCAGATTGGCGTTATGGTAAACGAGAACAAGGCTCTGGCAAACAAGGCCAACAAGGATGCTATCGTAGTAATGAGCTTTGGTACTACCTACAAGGATAACCGCGACAAGACCATTACCCAGACTGTAGCTGATATTCAGGCTGCACATCCTGGCGTAAAGGTTGTTACTGCTTTTACCTCCCATATTATCATTGACCGCATCAAGGCCAATGAGGGTATCACCTACCCAACTCCTGAGGAGGCTCTGGAGCAGCTGAAGAAGGAAGGCTATACCCGTGTAGCCCTCACTACCCTTGATGTAATTCCTGGTATGGAGTATTCCTATGATGTGGCTGTATTCCATCAGTACAAGAATGATTTCAAGAAGATGACCATGGGTACTTCCCTCATGTACTGGATGGGCCAGGAGGAGCAGCGTGACGATATTATCGAAACCATGAAGGCTTTTGCTACCCAGTTCCCTAAGACCGGCAGTGAGGACGCTGTTCTCATTCTGGAGCATGGTACTCCACATCCTGCCAACGCATACTACACTGTAATGCAGAACCGTCTGAACCAGCTGGGCTATGACAATGCTTACATCTACACTGTAGAGGGCTGGCCTGCTCTGGATAACATCATTCCTCAGCTGAAGGCAAAGGGCATCAAGAACGTAACCCTCATGCCTATGATGATGGTTGCCGGTGACCATGCCAACAATGATATGGCCGGTGATGAGGAAGATTCCCACAAGTCCATCCTGACCAAGGAAGGCTTCAATGTAAGCACTTACATCCATGGTCTTGGCGAGAACAAGGCTATCCGTGACATTTACGTTGAGAGAGCAAACGAAGCTTGGGATGCATTGCAGGCTAAATAATTTAGTTTAAACTATATGAATGACGCAGTACCCCCTTGGTTGTGATATACTAAGGGGGTAATGTTTTTGCAAGGAGGTTTTTTTGTGGAACTTATAATGACTGGAATCAGTTTTTTTCATAAGGGTGGACCGGTAATGTATGTGTTGCTGCTCTGCTCCGTGTTTGTGGTGGCTATTGCCATTGAGCGCAGTATGTACTTTAAGGCCAAGGACCCGGGCCGGAGCTTTGCCCGCAATTTTGCAGATATGCTCAGCCAAGGGGACCGGGAAGGAGCCGCTTCTTTGGCCGGCAGCACCAAAGGAATTATTCCATCCCTGTTGACTAAGGGAATGGCCTTTACTGGGGCGGAGAATGTGCCTCTTACCACCTTTTTTGAGGTTCAGTCTGGTATTGCCTTGACCCGGTTCCGCAAGCGCCTTTATTATTTGAATGTTATTGTTACCATGGCACCGCTTTTAGGCCTCTTGGGTACCATCAGTGGAATGATTTCTGCCTTCAGTGTGTTTAATATTGAATCTGGCCAGGCTACTGCCATTACCGGTGGTGTTGGTGAGGCATTGATTGCTACCGCCATGGGCCTTTGCACCGCTATTATTGCTCTTGGTGTTCATGCATATTTCACTCAGCGTATAGACAGCATTGTGTCTGATATGGAGCAGTGCTTTTCCCTGGTAGAGGGCATGGCAGAGGAGCGTGATTAAGTATGCGCATCCGCAATCGTCATGATTTTGACAAGCCTGAGGTCATGATTATTCCAATGATTGATATAATGTTCTTTTTGCTGGTATTCTTCATGATCGGCACCCTGTATATGGTGAATTTAAAGACGGTTCCCGTTAATATGCCCAAGGCCCAGAGTGTGGAAACCCAGCTTAGTGTCAATTATCTGGTGACCATGAAGGCTGACGGCTCCCTGTGGCTGGAGGATAAGCTCATCGGGGAAAAGGAGCTCATAGCCAAGGCCCAGGCGGAAAGTGCCCGTAATCCACGGTTCGCCGTGGTGGTCCGGGCGGACCAGAGCCTGGATTATGGTATGGTCATTGGCCTGCTGGATAAGTTCAAGGCTGCCGGTATTACCAAATTTGGCTTGGCGGCGGAATCCGGAGGTAAGTGATATGGCCTCAGATAATTCAGATAAAAAGCGGGAATACCGGGCCTGGGCCGGCTCACTGGTCATTCATCTGGTGATATTTGCCATTGTTTGTCTGACAGGGCTCTTTGTGGTAGTATCTCCAAAGGAGGACCAGCCGGTGGATGTGAGCCTCTATGACGCGGACGCCGGCGGGGGACACAGTGGAGGCGGAGCAGCAGCGGCGGCCCCGGCACCACCGGCTCCCGCAGCACCATCTATTGATGATGTGGTACTGGATAAAAAGAAAGAGGAAATTCTGCCAAAAATCGAGGAAACCTTCACCAAGGAACCGGAAAAGCAGGAGCAGTTCAAAAAGGAGCACAATGCCCCTGTGGCCCCTGCAGCTGTAACAGCTCCCAATGGAACTGGGGAAGGCAGCGGCAGCAGCCTTAGTGGAACTGGAAATGGTACTGGCAATGGAGACGGCAACGGCAATGGCTCCGGCCAGGGTACTGGTCCCGGTGTTGGCAGCGGTAACGGAGAGGGTCCGGGCACTGGTGACGGCAATGCCAAGCGTCCGGCTATCCCACCTAGTCTGTTGGAGGCTCCTGAGCCGGTTTATCCGGAAAACCTACGCCAGCGCAATGTAAAGGGGCAGGTTATTGTCCGCATTGTGGTGGGTACCGATGGTGATGTCATTAGTGCCGATGTGGAGTCCTCCTCCGGATATGGGGAAATGGACCAGTCGGCCCTGGATGCTGCCTGGGGGTATCGTTATACCACCGCCTACAATGAATACGGACAGGCGGTTCCCTTCCAGAAGCGGGTAAGAATTACCTTTAAGCTCAGATGATTATTGAAGATTATTACGGAGTACCCATTTATGATAAAAATTCAAGGCCTGATAAAAGAATTTCAAGTTAAAAACAAGGATAAAAAGGTAGTGACCAAGCGGGCAGTGGATAATCTGTCCCTTCAGGTGAAGCCGGGGGAAATCTTTGGCATTCTGGGCCCTAACGGGGCGGGGAAAACTACCACTATTCGCATGCTGACCATGGAAACTCAGCCTACTTTGGGTGAGATTTATTATAATGGGGAGTCCATCAAGAAAAATCCACGGGAAATCAAGAAGCTCATTGGTGTGGTGCCCCAGCATATTAATTTTGACAATGATCTGACAGTGGGGGAAAATATGGAGCTCCATGCCCGCCTGCATCACATGAGCAGTGAAAAAAGGCGGCAGAGGATTCAGGAAATGCTGGATTTTGTGGAGCTGGGGGACACCATCAACCGCATGCCCCGGTCCTTGTCCGGCGGCATGAAGCGCCGTCTGCTTATTGCCCGTTCCTTGATTCACGAGCCGAAAATTCTCTTTATGGATGAGCCAACTGTGGCCTTGGACCCTCAGGTTCGCCGCCGTATTTGGGAGCTTATCCGGGCTCTGGCAGCCAATGGGACCACGGTTATTATTACTACCCATTATATAGAGGAAGCGGAAGCCCTCTGCAATCGGGTGGCCATTGTCAATAAGGGAAAGCTCATTGCCATTGATACTCCGGAGGCCTTCTGCAATAGCCTGGGCCGCATTACGGTGGAATGGGATGACCAGACGGGGCATCAGTACCAGTTCTTTGAGAGCCGGCAG
Source organism: Anaerovibrio sp. JC8 (assembly GCF_002100115.1). GTDB lineage: Bacteria > Bacillota > Negativicutes > Selenomonadales > Selenomonadaceae > Anaerovibrio. The sequence goes on along the minus strand of NZ_ANBM01000004.1, from coordinate 102,926 downwards.
GAGGCAGCAGTCTTTGCCGGCACCCTGGAGCATGGTGCCCACATTCGCCGTACCAATTTGGAGGATGCCTTTATTGAACTGACCGGCCGAAAGGAGGGGGTATAATGCTGACGGATATTTGTACTGTCTTTTGGCGGGACTGGGTGGTGTTGAAGCGCCGGCTGCCAAAATTTATCCTGAGCCGTATGGTGGCCCCTATGCTGTATCTGGTGGCCTTCGGCTGGGGCTTGGGCCGCAGCATTCAGGTGGGCTCCGGCTCTTATCTGGATTTTCTGGTGCCGGGTATTATGGCCCTTAATTCCATGAATATCAGCTACAACAGTCTGACACCCCTGTGTACGGAGCGGATATATCACCGCAGTATCGGGGAGTATATAATTGCCCCTATGCATTTTAATGCCTTTATTATCGGCAAGATTTTGGCGGCAGTGCTCAGAGGCCTGATTTCCTCGGCTATTATTATGGGGCTGGCCCTTATTTTTGGGGCCAACTTGAATATTACTCCTCTGTTTATAGCTATTCTTATTTTGAACTGCATTGTCTTTGCCGAGGTGGGCTTTTTCGCTGCCATGAAAATGGACAGCTACGAGGAGCTGTCCCAGGTGAATACTTATGCTTTGCTGCCAATGTCCTTTTTGTGCGGCACCTTTTTTACAACCCAGACTCTGCCGGAGGCTTTGCGGTGGATTATTGAGGTACTGCCTCTGACTCACACCAGCTACCTTCTGCGGGGGATTTCCACCCAGAGCCCGGTGGCCATGGAGTCAGTTGCGGTACTGGTGGTTTATGCTATAATAGGTTTTATATTAGGCAACAAGGCCCTGAAGGATCAGTTAAAATAGATGATTAAAGCATATAACGACATATGGGGAGGTGCAGCTGGGGACGTATTTTGCGTTGGTACTTAGTGAATCCAAGCCCTTGGCGAAGGATGAGCTTAGTATCCACTACGCAAACTAGTGAGCGCGAGCGTTCCACAGTGTACCTTCCCGTATGTCTGACATGTAGTGTAATAATCATTTTTAAATAAAAGGAATATTATGCTGAAAAAATTTTTTAGGCACTCCAAGGGGGAGGGCAATGACTGCTCCCGGGTGTGCTGCACAAAGCTGGAAAATTTCACAGTGAAGGTAGGTAAGCTGACTATTTTTGAGGACGTGAATATTCACGCCCATTGCGGTCAGCTTACGGCGGTTATTGGCCCTAATGGAGCGGGTAAGAGCACTCTCCTTAGGGCTATTTTGGGTGAGGTAAGCCATACGGGAAGCCTGAAGTACACTGATGCCAAGGGCAAGCACAGCGGCAAGCCGGTGATTGGCTATGTGCCCCAGTACCTTAAGTTTGATGTCAGTGCCCCGGTGACGGTGCTGGACCTCTTTTCCGTGTGCCGGTCCTCCCGTCCGGCCTGGCTCTTTCCTTCCAATATTCGCCATGAGGTGGAGGAAAGCCTGAAGCGGGTTAAGGCAGTGGAGCTTATTGACCGCCGCTTGGGTGCCTTGTCCGGTGGTGAGCTGCAGCGGGTGCTGCTGGCTCTGGCCCTTAATCCAATGCCGGATATTCTCCTGCTGGATGAGCCAGTGTCCGGTGTTGACCAGAACGGTCTGGAGATTTTTTACAATATTTTGGAGGATTTGCAGAATAATGAGGACATGACCATTATTCTCATTTCCCATGACCTCAATATGGTGGCCAAGCATGCAGACCAGGTGGTGCTTATGAATAAGGGCGTGGTGTGCAGTGGCACGCCTCAGGAGGTCTTTAGTGACCACAGGACCCGGAAAATTTTCGGCATGCTGGCAGAGGGGGGCGCCAATCGTGGTGGCACCGGCTTTGTCTGGGTGGAGCATCAGCCAAAGAAGCATCAGGCTGGCTGTGGCTGTCCGGATTGCGCTCCAAAGGAGGGTGAGGAATGATGGAATGGCTGGAATATGATTTCATGAAAAATGCCTTTCTGGCAATTCTTCTTATAACTCCGCTCTTTGGGCTGTTAAGCACCATGGTGGTATCCAACCGCATGGCCTTTTTCTCCGATTCTCTGGGGCACGGGGCCTTTACAGGGCTGGCCATCGGAGCTGTGGTGGGCATTGTATCCCCAATGGAGTCCTTGATATTGTTTTCTGTGGTTTTTGCCCTGCTTATTACGTGGATTAAGAATAAAAGCTCTGCCTCCACCGATACCATTATTGGAGTTTTTTCATCCACGGGTATTGCCGTGGGCTTGATGATGATGTCCTACGGTGGTGGCTTCAACAAGTTCAGCAGTTATCTTATTGGTGATATTCTGAGCATTACCCATGAGGAACTGATTTCCCTGCTGGTGGTGCTGGTGCTGGTGTTTACTGCCTGGGGCTTTATTTTCAACAAGCTGCTGGTGCTGAGCATAAACCAGTCCTTTGCCCGTAGCCGGGGCATTAATGTAATGCTGGTGGAAAGCATCTTTGCCGCCATGGTGGCAGTGGTGGTGGCCATCAGTATTCAGTGGGTTGGCCTTTTGATTATCAATTCCCTGCTGGTGCTGCCGGCCGCTGCGGCCCGCAATGTGTCCAACAGTGTGAAGCAGTACCATGCCGTGTCCATTGGAAGTGCCATGATATCCGGCCTGTCCGGCCTGATGCTGGCCTATGAGTTCAATATGGCTGCAGGAGCCACCATTGTGGTAATTGCGGCACTGATATTCTTTATAACCATGGCCTTAAAGCCGTATTTCGTCCGCTAATTTCTTTCTTCTTGCGGAATAGGACAAGGGATGGTATAATACTCCTTGTCGGAAATTTAGTCATTCCATGACGATATTATTTAAGCAAGCGCTCGTAGTCCAGTGGATAGGACGTTAGCCTCCGGAGCTGAAAGCGTGGGTTCGACTCCCGCCGAGCGCACCATTTTAGGAAATAGCCTGTCACAGTTTGTGGCAGGTTTTTGTTTGTGATAGTTTGAGGGCAGTGCAGGTAGATTGAGCATTAGGTTACAGTACGTTAAGAAACCTTTTTGTGCCTTACTATGCCTTAGTGAAAAAAATCATCTGTTTGAGCGACGCAAAGCTAGTCCTGTAAGGGCGACGCGAGTTATGATTTTTTTCGCTATTTAATTTGGGCAGAAAAAGTTTTAGTACTGGAACTGAGCGAAAGATACCTGTACTGCCCCCTGTTTAACATTCTTGACAGTGTTCTTGGATTTTGCTAAAATTTTTCTTGCAATGAAAAAGAGGAGTAGTCCCATTTCAGCGATGCAGGGAGGGTGCGAGCCTGCTGCCGGGATGAATGGCACTTTGGAGCATAAGTAAATATCCATTGAGGCGGAATGCTTTGGCATTCAAGCAGGGTGGAACCGCGGGTTATCTCGTCCCTGTAACATTATTAACCGATGTTACAGGGGCGTTTTTTTATTGTTTCTGTAACAAATCAGAAGGAGGCATACTCTTATGAAATATCAGGAAATAATCCTGGCCCTCCAGCAGTTCTGGTCCGAGCAGGGCTGTATCTTGGGCGAACCTTATGACGTGGAGAAGGGTGCCGGCACCATGAACCCTTTCACTTTCCTCAGAGTTCTTGGACCTGAGCCTTGGAATGTGGCTTATGTGGAGCCTTCCCGCCGTCCGGCAGATGGCCGCTATGGCGACAATCCAAACCGTCTGTATCAGCATCATCAGTTCCAGGTTATCATGAAGCCATCCCCTGACAACATTCAGGAGCTGTATCTGGCTTCTCTGGAGCGGCTTGGTATCAATCCAAAGGAGCATGATATCCGCTTTGTAGAGGATAACTGGGAATCCCCAACCCTGGGCGCATGGGGCCTTGGCTGGGAGGTTTGGCTGGATGGTATGGAAATCACTCAGTTCACCTATTTCCAGCAGGTAGGCAGCCAGGATATCAAGCCAACCGCAGTTGAGATCACCTATGGTCTGGAGCGTCTGGCCATGTACATTCAGGGCGTTGAGAATGTTTATGACATTCAGTGGGTTGGCAACTACACCTATGGTGATGTATTCCATCAGAATGAGTTTGAGCAGTCCACCTATGCCTTTGACCTTTCCGACTCTGACCTGCTCTTTGAGCTGTTCGACAAGTACGAAAAGGAAGCTGTCCGCATTATTGACAAGGGCTACGTTCATCCGGCCTACGACTATGTATTGAAGTGCTCCCATACCTTCAACATGCTGGATGCCCGTGGTGCTATTTCCGTATCTGAGCGTGCTGCCTTCATCGGCCGCGTCCGTAAACTGGCCCGCATGTGCGCTGCCTGCTATCTGAAGCAGCGTGAGGAGCTGGGCTATCCAATGATGGGAAAGGGGAATAAGGCATAATGAGCAAGACTTTATTATTAGAAATCGGTACTGAGGAAATTCCAGCTTATGCAATGCCTGGTATTATTGCCCAGCTTAAGGAAAATGCCGAGAAGACCTTCGCTGATTTGCGTCTGACTTTTGATAATGTAAAGACCATGGGTACCCCACGCCGTGTGGCTCTTATTGTGGAAGGCCTGGCCGAAACTCAGGCTGACCTGTCCAAGGAGAACCGTGGTCCGGCTGTAAATATTGCTTTTGATGCTGACGGCAACCCTACCAAGGCTGCTGAGGGCTTTGCCCGTGGCCAGGGCATTGAGGCCAAGGATCTGGTTACCAAGGATGGCTATGTTTATGCCATGGTGCATGAGGTGGGCGGCAAGACTGTTGATCTCCTCAGTGATACCCTGAAGGGTCTGGTAGATGGCCTGAATTTCCCAAACAACATGCACTGGGCAGACCTTGACTACAAGTTCATCCGTCCGCTCCGCTGGCTGGTAGGCCTCTACGGTGAGGATGTTATTGAGTTTGAAACTGCCAATGTTAAGTCCGGCCGTGTATCCCGTGGCCATCGTTTCCTCTCCGAGGGGGATTTTGAGATTAAGTGCGCCTGCAGCTATGAAAAGGCCTGCGAGGAGCAGTTCATTATTGTTGACCACAACCGCCGCCGTGAGATGATTCGTCAGCAGATCGTGGAGCTGGCTGAGTCCAAGGGTGGCCAGGCACAGATTGAGGAAGGCCTGCTGGAGGAGGTACTCTATCTGGTAGAGTATCCAACCGCTCTCTGTGGTACTATTGATGACAAGTATCTGAAGCTGCCGGCTGAGGCAGTTATTACTCCAATGCGCGACCATCAGCGTTACTTCCCTGTTTTGAAGGATGGCAAGCTTATGCCGCTCTTTATTACTATCCGTAATGGTGGCAGCGAGCATCTGGAAATCGTACAGCACGGTAACGAGCGTGTGCTCCGTGCCCGTCTGGAGGATGCCCAGTTCTTCTTCGATGAGGACCGCAAGAAGTCTCTGGAGGAGCATGGCGACAAGCTGAAGACCGTTGTATTCCAGGAGGGCCTTGGCTCCATCTATGACAAGGCTGGCCGTCTGGAAAAGCTGGCTGCTTATATTGCTGATGAATTAAAGGTTTCTGACCAGGAGAAGAAGGATGCTGTCCGGGCTGCCAAGCTGTGCAAGGCTGACCTGGTAACCGGCATGGTAACTGAGTTCACTGAGCTGCAGGGTATCATGGGCCGTGAATATGCACTGCTGGATGGCGAGACCCCAGCTGTTGCTCAGGCTATTGATGAACACTACATGCCAAGAAGTGCGGCTGATGGACAGCCTGCTTCCGTTGCCGGCCGTATTGTTTCCCTTGCTGACAAGATTGATAATCTGGTGGCAACCTTCAGCCGTGGCCTGATTCCAACCGGCTCCCAGGATCCATTTGCCCTCCGCCGTCAGGCTCTGGGTATGGTAAACATGCTGGTAGAGGCCAAGTATCATATTTCCCTCTCCGGTCTGGTTGCCAAGGCTATGGAGCAGCTTAACATTACTGATGCCAAGGCTCAGGCCAAGATGCAGGAGGATGTGGCTGACTTCATGAAGCTCCGTCTGAAGAATGTTCTGTCCGATGCAGAAATTCGCTATGATGTGGTAGATGCTGTATTCGTTGACGTAGACGATATCTATTCCGTAACCCTCCGTGCTCAGGCTGTAAACGAGGCTGTTAAGCAGGAAGGTATTGAGGAGACCATTCAGTCCTTCAACCGTGCAGGCAATATTTCCCGCAAGGATGAAACTGTAGCTGCCGGATGCGATGCTTCCCTCTTTGTTGAGGCAGCTGAGGGTGTGCTCCATGATGAGTTCAAGGTAGCTTCCGCCAAGGTGGAAAACCTCCTTGCAAAGCAGGACTATGCCGGGGCTATGGCTGAGTTGACCAAGCTGGCTGCTCCTATTGATGGCTTCTTTGATGCTGTTATGGTTATGGACAAGGACGAGAAGATCAAGAATAATCGTCTGGGTCTCTTAAAGGCCGTTGACCAGCTCATCTGCCAGATTGCAGACTTCAGCAAAATTGTACTTGCATAAGTAAATTAAAAAGAGCGCAGGAACAGTGGCTTTCACACGGTATCCGTTGCTAAAACTTTTTCTTGCATTTATATAGTGTAAAAAATCATAACTCGCGTCGCCCTTACAGGACTAGCTTTGCGTCGCTCAAACAAATGATTTTTTCCACTATTATATGAGTATCGCAACAAAAAGTTTTGTAACGCACCGGAACCTATTGTTCAAGCCATCTGTTCCTGCACTTTATCGTTTTTGTACAAATAAAAAATGCTGTTCCGAAAGGAACAGCATTTTTTTGATGTTTGAATTAGTCTTTTACAACCTCAGCCAGAGTAGCTGCTACGGACTTGCTCATGATGTCCAGAGCAGTGTCAACAGCCTTGAGGAACATGAGACCGCCGTCAGCAACACCACGACCATTAGAAACAGCGTTCAGGTCGATATATTCATGAACTGGCAGCTTGCCGCGCTCTTCAGCAATTTTTGCTTTGAGAATTGCTTCGATAGATTCCTGAGTCATTTAGAACTCTCCCCTCTAAAAAACATAATAAACATAATATGCTATATTATATCATAGATAAATAATTTTGTGTATAATGTTTTTGTATTATAACCCCGTAACCCTTGACATGATGGGGCTAAAATGTTAAACCATAAAATGAGACTAATTTAGTATGATTTTTGTTCTTATATAAAAAGGCGGTGGATTATATGAAGGTCAGGGAGCGTACCGAGGAAAATGAATACCAGATGTTGTCCCCTTTGGCGGCCAAAAGCCGTGATGCCCAGCGGGAGCGTCCGGAGGAGGACTGCGAATTTCGTACCAGATTCCAGCGGGACCGGGATCGGATTATCCATTCCAAGGCCTTCCGCCGTCTAAAGCACAAGACTCAGGTCTATATAATTTCCGGGGACCATTACCGTACCCGTATGACCCATAGTCTGGAGGTTTCCCAGATAGCCCGTACCATTGCCCGCAGCCTGCGGCTTAACGAGGATTTGACGGAGGCCATTGCCCTGGGACACGATGTGGGGCACACTGCCTTTGGCCATGCCGGGGAAGCGGCTCTTGACCGTCTGACGGGGCACTTTGCCCATAACGAGCAGAGCCTGAGGGTGGTAAAATATCTGGAAAAGGGTGGCAAGGGACTGAATCTTACCAAGGAAACGATGGATGGCATTGAGCACCATAGCGGTGCTGTGAAGCCTTTTACTATGGAAGGAAAAATCGTTCATTGGGCTGACCGTATTGCCTATCTCTGCCATGATTATGATGACAGCATGCGGGCGGATATCTTAAAGCCGGACAGCCTTCCGTCGGTGGTAATTGACCGTATCGGCACCGATACCTCCAAAATGATTACGGCCATGGTATCGGATATGATCCGTTCTTCCGAAGCGGCCCAGGACATTGTTTTTTCTGACTCCATGACCGAGGCCATGAGAATTTTCCGGGAATTTATGTTCAATAATATATATCACTCGGACAGGCTGGCTCAGGAAAGGGGCCAGGCTGTGTTCGTCATTGAACAGCTCTTTAAGTATTTTATGGAAAATCCTGATAAAATGCCGGCCGAATTTCTGCAGCGGCAAAATCAGTGGGGGCTGGAGCAGACCGTGGTGGACTATGTGGCCGGCATTACCGACAGCTACGCAGTACAGATGTTTAATGATATTTTCATGCCACCTGTGGGAGTTATGGTTAAATGATAGGCTAAAAAGACTGGACTTGATACATTAATATGATTTTGTCAATATAACTCGGCAAAAAACTCTCGCCTCGTTGAAACACTAAGTAGAATATTTCCCATGTGAAATGGGAAATTTTGAACGATTGCGTTATAAAAAAAGGATATTTTGAATTTATATGGAATATTAACAGTGCAAGGGATTTGAATCAGGCTGAAGAAAAAATCGCAGAAATTGCAGGATTTTTGTTTTTGGCCGCGAAATATACCTTGGTATCTTTGTGGAAACCACTGTATATGTATGACAAATCTTTGCGCTGTTTTTATGCGTTGGAAAAGGATGATACACATGGCAACCTGGCTGACAGATGAATTCGTGGAAAGAGTTCGGTCAGAATCAGACCTTGTTTCTGTAATCTCCACTTATGTACCGCTAAAGCGCAAAGGAAAACAGTTTTGGGGCTGCTGCCCTTTTCACAATGAAAAGACACCTTCCTTTGCTGTGACCCCCGAAAAAGGGTTTTTCTACTGCTTTGGCTGTCACGCAGGTGGGGATGTTTTTAAGTTTATATCCATGATAGAGAGCATTTCCTACAAGGAAGCCATTATTTTTCAGGCGGAGAAGCTGAATATTCCCCTTCCTGAAAGACAGCGGAGTCCTGAGGAAATAGCCCGGGAGGAGAAGCTGAAAAAGCTTCGGGAGGCCCACGAGCTGGCCGGAAAGTTTTTCCATAATTGTCTTACCATGACCAAATATGGAGCAGCCGGTCTGGAATATTTCCATCATCGCGGTATAAACGACAATACAATAGAAGAATTTAATCTTGGTTTTGCTCCTGATGCCTGGGATAAGCTGACCACAGCCTTTGCCAAGCGTGGCATTGATACAGAGCTTTTACTGGAAAGTGGGCTGGTGGTCAAGCGTCAGAAGGGTCAGGGTGAGTACGACAGATTCCGCAACCGGGTCATGATTCCAATTATGGACGAGCGGGGCAGGGTGTGCGGCTTTGGCGGCCGTGTCATTGACAACGGCAACCCGAAGTACCTCAATTCTCCTGAGACAGTTCTGTTTAACAAGCGCAGGCTTCTCTTCGGATTGGATAAGGCTCACCGGGCCATAGCTCAGGAGGGTTTTTCCCTTGTGGTGGAAGGCTATATGGATGTTATTTCCGTGGCGGCGGCCGGCATTAAAAATGTGGTTGCTTCTCTGGGAACAGCATTTACCGTGGACCAGTGCAAAAAGCTGCTGAGATATGCTCCTGCTATTTATTTCTGCTATGACAGTGATAATGCCGGGCAGGAGGCTATTGAAAGAGCCATTGGCATAGCTGCTGAAACCAGTGCTGTTATCAAGGTGGTGCAGCTGCCGGATTGCAAGGACCCAGATGAATACATCAGAAAGCACGGGGCTGAGGACTTCAAAAAGGTTATCAGCCAGGCCGTTTCCGTGGTGGAGTTCCGCCTGAAGCATATAATGGCCCACAGTGATGTATCCGGGCTGGAGGGAAGGCTTAGGGCCCTGTCGGAAATGCTGCCTGTATTGGCCACCATAAAGAATACTGCCGAGCGTTCAGCTTACGTATCCAGGGTGGCACAATTGCTAAGTGTGTCAGAAAATGATATACTTGTAGAGTTAGGCAAAAAAAGCCGTTGGGCTGGCAGTCAGCATGGCAATACCAAGGCTATGAGAAGCGTGGTACGGCAGGTGGATGATGCCGGACGCCGGGCAGGCAGGGTAATTATTCGCATGGCATGGGATGAGCCCGCCATTTTGGACCATTTTGCAAGCCTGGTGCCTATAGAGTCGGTGCCTGACGATATTCACAAAAAAATATTGATAGCCCTTATGGGAAAATTCAGGGCAGGCGAGAAGATAAGCGATATTATGGGGTTGGCCAATTTAGGCGACGAGGCAGTGGAGGAATTGTCCAGGGCTGTTGTCGAGGATTTGGGAGAAGAGGACCGCTCCGTACTATATGAGGCTTGTGTACGCCAATTGCGCAAAAATTATCTGGTGAGCCAGTATGAAGTGCATTCAAGGAATGCCGAGGAGCTATATCGGCAGGGTGATGCAAAATATTTGGAGGAGCTGGCTGCCAGTCAGAAAATAAAAAATGAAATGGATGAATTACAAGGTGTTAACTGATAATCAAGTATCAAATTTTTGAGAAAGGAGGTTTATCAATGGCTGAGAAAAAGAAAAATACTACCACTACTGAACAGGAAGAGACCAAGGCGGCAGTAACCCAGAAGAAGACAAAGACAAGCAAGGCAGCAGAGACTGCAGAAAAGAAAACTGGCAAGACTGCAGCCAAAAAATCTACCAAAACTACATCAACAACCCAAAGTGCAGCAGCCAAGAAAACAACAACCAAGGCTGCAGCAACTACAGAGAAGGCTACCACCAAGGCAGCAACCAAGAAAGCTACGGCTGCAAAGGCTGCCAAGAGTGAAAAGCCGGCTAAGACAACTAAAACCACCAAGAGCACTAAAGCTAAGGAGAGCGCTAAGGCCAAGGCTTCAGATGAAGCAAAGGTTACTGTGGAAGATAACCAGGAGATGGAAACAGGCAATTTAGCGGATTTAGTGGAGCGTGCCCGTGATAATGGGAATAAGATAACAGCAGGGGAGATTATGGAAGCTTTACAGAAACAGGATATATCTCCAGAAGAGCTGGATGAGATCATTGTGGACAAGTTCAGTAAGAATGGTGTGGAAGTTTCTTTTGACGATAACGATTCGGACGATGATGTTGATAAACCTGAAGATGAAGAAGACGTCGACGTTGAGGTAGGTATTAACATACCTGACGGTGTGAATATAGATGACCCGGTTCGTATGTATCTGAAGGAGATTGGCCGCGTGCCACTTCTCACAGGTTCTGAGGAGAAGGAATTGGCAGAGCGCATGGAGGACGGCGTTTCTGCAGAAATACGCCTGGCTGCCGATGAGGTGGTCAAGCAGGATGTCCAGGCAGGTCAGGACAGTGTAAGACCACTGTCTGAATGGACTGAGCTGCTGAAGCTGGATAACAACGATGTTACCCGCAAATATCTCCATATTGAGAGCGACAGCGTTAATGCTATTGTGGATCAGTACAAGGAGGATATTGATGGGCTGGATGACTTTGACAGTGAGCTGTTCACCACATATAATGAGGCCCTGGGCTATGCAGAATATGAGGTGGAGCCACTTTCCAAGACTGATATCATCGCCATGAATACCGCCAAGGCCTTTGGTGAGGACGCACAGAAGCGTCTGGCTGAGGCCAACCTTCGTCTGGTAGTAAGTATTGCCAAGCGTTATGTGGGCCGTGGCATGCTGTTCCTGGATCTGATTCAGGAGGGCAATCTGGGTCTGATTAAGGCTGTAGAGAAGTTTGACCATACCAAGGGGTATAAGTTCAGTACCTATGCTACCTGGTGGATCAGACAGGCCATTACCAGAGCTATTGCGGATCAGGCCAGAACCATCCGTATTCCGGTTCACATGGTTGAGACCATTAACAAGCTGATTAGGGTTACCCGTCAGCTGGTGCAGGATCTGGGTCGTGATCCGAAGCCTAACGAGATTGCCAAGAAGATGGACATCAGCGTTGAGCGGGTTCGTGAAATCATGAAGATTGCCCAGGAGCCAGTTTCACTGGAAACTCCTATTGGTGAGGAAGAGGATTCCCATCTGGGTGACTTCATTGAGGACCATGATGCACCGGCTCCGGCAGAGCAGGCTTCCTTCATGATGCTGAAGGAGCAGCTGGCAGAGGTATTGGATACCCTTACTGAGCGTGAACGCAAGGTATTGGTGCTCCGCTTTGGTATTGAGGACGGCCGGGCCCGTACCCTTGAGGAAGTGGGTCAGAGCTTCGGGGTTACCCGTGAGCGTATCCGTCAGATTGAGGCCAAGGCCCTCAGAAAGCTGCGTCATCCTACCCGCAGCAAGAAGCTGAAGGATTTCCTTGACTAAGCTCAGTATATATCGTTAATATTCAAAGGGGACTGCTTATGCCGTCCCCTTTACTGTTTTATATTAGGCAGTGGGGCTGTGTTTTTCGCGACGGTCCCGGTTCTAAAACTTTTTCTTGCATTTATATAGTGAAAAAAACATAACTCGCTTCGCCCTTACAGGACAAGATTTGCGTCGCTCAGACAAATGATTTTTTTCACTAATATTAAGGTTTAGCAATAAAAAGTTTCTTTACGTACCGTGCCGTATTGCTCAAAACCTCAACCCCACTGCCCTTAATAAACAAAAGAGGTGACAAAATGTTAGATGACCGTTTACAGGCGGTGGCGGATTTTGTTCCACCAGCTTCCAGCGTGGCGGATATTGGCACCGACCATGCCTATCTGGCCATTGAATTATATAAGGCAAACAATGATCGTCTGGTTATTGCTGCTGACCTGAATGAAGGCCCCTGTCAGGCGGCCCGCCGCACCATTGCGGATGCAGGGCTCAATGGGGAAATTGAGGTTCGGCAGGGTGATGGTCTGGCTGCTCTGAAGCCCGGCGAGGTTGAGACTGTGTGTATTGCCGGCATGGGGGGCAAGCTGGAGGCAGATATTCTGGCAGCCCAGCCCCAAGTTGTGGAGCAGCTGAAATGTCTGGTGCTCCAGCCACAGAATGGCTTTGAGTATCTCCGCCAGTGGCTTTATGACCACAAGTGGCATATTGAGGACGAGACCCTGGCCAAGGTGGACGGCCGTGTTTATCAGATTATAAGGGCGGTGCCGGGAGAAACTGCGCCCCTTACGGAGCCGGAGCTGATTTTGGGACCGGTCCTGATTAAGAAGCGTCCCCTTCTGTTTAAGGACCATGTGGAAAATAATCTGGAGCAGCTGGAGAAAATCCGCCAGGGGTTAAAAAAGGGTGGCGAACAGACCAGGGGTAAGCTGGCGGAAACTGAAGCCAGGATAAAGCTGTTGGAGGGGTATTTAAAATGAAGTGTCAGACTATAATGGGCATTATGGAGAAGCTGGCTCCAAAGAAGCTGGCGGAGCACTGGGACAACCCGGGCCTTCAGCTGGGAAGCCCGGAGCAGGAAATTACCAAAATACTGGTTTGTCTTGATGTGAGCCAGCCGGTGGTGGAGCAGGCCATTGAGCTGGGGGCGGATATGATTATCAGCCACCATCCGGTTATGCTGTTTAAGGGCTTGCTCAGCATCAGAACCGATACCTACGATGGTGCCATGCTGCAAAAGCTCCTGTCCCATAACATTGCCGTTTATTCAGCCCATACCAATCTGGATATAGCCCAGGGGGGCTGTAATGATATTCTGGCCAAGCTGTGGGGGCTGGAGCAGGTTGAGGGGCTGGCAGTGACGGACCCCGATACGGGGGATTGTCTGGGAAGGATAGGCTGTCTGCCAGTATCTGTTTCCGTGGAGGATTTTGCCCAAAAGCTATGCAACACCTTGCCATGCAATCATGTGCGCCTGGTCAAGGGCGGCAAGGCTATGGTACGGAAGGTGGCTCTGTGCAGCGGGGCTGGCTCGGACCTTATCAGCAAGGCAGTCTTTAAGGGCGCGGATGTGTATGTTACGGGTGACTTGAAATACCATGAGGCCCAGCAGGCCTTTAAGCAGGGAATCAACATTATTGATGCCGGTCATTTTGCCACGGAATTTCCTATGGTAAAGGCAGTGGCCGATTATCTGCGTCAGGAGCTTTCCTCCATGAAGCATGGAGCAGACATCCAGGTGTGTGAGGACAATTTATCTGAGGATTTCTTCCAGGTAGTAAGCAAGAAAGGATAAATCATGAAACGACAGGAGACTATGGCCCTATTTAAAGGCTTTCCAATTTATGGGATTACATCGGAGAAAAATTCTCTGGGACGCAGTAATTATCAGGTGGTCAAGGCAATGCTGGAGGCTGGAATTCGCTTCGTCCAGTATCGGGAAAAGGAAAAGAGCGGACTGGCCCGATATGAGGAATGCCTTGAGCTTAGAAAGCTGACCCGTGAGTATGGTGCAGCCTTAATAATTGATGATTTTGTGGATTTGGCCATGGCAGTTGAAGCCGATGGAATTCATGTGGGGCAGGATGATTTGCCTGTCGAAATTGTCAGACAATTAGTGGGTAAAGACATGGTTATCGGACTTTCGACCCATTCTCCGACCCAATTGGAGGCAGCAAATAAGCTAAAAGATATTATTGACTATGTGGGAGTGGGACCGGTCTTTGCAACGCAAACCAAGGCCACTGCTGAGCCAGTGGGCTTTTCCTACGTGGAATATGCAGCGAAAAATTCTTCTGTGCCATTTGTAGCAATTGGTGGCATAAAAGCCCAAAATATTTTTCATGTATGGGAACATGGTGCCCGAAATATGGCTGTAGTCACTGAAATTACACAGGCTGAGGATATCGAACAAAAAATACAGAAATTACTCAATATTATCAAAAGGTAACCAGCACAATATCATTATATGACCAATTTTGACCTATATAATTTGACACCATTTTTTCATGGTGATATAATTACGGTGTTATGAGCGTGAAAGACAATCGCTGACTATGTTTGTAGTTTGAGGAAAGTCCGGGCTCCACAGGGCAGTGTGCTGGATAACGTCCAGCGAGGGTGACCTTAGGGAAAGTGTCATAGAAAAGGAAACCGCCCGGTTCGCCGGGTAAGGGTGGAAAGGTGCGGTAAGAGCGCACCAGCAGTCAGGTGACTGGCTGGCTTGATAAACCCCACATGGAGCAAGACCGAATAGGGAAGGATATGAGGCGGCCCGCTGACCTTCCGGGTGTGTCGCTAGAGCTGTCAGGCAACTGGCAGTCCAGATAAATGATTGTCACCGCTTTTGCGTAACAGAACTCGGCTTATTGATCACTCATAGCATTTTACAATCTAATATAATGGGCATACATATCTATAATAAAGCCTAATCCAGCCCATGGAGCGGGGGAACCAAATTTTTGGGGTGAATGAAAATCAGCTGTTGCAGCAAGGATGCTGCATAAGTGGATCTTAAAGGGTAGTCTTTCTCAACCCTAACCCGACAGCTAACCTCGTAGGCGCATAGAGAGAGGAGTGTCTTTTTGGGTAAGTTTATGCGCATATTTGCGCTATCCATGATGTTTGTGTGCGTTTTTTCCGTGTGCAACGCTTCCGCGTTTCGTATGGGAGACCAGGGAAGTGAGGTAGCAGAAATTCAGGGTCAGTTAGCTAACCTTGGATATGATGTTTCAGCTGATGGTGATTTTGGACCGGCTACTGTGGAAGCAGTAAAGATGTTCCAGAGCAATCTGGGTCTTGATGCTGATGGTCTGGTTGGCCCTTCTACCTACACCGCTTTGATGGGTAGGGAGATGCCACAGGTTAGCCGTAGCTTTAATTCCATTTCCCGCCGTATCATTTCCGATTCAATGAACTACATTGGTGTACCTTATGTGTTCGGTGGTACGTCTCCAGGTGGTTTTGATTGTTCCGGTTATGTACGCTATGTATTTGCCAATGCTGGAATTTATCTTCCACGCACTGCAGATGCACAGTATGAGGTTGGCATGCCAGTATCCCGTGGTGAGTTGATCCCAGGTGATCTGGTATTCTTCTCCACTTACGATTATGGTGCATCCCATGTTGGTATCTATCTCGGCGATGGTTCCTTCATTAATGCATCTTCCAGCCGTGGTGTTGCTGTAGATTCCCTGTACAGTGGTTACTGGGGCTCCTGCTACATCGGCGCACGCAGAGTAATTTAAAACTTCTTTTGGCGGAGCTAAATGCTCCGTCTTTTTTTGTCGATAAAAATTGTGTTTTTGCAGCAATAAAAAGACCTGCACCGGGAAGTACAGGTCCTTAAAAATGCATTCATTATTCAGCTGTGCGGGTAACCTCAACCTCAACATAGTCCAGGGCACCGGAGATAGGTACATACTGCTTGCGGATGGTTACCTTAACCTCGGCCACAACAGGGCTGTGGGCAATGAGCTTATCACCAATATGGCCGCCCAGAGCCTGCAGCAGATGGAATTTCTTGTTTTCTACTGCATCCTTTACTATGGAGTAAATGGTGCTGGAATTGATGGTGTCAGCCACGTCATCACTATCCACTACCTTGTCGGTCTTGGTGGTTACTTCCACATCAAAGTAGAATTTCTGGCCCTGCTCACGCTCGTACTCGTACTGGCCGTGAAAACCGTAAAACATCATGTTTACTATTCTAATTTTTGCCACGAAAATCAACTCCTTAGATTATATTCTCATATAGTGATTACTTCGCCAAAGGAATTCTTTTTCCTGCTTAAAAACTAGATATTTAAAAACTCTTTTTCAATGCTGTCGGCAATGGCCTTTAATCCCCAGGGCTGCTCCTTTAGGCGGAATACAGCCTTTCTCAGCTGGTGCAGGGTGGCCCCTACTATCACGTCTGTATGGGGAACACTGAGATTTACGGTTCCTGCGGATACGGCGGCCTCAGCCCCCTGGCTTAGCATGGTCTGCTTCAGGATGTTGGCGGCCCTGGTGTCCACGTCTGTAATTTTAAAGCAGCGAAAAACCAGCTTTTCCTTCATTATTTCTATGCCCCGGGAGGAAACCCTGATGGCCT
This sequence comes from Anaerovibrio sp. JC8, assembly GCF_002100115.1. Lineage (GTDB taxonomy): Bacteria > Bacillota > Negativicutes > Selenomonadales > Selenomonadaceae > Anaerovibrio. Next base: position 86,342 of record NZ_ANBM01000004.1, on the reverse strand, counting down.
TTAATTCTTCCTCCATGTCCGTTGTATTGGCAGTGGATAAGGCTATTATTTTGCTGTCCATGGGAAAAACTCCTTATTTCATTTGCGTTTATTGATGTTTTCATTGTATCATAAGACAGTACGAGATTAAATAAAGCTGGTTTCTTTAATTAGTGCTGAAAACCAGTTTAATTTTTAGGAGGCATATTTTATGACTAAGAAGCGGCTTAATCCAGAAAGCTTTGATTTTCCGGTAGATGAGATTAAGAGCGGATTGTACAGTGACATATATTTTCTCCGCACCCAGGAGATTCTGAACCACGCTGATTATCATCCAACAGTAACCATGCAGATTTTCCAGCGTGATTATGCTACCCTCTGTGGTATTGACGAGGCCATTGCCCTCATTAAGCGTTGTGCTTATCATCCGGAGCGGATAAAAATCCGTGCCCTTCATGACGGAGATAAAATCGAGCCGTGGGAAACCGTTATGACCATTGAAGGTGATCTGGCGGATTTCAGCCATCTGGAAACCGTATATCTGGGTATTATTGCCCGCCAGACCAAGGTGGCCACCAACTGTGCCAAGGCTGTTGAGGCAGCCAACGGCAAGCCGGTATTGTTCTTCCCTTCCCGCTTTGACCATTATGCGGTTCAGAAGGGGGACGGATATGCAGCCAAAATCGGCGGCATGACCAATGTTTCCACTCCTGCCAATGCCCTGACCTGGGGAATTGAGGCAGCTGGTACCATTCCACATGCCCTTATTGCAGCCTGCGGCGGTGATACACTGAAGGCAACGGAAATGTTTGATAAGTACATCGACCCTAAAATCGGCCGTGTAGCCTTGGTGGATTTCAATAACGACTGTGTTGGCACCAGCCTGAAGGTAGCCCGTGCTTTGGGTGACAAGCTATACGGTGTGCGCCTTGATACCTCCGACAAGATGGTGGACAAGTCCCTTATTGGTCAGATGGGTCACTTTAAGCCAACCGGCGTAAACGAGCAGCTGGTTCGCAATGTCCGTGAGGCACTGGATGCAGAGGGCTTTAACCATGTAAAAATCATGGTTTCCGGTGGCTTCAATCCTGAGCGTATCCGTCTCTTTGAGACCAATAATGTTCCTGTAGATGTATATGCTGTGGGCAGCAACATCTTTGCTACCAATGCGGATTTCACTGCCGACATTGTATTGGTTAACGGCAAGCCATGTGCCAAGGCTGGCCGGGCATTTAGCGACAACCCAAGACTTGAGGATGTGGATTAAGCTATGGGTGATGTTATCATCTTAATACTGGTGTTCCTGATGGTACTCTATGCATATTGGGACAAGCTTTTTACAAAATAATGTATTTTTGGGGCGGGCTGTAATTTATTGCAGCCTGCTTTTGTTATATTGTTAATAAAATATATAAAAACTCTTAACAAAAAGTAAAATATTTACTATTATATATTTACAAACTAAAGTATAGAGGTTGAATATATATGGAAAAATATTACTTAGGAGTTTTACAGAATATTCCGGGAATGACTACGGGGATTTTAGAAGGGCTTTTGGAGATATTTAAAAACGGGGAGGCAGTTTGGCAGGCCACGGAAGGGGAGCTGGCTGAAACAAAGCTGTTGACGGAAAATAAAACAGCCAGCTTCCTGGAATTTCGCCGTGATAATTCCCGCTGTCCGGAGAAACTGGCGGAAAGCTGTCAAAAAAATCATATAAAGCTGGTCCATAAGGATGATGAGGCATACCCTATTTTATTGAAGGAAATCTTTCAGCCCCCTCATATTTTATTCTACAAGGGGCAGCTGAACAATGAATGGCCGCGGCTGGCCATGGTGGGGTCACGAAAAATTAGCCCATATGGACGGGCGGCTGCGGAAAGATTTTCCTGCGGGCTGGCATCCCAGGGGATTACAATTGTTAGCGGAGCCGCATACGGTATTGATACGGAAAGCCATAAAGGCGCATTGTCCGTGAATGGAATTACGGAGGCGGTTCTGGGCTGTGGGGTGAATGTGGTCTATCCCCGTTCCAACAGAAAGCTTTTGGAGGAAATTGCAGAGAGGGGGGCTGTGATTTCCGAATACCTTCCCGACAGCGAGCCCAATAAATATACCTTTCCGGCCCGCAACCGCATTATTGCAGGAATGTGCCGGGGGACCCTGGTGGTGGAAGCAGCGGAACGAAGCGGTGCCCTTATTACGGTGGAGCATGCCATCAGCTCCAACCGTGATGTTTTCGCCGTTCCAGCCGGGATTTTTACCCAGGGCAGTCTTGGCTGCAACCGGCTGATTCAGCATGGAGCCAAGCTTGTACTTGACATTAGCGATATAATATCAGAGTACAGTGATTTTATAAAAAACAAGACTTTGTCAGAAAAAAATGATAATATGGAAAAGAAATTTGCATTATCGGAGGATGAACAGCGTATTTACAGCCTGCTTACCCCTGATAAGCCATTATCCATTGATGAAATAATATACAATTTACATGGCAGCAGCCCTGCCAACGTAGCCTTTTTGCTTCTCCAGATGGAAATACGGGGGATAATACAGAGTAATGAGGCTCATTCGTATGTAAGGAAATAAAGGGGGACATTTTGTGACTGCAACGCAAAATGAAGACGTTAAGAAAAAGAAATCAACAGCAGTGAAAGCTGCTGCTAAAAAGACCACTGCCAAAAAAGCTGCTGGAAAAACTGCCAAAAAGACTACTGCCAAGTCAAAGAAGTCCAAGGATACCAAGAGTACCCTTGTGCTGGTGGAGTCTCCAACCAAGGCCAAGACCATTGAGCGTTATTTGGGCAAGGGGTATGTGGTAAAGGCGTCCATGGGGCATCTCCGTGACCTTCCCAAAAGCCAGTTTGCCATTGACGTGGATAACAACTTTGAGCCAAAGTATATAAATATCCGCGGTAAGGGTGACCTTATCAAGGAACTGAAAAAAGAGGCCAAGAAGGCTGATAAAGTATATCTGGCAAGCGACCCGGACCGTGAGGGTGAGGCCATTGCCTGGCATTTGGCCCATATTTTTGATATCGACAGCAGCTCTGACTGCCGTATTGTATTTAATGAAATAACCAAGCCGGCTATTCAGGCAGCTGTGAAGGAGCCGCACGCCATTAATCTGGATATGGTGGATGCCCAGCAGGCCCGCCGCATGCTGGACCGTATTGTGGGCTACAAGCTGAGCCCGCTCCTTTGGCGCAAGGTCAGAAAGGGTCTGAGTGCCGGCCGTGTGCAGTCCGTTACTGTAAAGCTGATTTGTGACAGGGAAAAGGAAATCAGGGATTTCGTTTCCGTGGAATATTGGACAATTGGCACCAAGCTGAAAAAGGGCACCTCCCATCAGTTTGATGCCGAGCTTTCCCAGATCAACGGCAAGAAGCTGGAAATCAGCAAGGGTGATGAGGCCAAGGAGATTCAGGAGAAAATGGAGGCCTGCAAGTGGATGGTGTCTGACATCAAGGAGCGTCAGGCCACCCGCAAGGCGGCTCCTCCGTTTACCACCTCCAGCCTTCAGCAGGATGCAGCAAGAAAGCTGGGCTTTACCTCCAAGCGCACCATGATGGTTGCTCAGCAGCTCTATGAAGGTATTGATTTGGGACGTAAGGGCCCTGTGGGTCTCATAACATATATGCGTACCGATTCTGTGCGTATTTCCGAGCAGGCCCAGCAGGAAGCCAAGGAATATATTCTGGAAAACTTTGGGGAGAAATATTATCCGGTCAAGGCCAATGTTTATTCTGTTGGCAAGAAGGCCCAGGATGCCCATGAGGCTATCCGTCCTACCAGTGCCATGCTGGTACCACAGCAGATTGAGAAATATCTCAGCAAGGACCAGTTCAAGCTGTATCAGCTTATTTGGCAGCGTTTTGTGGCCAGCCAGATGGTTCCTGCCCTGTTTGACAGACTTACTGTGACCATTAAAAATGATGGCAAGGCCAAGAATATCAAGGACGAATTTACATTGAAATCCACCGGCTCCAAGATGAGGTTTGCCGGCTTTACAGCCGTTTATACCATGGCAGATACCAACGATAAGGATGTTATTCTGCCGGAGATGGCTGTTGGTGATGATATTAATCTCTTTAAGGTTAATCCTGTTCAGCACTTCACTGAGCCACCACCGCGCTATAATGATGCGTCTCTGGTTAAGACTCTGGAGGAAATGGGGATTGGACGCCCAAGCACCTATGCTCCTATTATTGAAACCATATTGGCAAGAGGCTATGTACAGCGTATCAGCAAGTCCTTCCAGCCGACAGAGCTGGGTGATATTGTGGTGGATATGCTGAAGGAATACTTCAAGGATATTGTAGATGCCAAGTTTACCGCTGATCTGGAGGGCAAGCTGGACAGCATTGCCGTGGGCAAGGTAGATAAAACGGATCTTCTGCGTGAATTCTACGGACCATTTGCCGAAACCCTGGAAAAGGCAGACGAGGCCATTGGCCATGTGGAGCTGCCTGTGGAGGTTTCCGATGTGCCATGTGATATCTGTGGCCGTATGATGGTAGTGAAGCAGGGCCGTTTTGGCAAGTTCCTGGCATGTCCTGGCTTCCCGGATTGCCGCAATACCAAGGCTATATTGAAGGATACAGGTGTGAAGTGCCCTAAGTGCGATGGTCATATTGTGGAGAGAAAATCCCGCCGTGGCAAGGGCTTCTTCGGCTGCAACAAATATCCTGAGTGCGATTTTGTCAGTTGGGATGCTCCAATTCCGGAGCCATGCCCAGAGTGCGGTTCACTGCAGCTGAAGCACTACTACAGAAATGGCCGTGGCCTGATTTATTGCTACAATGCAGACTGCAAGACCAGAATTGACCATCCAATTAACAAGGAGCTTTTAAAGCAGGCCAAGAAGGCCCAAAAGGCAGAGGCGGCCCAAAAAGCACAAGAGGAACAGAATGGATAAAATAATTGTTGTTGGCGCCGGCATGGCAGGCAGTGAGGCTGCCTGGCAGGCCGCCAGCAGAGGAATAAAAGTTGATTTATACGAGATGCGCCCGGTGAAGAATACCCCGGCCCACAAGACGGACCTGTTTGCGGAGCTTGTTTGCAGCAACTCCCTTCGGGGTGCCGGCCTTGAAAATGCTGTAGGTGTTCTCAAGGAGGAAATGCGCCGTCTGGGCTCCATTATTATGGAAGCGGCAGATGCTACCAAGGTTCCCGCCGGTGGTGCATTGGCGGTGGATAGGTTGGGCTTCAGTCAGTACATAACAGACAAGGTCAGCAACCATCCGCTTATTAATGTAATTCATAAAGAACTGGAAGAAATTCCGTACGAGGAAAATGCCGTTACCATCGTGGCCAGTGGTCCGCTGACTGAGGGGAAGCTGGCTGAGAATATCGGTGAGCTCATGGGGCAGGAATATCTGTATTTTTATGATGCAGCTGCTCCTATTGTGACCCTGGAATCCGTGGATATGACCAAGGCCTGGAAGGCCTCCCGTTATGGCAAGGGTGAGGCTGCCTATATCAACTGCCCAATGAACAAGGAGGAATACCATGCTTTTTGGACAGAGCTGGTAAATTCCGAAAAGGCACCGACCCATAATTTTGAAAAGGAAAAATTCTTTGAGGGCTGCATGCCGGTGGAGGAAATGGCCTCCAGAGGGGAGGATACCCTGCTGTTCGGCCCGCTGAAGCCGGTAGGCCTGGAAAATCCGGCAGATGGCAGGCTGCCATATGCCGTGGTTCAGCTCCGTCAGGACAATGCTGATGGAACCCTTTACAATATTGTAGGTTTCCAGACACATTTGAAATGGCCGGAACAGCGACGGGTGTTTGGCATGATTCCGGGACTGGAAAATGCAGAATTTGTCCGCTATGGTGTTATGCATCGGAATACCTTTATTAATTCTCCGGAAACCATGCGTCCTACTATGCAGTTTAAGGGGAATGACCATTTGTTCTTCGCCGGGCAGATGACCGGGGTAGAGGGCTATGTGGAGTCCGCTTCCTCCGGCTTGGTGGCTGGCATCAATGCGGCCCGTATCTGTAATGGGCTGGAGCCGGTGGTGTTCCCGCAGGAAACCGCCCACGGTTCCTTGTGCCACTACATTACTACTGCACCGGCCAAGCACTTCCAGCCTATGAACGTGAATTTTGGTATCATGTCCCCGATAAAGGAAAAAATCCGGGACAAGAAGCTGAAGAAGCAGCGCATCGCCGAGCGAGCTTTAGCAACTTTGGAAGAGTTTAAACAGAACCTGTAAAAGTAACAGGCAAGGGACTGTTACTTTCGCCCGGTCTCTCGACTAAAACCATTTTTTACATTTTAATTAGCATCAAGAAAAATCCAAACTCGCTTCGCTCAAACAGTGGATGTTTTCTTGATGTGTAAGTAAGTAAAAAATAGTTTCTTTACGTCTCGTGACCTAATTGCGAAAAGCAATCAGCCCCTTGCCATGACACATTAAATAGGAGATTCTTATGGAAACACAATTTCATGCAACAACAATAGTTGCAGTTAAGCATAATGGCAAAACCGCCATCGCCGGCGATGGCCAGGTGACCTTTGGTCAGAACACCATTATGAAGGCCAGTGCCCGCAAGGTACGTCGCCTTTATCATGGGAAGGTGCTGGCCGGATTCGCTGGTTCCGTGGCGGACGCCTTTACCCTTTTTGAAAAATTCGAGGCCACATTGGAGGCCTACAACGGCAATCTGCCAAGAGCGTCCGTGGAGCTGGCCAAGCAGTGGCGCACTGATAAGGTGCTGCGTAAGCTGGAGGCCCTGCTTTTGGTGGCTGACAAGGAAAATCTGCTGATGATTTCCGGCAACGGTGAGGTTATTGAGCCGGATGGCGGCGTGGGTGCCATTGGATCAGGCGGCTTTTATGCCCTGTCTGCTGCCCGGGCTTTGGTAAAGCATACAGAGCTGTCTGCAGCTGAAATTGCCAAGGAAGCCCTGACCATTGCGGCAGATATTTGCGTATACACCAACCACAATATCAAGGTTGAGGAACTGGACTGATTAACGGAGGATTTTTTGTATGAACGAACAGACTCCAAAACAAATTGTTGAGGAATTAGATAAATACATTGTGGGGCAGAAGGCTGCCAAGCGGTCTGTTGCCATTGCCCTGAGAAACCGGTGGCGCAGCCGTCAGCTGGACAGCGAAAGCATGAAGGATGACATTATCCCGAAGAACATTCTCATGATTGGTTCCACCGGTGTAGGCAAAACTGAGATTGCCCGTCGTCTGGCCAAGATGGTCAAGGCTCCATTTATCAAGGTGGAGGCCACCAAGTTTACTGAGGTGGGCTATGTAGGCCGTGATGTGGAATCCATAATCCGTGATCTGGCAGAGACCGCTGTTCGCATGGTCCGTTCCTCCCGTTTGGAGGAGGTACAGGAAAAGGCAGCAGAAATGGCCGAGGAGCGTATTTTGGACGTTATGGTTCCACAGCCAAAGAAATCTGTTGTTAATCCATTCGGCCAGCTTTTTGGTGGCTCCACCGAGGATGAGGCGGAAGAGGATAACGAGGGTGAGCCAAAGCAGTATCAGGCAGGCCGTGAATGGTGCCGTAAAAAGCTGCTGGCCGGCGAGTATGAAGACAAGCTCATTGAAATTGATATTGAGGACAACAACAAGCCGATGGTTGGCATGTTTGCCGGCTCATCACTGGAGGGTATGGGTGACAACCTTCAGGATATTATTGGCAGCATGATGCCGAAGAAGCACAAGAAGCGGAAGGTCACTGTGGAAGCAGCCCGCAAGCTGTTCCAGCAGGAGGAGGCCATGAAGCTGGTGGATATGGAAGAGGTTACTGAGGAAGCTGTCAGAGTTGCGGAAAACAGTGGTATCGTATTCCTGGATGAAATTGACAAGGTGGCCTCCAGCGGTGGTCACGGTAGCAATCACGATGTGGCCCGTGACGGCGTACAGCGTGATATTCTGCCAATCGTGGAGGGCTCCACTGTCATGACCAAGTATGGTCCGGTAAAGACCGACCATATCCTCTTCATTGCAGCCGGTGCTTTCCATACCTCAAAGCCATCAGACCTGATTCCGGAGCTTCAGGGCCGCTTCCCAATCCGTGTGGAGCTTACCTCCCTCGACAAGGAGGACTTTAAGCGTATCCTCACTGAGCCACAGAATGCCTTGATTAAGCAGTATCAGGCTCTTATGGGCACAGAGGGCATTGAGCTGGAGTTCACTGATGAGGCCATTGACTGTCTGGCAAAGCTGGCCTGCGACGTAAATAACCAGAATGAAAATATCGGTGCCCGCCGCCTCCATACCATTTTGGAGAAGCTGCTGGAAAATCTTTCCTTTGATGCTCCGGACATGGAGGAAAAGCACGTTGTAGTGGATGAGGCCTACGTGAAGGAAGCTCTTTCTGAAATTGTAATTAATCAGGATGTCAGTCAGTTTATTTTGTGATAAATGCATAATAATATCTTGAAATTGCAAATGTATCAAAAACGAATAAAATTTTAAATATAAAAAATACGCACAAAAAATATTACAAATTATGTGCGTATTTTTATTTTTTGTGGTAGAATAACATGTACTAAAAGTAGGACGAAAAAATATTCACTAGGAGGTAAAAGAGTATGGCTACTCTTTTGGAGAGAACGAGAAAGATTAACAGAGTATTGCAGCGGTTCCATAATGTGGAGTACAGGGAAATATCCACCGTACTCAGCAATGTTATTGATGCAAATGTATATATTGTAGATACAGAGGGCAGCATTTACGGTTATGCCTTTCAGGATGATTTTGAATGTGACCTGATGGTTGACAATGTTGTGGCTGTGGGCAGGTTCCCCCGCCATTATGTAAACTGGCTTAACAAGATCGATGAGACCTCAGCCAATCTTCGCTCCAAGTCCGGTCTTTGTGCGTTCGTGGATGGCAGTGAGACCAAGTGCAAGTTCCATGGCAAGAACACCACTATTGTTCCGATTTACGGTGTTGGTGAGCGTATTGGTACTTTGGTAGTAGCAAGGTACAATGAGGACTTTACCAACGATGACCTTCTCCTGGCCGAGTATGGCGCAGCTGTTGTGGGCATGGAAATGCTTCACGACCGCTCCAGAAGAAATCAGGAGGAAAGCCGTAAGAAGGAAACTGTTCATAATGCTCTAGAATCACTTTCGATTTCTGAAAAGCAGGCTACACTGAGTATTATCCGTGAACTGGATGGAAACAACGGTGCGGTTAATGCCTCGAAGATAGCGGATAAGCTGGGAATTACCCGTTCTGTGATAGTCAACGCATTGAGAAAGCTGGAATCTGCCGGTTTGGTTGAGCCAAAGTCCCAGGGTATGAAGGGGACCCATATCAGGGTGCTGAACGAATACCTTTGGCAGGGCATCGAGGAGCTGGCTAAGGAAACAAACTGATGACAACGGATTGTTATCAAATGTGACGAAAATAAGAGCAGGGAGCTTGTATTCTTTAGGTTGCAATCTCCTTGTTCTTTTTTAATATAAAATATAATTAAATTTCACTATATTAACTTATAAACTATAGTGGACTTTAGTCACAATTCCCTGTGAAATATGGAAAAAACATGGAAAAATCTTCTTGAATTTCAACAAATATGTTAGAATAGACAAGGATTTTTTAATTAGATGTAGAATGTAAGTAGTGTACCGAATTATGCATTTTTGAGTTTTTAGATATATTTTTAGGAGGATATGAGCCCATGTTGGATCAGATTTTTAATACCTCTACCATGGATTATCTGTCCCGAGGTATGTCGGCGGCAAATCTCAGACATGAAGTAATCAGTAATAATATTGCCAACGTCAACACTCCTAAGTTTAAGAAAAGTGACGTTGTGTTTGAAAGCCTTTTGGCCAAGGAAATGGGGCTGGACAAACAGCTGGGCCTTGAGATGGTGCGTACCCATGACCGTCACATGCCGATTCCTATGCGGGAGCGGGCGGAGGCTGCTGTAGTTATGGACGAAAGTACCATAATGAGAACAGACAAGAATAATGTGGATATTGACAAGGAAATGGCAAATATGGCCAAAAACCAGATTTACTACAATGCCATGACCAAGGAAATGGGCAGCTTTATTCAGCGGTTAAAGACCACTATTACCAGCAAATAAGCAATCAACAGCGTGAATTAATTCTTTTATATATAATGAGGAGAACAGCTTATGAGTATGTTTGGCGGCATAGATGCAGCTGCTTCCGGTTTGACAGCTGAGCGTCTCAGAATGGATGTAATATCCAACAATATTGCCAATGTTAATACTACCCGCACTGAGAACGGTACCCCGTTCAAGCGCAAGTTCGTAGTATTTGAGCCTAGAGAAATGCACAACAAGAATTTTGCCCGTGTGCTTTCGGGTGAGATTTCCAAGTCAGAGTTTGGCAAAAAGGCTGGCGATGGTGTGCGTGCCGTGGCTATTCAGGAGGACACAACTCAGGGCAAGCTCGTATATGATCCTGGCCATCCGGACGCCAATGCGGATGGTTATGTTGAGCTGCCAAATGTTAACATTGTAAATGAAATGGTAGACATGATTACTGCTTCCCGTGCCTATGAAGCAAATGTTACTACCATCAATGCAGCGAAGAGTATGGCTTCACAGGCCTTAAATATCAGTAAATAAATGAGGTGACATAATGCAGATAGAAGCATTAAAGATGACTCCGGTGTCCATGCATGCTGAGAGTCATTTGGGTGAGACCCAGGAAGCTCCTGTTGTCAAGACCTTTGGTGAGTACCTCGGGGATGCCCTTGGCAATGTAAATGCCTTGGAAAAGGAATCCGAAAAAATGAACGCCCTTCTGGCAGCCGGACGGGTAGAAGATATATCTCAGGTTGTAGTGGCAGCTGAAAAGGCTGATATCGCATTGCAGCTTACCCTTCAGGTTCGCAACAAAGCTGTGGAGGCTTATCAGGAAATTATGCGCATGCAGGTATGATTTCTTGGTAAAATCAGGCAAAACACAGCGAAGGGATTGAGAGAATGGGCGAGTGGAAAGAAAAATACCTTCAGCTTTGGGAAAAAACCACTAAGAAACAGCGTTACATGGCTATCGGCGGTATTGCACTGCTGGTGCTTCTCATAATCGGTGCCAGCTTCATGTATGGCGGCAAGCCAGATATGGTTCCCTTGTTTACCAATATGGAGACAAAGGATGCTGGTGAGGTAGCGGCAAAGCTCAAGGAAACTAAAGTAGAATACGAGGTTCAGGAAACAAAGCAGGGCACCACCATACTGGTACCTTCTGCCAATGTTCATGAAGCCAGACTGCAGCTTGCTACCGAGGGACTCCCTCGTGGTAACAAGGGCTTTGAGATTTTTGATGACAGCAAGCTGGGCGTTACTGAGTTCCAGAACAAGGTCAACTATCTTCAGGCATTGCAGGGTGAGCTGACCCGTACTATCGAACAGATTGAGGCTGTAGAAAAGGCCAGAGTGCACATCGTGCTTCCGGAGGACAGCCTTTACAAGAAAAACGAGAAGCCGGCGACAGCATCCATTATGCTGAAGCTGAAAATGAACACTCAGTTAAACAAAAAAGAAATCAAGGGCATTGTCAACCTGGCTTCCAACAGTATCCAGGGGCTTTCGCCTGAAAATATTACTGTAGTTGATGAAACCGGCAGGATTCTGAATGATCCGGACGAGGACGAGGAAAACAGCGTAAGTGCCAAGACCATGACCCAGCTGGAAATGACCCGCAAGGTTCAGGACCGCATGCAGAAGGATGTTCAGACCATGCTGGATCAGGCTTTGGGTGAAGGACGCTCCTATGTCCGCGTAAATGTTGAGCTGGACTTTGACCAGCGTCAGACTGATACCCAGACCTTTACTCCTGTAGTAGACGATTCCGGTATTATCCGCAGTGAGCAGACTGTAAATGAATCCTACAATGGGACCTCCAATACTCCTGGCGGTCCGGCCGGCACCCAGTCCAATGTGCCTGGCTATGTGGCTACCGAGAATAACAGCAATGCGCAGTATTCAAAGAAGGAAACCACCAAGAATTATGAAATTAACGAGGCCAAGGCGAAGACCATTGCTTCTCCGGGCTCCATCAAGCGTGTAAATATTGCCGTTCTGGTAAATGACGACATCACTCCTGCCCAGCAGGAGAGCATTTCCCGTTCTGTATCCTCTGCTGTGGGCATCAATCCGGACCGCGGTGATACCGTATCCGTTGAGCCATTGCCATTCAGCACCGAGCTGGCTGACAGACGTGCTGCCGAGGAGCAGGCTGAGAAGGACCGTCAGGCCAGAAATATGTACATTGCCATCGGTTTGGTTCTCCTGATAATCGCCCTCATAGTTTTCTTCTATATCAGAAGAAAGCGGGAACAGGAGCGTTTGGCAAGAGAGGCTGCCGAGGAGCAGGCAAGACTGGAAGAGGAAGAGAGATTGCGTTTGGAAGCAGAGCGTGCTGCTGCTATTGAGGCTGGTACTGTTGAGCCTGATGAGCTCACTCCAGAGGAGCAGGAACACATCAACGAGCGTCAGGTTATCGAGGAACTCATCCGTACCAAGCCTGCCGAGATTGCTTTGCTTGTTAAGACTTGGCTGTCGGAGGATTGATAACTATGGATATGTATGGTGACAAGGAACCGGAATTATCTAATCAGCAAAAAGCTGCGGTTCTGTTTATAACCCTCGGCCCTGAATATTCTGCCATGCTGTTCAAGCATATGAACGACGAAGAAATCGAAAAGCTGACCCTGGAAATTGCCAATCAGAAGCAGGTTTCTCCGGAGCAGAAGAGAGCCGTAATCAGTGAATTTTATCAGATGGCCATGGCCAAGAACTACTTGTCCTCCGGTGGTCTGGAATATGCACAGAACGTCCTGGAAAAGGCACTGGGCTCCGAGAAGGCTTCTGCAATTATCAGCCGTCTCACCACCAGCCTTCAGGTTCGTCCATTCGACTTCCTGCATAAGACTGACCCAAGCCAGCTGTTAAACTTTATTCAAAACGAGCATCCTCAGACCATAGCCCTGATTATGGCCTACTTGGATCCGGATCAGGCCGCTACCATCCTGGCTTCCCTTCCTACGGAAAGACAGGCTGAGGTTGCAAAAAGAATAGCCATCATGGACCGTACCTCCCCGGAGGTACTCCGTGAGGTTGAGAGAGTCTTGGAGCGCAAGCTGTCTGCACTGGTAACTCAGGACTTCACCGATGCCGGTGGTGTTAAGGCTATCGTAGAAGTATTGAACCGCGTAGACCGTGCTACTGAAAAGGGCATCGTAGATGCTCTGGAAGTAGACAATCCGGAGCTCACCGAGGAAATCAAGAAGCTCATGTTCGTATTCGAGGACATTGTAATGATCGACGACCGTTCGCTGCAGATGGTACTCCGCGAGGTGGACACCAAGGATCTGTCCTTGGCCCTCAAGGCTACCAATTCGGACGTTCAGGCCAAGGTCTTCAAGAATATGTCCAAGCGTGCCGGCGATATGCTGCGTGAAGAAATCGAGTACATGGGCCCTGTTAAGATTCGTGACGTTGAGGAAGCTCAGCAGCGTATCGTAAATGTCATCCGTCGTCTGGAAGAGAAGGGCGAGATTGTAATTTCCCGTGGAAAGGGTGACGAAATGATTGTCTAGGGTGCTGAAAGGTGTCGTTTGGCAGGAGGACCCGCATATTGTGGAGACTCCAAAGTTTGAGCGTCCTGTAGTTCCGGAGGAGGAAGACTCCCCTGAAATGAGCGAGGAAGTTCGTGAGAACATTATGGCCAACATCCGCCGCAAGGAGGAGGCAGCCATTCAGAAGCTCAAGGATGCTGAAATAGCCAGCGAGATAACAAAACAAGAAGCCAGAGCCGAGGCGGAAAGAATTATTTCTGAGGCCACCACTCAGGCAGATGCAGTTAGAGATGAAGCCAGGGAATCCGGAAGGCAGGAAGGCATTGAGGCCGGACGCCAGGAGGGCATGGAGCAGATAAGGGAGGAGCAGCATCAGATTATTCTGGATGCCAATGCCAAAGCTGAAAATACCATCAAGGTTGCCCAGCAGGAAGCTCTTGACTATGTTACCAAGGCAGAAAATACCATTGCTGAAATGGTTATTGAAATTGCCAACAAGGTCATTCCCCAGCATTTTATTGATATACCCCAGATGGTATTGCCACTGGTGCAAAATGCCATAGAAAAGGTTAAGGACCAGCCGCAGGTGACTGTAAGGGTTTGCCCGGAGGCCTACGAGCTGGTGCTGATGGCCCGCTCAGATTATCTTACCACCATGGAGGGTAAATGCGAGCTGACCATTGAATCCGATGAAACCTTAAAGTTAGGTGACGTGGTTGTGGAGTCACCTAATGGAACCATAGATGCCAAGCTGAGTACTCAGCTTGAGGTAATTGAGCAGTCTATTAGGGATGTTATGAAATAATGGAAATCAACCTGAAAAAGTTTACCAACGCAGTTGAAAACAGCAAGCCAATGCGTATGATTGGCAAGGTGGTGCAGATGGTTGGTCTGGTTATTGAATGCCAGGGGCCAAACGTCAGCATGGGAGAGCTGTGCTATGTTAAGTCACATTTCCCCGATGTTGAGCCTGTACCTTCTGAGGTGGTAGGCTTTCGGGATGGTAAGGTTCTGCTGATGCCTTTGGGAGATTCCAAGGGTATTGGACCAGGCTGTGAGGTAGTATCAGCCCAGAAGGTTCTCCAGGTTAAGGTTGGTCCGGAGCTTTTGGGAAGGGTAATTGACGGTCTGGGAAATCCCATAGATGGAAAGGGTCCCATCCTGTGCAAGGAGGAATATCCTTTGCAGGCTGATCCGCCGGCCCCGCTTGACAGGCCGGTTATAAAGGAATCACTTTACGTTGGCGTAAGGGCCATTGATGGTCTCATTACCATGGGCCAGGGCCAGCGTATCGGCATTATGGCCGGCAGTGGCGTGGGCAAATCCACCCTGCTTTCCATGATTGCCCGTAATACCGAAGCCGACATCAGTGTTATTTCACTGGTTGGAGAGCGTGGCCGTGAGGTAAAGGAATTTATCGAGCGCGATTTGGGGGAAGAGGGCCTGAAAAGGTCGGTTGTAGTTGTTGCAACCTCTGACAAGCCTGCCCTGGTGCGTATAAAGGGTGCCATGACGGCTACTGCCATTGCGGAATACTTCCGTGATCGGGGCCGCAAGGTTATTCTCATGATGGACTCTGTAACCCGATTTGCCATGGCTCAGCGTGAGGTGGGACTTACCGTTGGTGAGCCGCCTGCCACAAGAGGCTATACCCCGTCTGTGTTCGCTTTACTTCCAAGACTTCTGGAAAGAGCGGGCACCAGTGAGAAGGGTTCCATAACGGGTATTTATACTGTATTGGTTGATGGCGATGACATGAATGAGCCAATCGCCGATGCGGTGCGAAGTATTCTTGACGGTCATATAGTGCTGTCAAGAAACATTGCAGCCCAGAACCATTTTCCGGCTATAGATGTGTTGGCCAGCGTATCCCGTGTAATGTCAGCCGTTGTGCCGGATGAACACATGGATGCCAACAGAAAGCTCAGGGCCCTTATGGCAGTATATAAGGACGCTGAGGATTTGATACATATAGGTGCTTACGTCAAGGGCTCCAGCCCGAAGATTGACGAGGCCATTCAGAAAATTGACGCCATAAATGACTTCCTGTGCCAGGGGGTATTCGAGGTACAGGGCTTCGATGAAACCATAGAGCGACTGGAAGCCATTTAGACATAGAATAGTGGAGGCAGCCAGACATGAAGAAATTCAGGTTCCAGCTGGAAACCCTGCTGAAGGTTACCAAAATGAATAAGGACCAGGCGCAGGTTGAATTGGCCACCGCTACAAAAAAGCTTGAAGAAGCAAGACATCACTTGGAGGAGCTGCTGGAGCAGATGGCTCAGGGGCATAAGGATTATGATGCCCTTACCAGCAAGGGAACCATTACTGTTGGTACCCTCATGACCTACAACAGCTTCTTTAACTACAAGCGTGAGCAGATTGAGCAGCAGCAGCATTTCATTATGGAGTGCCAGGCTGAGCGCCAAAAGCGCATGACAGAGCTTGTAAAGATAATGAACAAATTAAAGAGCATTGAGCAGCTGAAGGAAAAACGCTTCCAGCAGTACATGGCAGAGGTTCTCTTCGAGGAACAGAAGGTACTGGATGAAATCGGCGGCCAGCTCTACTTCAGAAATATGGGTTAAGACATCTGTATGTGTGAAGGTGATTGAATATGATGAGAATAGAAGGCCTGGAGGGTGTTGTCCAGCGCATTAATGAACTTAATGACAGATTTGGTATCAGCAGACCGGCCTATAATGCCAATGCAGCAGGCAATAACACCTTTGCCGCTGAGCTAAAGGCAGCAGAGGGCAAGCTGAATCCTACCATGGATTTCAGCGGCACCAAGGTGGAAAATACCAGCTTTGGCGGTGATACCACTGCCCTTATAAATGAGGCGGCTTCCAAGTACCATGTTGACCCACGTCTGGTAGCAGCTATTGCCCAGACAGAGTCCGGTGGCAATCAGGGGGCTGTGTCCTCTGCGGGAGCAGTTGGCGTTATGCAGCTTATGCCGGATACTGCTGCTTCCCTGGGGGTTGACCCGTATAACAAGCAGCAGAACATTGATGGAGGTGCCAAGTACATCAAGGAGATGCTGGATACCTTCAATGGTGATGTGAAGAAGGCCGTGGCTGCATACAATGCGGGCCCACAGGCTGTTAAGGATTATGGTGGCGTTCCACCGTATATTGAGACCCAAAATTATGTAAATAAGGTATTGGATATTTATCGATAATATTAATATAGGGTGGATTTAATGGACGAGAATCGGAATGACGAAGCTGAAAAAAAGCCAAGTAAATTCAAAAAAATACTGAAATTCTTTATTATAGCCCTGGTTTTGCTTGTTATAATAATCGTTGGCTTCTTTTTGGGCATTTACTTCAGAATTATAGATACCAACGAAGCAAATGAAAAATATGGCCTTTACGATATGCCAGTTATCGGTGAATACTTTGTAAGACCAGTGGAGGATGGTGAATCCTCCGTGGATGAAGCCACCCAGAAGACTGAGGCCAAGAAAGAGGTTAAAAAGGACGACAAGAAAAACCAGTCCAAGCCTGTAGTACTTTCCAAGGAGGAAATTGAAAAGCAGACCAAGGAAAGACAGGCCGCAGAAAAAAAACGTGTTTCCAAGCTGGCCCGTCTCTACAATGAGATGAAGCCTGAGGAGGCTGCCAAGATTATGGAAGGTATGGATGATGATATTGTCATATCCATTCTTCAGCGTATGGATGAATCCCAGGTTTCCCAGGTGCTGACCAAGTTTGATACTGATCGGGCTGCTAATATTACCAGGATTATGTATAATGGTGCTCCAAAGCGGCCAATGCAGAATCCGCCACAGTCTGAACAGAATCAGCCCCAGGCACAAAATTAAATTATAACTAATTAATAATTTTTCTTAATTGTACTTTAATCTTCTTTTGGTAAAATATTTTTGATGGTTAACTACTTCATTGGCCTTCCCTTGAGGGGAAGGGGGACCGCTGTTAGGAGAACTTGCTTCTGTAAGGGCGGTGGATGAGGTGGAAATCATATATATTATTACTTTTTTAAGGAGGTGAATTCATGGGAACAAACGTAAGTGCAAATCTCTTTACCGCTGCACCAGCTGCTCCACAGGGCAATGTCAATGTTCAGAAAAATGTAAACAAGGCCTTTGAGGGACGCAAGGCAACCAGCGGCAAGCAGGGCAAGGATTTCTCCTCGGAGCTTAAAGATGTCACCAAGGAGGATAAGCTGACCGAGCTTACCAAGGAAGCTGTTGAAACTCCAGTAGCTGACAAGCCAGTACAGAAGGCTGACACAGCGGAGGCAAAGCCAGAGGGCGATGTCAAGGGGGCTGTAGCCGAGGTAGTGGATGAGGCAGCAGAGGAAATGGCGGCAGAAGCCACCGCAACCACTGTTGTACCGATGCCATTGGCCGAGCTTACTTCTTCTATGCCAGCAGCCCAGACTGAGGAAAATGTCCAGCCAATTCTGGAACAGCCAGTAGCTGAACAGCCGATTCAGACTGTAGTGGATACCGCTACTCCGGAAATCAGCACCGCAGCCCAGGAATTACAGCAGCCAGCAGCTGCCACACAGCTCCAGCAGCAGACTGAAACCACTAATGTACAGGTTCAGGATGCCGCCAAGGAAGCCGTCGTAGTTGATGGACAGGTGGTAGCAGAGCCGGAGGGTCAGGCAACTCAGCAGACTCAGCAGAATGCTGAAGTACAGCAGCCTCAGATGCATCAGCCAAAATCCATTGAGGCACTGTTAAAGCCAGTGCAGCCAGTGGAAGCTGTAACCGCACCAGACGGTTCCCAGGTAATCAATTCCGGCGATATGACCAAAGAACAGCACATGCTGGCCGTTCTTTCCGGCAGCCGAATTGTGAGCCAGGACACTGAGCCGGCGACAAACACCGCTACTCAGAAGACTACTGTAGAGGATATGAACAATCTTCTCGGACAGCAGACTCAGGTGGTAAATACCAGTGAACCAAAACAGAGTTTAAATCCTGATAGTCAGCAGTCGCAGCAGAGCTTCCAGCAGCCACAGCAGAATTTCCAGCAGAATATGGAAAATGAAGCAGCTGCTCCAGTAGTGCAGGCTCAGCAGGCAGAAGCTGAGGAAGCAACCGTAAACAATCGAATGGATGCCACTCAGGCCATTAACTCCTCTGTTCAGACTCAGACCACTGACAACGTGGCCCAGACTAACAGTCAGCCAAACGTGGCTCAGACCAGGGATACCTACCAGGTTACCCAGCAGATTGTGGAGCAGGCCAGACTTCTCCGTAATGCTGAGAACACTGAAATGGTAATTAAGCTGAACCCGAGACATCTTGGTGATCTTACCTTGAAGGTGGCTGTAAACAGCAATGGTGGTGTGACCGCCACATTCCATACTGATAATGCCCAGGTGAGGGCTATGCTGGAAACTTCAATGATTCAGCTGCAGAAGGAACTGAATGAGCAGG
Source organism: Anaerovibrio sp. JC8 (assembly GCF_002100115.1). GTDB lineage: Bacteria > Bacillota > Negativicutes > Selenomonadales > Selenomonadaceae > Anaerovibrio. The sequence goes on along the minus strand of NZ_ANBM01000004.1, from coordinate 67,398 downwards.
GCATCAAGGTAGACAGCGTAGAAGTTCAGACAGGACTTTCCGATGGCCAGCTGCCAGAGGGACAAAGCCAGGGCTACTACCAGCAGCAACAGCAGCAGAATGTCAGAAGTCAGGAAATTGACTTAAAGGATTTTGAAGAGGATGTGGAGAATCTTGCAGCAGGGCCGGTAAATCAGGCTACTGAGGTTATTCGCGACAGCGAAGGCAACAAGATTTCCGATGGCGTTGACTACGCCGTATAAATTTCAGAAAGGAGTATAAATATGGCAAATTCATTAAATACCATTACCGTCGATGGCAAGACCTATGATTATGATGAGTACAAGAAGTCAATGGGCGTAGCCGCTTCCGAGGTCGGTAAGAAGAGCGAGCTGGACAAGGATGCATTCCTTTCTCTGCTGGTAACCCAGATGCAGTATCAGGATCCACTTTCTCCTATGGACAACACCGAGTATCTTGCCCAGTTGGCCCAGTATTCCTCCTTGGAGCAGATGACCAATGTGGCCAGCAAGTTGGGCGAGGTTTATACCCTGGTGGAGAATATCGACTCTTCCGTATTGGTTGGCCAGCTTAGCAGCATGATTGGCAAGGACATTCAGTGGTCTTCAGATGGTAAGAATTTCTATGAAGGTACTGTTTCCGGTGTCAGCGTAACTGATGGCAAGACTTCCGTGCTGGCAACAGTTAAGGCTGCCGATGGAACTGAAATGACTACCAAGGTTGAAATTGCACATATTACCCGTGTGGGCAAAGGTGCATAAAAGTTTAGGAGGCAAGATATGAGTGACCCAAAAATCTTTTTTCCGTCACAACCCATTTTGCCAGTGGAAAATTCCAGTCTTAATCATCGCCGGGCTGCTGATACAGCCATAACCAAGGGAGCAACCTTCGCTGATATATTGCAGCAAAGCTCTCAAAAGGTGATGTTCTCAAACCATGCACTCCAGCGCCTAAGGGACAGAAATCTTACCTTTAGTGAGCAGGATCTTGCAAAGTTGGATGACACCGTGGCCAGGATGGCTGAAAAGGGTGCCAGGGAATCGGTTATCTACATGAATGATACCGCTCTTGTAGTCAGTGTCACCAATCGGACTGTAATTACCGCCATGGATGGATCAAGTGCAAAGGAAAATATATTTACGAATATTGACAGTGCGGCCATATTATAAGCTTGGACCTTATTGGAGAGCTTAAAGGACTGACTGACAGAGGTCCTTTACAAAAAGCCGCATCAGACAAAGAAAAGGAGATTGATTCATTATGATGCGTTCACTGTTTTCCGGCGTTTCCGGACTTAAAAATCATCAGACCCGTATGGATGTTATCGGTAACAACATTTCCAACGTAAATACCACTGGTTTTAAATCCAGCCGTGTTAATTTCGAGGATTCCTTAAGCCAGACCCTCACCGCAGCTTCCCAGGCTTCCGGTACTACTGGTGGTACCAATCCTAAGCAGATTGGTCTTGGTATGAAGATTTCTGCTATTGACGTAAATTTCAAGGATGGTTCTGTACAGAGCACCGGTATTAATACTGACCTGTGTCTTTCTGGTAATGCTCTCTTCGTAGTAAAGCAGGGAAACCAGACCTTCTATACCCGTAATGGTGCCTTTAACTTCGATGCTGAAGGTAATCTGGTTAATGCGGAAGGCTTGTATGTTCAGGGATATATGAATGCTTCTGCTACTGAGCATAATTCCATTAATACCAATGGTGCAACTTCTTCTATTCAGATTCGTGCAGGCAAGACCATGCCTTCGTCTTCAACTCAGATTGCTAATTATATAAATAATCTTAATGCTTCCGCTGCAACGATTAAAAGTGTTACTGCTACTGACAGTAACGGCCAGGCTGTTACTCCACCTGATCCATGCACTGTAGATGGTACTAATATTGCAGCAGCAGTACTTACCATGAGTGATGGTACGACCCAGACGGTAACTACTGGTACATATAAGATAGGTAACAGTATACCATTGTCTACCACCGTAAAAGTATATGATTCCCTGGGTTCTGCCCATGTTGTACCAATTACCGTTGAAAAGACAGCGGCAAATGAATGGATGGCAAAACTGGCAAAAGGTACAATTACTGAGGAAGATGGTTCGCTAACTACTTTAACCATGGCTGATGCGACTATTAAGTTTAAGGACTCCGGCGCTTATGAATCTGGTAGTGCTGTTCTTAATCTCACTTATTCCCAGGGGAATGGTGCTGCTCCACAAAAGGTTAACATTACTTTTGATAAGTTGACCCAGTATGCCAACTCCAGCACTATTAATGCTGAAGCTGATGGCTATGCATCTGGTACTTTGGATACTGTAACTATCGACGAGTCCGGTACTGTTGTTGGTACCTACACCAACGGTGTACTCCGTAAGGAGGCCCAGATTGCAGTAGCTCAGTTCACCAATGCTCCTGGTCTTACCAAGAAGGGTAATTCCCTCTATGTAGAGTCAAATAACTCCGGTACCCCTAACATCGGTACTGCCGCTAGCTTTGGTGCTACCATTACTGCCTCTGCCCTGGAAATGTCCAATGTGGACGTGGCTGAGGAATTCAGTAACATGATTATCACTCAGCGTGGTTTCCAGTCCAACTCCAAGATTATTACTGTATCTGATGAGATGTTGGAGAACCTTATCAATATGAAGAGATAATTTTATTAGGAATTTAAAAGGTTTTTTAAGTTATTTGTTGGCAGGTGCTCCCTGCACCTGCCAACAAATTAATATGCTTTTAAGGGGGAGCTTATATGATTAAGCTTACAAAATTCAATTCTGATCGTAGTAAAAAAGGGGAATTCGTCCTCAATGCCGAAATTATAGAAACAATCGAGGAAACTCCTGATACTGTAATTACACTGACCAATGGCAAGAAGATTATCGTGGAAGAGCCAATGGAAGAGGTTGTCCGCCAGGTGGTAAAGTACAAGCGGGCATGGTTTAAATAATAGTTGTATTTTGTCATATAATTGGTAAAATAATAATTATTGAATATATTTTGGTGAGAATGGATTCTCGTCAATTGTATAGATAAAATGAGACTTATGCAGTTGGAGCTTTATTTTTCGCTGCATTTAGTCGAATTTTACCCAGAGCGTTACGGATGCTTGTCTTACATCTAAGAGGTGGGAGCCTTTGCAGCCGTTAGCGTCGGATAAAAAATGAAGGAGTGACATAGAATGGCTGATGAAGAAAAGATCGAGGAACAACCGGCTCCCGAGGCAGGTGGCAAAGGTAAGAAATTTCCTATCATTATCGTAGTAGTTCTTATTCTTTTTGGCTTGATACTGGCAGGCGGTATTTCCTTTTTCATTACCACTCAGGTGATGTCCAACGGCGCCAATGTAGCTGGCGGTGAGGTAAAGAATCACGATCCTGGTGTTTTTGTCAAGCTTGGCGATCCCAAGGAAGGTATGATTGTCAATGTTGGTGGCATCAAGGCCAGCCGCTTCCTGAAGGTAGGCATTGTTATGGAGCTGAATCCTGAAAAGGAAGAGGTCGTTAAGGAAGGCAAGCTGGTACCAATGGCAGAAACCAAGATTATGGACTCCACTTTGCAGATTCTTCGTACTGTAAAGATCGAAGAGCTGGATGCCAACAAGCAGGATGATTTAAAGGCCAAGATTAAGAGTGAGGTAAACAAGGCTCTCGGCGAGGGCAGTGTTTATGATGTTTACATCACCAGCTTTATGCTTCAGTAAACTATGGCTAACATAAATATTGAGAAGGAAAGGGGGATGAAGCTTGGCAGATGATGTACTCTCACAATCTGAGATAGACAAACTACTGGCCCAGTTCGCTTCTGGTGAAGCCGACGCTGAGGAAATGAAGAAGGAAGAAAACCAGAAAAAGGTTAAGACTTACGACTTCAAGCGTCCAGATAAGTTCTCTAAAGATCAGATTAGAACATTAAACATGCTGCATGACAACTTTGCACGACTGTTTAACACATACCTGTCCACGTACTTGCGTGCACTGGTATCTGTAGAGGTTGTGTCCGTTGAGCAGTTAACATATCAGGAATTTGTCCAATCGCTTTCAAACCCTAGTGTTATTGGAATATTGGCAGTACCGCCTCTGAAGGGCAATATCATCCTTGAGATGAACTCTGGTATTGCGTTTTCCATTATAGACCGGGTATTTGGTGGTCAGGGAGAGAACACTATTAAGGCCCGCGTGCTTACTGAGATAGAGGAGGCCGTTATCAGAAGAATTTTTGATAAGGCCTTGGGACATCTCAGAGAAGCATGGTTTAATGTTGTTCAGTTCAATCCTAAGATGGAGGCAATGGAGTCAAACCCTCAGTTTGCCCAGATTGTTCCACCTAGCGATATGGTTGTTATCATAACACTTAAGACACAGATCGGTTCAGTAGAAGGATTCCTCAATATCTGTATTCCTTATCTGGTGCTTGAGCCTATCATGTCCAAGTTGACTACAACCTTCTGGGTATCTGCCAATGTCAGCAGGGAGGAACACCCGGAAAATACTGATATTATTAAAGAAAAGCTTAGAAGAACCAAGGTTCCTGTAATTGTTCAGATGGGACAATTCGATATTTCGGTTCGCGAGTTCCTGTCCTTGAGCTACGGCGATGTGCTGCAGCTGGATACCAGGGTCGACGATGAACTGAAATGTATAATAGGAAACGACACTAAATTCCTGTGTCGGCCGGGTACATCCGGCAAACGATCTGCGGTGCAGATCACGAAATTGATTAAGACGGAAGGAGATGAAGGCACTAATGGGTGATATGCTTACACAGGAGGAGATCGATGCGCTGATGAACGGCGGCGGTGGATCTTCTGAAAGCAGTAATCCAGAGCCTACTGAGGCGGCACCGGCTCCTTCCGATGCTGGAGCAGATGTTGATGGCATGCTTTCAGATATAGAGAAAGATGCTTTAGGAGAAATTGGTAATATTTCCATGGGAAGTGCGGCAACCACGTTGTCCGTTCTTCTTGGCCACAAGGTAAACATTACCACTCCTACGGTTTCCATGGCTACCATGCAGATCATCAAAGATGAGTATCCAATGCCTTATCTGATAGTTGAGGTAGGCTACGTTATCGGTATTAACGGTAACAATATCTTGGCTATTCAGGCTCAGGATGCTTCCATCATTGCTGATTTGATGATGGGTGGTGATGGTCTTAACCCACCAGGGGAACTCACTGAGATCCACATGAGTGCGGTGGGTGAATCCATGAACCAGATGATGGGTACAGTTGCTACCTCATTGTCTACCATGTTCAACAAGAAGATTGATATTTCACCACCAAAGGTAAATCTGGTAGACTTCGGCATGGAGGAAAACAGTGAAATCACTGAGCTCCTCAGCCAGAGCGAGCCAGTGGCAAAGATTTCCTTCCGTATGGAGGTTGATGGTCTCATTGATAGTGAGATAATGCAGATACTTCCAGTAGATGTGGCGAAGGAAATGGTAGATTTCCTTATGAATGGCGGAGCTCAGCCAGAAGAAGAACCAGAGCCAGCTCCAGCACCTGCGGCACCAGCTCCTGCTCCGGCAGCAGCTCCTGCACCAGCACCTGCAGCACCGGCTCCAGCGGCGGCACCACCGCCACCGCCACCACCACCTCAGGCGGCACCTATGGCACCGCCACCACCTCAGATGATGGCAGCGCAGCCAATGTACGCTCCACCGGCACAGTACGCAAATTCTGCTGTGGTTGGTTCCGGAGTTCCGGTACAGAGCGCACAGTTTGCTCCATTGACCAACGAACCAACCGTGGCCAATACTGCAAATATCAGCCTCATTCAGGATGTTCCATTGCAGGTTACTGTTGAGCTGGGTCGTGCCAAGAAGTCCATTAAGGAAATTTTGGAATTCTCCACGGGCTCCATTATCGAGCTGGACAAGCTGGCCGGCGAGCCGGTTGATATCCATGTAAATGGTCAGCTGACAGCCAAGGGCGAAGTTGTAGTTATCGATGAAAACTTTGGTGTACGTATTACAGAAATCGTAAGCCCGATGGAAAGGGTACAGACCCTGTAAGTTCACGTAGTATACAAAATAGTAAGACTTGTTAAATCCCTGTGATTAAGATATAATTACAGTTATAAGGGAAAGAATAATTTCAATTCAAAATATGAGAATATTTAATGAGGAGAGATGACAAATGGCAGTAAGAGTATTAGTAGTTGATGATGCGGCATTCATGAGAATGATGGTAAAAGATATTTTATCCAAGAATGGATATGAGGTAGTAGGCGAGGCAGAGAATGGTGCCAAGGCTCTTGAGAAGTATCAGGAACTTAAGCCGGACCTCACCACTATGGATATTACCATGCCAGAGATGGACGGCATCAGTGCAGTTAAGGAAATCAGAAAGATTGACCCTAACGCAAAGATTGTTATGTGCTCTGCTATGGGCCAGCAGGCAATGGTTATCGAGGCCATTCAGGCTGGTGCCCGTGACTTTATCGTAAAGCCTTTCCAGGCTGACCGTGTTCTCGAAGCTGTTCGTAAAGCAGTTGGCTGATGATTGACTGGAGACGTTTCTGCTCCATGGCATCTGTCCTATGTATTTTTATATTGGTGTTATCAGTGCTGTCGCCAGATTGTCTGGCGGCAGCTGATTCGGCAGGCGGCGGTGGCTATCTGGCCGGATATGAGAATGCCGATCCAAAACCTTCTCAAATGTCATGGTGGTCGACATTGGCATACGTTATCAGCCTTGTGGTTGTGTTTGCCTTTGTGGTTGTCATGGCATATTTTGCGTCTAAATTTTTAGGCGGAAGGTTTGGCCAAAGTGTAAATAATAATGGCGGCAGAATGTTGGAGCATTTACCCCTGGGGCCACATAAATCGGTATGTGTTGTTGAGTTGGCAGGAAAGACCTTGATGCTGGGCGTTACCGACCAGCAGGTTACCCTGTTGGGTGAAGTGACTGATCCTGAAGAAATCGAACGGCTCAGGAGACAGTCAGTAGTTCAGCCAATAGAAACCGGATTGTTTGCCACCCAGCTGTCATCCTTGGATGAGCTGACCAAGAGGGTTCCTTCGTTTATCCGTGATGGTATAAATCGCAGAAGATAGGGGTTGTGAGGCTTGACAAAGCTGCAGCGGCTACTCGTAGTAGGAGGAAGCCTGCTTTTCTTTTTTTTATTTGTAGGAGATGCCAGTGCGGCACCTCTTATTCCTAATGTGAATATTGATGTTGGAACTTCGGATAATCCTCAGGATGTTGCAGTGACTCTGCAGCTCATGGCGGTATTGACCATTTTGTCCATCGCACCATCAATTCTGATAATGACTACAGCCTTTATCAGGATTGTTGTTGTACTTGGATTTTTGCGTAACGCCATGTCCACACAGACAACACCGCCGAACATGGTAATTATAGGATTATCCTTATTTCTTACATTCTATATAATGGCGCCTTACTGGAATCAGGGCTATGAAAATGGCCTTCAGCCCTATCTTGCAGGGCAGATAACCCAGGAACAGGCCCTTGACAATGTGGTGGAGCCAATAAGGGAGTTTATGTTCAAGCAGACCAGGGAAGCAGATCTGGCCATGTTCGTAAACCTGTCTGATGCTCCCCGGCCTAATGGACCGGAGGAGGTTTCCACCTTTACATTAATTCCGGCCTTTATGGTAAGTGAGCTAAAGACAGCGTTTCAGCTGGGCTTTATGATATATATTCCATTTATCGTAATAGATATGATTGTGGCAAGTACCCTCATGTCCATGGGTATGATGATGCTGCCGCCGGTAATGATTTCGTTGCCATTTAAGATATTGCTGTTTGTCCTGGTGGATGGATGGCACTTGCTGATAAAGTCCTTGATAGTCAGCTTTAAGTAGGGGATGATTAAGTGTCAGGAGATTTGGTAATACAGATGGCCCAGGAGGCCCTGCGGGTTGTACTTTTGGTATCTGCCCCAATGCTGGGTCTGGGTCTGGCAGTTGGTCTTATGGTCAGCGTATTTCAGGCTACCACCTCCATACAGGAGCAGACCTTGGCCTTTATTCCAAAGATTGTGGCCGTATTTGTGGCCATACTGATTTTTGGTCCATGGATGCTGAGAATCATGGTGGAATATTTTACAAATGTTTTTGTAAATCTGCCAATTTATATAGGTTAGCTTCAATGAGGTAAAAAAGTGGATTTTTTTGATTTGCTGCAAAATCATGCCGCTGTTTTCCTGTTAATGATGACTCGGATTAGCGGTATGTTCCTGATTGCGCCATTTTATGGCAGCCAGAATATACCAATATATTTCAGGGCTGGAGCCTGCTTTGCCATATCCTTGGTGGTGTTTCCGGTTATAGACCAGAACTACCCCATCGAGGCTCCCATGTCCCTGTTCGCCTACTCCCTTTCCGTCCTTTCGGAAATGTTTGTGGGCTGGCTCATTGGCTTTGTAAGCTATGTGTGCCTTCAGTGTGTTACTATGGCTGGTAAGATCATGGATATGCAGGTGGGGTTTGCAGTGGTAAATGAAATGGACCCGACCTCCGGCCAACAGAATCCGCTTATTGGTACATTTCTTTATTATCTCACCATGATTATTTTCCTGGTGACCAACGGCCATCACATGCTGTTGACGGCCCTTATTAACAGCTTTGCTGTTATTCCAATGGTGGGGATTCATTATGATACCTCCATTACTAATTTGATTGTGGACTTTACAGCCAATATTTTTGTGACAGGTGTGCAGATAGCCATGCCAATAACCTTTGCGATACTTCTTACCAACGTATCCCTTGGTATTCTGGCCCGTACAATGCCTCAGATGAATATCTTCGTTGTAGGTATTCCTATGCAGATTATGATTGGTTCCTTTACACTGGCTATCGTGATTCCATTTTATATATTGTTTTTGGATGTGTTGTTCAATGAGATGTATGGAAACATCACCATCGCCTTACGGGCAATACAATAAAAAATATAGACAGCCTCTTTTCCAGTTTGACCTGCAGCTCTTTGCCGGTGAGAAAACCGAGGAGCCTACTGCCAAGCGTAAAGCTGACGCCCGCAAAAAGGGTCAGGTTGGTAAAAGTCAGGAAATAAATGCAGCCTTCGTTTTGTTGGCCGGTTTTATGGTTCTGAAGGTTCTTGGCGGCAATGCTGTGGCTGAGATTATGAATTATTCAACCTATATTTATGGCAATTTGAATGTTGACATAAATGAGGAATCCATCATGCAGATGTTTATAGGCATGATAATTCTGTTGGCCAAGACTTCTATACCACTGATGGTCTTCATTATGATTATCGGCCTGGCCATGAATCTGGCCCAGGTGGGACTTAATTTTTCCACGGAAACCATAGGCTTTGACCTAAACAAGCTGAATCCTATTAACGGAGCCAAGCGAATGTTTTCCAAGCGTTCCCTGGTGGAGCTTATCAAGTCATTGCTGAAAATAATTATAATTGGTTATTTTGTTCTGACTTATCTGACCGACGAGATATTTCAGATTCCCAAGCTGATTTATATGGACCTGTTTGCGGCCCTAAATAAGATGTCGGACACTATTTTTTTTCTGGCCTTCAAGATTATTGGCGTGTTCATTGTCATGGCGGTAATGGATTTTGCCTATCAGAAATGGCAGAACCTGCAGGATTTGAAAATGTCCAAGCAGGAGGTCAAGGAAGAATTCAAGCAGCAGGAAGGTGACCCTAAGATTAAGGGCAAGATTCGTCAGAAGCAGCGTCAGATGGCCATGGCCAGAATGATGCAGGAGGTTCCTCAGGCGGACGTAATCGTTACCAACCCTACCCACTTTGCTGTTGCCCTTAAATATCAGTCGGGCATGGCTGCTCCTATTGTTATTGCCAAGGGGCAGGATTTGGTTGCCCAGAAAATAAAGGCCATTGCCAGGGATAACAAGGTTCCTATTGTGGAAAACAAGCCTTTGGCACGGGCCCTCTTTGCCGCCGTTGAAATCGGCGCTGCTATTCCTCAGGAGCTTTATAAGGCTGTGGCTGAGGTTTTGGCTTATGTATACAGGCTGAAGAGAAAAACCAGATATTACGCATAAATTTTGTTTTATTTTTTGATACATTTAGGAGAACAACATGGCAGCTCCCGAAACGGCTGCCCAGGAAAAGGGCAGTTTTTTAACTAAATATAGCGACGTAATGGTAGCAGTAGGTATTGTTACCATCGTTGTAATGATGATTATACCGCTGCCAACCATGCTGTTGGACCTGCTGTTGTGTATGAACATAACCCTGGCCCTGATAGTAGTTATGGCGGCTATATATAATGTGGAGGCACTGGATTTATCCGTGTTCCCGTCCCTGTTGCTCATAACCACCCTGTTCCGATTGGCGCTGAACGTATCTTCAACCCGATTGATTCTGCTGGAAGGCTACGCCGGAGAGGTTATTATGTCCTTCGGTAACTTCGTAGTCGGTGGTAATGCAGTAGTAGGTTTCATTATCTTCATAATTCTGATTATCATTCAGTTCATCGTTATTACCAAGGGTGCCGAGCGAGTTGCCGAGGTATCCGCTCGATTCACACTGGACGCAATGCCTGGTAAGCAGATGTCCATCGATGCCGACCTTAATCAGGGTGCCATTACTGATGCCGAGGCCAGTGAGCGGCGTTTGAAGATTCAGCGTGAGGCTGACTTCTACGGAGCCATGGATGGTGCCAGTAAGTTCGTAAAGGGTGATGCCATTGCGGCTATCATCATTATTTTGATAAACATCACCGGCGGCTTTGTCATTGGTATGGTGCAGCGCAATATGACTGTGGAGCAGGCCTTGTCCAACTACACCCTGCTGACAGTAGGTGAGGGTCTGGTAAACCAGATTCCGGCCCTGCTGATTTCCACAGCAACCGGTATCATAGTTACCCGTGCTGCCTCCGACAGCAATCTTGGTCATGATCTGGTAACCCAGCTGGGCCGTCACGATCGCGTATTCTTTATAGTTGCCGGCGTGCTTCTGGCATTGGCGCTGGTTCCGGGCCTGCCTGGTATGCCATTCAGCATTTTGGCTGCTGTATGTGCTTTCATTGGATATCAGAAGACCCAGGGGAAAAAGCAGGTGGAGGAAACTGCCACTGTTCAGAAGAAGGAAAAGAGCAAAACCGAGGCTACCAAGCCGGAAAATATTGTTTCACTCCTGCAGGTTGACCCTATGGAGCTGGAAATTGGTTACAGCTTGATTCCTTTGGTTGATACAGGACAGGGTGGTGACCTTCTTGACCGAATTGTTATGATTCGACGTCAGTGCGCATTGGAACTGGGTTTGGTGGTACCTACCATCCGTATTCGCGATAATATTCAGATAAAACCTAATGCATATATTATAAAGTTAAAAGGAATTGAGATAGCAAAGGGCGAATTATTACTAGACCACTTCTTAGCGATGAATTCAGGTACTGTGTTTGAGGAGATTCAGGGAATCGAGACACAGGAACCTGCTTTTGGCTTGCCGGCACTTTGGATTCCGGAGGCTTCCCGCGAGCAGGCTGAGTTGAATGGTTATACTGTAGTAGATGCCGTATCCGTTCTGGCAACCCATCTGACAGAGGTTATCAAGGCACATGCCGATGAAATCCTCGGCCGTCAGGAGACCCAGAACATTATTGATAATGCCAGAAAGACAAACTCTACCCTTGTGGACGAGATTGTGCCTGAGCTCATGAATGTGGGTGAAATTCAGAAGGTATTGGCAAATCTCCTGCGGGAGCGTGTGTCCATCAGAGATATGGCCACTATTTTGGAGGTATTGGCGGATTATGCCCGTGCCACCAAGGATACTGAGATTTTAACTGAGTATGTAAGACATGCATTGTCTAGACAAATCACTCAGCAATATACCCAGAATAATCAGCTTACATGCATTACTCTTGACCCGACCATTGAGAACCGCATTGCCGGTGCTGTTCAGCGCACCGACCGTGGTTCCTATGTAAGTCTGGATCCTGATACCATGCAGAAGATTCTGACTTCCTTGGGAGGAGAGCTGCAGAAGCTGACGGACATGGGGTATCAGCCAATTGCTCTTACAAGCCCGACTGTGCGCTTGTATTTCAGAAAGTTGGTTGAAAGGTCCGTTCCTGGGATTATCGTTCTGTCTCATGCTGAGATAGAACAAACTGTAGAGATACAGATTATTGGGGTGGTGAAGATTTAAATTGAGGATTAAAACATTTAAGGCACCTACACTGAAGGAGGCCATGGCCAATGTCAAGGCTGAGCTTGGTATAGATGCAGTTATTTTACATACAACCAGGTCCAAGAAGGGTGGCCTTCTTGGCTTTGGCAGCAAGGAAGTAGTTGAAGTAATTGCTGCTGTGGAGGATGAACCACAGCAGAAGCCGGTTAAGAGAGCATCTGCACCAAAGGCTGCGGCAGCACCAGCTCCAGCTCCTGCTCCTGCTATGGCACCTCCTGCTCCTGAGCCGGTGATACCGCCAATCGTTCCACGAAAGGCGGCAGTTTCATCCTATCAGACGGCTGGCACCCAGTTTAGCGTGGATGCTGCCCAGCAAAGGGCAGCCCAGTATGATGCTGTACAGACTACCGGCCATAATGCCCAGGGTCCACAGATTCAGTCCACATTTGAGGATATTTTATCCTCCCTTGACCGCATCAAGGCGGCAGAGGGAGGCACTGGAGCTGCAGCAGCTCCTGCTGATGATAATCAGATAACTGTAGGACGCATTATAAGGCCTATGGAAAAGAAGCCGGAGCCGGCCAAGGAGCCTGAATTTTCCGATGCGGAGATGGCAGCAATGGCAGAGGCTGCTGCCAAGGAAGAAGCCTTTGTAAAGGCTGCGAAGCAGGTCGAGGATGACCAGGAAACTATCCAGTCCCTGCAGAATGAATTGGATGAAATGAAGGAGATGCTGGCCCGTATGGGCAAGGCTGGAGCCTCTGAGGATGAGGAAATTACACTTCAGCAGGCCTTGAGGGACTGTGATATTGATGAAAAAATCATTCAGGATATGATCCGCAGAATGTCCGGTGCGGAGATTCTGGAGGACAAGACCTCAGAAAAAGCCCATCGTACTCTGGAAAAATTCCTTAAAAAGACAGTCAGGGTGGCATCGGGCATCACACTTTATTCTGATAAACCCAAAATTGTGGCTCTTATTGGCCCGACAGGTGTTGGCAAGACTACAACCCTTGCCAAGATAGCCGCCAAATTTGTTTTGGAGGGTGGCGTAAGTGCCGCTCTTATTACCGCAGATACCTATCGTATCTCTGCTGTTGAACAGCTCAAGACCTATTCGGATATTTTGGGCTTGCCGCTGGAGATTGTTTATTCTCCCGAGGCTTTGCAGCAGGCTATAGAAAAGCATTCAGACAAGCAGCTTATCCTTATTGATACAGCTGGCAGAAGCCAGTACAACGAGTTTCAGATGAAAGAGCTTATTGGTCTTTTCAAGTCAAACAAGGATATTGAAAAGCATCTTGTACTCAGCTCCACTACCAAAAATAGGGATGCTGAGGAAATCCTGAACCGTTTCATGCCTTGTGAACCGGACAGGGTTATTTTCACCAAGACCGATGAGACCAGTTCTTTGGGGATAGTAATGAATCTTCTTTACAAGAGAAAGATTGCTCTTTCCTATGTTACCAACGGACAGAGCGTTCCCGATGATATTACTCCGGCCAGCTTCACCAAGCTGGCAGATATGCTGCTGAGGTAAGAAGTTATGAATGATCAGGCAGCAAATCTCCGTCGCCTTGTGGAGGATAAGAATACTTATCCTGAACCGCCTGCCATCAGGGAGACTGAGGTAAATATAAAACAACAGGCGGAATCTATTGGCCCACGGACTATTGCCATTACCAGCGGCAAGGGTGGTGTGGGCAAGACAAATCTCACGGTTAATTTGGCAATTGCCCTTGGCAACATGGGCAAGCGGGTTATTATAATAGATGCAGACATGGGTATGGCCAATGTGGATATCCTGCTGGGAACCTCATCCAGAGTGACTCTTATGAATTTGCTTGATCCGGATGTGACCCTGGAGGATGTTCTCCTCAGAGGCCCTTATGGAGTCAGCTATATTTCCGGCGGCTCCGGCATGGAGCATGCGGGGGAGCTTTCCGCGATGGAGCGGGAAATGCTGTTCAGCAAGCTGGAGGCCTGTGCTGATTGGGCAGATATTATATTGGTGGATACCGGTGCCGGTATTGGCAAGAACGTGCTTGATTTTATTGTTTCAGCCGATGAGGTGCTTCTTGTAACCACACCGGAGCCTACATCATTAACTGATGCTTATGCCGTTATGAAGGGCTACAGCAGAATAACTGAGAATCCAAACCTGAAGCTTATCGTAAATCGGGTAATTGATGAGCCTGAGATACGTGAAGTGGTGGGCACTTTGTCTAGGACTGCAGAAAAGTTTTTGAAGCTTTCCGTGGAGTGCCTTGGATATATATATGATGACAAGATGATGGTGAAGTCGGTAAGGTCACAGGTGCCTGTAATGTCAGGGTATCCTGAAGCTTTATCTGCCAGATGCATTGCATCTATTGCCAATGGTCTTGTTAACGGACGCCAGGAAAAGGTGAAGCTTGGCTGGCGCGGATTCCTGAGAAGACTGTTTAAGAAATAAGCTTCTTAAATACGATGCCTCGGAAAGGACATACTATGAAAAGAGCAGAAATTGTCAAGGCTGACAAGGTGCTTAAATTTGGACAGCGAGCACAGGTGTCACTTATGGATGATACCCGTTTTTACAACAGCAGAATTGAAGACATAAAAGATAATTACATGGTTCTGGCAATGCCCATAGACGATAAGCATCGTCCACTCATTCCGGAGCCAGGTACCAATGTGATTTGCAAGGTTATAGATGAGCGCTGTTTTTATATTTTCCGTGCCGTCTTTATGGATAAAGGCATAGAAAATATTCCAGTGTGGTATATCAGCAGACCTGCGGAAGTCGAAAAGGCCCAGCATCGCGAGTTTGTCCGTGTTAAGACATCCCAGCCAGTGGTGGTGCGTCCTGTCAACGCTGAGGGAGCCCTTGAACCCATGGAGATTACCTATACCGTTGATATCAGCGGCGGTGGTATTTGTATAGCGTTTAAGCGACCGCTGCCGGTGGACAGCAAGGTGGCCATTGAGCTGGATGATATCCCCAACATTGGTCTGCTGCAGCTGATGTGCCGTGTGGCCCGTTGTGCTGAAATTGATGTTAATGGCGAAAAAGTTTATCATATAGGTACAGAATTTTTGTCAATTGACAGAAATACCCAAAACCGCCTTGTAAAATTTATCTTCGATCTGCAGCGGAGAGGTTTGGCCAAGGGGATTGAAAAAGTGTAAGGGAATTTACAAAACTGAGGGGGTGTCATTATGATTCGCGTAATAATTGCTGATGATTCTTCTTTCATGAGAAAGGTTTTATCAGACTTGTTTACGGAGACTCCTGATTTTGAGGTAGTGGGGACTGCCTCGGACGGCAGTGAAGCAGTAAAAATGGTCTTTAGGCTGAAGCCTGATTTGGTGACCATGGATGTAAACATGCCGCTTATGAACGGACTTGAGGCATTGGAAATGATAATGGAGGGATGCCCAACGCCTGTGGTCATGCTCAGCAGCCTTACCAAAAAGGATGCTGACGAAACCATCAGGGCACTTCAGCTGGGAGCCGTTGATTTCATTACCAAAGCAGGTGGTTCAGTCTCCAAAATTGACACCATAAAAGATGAAATTCTCGAAAAAAGTCGAAACGCGGCTACTGCAAAAGTAAAAAAATTGTAATAAATAATAATATTCTAGGAAAAAAGCAGGAAGCAGCGAATTTAGAGCGAATAAATATACTTGAAAGAAAAGGTGTTACTGCACCTAAAAAGGGAGTGACACCGACATCAATAGTTGCGAGTCGCCTAAAGCCAACGGCTCACGTGACTGCAACCTCAAGAACGGCCTCCATGTTGCCCAAGCATACCTCCGCTGTGGAGAAGCTGGCAAAAAGGGAGAACCCATACCTGAAAATGCGTCAGGCAAAAAGTGGTTCCTCCGGCGGAGGCAACAAGCTCATTGCTTTAGGCACCTCTACAGGTGGTCCCAAGGCTTTGCAGTATGTGGTTCCCAAGCTGCCGGCAGATATGCCGTGTGGCATGGTAATAGTGCAACATATGCCCGCCGGTTTCACCAAATCATTGGCGGAACGATTGGATGACATGTCTCAGGTGAAGGTCAAGGAAGCTGAGGACAATGAGCCAATTTTACCGGGTTATGTTTACATAGCTCCAGGCGATTATCACATGGAGATCACTGGTAACGGTTCACAAAGAGTAATCTCACTGAATCAGAACCCACCTTTGGCGGCCCACCGCCCGGCAGTAGACATCATGTTTGATTCTGTTGTTAAGTATGGCAGTGACGTGGTGTCCGTCATATTGACCGGCATGGGGTGTGATGGCACCGCCGGAATGAAGAAAATCAAAAAGGCCGGAGGATACATTATCGCCGAGGCTCAAGAGAGCTGCGTAGTGTACGGGATGCCAAAGGCCGTTGTGGACGCTGGAATTTCTGATGAGGTCCTGCCTGTTCAGAACATAGCCGAAGCAATTATGAATGCAGTTAGAAAATAACTAATCAGGGGGAATAGAAATGGAAACAAATCAGTACATGGAAATGTTTTTGGACGAGTCGCGGGAACATTTGCAGTCTCTGAATGATGGCCTGCTGAGTCTGGAAAATGATCCGGAGGATTTGTCCGTCTTAAATGAAATCTTCCGTAATGCACATACCTTAAAAGGTATGTCCGCTACCATGGGTTACACAAAGACAGCTGAGTTGACCCATGATATGGAAAATTTGCTTGATATGCTCCGCAAGGAACAGCTGAAGGTCAGCCCTGAAATTATAGATGTAATTTTCAAGTGCCTGGACACCTTGCAGGAAATGGTAGAGAACATCAGCAATGGCGAGTCTGAGGATTTGGTGGATGTATCTGATTTGGTACGCCAGGTTAATGCCATTGCCAAGGGTGAATCTGCAGAGGCAGCAGCTCCGGCTGAGGCAGCACCTGCAGCGGCACCGGCTGACTCCGGGGCTTCGGGTGGTATTGAACTCAGCGATACTGAAAAGACTGTTATCGTGGAAGCAAAGAACAGCGGCCTTGTTCCTTATCATGTACATGTGGAGATTTCCGAGAATTGTATTCTGAAGTCTGCACGCTCCTACATGGTTATGAATGCACTGGATGAGCTCTGTGATGTGATTAAGTCTGTTCCGCCTGCAGAGGATCTGGAGCAGGAAAAATTCGACCACAGCTTCGAGGTAATTATCGTCAGCGATGCTGATGCCAAGACTATTGAAAGTGCAGTTGCTGCTATCTCTGAGATCACAGTGGCAAATGTTACTGAATTTGATCCTGAAAAGGCAGCAGCTCCGGCAGCTGCTCCTGCACCAGCCGCTGAGGCAGCTCCTGCACCGGCTCCTGCTGCACCGGCACCTGCTGCAAAGGCAGCTCCTGCACCAGCCAAGAAGGCTGAGCCTAAAGCGGCAGCCAAGGATGCCAAGAAGGCTCATGTTGGTGGTCAGTCTGTACGTGTAGATATTGAAAAGCTTGATACTCTGATGAATCTGGTAGGAGAGCTTGTTACCAACAAGGTTCGCCTCGAGCAGATTGGTATGACCCATAGACTCACAGACCTTACTGAGACATTGGAGCAGATGGACAGAGTTACCACCGATCTCCAGTCCGTAGTTATGAAGGTCCGCATGGTGCCTGTTAGTCAGGTATTCAACCGCTTCCCTCGTATGGTCCGTGACCTTACCAAGGAACTGAACAAGGAAATCAACCTTACTATCGAGGGTGAGGATACAGAGCTGGATCGTACCGTTATCGACGAGATCGGTGATCCATTGATGCATCTCCTCCGTAACTCCCTTGACCATGGTGTTGAGCATCCTGATGAGCGTGAAGCAAAGGGTAAGCCTCGTACTGGTGAGGTTGGCCTCATTGCCCGCCATGAAGGTAACAACGTAGTTATTATGGTTACTGATGATGGTTCTGGTATCAATGCCGACAAGATTCGTAACAAGGCCGTTGAAAAGGGCATGATCAGCCGTGAAGAGGCAGATGCTCTGCCAGATGCAGATGCAGTTCGCCTTATCTTCCTGCCAGGCTTCTCCACTGCGGAGGTTATCACCGATGTATCCGGACGAGGCGTAGGTATGGACGTTGTTCGCAGCAAGATTGAGTCCTTGGGCGGTAACGTAGACGTTGAGACCAAGATTGATGAAGGTTCTGTATTCAAGATCAAGCTGCCATTGACTCTGGCTATTATCCAGGCAATGCTGGTTAAGGTTCAGGACGAGATGTATGCAATTCCTCTTGGTTCTATCGACAGTACCATTAACATCACTCCAGATGATATCAAGACCGTTCAGAACAAGGAAGTTATTGTTCTCCGTGGTGAGATTATCCCAATTGCCCGCCTGGGTGAGGTGCTCAGCGTACCTAAGGGTGAGGACACCAACGAAGAGGATATCTTCGTAGTTGTTGTACATGTTGGCGATCATAAGATGGGTATCGTGGTAGATAACCTCATCGGCCAGCAGGAAATCGTTATCAAGACACTTGGCAAGCTCCTGTCCGGTTTGAAGATGCTGGCTGGTGCTACTGTTCTGGGTGATGGTCATGTTGCTATGATCCTGGACGTAAGTTCATTGATGTAATCATAGGAGGGGTGAAAAATGGCTAACATAGAAGGACAGGTAGTATCTGACGGTGAGGTTCAGGTAGTTGCTTTTAAGCTCAGAAATGAAGAATATGGTTTCAGTATTTTAAATGTACAGGAAATTAAGGGCCTGACAGATATTACCAGAGTTCCGTTTGCTCCTGAATTTATTAAGGGCGTAATTAATCTCCGTGGTAGTGTTCTGCCGGTAATTGATTTGAAGCGTCGTCTCGGCCTGGAGGATACACCATATACTTCCAATACACGTATTGTTATCGTTCAGTTGGACGAGGTTTCGGTAGGCATGCTGGTTGATGCAGTAACCGAGGTTAGAACCATTGATGCAGATGATATTGATTCTACCCGGGCTGTAACCGGTACTGATGCCAATTCCAGATTTATTTCCGGCATTGGCAAGGTGGATGGAAGACTGATTATTCAGCTTAACATTAGCGAGATTATTGGTCTTACTGGCGAAGAGTAATTTCTGGATGGGGTGAAGATATGTCAGATGATGTTGCAAGCTTATCTGCTAACCAGATGGATGCGCTACGTGAGATTGGTAATGTTGGTGCTGGAAACTCGGCTACTGCTTTATCCCAGATTATAAGCAAACGCATCGATATGAATGTTCCAAGAGTATCAATCGTTCCTCTTGGAGATGTTCCTGACCTGGTAGGTGGACCTGATGTTATGGTCGTTGGAGTTTTCCTTAGAGTATATGGTAAGGCTCCAAGTAATATTCTGTTCCTGTTACCACGGGAAAGTGCTTTCTATCTTGTAGACATGCTTATGGGCAAGAAACATGGTGATACCCAGAAGCTTGACTTCATGGATGAGTCGGCACTGATGGAAATAGGTAATATTCTCTCTGGTGCATATTTAAACGCGTTGTTCAATTTTACCAACATATCACTGTTGCCATCCATTCCGGCATTGGCAATGGATATGGCAGGTGCTATCTTAAGTGTAGTATTAATTCAGCTTGGTCAGATGGGTGACCACGCATTAGTTATTGAGACTGAGTTCAAGACCGATGATGAGGGTATCAAGGGTCACTTCTTCTTGGTACCTGATCCTGGTTCATTGGAAACTATACTGTCTGCAGTGGGAGTTGAATGATATGCCAGAATTAGTTAAGGTTGGAATGGCCGATGCAAAAGTCGGTACAGCTCCAGCAACATTAATTAGTTATGGACTTGGTTCATGTATTGGCATTTCACTGTATGATCCGCAGACCAAGGTCGGCGGGCTCCTACACATCATGTTGCCAGACAGTACTCAGTCCAGAGCTAACGAAAACAGGGCAAAGTTTGCAGATACTGGTATACCGGATATGCTGGATGAAGTGCTCAAGTTAGGTGCTTCCAAGAGCAGATTGGTTGCCAAGATTGCTGGTGGTGCCCAGATGTTTGCCTTTGCCAACGCTACAGATATTATGCGTGTGGGGCAAAGAAATGCTCAAGCTGCCAAGGACATTCTTGCCGGCTTAGGAATTCCTATTATCGGTGAAGATACAGGGGGCAGTTATGGTCGCACAGTATCCATCGATTTGTCAAATGGTGTTTACAAGGTAAAGACCATTGATAAGGGCGAAAAAGAGATTTAGACGGTGATTAATGTGTTTAAGCTAGGTGCAGCTTCAGTCTGCGGGGCTATAGCAGCTTTGACTGCTATAGTCGCAGGACTGTTATCAGATGCCCGGTTGCAGATTGTTCTTGGCCGGGCATTTTGTAGCTTTATAGTGTCCGGCATAGTTGTCTACGTAGCAATCTTCCTTTTTGACCGTTTGGGTTATGCCTCAATTATTCACGAGTTTGAGGAAAACTGGAAGGAGGGCATAGAGGAAGAGGAAGGCGCAGAGGACAGCGACAAGCCGGAAGAAGATGCGGAAACAGAGGAAGCCGGGGAGGAAGCTCCTGAGGATGAATTTGCTTCCCCTGAAGACGGGGGCTTTACTCCGCTTCAGGCTGATGAGTTGCGTCATGTGGCAACTGATCAGGAGGAATAGGGTAGTTTTTTGATGGTTTTATAATGGTGGTGAGAGACGTTGCAGGGTACAGAGTTAAATCCTGAGGAGGTAAGACAGCTTTGGATGGATTACAGCCGTGACAGGGATAACATAGAGATCAGGAATAAACTGGTAGAGCATTATCTCCCACTGGTGAATATCATAGCGGGCAGACTGGCCATCAGTCTGCCAAGTCATGTAGATACCGATGACCTTAAGGTCAGCGGGTATTTTGGTTTAATGGACGCAGTTTCCCGATACGACTACAGTCGTGGCAACAAATTCGAGACTTATGCAGGTATCAGAATCAGCGGAGCCATGAAGGATGACCTTCGGGCCCGCGACTGGATATCTGTTTCCTTGCGTCAGAAAATAAAGAAATACGAAAGTACGATTATTACTCTGGAGGGTGATTTGGGACGCACCCCTACGGATGAGGAGCTGGCAGATGCACTTGAGGTGACCATGGATCAGCTTCATGCCCTTGAGCAGCAGGTGAGTGCATCCACTATCATACCTTTAGGTGAATATATAAAATTTGAGACAGCGACTTCGGCTGTCAATGACCCGACAAAGAGCCTGGAAACAGTGGAAATGAAGGAGACACTGGCAAAGGCAATAGACCAGCTTTCCGAAAAGGAACGTCTGGTAATATCCCTATATTATCACGAAGAATTGACAATGAAGGAAATCAGCCAGGTATTGCATTTATCAGAAGCCCGCATTTGTCAGCTGCACACGAAGGCAGTGTTCAAGCTGAGGGGCTTTTTGGCAAACGAGGCTTTAGATATTTAATATAAATCAGTTTACACAAATGCAAGGATGCGTTTGTTGGTTGCTTCTCTGGAGAGGGTGGAACAACCAAGGGAGGGCTGTTTATGGATAATACAAGTTCAGTCTCTAAAGTGGGTAGTCGTGATTCTGGTTATTTATTTGAATTCCGCAATGACGGTGTCTATTTGACCGTATATGAATCTACAGAACCGGGAATTCAGTTTGAATTATCAGATATGCGTCAGATATTGAAGGAATTTAGTGTTGATGATTACAATCTGGAGCTTTTATCCAGATTGGTCCGTGAATCTTCGGGAATTCCAACAAAGATATCTGACAGCTTTGTAGTTCCGCAAAATTACAAGGAAGGTGGGCGGCATGGCAATGCCGACGTTCAGCTTACCACGGCGGAGCTTCAGGCTAACAGGGAATATGGAAATGTATTTATAGATGTTTCCAAGGACAAGCTGGAGGTTACAGTCCGTTTTGATATTAAGGAGAACCAGGCCGTTCCGACATATGAAATGATAAAGGAAGCTCTGGCCGTTAAAAATATCGTCTTCGGAATTGATGATGAGGCTGTGAGAGAAGCAGCGGAAAGCGGCCGTATTACAAAGGTTGCTTTTGGTATACCTCCTGAGCACGGGCTGGATGCACAGATTGTAAAAAAATTTGACTTGAGCATTATAGGCCGTCCTGTGGCGGATGAGTATGATCGGGTTGACTATAAGGACCTGAATATTTTCCTGTTGGCAAAAAAAGGCCAGGTATTGGCGGAGCGGATTCCTCATACCCAGGGGAAGCCGGGAACCAATGTGCATGGTGCCACCATTCGTCAGAAGCCGGGTAAGCCAAAGCCTGTTCCTGCGGGCAAGAACACTGTTATCAAGGATGAAAACTTTGTCGTTTCTGAAATAGACGGACAGATTGTCGATAATGGAAACAAGATAAGCGTCGATCCGCATCTCGATATCAAGGGAGATGTGGGTATGGCCACCGGCAATATTGATTTTGTAGGTGGTGTAACAGTAAACGGCAGTGTGCAGCTGGGCTTCCAGCTAAAGGCCACTGGTGACATTGAAATAAAAGGCATGATCAGCGGCGGCGATGTAATTGGACGCAATATCATTGTAAAGGGTGGTGTCCAGGGGATGAGCCGTGGTACCGTCCGGGCAGAGAATGATTTCCAGGCTACCTTTGCGGAGAATGCGGATATTGAGGCCGGTGGTAATGTTATCATTACGGATGTGGCCATGCATTCCACCATAAGAGCCGGTCATACCCTTATTGTAGAGGGGAAAAAGGGCCTTGTTAACGGCGGCTATTTGGCAGCCGGCGAAGAAATTAGGGCCACCACTGTGGGCAATGCCTCCAATGTGGTTACCAGGCTGACAGTTGGTGTTAATCCAATGCTTCAGAAGCAATATCAGACTGTTCTGAAGGAGTACAATGAGGCCAAGAAACGTCTGGACCAGGTTACCAAGATGGTTAATACCCTTGGCAAGCTGGATATTAGCCAGCTGCCTCCTGAAAAGGCAGAGCGGTTTAATGCCCTTATCCGTTCCCAGTTCCCATTGGCTGGTACTGTTGAACGCAACGAGCGGCTTCTCAAGGAACTGGATACCGAGCTTCAGAAGATGAAGCGGGGTAAGATTCGGGTTAAGGATACCCTGTATCCGGGGGCCAGATTAAGTATTAACTCCATTATGAAGAATGTTCAGGTGGAGGAGAAATGCTGTACCCAGTATGTGGAAGATGATTTCATTAAGATAGGTGCGTATTGATAGGCGAAAGGGGCTGTTTTTATGGATTTTAGCCCAATGAATATCAGAATGACTGTGCCGCAGTCTGCTGATGTCGGACAGATTCAGCACAATATGAATCAGCATGGTGCCGTGGTGCATGATTATCAGGCAGTAAAGGACAAGCAGGAGCAGGAGCATCTGCAGCAGCAGGTCCGCAGCAAGGAAGAGGCTGAAGGCCAGAAGATTAGGGAAAATCCTGATGAGGAGCGGGGCAAGGGCGGCTATCAGGCCAAGAAGCGCAAGGCTGCTTCACAGGATGTTGAGGATGAGATTCAAGAAGCTGAGCCAGAGAAAATGGCAGTTGACCAGTATAGAGGTCACAATATAGATATCAGTTTTTAATATGGGAGAGTTAGATGACCACTGAGATTTTAGGTTTTATAATTATTGTCGGAGCGATTATTGTATTTTTGGCCCGCCGACAGCTTCAGAAGGCGGAGGATGATCCTGATGTGATGGAAGCATCCGCCGGCAGACTCCGCTATGAGCTGGAGCAGTCTGCTGATGAAATAATTAATCGCATGGCAGGCCATATTGACCATCTGGAAAGCCTGCTGCGGGAAGCTGATTATAAAACTGAGATTTTACAGCAGAGAATTGATGAGCTGCAGAAGCTGCAGAATAATCCGGTGGTTCAGCCTGTTCAATCCCAGCAAATTAATCATCAGACGGTTTCTGAGCTGAACCCGGTGCCTGATGGGCTGATGGCTGCCCAGGAGCCGGAGACGAAGATGGATTTTTCCCAGATGCTGGAAGCCAATATGCAGAATCCAAACCTTTCTGTACCGGATCATGTGGAATATACGGAAAATCTTCCACAGGAGCCGGAAGCATCTGTGGAAAAACTGGATATATCTGTTGATAAGCCTGAAAGACTTGTGGATGACTCTGTGGATGAGCCACATCAGGAAGCTGCTCCATTTCAGGAGGAAGCTGAAATGGACAGCAGCATGCCCCAGGAGGCCCAGCTGGCCCTGGAGGCTTTTCGTGAGGTTTCCAAGAATTTGGAGGCTGCCCAGAATGATATGGGCCTGCATATTGATGTAAGCAGCGAGCCGGATGGAATGCCGGCGATGGAACCGGAGGAATACGTGCTGGAACCAAAAGCTGAAGATAATTATGAGCACGAGGCAGAACAATATATTGAGGACCCTGAGATTGAAGGCGGGGATGATGCTACTGAAATTGCAAGAAAGCTCCTGCTGGCCGGATACACCCCTGAAGAGGTGGGACGCTTTACGGGATTGGGCATGAATGCCATAGTTTTGTTGAAGCAGATCCACAAAATCTAAAAGTAAAATTATATGAAAATGTTGTTGACATTAAGTTCGGTGTTTCATATAATACTTTTTGTGTGAAGTTATTATGCTTAGCTTCAATGATAGTAAGATACGAAGTTATTTCGCTGAAAGGCAACAACGCATATCAGTGAAAGAACGAGTATATGGGGGCGTAGCTCAGCTGGGAGAGCACCTGCCTTGCAAGCAGGGGGGCAGGAGTTCGATTCTCCTCGTCTCCACCATATTGCAAAACTAGGCCTCAGAGAAATCTGAGGTTTTTTTGTTGCCGGAACAAAACATAAGGGGAAGGGGTATTAAAAATGGAAAACATTATGCCAATGGTGGTAGCCGGTATTTTCGGTCTGCTTTGCGTAATGGGAGTTATTTACGTGAAGGTTTCTGACCGGGAGTTGCTTCAGGAAAAGGAAGAGGGAATCAAGACCCTCAACAGCGAAATGCAGAAGCGGGCTCAGGAAATTGAGGCCCTGGAGGAGGAAATCCGTGAGCTGAACCGCAACAAGGAAATACTTGATTATGTAAAGGTCAAGTATCCGGTTATTGGTGACCTCATCGAAAAGGAGCACCTGGATGAGGGGACTGTAGTAAAGCGTGATGAAGCCTACAATGACTATCAGCATGCTTTGGAAAACTTCAAGCCGGCCACCGAGTATGAGGCGGAGATTCAGAAGCTGAAGGATGAGCTCTATGTGGAGAAGATGGAGGGTGAATACCTGACTGTTTTCAGAAACATTGTAATCCGCAACAGCGACAAGCTTGCTGATGAGGTTGTGGTAAACAGCAGCTACAACTATGACAAGGCCATTAAGGGAGCACCTGACAATCCGGCTGGCTTTGACATTGATATTGATATTCTTAAGGGCGACGTTAAGAAGTATCAGCACAAGATGGAAGGCAAATAAGACATAATAAAAGGGACTGTGTTAACAGTCCCTTTTTTGTGTTTGGATTTAATTTAGAAATGGAAGTAATTCATCATTTTCATGGTAATAGGCTTGGCCTCGTCATCCTTGTGGGTCAGCAGATATTTCAGTGAGCCATAGAAGAAAAAGGCATTGACTGGAATGTAGCGCTTGCGCTTTTTAAAGTTGGCCCAGTAAATCAGCTTGTCGAAGATGATGGTGTAATCCTCCTCAGTGGCGTTGTACTTTTTAATAAGGCCCTTCAGACGGAAATCATTGCAGGCGTATTGGTACATGCGGCTGATAAGTTCTTCCTTGGATATGGTCTGACGGTCAACAAAACCGATAATCAGCTCATTGATGACGTTATCCCGCCTCATAATGCGGCGCATGGTGAAGAAAAAGAAAACGATAAGCCCTATGAGAAGGGCATAGGATATGATATTTGCTAGCATAGGCTCAGTTGCTCCTTATGGAATAAATACTAACTCTGCCAGGGTAGGATAACCGGCTTCAATGAGCCTGGAACGGAAGCGCTCCAGCCGTCCTACTACCGGGGCCATATGAAGGCGGATCCAGAATCTTGGCATTACCAGATGCTGACTGCCGAAAATGGCAATACGGTTCATGGTATACGGGTCATCACCGGCACGGACATAATCGTTGTAGACGGTAAAGCCACCTTTGTAACCGGCTTTTTTGGTTTCCGAAAGAACCAGCTGGTTATAGAAGCCTCCCGGATAGGCAATGTATTCACAGAATTTAAAGGTCTTCCACTCAACTGCCAGTTTGCCACCGGTCAGCTGATTTACCAGCTCGCCATGGTCCAGTGGAGTCAGCTCAAAATGGCTCAGGGTATGGCTCCCCATATAAATGTTGTTTTCACTCATTTCATAAACCTGATCCCAGACCAGATAATTGTCAAAGCGGCCCATGAAGTCCGATACCAGGAAAATAGCAGCCTTCATATTGTGCTCCTTGAGAATAGGATAGGCGTACTGGTAGTTATCCTCATATCCATCATCAAAGGTGATGAGGATAGGCTTTTCCGGCAGTGGCGTTCCATCCACCAGAAAACCGTGGAGCTGGTCCGGGGAAATGGTATTATAGCCGTTTCTTTCCAGATAGGCCATCTGGGCGGCAAAATCATCAGTAGGTACCGTCAGGGGATTTTTCTCTGTAGGGTTAATCTGATGATAGTTCAGCACGGGTATGCCATCCTGGCTTTCCCGGATATTCCAGAGGCAAATCACCAATATTAATGAAAAGGCGATATATAATATAGTAAGTATTTTATTTTTATGGTTCAAGTCCTTCGACATTCCCTTCATTATAATTATGAAGCCCAACAGATTGGCCACGATTTTTATTGTAATACCCTATATATTCCTTGTCAAATGGACCTATAAAAAATACTTGCCACTTCCAAATTACTATGATTAAATAGAACTTGGACTATAGTTTTGAAAGGAAGCATTCTACATAATGAATAGAAATGATTTATGCTGGTGTGGCAGCGGTTTAAAATACAAGAAATGCCATCTGGATTTTGATGACAGAATTGATTCCTATAAATATGATGTATTTAAATCCCAGTGCAAGCCACCTCATAATATAATTTTAACTCCGGCGGAAATTGACGGCATCAGAAAGAGCGGCGTGGTAAATGACGCTGCCCTGGATTTGGCCGGCAGTATGGTGGAGCCGGGACAGAATACCGAGGCTATTGATACAGCTGTAAGGGAATTTATCGAAAAGAATGGTGGCATTCCAGCCTGCCTGAATTATGAGGGGTTCCCAAAGAGTATCTGTATCTCCATTAACGAAGTAGTTTGTCATGGTATTCCTTCCAAGAAGACTATCTTAAAGGAAGGTGATATCGTGAATATTGATATTACCACCATTTTGGACGGGTACTATGCAGATGCCTCCCGCATGTTTATTGTAGGGGGCAAGACCACTCCGGAGGCTGAAAAGCTGGTAAGGGTGGCCAAGGAATGCATGGAGCTGGGTATTGAGGCTGTAAAGCCTTGGGGCTGGCTGGGTGATATTGGTGCGGCAGTCAACGCTCATGCCAAGGCCAACGGCTACTCAGTAGTTACTGAGTTGGGTGGTCATGGTGTCGGCAAGGATTTCCATGTGGAGCCATTTGTGCCCCATGTAGGTCAGCCGGGCACCGGCATGCTGTTGGTTCCGGGTATGGTATTTACTGTTGAGCCAATGATTAATGCCGGCAAGTACAAGGTTACTACTGACAAGAAGGATGGCTGGACCGTACGGACCAAGGACGGGTCCTTATCCGCTCAGTGGGAAAAGACCATTTTGGTTACTGAAACCGGCACAGAAGTGTTATCCAGCTAATACCTTTAGAAAAAGGGGAAATAAGTTGAATCAAAGTTGGAGCAGAGGGTATGTGACTAGAGCAATAGGGGGCGGGACGTTAAGAAGTTTTTTGTTGCCCTACCTAAATATTAGTGTAAAAAATCATCTGTTTGAGCGAAGCTGGCCTTATATGGACGAAGCGAGTTATGATTTTTTTCACTATATGAAGGCAAGAAAAAACTTTAGTACCGCAACCGTGCTATAGGCACATATCCCTGCTTCTGACACGACTATATAATATCGTATGGGAGGAATGGAATTGCGGGGATTACGTGGAGCTACTACGGTGGAGGAAAATACTGCCGAAGCAATTTGGTCGGCAACCCAGGAGGTTGTCCGTGAAATGCTGAAACGAAATAATGTGGAGCCGGAGGATATTGGCGCCGCCATATTTAGTGCCACGGAGGATATTACCGCGGCCTTCCCGGCCTCAGGTGCCAGAAAGCTGCCTGGCTTTGATGCGGTGCCACTGTTTGATGCCCGTCAGATGGATGTGGATGGGGCCATGGAAAAATGTATTCGGGTGCTTTTGCTGGTGGATACGCCATTGAAGCAGCGGGAAATTCAGCATGTATTTTTAGGTAAGGCAGCAAGCTTGCGGCCTGATTTAACTGGTAAAAAATAAGGAGGATTTACTATGAACGAGATTATTGCAACCAATAATGCACCAGGTGCCATTGGCCCATATTCCCAGGCGGTAAAGACTGCCGGCGGTATGCTGTTTGTATCTGGTCAGATTCCATTGGTTCCGGCTACAGGTGTTGTTGTGGAAGGCGGCATTGTGGAGCAGACTACCCAGGTTCTGGAAAACCTTAAGGCTATTGTTACTGCGGCTGGCTACAGCCTGTCTGATGTAGTAAAGACCACCGTTTACATTACCAACATGGGTGATTTCGGCAAGGTAAATGAAATCTATGGAAAGTATTTCACTGAGAATTGTCCAGCCCGGGTTTGCGTTGAGGTCAGCAAGCTGCCAAAGGATGTTTTGGTTGAGATTGATGTTATTGCTTCCAAATAATATATAGAAGTAAGTTATCATTTTAAGGAGTGAATTCTTTTGAGTAATGTTGAGAAAAATAGCGTAAATGCTATCCGTATACTGGCTGCTGAGATGATTCAGAAGGCAAAGTCCGGTCATCCTGGCCTGCCTATGGGCTGCGCTCCTATTGCGTATGAGCTGTGGGGCAAGCACATGAGCCATAATCCAAAGAACCCTCAGTGGGCTAACCGTGACAGATTTATTCTGTCCGGCGGTCATGGCTCCGCTATGCTGTATTCTCTTCTGCATCTGTTTGGCTATGGTCTGACTGTAGATGATTTAAAGAACTTCCGTCAGCTGGATTCCCGTACTCCTGGTCATCCTGAGTATGGACACACTGTTGGTGTTGAGGCTACCACTGGTCCATTGGGGGCCGGTATGGCCATGGCAGTAGGTATGGCTATGGCTGAGGCTCATTTGGCTACCGAGTTCAACAAGCCTGAGTTCCCGGTTGTTGACCACTATACCTTTGTATTGGGCGGCGACGGCTGTCTGATGGAGGGCATTTCCTCCGAGGCTTTCTCCCTGGCTGGTACTCTTGGCCTGAGCAAGCTGATTGTTATTTATGACAGCAACCGCATTTCCATTGAGGGCAGCACTGATATTGCCTTCACTGAGGATGTTATGAAGCGTATGGAGGCCTTTGGCTTCCAGACTATTGATGTGGCAGATGGCACAGACTGCGCTGCTATCGGTGCGGCTATTGAAAAGGCCAAGGCTGAAACTACCCGTCCATCCTTTATCCGGGTACATACTGAAATCGGTTATGGCTGCCCGGCTAAGCAGGGTACTGCCAGCGCTCATGGTGAGCCTCTTGGGGAGGAAAATCTCCAGGCTGCCAAGGAAACTCTCCAGTGGCCTGAAAAGGAAGCCTTCAAGGTTCCTGATGAGGTTTATGCCGATTATAAGAATCTGGCTGCCAAGGGTGCAGAAGCAGAGGAAAAGTGGAACAAGCTCTTTGCTGATTATCGGGCCAAGTTCCCTGAGGAGGCTAAGCGCTGGGATGATTTCCATGCTCCGGTGGATGCTGAGGCACTCCTTAACAATGCTGATTTCTGGGCAAGAAACGACAAGCCAACTGCCAGCCGTGCTTTGTCCGGTAACTTGATTAACAAGCTGAATGGTATTCTGCCAAACCTCTTTGGCGGCAGTGCAGATTTGGCTCCTTCCAACAAGACTGAAATGAAGGGTGAGTCCTTCTTCAGCAAGGAAGATTACAGTGGCAAGAATATTCACTTTGGTGTGCGTGAGCTGGCCATGGCGGCTATTGCCAATGGTATCACTCTCCATGGTGGTCTGCGTACTTATGTGGGTACCTTCTTTGTATTCTCCGATTATCTGAAGCCTATGATTCGTCTGGCTTCCATTATGGGTCTGCCTGTTACCTATGTACTGACCCATGACAGCATCGGCGTAGGCGAGGATGGTCCTACCCATGAGCCAATTGAGCAGCTGGCTATGCTGAGAAGCTTGCCAAATATCAATGTATTCCGTCCGGCAGATGATATGGAAACTGCTGCGGCCTGGTACAGTGCCATCACCAGCACCAAGACCCCAACTGCCTTGGTACTTACCCGTCAGAATCTGACTCCGTTGGCTGGCAGCAGCAAGGAAGCCTTAAAGGGCGGCTATGTTGTATCTGACTCCGGCAAGGAGATTCCGGATGGTATCTTTATTGTCAGCGGCTCCGAGGTAGCACTGGCTGTTGAGGCCCAGGCTATTCTTAAGGGCGAGGGCAAGGATGTCCGGGTTGTATCCATGCCATGCATGGATCTTTTTGAGCAGCAGAGCGAGGAATACAAAAATAAGGTATTGCCTAAGTCTGTTCGTGCCCGTGTAGCTGTAGAAGCAGCCAAGGACTTTGGCTGGGGCAAGTATGTAGGCCTGGACGGTGCCACTGTCTGCATGGAATCCTTCGGTGCGTCTGCTCCGGCAGCCCAGCTCTTTGAGAAGTTCGGCTTTACCAAGGAGAATGTGGCTGATACCATGCGCAAGGTTTTGGCACAGAACTGAAATTCAAAATAAAAACATAAAATAAAAACTCCAAAAGTTACCCAAAACTTACTGAGATTAACACAAAAAATACAAAAACTGCACAAAAAATTTTTAGTAAATATTTTTGAAATAATGTGCAGAAATTTGTGAACAAAAGTTATTTTTAGTGAAGTCTTGGGTAACTTTTTTTGTAAAAAAAGATTTTGTATGATAAAAAAATACAAATGTACACTGACAAGATAAATATGAAACTTATGACACACCAGACTGCGTGTACAAGAAAAACATAGGAAAATAAAGTGTTGACATTGGTTTTTGGGGGTGTTAAAATACGTTTGTGCCTAAGGTATGAGGATTTCCAATAATAGGAGTGAAGGGTATGCAGCTTGATGAATTGAAGAAGGCAGAGCGCGTTACAGGTATCAAACAAGTAACCAAAGCCATCAACAAAGACCAGGTTGCGTGCGTTTTTCTGGGTGCCAATGCAGAGGAAAGGGTCACAAAGCCTTTGAAAAGCCTTTGCGAGGATAAAGAGATCCCAGTGAGAGCAGATTACACCATGGAAGAGCTTGGCAAGGCCTGCCTGATTGGTGTTAAGGCTGCTGCAGTGGCGGTTCTCAAACAGGGCCATCGTTAAAAATTTCATATCACTTGCCATTGGCGGCGATGTGGGATTTGAATAAATACTAAATACTCAATTTGAAGGAAGGAGGTGCATGTATGCCTACAATTAATCAGTTAGTTCGCAAGAGCAGACAGAGCATGCAGGATAAATCTACAGCACCGGCATTAAAGAATTGCCCACAGAAACGTGGCGTTTGCACAAGAGTTTACACTACAACTCCTAAGAAGCCAAACTCCGCATTACGTAAGGTTGCCCGTGTTCGTTTGACAAATAGCATTGAAGTAACCGCATACATCCCAGGCATTGGCCATAATCTGCAGGAACATAGCGTTGTTTTGATCAGAGGCGGACGTGTTAAGGATTTACCAGGTGTACGTTATCACATTGTTCGTGGTTCCCTGGATACCGCTGGTGTTCAGGATCGTGCTCAGGGCAGATCCAAGTACGGTGCTAAGCGCGCTAAGGCTAAGAAAGCATAAGCTGCTAAAAAACAATTCTAAAGACTGAAGATTATGGAAGGAGGCAAAAACAGATGCCAAGAAAAGGTTCAGTACCTAAGCGTGACGTATTACCGGATCCAGTGTATCATTCCAAGATCGTCACCAAGTTCATCAACAAGGTAATGCTTTCTGGTAAGAAGGGCGTTGCTGAAAGAGTAGTATATGATGCATTCGAAATCATTCGTTCCAAGACCGGCCAGGATCCTCTGGAGGTTTTTGAGACTGCATTAAAGAATGTTATGCCAGTTCTGGAGGTTCGTGCCCGCCGTGTTGGTGGTGCTAACTACCAGGTTCCAGTTGAGGTTCGTCCTGACCGTCGCATGACTCTCGGTATTCGTTGGACTGTAAACTACGCAAGACTGCGTGGCGAGAAGACCATGGATGAGAGACTTGCTGGTGAGCTCATGGATGCAGCTAACAACACTGGTGCAGCAATCAAGAAGAAGGAAGACACCCACAAGATGGCTGAAGCTAACAAGGCTTTCGCACATTATCGTTGGTAATCTTCTATAGTAGTTAAGTTTAAGGAGCGATATACAAGTGGCAAGAGAGTATAGTCTCGAAAAGACTCGTAATATCGGTATCATGGCTCACATCGATGCCGGTAAGACAACCACTACTGAGCGTATCCTCTTCTATACAGGTGTCAACCACAAGATCGGTGAGGTTCATGAAGGCGCAGCTACCATGGACTGGATGGAGCAGGAGCAGGAGCGTGGTATTACCATCACTTCCGCTGCAACCACTTGCCATTGGAAGGAACATCGTATCAATATTATTGATACCCCAGGCCACGTTGACTTCACTGTAGAGGTAGAGCGTTCTCTGAGAGTTTTGGACGGTGCTGTAGCAGTTCTGACTGCCCGCGGCGGCGTTGAGCCTCAGACTGAGACCGTATGGCGTCAGGCTGAGAAGTATAGCGTACCACGTATGGCTTATGTAAATAAGATGGATATTACTGGTGCGGATTTCTATAATGTAATCAACATGATGCATGAGCGTCTCCAGGCCAATGCAGTTGCAATCCAGCTGCCAATCGGTGCTGAGGATGACTTCCAGGGCATCATTGACCTGATTAAGATGGAAGCTATCATTTATGAGGATGACCTCGGTAAGGTAGCTGACGAAGTTGAGATTCCTGCTGACATGAAGGACAAGGCAGATGAGTACCATGAGATTCTCATGGAGGCTCTTTCCGACTTCGATGATGAATTTGCAATGAAGTATCTTGAGGGTGAGGAAATTTCCGAAGAGGAAATCAAGTCCGTTATCCGTAAGGCTACCATTGCCTGCAAGATGTGCCCAGTAACCTGCGGTACTTCTTACCGCAACAAGGGTGTACAGCCTATGCTGGACGCTGTTGTTGACTACATGCCTGCTCCTACTGATATCGCAGCTATCAAGGGTGTTAACCCTGAGACTGGCGAGGAGGATTCCCGTCCTTCCAGCGATAAGGAGCCATTCTCTGCATTAGCATTCAAGATCATGGCTGACCCATTTGTTGGTAAGCTGGCATTCTTCAGAGTTTACTCCGGTACTCTTTCCTCCGGTTCTTATGTGTACAACTCCACTAAGGGCAAGAAGGAGCGTATCGGCCGTATCCTCCAGATGCATGCAAATAACCGTAAGGAACTGGAAATTGTATACAGCGGTGATATTGCTGCTGCTGTAGGTCTCAAGGACACCACCACTGGTGACACCCTCTGCGATGAGAATGCACCAATCATTCTGGAGTCCATGGAGTTCCCAGATCCAGTTATTTCCGTAGCAGTTGAGCCTAAGACCAAGAACGACCAGGAGAAGATGGGTATTGCCCTTCAGAAGCTGGCAGAGGAGGATCCAACCTTCCGCGTTCGTACTGACGAAGAGACTGGTCAGGTTATTATCTCCGGTATGGGTGAGCTTCACCTGGAGATTATCGTTGACCGTATGCTCCGTGAGTTCAAGGTTGACTGCGTAGTAGGTAACCCTCAGGTTGCTTATCGTGAGACCATCCGCAAGGAAGTTGACTGCGAAGGTAAGTTCGTTCGTCAGTCCGGTGGTCATGGTCAGTATGGTCACTGCAAACTCCAGCTCATTCCTCAGGAGCCAGGTGCTGGCTTCAGCTTTGAGAACAAGGTTGTCGGTGGTGCTATTCCTAAGGAATTCATCAACCCAATCGAGGCTGGTATTAAGCAGGCTATGGAAGCCGGCGTTCTCGCTGGTTACCCAGTTGTTGATGTTAAGGCTATCGTTTATGATGGATCTTACCATGAGGTTGACTCCTCCGAGGCTGCGTTCAAGGTTGCCGGTTCCATGGCATTCAAGAACGGTGCTCTCAAGGCTGATCCAGTAATTCTCGAGCCTTATGTTAAGGTTGAGGTTATCGTTCCAGAAGAGTACATGGGCGATGTAATCGGTGATCTGAACTCCCGTCGTGGTCGCATCGATGGCATGGAAGCACGTAATGGTGCCCAGGTTATCAATGGCTTCGTACCACTCTCCGGCATGTTCGGTTATTCCACTGATCTGCGTTCCAAGACTCAGGGCCGCGGTAACTACTCAATGGAAGTTTCTCACTATGAGGAAGTTCCTAAAAATATCGCAGATGGCATTATTGCCAAGAATAAAGGCGAATAATAAGGAGGAAATAATCCAAAATGGCAAAGGAAACATTTGAAAGAACAAAACCACATGTTAACATTGGTACTATCGGTCACGTTGACCATGGTAAGACTACCCTGACTGCTGCTATCACCAAGGTTCTCTCTGAGAAGGGTATGGCAAAGTTCGAGGACTACGCTAACATCGATAAGGCTCCAGAGGAGAGAGAGCGTGGTATCACCATTAACACTGCACACGTTGAGTATGAGACTGATGCTCGTCACTATGCACACGTTGACTGCCCAGGCCATGCTGACTATGTAAAGAACATGATCACCGGTGCAGCTCAGATGGATGGTGCTATCCTCGTAGTATCCGCTGCTGATGGCCCTATGCCTCAGACCCGTGAGCACATCCTGCTCGCTCGTCAGGTAGGCGTACCTGCAATGGTAGTATTCCTCAACAAGGTTGACCAGGTTGACGATCCTGAGCTCCTCGAGCTCGTTGAGATGGAAGTTCGTGAGCTGCTCTCCAGCTACGAGTTCCCTGGCGATGACATTCCAGTAGTTGCTGGTTCCGCTCTGAAGGCTCTTGAAGACGATGCTGAGCAGAAGGCAAACATCCTCAAGCTGATGGATGAGGTTGATGCTTACATCCCAACTCCTACCCGTGATACCGATAAGCCTTTCCTGATGCCAGTAGAGGACGTATTCACTATCACTGGTCGTGGTACCGTAGCTACCGGCCGTGTAGAGCGTGGTGAGCTGAACCTGAACGATACTGTTGAGATCGTAGGTATCGCAGAAGAGACCCGTTCCACTGTTGTAACTGGTATCGAGATGTTCCGCAAGCTGCTCCCTAGCGCACAGGCTGGTGACAACATCGGTGCTCTGCTCCGTGGTGTTGACCGTAAGGACATTCAGCGTGGTCAGGTACTTGCTAAGCCAGGTTCCATCAACCCACACACCAAGTTCAAGGGTCAGGTTTACGTACTGACCAAGGAAGAGGGCGGCCGTCACACTGCTTTCACTTCCAACTATCGTCCACAGTTCTACTTCAGAACTACTGACGTTACCGGTGTTGTAACTCTTCCTGAGGATGTACCAATGGTAATGCCTGGCGATAACGTAGAGATGTCCGTAGAGCTCATCACTCCAATCGCTATCGAGGCTGGTCTCCGCTTCGCTATCCGCGAGGGTGGCCACACTGTAGGTGCTGGTCGAGTAACTGAGATCGACGCTTAATTAATAAGTAGTTAGTCTTAGTAACTAAATAGATTCATTAAAAATCCTTATATAGTAAGGGCGGCCTCTGGGTCGCCCTTATAATAAGGTTTATGGTACTCTCCATATTGACATTTTCAGTATGGTATATATAATAAGAAGCGGTGTGCTTCTAAGTACCCCCAATGCGATGACGTGGTAGATGGCTTGCAACGCTTCGGGCGTTAGTAAGGGAACTACTACGGAGAAATGTTTGGGCCCAGAGCCCGGACGAGAAGGAGGAAAATAAATTGTCTAAGCAGCAGAAAATCAGAATTCGTTTGAAGGCTTATGATCACAAGGCATTGGATCAGAGTGCAGTTAAGATTGTTGAAACTGCAAAGAGAACCGGTGCACAGGTATCTGGCCCTATTCCGCTCCCTACTGAGAAGCAGGTTTACACAATTCTGCGTTCTCCACACGTTAATAAGGATTCCCGCGAGCAGTTCGAAATGAGAACTCACAAGCGTCTTATTGATGTTCTGGAGCCAACCCCTAAGACAGTTGACGCTTTAACCCGTCTTGAACTGCCTGCAGGTGTTGATATTGAGCTCAAATTATAATTAGGAGGTGGAATAATTGGCTAAAGCAATTTTAGGTAGAAAGCTGGGCATGACTCAGATCTTCACTGAAGAGGGTCAGGTTGTTCCAGTTACAGTTGTTGAGTCTGGCAACAATGTAGTTGTACAGAACAAGACTGTTGAAAATGATGGTTATAATGCAGTACAGCTTGGCTTCGGCGTAGTCAAGGAACACAAGGTAAACAAGCCTATGAAGGGTCATTTCGCAAAGGCTGGTGTTACTCCTGTTAAGTACATCCGCGAGATGCGTTTGACTGATGCTTCTGAATATAACACTGGTGATGTAATCGGTGTTGACATATTTTCCGCCGGAGAATTAGTTGACGTTACTGGTACTTCCAAGGGTAAGGGTTTTGCCGGTGGTATCAAGCGTCATAATTTTGCTCGTGGACCAATGGGACATGGTTCCAAGTCTCATCGTGAGCCTGGTTCTACAGGTGCGATGATCAGTGGTCACGGTGGTCGTGTTCTTAAGGGCAAGAAGCTGCCAGGTCAGATGGGCGGCAACAAGGTTACTGTACAGCGTCTTTCTATTGTAAAGGTAGATGCAGATCGTAACCTGCTCCTTATTAAGGGCGCAATTCCTGGTCCTAAGAAGGGTCTCGTAATTGTAAAGGCAACCGTTAAACCGGGTAAAAACTAATTCGGAAGGAGGATAAGTAATAATGCCTACAGTAGCAATTTACGACATCGCTAACAAGAAGGTTGGCGATCTCGAATTAAATGAAAATATTTTCGGCGTAGAGATGAACGCAGGTCTGGTACATCAGGCTGTTGTTATGCAGCTTGCTGCTCAGCGTCATGGTAATCATGCAACCAAGACCCGCAGCATGGTTCGCGGCGGTGGCCGTAAGCCATGGAAGCAGAAGGGTACTGGCCGTGCTCGCAGTGGTTCCACCCGTTCCCCAATTTGGGTAGGTGGCGGTACCGTATTCGGTCCATCCCCACGTTCCTATGCCTTCAGCATGCCTCGTAAGCAGCGTCGCCTTGCTATCATGTGCGCTCTGTCTGACAAGGTTGCTAATGGTGAAATCGTAGTTCTCGACAGCATTAACTTTGACGCTCCTAAGACTAAGGAAGTTGTAAAGATGCTGGAGAGCTTCAGTGTAGATAACAAGGCTCTCATCGTTACTGCTGATTATGCAGAGAACGTTGACAAGTCTTCCCGTAATATCCCAGGTGTTAAGACCATTAACACTATCGGCCTGAATGTATTTGACATCCTGAACGCTGACAAGCTGTTCATCACTAAGGATGCCATCGCTCGTATTGAGGAGGTATACGCATAATGGAAGCACGTGATATTATCATTCGCCCTCTCATTACTGAAAAGAGCACTACTCTCATGGCTGAGGGCAAATATGTATTTGAGGTAGCCAAGGCTGCCAACAAGATTGAAATTGCCAAGGCAGTTTCCACTATCTTCAATGTAAAGGTTGCTGGTGTAAACACCATCAATGTTGAAGGTAAGAAAAAGCGTATGGGTCGCTTCGTTGGTAAGCGTTCCGATTATAAGAAAGCTATTGTTAAACTTGCAGCTGGCGAAACCATCGAGTTCTTCGAAGCGTAAGATTAGGGAAAAGGAGGTTAATTAAGTGGCAGTAAAGAGTTTTAAACCATATTCTGCAGGCAGAAGATTCATGACTGTAGCATCTTTTGAAGAAATTACTACTGATAAGCCTGAGAAGTCCCTCGTTGAGCGTCTGAAGAAGCACGGTGGTCGTAATCAGCAGGGTAGATTGACCGTTCGTCATCAGGGCGGCGGCCATAAGCGTTTATATCGTATCATCGATTTCAAGCGTACCAAGGATGGTATTCCAGCCAGAGTCGCTACTATCGAGTACGATCCAAACCGCAGTGCCCGTATTGCACTTTTGAATTATGTAGACGGTGAGAAGCGTTACATTATCGCTCCTAACGGTCTTAAGGTTGGAGACATGGTTGAGTCTGGCCCTAATGCCGACATCAAGCCAGGTAACTGTCTCCCATTAAAGAACATTCCAGTAGGTACCGAGGTTCACAATGTTGAGCTGAAGATTGGTAAGGGTGCTCAGCTGGTTCGTTCTGCTGGTGCTTCTGCACAGCTCATGGCAATTGAGGGTGACTATGCAACCCTTCGTATGCCATCCGGTGAAATGCGTAAGGTACATGTTAACTGCCGTGCAACTATCGGTGTAGTTGGCAATGCCGAGCATATGAACATCACTATTGGTAAGGCTGGCCGTTCCCGTTGGATGGGTATCCGTCCGGAGAACCGCGGTGTAGCTATGAACCCTAATGACCATCCACATGGTGGTGGTGAGGGTCGTTCCCCAGTTGGCCGCAAGCATCCTGTTACTAAATGGGGTAAATGCGCTATGGGTGCTAAGACTCGCCGTAAGAAGGCTTCTGATAAGTTAATCGTTAAAGGCCGTACCAAATAAGAGATAATCACCGGAAGGAGGATATAAATTGTCAAGATCAGTAAAAAAGGGACCTTATGTTCATGAAAGCTTAACTAAGAAGATTGATGCCCTGAATGCAGCTAACGACAAGAAGGTTGTTAAGACTTGGTCCAGAAGTTCTACTATTCTGCCAACTTTCGTTGGTCACACTATCGCTGTACACGATGGCCGCAAGCACGTTCCAGTTTATGTAACTGAGGACATGGTTGGCCACAAGCTGGGTGAGTTTGCACCTACTCGTACATTCAAGGGTCATGCCGGTGAAGAGAGAAAGACCGGTCTTAGATAAGATTTTGAAAGGAGGATTCCTCTGTGGAAGCAAAAGCAGTTGCTAAATATGTTCGCATTGCACCTCGCAAGGTACGCGTAGTTATGGATCTCATCCGTGGCAAGAGCGTTGCTGAGGCATTTGCGATTTTAAAGTTCACACCAAAAGTTGGTGCTGAAGCTATAGAAAAGGTTCTCAAGTCTGCAGTAGCAAACGCTGAGAACAACTTTGATATGAATGTTGATAACCTCTATGTATCTTCTGCATACGTTGATCAGGGACCAACAATGAAGCGTATTCATCCACGTTCCCGTGGCCAGGCCTTCAAGATTTTGAAGCGTTCTTCCCACATCACTGTAGCAGTAGACGAAAAGTAATAAAAGGAGGTTATAAACTTGGGTCAGAAAGTAAATCCACATGGTATAAGACTTGGCATCGTAAAGACTTGGGATGCTAAGTGGTATGCTGGCAAAGATTATGCAGCTAATCTGCATGAAGATATTAAAATTCGCCGTCACCTGAAGAACCTTCTTCAGAGCTCCGGCGTTTCCAAGATTGAGACTGAGCGTTCTAAGAACCGTCTGAAGCTGACTATCCACACTGCTAAGCCTGGTATGGTAATCGGCCGCGGTGGTTCCGGCATTGAGCAGATCAAGGCTGGTCTCAAGAAGTTCACTAACAGCAATGTAGACATCAGCATTGAAGAGATCAAGAATCCAGACATGGATGCAACTCTGGTAGCTGAGAACATTGCAGGCTCCCTGGAGCGTCGTATTGCTTTCCGTCGTGCTATGAAGCAGGCTGTAGGCCGTACTATGCGTCTTGGTGCAAAGGGTATTAAGATTATGTGCTCCGGTCGTCTCGGCGGCGCTGAAATCGCACGTAGCGAATCTTATCGTGAAGGTTCCATTCCTCTTCATACTCTGAGAGCTGACATCGACTATGGTACTGCTGAGGCAGCTACCACTTATGGCCGTATCGGTATCAAGGTTTGGATCTTCAAGGGTGAGGTTCTTCCTGAGAGAAAGCAGTCTGTAGCTGCTGTTGAAGGGAGCGAAGCTTAATGTTATTACCAAAGAGAGTAAAATATCGTAAACAGTTCCGTGGTCGTATGAAGGGTAAGGCTCAGCGTGGTAACAAGGTTTCTCATGGTGAGTATGGTCTTGTAGCTCTGGAGCCTGCATGGATCACTAACAGACAGATTGAGGCAGCCCGTATTGCTATGACTCGTTACATTAAGCGTGGCGGTAAGGTTTGGATCAAGATTTTCCCTGACAAGCCTGTAACTGCAAAGCCTGCTGAGACTCGTATGGGTTCCGGTAAGGGTTCACCAGAGTACTGGGTAGCAGTAGTTAAGCCAGGCCGTGTAATGTTCGAAATGGACGGCGTTTCTCGTGAGGTAGCTGCTGAGGCTATGCGTCTTGCAGGCCACAAGCTCCCAATCAAGACAAAGTTCGTAGTTCGTGAAGATTTAGAAGCAGAGGGCGGTGAAGTAAATGAAGGTTAATGAAATTCGTGATTTGAGCGCTGAGGAACTTAACCAGAAACTTGCTTCTCTCAAAGAGGAGTTATTTAACCTCCGTTTCCAGCTCGCTACTGGCCAGTTGGAGAACCCAATGCGTATCAAGGAAGTAAAGAAGACTATTGCCCGTATTAAGACTGTACAGACTGAACAGGCTAATGCTTAATTGAACGAATTGATATGCAGATGAAAGGAGGCTCCCTAATGAGCGAAAGAAATGAACGCAAGACTAAAGTTGGTAAAGTAGTAAGCGACAAGATGGACAAGACTATTGTAGTAGCAGTTCTTGACATCGAGCAGCATGCATTATATAAGAAGGCCGTTAAGAAGACTGTTAAGTTCAAGGCCCATGATGAAAATAACGAGGCTCACATTGGTGACACTGTTTCCATTATGGAAACTCGTCCACTTTCCAAGGATAAGCGTTGGAGACTTGTAGAGATCGTTGAGAAAGCTAAATAATTTCCTGATGATGGAAATTCTGGTTGAGGAGGTTAACTGATGATTCAGCAACAGACTTTACTCAATGTTGGCGACAACACCGGTGCTAAGGAAATTATGTGCATCCGTGTTCTTGGCGGTTCTTATCGCAAGTATGCTAACATTGGTGATATTATTGTGGCTGCAGTAAAATCTGCATCCCCTGGCGGTATGGTAAAGAAGGGTGACGTTGTTAAGGCCGTTGTAGTTCGTTCCAAGAAGGGCCAGCGTCGTAGCGATGGTTCTTACATCCGTTTCGACGAGAACGCTGCCGTAATTATCAAGGAGGATAAGACTCCAAGAGGAACCCGTATTTTTGGACCAGTTGCAAGAGAGCTTCGTGATAAAGACTTCATGAAGATCGTCTCCCTGGCTCCAGAAGTTCTTTGATAGTTAGGAGGTGCTATTTTGTCCATTACAAAACTGCATGTAAAGAAGGGCGATACCGTTCTGGTATTGTCCGGTAAAGATAAAGGCAAGCAGGGCAAGGTTATCCAGGCTCTGCCTAAGAAGAATAAGGTAGTAGTTGAGGGCGTTAACAAGGTTAAGCGTCACACTAAGCCTAATCAGAGTGCACCACAGGGTGGCATCCTTGTTAAGGAAGCTCCTATGTTTGCAGCAAAGGTTATGCTCGTATGCCCAGCTTGCGGCAAGGCTACCCGCGTTGCTCATAAGGATGTAAATGGTAAGTCTGTACGCGCCTGCAAGAAGTGCGGCGAAGTAGTAGATCAGACCAAATAATAAGGAAAGGAGGACCATCTAGTGGATAGATTACAGGAAAAGTATGTTAAAGAGGTAGTTCCTGCTCTGACCGAAAAGTTCGGTTACAAGAACGTTATGGAGCTCCCAAAGATTTCTAAGATTATCATTAACATGGGTGTTGGCGAGGCTGTAGGCAACCCTAAGGCTCTCGATGCTGCTGTAAATGATTTGACTATTATCGCAGGCCAGAAGCCAATTCTCACCAAGGCTAAGAAGTCCTTGGCTGCTTGGAAGCTTCGTCAGGGCATGCCAATCGGCGCAAAGGTTACCCTTCGTGGCGTTCGCATGTACCAGTTCCTCGACAAGTTCATGAATGTTGCACTTCCACGCGTTCGTGACTTCCGCGGTATCAGCTCTAATTCTTTCGATGGTCGTGGTAACTACGCAATCGGCCTGAAGGAGCAGCTCATTTTCCCAGAAATTGAGTATGATAAGATCGACAAGCTCCGTGGTATGAACATTGTAGTAGTAACAACTGCCAAGACCGATGAGGAAGCTCGCGAGCTCTTAAAGCTCATGGGCATGCCTTTTAAAGCGTAAAGAAGGAGGTACTGACTGTGGCCAAGAAGGCAATGATTGAAAAGTGGAGCAAGGAGCCAAAGTTCCCTGTTCGCAAGTACAACAGATGTAAGATTTGCGGTCGTCCGCACGGTTATATCAGAAAGTTCGATATGTGCCGTATTTGTTTCAGAGAGCAGAGCTACAAGGGTGCCATTCCTGGCGTAACCAAGGCTAGCTGGTAACTATAAAGGCGAAAATGAAAGGAGGATATCGGTTTAAATGGTAATGACTGATCCTATTGCAGATATGTTAACTCGTTTGCGTAATGCAAACTCCGTTTATCATGAAAAGGTTGAGATTCCTGGCTCTAACATTAAGAAGGCCATCGCTGGCGTTCTTAAGGAAGAGGGTTTCATCAATGACTTCACTTTCACTGAGGATGGTAAGCAGGGTGTAATCACTGTATCCCTGAAGTACGGTCCTAACCGTGAGAAGGTAATTACTGGTATTAAGCGTATTTCCAAGCCAGGCCTGCGCCAGTATGCAAAGGCTGCTGAGCTCCCTAGAGTTCTCGGTGGTTTGGGTATCGCCATCATTTCCACTTCCAAGGGAATCATGAGCGATAAGAATGCTCGCAAGGCTGGTCTCGGCGGCGAGGTTGTAGCTTACATTTGGTAATTATTTAGAAGTCAGGAGGTGTACAGATGTCTAGAATAGGTAGAGCACCTATTACTATCCCAGCTGGTGTAAACGTAAAGGTTGAGGATGGCAATAAGGTTACCGTAAAGGGCCCAAAGGGTGAGTTAGTTCGCTCTTTCAGCCAGGAAATGAATATAAAGATTGAGGACGGTGTACTCACTGTAGAGCGTCCTTCAGATAATAAAGATCACAGATCTCTCCATGGTCTGACCCGTACCCTGATCAACAACATGGTTGTTGGTGTAACTGAGGGTTACGCAAAGACTCTTGAGATCAATGGTGTTGGTTACAGAGCACAGCTCCAGGGCAAGAACCTGAACCTGTCTCTCGGTTTCTCTCACCCAGTTATTGTTGAGCCACCAACTGGTATCGTATTCGAGGTACCAAATCCTACCAAGATCGTTGTAAACGGTATTGATAAGGAAATTGTTGGCGCTATCGCAGCTAAGGTTCGCGATTACAGAAGACCAGAGCCATATAAGGGCAAGGGTATCAAGTATGAAGGCGAACACATCCGCCGCAAGGTAGGTAAGGCTGGCGCTAAGGGTAAGAAATAATAACCAGAAAGGAGTAACCGACAGTGTTTGTTAAGGAAGATAAAAATAAAGCTCGTCAGAAGCGTCACCTTCGTGTACGCAACCATATTTCCGGCACTGCTGAGAGACCACGTCTTAACGTATTCCGCAGCTTGAGCAACATTTATGCTCAGGTTATCGACGATGTTAACGGTGTTACTCTCGTATCTGCCAGCACAAAGGATAAGGATTTCCAGAACTACGGTGGTAATGTAGAGGCTGCTAAGAAAGTTGGCGAGGCAGTTGCTAAGCGCGCTCTGGAAAAGGGCATCACCGAAGTAGTTTTCGACCGTGGTGGTTATGTATATCATGGCCGTGTTGCAGCACTTGCTGAAGCCGCTCGTGAAGCTGGCTTGAAATTCTAATATTTGTAAAGGAGGTACATAGATGGCTAGAATAGACAACGAGACTCCTGAGTTCCAGGAAAAAGTTGTATACATTAATAGAGTTGCTAAGGTTGTTAAGGGCG
Organism: Anaerovibrio sp. JC8; assembly: GCF_002100115.1. Classification (GTDB taxonomy): domain Bacteria; phylum Bacillota; class Negativicutes; order Selenomonadales; family Selenomonadaceae; genus Anaerovibrio. The sequence goes on along the minus strand of NZ_ANBM01000004.1, from coordinate 23,266 downwards.
GCCGTCGCTTCTCCTTCAGCGCACTTGTTGTTGTTGGTAATGAGAAGGGTCAGGTTGGTGCAGGCTTAGGTAAGGCTGCAGAGGTTCCGGAAGCAATTCGCAAGGGCGTTGAAGACGCTAAAAAGAACCTGATTGATGTTTCTCTGAAGGGTACTACTATCCCTCATGAGATGATTGGTATTTTCGGTGCAGGCCGTGTACTGATGAAGCCAGCTGCCAAAGGTACTGGTGTTATCGCTGGTGGTCCAGCACGTGCCGTACTCGAGCTCGCTGGTATTAAGGATATCTTGACCAAGTCTCTTGGTTCTTCCAATCCTAATAACATGGTTCGTGCAACCTTGAAGGGTCTTGAGCAGCTGAAGCAGGCTGAGAAGGTAGCTGAGCTTCGCGGTAAGACCGTACAGGAACTTTTAGGTTAAGGAGGGTTTTGAAATGGCAAATTTAAAAATTACTCTTACCAGAAGTCTGATCGGTAGACCAGCTACTCAGCGTGCTACTATCAAAGCATTAGGACTTAAGAAGTTGAATTCCTCAGTAGAGCTTCCAGACAGTGAGTCTCTCCGTGGCCAGATCCACAAGGTAGAGCATCTCGTAACTGTTGAAGAGCAGGCCTGAGATCAAGGAGGTGCACTTAAAAGATGAAGTTAAATGAATTATCTCCAGCTGCTGGTTCCCGCAAGAACGCTTTCCGCGTTGGTCGTGGTCTGGGCAGCGGTAATGGCAAGACCTCCGGCAGAGGTATGAAGGGTCAGAAGTCCCGTTCCGGCGGCGGCGTTCGTACCGGTTTCGAGGGTGGTCAGATGCCTTTGTATCGTAGATTGCCAAAGCGTGGTTTCAAGAACATCTTTGCTAACGTTTATGCAGAGGTTAATGTTGAGACCCTGAACCGCTTTGAGGATGGTGCTACTGTTGATGCTGTTGCATTGATCGAGGCTGGCATCCTGAAGAACGTTCGCGATGGCGTTCGTATCCTCGGCAACGGTGAACTCACCAAGAAGCTGACTGTTGTTGCCAATGGCTTCACCAAGTCCGCTGAAGAAAAGATTACTGCAGCAGGTGGAAAAGTCGAGGTGATCTGATTTGTTATCAGCTCTCTCTAATATCGTCAAGATTCCGGAGCTTCGAGCAAAGATCACTTTTACGCTGGTTATGTTCGCCATCTTCAGAATGGGTACTCATATTCCTGTTCCAGGTGTTGATCCATCAGCAATTGAATCGCTGTTCAACAATGGCAGTCTTTTCGGTTTACTGGATATGTTTTCCGGTGGTGCTCTTAGTAAGTTCTCCATATTTGCTATGAGTATTACGCCTTACATTAACGCTTCTATTATCATTCAGCTCCTGAATGTGGTTGTTCCAACCCTGGAGCAGTGGTCAAAGGAAGGTCAGGAAGGCTACAAGAAAACCACCAAGGTTACAAGATATTTCACAGTATTACTTGCCTTCCTTCAGGCTATGGGTATGTCCATCGGTTTGAAGCAGGCTATCTTAAATCCAGGTCCGGTGTCAATCCTGATTATTGCGATTACACTGACCGCTGGTACAGTTTTCCTCATGTGGCTTGGTGAGCAGATTACAGCCAACGGTGTTGGAAATGGTATCTCACTGATCATTTTCGCCGGTATCGTAGCTGCGTTGCCAAACAACATTGGAAAGATTTATAATTACTTACAGACAGGAACCATTAGTTATATTAATGTTTTCTTCTTCGCAGTGATTGCTGTAGCGATGATTGTGTTCGTTGTTGCAATTCACACAGCTTATCGCAGGGTTCCAGTATCTTATGCGAAGAGGGTTGTTGGCCATAAGTCTTATGGCGGACAGTCCAGTCACATCCCGCTCAAGGTTAACACCGCGGGAGTTATTCCAATAATCTTTGCGTCATCCGTGCTGATGTTTCCAGTAACTATTGCCCAGTTTATTGATATCCCCTGGGTAAAACAGATTGCCGGGTATTTTGCGTGGGGTACACCGCTACAAACAACAGTGTACGCATTGTTGATTATCTTCTTCACGTATTTTTACACCGCGGTTACTGTAAAGATATCGGATATGGCAGAGAATCTGAAAAAATACGGTGGTTTTATCCCGGGCATTCGTCCGGGAGAGCCAACGGCAGAATATTTAGATTATGTCATGACTCGAATTACGCTTGCTGGCGCGTTGTTCCTGGCTCTTGTAGCTGTTCTTCCAACATTTATTGCATCCGCAACTCATCTTGAGGGTGTAAACTTTGGTGGTACAGCACTGCTGATTGTTGTAGGCGTTGGCCTTGACACCATGAAGCAGATTGAGTCCATGGTAGTAATGCGTCATTACCAAGGTTTTATGAATTAGGAGGATAGTTAAATGCATTTACTTTTAATGGGCCCTCCGGGTGCCGGTAAAGGCACTCAGGCAGCTAACCTGGTGAAAGAGTTTGGTATTCCACATATTTCCACTGGCGACATGTTCCGTGCCGCCATCAAGGAAGGTACTGAGCTCGGAAAGCAGGCGAAGGCATGTATCGATGCCGGAAACCTTGTTCCAGATGAAATTACCATCGGCATTGTCCGTGAGCGTCTTGCTCAGGACGACTGCAAGAAGGGCTTTATTTTGGATGGTTTCCCTCGTACAGTTGAGCAGGCTGATGCCCTCACCAAGATTTTGGCAGATTTGGGACTTAGCCTGAAGAGCGTTGTTAACATTACTGTTCCTTCCTCTGATCTCGTCGAGAGAGCAGTAGGACGCAGAATCTGCAAGGCTTGCGGCGCAACCTTCCACATTAAGTTCAGCCCATCCAAGGTTGAAGGCAAGTGTGATGAGTGCGGCGGCGAGCTTTATCAGAGAGCAGATGACACCGAGGAAACTATGAAGAATCGGTTGTCCGTATATGAAGCTCAGACTAAACCATTGATTGACTATTACCAGAAAGCTGGTTTATACTTAGAGATTGATGGACGTCAGGCTATCGACAAGGTTTTCAAGGACATGGTTGATGCCCTGAAGGCTTAAGAGTCATAGACAGACAAGATTTTGTCTGGTACTACCGAATTATTATAGAAGAATCGTGCAGCTTCGGCTGCTATGCCGGAAAATGGGGCCGCTCTGCGGCCACCTTTCCTAGGTTATGACACTAAGGAGCAATACCACTTATGTCTAAACAAGATGTAATTGAAGTTGAAGGTAAAGTCCTGGAAGCACTGCCAAATGCAATGTTCCAGGTGGAGTTGGAGAACGGTCATGTTGTCTTGGCGCATGTTTCCGGTAAGATTCGAATGAATTTTATACGCATTCTGCCAGGGGATAAGGTCACTATTGAGCTGACACCTTATGATTTAACTCGTGGCCGTATCACCTATCGTTTTAAATAATCTTTGAGCAATCGAAGATAGTACATGAAAGGGGCATAACGCAATGAAAGTTAAACCATCGGTTAAACCAATTTGTGAAAAATGCAAGGTTATTAAGCGTAAGGGTCGTGTAATGGTTATTTGCGAGAACCCAAAACATAAACAGAGACAAGGATAATTAAGAAGGAGGTGCTTGATGTATGGCACGTATTGCCGGTGTAGATTTGCCACGTGATAAGAGAATTGAGATTGCATTAACATATATCTATGGTATTGGTCTTACCACTTCTCAGAGACTGTTGAAGGAGACTGGTGTTAACCCAGATACCCGTACCCGTGATCTGAGCGAAGACGAGGTTATTAAGCTTCGTGATATCATCGATAAGCAGGTAGTAGTAGAGGGTGACCTCCGTCGTGAGCAGTCCCTGAATATAAAGCGACTCGTTGAGATCGGCTGCTATCGTGGTCGTCGTCATCGTATGGGTCTTCCTGTACGCGGACAGAACACAAAGAATAACGCACGTACCCGCAAGGGCCCTAAAAAGGCTGTAGCTGGTAAGAAGAAGTAAGGAGGAGTTAGAGTGGCAGTTAAGAAGTCTGTACGTCCTAAGAAAAAGGACCGTAAAAATATCGAATTTGGTGTTGCTCATATCAGCTCCACCTTTAATAATACTATCGTTACCTTGACCGACAAGAACGGTAATGCACTTTCCTGGGCAAGCGCTGGCGGCCTCGGTTTCCGTGGTTCCAGAAAGAGCACTCCATTCGCAGCTCAGATGGCAGCAGAGGTTGCTGCAAAGGCTGCTATGGAGCATGGCTTGAAGCAGGTTGATGTTTACGTTAAGGGTCCTGGTGCTGGCCGTGAGGCAGCAATCCGTTCCCTGCAGGCAACTGGTCTTGAGGTTAGCATGATTAAGGATGTTACCCCAATCCCACACAATGGTTGCCGTCCACCAAAGCGTAGAAGAGTATAATGGGAGGTGCAAACTAAATGGCAATTGATAGAGTACCAGCACTGAAGAGATGCCGTTCCCTCGGTATCGAGCCAGGTGTTATTGGTCTGAATAAGAGTTCCAACCGTCAGCCACGTCGTACCCGCGGCAAGGTTTCCGAGTACGGTGTACAGCTGAAGGAAAAGCAGAAGGCAAAGTTCATTTACGGTGTACTGGAGAAGCAGTTCCGTTCTTACTATAACAAGGCAAAGAAGATGCAGGGCATCACTGGTGATAACCTCATCAGCCTTCTCGAGAGAAGAATCGACAACGTAGTATTCCGTCTTGGTCTTGCTTCTACCCGTAAGCAGGCTCGTCAGCTCGTTCGTCATGGTCATATCACTCTGAACGGCAAGCGTCTGGACATTCCATCCGCTCTCGTTGATGTAAATGATGTTGTAGCAGTTTCCGAAAAGGCTCGCTCCAACGCTTTCTTCAAGGAGCTGGCTGAGTCCAACAGCGCTCTGAGCGTTCCAGCATGGATTACTGTAGGTTCCGATAACTTCACCGGTACCATCAACAGATTCCCTGCTGCTGATGATTTCGATATCCCTGTTGACAGCCAGGCTATCGTCGAGTTGTACTCCAAATAATATCTGTGTATTAATTGTCGTATTTGTACATATATGCATTGATTTATTGAGGAGGGCAATTCCAGATGATCGAAATCGACAAGCAGAAGATTGAGATTCAGATAGAGGAAATCAGTGAGGACGGCCGCTACGGTAAGTTTATCTGCGAGCCTTTGGAGCGTGGCTATGGCATTACCCTTGGTAACAGTCTCCGCCGCATACTCCTGTCCTCTTTACAAGGTGCAGCAATTACCGCCATCAAAATTGATGGTGTGTTGCATGAGTTCTCCACAGTTCCAGGTGTGCGTGATGATGTTTCCAACATCATCCTTCACCTTAAGGAGCTCTGCCTTAAGATGCACAGCGATGAACCTAAAACTATCCGCATCGAGGTTAAGGGCGAGAAGGAAGTAACAGCAGCTGATATTATTCATGATGCTGATATTGAGATTCTTAACCCGGACCTGCATATCGCAACTGTTAACGAAACAGGTTCCCTTAATATAGAGATGACTGTAGAGCATGGTCTTGGCTATGTTCCAGGCGATAAGAATAAGAAACCTGATCAGGCTATTGGTGAGATTCCTATTGACTCTATTTTCTCCCCTGTACGCCGTGTTAACTACAGAGTTGAAGATACCCGTGTGGGTGACACTGTCGATTATGACAAGCTGACCATGGAGGTTTGGACCGATGGCTCCATTACTCCTGAGGAAGCTGTCAGCAAGGCAGCAGGTATCCTGATTGCAAGACTGAAGCTCTTCAGCAATCTGATTATTGATACCAAGCCTGCAGCAGTAGCTGATGCGATTGAAGCTGCTGGTGAAGGCATTGATATGAATGATGCCCCAATCCTTGACAAGAAGGTTGAGGAGCTCGAGCTGACTGTTCGTTCTTATCACTGTCTGATGAGAGCTGAAATCAAGACAGTTCGTGACCTCATCAACAAGACTGAGGCTGAAATCATGAAGGTTCGTAATCTTGGTAACAAGTCCTTGGTGGAAATCAAGAACAAGCTCCAGGAGTTGGGCCTTTCACTTAAGGAAAATGATGGTTCTGCTGATGATTTGGCAGATGACTGATTGACATTTCGAGATTAGATATAGGAAAGAGGGAAATAAATGGCTTACAGAAAATTAGGTCGTAACTCCAGTGCCCGTAAGGCACTGTTCAAGAGCATTCTGACTTCCTTCTTCAAGCATGAGCGCATTGAGACTACCGAGGCTAAGGCCAAGGAGATCAGCGGCCTTGCAGAACAGCTCATCACTCTCGCTAAGCGCGGTGATTTGGCTGCTCGTCGTCAGGCTCTTGCTCAGCTTGCTGATGAAGATGTTGTTAGAAAGCTGTTCAGCGAAATCGCTGAGCAGTGCAAGGATCGTCAGGGCGGTTATACCCGTATCCTGAAGCTGGGCCCACGTCGTGGTGACGCAGCTCCAATGGTTATCCTTGAGCTCGTAAAGTAATTTACAGCTAAGACATATGAAAGAGACATTCCTTATGGAATGTCTCTTTTTTGTTGCCTTGGAAGGCAATATTAATGTCAACCTCCGGTAGTAATTGCGTTAACGAATGAAAAAACGTATAATATAAAACTAGAGGTGTTTTGCATGAGCTTTATTGAATGCATTGATTTAACCCATATATATAATGCCGGGATGGAAAATGAATACTTGGCAGTAGAGAATGTTAATATAAAGATTAATGAAGGGGAGTTTGTGGCCATATTGGGCACAAACGGGTCCGGCAAGTCCACTCTGGCCAAGCATTTTAATGGCCTGCTTCTGCCCACGTCGGGCAAGTGTATAGTGGATGGTATGGATACCACGGATGAGAGCCATACCTACGATATACGCAAGCAGATAGGCATGGTATTTCAGAATCCGGACAACCAGATTATTGCCGCCATTGTGGAGGATGATATTGGCTTTGGGCCGGAAAACATCGGCCTTGACCCCCATGAGATACGCCGTAATGTAACGGCGGCCCTTAGGGCAGTGGATATGGAGGAATTTCGCAGCTTTTCACCACATCATCTTTCCGGCGGCCAAAAGCAGCGGGTGGCCATTGCGGGGGCTTTGGCCATGAATACCAGATGCCTTGTTCTGGATGAGCCTACAGCCATGCTGGATCCCAGAGGACGCCATGAGGTTATGGATACGGTGTCCCGCCTTAATAAGGAGCGGGGTATCACCACCATTTATATTACTCATTTTATGGAGGAAGCGGCCCTGGCAGACCGGATATTTGTCATGGACCAGAAGCACTTGGTGGCAGATGGTACTCCACGGGAGATATTCAAGGATATAGGCAGTATGAAAAAACGGGGGCTGGCTGTGCCTATGGCCGCGGAGATGGCCTACAGACTGCAGCAAAAGGGCGTTAAGATAACGGAGTCCATTATTAATACAGAGGATTTGGTGAAGGCATTATGTCAATAGAATTAAAGAATGTATCCCATGTATATATGCCCAAGACTCCCTTTGAACGGCTGGCTCTGGACGATATAACCCTGACCATTCCGGAGGGGGTAATAACCGCCATTGCGGGTCATACTGGCTCCGGAAAGTCCACTCTCATTCAGCACTTCAATGGCCTGTTGAAGCCGGCCGCGGGCAGTGTCCTTGTGGATGGGGTGGATATCAGCAGGAAAAGCAATGAGGCAAAGACAGCCCGCCGCAAGGTGGGTATTGTGTTTCAGTACCCGGAATATCAGCTTTTTGAGGAAACCGTGGCCAAGGATATTGCTTTTGGCCCAACCAACATGGGCTGTTCTGAGGAAGAGACATTGGAACGGGTAAAAAAAGCCATGGAATTCGTGGATTTGGACTATGATAAGTACGGTAAACGCTCCCCATTTCAACTGAGTGGCGGTCAGAAGCGTCGGGCCGCCATAGCGGGTATTTTGGCCTTGAAACCAAAGTATCTGGTATTGGATGAACCTACAGCGGGGCTGGACCCTAAGGGGCGGGAGTCCTTGATGGACAAGTTTCGGAAGCTGCACAAGGCGCAGGGAACCACTATCGTGCTGATATCCCATAATATGGATAATATTGCCAGCTATGCTGACAATGTAATTATTCTTAATCGGGGGAAGGTAACCCTTGAAGCACCTCCGGCGGAAGCCTTTTCAAAAACGGAGGTAATCCGTCAGGCGGGTCTTGAGCTGCCTGAGGTCAAGTCTATCATGAATGAACTGGCGGCCAATGGTCTGGCTATTGAGAATGATGCCTTTACCATGGATAAGGCTGTACAGGAGATAACGGAAGCATTAAGGAGGGCGGGAAAATGTTGACAGATATTACCCTGGGACAATATTTCCCCGGAACCTCGCCCCTTCACAACATGGATGCACGGGTGAAAATTGTGCTGCTGTTTATTTACATAGTAGCCATTTTTCTCTTTGATAATCATGTCAATTACGGCATTATGACGGCAGGAGCCCTGGGGGCAGTGATACTGTCCAGGCTGCCGGTGGGTATGGTATTGAAATCCATCAAGCCCTTGTGGTGGATTATTCTCTTTTCCTTTGGCATTCATCTTTTCAGTACTCCGGGGGAACCTATTTTCAAGGTGTGGAATTTTGCCATGACCAGGGAAGGCATAATACAGGGCTTTATCATCAGTCTACGGTTGGTATTGATGATTATGGTTTCCTCCCTGCTGATGTTTACCACGTCACCCTTAAAGCTGACAGATGCTTTGGAGTCGTTAATGTCACCATTAAAGAAAATCGGCTTTCCTGCCCATGAGCTGGCCATGATGATGACCATTGCCATGAGGTTTATTCCAACACTGTTGGAGGAAACGGACAAGATAATGAAGGCCCAGCAATCCCGGGGCTCGGATATTGGGGATGGAAACTTTCTCCAGCGGGCCAAGGGGATGATACCTATATTGGTACCATTGTTTATTTCAGCCTTCAGGCGGGCCGACGAGTTGGCCATTGCCATGGAAGCACGGTGCTATCAGGGTGGTGTGGACCGGACCCGCATGAAGCAGCAGCGGCTTCATGATATAGATTTTTGGGCCGGGGGAATTTTTGCCCTGTTTTTGGTGTCTTTGATTGCTGTACAGATAATATTGTGATGCTAATAATATAAAGGATGAAATATGAAGCCGGAGCATAAGGATATAATGAAGGCGCGCAAGCGCAATATAAGGCTTACGGTGGCCTATGACGGCACTAATTACAATGGCTTTCAGCGGCAAAATCCGCCTGCCATTGCGGTGCAGAATATTTTGGAGGACAGACTTCAGAAGGTCTTTGGGGACACAGTGGAGCTGGCCGCATCCGGCCGTACTGATGCCGGGGTTCATGCCCGGGGGCAGGTGGTGAACTTCTTTACCGATGGTTCCATTCCTGTGGACAGGGTACCACGGGCGGTGAACAGCATATTGCCACCGGATATTGTGGTACTGGAGGCGGCGGAGGCTGACCGGGAATTCAGTGCCCGCCACAGTGCTGTCAGCAAGATTTATAAATATCGTATTCTGCAGGGGGATATTCCCGACCCCTTTGAGCGTAATTACAGCTGGAATATCCGCAAGGAACTGGATATAGAGTCCATGAAGGCCTGTCTTGAGCTTATCAGGGGTGAGCATGACTTCAGTGCATTTCGGGCGGCTGGCGGGCCACCGGTAAGTCCTGTCCGCAATATCTATGAAGCATCCCTGGCTGTTCAGCAGGGAGGCCGCATAGTGGAGCTGACCTTCCATGCCAATGGTTTTCTTTACCACATGGTAAGAAATATTGTAGGTACTCTGGGTAATGTGGGATTAGGCTGGAAATCCGTGGAGGATTTTAAGAGGATAATGGCCTCCTTGGATAGAACTCAGGCGGGAGCTACCGCTCCGGCCCAGGGCCTTTATCTGGAGCAGGTTTTTTATGAGTAATTTTTTGGAGCTTCTGTGTGTTATATGCAGAGGCTCCATTTCTCTTTCGTGCAAGGATAAGCCATAAAAATAAAAGGACAGTCAAAACGACTGTCCTTTTTTGTGTATATCCTATTACATATTACGATCGACAAGCACCCGGGAATGAATCAATGGATGTATTCAGCTTTTCCTGAATACTGTCCAGCATTTTGTCAACCTGCTTCATTTCATCCTTCATTCCCCGGACATCAAGCAAACAGCTATGAATCTGTTCGCCTAAGGCATAGTAATCTTCGAAGTTCATATTTACCTCCCCCAACAATCCCTCTATAGGTTTGATTATATACTAATCGAAAAATTATTCAAATATCATAAGTGGAAAAAGATTTTTTCTAAAAAGAAAATAGTGGCAGTAAAATTTGCTGACACCATAAAAAGCTAATATAACAAAACAGATGTCATATAGTACTTTATTTAAACAGAAAATTGATAAAATACAGTATGATTAAATATAAGGATTTTTCCTTAGAATGGAAAAATTAGAACAACTGAGTTATAACAAGACATGATGTTTAAGTGGGTCTTGTTGAAACTCTAAATAGGTAGATTTTTCCATAGAATGGAAAAATTAGAACAACTGAGTTATAATATACATTAGGGTAAGTAGGCCTGTTTTTAGGCAGGCTTTTAGATAGTTTTGTGTTCTCAGGTGGTGAAAGAATGAATACTCTTTTACGGGTTGGAATTGATGTTGGTTCAACCACGATTAAAGTAGTAGTTCTCAACAAGGAACGGGAGTTGATTTACAAGAAATATGCCCGGCATTTTTCTGAAATCAATTCTGTTTTAAAAGAAAACCTTCATGCATTAAGTAAGGTCATCGAAGACAAGACGTTTTCACTGGCCCTTACTGGTTCGGCCGGTATGGGTATAGCGGAGCGGATTGGTCTGCCTTTTGTTCAGGAGGTTATTGCCTGTGCTTCTGCTGTAAAGTCTCTGATTCCGTGCACTGATACAGTAGTGGAGCTGGGGGGAGAGGATGCCAAGGTTACTTATTTTGGCGAGGCACCGGAGCAGCGTATGAATGGGGTATGTGCCGGTGGTACAGGTTCCTTTATCGACCAGATGGCTTCTCTGCTGTCCACGGATGCTCAGGGCCTTAATGCTTTAGCGGAAAAGGGCAAGCAGATTTATACCATTGCCTCCCGCTGTGGCGTATTTGCCAAGACAGATATTCAGGCTTTGATGAATGATGGCGCTTCCAAGGCCGATATTGCCCTGTCCATTTTCCAGGCAGTGGTGAATCAGACCATCAGCAATCTGGCCCAGGGACGGCCTATTGATGGCAATGTGGCCTTTTTGGGTGGTCCGCTGCATTTTTTGCCGGAGCTGAAGAAACGGTTTATTGAAACCTTGAAGCTGGCCGAGGAAAATGTGGTGAAGGTTGTAGAGGGAAATTACTTTGTAGCTGTGGGTGCGGCCATGAGCGAGGAGGCTCGGCCGGTAGAATTCAGTGAGCTCACGGATAGTATTAAAAAGGCTGAGGAGGTTTTGGCATCGGAAAGCCGTCAGGCCGATTTTGTCCTTTTTGAAAATGATGCGGATTATGAGGAATTTAAGGTCCGTCACGATAGGGACAGGGTACCAAAGGCTGATATGGCCAGCTATAAGGGGCCTATATATGTGGGTATAGATGCAGGCTCTACTACTACCAAGCTGACGGCTATTGGCCAAAATAAGGAGCTGCTGTATACCTCTTATGGCAGCAATCACGGTTCACCGCTGAATACAGTGGTGCAGGAAATGAAAGAGCTTTATGGGGCCATGAACCAGGACTCCTATATCGCCTCTGTTACCACTACGGGCTATGGTGAAGCTATTGTCAAGGCGGCCCTGCATGCAGATAATGGCGAGGTAGAGACTTTTGCCCACCTTCGGGCGGCCCAGGAATTTTGTCCGGAAGTGTCCTTTGTATTGGACATCGGTGGTCAGGATATGAAGTGTTTCTATGTCAATAAGGGCAACATTGGCAGCATCACCCTTAATGAGGCATGCTCTGCCGGTTGCGGCTCCTTTATAGAAAACTTTGCCCAGAGCCTTAATATGACAGCGGGAGAATTCGCGGCCAAGGCACTGGAGTCCAAGGCTCCGGTTGATTTGGGCACCCGTTGTACAGTATTTATGAATTCCAAGGTAAAGCAGGCCCAGAAGGATGGGGCTGCAGTAGGGGATATTTCCGCCGGCATTGCCTTGTCAGTCATAAAAAATGCATTGTTTAAGGTAATGCAGCTGAAGGATGTCAGCTCCTTGGGGGAGCATATTGTGGTTCAGGGCGGTACCTTCTACAATGATGCAGTTCTGCGTTCCATGGAGCTCCTGCTGGAGCGTAATGTTATCAGACCGGATATTGCGGGCCTTATGGGGGCCTATGGGGCAGCGATCTTGTCTCTGGAATCCGGCAGTCAGCAGTCCAGTATTTTGCCACTGGAGGAGCTGGAGAGCTTTACTGTAAAGAGCAATTCCTTCCGCTGTCAGGGCTGTGGCAACTCCTGCCAGGTTACAGTGCAGATATTCCCGGATGGGGGACGTTACTTCACCGGAAACCGCTGTGAGCGGGGAGCTGGCAAGGAACGAAAAGAACGAAAGGCAGCCAATATTTATCAATTTAAATATGACAGGCTGTTTAATCACTATAAGCCGCTAAAGGAAGCTCCACGGGGTAAAATTGGTATTCCGCGGGTTCTCAACATGTACGAGGATTATCCGTTCTGGTTTACCTTCTTTACGGAATTGGGGTATGAGGTGGTATTGTCCAGTGAATCCTCGGCTCAGCTGTACTATAGCGGTATGGCTACAGTACCGTCGGATTCCCTGTGCTATCCTGCCAAGCTTGTTCACGGCCACGTAATGGATTTGGTGGAGCGGGGAATTGATAAGATATTCTATCCATGCCTGCCATATAATATGACCGATGACCAGCATCCATCTGATAATCATTTCAATTGCCCTGTGGTGGCCTCTTATGCGGAAAATATCCGTGGCAACATGGATATTTTACAGGAAAAGAATGTAGAATTTCTGGAACCATTCCTGCCAATCAATGACAAGAAAAAGATGGTCAAGCGCCTTTATGAGGAGCTGGGGCATGGTGAGGGCCTAAAGAAGTCGGCCATTGCCAAGGCGGCAGAAATGGCTTACGCAGAGCTGGACTCCTATCGGGAGGAGGTGCGCCAGAAGGGTGCCGAAATTCTGAAGGAAGCAGAGGCCAAGGGTCAGCACGTTATTTTGCTGGCGGGCCGTCCTTATCATGTGGATCCGGAGATAAATCACGGCATTCCGGAGATGATTCAGAGCTATGATTTGCCGATTATTTCCGAGGACGCAGTTTATCATATGCCGGTTAAGTCGGAGCCACTGAAAATTGTCAACCAGTGGAGCTATCATGCCCGGCTTTATCATGCGGCACACTATGTGGCAGAGCATGACAACGTAACACTTATTCAGTTCAGCTCCTTTGGATGTGGACTGGATGCCCTGACCACCGGCCAGGTGAAGTCCATTCTGGAGGACCATGAGCGTATCTATACCATGATTAAGCTGGATGATGTAAGCAATTTGGGGGCAGCCCGTATTCGCCTGCGTTCCCTTATTGCGGCCTTGGCCCGTCGCAAGCCGGTGGAATATCAGCAGCTGGAAATTTCCGAGCGTCCACGGTTTACGGAGGAGTGCAAGGGTACCCATACCATTCTGGCACCGCAGATGGCTCCAATTCAGTTTGAGCTGTTTGAGTCGGTGCTGAACAAGCATGGCTACAATGTCATCATTCCTGAAATGCCACGGAGTGCGGTGGATGTTGGGCTGAAGTTTGTTCATAACGATATGTGCTATCCGGCCATCGTTGTCATTGGCCAGCTGATAAATGCCATTCAGCAGGGCAAGTGTGACCCGAACAATACATCCATTATGCTGTTCCAGACCTGTGGTGCCTGCCGGGCCACCAATTATATCAATGTGTTGCGCCAGGCATTGAAGGATGCGGGTTATCCTCAGGTTCCTGTATTTGCCTGCTGGGGCCTGGAAACAGATGCCTTCCATTTTGATAGGGATAGCCTGACGGACGCCATTAAAGCGGCGGTATATGGTGATGTTCTCATGAATGTGAAGAACCGCACCAAGCCTTATGAGCTGCACATTGGTGACAGTGATAGGCTGTATGCCCAGTGGATGGAACGCTGCAAGGCGGACCTGAACGAAAAGAAGGGCAGCTACAAGCGGTTCTCCAATAACATCAAGGCTATTGTGGAGGATTTTGAGGCTGTTCCAATAGATGAAAATATGTGGAAGCCAAAGGTTGGCATTGTAGGTGAGATTCTGGCCAAGTACCATCCGGTGGCCAACAACCACATTGAACGTCTCCTTTACGAGGAGGGGGCTGAGGTGGTTATGCCTGACTTTGTGGACTTCTTTATGTATTCCGCTTATGATGCGGTTGTGAAACGGGAATTGCTGGATGGTAAGCTGAAGAGCAAGCTGATATCCCAGATGTTTATCCAGCTTATGGAGTTTTATCGTCGCCCGGTGCGGAAGGCCATGAAGCACAGCAAGCGGTTTACACCGCCTCATACAATTAAGGAAATTGCCCAGATGGCCAAGGAACACGTGTCCTTGGGCAATATGGCCGGCGAGGGATGGTTCCTGACCGGTGAAATGGTTAAGCTGATAAAGAACAACGTGCCGAACGTGGTATGTCTGCAGCCATTTGGCTGTCTGCCAAACCATATTACCGGCAAGGGGGTTATTCATGAGCTGCGCCGTCACTATAAGGGAGCCAATATTCTGGCCATTGACTGTGATGCCGGGGCCAGTGAGGTTAATCAGATGAACCGCATCAAGCTGATGCTGTCGGTAGCCAAGGAAAGAGGACCACGGGCCGAGGCTGATGGCTTGTCGAAAAAAGCATAGATTTAAGTGCTGTCCAGGGGCAGGTGAAAATGGACATCTTCCCCGGACAGCATTTTGAATTGTCGAGGTAATCAATGAAGAAGAAATATAAAGCAACAGTGGCACTGGCCATAAGTGTTCTCGGGGCGGGGGCAACCATGTCCTGGCCATCAGCTTATGGCTTTTGGGGCGGTATGCTGCACAACGGTTTTTTGGCCGCCACCATCGGCGGCATGGCGGACTGGTTTGCTGTTACCGCTATTTTTAGAAAGCCACTGGGCATTTCTTATAAAACGGAAATAATCATAAGAAACCGGCAGCGGATTATGGACGCAATAGTGGAGTTCGTAGGCCATGATCTTTTAAGCACAGAAAATGTCATGCAGTTTGTCAACAAGCAGGATGTGGCAGAGCTGTTGGCCCGTTACATCGATGCCCAGGGCAAGGAACGCCTGTCTGTGCTGGCAGAGGAAACTGCAAGGGTAATAATCAGGGATATTGATACCCTAACCATGGCAAAAAGGGTGACTCCGTTTATTAAGGAAACAGTGGATGGAAAAATTATTCCTGCCGTTTCCAATGATATAATGGAGCGCCTTTCCAACAGGGAAATATCTGATGTTATACTTAGGTGCCTGCTGGATGCTGGCGAGGATATCCTTAAGGAAGAAGCCCTTGCCTCTATTTTGAGGGAAAATGTGGGAGAATTTCTAAAAAAATACGAGGGAGACGGTATGGGCCGCGGTTTCGTAATGGGGCTCATGGGCATTGACAGGGAAAAGGTTACGGGACTGCTGCTTAATAAAGCTGGGAACTGGATTGACTCTGTGCGAAATGATGAGGAAAAGTGGCAAAAGCTTTCTCAGTGGATGCTGGAACGGATGCAGCTGCTATGCCAAAATCAAAGACTCAGGGATAATCTTGAGGAGAAGCTTTGTGGATTATCCTCGGAGGAAAGGATAGAGGCTATGGTAAATAACTATCTTGCGGGTGTTATTTCCAGCCGTGAAATCGGTGACAAGGTCCATAAGGCGGCTCAGGATTTTCTGGAAAAATTTGTGGAAAACCATGAATGGAAGCAGAAAATGGACACGGTTATCAAGGCGTGGATGGCAAAGGAGCTGGAGAACAATCATCACACCATTACCAATATGATTGAGGAACGCCTTAAGGGGCTTTCCGATGAGGAATTGGTGGAGTTTACCGAGGAGAAGGTGGCTGATGATCTGCAGATGATTCGTATCAATGGCTCTGTGGTTGGCTCCCTGGCCGGCATGGCTTTGTATATTGTAGTTTATTTGGCAGGGCAGGTGATTCATCCATGATTTGGAAGAACTGGAACAAGGCCGATAAAACCCTGCTTGGGGCGGCGGCGATATTCTTCTTTACCCTGTGCCTCCACATTGAATATCCTGATAATCTTTTTGCCAAGGGGTTGCTTTTTTGTGCGGAGGCTGCACTGGTGGGTGGTATTGCCGACTGGTTTGCAGTAACGGCCCTTTTCAAAAAGCCTTTGGGGTTCCCATATCATACAGCTATTCTGCCGAGACGGCGGGAGGCCTTTGTGGAAGCTACAGGAAAAATGCTGCAGAAGGAATTTTTTTCCAAGAAGAAGCTCTTGAACAAGGCCAAATCCATTGATTATTCCGCAAGGATTATGGAATGGCTTACCCTGGAGGAAAACCGTGACAAGGCGGCCAAATGGCTTCAGACCCTTCTGGCGGAAAATATAAATGGCATAAAGATACTGGCGGCCAATAAGCTGGATGAGTGGCTGAACAGCCCCGCTATGGGTGAAAAGCTTATGGAGGAGCTGGGCCGTGGCACTGAAAACAGCGATGTTGTGGAGCGTCTGGCTGATGAATTTATTAAGGGCGCAGGCCGTTATGTATCTCAGGACGGTTTTAAACAGGTCCTGGGTGATTATTTGGACAATTATATAGAAGGAAAGCTTGACAACCCCATGGCCAAGATGATGATGGCAGGGGCGCAAAGCTCCAATCTTGTTAATGTAGAGGAGGCGGCAGAGCTTACTCAGCAACAGGCCGTCAAGCTTTTGGAACAGCTGGCAACCAATGGTAGTCATGAGCGACAGGCGGTTTTAGCTTCATTAACAGAAGTAGTAAAAAAGACCCTAAATAATTTTGAATTAAAGCAGGAATTCTCCACCACTTGGTCGAAAACTAAGGAAGAGACTTTTTATGTAAGGAATTCTGTGGCCAAAATTGATTTTGTTGGGGGCAGTGAAGAAGGCAAAATCATGTATTGGCTGGCGAGATTATTGATTGATACCTTTTGGAAGCTACTTGAAAACAAGACGGGTATCAATGACTTTGTCAATGATACAGTGTATGGTATTACCGGGCGTGGTGCCCTTCAGGCACAGGAGATGCTGGGTGATATTTCAAGGGATGTGCTTGGAAGCCTAACGGACGACCAGATGAACCATCTGATTTACGACAAGGCAGAGCCTGATTTGCTGTGGATCAGGATGAATGGTTCCATAGTCGGTGCAATAATAGGCTTGTGTATTTTTTCAATATCATGTATTTTTATATAGTGAGTCTTGCTAATTATTAGCATTTTAAAAGGATAAAAAGGGGCGAGTAAGGGAATGAAATCAAAACTTATTTTATGCCAGGTGCTTAGTGCAGCTGTTGGTTGCGTCATCGGTTCACTGATAGGCGGTGGCCTTGGCGTAATAGTTGGCATTGTGGTTGCGGGAGGCATTGGTGCAGCCGGTGTTAATGCCATCGTGAAGGGTGATGAACAGGTCGTTTCAAAGCCTGTCAGCAGACCAGCAGCAAGAATTGCCAAGGAAAGCAGCGCTGTTGTACGGGCAGACAAGCCAAATGTAGACATGCTGGGTATTTCAGAGGAAATGGCCTATGCGTCTCAGCAACTGTTATGGGGTATTGGCCAGTTTAGAAATACTTTGGACAAGCTGGATAAATTGGCATTGTCCATTAGCTCCAAGAGCCAGGGAAATGCCAGCAGCCTGGAGGAGGCTTCCGCCAGTGTTATGGAAATTGCCGGTTCTGCCCATAATGTGTCTGATACTGCTATCTCCAGCTTGGAGCAGTGCAAGGAATCTTCTTCCTTGGCTGAACAGTATCGTGATTCCATTAATGAGGTAAGTCGGGCTATCAATAATGTTGGTGAAGTGGTACAGTCTGCGGTAGCTGATATTGATGAGCTGAATGTGGCCTCTGAGAAAATTGAAAACTTCGTTGAAAAGATTCGTGGTATTGCCAGCCAGACAAATCTGCTGGCGCTGAATGCGGCTATTGAGGCTGCCCGTGCCGGCGAGCATGGTAAGGGCTTCGCCGTAGTAGCAGAGGAAGTTAGAAAGCTGGCTGCTGAAAGTGAAGAGACCACCAAGGAAATTGAGGAAATCGTAAAAGAAATCACCGGTACTACCTCCGGTGTTACCAAGAGCATGCGCGAGGGTTCCCAGCGCCTTACTTCTGTTGAAACCATGGCAGCTGAATCTTCCGCAGCTATGGGTGAAATGGTTAACAATATCCGTACCATTGAAAGTGTGGTAAGCTCCCTTAGTGACATGTCCAACAGACAGTGTGCAACTACTGATGAAATGGCCAAGGTTATTGAGAGCATCGGACAGGCTACTGTTGATATTGCCGGCAATACCCAGGAGACCAGCTCTGCGGTTAGCCATCAGCTGGCAAGTCTGGATGAAATCGGTGAATATGCCAAGTCTCTCCTGAATGTTAGTGATAACCTCCAGAAGGTGGCTGTACAGTTCAAGAGCAAGGATGAGATTATCTTCGCAGTAAATCCGTTCACTGCTCCGGAAAAGATTCGGGCAAGCCATATGCCAATTCTTGCTGAGGTAGCCAAGAAGATTGGCCTGAAGGCAAGAACCATTATTGTAAATGATTATGAAGCATTGGGCAGCGCCCTGAAAAATAATCTTGCTGATGTGGGCTGGTTCTCCCCGGCGGCTTATGTATCTGCCAAGAGTACTACCAATATTACTCCTTTGGTAACTCCAAAGGTAAACAATGCAACTAATTATACTGGTTACATCATTACCAAGAAGGGCAGCGGCATAAAGACCCTCAACGATTTGCAGGGCAAGTCCTTCGGTTTTGTTGACAAGAAGTCTGCTTCCGGCTATGTATATCCAAAGGCAGCTCTTATTGAAAACGGCAAGAACCCTGATACCTTCTTTGGCTCTACCAGATTCCTGGGCAGCCACAACAAGGTTATTGAGGCCGTATTGAACGGTGTAATTGAGGCCGGTGCTACATATTCCGAGGCATTTGAGCAGGCTGGTGCCAATGCAGCCAACAATCTGGATATTATCTTCATGACTGACCCTATTCCAAAGGATGCTATTGCAGCAGGTCCTGGTGTAGATCCGGAGATTGTTAAGCAGCTGACTCAGGCCTTTGAGCGCATGAATGACAGCGATGCAGCTGTCGGCAGCATCATGAAGGGCGTTAAGATTAACGGCTTCGTAAAGGCCAAGGATGGAGACTATGATGTAGTCAGAAAGGCTGCAGCTCATAGCTAATCCATTGATTTGAGCAATTTAAAAGGGATAAAACCAATCCGCCTGGCGGTTAGGTTTTATCCCTTTTTTGTTATAACAAATACTTAAAATACGAATTTGAAGGCTTTGCCTGGAGTAAGATATTTGATAAGCTGTTTTTCATCATTGGACAGGGAGGCCACAATGTTGACTCGGTGATCGGCCTGGAGGAAGCTCTTTATGATCTGCAGCTCCCCCTGATAACGGCCGTAGTTTTCATTATCAAGGGTAACATAGCCAACATTTCGTGGACCGCAGTTGTCCGCTTTTATGGTTATATTGGCCTCCTGCACATATCTTCGGCTTTCCTGGGTACGGATTACGTCACGTGCCTCGTCAGGACGGGTGGTAAAGGATTTTTTCAGGATATCTATAATGTCCTCATCTGTTGTCCAAGGCTCAGGACGAAGCAGGATGGCATCAGTATCGGAATAGGCCCCCAATAATTCCAGCTCCCTGTCACTTGGCAGGGAATCACCCACAAATACGGAGTCAATGCCTATAGCCAACAGATGACGCAGAGAAAAATCAAAGCTGGTTTTGCGGTGCATTTCCAGAGTAGGAAGCCCGGCAAAGATTGGTGAACGTGGACGATGAAGGCTCGGAATAAACGCACTCACCTTAATGCCATATTGATGTAAGAGACAGGTCTTATTATAAACGAATTCTTCAGAAAGCCCCGTATTTTCCCGGGGGAAGAAATTGTGCATGGCTTCCAGCTTTGTCATGTCTGTACCGGAAGATTTCAGCTTATCCAGAAATTCTCCGGTGACGGTGGAGGCGTTAAGCTGCAGCCTTATGCCAAGGTCATTCTGGCTCATAGTAATAATGTCGTCGGTAGTGAAACCGTCATCGAGTCGCAGAGTGTAGATTCCCAGCTCAGCAAAATTATTGAGGGAGAATCCAGCAATGCCCAAAGTCTTCATGGCACGCGGAGATACGTCGGAGATAACGTCCATATTGCATTCTTTGGCTGTATCAAGAATCTCTTTAAGTTCAGCCTTTAAAACTTCAGCATTAGTCTCAGGAATGTGCAGGGAGGTAAAAATCCGCTTAATCCCGGACTGGGATGCTTTTTTTATAAGTGCAATGTTTTCATCAAAATGGTTATCAAGACCGAGATAAACTGAAATTCCATTACTCATATTACTCTTCTTCCTCCTCAGGGTCATCAAAGCCTATAATCCATGTGGCAATGAAACCACCTATATATGCCACTACAAGACCAACAAGATAAACAGGGATATTGTTAGTGGTGGCAGCCAGAGGCAACCCGGAAATACCCATGGCAGAGGCTCCTACCATAAATGCCGCCTGTACGGCACCGCCGAAGGCACCGCCAATGCAGGCTCCGATAAAAGGCTTGCCCAGGGGCAGGGTAACACCGTAAATAAGTGGTTCGCCTACTCCCATTATACCAACAGGCAGGGCAGAGAGAATGGTTTTTTTGAGAAATTTATTTTTTGTTTTTACATAGACAGCAATGGAGGCACCAATTTGGCCACAGCCGGCCATAGCCAGAATAGGCAGGAGAATAGTAACACCATATTCAGACAAAAGCTGGGCATGAATAGGAGTCATGGTCTGATGAATCCCAAGCATGACCAGGGGCAACCATATTCCGCCAAGTATAAAGCCGGTAATAACGCCACCCTGTTGAATGGCAGTAGTAGCTGCCATTCCGATGCCTTCTGCAATGATCTGTCCTACAGGCTGCAATATAAATATGGCAGTCAGACCACCAATAAGCAGAACAAGCAATGGCGTGAGAAACAGGCTAAACATTTCAGGAATGATTTTTTTCAAATAACGTTCCAGAAGAGCTCCCAGAATAGCCACCATAAGGACTGCAATTATACCACCACGGCCCGGCACCAGATTATTTCCCATAAGATTAATATTGGCAAGATTTGGATGGCTTAGAACAATGGCCAAAATGGCACCCATGGTGGGAGATCCGCCAAATTCCTTGGCTGCATTGTAGCCCACCAGGATATTTAAGCCAAAGAAAATAGCATTACTCATAACTGTCAGCAGCTGAATAATAGGCCAGCTGGTCAGTTCCGGATTAATCTTGAAGGATATTCCCAAAATTCCGGTCAGCAAGCCACAGGCAATAAAACCGGGAATCATAGGGATAAAAATATTTGCAATACGCTTGGTCAGCAACTTAAATGGAGTGGCATTCTTTGCCCGGATTTGTGCATGAAGCTCCTTGCCGTCACCAATGGAAGGTTTTTTAATATCTCCACTCTTGGAGGAGAATGCCTCAATATTATTACTGGAAGCTTCATTATCCATCAGAGCAGTAAATTCGCTGAATACGTTATCCACTCTGCCAGGGCCCAGAACAATTTGCAGCTCTGCCTCATTAATATTGATGCCCATAACACCCTGTATTTTTTTTATGGCATCCGTATCAGCCTTGTCATAATCCATTAGCTTTAAACGGAGTCTGGTCATGCAGTGGGTAACATCGGTAATGTTATTCTTCTTGCCTACTTTAGTGTATATTTGTTCAGCAATTTCCTTGTAATCCATGTGGTACCTCTCTATGTTAATTATCAGATTTTGGCAGCTTCTTTAAGGCCATGCCGATATAGCCTTCAGATTCATCCAGCAGTTTTTTGGATGTTTCAATTGATTCGCCGGAAATAATATGGAAAATAGCCAGCTTAGCCTTGCCCTTTGCCTCTTTTAAGGCTTCAACTGCAGTTTCACGGTCGCAGTCCGTAACCTCCATGACAATTCTGGTGGCCCGTTCAGTCAGTTTATTGTTGGAAGCCTTTACATCCACCATTAAATGGCCGTACACCTTGCCCAGCTTAATCATGGTGCCGGTGGATAACATATTGAGCACAAGCTTTTGGGCGGTGCCTGCCTTAAGGCGGGTGGAGCCGGTAATAACCTCCGGTCCCGGCTGTACTACAATAGCATAATCAGCCGCTTTTTCCATAGGAGAATCTGGGCTGCAGGTAAGAGATACGGCAGTGGCCCCGATTTCTTTTGCATAATTAATGGCAGACAAGGTGTATGGAGTGCGGCCGGAAGCAGCAATGCCCACCAAGACATCCTTGTCGTTGAAGCAGTATTCGTTTAAATCACCACGGGACAGCTCCAGGGAATCCTCAGCACCTTCAACAGCCTTGAAAATAGCTGGAGTACCGCCGGCGATAATGCCCTGTACCAGCTCCGGATTTGTGCCGAAGGTAGGGGGACATTCCACTGCATCAAGAATGCCAAGACGTCCTGAGGTTCCGGCACCTATATAGAAAAGACGGCCACCGTTTTTCAGCCTCTGGGCAATGATATCAACCACCTGGGCTATAACAGGCAGGGCCGGCTCAATGGAGCTGGCCACCTTATGATCCTCCTCATTAATTGTTTTCAGCATTTCCAATGTGGAAAGCTCATCAATATGAGCAGTAGATGGATTGGCCTGCTCAGTAGCAATTTGTGATAAATTAATCATTAAGTAATAGTCCTCCGTTTTGGGCCTGCATTAAGGCCACAAAGATACCTTCAATTATACTATTAAAAGGCTTACATATGGTAGCTGTTTTTGTTAAAACATAGCTATTGATGGAAGAATTTGTAACTGAAAAACTAAAAATAAGCAATAATAATGTTGACAATGAGGTAATAAACGTGTAATATAGGACAAGTCGTCACCCGATGCGCAGAGATGGACAGCAAAGGTGAAGACGAATGAATAACTTCATAGCGAAGTCTGAAATAATTTTAAAAAGTTGTTGACAAGGCTTTGGAAAAGAGTTATATTATAAAAGCTGACTCACGAAGTAAAAGCTTCTGAGAAAAGCATAGTGTTCTTTGAAAACTAAACAATGCAATAAGGAATCATGCACACATGATTCAAGCCAGATGATGGTACTACTTTTCATAAAGTAGTAAACATACAAGTTTGTGCAACAAACTGAAATTCCTTTATTACAAAGGTAATTCTAGAAACTTTTAGAGCCATTCAGGTTCTTCGAA
>NZ_ANBM01000003.1 GCF_002100115.1 Anaerovibrio sp. JC8 | reverse complement strand
AAAAGCCGATTAACTCAAGTTAATCGGCTTTTCTTATGTAAAACAATAAATATTATATTTGACAAGGGAAAATACTTGACAACGATATACGGTATGGCTATAATAACTATGGTCGGAAAAAGCTATGCCTTGAAAGTGGGTGTTTTCAGTGCTTGAGCAGCGTTTATATCTGGCGGAGCTCTTCGATATTTATGGGCCTTTGCTTACAGATAAACAACAGAAATGTCTTAGCATGCACCTTTTTGAGGACTTCTCCATGTCAGAGATTGGAGAGGATTTGGCAGTTTCCAGACAGGCTGTATATGATATTCTGCACCGCTCGGAGCAGACCATGGCAGCCTACGAAGAAAAGCTCGGCCTGGCCAAGCGTCTCAGACACCAGCGCCAGGAGCTGACAGAGCTTTACGATGATATTTCCCAGCTTTCTTCTATTAATAAGATAGACAAAAAGGAAGCTGATAACATACTTATGAAGCTTGCTCCATATACCAGCAAGGTTCAGGAGGAATTAGATTGATTTTCGAAGGTTTGGCAGATCGTCTGCAGGAAACATTTAAAAAACTTCGCGGACATGGCAAGCTGACAGAGGACGACGTAAACGAAGCCATGCGGGAAGTGCGGATGGCACTTCTTGAGGCCGATGTAAACTTCAAGGTCGTTAAGGACTTTGTAAAGCGCGTGAAGGAACGGGCTATCGGTCAGGATGTCATGGAGGCACTTACGCCGGCTCAGCTTGTTATCAAGATTGTAAACGAAGAACTTACTGAGCTTATGGGCGGCTCCCAGAGCCGTATCAATATGTCCCCAAATCCGCCAACAATTATCATGATGGTGGGTCTGCAGGGTGCTGGTAAGACTACCTCAGCTGGTAAGCTGGGTCTTTCCCTTAAGAAACAGGGCAAGCGTCCAGTACTGGTTGCGGCAGATATATATAGACCAGCGGCTGTTACCCAGCTGCAGGTCATCGGTAAGCAGCTGGATATTCCGGTGTTCTCCATGGAGCCTGGTACGGATGCTGTTACCATTGCTAAGTCATCTTTAAACTATGCATTCACTCATGCTAATGATGTAGTCATCATCGATACCGCTGGTCGACTTCACATCAACGAAGAGCTGATGCAGGAGTTAAAGGATATAAAGGGTCAGGTTAAGCCACATGAGATTCTCTTGGTGGTTGATGCCATGACTGGTCAGGATGCAGTAAATGTAGCTGAAAGCTTCAATAAGGACCTGGGCCTTGATGGTCTGGTACTTACCAAGCTGGACGGTGATTCCCGCGGTGGTGCGGCATTGTCCGTAAAGGCAGTTACTGGCTGTCCTGTAAAATTTGTGGGTATGGGCGAGAAGCTTGAAGCTTTGGAACCATTCTACCCGGATCGTATGGCTTCCCGAATTTTGGGAATGGGCGATGTTCTTTCCTTGATTGAAAAGGCCCAGGCAACCTTTGATGAGGCACAGGCCAAGGAGATGGAGAAGAAGCTCCGTAAGGATGACTTCACTTTGGATGATTTCCTTGACCAGATGCAGCAGATCAAGAAGCTGGGTTCTCTGGAAAACATCATGAGCCTGATTCCTGGCATGGGGGATATCAAGAAGAAGCTTGGCGACAGAGAGGTTGACCTCAATGGCAAGGAAATGCGCCAGGTGGAAGCTATTATCCGCTCCATGACACCAAAGGAAAGAGCCAATACAAGCATCATCAACGGCAGCCGCCGCAAGCGTATTGCAGCCGGCAGCGGCACCAGAGTGCAGGACGTCAACCGTCTCTTGAAGCAGTTTGAGGAAATGCGCAAGATGATGAAGAGAGTTAAAAAGATGCAGGGAGGCCGTAAAGGCTTCGGAGGCTTAAAGCTTCCATTCATGCATTGATATATAAAGTATATCTTCTATATTATAGAGTTTAGATATACCAATCCTAAGGAGGTGAATTTCAAAATGGCAGTTAAGATTCGTCTGAACCGTATGGGTGCAAAGAAGTCCCCATTCTATCGTATTGTTGTAGCTGATTCCCGTGCTCCACGTGATGGCCGTTTCATCGAAATCGTTGGTAACTATGATTCCACTAAGGAGCCAGCAGTTGTTAACATCGACGAAGAGAAGGCTCTCGAATGGATGGCTAAGGGTGCACAGCCTACTGATACCGTTCGTTCCTTATTCTCCAAGCAGGGCATCATGGCAAAGTTTGATGCAGCTAAGCATGCTAAGAACTAAGAAAGAGGCATAGCATGAAAGAGATAGTTGAGATTATCGCGAAGTCCCTGGTAGACAATCCTTCCCAGGTTGTTATCAACGAGAAGGAAGAAGATAATGTAGTCATCTATGAGCTTCATGTTGCTACAGAGGACATGGGTAAGGTAATTGGCAAGCAGGGCCGCATTGCAAAGGCATTGCGTACCGTTGTCAAGGCTGCTGCTACTCGCGAGGATAAAAAAGTTAATGTAGAAATTATAAGCTGATGCATCGGCTTAATATGCGGCAATGTCCACTTTTAGGGGATGCTTGCCGCAATTTCTATAATTGGAGGATTTTTCACAATGGATAGTGTTTTAGTAAAGTTCCCAATGACTATCAAGGCCAAGCTGACTGAGAAGCTGAGAGAGAAGATGCTGGAGGAATTCCGCAATGGTATTACCCAGGCTCAGCTTGAGATTCAGCAGATTAACATCCAGGAGAATCGTGCCCTTTCCGAGGTTGGGGAAGATGATCAGGAACAGGTAGCCATGATTCATCAGCATTTTGGCATCGAGCGTCAGAAGCGCGAGGATTTCGTTGCTCAGACTGAGGCCCGTATTGCTGATACTGAGAAGCTGGTTCTGGGTGCAGAAATCGTTCAGGGTACTACTGAGCGTTTCGTTGAACTGAAAAAAGGCGACAATGTTCGTGACCAGTTTAATGTGGAGGTTGTTGTTGAAGATGACGTTATCATCGCCATCCGCAGCTGATAATCGAATTGTCATTGGTAAAGCAGGAGCTCCTCACGGTATTCGTGGCGAGCTCCGTGTCATTCCATTGACCGATTTTCCGGAGCGGTTTGAAGAATTAAAACAGGTATATGTAGGTGATGAGCTGCTGGACGTGGCATCCGTGAAATACCACAAGCAGTTTGTTATCATCAAATTTAAGCAGTATCTTTCCCGTGAGGAAGTGGCTCAGCTCACCGGCAGCCTTCTCTACGTGGACAAGCAGGACGCTATGCCGCTGGAGGAAGGGGAATACTACACCTTTGATATTATCGGCCTGGAGGTCTTTGATATGGACGGTGTATCCCAGGGCTTTGTTACGGATGTGCTGAAGACCGGTGCCAATGATGTATATGTGGCATCCAAGAAGGGTGAAGCCAAGCAGCTCATGATTCCGGCCCTGAAGGCTGTAGTCAAGGAAATCAATATCAAGGAAGGCCGCATGGTAGTGGACATGCCGGAGGAAATCTGATGCGTATAGATATTCTTTCCCTGTTTCCGGCCATGTTTGAAGGTCCTTTTGGGGACAGCATAACAAAGCGGGCCATTGAGAATGGGATTCTGGATATTCAGATAACCAATCCCCGGGATTTTGCCGAGGGCAAGCACCAGCAGATGGATGATACTCCCTTTGGCGGGGGCAGCGGCATGGTTATTAAGCCGGAGCCTATGTTCAAGGCTGTGCGCCATCTGAAGGAAACCACGGATTTTGCCAACCGCCGGGTGCTTTTAATGAGTCCTGAGGGCAGCGTGTTTAATCAGGCCAAGGCCCGGGAGCTGGCACAGTACGACCAGCTTATCTTTATCTGTGGTCACTACGAGGGCTTTGATGCCCGCATCACGGAAAATCTGGCAGACGAGATAATTTCCATCGGGGATTATGTTCTGACTGGCGGGGAGCTGCCGGCCATGATTATTACGGACGCTGTATCCAGAATGCTGCCGGGGGTATTGGGCTCCGAGGAGTCTGCACCTACCGATTCCTTCTATAACGGCCTGTTGGAGCATCCTCAGTATACCCGCCCGCGGGAGTTTGAGGGCATGAAGGTGCCGGATGTACTCCTTTCCGGGGACCACGCCAAAATCGCCAAATGGCGCCGTGAGAAGTCCTTGGAGATTACCCTGCGTAATCGTCCGGATTTGCTGGAAACCGCGGAGCTCACCAAGGATGACATAAAGTACCTTGATTGGCTCAAGGAACAGGAAATACAGAAATAACAGCAATCATAATGATGATGGCTGTTATTTTTTTGACTAAATGTTGGAAATGAGAGTATTTTTCACTTGACAATACAACTGATAAAGGGTATCATAATCTGTGTTAATGATAGTAATTATCGTTTTTGTTTCATGTAACGAGGACGTTATAAAATGGGAATGATAAAAAACATTACATGGAGGTTTAAGCATGACTCTTAAAGAATGTAAGACAGGCATGACCGTCAGAGTGGAGAGTATTGGCGATTCATTGCTTAAGGAACGGCTCATGACTATGGGTCTTATTCCAGGAACTACCATTAAGGTACTTCGTTCTGCACCGTTAGGTGACCCGATGGCGGTGGGTATCCGTTCGTATAATTTGGCTATGCGCCGTGATGATGCAGAAAAGATTGAAGTAACACAGGTGGGATGATGTAAATGGAAGCAGCAATTATGAATGATAACATTATGAGAGTAGCACTTACCGGTAATCCAAATACCGGCAAGTCCACAATATTTAATGAAATAACAGGGGCAAGACAGAAAATCGGTAACTGGCCTGGCGTAACAGTAGACAAGAAGGAAGGCCATGTAACCTACGGCGGCAAGGAAATTCACGTAATCGACCTGCCAGGTACTTACAGTGTCAATGCCCGCAGCCCGGAGGAAAAAATAGTTATAGATTTCCTTCAGGAGCAGAAGATGGATTTGGTGGTGGATGTTATTGACTCCTCCAACATTGAGCGTAACCTGTTCCTGACCGTGCAGCTCTTGGAGAAGGGCATTCCAATGGTGCTGGATCTGAACATGCAGGATGAGGCCAAACGCCGTGGTGTTAAGATTGACATCAAGAAGCTGGAAAAAATCCTGGGTTATCCAGTAATTGTTACTGTAGCCCGTGATGGCAGCAGCATTAAGAATCTGCTTCACGTATTTACTTCCATTTCCATGGAAAGCTACGGACCAACTGAACGTCTGAATGAGCATATTGCCAAGATTCAGGAGATTGAAAACAGCGGTCTGGAGGGCATGGAACTTCAGGAGGCTATTATCAAGCAGCGTTATGCCTTTATTGACAGCATCATGGACGAGGCTGTGGAGGTAACCAACGCCGGCACCAGCTTCACCGAGAAGGTGGACAGCGTTTTGGCCAATGGTGTGTTGGCACTGCCACTGTTCCTGGCTATTTTGTATGGCGTGTTCCAGATTACCTTTGAGTGGATTGGTCAGCCTATTGCTGATGCCCTGGATGATTTCATTGCCGGGGACTTCACCGACTGGGTGGCAGGAGCCCTGGAAGGGGCTGAGGTTGCTGACTGGATGCAGGCCCTTATCTTAGATGGTATCATCGGTGGTGTAGGTTCCGTTCTGGTATTCGTACCATTGATTTTCATTTTGTTCTTCTGCCTGAGCTTCCTTGATGGAACTGGCTATATGGCCCGTGTTGCATTTATCATGGACCCTATCATGCGCCGGGCTGGTCTTAGCGGTAAGAGTGTTATGCCGCTGATGATGGGCTTTGGTTGCGGTGTGCCTTCCATTATGGGTGCCCGTGCGTTGGATAATGAAAAGGACAGAATCCTGTCCATTTTGGCCGCACCTTTCCTGACCTGCGGCGCTAAACTGCCTATTATGGCTCTCTTTGCAGCCATGTTCTTCCCAGAGGATGCTACTAACGTAGTATTTGCTATGTACATCGTGGGCGTGGTAATGGCCATCGTTTCCACCAAGCTGTTAACTGCAGCCAAGTACAAGGATGAAACAGCTACCTTCCTGTTGGAGCTGCCTCCATATCGTATGCCTGACATGAAGACTGTTCTTCTGGAGACCTGGGACAAGGGTAAGGGTTATCTGGTTAAGGCCGGTACCATTATCTTCGCTGGCTGTATCATCATCTGGTTCCTGGGTGCATTTAACTTCGATGGTATGGTGGAGGAGCAGAGTGAGTCCTTCCTGGCTTCCATCGGTGCAGTTGTAGGTGCCCTCTTTACCTTCCATGGCTTCGGCAACTGGGAGGCCGGTGCAGCAGTTATTTCCGGTATTCTGGCCAAGGAGTCTGTAGTATCTACTATCGGTGTGCTCTATGGTCTGCCAGATGTATCTGCTGAGGCTGAGGATGCTATTGAAACTGCTGAGGCGTTGGGTGCTACTGGTATGGCAGCAGCCTTCACCAGCCTGTCTGCCCTGGCATTTATGGTATTCTCCCAGCTCTACACTCCATGCGTAACTGCATTGGGTACCATCAAGAAGGAAACCAACAGCTGGAAGATGATGTTCTTTGCCGCTGGTTATATGTTTGCCCTGGCTTGGGTAGTATCACTGATTGTTTATCAGGTGGGCCGTCTGCTGGGCTTTGAATAAGAGGAGGTGCCTTTTATGGCAACTTACATTATTGGTGCAGTAATATTGGCGTTGTTTGTTATGGCAACCCGCCATGTAATTAATAATTACCGTTCTGGCAAGCATGATTGCTGTGGTACAGATTGCAGCGGTGGCTGCAACTGTGGCTGTGGCGGACATAAATAAAGCTTTATAAAAAAACGAGAGATGTAGCAATGAAAATTGCTGCATCTCTTTTTTACGTTGTGGATATTAATGTTTGTCTTCCCAATATGGCTCCAGACAGGCGGTGACGATTTTCTGTATATGCTCCGGGGCCCTGTGGTACGCATCAAGGAGCTTCTTGTCGGCATTTTTTTCCGGGTTTGGATCCTCAGGCCCGGGGGACACAATATCTATAACCACTGGCTTTTGGGTTTTGCCGGCCATATAGTTCATGTCTACCTTGAAAAATTTGGCGAATATATCCAAAACCTCCAGGGTAGGCTCCCTTTGTCCACTTTCGTACATGGAAATAGCACTTTGGCTTATTTTGGACAGATCGGAAAATTCCTTTTGGGTCAAGTCCTTGGCCAGACGCAGTTCCTTTAATCTATGTGCAAAATCCGTACTCATAACAGCCACATCCTCTGAGTTCATTCTTTGATATTATCATTATATCGTATTTTTGCATCAAAGAACCAGCGGCAAACATCAAAAGGTCTAAAAATTCATCACTTTTTCGAAAATCCCATCACTTTTTGATTTGCTATGGATTTTTCTGGATATTTGTTGTATTTTCATGACAGTAGGATTATCTGTCATTCCTTCATTTCTCTGATGGCGGCTTCCTGTTTTTCAATGTGCTCCAGGGCGGCAGCTATGTCCTCGTCCTTTAAAAGAGCGTAGAGCATGCGGTAGTGGTGCCGCAGGTCGTGGCGCAGTATACGGGTGGTATTGATATCTCTTTTTATCAGGGCCGCCTCGTGTTTAAGGGAATTCAGCCGCAGGGTCAGCAGGTCATTGGCTTCCTCTTTTTTGATATTGTCATGGAGCTCCTTATGAAATATGAGGAAGACTATGAGCAGCTGACTTAAGGTGAGGGCAATGGCAATCATCAACATGGCAACTTATCCTCCCAGTATATGGTTACACGGGCCCAACCATTTTCGCAGTTGAAGTCAGCGTATCCGTCGTATTTGTTCAGGAATGTTTTTAAGGACAGCATGCCAATACCATGGCCGGAGTGATTGGCCTTTGGCAGTCCATCCTCTCCAAGCTTCAGGCTGCCGTTGAAGGTATTGGCAATTTCCAGTACACATTGGGATCCATTGTGCTGCAAAATAAGGGTAATCTGCCGCAGACCATGTTCCTTGATGCAGGCCAGCAGGGCATTTTCCAGAAGATTGGCCAGAAGCACCGACAAATCATTTTCATCGGTTTTCATGTCACGGGGCAGATTGACCTTGGGGATTATTTCTATCCCCGCATTTTTGGCACGGTTCAAATATATGGAGATGGCTGCATTTACTATGGCGTTATCGGTGTAGGGTAAAATGGTCCCCGCAGACAGCTTTTCCTCCTGCTCCTCGATATATGACTTGGCACCCTCAAGGTTGCCGTAATTAATCAGCTGACGCAGCTGCTCGTAGGTTTCAAGAAGACTGTCCAGCTGCTTTTGTACCTGATTTTTGTTGTCAGCAGCCAAAAGACGGGCTTCCTCAAGATAAAGCAGCTCCTGCTTCATAACGCTTTTATTGTGCTGGAGGCGCTTTCGTTCATATATCTGTTTGGCTGTGCCCATTATGTAGTGGTAGGTAAATACGAAGGCTGCCGGCAACAGCAGTCTGGCCAGCCGTTCCTCCCAGGAATGCCAGAGAGTGCGGTCGCTTATCATGGCCACGTAGCCCAAGGTCATAATGAATGGCAATATGGCTATGTAAATCCGTACCTTGTGGCGGGTGAAAAGGGAAAAGGTGGGCAGAAGGGTTTTGAAAAAATAGCGGGACAGTGGCAAAAGCATCAAAAAGAATATAATATATATACAGGCTTCGGCCTGCAAGACTTCTTCTACGGCATAATCCATAAAGAAGAAGGCCAATACCACACAGCTGAGACTGTGTATGATAAATGACCACAGCAAGGACATGCTTATTACAAAGGTATGGTGAAGAAGCTGCCGGGGAATGGCATCCATCAGAAGGTACTGATAGGGAATCCAGCCCAGCAAAAGAGCAGCCTTGTAGCCGGCCACCGTTATGCCAATATGGGAAAAGGCAAGGGCATAGCCACCAATAACCCCAAGGCTGAGCAGGGCGATGTTTTTCCACAGGCTCCCTTTGGCTGTAGGGGTAAACTGTTCCTCAAAGGCATAATACCGCAGGTAAATGCCGGCTATTTGGATAAGGGTGATCTGAAAAGCAAATAAAAATACCACCCACATCATATTTTCACCTCACAAAAAAATCGTATGTATATTATAACGCCATTATATAAATTTTTGAAATAAACTTTAAATGAAAGGAGGGTGGCTTATGAGAATTGCCATAGCAGATGATTTGGAGACTGACCTGCAGGTGGCAGCATCCAAGGTGCGGCAATATATAGAAGCTGCGTATCCCGAGGCAATGAAAAATTTTGAGCTGGATACCTTTCCAAGTGCCGAGGCATTATTGGAAAGCTTTGAAGCGGGAAAATATGAATTGCTTATATTGGATATATTTATGGCAGATATGACCGGCATGGAGGCAGCAGAGGCCATCCGTCTTCAGGATGAAAAGGTGCCTATTGTATTTTTGACCACCAGCCAGGATTATATGCTGGAGGGGTATCGGGTGTTTGCGGCCGGGTACCTGCTGAAGCCGCTGACAGAGCATTTGGAAGAATTTTCCCACACCATGGGCCATATCCTACCTTCCATACTTGAAGAGGAATGCTTTATTTCCACAACGGTTAATGGTGAGGAGCTGGAAGTACTTGTCAGTAAGATAGTTTACCTTGATATAAATGTAAGGCATAAATTGTGTATTCATCTAGTGGATACGGTTTTTGAAACACCGATGCTGTATCATCAGTGTCAGGAGCTGTTGATTGACAGGAAAAATTTTATTGAGTGCCATCACAGGATTATAATTAATATGGATTATGTTAAACGCATGGAGGCAGACAGTTTTCTCATGCAGAATGGGGACAGTGTGCCCATAAGTCAGCGGCGTAAAAAGGAGACCAAGGCATTGTTTATGCATTATTTGGTTCATCGTTGAGAAAATACAGGCGTAAATATCAGGGCAGAGGTTAAAGCACTTTGGGGCTTGCCTCTGCTCTTTTTAATGGGATAAAACATTTTGACAAATGTAGCAAATAAGGTAATATATAATGTAGGGGATTTATACGAAAATTCATTACATGATGGTGATAATATGGAACATGATGTAAGGCAATTTGATGGGGAAAACACCGGTGATACCGGTGAAATAATAAAAAAACTCAGCTTTTTAAATACCAAGGAAGGGCTGCAGCAATGCATGGATGATGCGGATTTTTACCTTGATATTGTCAGCACCTATGTGGAGGACAATGTGCTGAATGATATGCAGACCTGCTATCTGGGCAATGATTGGGCCGGCTATCGGGTAAAGGTTCATGCGCTTAAGAGCTCTTCTGCCTATATTGGTGCCGAGGAGCTGAGGGCAAAGGCAAAGCGCATGGAGGACGCGGCCAAGCAGGAGGATGTGGAGTATATCAACATGAACCATCATCCTTTGGTGGCCATGTATGAGGATATACTCAGAAATATTGCTGCTGTTTTGCCGAAGCGCATCAATTTTGAGGGCAGCTCTCCAATAAAGCAGTTTACTATTTCCGTGGTGGATGACAGCCGTCTGAACCGTCAGGTGGTGGAGGAGGTTTTGTCCAGCACGTACAATATTAAGGAAGCGGCCTCGGGACAGGAGTTTTTCCAGCAGCTGGAGGAGGGGTTCCTGCCTGATTTGGTGCTGTTGGATGTACACATGCCCCGTGAGACCGGTCATGATATTATTGGTAAGCTGAAGGACGATGAACGGTATGCCCATATTCCTGTGGTGTTTATGACCCATGACAATGACCTTTCTACCGAGCTGCAGGGCTTTAAGGAGGGGGCAGTGGATTTTATTACCAAGCCTCTTAATCCGTCATTGCTTTTGGCCAGAATAAACCGGATTCTGGATTTGTATTATCTGCAGTCCAAGCTCCAGGAGGAGGTCCAGATACGGACCCAGGCCATTGTTGAGAAGACTCAGCAGATGACGGTGATGTTTGAGCAGATTATTCAGGCCCTGGCCAACACCATTGATGCCAAGGACAAATACACCAAGGGCCATTCGGACAGGGTGGCAAAATACAGTGTGATGATAGGATCCCAGCTGGGATATACGGAGATGCAGCTGATGCATCTAAAGTATGCAGCACTTCTTCATGATATAGGCAAGATAGGTGTTCCCGATGGGATAATCAACAAGACCGGCCCACTGACGGATGAGGAGTTTGAGATTATTAAGACCCATCCTGTTATTGGTGGGGATATTCTTAAGACTATTACTTCTGTTGAGGATATATATAATGGCGCCATGTATCATCATGAGCACTATGATGGAACGGGGTATCCAAAGGGGCTGGCAGGGAAGGAAATCCCGGAAATGGCCAGAATTATTAATGTGGCTGATTCCTACGATGCCATGACCTCAAGACGGTCATACCGTGACAGGCTGGAGCAGCATGTGGTGCGGGGAGAGATTGCAAGGGGACTGGATACACAGTTTGACCCGATTATTGGTAGTTTGATGCTGCAAATTATAGATGAAGACACTGAATTTACACTGCATGAATAGAAAGGGGAAATCTTTTCATGAAGAAAATTTTGGTTGTAGATGATAATGTGGTTAATCTGAAATTCGTGGATAAAATGCTGAAAACAAACGAAAACTACAAGCCTGTACTGGTGCCAAGCGGCAGCAAGGCTCTTCAGTTTTTGTCGAAGAATGTGCCTGATTTGATTTTATTGGATATCCTCATGCCGGAAATGGACGGCTATCAGGTGCTGGAGGAAATCAGAAAAATGCCGGAGGTGGCAGATGTGCCGGTGTTGTTTCTCACAGCCGAGGAGGATGAGGGCCTGAGGGATAAAATCAGGTCGGTAGGGGCTCAGGGGTTGTTGCTTAAGCCGTTTAAACAGGAGACTTTGCTTGAACTGGTAGACCAGTACTTGGCATAGGGGGTAACGGGATGCAGGAGAATGAGAACGAGAACGAAGCCACGTTGAAAGCCTTGCAGATTGAGCTAAAACGGGCCAATCGTGAGATTAAGCGGCTTCAAAGAGAAAATAATATTCTGGCAGCCCTGGCGGAGCAGGCCAACAAGTTCCGTGAATACAGCGAGCACTCCAAGGGCCAGCAGGTGTTTTATAATGCCATGCTGCTTCAAAATTCGCCTAATATCTCCATCATGCTTGATATGGACCTTAACACAGTCATGGCCACGGAGCCATTCTTTCAGCGGTCCAGCTATACCTTTGAGCAGATAAATGATGGAGTGTATATCTATGACCTTTTTGAGGGGCTCATGGACAGTATAGGCCGCCGTCATATTGAGGAAATGTGCAAGGAAACCCGTGACGAGGGCAAAAATATCCAGTACATGGACCGCATGGATGTCCACGGCATGGAGGAGAATTTTGATATTTACGTCAGACCGGCCATAAACCAGGACAAGGAAATTGCCGGGGTTATGCTGATTATGGTGGATATTACGGATATTATCCGGGCCAAGGAGAGGGCTGAGAGCGCAGACCGTGCCAAGTCCAGCTTCCTTGCCAATATGTCCCATGAAATCCGTACTCCGATGAACGCCATAAATGGTATGTCCGAGTTTATTATCCGTGATACCACGGATTCCTTTGCCAGGGAGAATGCCCTGCTGATAAAGAGTGCTTCTGCTTCGTTGCTGGCCATCATAAATGATATTCTGGACTTTTCCAAAATCGAGGCCGGCAAGATGGATATCATCAATACTCCTTATCAGATGTCCTCCATTATCAATGACGTTATGACCATGATAGGCATTCGTCTTAAGGACAAGGACGTTGAGCTGATAATGGATATTGACGAGAATATTCCATATAGTCTGGTGGGGGATGAAATCCGCATAAAGCAGGTTATGGTAAACCTGTTGAATAATGCCGTTAAATTTACCCATAATGGCTACATCAAGATGAAGATGTGGTTTGAAAAGCTGCCTGATGAAAATGCCATTAAGATATTCTCCTGCGTGGAGGATACAGGGTGTGGCATCAAGCCAACGGATCTGGTGAAGCTTTTCTCCAGCTTCGAGCAGGTGGATACCAAGAGAAACCGCTCTGTGGAGGGCACCGGTCTGGGACTGGCCATCAGTAAGCGACTTTGCCGCTCCATGGGAGGCGACATTACTGTAGACAGTATTTATGGCAAGGGCAGTATCTTTACATGGACAGTGGTAAACAAGGTTGATGACTGGAAGCCTATGGGCAAGCTGAACAAGGATGACAGCCTCTTCCAGCGGAAGCTGTTCAAGTATACCTTTACGGCTGAGGAGGCCAGTGTTCTCATCGTTGATGATAACAGGGTAAATCTTAAGGTGGCAGAGGGGATGCTGGCACCATACAAGGTGAAGACCACCTGTGTGGAAAGCGGTGCCGAGGCCCTGAATCTGCTGACCAATGAGAAGTTTGACATTGTATTTATGGACCACATGATGCCGATTATGGATGGCGTGGAATGTATGTACAAAATTCGTGAGATTCCCGGCTGTCAGTACACGGTGGTAATAGCCCTTACGGCCAATGCCATCAGCGGCATGAAGGAACAGTATCTGGAGTATGGCTTCCAGGGCTTTTTGGCAAAGCCGATTGAGGCCAAGGAGCTGGATGACTGCCTGCAGCAGTTCCTGCCGGAGGAGAAGATAAATGAGCTGGATAAGCCGTTTACTTCCCATACAGATAATATAGACCAGGATATCCTAAAGCAGGTTTACAATGATGGCCGCAAGAAGATGAAGCTCTTGGGAAGCCTTATTGAAAATGAGGATTATGCCAACTATATCATTGAGGTTCATGCCCTAAAGACCGTGGCGGCTATCATCAATCAAAAGGAATTGTCCCAGATGGCCCGAGAGCATGAGATGGCAGGCAAGGACGGCAATTTTGATTTCATCAGGCGAAACTTTGATAAGCTTATGGCCAAGTATGCATCTGTCATTGCTTATCTTGGAGACTATTTTGCTGATGATATATATGAGAAGAAGGAAGAAGAGGAGCTGGCGGAAATATCCAAGCAGGAGATGGACCGTATCGTAAATGATATGGAATCAGCCATTGGAGATTTTGATCTGGATATTTTCGAGGAGCTGCGTTCAAAGCTTTCAAAGTTTAAGGTAAGCGATGAGCAGCGGGAGCTTTTGGGCAAAATGAAGGATGCAGGAGACGATTTCGATTATGATGCCCTGGAGAAGCTCATTAACCAGTGGAGTAAAACATAATTTTAGAGGTGTGCAGGATGCAGTCTATAGCTGTTTTTACAAAAAATATGGATGATTTGGATTTGGGTGTGGCAGAGCTCAAGGAAAGCCTGAAGGACTTTAAGTTTGGCAGAAATTCCCTGGGAATTGTGTTTGCCCACGCAGAGACAGACTTTGAGGAATTGGGTGCAAAGCTGAGGGAGGAATTTAAATTCCCTATCATGGGCTGCAGCGCCATGTCACTGTTTTCGGAGCAGCAGGGCTACGCCAAGGAGGGCATATCCTTCCATGTGTTTACTGCTGATGATTGCAGCTTTGCTGCGGGCATGACCGGGGAGCTGACAGAGGACAATTATAAGTCTGAAATCAGAAAGACCTTTAATGCCCTTAAGAATGATCTGGGAGGCTGGAGACCAAAGGTAATTATCACCTATGCAGTCAAAAATAATAAGATTCCCGGTGATGAATTCGTCAATGTTCTTGACGAGGTCAGCGGCGGGATACCGATTTTTGGTGGCTTCTGCTCTGATAACTTTGTATTCGATGAGTGCAGTGTAATGCTGAATTCCCAGATGAATCGGAAAGGTATGGTTATGGTCCTTATTGGGGGCAATACCAAGCCGGTTATAAAGGGCGAGTTTTCCGTGGAGACAGTGGCAGATTTTGATGAAACTGTTACTGAGGCCAGGGGGAACGTGGTTTATAGGCTTGGCAACAAGACTCTGGTGGAGTCCTTGCAGGCCGCCGGCTTTGATTTGGAGGCCAAGGATCTGCTGATGCAGTTTGTGGGGTCTCCGTTCCTGGTGACCTACACTACCCCTGAAGGGGATGAGATACAGGTAATCCGTAACCTTGATGGCATTGATTTGGAAACTGGTGCGGGAATCTTTTTGGGCAGTGTCCCGGAGGGAGCCAACATCCAGCTGGCCATGTTCAGCCGCAAGGATGTGGCCCGTTCCGTGGCCAAGGCCATTCAGTCTGCCATTGTGGATGTGGCCAATGAGCATAAGCATGAGTATACTACGGCTATAATTACCTCCTGCGTATCCAGGCTGATGACCTTCAGCAATTCGGATATGATGGATGAGACCAAGGGCTATTCCGCAGTTATTCCTCATAGCATCAGATTTTCCGGAATGTATTCATACGGCGAGTTTTGCCCTATAATTTCCAAGTCAACGGGCAATCTCCACAACTGCTTCCATAATGCAACCTTCTCCTTTATTGTTTTGTAAGAAAAACCAATATACATAGAGTGCGCAAAGCACCATGAGAATTAATGAAATGAAATGTTCGGGGGCATTATAATGGATTTAAGACAGTTAGAGTATTTTTGTGCCATCAGCAGGCTGGAGAATTTTACCAGAACTGCTGAATATCTCCACGTTTCACAGCCGTCGGTCACCAAGGCCATCAAGGCGTTGGAAAATGAGTTGAAGCTGACTCTCATTGACCGCCGCCAAAAGCATGTGACTCTGACCAAGGAAGGCAAGGCTTTTTTGCTCCATGCTGAAAAGATTATGCAGGATGTGGAGGATACCAGGCAGGATATGGCACGGTTCCAGCAGGAAAAGCTGGGGACAGTTCATTTTGGCATACCGCCTATGGTGGAGGCCTATCTGTTTCCGGATTTGTTTACCAGCTTTAAGGATATGTATCCTGACATGAGCCTGGATGTAAAGGAATACAGTGATTCCACGGAGGTTTTGCAGAAGGCCGACAAGGGAGAGCTGGATTTTGGTATTATTTTTACAGATGAGCTAAGTGACAGCGACCATGAAATGCTGATTCAGACGGATAATTTAAGTCTGTGTGTCAGCCCGGAGGTGTCCTTGGCCGAGAAAAACAATATTGAATTTGATGATCTGCGTAATGAGCAGTTTATTATGCAGCAGTCCAACACCTATCAGTATCAGCATGTGTATGAGCGCTGTGTGGAGCGGGGCTTTGTGCCCAATATTTTGTTGTGTACCACCCAGCTGAAAACCATCAAGCAGCTGGTGGCCAATCGCCTTGGTATTTCTGTACTTCCGGATTTTGTTACCCGGGAGGAGACCAAATTCGTTCGTCGTCAGCTGACACCGCCTCTTACAGTGCATATTTGCCTGTATTGGGGTAAGGACAAGGAGCTTAGCGACAGGGATGTAAGGTTTTTAAATTTTATGAAGCAGTATATTGCTTCCGAGGATTTTACAAAGAACTTCCAGCCAGTGGAAAACGACTAGCTGGAAGGCTAGTCAACTGGAGGGATTTGCTATGAGTTTTTTTAAATCCGCCATGATTTTGGCATTGTCACTGATAATGCTTGTCATGGTCGGTTGTGGCAATAATAATGCCGCCAAGCAAAGCAGTAGTGACAATGAAATTGTTGTCACCGATGATGTGGGGAGAGAAGTTAAGCTCCCTGGTCCACCACAGCGGATCGTGGTGCTGTCGGCATCTTTTTTGGAGCCCTTGCATCTGTTGGGAGGAAATATCGTAGGACGTCCTACTTCCCAGGTTGCTCCTGATTTTGCCAAGGATATTGCAGTTGTGGGCAAGTCCATACAGGTGGATGTGGAAAAGGTCCTGTCCCTTAATCCTGATCTGGTGGTTATCCATCATGGCGTTAATGAAAAGCTCATTAAAGTGCTGGAGGATAACGGCATACCATCCATTGTGCTTAAGTCCAAAACCTATGAGGATGTAAAGCGGGAGCTGGAAATCTTCGGACAGGTAACAGGGGAAAAGGACAAGGCGGCAGCGGCCATAGGGGATATGGACAAGAAAATTGCCGCCATCAAGGGGAAGCTGCCTAAGGAAGAAAAGCGGGTGGCGGTGCTCTTTAGCTCCTCCCAGAATCTCAATATTCAGCTCAGCGGCAGTATTGCCGGCTCCGTGGTGAAGGATTTTGGCTGGAAAAATGTGGCAGAGGGTCTGACTCCAATGGAAAAGAACCCTGATGCAACTCCATACAGTATGGAGACCATGGTGGAGCAGAATCCGGAGATCCTCTATGTGGTAACCATGGGCAATGCCAAGTCCCAGGAAGATAATCTACTTGGTGAAATGAAGAAGAATCCGGCCTGGAATGCCATTAATGCAGTGCAGAACAACAAGGTGTATTTCCTGCCTCAGGACCTGTTTCTTTTGAGTCCTGGCCTTAACTATCCTAAGTGCTATCAGGAGATGGCCAAGAAGGTTTATCCAGAGCTGTTTTAAAGGAGCATAAAAATTGACTGATAATAAAAGCAGCGTTAAGTGGCGAGTATCTATTTTGGTGATATTCGCCATTTTAGCAACTATAGGCTTTCTGTTAAGCATAATGCTGGGTTCGGTGGAGATTCCGGCCCGGGAGGTAGTGGATTCACTGTTGGGCAATGCCACAGGGACCCATGAAAAAATATTGAACAGTATCCGTTTGCCCCGCACTGTGGTGGGGGCTCTGGTGGGTATGAATCTGGCCCTGTCCGGTGCCATTTTGCAGGCGGTTATGAAAAACCCTCTGGCGGACCCCCATATTATTGGTATTTCCTCTGGTGCGGGCATTGCGGGCATCATGGTTATGCTGATTTTCCCGGGCTATGAGATGTTTGTTACCCCGGTGGCCTTTGTGGGGGCTATGCTGGCGGCGGTGTGCATTTATATTTTGGCCTGGAAAAATGGTATCAGGCCTGTCCGCATTATTCTGGCCGGCGTGGCGGTATCAGCCTTTTTAGGGGCGGGTATCTCCGGCATGATGATTTTTAACAGTGATAAGATTCATAACGCCCTTATGTGGATGGTGGGCGGTCTGTCGGCCAGAAGCTGGCCCCATGTGGCCATGATTTGGCCTTATTCTCTTGGGGGCGGCATTTTGGCTCTGCTGGCATCTCGTCACATCAATATATTGCAGCTTGGTGATGAAGTGGCCAAGGGGCTGGGGGTAAGAGTTGAGCTTACCCGCATTGTTCTTACGGCTATTGCGGCCCTGCTGGCAGCCAGCGCAGTATCTGTGGTGGGGCTCTTGGGCTTTGTGGGACTTATTGTTCCCCATGCGGCCCGGCTTATTGTGGGGTCGGATTATCGCTTTTTGCTGCCGGCCTCGGCTCTGCTGGGGATTGGCGTGGTGACCATATGTGATACGGTGGCCAGGGTGGCCTTTGCTCCTGTGGAGCTTCCGGTGGGTATTTTGATGGCGGCCTTTGGTGCTCCATTCTTTCTGTTCTTGCTAAGGAG
Organism: Anaerovibrio sp. JC8; assembly: GCF_002100115.1. Lineage (GTDB taxonomy): Bacteria > Bacillota > Negativicutes > Selenomonadales > Selenomonadaceae > Anaerovibrio. The sequence goes on along the minus strand of NZ_ANBM01000003.1, from coordinate 243,527 downwards.
GGAGCTGTAATGGCCATTGAAGCTAAAAATCTATCTGTAACCATCAACGACAAGACTATATTGGAGGGGGTTACAGCCTCCATTCCTGCGGGAAAAATTACCTCTGTTATAGGCCCTAATGGTGCGGGCAAATCCACCTTTTTAAAGGCGGTGGCTGGCATTAACAGCAATTATGGGGGACAAGTCATCATTGATGGCATTGATTTAAAGAAAATAAAGCGAAGGGATTTGGCCCAAAAGCTGGCTGTGTTGCCCCAGGGCATGCAGGCTCCACCGGACGTTACGGTGGAGCAGCTGGTGGATTATGGCCGCTTTCCTTATAGGAGCTGGTTTAAAAAGAGCAATCAGATAGAGGATGAGGAAGCGGTGGAATGGGCCATGTCGGAGACTAATGTGTCTCATTTAAGACATCGTCAGGTTATGTCCTTATCTGGTGGTGAAAGACAAAGGGCTTGGATCGCCATGGCCTTGGCCCAAAAGCCGGAAATCCTTATTCTGGATGAGCCTACCACCTATCTGGATATTGCCCATCAGCTGGAGGTTATGGAAATCGTAAAGCGTCTCAATGAGAATTGGGGCATTACGGTGGTAATGGTGCTCCATGAACTGAATCAGGCGGTGAAGTATTCAGATTATCTCGTGGTGGTAAAGGACAAGGGCATTTACACCACAGGAGCCCCGGACAAGGTGATGAACGAAACCTTCCTAAAGGAAGTCTTCGGTGTCCGTGCGGAAGTATTCTCCAATGACCGGGGAGAACAGATTCTGACCCCTGTGGAAGTGCTGAGATAAAGGATAAGTAAAAACTAAAAAGCTGGTGCAGGATGAAGGTTCATCGAGCACCAGCTTTTTGCATATCAGCGTTCGTAATGAGTCCAAAGGCTGATAAGAGACTTTGAAATTTTCTCTGTAAATATGGAACTTCTATGATAATTTAGATTTGTGAGGGTGTAGCTAGATACGCTACATCCTTTTTTAGACTGTACAGTTCTGTATACTGTAAGTCAATAAAAACTTGGATTTTTAATTTGTGGTGTAGTAATATCTTTAGTATAACAAATCGATAAATCGGGATTTGACGAGGTAAAGATGGTAATTAGATGGTTGCCAATCTAATGGGGAACAGATTAATCTGATCACAGATATCTTTGATGATTCGATAAGAGGAGTTTCGGATTAATAAATTCCCTTATGTCGGTATATTTGTAAATCGCGATATAAAATTCTGGGAGATGCTTGACTATGATGGGGTTATCGATAAAAAGACTGGATAGATATGAATTAAAAAGCGCATTAAAACTTGTCTGGGAAGTGTTTCTGGAATATGAAGCTCCGGATTATACGCAAGAAGGCATTGATGAATTCTTTAAAAGTATTCACGATGAGAACTATCTTACTACATTAACTGCATATGGAGCGTTTTTGGATGAATGTTTAATTGGCGTTATCGCAACAAGAAACAGCGGAAAACATATCGCTTTGTTTTTTGTAGAGGGGAAATACCATCATCAAGGCGTCGGAAAGCAATTATTTGAGACGGTACGCACAAATAAAATGACGGTTAATTCATCTCCATATGCTGTTCCTATATATAAGAGACTCGGATTCTTTCCAGTAAACTCGGAGCAGGTTGTAAATGGGCTGCGATTTACACCAATGGAACTTCAATAATGCTATAAATTCCAGTTTACACAAATAACCACTATCCCATAATGAGATAGTGGTTTTGTTTATTAATCTGAAAGTCTGCCAGAATACATGATTGAAAGTTCTCCGCGAACTTTGCCCCAATTTCTGATTGGCATTGTCCATTTCTTGGTAGCCTCAAAGGTTGCCAAATATAAAGCTTTCATCAGAGCCTGTGAGCTTGGGAATACGCTTCTTTGCTTGTTTAATCTGCGGTAGCATGAATTTAAGCTCTCGATGGCATTAGTGGTATAAAATGCGGTTCTAACATCCATAGAGAACTTGAAAATTGGAGTAATTACATCCCAGTTATCATGCCAACGATTCATAGCATGAGGATAAAGTGGCTCCCATTTCTTGGTCACTTCGTCTAAACGCTTGAGAGCTGTCTTCTCATCTGGCGCAGTGTAGATTGTCTTAAGGTCTTTAGCAAAAGCCTTCATGTCTTTGTTAGCGACATACTTAAGGGTATTTCTAACCATGTGAACAATGCAGCGCTGATGTTCTGTGTTAGGGAAAGCCGCTTGGATGGCTTCTTTTAAGCCAGTAAGACCATCTGAGCAAAGGATTAAGATATCCTGAACTCCACGGTTTTTAAGGCTATTTAGAACACCTAGCCAATACTTACTACTTTCATTTTCACCAACTTCGATGGAAAGAACTTCCTTCATTCCATCCTCGTTGATTCCGAGAACAACATAAGCTGCAAGTTTGCTTACAATTCCATCATTACGTACTGAGAAATGAATAGCATCAATGAAAATGATTGGATATACTGCCGATAAAGGGCGATTCTGCCAATCTTCAATCTGTGGCATTAGCTTATCAGTGATATCTGAAACTAAGCCTTCGCTGATTTCAAATCCATAGATTGATTCAATCATTTCTGAAATCTGAGTCGTTGTCATTCCTTTGGCATACATAGCAATGACCTGTTCTTCGATACCAGAAATGTCTTTCTGTCTTTTCTTTACGATGGCTGGCTCAAATGTGCTATTTCGGTCTTGTGGTACATCAACTTCAAACTCACCATATTTACTTCTAACAGTCTTAGGCTTTGTTCCATTGCGGTAATTAGGCTCATCATCACGAGCATACTTCTCGTAGCCTAAATGCTCATTCATTTCAGATTCGAGCATGGATTGAATTGTCCCTGAAAGAAGATCCTTGAGAGCATCCTGAATGTCCTCAGCTGTCTGGATATCGTACTCATTGAGCAATCCTTGGATTACAGCCTTCTTTCCTTCTGTCATTGGTTTTGCCTTATAAACGTCGCGTCTCTTGTTTGCCATAAAAATGGGCCTCCTTGATAATTAAGAATTTTATCATAGAAGACCCAAGTCTTATATTAAATTTACAGAGATTTTTTCAAAGCCTCGCTGATAATTTTTATTGTTTTTTCTTCTTCGTATACCTGATATACGAGCCTGTGTTGAATATTTATTCTACGGGAATATAGCCCCTTTAAATCACCAACTAATTTTTCATAGCTTGGAGGCGTTTGGAAGGGATTGACTTTTATTAACTCAATGAGAGCCTTTGCTTTGATATCCAGCCCGGCAGCCTTTAACTTTGGAATATCCTTGACAGCGGCTTTTGTATAAACAATCTTGTACATATTACCAGACTACCTCATCTTCAGGGATGGTATCTGATAAAGGAGTATTCGCTCCTTCAAGTAATTTCGCCTTCATCCCGGGAACAGAGGATAAATTAACTGTCTCTATCAAGCCCCTGTATTCATCTTCGCTGAGCATAACAGCATTTCCGCTTTTGGAAGTTATATGTATGGGCTCGTTGAAGCGCACAGCAGTCTCAACCAGCGAAAAAATATTTTTTCTAAAATTTGTAATCGTAGTTGTAGTCATAAATGGCACCTCCTTATATGTACAGTATAATGTACGCATATTATGGAGTCAAGTCCAACATGGATGAAAATTATAGGCAGGATTTTTTATGCGAAAGTTGAATACCCTAATGAAAGATTCATTTTGTTGTGAAGGTTTTGGAAAAAGCTGAACAGGGACTAAGGGGATTACTATGGCTGCAAATGAGAACACATTAAGCAAAAAGGAAATTGACGAATTTATCCGACTGAATTATAAGCCTGATGATGATGCATCTGGTGATAAAGATTTTTTTGAAATTTTAAAGGGGCCCAGAAAATATCTTCCTGGCAGAAGGGAATTTGCCGGAACTAATGTGACCGGTGATACCTTACAATATTTGCTGGACAAAATCAGAACTAAAGTTGAGTTAAGCTTTTCAGAAAAACTTATTGAACTCATTAAGGAAAAAGGCAAGAAGCCTGCTGATATATACAAAAAAGCAGAAATCGACAAGGCACTTTTTTCAAAAATTAAGAGTGATAAAAACTATCACCCAACCAAGGGAACAGCACTTGCTTTTGCAATAGCACTGCACCTTAGTCTGGAAGAAACGCAAGACCTTATCGGTCGGGCTGGTTATGCCTTGTCCAACAGTATAAAAAGGGATCTTATAGTGCGGTGTTATATTGAATCCAAAACCTACAATATAAATGACCTTAATGGAAAATTGATAGATTATGGATTTGATCCTCTTACCAACAAATGTGGTTTATAAAAAATTAAGAGGTTGCCCAGGCGGCAACCTTTTCGCTTTTTTGCCATTTTATAATTAAATCATCTTAAAGAAACTCATTTACAGAAAAATCAAAGGAGGAATTAATTATGAGTTGGTGGAAAAATGGTTTATTGTTAGGTGCAGGCGGTATTGTAAATACAGATTATTGAGGTGGTGAAAAGTAAATATGATTGTAAAAACATATACAGCATCGACAACAGAGGAGGCTATGGCTAACGCCAAAGCTGAATTGGGACAAAATATAATATTACTAACCGAAAGGAAAACCGAATAGGTGGTTTTCTTTGCTTTGGTGGAAAGAAAATAGTGGAAGTTACTGTGGTACTTGAAGATCCCTCCCCAAAAAATTACCTCTAAAAATTCACAGAGTTTTGCAAGGTATTATCACTAAATTTGTAAAATAGGAAAACCAGTTCATCTTAAACGCTGAACTGGTTCTTATTGTTATTTGATTTTGTTTTCTGTACACTGCTTATTAAGCAGGATAGTTATATTGTGTTGAAAAAAGTTGCTAATGAAGGAGGCTTGCGTAGTGTCAAATGAACATGATAATTATGATTTTGATGACAAGACAATAATCAAAGTGGTTGGTGTCGGTGGTGGCGGTATCAATGCACTTAATTGTATGCTTAATGCGGGGCTGAAGGGCGTTGAGTACATTGCAGTTGATACCGATAAAAAGGCATTATCCCAGTCGTTGGCTTCTGTTCACATACCGCTGATCAGTAAGCCTGGAGATGGTCTTGGAAATAGTTTACCGACCAATGCTGATCAAAATATTGGGGGCAAGGTTGCGGAGGAATACCGCAAAGAAATCCGTGATGCCCTAAAAGGTGCAGATATGGTATTTATAGTAGCAGGCATGGGTGGTGATACTGGTACCGACGCAGCTCTGGTAGTTGCGAAACGTGCCAAAGAAGCGGGGGCTCTTACTATTGGATTTGTAACCAGTCCATTTACCTATGAGGGCAGCATTCGTTCCAAGCGTGCCGCGGTTGGTATTGAGAATTTGCGCCAGTATGTAGATACGATCATCACCATTTCTGATGACAAGGTATTAAATACTATTGATAAATCCACTTCCTTTAATGATGCCTTTAAGGCAGTTGACAAGATTATTTGTCAAGGTGTAAAGAGCATCTGCGATTTGGTTAATGATTCCAGCTATGTAAATCTGGACTTTGAAGATGTTAAGACTGTAATGGGGTATGCAGGTCCGGCATCTATGTGTATTGGTGAGGCATCCGGTGATAATGCTACTATGGTTGCCATCCGTGATGCAATGAATTATACACTGCTAGAGGAGCCTTTACGCAGTGCGAAAAGTATTATTATTAACTTTATTGGTGAGCCATCAAATCTGAATATAGTGGCACTCAATGAGGTTGCACGGAGCATTGTTGAACAGGCTAATCCGGAAGCTAATATTCTCTGGGGTATTTCCGTCGATGAAACTCTGGTAGATACTGTTCGGGCTGTTATGGTGGCCGCTAATTTTGAATCTATGTAGCATTTTGAAACTATAGGCAGGATTTTTGATGGGAAAGTTGAATATCATACATATTAGATAAAGTAATATTACTTAACTGGGCTCAGGTGAATGGTTATGATATTCAATGTAATTACAATGACAATTGCAGATGTAAGTATAATCAGTACCGATACCAAATGGAGAACTATATCTAATAAAACAATTTATTTAAATAACAACGTCCGTTGCTATTCGGCAGAAAGCGGGCCTGTATGCTTTTAGTATGCAGGTGGGCTTTGGCTGGATAGAGCGGGCTATTTTGTTTGTAAAGGTTGCCTGGGAGGCAACCTTTTGGAGACTGGTATGTTTTATACTAATAGTATGAAATGTATTATTTTTACAGATATTATCTATATGTAATTACTAGGCTCCAGTTGAGGTATTGAAAAATGAGAGAAAAAATGTGTGTTTGTATCTGCTCAAAGAACTGAAAATATGGGAGATTAGGATGAATATGAGTTCATTGCAGGGCGGTGGTTAATAATAAAACGCTATGCATATTTGAGATGTTTTTCTCTGATGTAAGCAAGGAAAAGAATACTAAAAAGGAGACTAATAATGGATAATAAATTAGAACGTAGTGCCGATGAAAGATTAAAAGGCTATGCGAAAGACTGGAAGATATTTATTGATACATGTAGTTTGCTGTCTGACAATATGGAGGCACTTTTGAATCATTTATTGCCTTACTTAAAACAATATGACAATAAATTAATTGTTCCATATAGGTGTATACAGGAGTTAGAAAAGTTCATTCCTGATGGAAATAATATTTCAAGAGGAGAGAAAGCAAAGATCACGCGGGACAATGTGATTAATTTATATAAAAGTGGCGTGGTGGATATTCGTGGAGAACAGAGCGATAATTTTGCTGACAACGTATTTCTGACTGTATTTACAAAATTTAGATTAAAATACAATTTGTTACTTATAACCCAGGATAATAATTTAGCTAAGGATATCTTAAATATAAATAATAGCAAATCTGTCAAGGCATACCCTGTTCAAGCGTTACGAGTTAATAAATATGGTTTTTTAAGTCCATTTCGCTGGGAAGAATATGAAGGATCTGGAAAGTATAGCAAGGAAAATAAAGGTAAGTTTAAGATATGTTCCCAACTGACTGATGTAAGTGTTGAGGTAGTTCCGGTACAAAAAATCCCTTGTGAGAATGATTATGTAAAAACAAACAGGGGGAGTATATGTTTAAAAGAAAAGATTGCTGCTGGTGGTGAAGGAACTATATATGCAACTAATACACCATATGTAGCTAAAATTTATAAAGCAGAAAAAATAACAGAACGTAAACAAAGAAAGTTAGAGTTAATGCTTACGAAGAAAGTAGATTGTACTGGTATTTGTTATCCTGTGGATATTATTTATAACAAATACGATGAATTTGTAGGTTTTTTGATGCCACCTGCCAAAGGCAAGGAACTACAAAAAGCAATATTTATCCCTCCTTTGCTTAAAAAAACTTTTCCTACATGGAAAAAACGCGATTTAGTAGAATTGGCTGTTACAATTTTAAATAAAATAAAATTCCTTAATGACATGAATATCATTATGGGAGATATAAATCCATTGAATATATTGGTGGTGTCATCTAAAGAGGTGTTTTTTGTTGATACGGATAGTTATCAAATAGAAGACTTTCCTTGTCCTGTTGGAACAGTTAATTATACGGCACCTGAAATCCAGGGACGAAAATTTACGGATTTTCTAAGGACTATTGGAAATGAAAATTTTGCAATTGCAACATTATTATTTATGTTAATGTTGCCAGGAAAGCCACCTTACTCTCAACAAGGTGGAGCTAATCCATCAGAAAATATTAAAAAAATGGATTTTTCGTATCCGTTTGGAGATAATTCAAATAAAAAAACCCCGGATGGACCATGGAGATTTATGTGGAGTCACTTGACATATCGGTTAAAAAAGGCTTTTTATAATACATTTACAAAAGATGGCGAATATGCGCAGGAACATTGCCGTCTAAGTGCAGATAAATGGCTTGTACTCTTTAATGAATATCTTAATTTATTGGATACAGGTAAGTTTGGGGAACAAGATAAAATGTCAGAGGATTTGTTCCCAACTAGATTTAAGAAAAATCCAAATATTACTTATATAACATGTAAAATTTGTTCCAAGGAGGCTGAAGAACATTTATCACAAAATGGTATTTGTAAAAGTTGCTTAAATGAAGGTGAGAGATATAAATGCAAAAGATGTGGTAAGGAGTTGATTTTTACTAATTATCAAAAATATATTAAACAGACCAAGAAGTTTGACTTTTGCCCAGAGTGTTTTGCATGGGGAAATGATGCGTATACTACGGTTAGATGCAGCGATTGCACTGCAAGTTTTATAATAACTAATAATGAATACAGTTATTATATGAGTAAAGGGTTGCAGTTACCTCGAAGATGCAGAAGATGTAGAGAAATGAAAAAAAATAGGTGGTGATATTATGGTAAAAAGATTTAGTGATATTCCGGATAGTAAATATGTGATTTTGGAAAGAAATAGAGCTGATATCGCGTTATTAGAAGAACTAATTAGAGACTGTATAGATGCTTTTTACGGTAGTAAAAAAAGATTGCGTGAAGAGGTTATAAGGTTTAATAGTAGTGTATGTTTGGCTGATATATTAATAGAAAACAGTTTTTTACTTGTTGACTGTGCAGATGAAGTGAAAAAAATAGAGGCAGAATTGCGTGAAAAAGGTTATATTTTTTTGTATGAAACATGTCAATTGGGAGTTAAATTCACATTCAAACTACGTGAAAATAATAAGATAATGAGTGACAATAATGAAATGAATGAAAGTATTGGAAATATACATCTATAATTTTAATAGAATATTTGATCATTAATTAGGAGGCGTTGTTATGAATAATATGCTTAGAATAGATGATTTGGTAAATAATCCCACTGCAAGAGTGCCTATTTGTCTTTGCCTTGATACTAGTGATTCTATGCTGGCTGTTGAAGGGGATTGTGTGCAGACAGGTGAAACTGTTTTTAGAGATGGTAAAATGTGGAATATTGTTACTGGAGGTACAACAAGATTAGAAGAACTGGAAAAAGGCATAGAACTATTTTATCAAGCAATTCGCGAGGATGAAGTAGCGGTTTTTTCGGCGGAGATATGTATAGTGACTTTTAATAATAAAGCAACTTGTGTACTGGATTTTGCAAATATAGATCGCCAGGCTGAAATCCCGGAACTAGAGGCTAATGGGGATACATATATGGGCGAAGGAGTAAACCTCGCACTTGATTTGCTGGAGAAACGCAAGAAGGAATATCAAGATGCAGGGGTGGATTATTATCAGCCGTGGCTTGTTTTGATGACAGATGGTGAACCGAATGGTAATGCTACTGAATTAGAAAATGCGGTAAAACGTACCGTAAATATGGTTAATGATAAAAAATTAACAGTTTTCTCTATTGGTATTGGTAATGAAGCAGATATGAGAGTATTGAACAGATTTTCTCCAAAACGCAAGGCCTTGAAATTGAAAGAAATGCGTTTCGGTCAATTTTTTGAGTGGTTGGGGAAGAGCGTTGCCAGAACTTCACAATCAATGCCTGGTGAGAATGTCACTTTAGATTTAAAGGGCATAGAAGATTGGGGTACACTTTAGTATATTTTAAAAGGTGAAAAGCTATGTGGAAAAAAGTGGATTGTTCCGTGCAGGGGAGAAGCCATGTAAAAGACCAAATTCCTTGTCAAGATAAAACTTTTTGCTATAAGGACCATGATGTATTGGTTGCAGCTTTAGCAGATGGGGCTGGGTCAGCTAAGTTATCTCATTATGGTGCAGAATGTGTAACTGAATATGTTGCCAAGGATTTCTCAACATATTTTGATTTATATTTTAATTCTGGTGATGGGCGTACCATAAAAAACAAATTCTTTCTAAAATTATTAATAAACTGGACGAATTAAGCGAGAATTTAGGTTGCGAAAAAAAAGAATGTGCTTCTACGCTGCTTGCGGTTGCAGTAAAGGGAGATCGATTTGTACTTATGCATATCGGTGATGGTGTTATTGGCTATACAAAGGATAATAAAATAAAAATAGCATCATACCCAGACAATGGTGAGTTCAGTAATGTGACTGTGTTTACAACATCATCAGATGCTATATTCTCTATGAAACTTCTCAAAGGTGAATTAAATGGTATTGATTCTTTTATTCTGATGTCTGATGGAACTGAAGCGGGATTATATCATAAAAAAAATAAGAGCTTAACATCAGCATTGGTTAGAGTAGTGGATTTTGTTAGGTTCTTTCCGGAATTGACAGTTCGTGGCATGCTTGTTGATTCACTTAAGAATGTTATACAACAAGTTACTGTTGATGATTGTAGTATTGCAATTATTGCTGATGATTACGGAAAAGATGTTCGACATTTGCCAATAAGTGAACAAAGAGATTTATTAGCTGTGGGATCAAAAAAATATCCTGCTCATAAAAGTAAAAGAATGAATCGTATCAACTATATTCTCAGTATGCTTGAACAACCGATAGCTATAGATGAAATAGCTAGACGTCTCCATATAAAGAAAAAATATGTGAGAAAGTATACGGATTTTCTTGAATCTAAAGGAATAATAGAGCAGTGCGGTAATAAATTCATTTATTTAAGATAGTTGCGAGGTGAATTAGGGTGGAAAAATTTGTTCACGACTTTATTACAAAACCAGAGTCGTTTTATTTAGAAGATGATAATAGATTGCATGTGCCTGTTGCCGGAAAACTGAAAAACGAAGATGTTGTTTTTTTAAAAATTGATGAAGTGACATTCGATGAGAAGGCTCCCAGAAAAGAGGCTTTAGAAAATGTATTAAGTACAATGCGGGTACAAGGCGTCAATTTTTTGTATTTGATTGTTGGTGATGGAAAAAAAGTTTCTTTTTATTATGGATTAGCAAAAGATATCGTTCAAGTTAGTCACAAACAGTATGGTATAAAAAAATTGGGTAAGGAAGTTTTAAAGCGTAGCTTGGAAGGTAATTTTAGGGGTAGTATAATTTCAGAAGTTTCTGAGGCAGATACTAATGCTATATTATCTAATATTCAATCTATGAAATATATTCAGACATTTGACGGAGTTCCGGGGGTATCCAAGGATAACGAAAAATACCAAGGGCTTGACCGTTTGGTAGATATTATGTTAGGTGATGTGTTCGCGGTTGTCGTGACTGCAAAACATCTTCCCTATGCGGCTGTCAGAAAAATTGAACAAAATATATATGCTTTTTGTAATAATTTAGCACCTATTGCAAAAAAAAGTGTTCAAAACAGTAATTCTGATAGTAAAACAGAAGTAAAAAGTACGGCGACAGGGATTAATGAATCTATAGCAGATTCTAATTCAAAGGCGGAGACAAACAATTTTGGTATATCAAATCAAGAGACTCGGCAAGAAACAACAACTTTTGATGATGACTCATCAAGAACCCAGTCAACAGGAACAACAGATTCTTCCAAAACAGGTTCAAAGAGTATTACAGAGGGGACTACAAAAACAAATGGAAACAGTAAAACTGTTACTGAAGGAGATAATATTACTAAAGGACAGTCAAGTAGTGAAAATGTAGAGTACATTAACAAAGAGGCCCAGGATTGGCTAAAGTACATAGATGAAGTATTATTAAAGCGGTTAGATTATGGAAAAGGAAAAGGGGTTTTTCTTTCAACAGTTACAATTTTCACTAATTCACCAAATAGTAAAATAAAGTTGGAAAATACTATTACGGCACTTTTTTCTAGCGATGTTGGGAATCAGGTTCCGCTACGTGCAAAGGCTTTGGATACTGATGGAGAATATATTAAGACTATTAAAAATTTACAAATACCAATAGGTGAATTTATCGAACCAATAAAAAGTACAGAGGTCTTTACCCGCGCAGCCCTATCTCAATATACCACTAATCAAAAAGCTTTTTTGGCTAATTGGTTTTCAACAGGTGAATTGGCTATTTTAGCAGGGCTACCCCAAAAAGAAACTGTAGGTTTGTCATTACGTGAAGAGGTAGAGTTTGGTCTAAATTATAAAGATAATATCAATGAATGCGACAAGTTGCATTTAGGTTCTTTGGTGCAAAGTGGTAGAGTTTTAGATAATATTCAGATTAATTTAGATCGAGGAGAGCTGAATAAACATATTTTTGTAACCGGTGTCACAGGATCTGGTAAGACAACAACATGCCAGAAAATTTTGTTGGAAAGTGGTATGCCTTTTTTGGTTATCGAGCCGGCAAAAACTGAATATAGGGTTTTGACCAGAGATTATGATGATATTCTTATTTTTACCCTAGGTAAAGATAAGGTTGCTCCGTTTAGGTTAAATCCGTTGGAATTTTTTAAGCATGAAAGCATTTCTTCCCATGTGGATATGTTAAAAGCAAGTATTGAATCGGCTTTTGATATGGAGGCTGCTATTCCTCAGATAATTGAAAAGGCAATATATGAAAGCTATCAGCAATGCGGTTGGAATATTGCTGATGATACAAATAGCTTATATGATGATCCTTTTGCGGATGATGTAGAGGCATTCCCTACTTTGGCGGAGGTCATTAAGAATTGCAAAAAAGTTGTTGATGAACAAGGGTTCGATGAACGCCTAAAGAATGATTATATAGGTTCAATTAACGCACGCTTGCAGGGCTTAATAGTAGGTGCAAAAGGTATGATGCTAAATACCAGAAGGTCAATCAATTTTCGGGATTTAGTACACAGGAGAGTAATTCTTGAAATTGAAGATATTAGAAGTGGGGCTGAAAAATCATTGGTAATGGGATTTATTATGTCCAACTTAATTGAGGCGATAAAAGCTGAATACTTTGTTGATACTACGGGGTTTAAACATATAACTCTTGTTGAGGAAGCTCACAGATTATTGGCTAAATATGAGCCAGGTGATTCGTTAAGTAAAAAACAAGGTGTAGAAACATTTGCTAATATGTTAGCGGAAGTAAGGAAATATGGTGAATCTTTGATAATTGCAGATCAGATACCGGCCAAACTTACTCCTGAGGTATTGAAGAATACCAATACTAAAATTGTTCACAAGTTGTTTGCACAAGATGATAAAGATGCAGTAGGTAATACCATGGCTTTAACAAAAGAACAGGTTAAGTATTTATCCTATCTTGATCCGGGGCGAGTAGTGGCTTTTTCGCCGGGCTGGGAAAAAGCTTTACAGGTTCAAGTGCTCAAAAAAACTAATACTACTAGTGGGAAGTTGATAGATGAAGAAACTATAAGAAGGAGGGTAATAGAGTATTATGCTAAAGACTATAAGAAAAACTTTTTTTATGGTTTAGGTGTTCTGTTAGAAAAACCTGACATAGATAAGGTAAATTTATTGTTGTCAAGTGCTCATTTATTTGATGAATTGGATAAAGAATATATTCACATTATAGACAAATCCGAGGTAACTGATAAGTTTAGGAAATTATGTGATGAGGTTGAGAAGATGATAGGCTTTGAGGGGGTGCAAAGATATTTTATACGCAGATTTTACCATGTAGATAAAAATGACAAGGAGAATTTGATTGTACAGGCACTAAATATTATGTTTAATAATATGCAAAATGGCATTACTAGTTTTGCAGATATGGATATTATTGTATCAAATGGATTAAGTAGTAAACGTAGAATTTAAAAGGAGTGTTTTAACATGTTTGGTATTTTTACAGCTATTGCGAGTGCAGTAACATCAGTAATTTCAGCAGTTTCTTCTACTATTGGTCCGGTATTAGCCAATGTGGCAAAAACGGTGGTTACAACACTGCCAAAATTGTTAACCATAGAGAATATAGCGAAAGTTGTCCAGATTGCTTCAGATATTATTACAGGAATTTCAAGAGTTTTTGGGTTATGTACAGAAGATGAGAAGACTGAAGAAATAGGTGCTAAGACGATGCAGGAGGGGACAAGACCGCAACGTCCCAATGAAAGTACAGAAGAGTATTTAGGCTATCTTAGAACTGTTCCTTTAGATAAGGAAAAGTTTGATAAGATGAGTGAAACCGAAAAGATTGCTGCATCTGCTATAGGTACTGGCATTTTGATAAAAAATATCGATGAAAAATATCATGTGGCTGTAACGCCAGATTTTATTGCAGCTGTTCATAAAACAGCTATCAATTATGAACAGGCTGCAAAGATAATTGAGTCTTTTGAGAAGAATAAAATAGAATCAACCAAGGATTTTGCTGATTATATGGGGAACGAATTGAGTGTTGATAAAATTACAGCTGTCAGTGCTAGCGTAAAGGAAGCATTACAAGAGATGAATCCTGAGGCAACGGATGAAGTAATTAATAGGGAAATTGTATCGATGAAGCAGGAGTATAACAAGACAGTGGATGCAGTGGAACCATAATATGATTGTAAATAGTTGGTATTTTATAATATTGATTATATTATTAGTCATAATTTAGATGGAGCATATGAGGGGGTAAATACATTGATTAGGCTGGAGAATCATGTGATTGATGAGAGAGATGTTATCAATTCTGAAAGCATGACATTGAATGTACCATATAGTCCTACAGGTCAACTTGTTGGATTTATAGATGTAGTGTTTTTGAAACTGACCACACGCGATGGTACTTTTTTGATTTATGAAAAGGGTTCCACAGAATCTGAGTTACTTGAGGACGTGATAGAGAAGGCCAAAAGATATAACATGGGGTCTTTAGATGAAGATGAGCGTAGTAAATTGCGTGTGTTCAAATATTTTTATGATGCGTATATTAATAATACATATGAGTATATTTTGGATGCAACGGAAATGAGTCTGACAGATATATGTGACTTGATGTTAGCTGATATCGATGCTCAAGAAGCTGAATTTGAAGCTCAACGCACCGCTAAATTGGCTGAAATAGATGCTCAGCTAGCAGAGCAAATAGCTGAACATAATAGGCAATACCCAGATAGACCAATATCTTTTGAAAATTTATTAAAAGACAGTCAGCGATTAGGTGCAGATGGAAGACGTAGAATAAGAGAAGAAGCAAGAAAAAGGCATGGGGTTGAACCTGATATCGATGCTAATATCAATATATGAGAGGAATAAAGAATTCCTTAGGCAATTAGCTAAAAATACTGTCTCATTGCCAGACAAAATTAAGCATCAGATAGATCATCAGATAGATCATCAGATAGCTGAATACGCTAAATTGCGACTAGCTGAATTTGATGCTCAAGTAGCTGCAATTGATCCTGAATTAGCTGCGGAGTTTGCTGCAATGGATGCTGATGATGATTATAAGTGAAGCCATGCTGTGGACGTGACACCCCCCTATTTTCGTTATTACAAGGTGGATATAGATATGAATAATATAAGACTGGATAAAGAAAATTTGCGGCTATCAAAGAATATTAAAAGTGTAGACGCCCTATCTATAATAAGGGGGTTTTATGATAGTGAATTTCTGGACCAATGTATAAATATGTTAAATAATAAAAAATATGAATTTATGATGCGACTTAAAGATCAAGCTAAGGCAAAACCACCGATGGGACCATTCAATTCATTACTAATAGGAATGGCACCCATTACAATTCAGAGTTATTATGCAATTATGGCTAAAATACAAAATGATATACAATGTATAGAAATGTTAATGTTTATGATTAATAATATAAAGAAAATAATGTATTATAATCAAAGATTATGTAATGAAAAGTTTGTAAATGATTTTTTATTTTCTGAATCACTAAAATGGAGTACCAATTATGTTATGCAAGAATTAAAAAATATTAACGATGGGATTGAACAACTGCGTATTAATAATCGCGATACTAATTTTAAAACCCAAATAGAATCAATAAATAAAGTAATTGATAATCATATATCTCAATACGAAAAGGCTTTGGAAGATTTGTAAGGCATCCCCAAGTATTTACGTGTGGTTGCGTTTTAGCAACTTATCGGCGGATAAAAATATGAGCTATTAAATTTGTTTAGCTAATTTCTGTGTGCGATTCAATGGGAGCTTGGGGTACTTTAAGATTGTTATTTGGAGAAAAATCATGGCAAAAATGTACCCATCTGTAGTACAAGATTTTCATAACAGTCAGGGCGAGAAGCTGGTTTATGAGGCTCTTAGCACCCTTAACAACGATTACACGGTGTTTTATTCCTATCGTTGGTTGGGGACAAGCCAGCAGTACCGCAGTGAGGGGGAAGCGGATTTTCTTGTGCTGCATCCACGAAAGGGCATATTGTCCATTGAGGTCAAGGCCGGGGGAATATCCTTCCGTGATGGACAGTGGATACAGACAAATCGTCTTACCGGGGAGGAGAAGGTAATTGATCCCCTAGGGCAGGCGGCTGAGAGTCAGCACAAAGTCCACAATCTCTTACGTGGGAAATTTGGTACCAGATTTCGTGATTATATGATTGGACGGGCGGTGTGGTTTACATCAGCCCATTTTTCCAGCAGTGTGCCACTGCCGCCGGAGGTTACCCCTGACATATTGCTGGATGAGTCCGCATTGGACTATCCGGAAAAGGCATTGGACAGGGCCTTTGAGTTTTGGCAGGATAATATGAATAAGCGTCAGGAACTTAATCAGGGGGAATTTAAAGAGATAGTTAAGTTTCTCATGCCGAAATTTGAGATTGTGGAGTCTATTTCCAGTTATGCAAGAGATGAAAAGGAATCATATATCCAGATGACAAGCCGGCAGGGGGCTGTTTTACATTTTTTGCAGGAACAGCCTATGGCGGCTATCCATGGTCCTGCGGGCACGGGCAAAACCCTTTTGGCGGTGCAAAAAGCCAAGATGCTGGCGGAGCAGGGGAAAAATGTACTTTATTTGTGCTTCAACGAATTCCTGTTTAACCATCTGCGAAACAGTGATTATGACCATGAGCATATTACTTTTCACAATGTTCGTACCCTGGCAGAGGAGCTTATGGAAGATACTTCACTGGCTATAAATGAAGTGATTCCGGCATTTGAGGAGTTTTTTGCCAAAGAGTATGATGATGAAAAATGGCCGTATCCAAACATCGTGGTGGACGAGGGGCAGGATGTCAGTGACCAGATATTGGAGCATTTGGCCTTTCTGGCCGAAGTAAATGATGGTATCTTTTACGTGTTCTATGACCGCAATCAATATATAATGCAGCGGAATAAGCCAGAATGGCTTGATAAGAATGCAGAGTGCCGATTGGTGCTATATAAAAATTGCCGTAATACTGCCGAGATTGGCAGGCTGGCTGGTGAAATTATTGGCTTAAAGCTAAATAGCTATGTTAATGAGGTACACGGGCTGGAACCACGTACAGATTACTACAAGGATGAAAAACAGCTCGCTGGTATTGCCGATAAATTTGTTCGTGAAATGCGGGAAGAAGGTATCAATACTGATGATTTTGTAATTCTGACAGTAGATAGCGTAAAAAAGAGCCTTTTAAAGACGTATAAGCTGGGCGGATTGCCTGTGTCTGAAATTCGGGCAAAGGATACAGTGTGGTTTACATCTGTGAGGAAATTTAAAGGCCTGGAGGCCAAGGCAGTTCTGCTTATTGATGCCAAAAAGAGCAGGATTGAAAATTCGTTGCAGCAAAGAATTATGTATGTGGGCTGTTCCAGAGCCAATACTTATTTGCAGTTAGCCATAATGGACGATGAGGATTAAACGAGGGGGGAGGTCTATGCTGGAAAAACTGAAGAAGGTACTGTCCGATGAGAAGAAATGCGAAAAATGTGGCTCTGAGGATCATGTGGAGAAGGTTTATATTTCCAATATAACTGGGCATGGACATTTTGAGTATTTGTGTGCCAGCTGTGCTTTGAAAGAGAAGGTAAAAGTATATTAAAAATAATTCAAAGGTTGCCGGGGCGGCAACCTTTTCGCATTTTTCTTATTTTATAATTAAGTCATCCTAAAGAAACTCATTTACGAAAAATCAAAGGAGGAATTAATTATGAGTTGGTGGAAAAACGGTTTGTTGTTGGGTGTAGGCGGTATTGCAGGACTGGCTCTTGCAGCATGGCTGGAGTCTGAGGGGAAGTTTGATGATGATCTTTTTAGAGTTCCAAGGGATTCCAGGCGGGAGCCCACCACTGCAGAAAGAATTGAGGCACTGATGGAAAAAATCCGGGATGAAGCAAAGTGGGCCATAGCTGAGTGTACTACTGATGAACAGCGGGAAAAGGTTTATGAGGAAGTAAAGTCATCTATCCAGAAGCTTCAGGCTGCTCTTGAGCGGAGCGGGGACAAGATTATTACTGACCTCAAGGCGACGACCAAGGAGGATGAGGATGATGAATTGGGCGGCTCTGATCCGCTGACAAAGTACAGGAGCACTTTGGAAAAGCTTCTTAAGGACTTGGATAATGGCAAGTCGGCAGGGGAGGATGAAAATGTCATTAGAATGGAATTACCTGACGGCACAACCAGAACGGCTGTAAGACCGTCATAATACTTTTGATAAGGGAGCTGAGATGTATGTTTATCAGAGGGTTTGATATTAGGGACATAGCCTGTGATGGCTACGGATTTACTGCGGAAACATCTGGGATGAACAGATATATGTCGAAGTACCTGAAAAAGCTTGAGGCAGATACTGAGAAAAAAGCTGCGCAATCTAAGGAGGAGCAGAAAGAGCAGCAAAAGCCACGTTATAAGAAATAGTTCACGTTGTAGAAAAATGGTATCAGGCAGTATAAATTCCCCCTTGGTCCCCAAAGGGCCAGGGGGAAACCTTTCAGCTTGATTTCCGTGTACTATTTTTAAAGCAGGAAATGTATCTGATTTTGTAGAACTGTAGCTGACAAGGGAGGACTTATCATGAATAATGAAACTATTGAGGCTGATTTCAGCGATATTGAAGTAGAAAACTATGTGGAGGATTACTCGGAAGAGGGGCTTTGGTCCAAGATAAAGGATAATGTTGCCTCCATTGGTATTGGTCTGATTTACAAGGCGTTACAGCTTTATTATGTGGCCCAGTCCCCAAAGTGTCCCATGAAGGTCAAGACCGGGATTTATGGTGCTCTGGGATATTTGATTTCCCCGTTTGACTTTATTCCGGATTTTGCGCCAATCGTTGGTTATACCGATGATGCTGCGGCCATTGGCATCGCCCTGCTTTTGGCCCAGATGTATATTGATGATGATATTAAGGCTCAGGCCAGGGGAAAAATAAAGGATATATTCGGTGTTAAGGCTCTGGAAAAGCTGGATGAGGAATAAGAGATTGTTGTGACATTTTAACTCTTAGGGTGCCAATTATGCTTTATTAGAGCTGTTAAAGTAATAATAAAAAGTCAATGGCGAGGCGTGAATGATATGGACTATAAACCGATTGTTTTTGATAAGGAATATTCTGCATTTGAATACGGGCCTGATGATTGGGATCCTTTTGCCACTACACTGGTGTTTGATGACAATAATTGGATGCACTACAAGCTTACTGCTGATTTACCGACCAAAGTTTATGGAAAAATAAGGCTGAAATTTGAATATTGTGGCAGTGAAACCTGCCATATGGAAATTACCAAATTACAGCCTATATACAATGATGCCCGCTATATAACTGTTTTTGAATTTAGTGCAGAGCTGTTCAAAAAACATATTATTAAATTCATGGAGAGACATATCAGTAGTTGGGACGAGGAATATGCATTTAGTGGAGAAAAAGAAATAGTAGCGTTCTATAATGCTGTAGTGACAGCTCCTGATACCAAACTGCTGCGGGATTGGGCATGATTATTTGGAAATAGTATGAACACTATGGGGGGAGGTGCGTAAATTTGAGTAGGACCAGTAGGAAACAGCAACACAGGAAATATTTTAAAAGGGATATTAACAGGAGACCTTTAAAACCTATTCCTTATGATGATCAATTAAGTCATTTTGTGCTTTCAAGTGATACAGATTTTCGTGACGAAATGTACACGCACTTGTTTCTTGATGATTATGACTGGATGATTTATAAACTTAAAACATTTTTTTAATACCAAGGATTACGGAAAATTGACCATTGAGTTTGAGTATTTTGGTGGTGGGATGAGTGAGATGCACGTAATCCAGGAAATAGATAATAAAATATATGCCCATAAGATTGATTTTAATACTAGAATTTTTGAAAAACATATAAAGGAATTTATGAGGAAACATATAGGGCACTGGGGTGATAAACAACCTTTCAATGGCTTGGATGTGGCTGTGGGGTTTTATAACGGCGTTTTGGAGAATTTCGCAAAATATGAATTAAAGAAATGTTCGCCGGATGATAATGTGTACGATAATAAATATTTTTGGTATCAATATTGCTGGTGAGGTGTGGAACAATGAAGAAAGGAGACAAATATATTTGTTATTTTTGTGGTGAGCGGCGGCGCAGTTCCAAGGGTCGGCCACCAGAGGGGAATTGTCCAAAAAGCAGTGAATTTAAGCATCATTTGTGGATTGATGATAAACGTGTATCTCAGCGTTTGCGGAAAGCTTTCAGGGAAAGAATAGCAGAGCCTTTGAGTGCGGGACAAATGTGTTCTATTGGGAAGTATTATGCAAATGCTCAGCAAATGGAAAAATCTATGGAGTGGTATCGGAAGGCTGCTGAGGCGGAAGATATGGAGGCAATCCTTACCATAGGCAGTGCCTACGTAGAGGGGAGCGGCGTTACAAAAGATATTGGTGAAGCCATTAAGTGGTATCAAAATGCCGCCAATAACGGAAACAGGTATGCAAAAAAAGTTATGCTGGAATTTCATGAAAAGTATAGTACGGGTGCAACATTGGAATATGTTAAACAAGAGGCTGATAAGGGGGAACTGAAGGCTGTTCTTTTGTTGGCCCGTTCCTATGAGTCTGGAAAAGGCATTGCGCAGGATAAGACGAAAGCTTTGGGATTGTACCGCCAGGTAGCAGAGAAGGTTACAATAGGGCCATCCTTTATGATTGGTGGGGCGATGATAGGGGGCGGCGGACTTTGGGACGGAATTATTATGGATGTTTTGGTTCAAACGAATGAAAACAACGTATATGACATGGTACGACGGGGCTACGCCTTTGAGCATGGGACCCATGGTGTTGAGCAGGATAAAAATGAAGCCCTGAAATGGTATCAAAAGGCCGCTGATGCAGGAGATAGTTATGCTATGTTTGCCCTTGGTAATGAGTATGCAAGGGAAGAAAACAAGGACGAGGAAAAAGCTTTAATGTGGTATCGGAAGGCTGCTGAGGTTGGTTTGGAACTTGTGATGAAGGAAAGGAAAAAATGGGCTTCACCTGATATAGAATATCTGGACAATTAAGTTAAATTAGAGTATAATTTCTCTAACATTAATAGATAAGATTTTTTAGGCATAGAAGGTTCCTGTATGAATATAATCACCGCCGCCCTTTTGGTGGCGGTTGGAAAGACTTACCTTCCGCCTATTTTTTCAATGATGGTGCGGTTGCTTGATAGCAACCGTTTCTTGTTTATGGAGGTGCTGACTATGTTTACTGCCTATGAAAAAGCTGTTCTTACATTGTTTAGAGCTGTACCTCGTACAGGCAAAATATCAGCACAGCCGGATAATGAAAAAGATGCTGCCCATGGCATATATATAACCGATGAAGCTATGGCTGCCTGCCCGTCTTTGCAGGATATTGACAGCCATAAATTTTTGTGGGAAAAATTCGGCTATGACATGTGGGCCATGAATCAGGGCTTTTATAAGAATTTTCATGAGGTACAGGAAGCCTCGTCAAAGCAGTGGCTAATTCATCAGATTTTGCATTACATGTCGGTATACCTACAAAATGGTGATATGACAACTGCGGAAAAAGTTGATAGCAATTTGGTTTTTATACCACAAACGGAGCTTAATTTGCCTGACGGCGAACCAATAAAACTCACGGTCATTGATGTTATTGAGGATAAAGAAATAAAAAATCGGGTGCGCAAGGCAATTATGTCAGGGATGGCTTTGTCTCAGGAAACACTGGACTGTGTGGTCGTTATTATGCGGGAGCTGGATATGCTGTCCTTGGACTTAGCGACAATACCTAACAAGGAGTTGCGGGTACGGCTATATGATCAATTGGATCAGATTCCTGCCATTGCCCAGGAATTTTTGCGCCTGTTGTTATTTAAGACCACGGGCAATAGTTTGCTGATAAAAAGTCAATCTGTTATTAGGCATATAAGACTGTTGCGGGAGTATAAAAAGCTGGATTGGACCGCCGACTTGTTTCAGCAATTTGTGAACCAAAATGGAATTGAGCCTTTGGCTGCAGAGTTTTTGCGTTATAAAAAGCTATGGCTGGCTTTCAAGGGGGATGCCACAGTTTCACGCATTATCAACAAGGCCAGAAAATATTCTGAAAGATGCAAAT
This sequence comes from Anaerovibrio sp. JC8, assembly GCF_002100115.1. GTDB lineage: Bacteria > Bacillota > Negativicutes > Selenomonadales > Selenomonadaceae > Anaerovibrio. Next base: position 221,307 of record NZ_ANBM01000003.1, on the reverse strand, counting down.
ATGTAAAGAATATAGGTTTATTGGAACGTATCACATGGGATGATTCTGTAAAAACAGATGAGGTTATTGCGGAACTTTCAAAGGTTTCCTTCTATAAAAAAGTGGTTTTGGCCAATTGTTTGTTATATCGTCAGAATAACCCGAAGTCGGCCTTATATCTGATTCGAAATGGCACAGCCTTTGCTAGGGAACTGACGGCTCCTCCGCAGTTTACTGCTAAGCATAAGGAAATTCTGGAGGCGGTAATAGCAAATATTGTGGAAGATGTCAAAATGAAGGTAGGGGGAAAGGTGTTTTATATTCCTGATACAGTGGAATACGCCATGCCTACAAGTGAAAAGCATTTTGTAGGTGGCGTGCCTTTTTACTCTGCCCTGAATTTGGACAAGGACGTAGTAATAGGTATACATTGGGAAAATTTATCTTCTGAACGGGTGGATTTGGATTTACATTATGTATCGGGTAAGTATTATGTGGGGTGGAATACCCAGCAGAACAGATTGGAAGAAGTTATATTTTCCGGAGATATGACAGATGCACCAAAAGATAAAGGCGGTGCCACCGAGGCATTTTTTATCCGGGAGAAGGTGCAGGAGGATTGGGCGGCTGTTTATCTGAATTGCTATACCTACAATCACCAGCCAGTGCCATATAAATTTGTGGTGGGAAATGTGGGACCTGAGTACATTAACCATGATTATTTGATTAATTGTCATAAGATGGTATTGAATATCAACAATTCCATAGACCGTGGGGAAGATTTCCTGGGGTTCCTGGCAGCAGATGAAATTGGCACCAAAACCTTCTATTTTATGAATGCCAGTTTTGGAGACAGCATTGTGGCCTGTGATGATGAGAAGGGGAAAAATGCCATAAAAGCCATGACAACACAAGTGACAACAGTGCTGAAGCTAAGAGATGTGCTTAATATGGCAGGAGCCACGGTGGTTAATGAGCTCTCAGATGCGGTTGATGTTGATTTGTCCCTGGACAAGGTCACTAAAGATACTTTTATAAATTTGCTGTAATTATAAGTTTTTTACAATAGTCCCATCTGTCGGCGTATTGGTGGCAATAGGGCAGTAAAGAAACTCCCAGCAACACGCTCTAATTGGAACTTGTTACTGGGAGCTTTCGTTGTGAAGTAATATTGTTGTAATTAGCTTACCTCGGCATGATCATAGGCAGCATCATCAAAGAAATCATCCTGACTGGATATGAAATCAAGGATATCAGCAGTTAAGGCTTCTGGATGATTCGCCATGAAGGCCTCGACCTTTTTCTGCCTGGATGGTTTCTTTTTTACATATGTCAGCACGGCTACAACAAAACCATAATATGTATCTTTGACATTATTTAGTCTTATTGTCAGTTTCTCCATCGTAGGCACCCCCTTAATGCTCATCTATGACCCGTAAGAATATGTTGTAGTTGTCAAAACCATGATTCTCAAACCAATAAACGTATGCCTTACCATCAATGCCGAAAGAGGCATGGGCGGCAATAGGCTTTCCTTTGTATTGTACTTCGTAAATTTGATTAATTTCTGAACACATTTTAACATATTCCTAAAAATTGAGCCAAAATGTTGGTTTGTAAAATATTATATAAATGCCCATAGCCATAAAAACTGTTGAGTAACTTGTATTAAATCCCCATATATGCTATTATGTTTACTATGTGGGCATAAACAGGTCACAAGTGGGTTAAAGCCCCATAAAGAATACATTAGGAGGTCTTTTAAGACAATGGAAGTTAGTGTAAAAGATTTAGAGAACCAGCAGGTTGAATTGAACATTACTGTTCCAGCTGCAGAGCTGAGCAAGGCATACGATGCAGCAGCAAAGAAGATTGCTGGCCGTGTAAATATCCCTGGTTTCCGTAAGGGTAAGGCACCAAAGAATATTGTAGAGCGTCACGTTGGCAAGCAGTACATTATGACTGATGCTTTTGAGATGGTTGCTCCTAAGGCATTGGATGAGGCTCTTAAGCAGGAGCAGCTTGAGATCGTTACCCGTCCTGAGATTGACGTTGATACTCTTGAGCTGGGCAAGGACCTGGTATTCAAGGCTGTTTCCACCAAGAAGCCTGAGGTTGAGCTTGGTGAGTACAAGGGCCTGAAGGTAGAGGTTGAGAAGGACGTTGTTGATGATGAGGCAGTTCAGCAGCAGCTGGTTCGCATGCTGGACCGTCAGGCTGACATGGTTGAGGCTGAAGAGGGCGCTGCTGTTGAGAAGGATAACTTCATCACTCTCGACTTCAAGGGCTTTGTAGATGGTGAGGCTTTCGCTGGTGGCGAGGGCAAGGATTATCCTCTCCAGATTGGTTCCAATGCATTTATCCCAGGCTTTGAGGATCAGCTCATCGGCGCCAAGGTTGGCGAGGAGAAGGAAGTTAATGTAACCTTCCCAGAGGAGTATCATTCTGAGGAGCTTAAGGGCAAGCCTGCAGTATTCAAGTGCACTGTAAAGAGCATCAAGAAGAAGGTTCTTCCTGAGCTGAACGACGATTTTGCCAAGAAGGCAAGCACCTTCCAGACTCTTGATGAGCTGAAGGCTGATCTGAAGTCCAACCTGGAGAAGAGCGCTGAGACCAAGGCTGAGTCCGAGAAGCGCGAGAAGGCTATCAACATGGCTGCTGACAACGCAAAGGTTGATATCCCAGAGATTATGGTTGAGAACCGTGTAAATGCCATGATTCAGGAGATGTCTCTCCGTCTTGAGCAGCAGGGCCTGAAGCTGGAGCAGTACATGGCTTACGCTGGCACTGATATTACTAAGCTCCGTGAGAACTACAAGGAGACCGCTGCTTCCAACGTAAAGGTTGATCTGGTTCTGGAGGCTATTGCCAAGGCTGAGGGTATCAAGGTTGAGGCTGAGGATCTGGACAACGAGGTTGCTACCATGGCAGCTGCTTATGGCGCAACTCCTGCACAGGTTAAGAAGATCATTGCTGAGCAGGGCCGTCTCGGCGATTTGGCAGGTACCGTTCTGAGAAGAAAGACTGCTAACTTCGTAATCGACAGCATTGCACAGTAATATTGACTGATTAGAAAATTTAATCCACCGCCTGGGGGCTTTCTCCGGGCGGGGATTTAATTTTTATTTGGAGTTTTTTCAGAAAATATTGATAAATTGATGTTATAGTAAAGTCAAGATTGACCATTTAGTGGTATAATAATATGAATGGTTGAACTTAGTTTTGTTATGATATTAATTTTGAGGTGATTTTAATTGAGTTATTTTGTACCTTATGTAGTTGAACAGTCCGGTAATGGTGAGCGTTCTTATGATATATATTCCCGTCTGTTGAAGGACCGCATTGTTATGCTGACCGGTGAAATCAATGACACCGTTGCCAGCTCTGTGGTGGCTCAGCTCCTGTTTTTGGAGTCTGAGGATCCGGACAAGGATATTTATCTCTACATTAACAGCCCTGGTGGTGTAGTTACCGCCGGAATGGCTATTTATGATACTATGCAGTATATTAAGCCTGATGTTTCCACTATCTGTGTAGGTCAGGCTGCCAGCATGGGCTCCCTGCTGCTTACTGCAGGTGCAGAGGGCAAGCGTTTTGCTCTTCCAAATGCCCGGATTATGATTCATCAGCCATTGGGCGGTGCCCGGGGCCAGTCCACTGATATTCAGATTCAGGCCCAGGAGATGCAGCGTACCCGTGATATGATCAACAAGGTGTTGGCCCAGCATTCCGGCCAGCCTTTGGATAAGATTAATGCTGATACTGAGCGTGATAACTTCATGAGTGCTGAAGAAGCAGTAGCTTATGGTTTGGTTGATAAGGTTATTGTTCGTCCGGAGGAGAAATCTGACAAGGACGAGTAAGGAGGCACTGTTATGAGCTTCGATGACAATGAAAAACTGACTTGTTCCTTCTGCGGCAAGACAGAGGATTTAGTAAGAAAACTGGTGGCAGGACCAGGGGTATATATTTGTGATGAATGTATTGAGCTGTGTCAGGAGATTGTGTCCGAGGAAAATGCGGCTGCCACTCCTGAGGAGCTGAAGTCCCTGCCAAAGCCAAAGGAAATCAAGGCTATTCTTGACGAGTACGTAATTGGTCAGGATGAGGCCAAGAAAACCCTGGCAGTAGCGGTGTACAACCACTACAAGCGGATTAATTCCGGCGATATGTTTGATGTTGACGTGGAATTGCAGAAATCCAACATTCTGATGCTGGGTCCGACCGGTAGCGGTAAAACCCTGCTGGCCCAGACTCTGGCCAAGATTTTGCAGGTTCCGTTTGCTGTTGCTGATGCAACTACCTTGACTGAAGCAGGATATGTGGGTGAGGATGTCGAAAATATCCTCTTAAAGCTGATACAGGCTGCTGATTTTGATATTGCCAAGGCTGAGCGGGGCATTGTTTACATCGACGAGATTGATAAGATTTCCCGCAAGGGCGAGAACGTGTCCATTACCCGTGATGTATCCGGTGAGGGCGTTCAGCAGGCCCTTCTGAAGATTTTGGAGGGCACGGTTGCTTCCGTTCCACCGCAGGGGGGCCGCAAGCATCCACATCAGGAGCTTTTGCAGATTGATACCACCAATATTCTCTTTATCTGTGGTGGTGCGTTTGCCGGCATAGAAAAAATAATAAACAAGCGTCGTGGTAACAAGAACATGGGCTTTGGTGCCAAGGTTACTTCCAAGGAAAAGGGAGAGATTGGCGAGGTTCTGAAGCACGTTGTACCTGATGATTTGATGAAGAGCGGTCTGATTCCGGAGTTTATTGGCCGTCTGCCAGTAGTTGTTACTCTGGATTCCCTGGACGAGGATGCTCTGATAGAGATTTTGACCAAGCCAAAGAATGCGTTGGTTAAGCAGTTCAAGGCACTTTTGGATTTGGACGATGTCAGCCTGTCCTTTGATGATGATGCCCTTCGGTCCATTGCCAAGGAGGCACTGAAGCGTAAAACCGGTGCCCGTGGCCTGAGGTCCATAATGGAAGGCATTATGAAGAACGTCATGTATGATATTCCATCTCTTGAGGGCGTTACCAAGTGTCAGGTGACAAAGGCCGTGGTTGAGGATAAGATTGATCCTATCCTGAGCTATGATAAGTCACGGCTTTCTGCCAAAAATGAAGCTTCCGCCTAAAGGGTGAGTTACTATAGACGTTGCTGCTGCAGCGTCTATATTTTTTTAGAAATTGCACCAGGAGGTGTTTTGTTTGAAAAATGAATTGAGACGTTTACCATTGCTGCCACTGCGGGGCATGATGGTATTTCCATATATGATGGTTCATCTGGATGCCGGACGGGAGCAGTCCGTGGCGGCACTGGAGCAGGCCATGCTTGATGACAAGGTAATTATGCTTACAGCCCAGAAGGATGCAGACGTGGAAAAGCCAGGCTTTGCTGATCTGTATTCCGTGGGTACTGTGGCTGAGATAAAGCATCTGGTAAAAATGCCGGGTGGCACTGTGCGGGTACTGGTGGAAGGCCTGTATCGCGCCCAGATTGTGAATTGCTACGATGATGGCGATTTTATTGATGTTGATGTTCATGAATATCAGGATGTAACGGAGGAGAGCCTGGAAATGGAGGCTCTGGTCCGTGTGGTTGTCCATGAATTTGAGCAGTGGGTCAAGACCAGCCGCAAGATTCCGGCTGATGCCATTGTATCCGTGTCCATTATTTCTGACGCAGGCCGTCTGGCGGATATGATTGCCGGACATTTGAATCTTAAGCTGGAGGAGCGTCAGGAGCTGCTGGAATGCATCGACATTAAAGCCCGTCTGGAACGCCTTTATGGTGTGCTGAAGCGGGAGCGGGAAATTCTGGACATTGAGAAGAAGGTCAGTGGCCGGGTCCGCAAGCAGATAGAGAAGGTTCAGAAGGAATATTATCTCCGTGAGAAGGTAAAGGCTATCCACAATGAGCTGGGCGACAAGGACGGCGTTCAGGGGGATATTGAGAGCTACCGCAAGCGTATGCGGAAGGCGAAATATCCTGAGGATGTGGTGAAGACTGTCAATAAGGAAATCAGCCGTCTGGAACGGGCTGGTAACATGTCCCAGGAGGCCAGTGTTATCACCACCTATATTGAGACCCTGCTGGATATGCCGTGGAATGCCACTACGGAGGATAACAAGGATATCAAGAAGGCGGCAGAGGTGCTGGATAAGGACCATTATGGTCTGGAAAAGGTCAAGGAGCGTATTCTGGAATACTTGGCTGTACGCCAGCTGACTGATGGCCAGAATGCCCCTATTATGTGCCTTGTGGGGCCACCTGGTGTTGGTAAGACCTCTCTGGCCAGCTCCGTTGCCCGGGCTTTAAACCGTAAGTTTGTCAGGGCTTCTCTTGGTGGTGTCCGTGATGAGGCAGAAATCCGTGGTCATCGCCGTACCTATGTAGGTGCCATGCCGGGCCGTATTTTGGCGGCTCTTAAAAAGAGCGGTACCAAGAATCCTGTGTTCCTTCTGGATGAGGTGGACAAGCTGGCGGCAGATTATAAGGGGGACCCTACCTCTGCATTGCTGGAGGTTTTGGATCCGGCTCAGAATAACACCTTCAGTGATCACTATGTGGAGCTGCCATTTGATTTGTCCCAGGTGCTGTGGATTGTAACAGCCAACAACTTGGGCAATATTCCTGGTCCGTTGCGGGATCGTATGGAAATTATTACCCTGTCCAGCTACACCGAGCAGGAAAAGCTGGAAATTGCCAAGAGATATCTGGTGCCACGCCAGCATGAGGCCAACGGCCTGACCAGCAAGAATCTGCGGATTGGTGCCGGGGTGATTCAACGTCTTATTACTGAATATACCCGTGAGGCCGGTGTCCGTGAGCTGGAGCGTGTTATTGGCCAGCTCTGCCGCAAGGTTGCCAAGAAGCTGGTGGAGGGTGAGGTAACCAGCGTCAGCGTTACTACCAAGAATTTAGTGGATATTTTGGGCAAGATTAAATATCCTCACAATAAAGAGAAGCGCAAGCCAACAGTAGGCCTGTGCACAGGCATGGCCTGGACCCAGACCGGTGGGGATATTCTCCCTACTGAGGTTAATATCTTCCCAGGCAAGGGTCGGCTGATTCTGACCGGCAAGTTGGGTGATGTAATGAAGGAGTCCGCCCAGGCGGCCCTGTCCTATATTCGCAGTCGCCAGAAGAAGTTTAAACTGGCTGACGATTTCTATGAAACCAATGATATTCACGTTCATTTCCCTGAGGGTGCAGTACCAAAGGATGGCCCATCCGCCGGTATTACCATGGCTACGGCTATGGTATCTGCCCTGACTGGCCGCAAGGTCCGCAGTGATTTGGCCATGACTGGTGAGATCACCATTCGGGGTCGTGTGCTGGCAATCGGCGGCTTGAAGGAAAAGGTGCTGGCGGCTTACCGTGAAGGCATCAAGACCATTATTCTGCCGGAGGAAAACAAGCGGGATATTGAGGAAATTCCTGAAAATGTCCGTGAGAAGCTGGAATTCATCACCGTGGATCACGTGGACAAGGTGCTGGATAATGCACTGCTGAAGTGAGGTAGCTATGGCTGAAAAGGTTATTATTACGCAGGGCAAGTATCTGGCCTCTGCGGTGAAGAAGGAGCAGTATCCCGAGGTTCGCCGCAAGGAAATCGTATTTATTGGCCGGTCCAACGTGGGGAAGTCCTCTTTGATTAATTCCTTGACCAGAGTTAATCAGCTGGCCAGGGTGTCCAGTCAGCCCGGCAAGACCCAGACCATAAACTTTTATGAAATCGGTGCCAAGATAGACGACAACCCGGAGCGGAAGGATTTTTATCTGGTGGATTTGCCTGGCTATGGCTATGCCAAGACCGGGGCACAGCGGCGAAAAATCTGGAGCAAGTTCATCAACGAGTATTTGCTCAGCTCCGAGGATTTGCAGTTTGTCTGCCAGCTTATTGACAGCCGCCATGAGCCTATGGCCTCCGATGTTGATATGTTCCGCTGGCTGGTGGAGCACAATCTGCCGGTGTTGGTCATTGCCACCAAGGTGGACAAGCTCAGCAAGAATGCGGTTGCCAAGAATATTGGTCAGATAAAACGGGCTCTGGGGGTACCGGAGCTGGATGTGCTGCCATATTCATCCGTAAAGAATCTGGGGCGGGATGAGCTGCTTAATGTTATTGCGGATTGCCTGCTGGAGGATGATGAGGCTGAGGACATTGATTAAGAAAAAAGTGAATAGGCTTCACATTTTCTTGACGGTTAAATAGTTGATTTGCTAAAATAATAGTGGCTCCTTTGCTTAAGGGCAGGGGAGCTTTTATTTTTGTGTGGTGTATAAGGAGAGAATATGGAGCTTACAGCCTTTGATAAGCAGCTTCTAAATGTATTGCAGTGCGGAGTTCAGTTCGTGCCGAAGCCCTACGAGGCCATGGCACAGCAGCTGGGGGTATCTGAGGATAGAGTCATCTCCAGGCTGCAGGAGCTGAAAAAGAGTGGTTTTATCCGCAAGGTGGGAGCCTTCTTCAATTCTGATAAATTGGGCTACAGCGGTACCCTTGTGGCGGCAAAGATTGAGCCGGAGCAGGTGGCAGCAGTGGCGGCCAGGATAAATGAGTATCCTGAGATAACCCATAATTACCAGCGGACCTGCGGCTATGTGCTTTGGTTCACTGCCATTACCCACTGCGATGAGAGACGAAAGCAGATTTTGGCGGAAATTCGTCAGCTGCCGGGAGTGATTTCCCTGCTGGATTTGTATTCCCAGAAAAAGTACAAGATAGATGTACAGTTTAAGTTAAAGTGAGGCCGTATATGGAATTTTCGGAAGTCGATAAAAAGATAGTACGGGCCCTTCAGAGTGATTTTCCTATTTGCTCCGAGCCCTACAGGAAGATAGCAGAGGACATTGGTATTTCTCAGGAGGAGCTTTTAAATCGTTTAAATGAAATGAAGGAGGAAGGCATCCTTAGAAAAATGGGTGCTGTTCTCCGCCATGTGGAGGTGGGCTTTAAGGCAAATGCCCTGGTGGTTTGGGTAGTGCCTCCTGAGCAAATGGACGAGGTGGCAGCCAAGATGTGTGCCCACAGCGAGGTTACTCATTGCTATGACCGCAACACGGCCCCGGATTGGCCTTATAACTTCTATACCATGATTCACATGGACAGCAAGGAAAGCTGCATTGAGTTCGCCAGGGAGCTGTCCGAGGAGACTGGTATTACGGAGTATGAGCTGCAATTTACGGAAAAAGAGTGGAAAAAAACAAGCATGCAATACTTTGCTGAGTAAACAAAAGGTGTAAAGTCAGTGTGAAAAACTGGCCTTACACCTATTTTTATTGTATAATTAGTGGCAGTTGTACTATGTAAACAGAATTGCTGATTTTATATGAAATGGGGTATGGGGAATGGTTTCAGAGAAAAGCTATGTGTTAGGTACCAAGAAGTCCACCATCAGGACGATTTTTGAATTTGGCCGCCAGCGGGCTGCAGAAGTGGGGGAGGAAAATGTTTACGATTTTTCCATTGGCAACCCTAACGTGCCGGCTCCTGACAGTGTAAAGCAGGCCATTATTGATATTCTTAATGAAGTGGATTCTGTGGCCCTTCACGGCTATACTGTTGCCCCTGGTGATCCTCAGGTGCGGGAAACCATTGCAAAGAGCATTAACCGTCGCTTTGGTACCAGCTTTGCCGGGAAAAACCTGTTTATGACCAGCGGGGCGGCAGCGGCCATTACCATATGCTTTAAGGCCCTGACGGCAGATGAGGGCAAGAGTGAGTTTATTACCTTTGCACCGTATTTCCCAGAGTACAAGTGCTTTGTGGAGGCTGTAGGCGGGGAGCTGAAGGTGGTACCGGCCAATACGGCTGATTTTCAGATTCAGTTTGACAAGTTTCAGGAAATGCTGACCCCGGACACCAAGGCGGTAATTGTGAATTCCCCGAATAATCCTAGTGGTGTGGTATATTCAGAGGAGACCATCAGAAAGCTGGCAGAAATTCTCAATGCCAAGGAAAAGGAATACGGTCATCCTATTTTCATTATTTCCGATGAGCCATATCGGGAGCTGGTTTATGGCGGTATCACTGTTCCATACATGACCAGGTATTATAAGAACACTTTGGTGTGCTATTCCTGGAGTAAGTCACTGTCCCTGCCGGGTGAGCGTATTGGCTATATAGTAGTGCCTGATGAGGTGGCTGATTTTGGCCGGGTTTACGGTGCAGTTGCCGGGGCAGCCAGAGTTTTGACCCACGTAAATGCCAACTCTTTGTTCCAGCGGGTGGTGGCCCGTTGTGTGGATGAACCGTCTAACATTGCGGCTTACGAACGAAACGGTAATCTCCTTTATAATGGTCTGGTTGAGGCGGGCTTTACCTGCCTGAAGCCTCAGGGGGCCTTTTATCTGTTCCCTAAGGCTCTGGAGGAGGATGACTATGCCTTCTGCGAGCGGGCCAGGAAGTATGATTTGCTTCTGGTTCCGGGATCCGACTTTGGCTGTCCGGGATATTTCAGGGCAGCTTACTGCATTAAACAGGAGACCATTGAGCGCTCCATTCCTGCCTTTAAGAAGCTGGCGGCTGAATACGGAAAATAATATGCTAATTATAATTTTCCTCTAGAATGACGATAAGCTGGTATAGGATTTGTGTAAGCTAAGGAAGGCACCGGATATTGCAGAATATGCAAAAGGAAGGTGAGCTCATGTCGTTAAGAACCAGTAATGCCGCCAATGTGGAGGGGATTAAGGCAACATCCAAGTCCTCCCAGAAGACGGTCAGTACCCCGGAGGAATTTCAGTCCATCCTATGTGAAAAGATTGAATCCGTTCAGGATACCCTTGAGGAAATGAGGGACCAACAGGAAGCAATCAATACCGTTAAAAAGGAAGGTATGGTTACGGAGGTCATCCGTCGCTATATGCCTGATGGAAGTATTGAGATTACCGAGTATGTTGGCAGTAAGGTCAAGAACCGGTATCGTAAACCACCTCATTTGGAGTATGTGCCGGACCCTAATGCTCCTATTCCTAAATCAGAGGATGGGCAACAGCTATTGGCTCAGCAGAGTATGGTGCTGAAGCCGAAGTACAGTCTGGCAGAAGATTTGTTTAATATGTTGTAAACCTTAATGGCTAATGTTTAAAAGCATTAGCCATTTTTATTTCGCAAAAAAAATTCAAAAAATGAAGGATTTATGGTACAGATATAGAATAAAAAACATGAAGGTTGGAGTGGAAAAAGAGTCGGTTCACCTTCATGTTAGCGCAGGGGAGGTTTATGGGGATATAAAGCTCTCCTGCCACCTAATTCAATGGAGAGCAGGTTTTCGGAAAGTTTTGGTTTTGGGGTTTTGTGGCTGGTAATTATCAGAGAGGAGAGTTGCTGGCCTTTTTTGCATGATGATTTGAAATATTTTGTTTGAAATTGCCATACATTTTTGATATAATAGCCCCGTTATGTGTTCATATTAAAAAAATTCTTACATAGATGACTTGAAAAATGATGGTTTTACCTGTGGAAAGGCGCCACATTACTTTTCAGGTCAGTGAAAATGCTGATGAGGGGCTGGATATTCACTGTATGTGAATAGCTGGTCCTTTTGTATGTTTTATGGGCGCTAAGAATTTTTTACTAGGAGGTATATAAATATGTTTTTTAACAACATTAAAGTGGCCGGCAAGCTGCTCATGATTGTAGCAGTGGCAGCAGTGGCTATGCTGGTTATCAGCTTTACTGGCTATCGGGCACTGAACAGTGCTGATGAAGGTATGCATAGCATGTATCAGAAGGAAATGCAGGGTGTGCAGCACTTGGGCAAGGCAGTAGAGTACAGCCGTGTTATGATGGTAAAGACCCTGCAGATTATTACTGCCCAGAATGTTACTGAGGAACGTCTGAATACCTGGAAGAAACAGAAGCAGGAGGGCGTGGATAATGTAGAGAAGTATCTGGCAGAATACAAGGCTGCTGTAAAGGGTACTCCGGCAGAAGATACTTCAGAAATAGATAGAGAGTGGGCCAACTACAAGAAGGTTATGGATCAGGCTGTAGAGATGGCCTCCCAGGGAAAACAGGCAGAAGCGGTAGAATATTATGAAAAGGCTGGTTCTCCGGCTACCCGTGGTCTGCGTGATGCTTTGCATGGTATGCAGGATACCGTTAACGCCCAGGCTGAGGCGGCTGCCCAGGCCAACAGTGATGCCAACAGCAGCGCTGCTATGATGATTATTGTTGTTACTATCGTTGCTATAGTGATTCAGGGCATATTCAGCGTATTTACCGCCAACAATATTACTGGTGCACTTTCTACAATGGTTCATATTTGTGAAAAGCTCCGTGATGGTGATTTCCGTGGTTCCTCCCATGCTATGGACCGAGGTGATGAGTTTGGTCATCTTTCCCGTGTTCTTTCTGAAATGCAGAACACCATGGCTTCCTACATGAAGGGCGTATACAAGGCAATTCAGGATATCAATGATTCCTCCGGAAACCTGAAGGAGGCTTCCATGCAGTCTGCCCAGGCTTCTGTACAGTCTGCTGAGGCTGTAGGCGATGCCGCTCATCTGGTTATGGATCAGGAAAATATGCTGAAGGAAAGCCAGGAGCTCCTTAATAAGGTTAATGACTCCATTCAGGCTATGCGTGGCCATGCCAACGAGGTATCCACCAACTCCATGACTGCTGCGGATGAGGCTGCTCAGGGTAACAAGGCCCTTGAGAAATCCGTTCGTGAGATTCGTGATGTTGAGTCCACCGTAAGCAGCACTGCTGAAATGGTGACCCGTCTTGGTTCCCGTTCCGAGGAAATCGGTGCTATTGTTGATACTATTTCCCAGATTGCCAGCCAGACCAATCTGCTGGCTCTCAATGCTGCTATTGAGGCAGCCCGTGCCGGTGAGCAGGGCCGTGGCTTCTCCGTTGTAGCAGAGGAGGTTCGTAAGCTGGCTGAGCAGTCCGAGGAGGCCGCTCATAAGATTGCTGACCTGATTAATGCAATGCAGAAGGATACTGCTGATGCCGTTGATTCCATGAACAAGGGCTGTGAGGCTGTTGTTAATGGTGCCAAGTCTGTTGAAGATCTGCAGGCGGTATTTGAGCGTATTCATGAGCTGGTTCAGGATGGTGCTGCGAAGACCAAGGCAATGGATGAGGCTATTGTACAGGTTAACGAGGATGCCCAGAACATTTCCAATTCTGTTGTGGAGATTAATTCCAAGGGCCGTGAAGTTTCTTCCCGCATGGAATCTGTTTCCGCAGCTACTGAAGAGCAGTCAGCTTCTTCCGAGGAAATCGCCTCTGCCAGTGAGTCCCTGTCTGTCATGGCAACTGAGCAGAAGCAGGCTCTTAGACAGTTCAAGTTCTGATTGGCTTAGTTCTGTAGCAATGTAAGCAATTAAGGTCCGCTGGACATAAGTCAGGCGGACCTTTTCTTGTGGGGTTAAATGTTTGCCTCGGGGCTTTAATGGTAGTAAAATTACCTGTGTAAACGAAGAAAAATGATAAAAATAATGGAAGGTTGGTTTGCAGTTTAATGAAAAAGATAGTAATAGCCACCAAGAATAAGGGAAAAGTAAGAGAAATGCAGAATGCTTTTATAGATTTACCGGTAGAGCTGGTTTCACTGGCTGAGATAGACAGTGATATTCCGGAGGCAGTGGAGGACGGAGAGACCTTCAAGGATAATTCCCTGAAGAAAGCCCGTCACTATCAGAAAATGACAGGCTTGGCCTGCCTTGCCGATGACTCCGGTCTGGAGGTTGAGGCCCTTGGTGGGGCTCCTGGGGTATATTCTGCCCGCTATTCAGGAGAGAATGCTGATGATGCTTCCAATAATGCCAAGCTGGTATCTGAACTGGAACAGTTGGGCCTGATCAGCTCTCCGGCGGCCTATCAGTGTGCACTGACCTTTGCTGATACCGATGGCAGTGTATTGCAGGCCCAGGGCTTCTGCACCGGTGAAATAAGACTGGAGGCCAAGGGTGACGGCGGCTTTGGCTATGACCCATATTTTTATGTGGGGGATAAGTCCATGGCAGAGCTGACTCTGGAGGAAAAGCAGGCTATCAGCCATCGTGGTGAGGCCCTGCGGAAAATGGCAGTACTGTTAAAGGAGTATTTGCAATGAGAGTAGGCGTAATGAGTGACAGCCACGGAAATACCATGGCGGTGGATCAGGCCATAGAAAAGGCCGGGGAAGTGGATTGCTGGCTTCATGCCGGGGACCTTGTTGAGGATGCGGAATATTTGGGCATGGTGACGGACAAGCCGGTTATTAATGTGGCCGGCAACTGTGACTGGCCAGGCTCCGGTGCTGATGATGAGGTAATAGCTGAGCTGGGGGGCCATAAGATATTGTTGACTCATGGCCACATTTATGGTGTAAAGCGCAGCACCCTGGCCCTGCGGCAGGCGGCTGTCAATCAGGGGGCGGATATTGCTGTTTACGGGCATACCCATGTGGCGGAAATAGATGAGGGTCCGGATTGTCTGGTGCTTAATCCCGGCAGTGTGTCCCACCCCCGGGATGGAAAGCCTCAGTCCTTTATGGTGCTGAATATTAACGGGGACCAGGTAAAGGTGGAGCATATCCATATATAAGTCAGAGATAGAAATTCATATTAAAAGGCAGTGAGCTGCCGCCGTTAGCACGGATAAAGTCACTAAAAGTTTTCCTTGCTTTTATATAGTGTAAAAAATCATAACTCGCTTCGCCCTTGCAGGACTAGCGTTGCGTCGCTCAAACAGATGATTTTTTCCACTCATACAGATGTATGGCAAGTAAAACTTTCTTGACGTGACTTTTCCTATTGCTTCCGGCAACAGCCCACTGCCTTTTTTATTTAACTATGTCTCTTCTTCTAAACCTATAATGCGACCTTCCAGAACCTTTACCAGTCCCCGGTCACTGAGCTTCAGCTCCGGAATTACCGGCAGGCTGAGGAAGGCCAGAGTAAGGAATGGGTCATATTGCGGGTCCACTCCCAGCTGGTATGCCAGCTGCTCCATTTTGGCTGTTTGTTTGGCCGTTTCGGTGGCAGATTTGTCTGTCATAAGACCGCCCACTGGCAGAGGCAGTATTTCCTTTACCTCTCCCTGTACCGCAATGGCAATACCGCCACCGCAGGCCTGCAGACTTTGGGCAGCCATCAGCATGTCCTCATCATTGGTGCCGATGACAATGAGGTTGTGGCTGTCATGTCCAATGGTCTGGGCAATAGCACCCTGCTTCAGCCCGAAGCCCTTTACAAGACCAAGACCCCGCTTGCCGGTATTGTGATGGCGTTCAAATACGGCCAGCTTTAGTATATCCTGCTGCGGGTCAGCCACGGCCTGACCTTCTTTAACAGGAACGGCCTGCCATAGATGCCGGGTCAGCAGCTGATGGGGAATAAGACCAATTACATTGGCTTTATCGCCCCTTATAGGCAGTGCCAGCTGGTCCATGGTCAGCTCAGGCAGATTCATGGATTTACTGAGACGCTCCGGAACTGGTGGAGTAGGAAGCTGCTTCCATATCTGCTCCAGACATTGGCCCTCTTTAGCCACCAGGGTTCCGTTGGTAAATACCAGCTTAGGCTCCCAGCCTTTCAGATTGGAAAATACCAGCAAATCAGCCCGTCGACCCGGTGCAATAACACCGGTATCACGAATGCCAAAATATGTGGCTGGATTCACGGTGGCCATTTGCAGGGCTTGCTCCACTGGCAGACCTAATTTTGTGGCCTCCCGTACCATGGCATTTATACCGCCCTCGGCCATAAGGTCACCGGGGTGTCTGTCATCGGCACAGAAGCAGCAAAAACGGCTATTGGCGGCGGTGATGACCGGCAGCAGTGCTTCCAGATTGTGGGCAGCAGAGCCTTCCCGTATCATGAGATACATTCCGGCGGCCAGACGGTCCTCTGCCTCCTGAACAGTGACACATTCATGATCGGAATCCACCCCTGCTGCAGCATAGCCCATCAGCTCCTTGCCTGTAAGCATGGGAGCGTGGCCATCCACAAAGTGATGGGGATCGATAATATTCAGCTTTTCCCAGACGGTGTCGGATTCATTGAGGACCCCGGGCACATCCATCAGCTCTCCCAGTCCCAGTACCCGGCTGTCCTCCAGGAAAGGCTTTAATTCCTTTGCACCCAGCACAGCCCCGGCATCCTCCAGAGGAGTGGCGGGAACACAGGATGGCAGCATGAATTTAATCTGCAGCGGCAGATTTTCAGAGGCATCCAGCATATATTGAATGCCGGCTTCACCGCCAACATTGGCTATTTCATGGGGATCAGCCACTACCGTGGTGGTACCCTTGGGCACTACAGCCTGGGCAAAGCCAAAGGGGATGAGCATGGAGCTTTCAATGTGCACATGGGAGTCAATAAATCCAGGAGTTATATATTGTCCCTGAAGGTCAATTTCCTCCTCACCCTGGTAGTTTCCAAGACCGGCGATATAGCCGTCCTGAATGGCAATATCCGTGGTGAGAAACTTTCCGGTGAACCCGGCAAATACATTACCGTTTTTCAGTACCAGCTGAGCTTTTACTTTGCCGGAGGCTACCTGCATGAGCTTCTTTTTATCCATGTTTTTCTCCTGTCGCTGTTGGAATGAGTAATTAATAATTTATGGCATCATCGTAGCTTGCCTTTATGCCATCAATGTAAAGATTTAATTCATCAAGCTGATTGCCGGTAAGATAGCTGCTGTCATCCAGATACCAGTCAATGAGCTTCCAGCTGCCATCATCAGCGGTGGCAACAATGGCAGTGAACTTTATATCCTTTGGCAAATCCCTAAAATATTTATGGGCATCTGCCAGCTCTACGTGCTGGCTGTCCCAGGCCCTGTGGTTGATGGCCCAGGCAATCTGGCCGGCAACATAATAGGCACGGTCTTCCCCCCGGGTCATGATGGATTTTTCCTCTGCCTGTGCTTCATCCTTGAGGGCAGTGACATCAAACTGGGCCGGGGCAAAGGCCTCCCAATAATCACCATTTTTGTCTGCCACCAGTAGTTGGTTGGTGGAGAGTACATCGTTGGTGAAGCCCACCCGGTAATTTGAGATATTCATTATCTGGTCGTAGGTTTCGTTCAGCTTTTCATCCTGAAGCTGATAATCTTCTTCCTGAATTCGCAGGTCAGCCATAATATGACCACCAATGCTGATGGTTGGCACATTTTCCAGCAGCTTTTGCCCCAATAGGGTTGCCCGGCTGTTAATCCATGGCATTTCCTCATATGTGAGAGGAGCCTGATTCTTTTCGGTCCATCCGTCATTATAGTACCAATGGGCCACCTCACGGGCATAATCAGGGGCCAGGCTGCTCAGGGCATATACATCATAATCTTTAAAGGGCTTTGGCTCGAAGCTGCCGGGATGAAAGGCCATTCTGGCATTAATCAGCCCTTGGGTAAGGGCGATATTGCCGGCAGTAATATTAAATGCACCCTTGCCAATTTCCCCAGGATTGTTTTTGCCTATAATATATACATTGCGCAGGCCATCCTCATTTTTTTTGGTGGCCTTTTTTAATAAGGTGGGGTTGTATTTTATGAGTGGTGCCTGAAGCTGCTCCGTGAGAAAAACGCTTTCCTCCATGTCGGGATGCTTTTTCTGCATCAGCTTCATGGTTTTCTCGGCAGCATTAAGCTCCTCCTTG
Source organism: Anaerovibrio sp. JC8 (assembly GCF_002100115.1). Taxonomy (GTDB): domain Bacteria; phylum Bacillota; class Negativicutes; order Selenomonadales; family Selenomonadaceae; genus Anaerovibrio. The sequence goes on along the minus strand of NZ_ANBM01000003.1, from coordinate 203,717 downwards.
GATGTGGGGGTATGGAAATCCCCTTCGGAATAGGCCTGGACATCACTATAAGAAAAAGAAGCTATGGTAGCTGTGAGAACACAGAGAATGGCCAGCTTCCTGGATAAATACATCATTTTTACGACTCACTTTCTTTCAACAACACATAATACGTTTCTCCTAAGTATATTACCAGAATTTACCACTAGTCAAATATTGATTTTAAAGGAAAGTTGAAAATAATAAATTTTAACTACAATAATATAAGCAAATTAATATTTTTTGGTGTTTTTATCCTATTTACTTTGTAAAATTTAGCACTTGGTGCTATAATTACAACGTTGTGTAAATTGAAAGGAAGGTAAGAAAGTGAGTATTAAACAGAAGTTTTTTATGCTTGCCGGCGTTGCGGGGACAATTATGGCCATTGTGTCTGTTATTGGCTACTTTACTGCATCCAGTTCTTTGGAAAGAACTGTAGAGGAGGAAATTATTTCCGAAATTGGCCGTCAGTCATCCCAGGCCAATGACTGGCTTAACGCCAAGGGGCAGGTGGTTATTGCCGGTGCGTCCGTATTTAAGCAGATACCGGCTGACAGCACTGATCTGGCAAAGCGTCATGAGATGGTGGCCCAGATTGCAGATGACAATGAGGTATTGGATAATATTCATGCCATGGAGGACGGCTTTGCCATGGCATGGCATGATGGTGACCTCACCGGGGAGGGTGAGTGGACCAAGCGCCCTTGGTATGTGGATGCCAAGAAAGCGGGACACATTATCTATACTGATCCTTATCAGGATGTCAGCAGCGGCAGCATGGTAGTAACCATTGCTGTGCCTTATGACCGGAAGGGCGCTGTTGGTGGTGTATTCAGTGAAGACGTTAAAATGGACACTTTGGTGGAGCAGGCCAAGGGGATTAAGTTCCAGGGTGAAGGCAAGGGAATGCTGATCAATCCGGAGAGCAATATTATTATTGCTTCTGCCAACGAGGAAGAGAATCTTACCAGCATGGATGACAATCCGATGCTTAAGGCCCATGCTGCCGAAATGAAGTCCAATGACAAGGGGTTCTTCGTGGCGGATGATGGTGGTGAGGAGTGCGTTGTAGCCTATGCTACTATTCCAGTATCTGGCTGGAAGGCCGTAGTGTCTGCACCGACCAGTTATGTATATAGTCAGCTTCGTACCCTTAAGATTACCTATAGTATCCTTACTTTATTTGGTATTCTGTTGATTGTCTTTGCCTGCCTGAAGTTCTCTACCCGTATTGTCCGGGTTGTGGAAAGCCTGGCTGACCGGGTAAAGGATATGTCCAACGGCGTATTGAATCAGCGCCCGCTTCATGTGGATTCTGAGGATGAGCTGGGGCAGCTGTCCGATGATGTTAATCAGATGAATGAAAATCTGAAGAAGCTTATTGGCGGTGTAAAGAAATCTGCTGAGCTGGTGGCTGCTTCCAGTGAGGAGCTTACTGCCAGTGCTCATCAGGCGGCTCAGGCTGCTACCAACGTGGCTGAAACTGTTACCGAGGTAGCTGAGGGCATGGAAAAGCAGCTGGTCAATGTTGACGGAACCAGAAATAATGTGGATAGCGTGTCCCTTGATATTGAAAATATGACTGCCGAGGCTCAGGAGGTGGCAGCAGATACGGCAGAAACCGCTGATGCTGCCCGTCAGGGTGAGGAGCTTATGAGAAAAGCTACCCAGCGAATGCAGGGGATTGAGCAGTCTGTTCGTCAGTTGGAAGGCGTAGTTCGTAAGCTGGGAGACAATTCCCAGCAGATTGGTCAGATCGTGGAAACAATTGCCAGCATTGCCGACCAGACAAATCTGTTGGCTCTCAATGCAGCCATAGAGGCTGCCCGTGCTGGTGATGCGGGCCGTGGCTTCTCTGTAGTTGCTGAAGAGGTGCGTAAGCTGGCTGAACAGTCCTCTATGGCTGCCGAAGAAATTAAGAACCGTATTGCTTCCGTTCAGAGTGATACTGCAGCGGCAGTAACTGCCATGCAGCATGGCTCCGAGGAGGTTCAGCATGGTGCTGAGGCTGTACAGGGAGTAGGCGTACAGTTCACCAAAATAATGGAAATGGTGAGTGGTATCGAGCATAAGATGAAGTCTATCAGCAAGTCTGCTACTACCGTTGCTGACGGTACCAGAAATATTGTAAAGGCAGTAGATGATATTGATGATGTGAGCCGTGTTACCAGCGATCACACCCAGACTATCTCCGCTGCTGCTGAAGAGCAGTCCGCTTCCAGTGAGGAGATCGCTTCTGCATCCCAGGCACTGGCTTCCCTGGCTAACAATCTGTCAGAGGAAACTGGCAGGTTTAAGCTCTAAGCAAAAAAGTGCCATTAAGTAACGAAATATTAAATCCGCATCCATGAGTATGGGTGCGGATTTTTGTTTTAGGGGTCAGAGGCCTGTGTCGCCAGATAAAAGGAAGGATTTTATGTTATAGTGTCGAAGTAACAATAAGAATATCCTAATAGGTTGTTATTCATTTACAAAGTAAGACAAGGGGGTTACTTCAATGCAAAGAAAGGTCTTTACGCTATTGTTGGGTGTTGTGCTTCTGCTCTACAGTCTGGGGGCACAGGCGGCGGTTCCCAAGTCAAATCTGCCTCATTCTCAGGCCACCATCTCCATGATGAAATATCTGAATGATGACCCTGCACTGATGAAAATGATGGAAAAATCCATTGCAAAGGCCCGTGTCATCAATCCGGACCCGAATACCAATCCAATACAAAGTGTCAACGATTTATATTCATTCCTGGACTGGGCCGTGACCTGCATGCCTTGGAATGTGCTTTCAGACGCTTCTTATCCTACATTGTATAGTCATATAGATCAGAGTGTTGATTATTTCTGGTTTATAGTGGATCAGCCACTGGAGGAACTGGAGAACCGTGGATATTATTATCCTAGCCTTCAATACCATGAGCCTATCGCCACCTGGTGCCGGGAATACTCCCAGGAGTGGGGGCGGTTCCTCTCGACTAAGGAAAGCTGGAACGACACCTACTATCAGAGAATCAAACAGGACCCTTCCATGAATATGCAGTATGGCTGGTATGCAGATTACAATGCATGGAACAGCTTTAATGACTGGTTCTCACGTCATCTGGTTGATCCTTCTGTTCGTCCGATTGCGGACAGCAGCGTGGTTGCTCCGGCGGATTCTACGCCTCAGGGCATCTGGCGAATCGATGAAACAGGCAATCTTATCCAAAAAAAGGGTGTTGCTATTAAGGCAGCCAACTTTACCTCTATAGCTCAACTGATGGGACCGGATTCCGCCTATGGTGATGCCTTTAACGGCGGAACAGTGACCCATACTTTCCTTGATGTGAATGACTATCATCGGTATCATTTTCCGGTTAGCGGAAAAATTGTTGAGCTGCGGAAAATTCCTGGAACCAATGGTGCCGGCGGTGTTACCGAGTGGGATCCAAAGCTGAAACGCTATTATTTGATTGATTCCATCCCAGGGTGGCAGACCATTGAAACCCGTGACTGCGTTGTTATTGATACAGAAGAATACGGCTTGGTGGCTATTCTGCCAATCGGTATGTCCCAGATATGCTCCTGTAACTGGGAGGAAAACCTTGCTGTAGGGGATGTTGTCAGGAAGGGAGATCCTATGGGATATTTCCTCTTTGGCGGCAGCGACATTGTCATGGTATTCCAGTCCACCGTGGATGTTTCCCTTATCTGCCCACAGAAAGACTCCGGCGATGGGTATAAGCATGTCCTGATGGGTGAGCCTTATGCTTCACTTGTCCTGTCCAAGCATTGAGTGCTGGCTGATGTGAGGGAAGGTTATGACAAAAATAAAGACCGTTTTAGGTGATATTACGGCAAAGCATTATGCAGATGCTATTGTAAATGCCGCCAATGAAAGCCTGCTGGGGGGCGGGGGAGTAGATGGTGCCATACACAGAGCGGCGGGGCCGGAGCTTTTGGCGGAATGCCGGACCTTAAATGGCTGTCCAACCGGGCAGGCAAAAATAACCAAGGCCTATAGGCTCCCATGTGATTACGTTATTCATACTGTGGGTCCTGTGTGGCATGGCGGCGATTATGGGGAGGCGGAGCTGCTGGCCGGGTGTTACCGTAATTCCTTGGAGCTGGCCATAAAGCATGGTATTCGTACAGTTGCCTTTCCGTCAATTTCCACAGGCGTGTATTCCTATCCTGTTGAGCAGGCCGCTGATATTGCCGTGCAGACGGTGAAGAAAGTGGTGCAGGAATATCCGGAGGCCTTTGATGAGATATTGTGGGTCCTGTTTGACGGGCGGACCCGGGCGGCATACGAAAAGGCCTTGTAGCCATCATCGTGACAAAATAAAATCAGGGAGCATAGCGAAATGCTAGACTCCCTGATTTTTTATTTGGGACTATGGCAGTTATTTTGCTTATTGTTTGCTGATAGCCTTAAATGCTGCTGCCTGTGCAGTCATGCCACGCTCAGAGGCAAGACGCTCAATGGAAGAAGCACCGAAGAAGCCATCAATTTCAGGAACATTATTAATTACATATGCTGCATCCTCAGGGTCAGCAATAGGGCCACCGTGGCAGATAACCATAATATCCGGGCGAACCTCACGGCCGGCCTTGATTATGGCACGTATCTTTTCACAGCAGTCATCAAGGGTTACTGCGGTTTCCGCACCAATGGAGCCCTTGGTGGTCAGGCCCATGTGAGCCACCAGAATGTCTGCACCGGCTTCGGCCATTGCCTTGGCCTGCTCTGGGTCAAATACATATGGACAGGTGAGCATATCCAGCTTGTGAGCTTCACGGATCATGTCAACCTCCAGACCATAGCCCATGCCGGTTTCCTCAAGATTGGCACGGAACTTACCGTCAATGAGTCCTACAGTAGGGAAGTTCTGAACACCATTAAAGCCCTGTTCCTTGAGCTGCTTCAAAAAGATTTCCATAACACGGAATGGGTCAGTGCCGCATACACCTGCAAGGACAGGAGTCTTCTTAACGATTGGCAGAACCTCCTGGCCCATCTCGGTTACAATTGCATTGGCATCACCATAGGATAAAAGCCCGGAAAGAGAACCGCGGCCCGCCATGCGGAATCGGCCGGAGTTGTAGATTATAAGCATATCTACATCTGCTTTTTCACTGCATTTTGCAGTAATACCGGTACCTGCACCAACACCTACCAATATTTTCCCCTGCTTCACCTGATTACGGAAATCCTCAATGATTTCAGCCCTAGATTTTTTCAACATATTTAAATCCTCCCCGTCATTTCAAACATGCAATCATTTTTTATTTGCTTCCATCAGCTCCACCAGACGTTTTGCTGCGGTTTCAGCAAATATCTGGTCATTAATATTGTTATTCATTTCACAGATATCTACCTTGTCATTGGTTATGTTCTGTTTCAGTGTGTCAAAGAGGGCAGCTCTCTCCTGTACGCCCTCAAATGGCTGTCCCTCTGCATCAATCATGGAAACACCCTGCTTTGGCAAAATAACCGTCATTGGAGTTTCGGCCTTATTCCATTTCTCTGCCAGTCTGGAACCAATTTGAACATTTTCCTCGACCGTTGTCCGCATAAGGGTTACCGTTGGATTGTGTTTATACAGATTTCGCTTGACAAACTCTGCAGGAACGGTTTCCATTGGTCCAAAGTTAACCATATCACAGGCACCCACCGAAACCACCTGAGGTACGCGTTGGCGAATGGCAGCGGCACATCTGTCCGGCCCGGCCGTCAAAACACCGCCAACAACCTCATCGCACCATTCGGTGGTAGTAAGGTCAAGCACACCGGCAAAGAATCCGGCATCAATAAGTGCATCCATTGTTTTTCCACCAGTACCCGTGGCGTGGAAAACCAGAACCTCGTAACCCTTTTTCTCCAGATATTCCTTGGCATAATTGACGCAAGGTGTGGTAACACCAAACATCGAAGCAGCAACAAGTGGCTTCTCCTCAGCCTTTTCCTCCTGCAGCTTCTCTCTGCCGGCCACCATTCCCACAATAGCCAGAACCGCGTTGCTGAAAATGGTCTTTGATATCTTGTTTAACCCAGCAACGTCAACTATGGACGGCATCATTACAATATCGCTCGTGCCAACATATTGTGCAACATTACCCGATGCCATGGTTGAAACCATTACCTTTGGCACACCTACAGGCAACTCACGCATTGCCGGAGTGACCATGGAGGTACCGCCACTGCCACCCAGGGAAATAATACCGTCGAATTTTCCTTCTTTATATAGCTTGGGAATTAAGATTTGCATGCCTTTCGACAATGCCTCTGTAGCCATAGCCCGATCTTTTTTCTTCACTATTTCCTTGATGTCATATCCAGCGGCAGCTGCAATTTCTTCGTTGGAAACATCCACATCAAAGAGTGATTCGAAAACACCGGTATGAATCATAAAGGGACGAAGGCCAAGCTCTTCCACGAGCCCTTTGACATAAAGAAATTCCTTCCCTTTAGTATCAAAAGTACCTGCAATTGCTATGGTTTTCATTATCACGCCTTCTTTCTCTACGCAATATGGATAATTGGAACCGGTTCTCTATCTGATTTCATTGTAGTAAATCATATAGCTGTAGTAAATGTGTTTATATATGCTTTTGTTGTGCATTTATATAAAGTAGACAGAATTGTCAGAAAAAATAGCTGTGTTTATATAAGTATTTATTATATAAACACAGCTATTGAGTTTTATTATTTAATCATTTTTTGCTTTGATTGATATTCTTTTGGGGAAATACCGACGTGCTTTTTAAACATTTTGGAAAACTGAATATAATCCCCATAGCCAACCTTGTAGGCGGCCTCCTTGCAGGATATAAGCCTGTCCTTCAACAGCTCCTTGGCCTTGCCCATACGATAATCCAATAAGTATTCCGTGAAGCTGGCACCAATTTCCTTTTTGAATCTGCTGCTCAGATAAGTAGGGGACATGTGGGCAATCAGGGCAATATCTCCCAGCTGTATTGGCTCCATGTAATGCTCTTCAATATACTGGCGTATGGAATTGACCACATTTCCCTTGCCCCAGTTTCGTTCAATAAGCTGATGGACCGGATTGTTGGCAGGCTGGTCATCACGGTGCTTAAATGCCTTAACTGTCTCCAGTACAGAGTTTTCTATGGGAATGCGGTCAAAGGTGGAGCCACCAATATATCCCTGGCAATCTGTATTTTTATATAGATAATGCATATCTGATAGTGTAGTAGCAGGGCCGGCGTAAATCATGCGAATCACGTCAGGATTTTTTGCTTTACATATTGAGAAAACATCATTCATGAGATTTTTGGCTTCGCCCAAAGAAATATATTTCTTGGCACCTAGAATGCCTCCCTTGGTGAGTCCGAGGTGCAGGCAGATAACATCGGCTCCGGCATTCAGCATCTTTTCTGCTTCTTCAGGATTGGTAACGAAGGCCATGGTGAATAATCCGATATGATTTGCCAGCCGGATGGTGGCAATTTCACGATTATAGGTATTGCCATCCTGCTCCAGGGCCTCACGAAAATTACCGTCAATAAGGGAAACAGTTGGGAAATTTACAATTCCGGAGAAGCCGCTGGCTTTAATCTGATTTAGGTAATCATACATCTGGATGGTGGGATCGGTGGCCATAATACCAAATAACAGAGGAATACTGTCACGGATTATCGGAAAAATCTCCCGGGTACCCATTTCCATGACCTGGTCATTATTATTTCCATAGCAAAAATAGCTGGCAAAGGAGCTGCGTCCCATAATGCGGTATTTTCCGGCTGAAAGGACCATCAATAAATCGGCTCCCCCAAGAGCCGCCAGCTTGGCTGTCATGCCCGAGCCCACCGAGGCTCCAATAATATGGCCATTGATGTGTAGCTGGGCACGAAGCTTTCGGATAACTTGCTCTTTCTCCATGGAAATCCCCCTCATATATCCAAGCACCCTGTTTTATATGTACACCTATATTTTCCACTACAAAAATTATAAGTGCAATGGAAACTTGAATTAACATTTGCGTTATTTATTACTAATGGTTAAATTATAATTATTAAAATATTCACATGATAAAATGATATTGCATAATAATATTAGAAAATATATAATATATAATTAATAATATTCTGTGGAGGTAATAAAATGTTTGCAAAATGCTGTGGAGCCACAACCCTTGGGGTAGATGGCCAGATAATAGATGTGGAAGTGGATGTGGCCAATGGCTTGCCGGGAGTGGAGATGATAGGCCTGCCGGATACCATGGTGAGGGAGGCCAAGGAACGGGTGAGGACTGCAGTGAAAAATTCCGGGATTAAGCTGTCACCCCAGAAGGTGACTATTAATCTGGCACCGGCCAGTATCCGCAAGGACAGCCCGGGACTGGATTTGCCTATTGCCATGGCCATGCTGGCGGCCTATGGGATTATAAGTCAGGAAAGTATTGAGGGCAGGCTGTTTTCCGGGGAATTGTCACTGGAAGGCCAGATCCGTGGGGTGGCAGGGATTTTGCCAATGGCCATAAAGGCCAAGGAGCAGGGGTTTAAGGCCTTCTTTGTGGCAGGAGAAAATGTCAATGAGGCTTTATTGGTAGATGGAATACCAATATATCGGGTGGACAGCCTGCATGAGCTGGTGGAGTTTCTAAATGGAAAAGTCACCTGGGAGCCATCCACGGGGAGTCAGGAGGAGCAGGAAAGCAGTGAAGCAATAGTGGAGGATTTTGCCGATGTGCAGGGGCAGTTTATGGCCAAAAGGGCTTTTGAAATAGCTGCCGCAGGCGGCCACAACATTCTGCTGGTAGGTAGTCCTGGCGCCGGCAAAACCATGCTGGCCCGCCGCCTGAATTCCATTCTGCCGGAAATGACAGAAAGAGAGGCCTTGGAGGTCACTAAAATTTACAGTGTATCCGGACTGTTGAAGAAAAACAGTGGTCTTATTACGAAACGTCCCTTTCGTAGTCCCCATCACACCACGTCTTCTGTGGCCATGATCGGTGGAGGCTCCATTCCTCATCCCGGCGAGGTGAGTCTTAGCCATAATGGAGTGCTGTTTTTGGATGAGCTGCCGGAGTTCAGCAAGCAAACCCTTGAGGCCTTGCGCCAGCCCCTGGAGGATGGGGTGGTAAGTATTGCCCGGGTCAATGCCTCTTTATCCTTTCCATCCCGTATACTATTATGCTGCTCAATGAATCCATGCCCCTGCGGCTATTACAATGACCCGGAAAAGCAGTGTGACTGCTCCTATCAGGAAATCAGGCGGTATAACCATAAAATATCCGGCCCCTTATTGGACCGGATAGATATTCAGATTCGGGTTCCACGGGTGACCTATAAGGAACTGACCGCAACAGAAAAAGCTGAGCCGTCGGCAGTTATCCGCCAGCGTGTGGTGGCTGCCCGTCAGCGTCAGCTTAGTCGGCTGGAGAAATATGGTATTGTCTGCAACGCCCAAATGACCAGCGCCATTTTAAAGAAAACCTGCCATATTACCAAGGAGGCCCAGGAGATACTTCGCACTGCCTTTATGGAGAAAAATATGTCCGCCCGCTCCTACGATAGAATAAAGAAGGTGGCCCAGACCATAGCAGACCTGGATAACAGTAATGAGATAAGGGACATTCATCTGGCGGAGGCTATTCAGCTGAAAAATGATATTCGATAATGTCTAAGAATTAGGAGATATGATATAATATTGGTGGGTAAAACAAGATGAATTTTGAGTGGGATGAAGAAAAGAATTATAAGAATATAAATAAGCATGGTATTTCTTTCAAGCAAGCCGTTAAAGTATTCTTGGATGTTAATAGAATTGAATCTGAATATTATTTTATCAATTGAGAATGGCGTTATAATGTAATTGGTTTAGTGGATAAGATACTTTTAGTTGTATGTACTGATAGAGATAATGCAATTAGAATTATAAGTGCACGAAAAGCCAATAAAGAAGAGGAGGCGCTTTATTATGGCAATTGTTAAAATGACACTTGAAGAGGCTCGCGCAATTTCTGATGATGAAATAAAGAAGGATATTGAAATGGCAAAAAAAATACCAGTTATTGATGATAATGATGATGACAGTTCTGTGCCGGATGGATTAAGTTATCATCGGGTTATTCCTAAAAAAGATATTGTATAAAGTAAGCCCCAGGATGAGCTTTGGAAAAGCTCATTCCTGGGGCGTTTTTAGAGTGAGTAAACTCATTTGGCTGTCAGCATTTTCTCACGGATAACCTTGTTTATACCTTTGTTTACCTTTTGCAGTGCTTCGATGGCCACTGATTTGTTGCCAACAGTGCCAATCCATGTGCTGTCAGATTGCTTTTCCACGAATTTCCCGTTGTAAAGATATTTGTCGTTTTTCACGTCGATAACCTTGAACGGAACTGTGGCAATCATTTCAATGCCCTGGGTAAAAAATGTAAATTTTTCCTTGCGTTGGAAGGGCTCTATGGAAAGGCATATTACATAGTCAAAAGCCTCATCTGAAAGAGCATCAACAATATCACGGCGTTCTGCCATGGAAAGGTCAGTCAGTCCTGTATCGGCCAGCTTTTTTACAACGGTTTCGTTTTTGACCACCTCAAAATGGCTGGACAGATTTTGCTTGAGGTTATTTAATACGCAATCGTCAAGCTCGGCATCGTAGGTGGTATTGGCGTTATTTGTGTACACCACGGCAACACGGGGCAGTGGTGAGGCTGTTGCCAAGGAAGTCATGGCACAAACCAGAACCAACATCAAAAATAGTATTCTTATGGGATTCGTTTTTCTCATAGTTGTGATACCTCCTTGAATTTGTTGCGTAACCTATTCAACAAAGTAGTATGATTTTCCTGCAAAACAGGGTGACAAGGAAGCTATTTTCTGTGAATAAGGGACAAATACAAAACCGGGCAGAGTATCATTACCGTGCCGATAAATTCCGGCAGCTGGTAAAGGACGTCCATTAACCACACGGAAAGAAGAATGGCACTGACGGGTTCAATCAGCTCGTATATGGCGGCAATGTGGGGCTTTATGTATTTCAGGCTGGCCAGGAAGGTCCAAAAGGCAATGGCAGTACCAAATACCACGGTGTAAACCACATTAAAGATGGTGAGAGGATCCATTTCCACGGTTTCGGTAATGGTCCATGGCTGGACAAAGGGCAAAAGCACCGTACCACCCAATAAAAGGCCCCAGCCCGTTACATTGGATGGGCGGAAGGTTTTCATCAGATAGCCGGGCTGTATCGTGTATATTACCCCGGCAATGGGGAGCATAATGCCGTAAATGATTCCTTCGTCAGATACGGAAAGGGTAGTCATATCACCGTGGGTGGCCATGACGGTGGCACCCAGAACGGCGGAGATGCAGCATACAGCCTCGTAAAAGTGGGGCAGGCGGCGTCTGCGCAGGGACAGCCAAAGTATGGTGGCAATGGGGGCAAGGCTGACAAAGACGGTGGCCATGGCCGCATTCATATACTCAACTGCAGACAGATAGGCGTATTGCACCCACATAATGGTGATAAAGCTAAAAATAAGCATCTGAAGGATATTCTTCGTGCCCTTCCATGGTGCGAAGAAATCCTTTTTGTAGATGAAATAATCTGCCATCAAGAGGATAATGCCGGCAAAGAACATGCGCACCGTCACAACCCACATGGCAGGCAATTCCTTTATATGAAGGAGATACTGGCTGGTTACTCCCATTACACCCCAGAGAATGGAGCCGGTGATGGCCAGAACAGCACCTTTCTTGGCAGGAGAAAGATCAAACATTATAAAACACCTCGATTTTTTACTTAAAGCAAAAAACGTAAGTATTATAACATATTATAGGAAACAGTGTCCTTGGGAATACAAGAAAAACGGGCCTCCGCACAGTGGCGGAAACCCGTTTTTCTTATTGGAGTGTTTAATTTGCGAACTAAATTACTGGTGAAGAATCATCAATGGATGGGAATTTCATGGACGATTTCTTCCTGTGGGGCGGAGAGCTTTGGCATGGTAAGAGTCAAGATACCATCCTTAAACTCCGCGTTGCATTTCTGTTCATCGATGTTGTCGATGTAGAAGGAACGGCTCATGCTGCCGCAGTAACGCTCCCGGCGGATATAGTTGCCCTGATCATCCTTTTCTTCCTTGGATTCTTCCTTTTTGGCTGATATGGACAGATAATTGTCTTTATAGGAAAGATGTACGTCATCCTTGGTATAACCAGGCAGCTCAGCCTTTAGCTCATAGCTGTCACCATTATCCTTTACGTCCACGTTGAAGGAATTGCTGCTAAAACCTGTGTCGTTAAAGAAGCTGGAAATTGGTTGATTCATCCAGTTGAACAGGCGATCGAAGCCATCTCCCTCTGTTGCCAGGTCTCTTCTCATAGCAAACGGAACAATGCCAAACATAATAACGATCCCCTTTCATTTAGATATTTGATTTGTTTGGTAAGATAGGGGAGCCTTTGAGGTATTCCCTTTTCTTAATTGCTATTATACTCACAATAGTCAAAAAGTCAATAAGTCAAAAGATAAAATTTTAAAAATTTTTCTTAATAGGGAATTGGTCATTGATTGGCGGAGAGTTTACTAAAAAACTAGAGGTATCTTGTCATGAATGGTATAATGGTAACGATGGTCGAATGAGGAAAAATGAATGTTTTTATGTTTGTTGAGGTGTTTTAAATATGATTACTGGCAAGACAAAGACGCTGGCCGTTATTGGCAATCCTGTGGCTCATTCTCTGTCACCGGTGTTCCAGAATGCTGCCATTGAAGCGGCAGGATTGGACTACATATATACCGCCTTTCCTGTGGCTGATGGGCAGCTGGGTAAGGCTATCCAGGGCATGAAGGCCTTTGGCATATGTGGTCTTAATGTGACCATCCCTCACAAGGAGCAGGTCATGAAACACCTCGACCATGTTGATAAGGATGCAGAAATTTTAGGGGCCGTGAATACCATCGTCAATAAGGATGGGGTGCTTACGGGCTATAATACAGATGTAAAGGGCTTTATTGGCGGCATGAAGCAGCTGGGCTACGCGCCCAAGGGCAAGCATGCGGTGCTGCTGGGGGCCGGTGGAGCAGCCAGAGCCGTTATCTGGGGGCTTATTCAGGAGGGTGTGGCCAGCCTGACCATTGGGGTGCGTAATGTACCAAAGGTTCGGCCATTGGTGGAATATTTCAGCAAGTATATGGAAATCACCCTGCTGGACTGGCAGACCGAGGACTTTGAGATGGCGCTGGAAAAGGCAGAGCTCCTTGTAAATGCTACACCGCTGGGCATGTGTCCTTATGTGGAGGCCATGCCACCGGTTAATTGGGACCGGGTAAAGCCGGGAATTCTGGTTTATGATATTATCTATACTCCGGCGGAAACGCTGTTTTTGAAAACTGCCAAGGAGCATGGCTGCAAGGTTCTTAATGGCGAGGCCATGCTGGTGGGCCAGGGGGCAGAGTCCCTTCGACTGTGGACGGGCATTGAGCCTGATCTGGAGATTATGACCAAGGCTCTTCGCCGGGCTTTGGAGGAACGAAAAGATTAATTCGGGGATTTAACTTTTATATGATTGGTTTTTTAAAGGGAAAAGTAGAATACATTTTTATAGATTATTGTCTTCTGAATGTAGGAGGCGTTGGCTATCGGGTATTTGTGTCCAACAATACCAGAGCCAGATTAAAGCAGGGCCAGGAAAGCATGCTCTTTACTCATCTCAGTGTACGGGAGGATGCCATGCAGCTCTACGGCTTTTCCACTCAGGAGGAGTATGACCTGTTTCAGCTGCTGATCGCCATCAGCGGCATCGGTCCCAAGGTGGCCATGGGCATCATTGGTGCCATTACTCCTGAGGGACTGGCTCAGGCCGTGCAGAACAAGAATGTAAAGGCTTTGACGGCATTGCCGGGCATTGGCAAAAAGTCGGCAGAGCGCATGATTTTGGAGCTTAAGGATAAGCTGCATTTTGGTGGCAGTGCAGAGGATACTCAGCACGTTGGGGGCCTCTTTGGTGATTCCCAGGTTGGTGAGGATCTTTTAAGTGAGGCTGCCGCTGCCCTTATGTCTCTTGGATATAGTCAGGCCGAGGTCAATACTGTGTTCCAGAATATGGGCCGGATTGATCCGGATTCTGACGTACAAAATGTTATTAAGCTGGCATTGAAGCAGCTGTCCAGGAGGTGATAAGGGATGGAGGAAATTAATTTTGGTGACGACCGCATTGTGACCATGAATGAGCAGTCAGGCGATGACTGGCAGTACAGCCTGCGTCCCCGTCACTTGCGGGAGTATATCGGTCAGGACAAGGCCAAGGACAATCTGGATATTTTTATCAAGGCAGCCCTGAATCGGCAGGAGGCCTTGGACCACGTGCTGCTATACGGACCACCGGGGCTTGGCAAGACCACTTTGGCCGGGATTATAGCCAATGAAATGGGAGTTAACTTTAGGATTACCTCCGGTCCGGCCATTAATCATTCCGGGGATTTGGCGGCGTTGCTTACTAATCTGAATGAGCGGGATGTATTGTTTATCGACGAGATTCATCGTCTGTCCCGCAATGTGGAAGAGGTGCTGTACTCCGCCATGGAGGACTTCGCCCTGGATATTGTTATTGGCAAGGGGCCAAGTGCCCGCTCCATCCGTCTGGATATTGCTCCGTTTACTCTTATCGGGGCTACCACCAGAGCCGGGGCTTTGGCGGCGCCATTGCGTGACCGCTTTGGTGTAATTTCCCGTCTTGAATATTACAAGCCGGAGGACTTGGTGCTGATCATCAAGCGGGCGGCTGAAATATTGGATATTGGCATAGAGGAGAAGGGGGCATTGGAAATTGCCCGCCGTTCTCGGGGGACCCCACGCATTGCCAACCGCTTATTGAAGCGGGTGCGGGATTTTGCCCAGGTTACCGGGGATGGGGTCATTACAGATCAGATAGCAGATGAGGCATTGATGCGTCTTGAGGTGGACAAGATGGGTCTTGACCACACAGACCGGCGGATGCTGGACTCCATGATAAAGAAATTTGGCGGTGGCCCGGTGGGTATAGATACTCTGGCGGCGGCCATCAGCGAGGAAAACGATACCATTGAGGATGTTTATGAGCCATATCTGCTGCAGCTTGGCTTTATCAACCGCACCCCTAGGGGACGCATGGTAACCAAGGCCGGCTATGAGCATATGGGCATTCCTTATCCGGAGATTTAATAATGAATTTGTTACTTCACATGTGCTGTGGGCCCTGTTCCTGCTATCCCGTGAAAAAGCTGCGGGAGGATGGCATTGAGCCTACGGGATATTTCTTTAATCCTAATATTCACCCCTATAAGGAGTGGGAGGAACGCCTGAAGGCGGCAAAACAGTTTGCTGAAAAGGTGGATATGAATATTATTACTGACGAAAACTACATGCTGAGGGATTTTCTGAGGAAGGCCCTGGCGGCGGAAAGCCAGGAAAATGGCCGCTGCCGTATGTGTTATACATGGCGGCTGGAGCAGACGGCCCGCTATGCGGCGGAAAATGGCTTTGATGCCTTTTCCTCAACCCTGTTTTACAGTATTTATCAGCAGCATGAGCTTATGAAGGAGACAGCTCAGCATTTTGCGGATATGTACGGGGTGAAGTTCTATTATGAGGATTTTCGTCCAGGCTGGCAGGAGGGAATTGACATCAGCAAGGAGCTGGAGCTTTATCGTCAGCCCTATTGCGGATGCATTTTCAGCGAAGAAGAGCGCTACAGCAAGGCTATCCGCAAGCAGCGTAAAAAGGAAGCCAAGGCCAGAAAACGGGCCATGCTGGAAGCAGCAGCGGCACAGACTGAACAATAAGATGAGGTGGACTTTATGATGAAGAAGGATTTATATAAAAAAATCGCCCAGGGGATGTTGGCGGCTTTTGCGGGTTCATTGGTAATATCCGGCGGAGCTGCTATGGCCGAGGCCAGTGTTATTACTCCGGATACCGGCACCAAGCCAACAAATGCACACAAGCGGACCAATCCGCCTAGGCCGACCGGTGCTTCTGCCCATAATGAGGAGACACAGGCTGAGCAGCAGTCTGCCGTGAAGAAAAATTATGGAGTGGATAATGTTATCCGCATTGGTATCGGGGATGGCGTAGTCAAGGGCGTTATCAGCTCTGTTAATGGCATGAATGCCCTTGGGGGCAATGACAGCCATAATTACGGCAGCTTTAAGAGCAATATTGTGGCCAGCGTTTCTGCAGAGAATAATAATATCCTTATCAACGGCAAGAGCACGGGGGCATCTTCCCTGGTATTCGCTCCGGTAGAGAACGCCTCCGGCAGCAAGATTAAATACAACGGCCATGAATATCGGGGACAGCTGGTAGTTACCGCTGAAGGGGGCAAGCTGCTTATTGTGAACCGCTTGTCTCTTGAGGATTATGTCAAAGGGGTTCTGCCATCAGAAATGACTCCGTCCTGGAATCAGGAGGCCTTAAAGGCCCAGGCAGTGGCAGCCCGCACCTTTGCCCTTTATACGAAAAATCAGAAGGCTCATTTCGGGTCCGGTTATGATCTGTGCGATTCCACTCATTGTCAGTCCTATGATGGCCTGGTCAATGAGGCGGACAGCACCTCACTGGCAACTGATGCTACAATGGGATTGGTAATGACCTATCAGGGTAAGCCAATTTATGCGCCATATCATTCCTCCTCCGGTGGTTCCACAGAGAATTCTGAGGATGTATGGGGCAATTATTTGCCATATCTGCGTTCCGTAAAGGATGATGACAGCCAATCACCATATCACAACTGGTCAGTACGGTTTACGGCAGCCCAGGTGCAGAAGCTCCTCAGTGCAGCCGGAAAAAACATCGGCCAGCTTAAGAGCATTTCCATGACAGCTGCCCAGGGCAGCTCCAGCATCAATGGTGTATTGGCTTCCGGACGGGCCAATGCAGTAAAATTTGTGGGCACGGGCCAGACCATTATTATAAATGCCCAGGATGTCCGTAAAATCTTTGGACTTAAGAGCACCTATTTCAATATTCGCACTGAGCGGGCAGCAACTATTCCGCCTGTAAAGAAGGATGTTAAAAACAATGGCTCTGCCAATGTTATTGACGCAGCTCCGGCCGCCATGCATGGCACCAACCTGAGGGTGGAAGGAGATAATGTGGCCATAGTGTTTGACGGCCACGGCTTCGGTCATGGTCTGGGCATGGCCCAGTATGGAGCCAAGGCCATGGCAGATGCAGGAAAAAAATACGACGAGATTCTGCATCATTACTATACAGATGTTGAAATCAGCAAGCTGTATTGATTTTGGGAGATATATTAAAGCATGAAATTAACTGAATTTGACTATAATTTACCCGAGGAGCTTATAGCCCAGACACCGGTGGAGCCGCGTAACTCTTCCCGGCTTATGGTGCTGGATCCTGTGGAGGAAACTATAGAGCACCGTCATTTTTATGACTTGAAGGAATATTTGGAGCCGGGGGATACCCTGATTTTCAATGATACCCGTGTATTGCCGGCCCGTCTTTTGGGCTGGCGCGAGGGCACCGGCGGCAAGGTTGAGGTCTTTTTGCTGCGCCGTATTGACGGTGACACCTGGGAAACCCTTGTAAAACCGGGGCGTAAGGCCAGAGAGGGGCAGATTGTCCGCTTTAGTGATGAGCTGACCTGTACGGTGCAGGACAGCACGGATTTTGGCGGCCGTATTGTTAAGTTTAACTACGAAGGAATTTTCGAGGAAATTCTGGACCGTCTTGGGGAAACCCCACTGCCACCATATATTCACGAAAAGCTGGAGGACAGTGAGCGTTATCAGACTGTTTATTCCCGTGAAAAGGGCTCTGCAGCGGCTCCAACAGCCGGTCTGCACTTTACCAAGGAGCAGATGGCTGAGCTGAAGGACATGGGGATAAATCTTGGCTTTGTCACCCTTCATGTGGGGTTGGGAACCTTCAGGCCCGTTAGCGTGGATAATATCGAGGAACACGTAATGCACAAGGAGTATTACAGCATTCCCCAGGAAACTGCGGACCTTATAAAAGCCACCAAGGCTGCCGGCAAGCGGGTTATTGCGGTAGGCACTACTTCTATCCGCACCTTGGAGTCTGCTGCCACAGGTGTTGGCGAGATTGCCGGCCGCACAGATTGGACCAATATCTTCATTTATCCGGGTTATGAATTTAAGATTGTAGATGGAATTATAACCAATTTCCATCTGCCAAAGTCCACCCTTATAATGCTCATCAGTGCCTTTGCTGGTCGTGAGTTTGTTTTGAAGGCATACGAAAAGGCTGTGGAAGAGAAATATAGATTCTTTTCATTTGGAGATGCTATGATGATAAAGCGAAGGGGATAATTCTATGAACAAAAAAGCTGTACAGGCAATGCAGGAGTTCCTGGAGGCCCTGGGGGTTGACCTTAAGGCGGCTGGAATGGAAAAGACCCCTGAGCGGGTAGCCGGTATGTACGAGTACCTGTTCAATGGAATTAATGCTGGCACCAATGAGGTTTGGGGCGAGCTGTTCAAGGTTGAAAATGAAGGCATAGTGGCGGTTCGGGATATTCCGTTCTATTCTATGTGTGAGCATCATCTGGTGCCCTTCTTTGGGCGGGTGTCAATTGCCTACAAGCCTCATGAAGGCTTTATTGCCGGTTTTAGCAAGTTTACCAGAATGGTGGAAATAATATCCCATCGTCCCCAGCTTCAGGAGCGCATGACGGAGGAAGTGGCAACCGCCGTGGAGCAGGGGCTGAAGGCTGATGGTGTGCTGGTAATTGTGGAAGCCCAGCAGCTCTGTATGACCATGCGGGGGGATATGGCCCATGGTACCAAAACCATCACATCTTCCTGCCGTGGCCTGTTTAAGGATGACAGCCAAAGCTATCATCAGGCCTGGAGTATGTTAGGAAGGGATAATAATGAGTAAGAGAGTATATAAGTGGTCCGACGGGAAAGCCTTGGAGATAGGTTCCAGGACCCTTATTATGGGGATTTTGAATGTTACCCCGGATTCCTTTTCCGATGGAGGAAAATGGAATACCATTGATGGCGCCTTAAAGCACATGGAGGAAATGGTGGCCGCCGGGGCAGATATTATTGATATTGGGGCCGAGTCCAGCCGTCCCGGCTTTCAGACCATGTCGGCGGCAGAGGAAATTGAACGTCTCAGCCAGTTTTTGGAGCCTATATTGAAGGAATGTCCGGTGCCGGTATCCATTGATACCTTTAAGGCGGAAACTGCTGATTATGCAGCTTCCAAGGGGGTACATATCCTCAATGATATCTGGGGCCTCCAGTATGCAGAGGAACCTGGCGAAATGGCCAAGGTGGCGGCTAAATATCAATTACCAATAGTTATGATGCACAATCGTGCTTCTAAGGAGTATAATAGAGACATAATGGATTCCATGGTGGATTTTTTCCGCCGGAGTATTGCTATTGCCCAGGAGGCTGGCTTGAAGGAAGAAAATATCATTTTGGACCCGGGTATCGGCTTTGGTAAAACCGTGGAGGGTAACCTGTACGTTATGCAGAACCTGGAGAAAATGAAAAATATTGATGGAAAGGAGTATCCAATTCTTTTGGGCACCAGCCGCAAGAGTTTTATTGGCAATACCCTGAATTTGCCGGTGGAGGAACGGATGGAAGCTACTGGCGCAACCTGCGTTATGGGGATAATGAAGGGATGCGAGATTATGCGGGTGCATGATGTTTTGCCGATTTCCCGCATGTGCCGAATAACTGATGCTATTATGGGAGTAAAGCTATGATGGATGGTATTTATTTAGAGGGGATGGATTTCTTTGGCAAGCATGGGGTATTGCCGGAGGAACAACAGCTGGGGCAGCGCTTTGTTGTGGATTTAACGCTTCAGTTGGATTTGCGCAAGGCAGGACATACGGATAATTTGGAAAATACAGTGAATTATTCCGCAATCTATGACAGAGTAAAGGAAATTGTGGAGGGAGCACCTGTAAAGCTGCTGGAATGTCTGGCTGACAGAATTGCCCAGGGCATATTCGAGGATTTTTCCTTGGTGGAGGGGTTAAAGGTGGTCGTTCATAAACCCGGGGCTCCAATACCCGGTGTTTTTAAGGATGTTCAGGTCACTATTCAGCGTCAACGGCATGAATATATATATTAATTTATATATATTTTAAATATAGAGAGAGTTATGTTTTTATGTATTAAGCGCAAGAAAAGGAATGAGAGAAATGAAGAAGATGTATGAGTGCTACATCAGTATCGGTTCCAACATGGGGGATAAGGAAGCGACTATTCGAAAAGCCATTAAAATGTTAGCGGCTTCAGACAAAATTCATTTAGTCAGTGTATCATCCTTCTATGAAACGCCACCATGGGGCAAGACAGACCAGCCTCTGTTTTTCAATGGTGCCATGTGTGTAAGAACAGAGCTGGAACCAATGGAGCTCCTGCGGGTGTGTCAGGACATTGAAAAGAAGCTGGGGCGGGTTCGCCATACCCACTGGGGTCCTAGAACCATTGACCTGGATCTGTTGTACATTGAGGGCGTGGAGATGGATACAGAGGAGCTGACTCTTCCTCATAAGCACATGCTGGACAGAGCCTTTGTGTTGGTGCCTCTTTCTGAGATTGCTCCGGGACTTCGCATTAAAAACAAGTTTATTGGAGACTATCTCATGCACACCAGAGATAAGGACGATATGGTGCTGATTAAGCGTATACGCCAAAGACGGGAAGCGTAAAATGATAACTTATTCAGATGGAGTGTTATACTCCACCTGAATTTAGTTGAATTTTACCCAGGGCTTTACTGGTGCTTAACTCTCGTCCAAGAAAAAGGAGTTTTAACACCAGTTAGCATCGGAAAAAAGGAGTTAGTTGTTATGATTTGTCAGAAGTGTGGCAGCCAGCTGAATATGGATGGAACCTGTCCTAACTGTGCCCAGGGGAATGTGCGGGTTATGGACAAGGCGGAGATAAACGCTTATGACGGCATAACTATTGAGGCAGGTGGAAATGAACAGGATGCTGCCCGTCAGCGTAAAGAGGGCAGCAATCCTTTTGAAGGCTTTGGAGGATACGGGGGCTCCGGAGGGAGCCGGGGGCCTCGTATCATCCGTTTTTCTTCCGGCAGCAGTACTCTCACCAAGCTGCTGTTTGCGGTGGCCATTGCCCTTTTGCTGGCCGGCTTTGTGTTTGTAGCACTTCCTTTGATGGTGCTGGCCGTAGTAGTGGGATTGGCAGTTTATATGCTTTACAGTTTTTTAACGTAATTTTATATTTTTTCAAAAAGTTTACAAAAAATGTTGACACACAGTGATATATGACTTATTATTGTGGTGTTGATAATTTAATACCTAAATCATTGATTGGGAAATAGTAGCTAATCCAACTTTTGATAGCGAGCAGGTGCCGGATGAAAATTCGGAGGTGGAATGACCTGTGAAAAGCGTTTAGCGAATGGTCCCAAGAGAGTCCACCGAAAGCGGCAATGTTGCCATTGTCCGTGAATAGGCTGGAACGGTTGCCACCGTTATTGGGCTGCGGTATCGGACCTGGTTCCTGTACTTAAGAGGGTGATATTACGAGTGGCGCAAACATTTTGTCTCGGATGGGATAAAGTGTTTTTTTATTACCGGAGAATATCACTGAAATTGGGTGGCACAGCGGATTAATTCGCCCCATGTATAACTGTAGGAGGTTATGCATGGGGCTTTTTGTTTTATAAATGAGGTGTTCAAAAATGGCAAAGGTAAAAATATGTGGCATAAGGGATATGGAAGCGGCCCGGGCGGCCAGCACGGCTGATTTTATGGGCTTTATCATGAGCGACAGATTTAAACGCTTTTGTCCTACGGACACCGTAAAGCGCATATGCAGTGAGATAAAGGGACCGATAAAGGTGGGGGTCTTTGTGGACCAGCCTGCTGACGAGGTTAATGATTTGGCTGAGTATTGTGGCTTGGATCTGGTTCAGCTTCATGGACATGAGGATGAAAAGTACGCTCAGAGGATACAAAAGCCCATCATAAAAGCCTTTCGATATGGAGAGGATTTCTCACTGGAAAGGGCCGAGGCTTATCCCGCCCGGTACATACTTATAGACAGCTACAGCAGGCATACAGTGGGGGGCAGCGGCGTCAGCTTTCGATGGCAGGAGGCCGCCAGTACCATAAGGGAATTGAAGAAGCCATACATAATAGCCGGTGGTATATCAGCCAACACCCTTCAGGAAGCCATTGAAGTGTTTAATCCCTACGGAATAGATGCTTCCGGCTCCATGGAAATTGAAGGTAAAAAATCACCGGAATTAATCAGAAAGTTTTTGGTGGCAGCAGGAAAGAAAGTGGTGGAAATATGAGAGATTATTTAGCCGAAATTGTGGCCAAGAAACGGGATATAGTCGAGGATGCAAAGAGGAAGCTCCCTTTGAAGGCTGTAAAGGAGCAGGCGGAAAAAGGTACCTTTGCCATGTGCAGCCAGTTCCAGAAAAGGAAATGGAACCTTATAGCCGAGTGCAAGCTCCAGTCACCCTCCAAGGGCAATTTTGGACATCCCTATTCTGTATTGGAATTGGCCAGAATGTATGAACAAAACGGTGCCAGCATGTTATCCATCCACACGGATCCCCACTTTTTAGGAAAGAATGAGGATCTGGTGGCAGTGAGAAAAGAGGTCAAGCTGCCCCTGCTCCGCAAGGAGTTCATTATTGATGAATATCAGATTTACGAGGCCAGAATGCTGGGGGCTGATGCCATACTGCTGATTGCCAGAATTCTTACACAACAGCAGCTGGACGATTATCTGAAGCTGGCCTGGGATTTGGGTATGGATGCCTTGTTGGAGGTTCATGACCGGGAGGATATCGACAAGGCCATGAAAACCCCGGCCAAGTTTATCGGCATCAATAACCGTAACCTGCAATTATTTAAGACAACCATTGATAATACATTGGAGCTGCTGCCTTATGTGGACCGCAGCAGAACTATTATCAGCGAAAGCGGTATCCATAGTATGGAGGAAGTAAGGAAGCTCCATGAGGCCGGCCTGGATGGCATATTGGTGGGAGAGGGATTATCCACTGCCAAGGATGTAGGAAAAACCACCCGGGATTTTGCCTTATTAAGTGATTAAAAGAATGTTTACATACAGGTTTGAATGAGATTTAGGAGGAAGAGATTATGTCAAAGGGAAGATTTGGAAAATATGGCGGTCAGTATGTACCAGAAATTGTTATGCCGGTATTGACTGAGCTGGAAGCAGCCTATGAAAAATACAAGAACGATCCGGAGTTTTTAAGTGATTTAAGAAAATACTATGTGGAATACGCCGGTCGTCCTACATTGCTCTATTATGCCGAGAAGCTGACCAAATATTACGGCGGGGCCAAGATATTCCTGAAGCGGGAGGATCTGCTTCATACCGGTGCCCATAAGATTAATAATGCTCTGGGACAGGTGCTGTTGGCCAAGCGTATGGGCAAAAAGCGGATTATTGCGGAAACCGGTGCCGGCCAGCACGGTGTGGCCACAGCTACAGTGGCGGCCCTCTTCGGTATGGAGTGCAAGGTGTTCATGGGTGCCGTGGATATGGAGCGCCAGAAGCTGAATGTGTTCAAGATGAGACTTCTGGGCACTGAGGTTGTGCCGGTAACCACCGGTACCTCCACCCTGAAGGATGCTACCAGCGAGGCTATCCGTTATTGGGCAGCTCATATTGAGGATACACATTATATTATTGGTTCGGCTGTTGGTCCTCACCCATATCCAACCATGGTGCGGGATTTTCAGTCTGTTATTGGTAAGGAAATCCGTGAACAAATCAAGGAGGAAGCCGGCGGCCGTCTGGATTATCTGATTGCCTGTGTAGGCGGCGGCTCCAATGCCATTGGTACCTTCTATGAATTCAGAGATGATAAGGATGTAAAGAAGTTCGGCGTGGAGGCCGCTGGCCGTGGCCCGGCTGTAGGGGACAATGCCCAGACCTTATCCAATCCGGACAGCCGCCCAGGAGTGCTCCATGGTGCTTACAGCTATCTGGCACAGGATGATGACGGACAGGTCATTGAGGTTTATTCCATTTCTGCCGGTCTTGACTATCCTGGTGTTGGTCCGGAGCATGCCATGTTCCATGATCAGGGCGTGGTCAAGTATGTGGGAATAAATGACAAGGAAGCGTTGGATGCCTTCCAGCTTCTTAGCCGTGAAGAGGGTATCATTCCGGCTGTGGAAAGCTCCCATGCATTGGCATATCTGGAAAAGCTCATGCCAAATACCAAAAAGGATGAAGTGGTGGTAGTTACCCTGTCCGGCCGTGGAGATAAGGACGTGCAGCAGGTAGCAAAGGCATTAGGAGAGGAGATTTGATTATGAGTCGTTTACAGGATAAATTTCAGGAGCTTAAGGCTGATAATAAAACTGGGCTGGTAATATATATTACAGCCGGCATGCCGGATGCGGCAGGCACCATCAAGGCGGTAAAGACCGCTGTGGAGGCCGGTGCCGATGTGATTGAGCTGGGAATTCCCTTCTCTGATCCTATGGCTGATGGCCCTGTTATTCAGGCCGCTTCCTATCAGGCAATTCAGAGGGGCATGACCCTGCCAAAGGTATTGGAGCTGGTGAAGGAAATCCGTCAGTTTACCCAGGTGCCGATTTTGGGCATGGGTTATATCAACAATATGCTTAACTATGGTTTCGAAAAGCTGGCAGTGGATGCCAAGGAGGCTGGAATAGATGGCTTTATCATTCCTGATGTGCCTCATGAGGAGTCCGGGGAGATGAAGCAGATTTGTCAGGCCCAGGGCCTTCATTTGGTGGAGTTCGTGACTCCGGGTACCACCGATGCCCGCATCAGTGAAACCTGTACGACTGCCGATGGCTTCATTTATTGCGTATCCATTAACGGTGTTACCGGCGTAAGAAAGATTGATTACAGTCCTATTAACAAGGTGATTGAGCGGGTGAAGAAGCAGACCGATACCCCATGTGCCGTGGGCTTTGGTATTGGTTCTCCTGAGGCAGCCGTGGAGGCGGCACAGCAGTCCGATGCAGTTATTGTGGGTTCTGCTGTAGTAAAGCTGATTATGGAAGAAAAGTATGCTGAGGCGGGCCAGCTTATAGGTGATATCCGTCAGGCGCTGGATAAGAAGGTGAGTTAAATGAAGTTGACACCATCGTTGGAAGAATTCAAAAACAAGGCGCAAACCGCCAATATGGTGCCCCTTAGCATGCCGATTTCCACTGACCTGGATACTCCTGTGTCCATGTATTACAAGCTGGTGGGAGAGGAAAAGGGCTTCCTGCTGGAGTCTGTGGATGCCCATCAGAAATTTGGCCGCTTTTCCTTTATTGGGGCAGACCCGTTTATAAAATTACAGGTGTATAAAAATCGCCTCATGATTCAGGAAGAGGATGAAATGAAGGCGGTGGACGGTGACCCTGTAACGGCCATAAATAAGTATATGGATGGTCTCAAAAGTGCCATGGGCGACCAGGAGCTGCCTTTGGCCAACGGTGGTGCCGTAGGTTATTTCAATTATGAAATTTCCGCTGTCTTTGACCGGGTGCGGAATCTGCAGGTGGCGGATGAAGAGCTGTTGGGACAGTTTATGATTTGCCGTATCCTCATGGTGTTTGACCAGCAGAAGAATGCCTCCCAGCTCATTTATCTGGCCAGCGTCAAGGATGGCCAGAATCTGGATGAGGTATACGAAGACGCCCAGCAGAAAATGATGGAGCTGGCAGATAAGCTCTATGCGACGGTACAGACTCCTGCTGTAAAGAGTGTTCAGCGCAGGGAAAAGGTGGATTTTTTGGCCAAATACGGCAAGATGCCGGCAGATTTTGCGGAAACCATTAAGAAGTGCAAGGATTATATTGTGGCCGGGGATATTTTTCAGGTGGTGCCATCCCGCCAGTTTAGGGAAAAGCTCACCAAGCCGGCCTTCCATTTTTATCGCCGTCTGCGGCAGGTTAATCCTTCCCCGTATATGTTCTATCTGAATTTTGGCAAAAAGAAGTTTGTGGCTGCTTCCCCGGAAATGCTGGTTAAGGTGGCCGGCAAGCACGTTTACACCTATCCAATCGCCGGTACCCGTCGGCGGGGCGGCTCCGAGGAGGAGGACAAGGCTCTGGAAGCAGAGCTTAAGGCCGATATTAAGGAATGTGCAGAGCATTCCATGCTGGTGGACCTGGCCCGTAACGATATAGGCCGCATCAGTGAGCCGGGCAGCGTGGTGGTAACCAAGCTGCGGGAGGTGGAGCGGTTCTCCCATGTTATGCACATGGTTTCTGAGGTTATGGGAAGCCTTAAGAAGGGCTTCACCCCTATGGATGTTATCAAGGCCTGCTTCCCGGCAGGGACAGTCAGCGGTGCCCCGAAGCTCCGGGCCATGGAGATTATTCAGGAGCTGGAGCCGGTGAAGCGTGGCGCTTATTCCGGAACCGTTGGCTATATGGATTTTAATGGCAATATGGATATGTGTATTACCCTGCGGACCATGGTTATTGACGGAGACAATGCCTATATTCAGTCAGGGGCCGGTATCGTGTATGACTCAAAGGCCGACTTTGAATATAACGAGATACTGCAAAAATCCAAAGCCATGTTTAAGGTAGTAGAGGAGGTGGAGAATGATGTTGTTGCTTTTAGATAACTATGATTCCTTCACCTACAATGTTTATCAGCTTCTGTGCGATCTGGGAGCAAAGGTTGAGGTGGTCCGCAATGACCAGATTACGGTGGAGGAAGTAGCTGAGAAGGGCTATGAGGCCATTGTGATTTCTCCTGGTCCGGGAGTGCCTAAGGATGCTGGTATTACGGAGGAGCTTATTGACAAAATGAAGGGACAGCTGCCAATTTTAGGCATTTGTCTGGGGCATCAGGCCATTGGAGAGGTCTTCGGCGGCAAGGTGGTGGGTGCAGGAGAGATTTACCACGGGAAAACCTCCCCTATTAGCCATGTCGGGGAAGAAATATATCAGGATGTGCCGCAGCAGGTGGAGGTAGGCCGCTATCATTCACTGGTGGTAGCCAGGGAAGGTCTTCCTGACTGTCTGGAGATAACCTCCGAGCTGGCTGATGGTACCATTATGGGCTTGAAGCATAAAGAGTACCCTGTTTATGGAATGCAGTTTCATCCGGAATCCATTCTGACCCCTCAGGGGCGGAAAATGATGGAAAATTTCCTATCATTAATTTGAGAGTTTTATTTTTAGAAGGTATTGCCAAAATCCCCCGGCAATATCTTCTTTTTTCTTGACGGCAATAGCATTATGTGATAATACTTAGTTACATTGATATTTGGTCGTTTTTATTACCATGGAGTATTTCTATATACCGTTGTTCAACTGCTGGAATAGGAGTGATATTTATGGCCTACGATTATATAAATGACGGAAATATTAATGCTGATGCCATCCAGAAGGGTATCAAGGGCAACAAAAAGGCCCGTATGCTGCAGCTTCTGAGGATGCTCAATGAAGAAACCGACGAGGACCATCCATTATCCACCAACGAGATTATTGATCGGATGAAGGATTTGGGGCTGGATGTTAACCGCAAGACCGTCAAGGATGACGTGGACCTGCTGATTGCCTCCGGCTATGATGTGGTGATTGTCAAGTCCTCCAACAATTCCTTTTTCATGGGGGAACGGATTTTTGAGCTGTCGGAATTAAAGCTTATGGTGGATGCCATTTCCGCCTCCAAGATTATCTCCACCAAGGCCACCAATTCCCTTATTGAGAAGCTGCAAAAGCTGTGCAGTAAGTATCAGGCCCAGGAGCTTCTGTGGAATCGGGATATTAATAAGAATATCAAGCCCTACAGCAAGCTCGTTAATCTGACCATAGACAAGCTGACCAGGGCTATCGGCAAGAAACGAAGAATTAACTTCAAATATAATGAGTACAACATAAAGAAAGAGCTTCAGGCCAGACATGATGGCAAGGTATATGACATAAGCCCGTACTTTTTGGTGTGGAACGAGGACCACTATTATCTGGTGGGCTATGAAAACAGCACCAGAACAACCAAGACCTTCCGCATTGACCGCATTGATGGAAGCTCGCTGACCATTTCCAAGGAACAGGCTGTGAGAAAGCCGGACCGGGATTTATTGTCCAAGTATTCCCAGCGGGCCTTCAGCATGATGGCGAACGAGGAAAATGAGCGGACAGTGGTGCTGCGGTGCCGCAACAAGCTCATAACCATTATGATTGACCGTTTCGGGGAGGAAGTAGACACCAAACAGGTGGATGATGGTCATTTTGATTTGACCACCAAGCTCTATGTCACCACCAATTTCTTCAGCTGGCTGGCCCGTTTCGGAGACGATATACAGGTAGTAAGCCCGCCACAGGTAGTTCAGGATTACAAGGAATATATTCAGAAAATCCTAAAACAGTATAAGTAATGCCCATGAAGTGATGATTCTGCATGAATTGTCACTTCATTTTTTCTCTTTACAAATCTCATTCTGATAACGTATAATGGAGTGTGATGAGCTGTTCGGATAATTATTCTTAGTTAAAGGATTTGTGAAACGGTTTATATTATAAGATTCGGATTTATCATAAATGTGTTTTCTAATTAAATATGGAGGTGTGATTTTTGCCAAAAGAGAAAAAATTACAGATTATTCCTTTGGGCGGATTAGGTGAAATCGGCAAAAATATGACAGTAGTGCGGTACGGCGAGGAGATACTGCTTATAGATGCCGGTTTAATGTTTCCAGACGAGGAGATGCTGGGTATAGACCTGGTTATTCCTGATTTTACGTTTTTGCAGGAAAACCGGGAGCACGTTAAGGCCATTGTGTTGACCCACGGTCACGAGGACCATATCGGGGCACTGCCTTATGTGCTGAAGGAGATAGACGCACCAGTGTACGGCACCAGACTTACCCTGGGTATCCTTGAAGGTCGTCTGAAGGAAAATGGAGTAGGCAATGATATGTTACGTCCCGTAAAGCAGGGTGACAGTATCAAGGCTGGCTCCTTTAACGTGAATTTTATTCGCGTGAACCACAGTATTCCTGATGCTGTAGGTCTGGCTATTACTACGCCTATTGGAACCATTGTCCATACAGGCGACTTTAAGCTGGACTATACCCCAATTGACGGAAAGATGACTGATTTCAGACGCTTCTCCGATTTGGGCAACAAGGGTGTACTGGTAATGATGGCGGACAGTACCAATGCTGAGCGTTTAGGGCATACCCCAAGTGAGAGCACCGTTGGTGTTTCCTTTGACAAGGCCTTCCACAATGCAAATTCCCGCATTATCGTAGCTACCTTCTCATCCAACGTGCATAGAATTCAGCAGATTATCAATACTGCTATCAGCTACAAGCGCAAGGTGGCTGTTCTTGGCCGCAGCATGGTCAATGTAGTGAATATTTCCCGGGAGCTGGGCTATATCACCGCTCCGGAGGGAACCATCATCGATATTGATGAGATAAATAATTATCCGGCTAATCAGGTCGTTGTTATTACCACCGGCAGCCAGGGCGAGCCAATGTCCGCCCTGACCCGTATGTCACAGTCCGACCACCGCAAGGTTGGGATTGTGCCAGGTGATACCATTATTATTTCCGCTACCCCTATTCCAGGCAATGAGAAGCTGGTTTCCAGAACCATTGATAACCTGCTGAAGCTGGGAGCCCATGTGGTTTATGGCCGTGAAAACGGCATCCACGTATCCGGCCATGCCAGCCAGGAAGAGCTGAAGCTGATGCACAATCTGGTTCGGCCTAAGTTCTTTATTCCGGTTCATGGTGAGTACCGCCATCTGGTGAAGCACGCCAAGCTGGCCCAGGAGCTGGGCATGAAGAAGGAAAATATCTTCATTGGCGAAAATGGCCAGATTTTGGAGTTCACCAAGAACAAGGGCGTGGTAGCCGGCAAGGTTACCTCCGGCCGCATTTTGGTTGATGGCCTTGGTGTAGGTGACGTTGGAAACATCGTTCTCCGTGACCGCCGTCAGCTGTCCCAGGATGGTATCATTATCATCGTGGTTACCATGGACAAGGAGCAGGGCGTTGTAGTGGCTGGTCCTGATATTGTCAGCCGCGGCTTTGTCTATGTCCGTGAATCCGAAGAGCTCATGGATGATGTCCGTACCCGGGTGGAGGAAGCTTTGGCCCGCTGTGAGGACGAAGGCATTACCGAGTGGTCCGGCTTGAAGTCCGCTATGCGTGACGCTCTGGGACGCTATATTTTCGAGCGCACCCGCCGCCGCCCAATGATTTTGCCAATCATTATGGAAATCTGATATTGAAATTTAAAGAGGACTGTTCCTGCAGTCCTCTTTTTGTTGTAAATATATTATAACTACTAATATTCCTTGCTTTCGTATCGACTATGTGTTATAGTTTTTACAGTTGAATAATGACCTTTGAAATTAGTCCTGTGAGGCTGATAAAGGAAGCTGGTAAGATAGTGCGCTATCAATATTTACTGGGATAACTATATCTAAAAGCAGATTTTAGCTTTCTTGTGCCTCGGCATGAGAAAGCTTTTTTTGTTGCTCAGTTCACACAACCAGTCGGGTCAAAATAATAAAGGAGTGATTGTCTTGGATAATTCTAAAGTAAACCTCAGAGGCAAGGATGTTCTGGCGTTGGCCGACTTCTCTGCCGAGGAAATCCAGGTGATTCTGGAAAGCGCCAAGGAGATGAAGAACATCATTCATCGTGACATCAAGAAGGTACCGGCCCTGCGAGGCAAGTCCATCGTGACCTTGTTCTACGAGCCAAGTACCCGTACCCGTTCATCCTTTGAACTGGCTGGTAAGTATTTGGGAGCCGATGTGGTAAATATTACTGCCGGCACCTCCAGTATCGTAAAGGGCGAGAGCCTGCGGGATA
Source organism: Anaerovibrio sp. JC8 (assembly GCF_002100115.1). Lineage (GTDB taxonomy): Bacteria > Bacillota > Negativicutes > Selenomonadales > Selenomonadaceae > Anaerovibrio. The sequence continues at coordinate 172,917 of NZ_ANBM01000003.1, read as the reverse complement.
CCCTGTACACTGTTGAGGCCATGGGTGTTGATGCCATCGTAATGCGTCACAAGGCTGAGGGTGCTGCAGAGTATGCTGCCAAGGTTGCCAGTCCGGTTATTATCAATGCCGGTGACGGTGCCCATGCCCATCCGTCCCAGGGTTTGCTTAACCTGTTTACAGTGCAGGAGCACAAGGGACATCTGGAAGGCTTGAAGTACGTTATTTTAGGCGATATCACCCACAGCCGCGTAGCCCGTTCGGACATTCAGGGCATGCGCAAGATGGGTGTTGAGGTCCATCTGGCTGGCCCAAGAACCCTGATGCCACGTTATCTCTTTGAGGAAGAGGGCATCGTAATCCATGACAATATTGAGGATGCCATTAAGGATGCGGATGTTATCAACGTTCTCCGCATTCAGCTGGAGCGCCAAAAGGCAGGCCTCTTCCCATCTCCAAGAGAATATGCCCGTATCTACGGCCTTAACGATAAGCGTCTGGCTTTGGCCAAGGATGATGTACTGGTTCTTCACCCTGGTCCAATGAACAAGGGCCTGGAAATTTCTCCATTCGTAGCTTACGGCGACCACTCCGCTATTCAGGAGCAGGTGCAGAATGGTGTAGCAGTTCGTATGGCTATACTGACCCACGCATTGATTGGAGGTAACAAGGCATGAAAACATTGATTAAGGGCGGCAGAGTAATCGATCCTGCCAATTCATTTGATAAAGTAGCCGATGTTTTAATCGAGGACGGCAAGATTGCTAAAGTAGCCTGCAATATCAAGGCAACTGCTGATAATGTAATCGAGGCAGAGGGCAAGATTGTATGCCCGGGCTTCATCGACATGCACGTTCATCTCCGTGAGCCAGGCCAGGAAGCCAAGGAAGATTTTGAGTCCGGCTCCAAGGCTGCGGCAGCAGGTGGTTACACCACCGTGGCTACCATGCCTAACACCAACGCAGTAGTAGATACCGCCGCAATGGTCCGCTCCCTTCAGAAGCGGGCAGAGGATGTGGCTGTAGTTCATATAGAGATTATCGGTGCGGTTACCAAGGGCCAGAAGGGCGAGGAAATGGCTGAAATGGGTGATATGACCGAGGCAGGAGCAGTCGCCTTCTCCGATGACGGTCACTTTACCAAGTCCGCCAAGGTGCTCCTTAACTGCTACGATTATCTGAAGCCTTTTGACAAGGTTATCATCAACCATGAAGAGGACCCTAGCCTGGTGGATGAGGGCGTTATGAACGAAAGCCACCGCAGTGCCATGCTGGGCATGAAGGGCCGTCCAACGGTTGCTGAGGATATTGCCGTATATCGTGATATCGCCCTGGCTGAATATGCCGGTGCAAGGGTTCATGTGGCCCACATCAGCTCTGCCAATGCGGTAGATCTGGTACGTCAGGCCAAGAAGCGTGGGGTGAAGGTTACTGCCGAGGCTACTCCGCAGCATCTGACTATGACCGATGATATGGTGGTTCTTTCTGACAGCTCCACCAAGGTTAATCCGCCACTGCGCCAGTCCAAGGATGTGGAAGCAGTGCTGGAGGGTATCAAGGATGGCACCATTGACTGTATCGTTACGGACCATTCCCCACATGCCCAGGAGGAAAAGGACCGGGAGTATATGTATGCTCCTAGCGGCTTCCCGGGTCTGGAAACAGCCCTTGGCTGTCTGATGACTGATTTGGTGGCCCCTGGCAAGCTGGACCTCGTTACCATGATTTCCAAGCTCACCGCTGAGCCAGCCAAGATTTTCGATTTAAATGCCGGCAGCCTCTCCGTAGGTATGCCTGCTGATATAACTGTGATTGACCCTGATTTGGAGTGGACTGTTGACGACAAGAAGTTCTATACCAAGGGTTCTCATTCTCCATTTATCGGCCGCCAGTTCAAGGGCAAGGCTATCAAGACTCTGGTTGATGGCCAGCTGGTAATGGATAATGGTGTAATTGTGGAGGTGTAATTCTTGAAAGGAAAACTTATTCTTGAGGATGGCAGCGTATTCACCGGTGACCTGCTCAACGAGCTTACGGCTACTGGTGAGGTAGTATTTAACACCGGTATGACCGGCTATCAGGAGATTCTTACTGACCCATCCTATTGCAGTCAGATAGTTACTCTTACCTTCCCGCTGATTGGTAATTACGGAGTGGCTGAGAAGTTTATGCAGTCCCGCAAATCCTTTGTCAATGGCTTCATTATCGGTGAGCTCTGCGATGAGGGCAGCAACTGGCAGAAGGAAAATGAGCTGGCCAAATTCCTTAATGACCAGAAGATTCCTTGCCTCTACAATGTGGATACCCGTGCAGTAACCAAGACCATCCGTTCTCAGGGCTGCATGAAGGGTGTTATCGTATCCGAGGATGCAACCCAGGAAGAAATTGACAAGCTTATGGCTGTGCCAATTAAAACCGATGTGGTAGCCGAGGTTACCACTCCTGAGCAGTATGTAATGGATAATGATGGTCCTCATGTGGTAGTAATGGATTTCGGTATCAAGCAGAATATCCTGAATTCTCTCCACAATCTGGGCTGTAAATTGACTGTAGTACCGGCAGACACCAAGGCTGATGATATTTTGGCCATGAATCCTGCGGGAATTTTCCTCTCCAACGGCCCTGGAGATCCAAAGGATGTGCCTGAGGTTATTGCCGAGGTTAAGAAGCTCATTGGCAAGAAGCCAATGTTTGGTATCTGTCTGGGCCATCAGCTGATTTCACTGGCCCTGGGTGCCAACACCTACAAGCTGAAATTTGGTCACCGCGGCTCCAACCAGCCGGTTAAGGACCTGCGCAACGGCCGGGTGTATATTTCCTCCCAGAACCACGGCTATGCCGTAGAGGAGGACTCCTTGAAGGAGCTTCCGCTGGAGGTTACTCATCTTAATGTAAATGATGGCACTGTAGAGGGTATGCGTCATACCTCCCTGCCATTATTCTCCGTCCAGTATCATCCGGAGGCTTCCCCGGGCCCTGATGATAACATGTATCTGTTTGACCAGTTCTGGACATTGTTGACTGGCGAGACGAAGGGGGAATAAGTAGTGCCAAAGAAGGAAAATTTAAAGAAGGTTATCGTTATCGGTTCTGGCCCTATTATCATCGGTCAGGCCGCTGAATTTGATTATGCCGGCTCCCAGGCCTGCCGCGCCCTTAAGGAGGAAGGCCTGGAGGTAGTGCTGGTAAACAGCAATCCGGCTACCATTATGACTGACAAGCACATGGCGGATAGAGTATATATCGAGCCATTGACTGTGGAGTTCATGGAGCACATTATCAGCAAGGAAAAGCCGGATGGCCTGCTGGCAACCCTGGGCGGCCAGGCTGGTCTGAATTTGGCCGTGCAGCTTTCCGAGCGTGGTATTCTGGAAAAGTACAACGTAGAACTGCTGGGTACCTCACTGAAGGCCATTGAGCAGGCAGAGGACAGAGAGCTTTTCAAGGAAACCATGAACAAGCTGGGCGAGCCTATTCCGGAGTCCACCATTGTAGAGGACGTGGAGTCTGCTGTTCAGTTTGCCAACGAAATCGGCTATCCGCTGATTGTCCGTCCTGCCTATACCATGGGCGGCACCGGCGGTGGTATTGCTGAAAATGAGGAAGAGCTGGTTGATATTGTTATCAAGGGCCTGAAGTATTCCATGATTGGCCAGGTGCTTATTGAGCGCAGCGTGGCCGGCTGGAAGGAAATCGAGTACGAGGTAATGCGTGACGGCAACGACAACTGTATTACCATCTGTAACATGGAGAACTTTGACCCGGTTGGCGTTCACACCGGTGACTCTATCGTTGTGGCTCCTTCCCAGACCCTGACTGACCATGAATATCAGATGCTGAGAAGTGCCAGCATCCGCATTATCCGTGAGCTGGGCATCGAGGGCGGCTGTAACGCCCAGTATGCTCTGGATCCTAAGACTAACCAGTATTATGTAATCGAGGTAAACCCTCGTGTAAGCCGTTCTTCTGCATTGGCCTCCAAGGCCACAGGCTATCCAATTGCCAAGGTTTCTGCCAAGATTGCCATCGGCTACAGCCTGGATGAGATTACCAACGCCGTAACCCAGAAGACCAAGGCCTGCTTTGAGCCAGCCCTGGACTACTGTGTAGTTAAGTTCCCACGCTGGCCATTTGACAAGTTCGTTTATGCCGACAAGACTCTGGGTACCCAGATGAAGGCCACCGGTGAGGTTATGTCCATCGACCGTAACTTCGAGGGTGCTATCCTGAAGGCAGTCCGCTCCCTGGAAATCGGTGTACACCGCCTTCACATGGAGGATATGGACGAGTGGAACGATGACAAGGTTATCAAGGCCCTGTCCAAGTGCAACGACGAACGCCTCTTTGTTATCGCTGAGGCTCTGCGCCGGGGTATCATCGATGTGGATGGTATCCATGACATAACTAAAATAGATAAGTGGTTCCTGCGTAAGATTAAGAAAATCACTGATTTGGAGCTGCGTATACAGAAAGAGCAGATTACTCCAAGCCTGATGCTGGCAGCCAAGGATGTGGGTTTGGCTGATCGCTCCATTGCAGAGCTGGCTGGCAAGACCACCGATGAAATCCGCACCCTCAGAAAGACCATGAACATTCTGCCATGCTACAAGATGGTAGATACCTGTGCGGCTGAGTTTGAGGCGGCCACTCCATACTATTATTCCACCTTCCATGCCCAGGAGGATGAGGTAGATACCTCCAGCAAGCGTCGTAAGGTGATGGTATTGGGTTCCGGTCCTATCCGTATCGGCCAGGGTGTGGAGTTCGACTACTGCTCCGTTCACTCTGTATGGGCCCTCAGAAACATGGGCATTGAAGCCATTATCGTCAACAATAATCCGGAGACCGTATCCACGGACTTCGATATTTCCGATAGACTTTACTTCGAGCCGCTGACTGCCGAGGATGTGCTGAACATTATCGACAAGGAAAAGCCGGAGGGCGTTATCGTACAGTTTGGTGGCCAGACTGCCATTAATCTGGCTGAGGCCCTCAGCAAGGCCGGCATCAAGATTTTCGGTACCTCTGTAAATGACATCGACAGAGCAGAGGACAGGGAGCGCTTTGATGAAGTGCTTACCCAGACTGGTATTCCACGCCCACAGGGCATCAGTGTAACCAATCAGGAGGATGCCATCAAGGGTGCTACTGAAATCGGTTATCCTGTAATGGTTCGTCCTTCCTACGTACTGGGCGGCCGGGCCATGGAAATCGTATATAACGAGGAAGAGCTTGTTGATTATATGGGCCGGGCTGTAAAGGTTACTCCTGAGCATCCGGTTTTGGTAGACCGCTATATGCAGGGTACCGAGGTTGAGGTCGATGCCATTTCCGATGGCGTTGATGTGATTATCCCGGGTATTATGGAGCATATCGAGCGGGCCGGCGTTCACTCCGGTGACTCCATTGCCGTATATCCGCCACAGACCCTGCCTCAGAAGGTTAAGTACACCATTGTGGACTACACCAAGCGTCTGGCAGTGGGGCTCCACGTCAAGGGCCTTATGAACATCCAGTATGTAGTGGCCAACGATGAGGTATTCGTAATCGAGGTAAACCCACGTTCCTCCAGAACTGTACCGTTCCTCAGCAAGGTAACAGATGTACAGATGGTGGATGTGGCAACCCAGATTGCCATGGGTGCCACTATTAAGGAGTTGGGCTTCAAGACTGGTCTGGTCAGCCCTAAGCCTTATGTGGCAGTAAAGGCGCCAGTATTCTCCTTCAACAAGATGGCTGATGTGGATATTTCCCTCGGTCCTGAGATGAAGTCCACCGGTGAGGTTATGGGTATCGATTATCACTATAACCGGGCCCTCTACAAGGCCATGACCGGTGCCGGCATGAATATACCGGTAAATGGTACCATTCTCTTTACTGTAGCCAACAAGGACAAGGCAGAAATGAAGCAGCTGGCCAAGGCCTTCTCCGAGCTGGGCTTCAAGCTGGTAGCTACTGCCGGCAGTGCCAAGGCTATCCAGTCCATGGGCATTGATGTGGAAGTAGTGGGCAAGATGCACGAGCGCAGTGTGGACATTATCCAGCAGATCAAGAAGGGTCGCATTCACATGGTCATCAATACCATGACCCAGAATCAGGGCAAGAGCGTTGTACACGATGGCTTCAAGATCCGTCGTGCAACGGTAGAGCATGCTATCCCATGTCTGACTTCCCTGGATACCGCCTGGGAGGTTCTCAATGTGCTGGAGTTCATGCGGGAGCGCCGCTTAGTGTATAGCCTGGCTATTCAGGATTATGTGGGCGGCGGCTACGACCTGGCATAAGTGCTCGTTATTTTGCCGTATAACTTTGTTAGCATTTCAAAAAATGTCCTCAGCGTACCTTATTTAGTACGCTTCCGGGATTTTTCTCATGCTGCCTCGTTCTACGGCAAAATTCCTTCGCACTATTATTTGGATAGAGGAGATTTTTATGGCAGATAATCGTTTGATTGTAGCCCTTGATTATCATAAATTTGACGATGTAAAAGAGCTGGTAGAAACTCTGGGAGATAGCGTCAGCTACTACAAGGTTGGCATGGAGCTGTTCTACAGCGAAGGAGCCAAGGTCATATCCTATTTGAAGGAACAGGGGAAGAACATCTTTCTGGACCTTAAGCTCCATGACATTCCCAATACCGTGGCCGAAGGTCTCTGCTCCCTTATGGCGCAGGGGGCGGATATTATGAATGTACATGCCTCCGGTGGTTTTACCATGATGAAGAAGGCAGCGGAGCGGGTGCATAAAAAGGCTGAGGAAATGGGAATTCCATGTCCGAAGCTTATAGCGGTAACTATTCTGACCAGCATTAACCAGGATGACTGGCAGGGCCTTGGTATGCAGTGTGAAATCCGTGAGCAGGTGGTTCGTTTGGCCAAGCTCACCAAGGAAGCCGGTCTTGATGGTGTAGTGGCCTCTCCTCAGGAGGCGGCCGCCATCCGTGAGGCCTGCGGCCCGGATTTTCTGATTATTACCCCAGGGGTACGCCCTGCGGGGGCCAGCATTGATGACCAGAGCCGTATTGCCACCCCAGAGGCAGCCTTGAAGAATGGTGCCACCCATCTGGTGGTGGGGCGTCCAATTAGGGCTGCTCTGAATCCGAAGCTGGCTGCAGAAGCAATTATTAAAGAAATGGAGAGGGTAAAATAATGGCAGAGTTAAAGAAGCTGACTGAAAAAGAAGTAGAGGATATGCTGCTGGAGACCGGTGCAATAATGGAAGGCCATTTTCTGCTGACCTCCGGTTTACACAGCCCACGTTATGTGGAGAAATTCAATGTACTTCAGAAGCCTGAATATACTGAGAAGCTGTGCCAGGCCATGGCTGCCAAGTTTGTGGATGCCAATATTGAAACCGTAGTAGGCCCTGTAACCGGTGGTATTCTGCTGGCCCACGAAACCGGCAAGGCTCTTGGTACCAGAGCAATCTTTACTGAGCGTGAAAATGGCAAGATGACCTTCCGCCGCGGCTTTACTCTCCATGAAGGGGAGCGGGTTCTCATCGTTGAGGACATCGTTACCACCGGCGGTTCCATTCGTGAGGTTATTGATGTAGTAAAGGAGCATGGTGGTATTCCAGTAGCAGTAAGCATGCTGGTTGACCGCAGCGGCGGCCGGGCTACCTTTGGTGATGTGCCAAGCACAGCACTGCTCCACATGGATGTTCAGACCTTCCAGCCGGACAACTGCCCATTGTGTCAGAAGGGTATTCCAATGACCAAGCGTGGCAGAACCGGAAAATAATAATTTCATAAATCGCAAAATAATAAAGCCGTCAGATGGATAATTCATCTGACGGTATTTTTATACTAATTATTCATTGCATAAATTTCCATAATCATGTATTATATTATGCGTTGGTGTGTTGAAAGATAATTCACTAATGAATATCATATTTATATAATTCGAAAGGGATAATAATGCAGACAATGGTTGCAAAACAAGAAATGGAAGAGCAGAATACTTCAACGAAAAAATATGGTTTATCAGATATTCTCAAATTTGTAGGGTGTTCATTATTTGGATGCTTTATGTTTTTGTATCCGTGGGATACCACAGGCGGTACCTACAATACAGCCCTCAGTGTATTGACTGAGGCACTGGACAAGGCTATTCAGCAGAATGTACCTTGGCTTCTTACAGTTGTTGTGGTTTTTTCTGCGTTAAGTGCCCTGGTGGGATGCTTCTGGAAGCCTCAAAAATCAGGCAGATATAGCTGGATTTTTCCATTGATGTTTGTATCCAAGCCTTATGCATTGACCCGTCTGATTGCCCTGCTTGTAACCATATGTGTTGTGTTTGAGGTGGGCCCTGAGGCTGTTCGCAGTGAGGACGTGGGGGCCAGCATGGTTTCCCTGGCTCAGACACTGATTGCCATTGCTGTTACCTTGAGCTTTGTGCTTCCGTTCCTGACCGACTGCGGCATTATGGAATTTATGGGTATATTGCTGAGACCTTTAATCAGACCATTGTTCAAGGTGCCTGGCCGTGCCTCTGTGGATCTGATTGCATCCTGGCTGGCTTCCTCCAATACTGCCGTATTGATTACCGGCAACCAGCATCAGCATGGCTATTACAGCAAGCGTGAGGCTGCGTCAATTATGACCAACTTCTCTTTGGTATCTATTCCGTTCTGTATGGTAATTGCCGAAACACTGAATGTAACCAACCATTTCCTTCTGCTTTACGGTTCTGTAACTGCCATCGGCCTCCTGCTGGCTATGATTGGTGTACGTATTCCACCTTTGTCCAACATCCCTGATGAATATTGCGGTGAGAAAAACATAAATGAGGAAGTGCCAGAGTCCACCTCCTTGTTGGGATGGGCCTGGGTGGCAGCCATGAAGCGGGCCCAGAAATTCGGTTTAATGAATGCATTGGATTCAGCCGGCAAAATGACCATTGGCATTATTATGGATCTGATTCCAATAGTAATTGCGTGGGGAACACTGGGGTCCCTGCTTGTAAATGAAACCTCAATTATGCAGTGGGTTTCCTATCCTATGGGTGCCTATATGAGCTTCCTGGGTATTGAAGGGGCCTTTGAGATCGCTCCGGCCACCCTGGTGGGCTTTATCGATATGTTTATTCCGGCGTTGATTACCTCTCCTGACTTGCCTGAGCAGACCCGTTTCCTGGTGGCTGGCTTGTCTTTGGTTCAGATAATTTATCTCACCGAGGTGGGCAGTATCATTGTTAAGTCCAATGTTGGCCTTGATATTAAGCGTCTGTTCGTGATTTTCCTGGAGCGTACTATCATTGCGCTGCCACTGCTGGCCTTTATTGCCAAAACTTTATAAACAGCATTATAAGTATTTAAATCACCTGTCCCCTGGGGCAGGTGATTTTTAGTAAATAATGCATAATTTGTAAAAAAATGCAAAAAATAGTTTTTTTAGTTGTAGAATAGGAACGAATGTATTACAATACACTCTGTAGGTTTATGCAATTTTATGGATAGGCCAAATTTAAGAAAAAAGGTCGTGTTAATGTGATATGAAAAGTTTCAGACTTACCGAAAAGGAAATGAACGCTATGGCAGAACGGATTCAGACCCCGTTCCTTGTAACCTCCCTTGAGAAGGTAGCAGAGAACTATCGCTTCCTGCGTGACCACTTGCCACGGGCTGGTGTATATTATGCAATCAAGGCCAATCCAACTCCTGAGGTTTTGCAGATGCTGTCAGAAATGGGTTCCCATTTTGATGTGGCATCAGCTGGTGAGATTGAAGCACTGGCAGAGCTTGGGGTGGATGGCTCCCGCATGATTTATGCCAATCCGGTGAAGGATGCCAAGGGGCTGCAGGCGGCAATTGACAATGGGGTGCATCGTTTCACCTATGATGATGAGTCCGAGATACCAAAGATGGCTGACGCGGTTCCGGGGGCTGATGTGCTGGTACGTATTCAGGTTCGCAACAACAAGGCATTGGTTGATCTGAATACCAAGTTTGGCGCACCAATGAATGAGGCACTGGATCTGCTGGAAAAGGCCGAGAAGGCCGGTCTCCGTGCCAGAGGTATCTGCTTCCATGTAGGCAGCCAGTCCCTTTCTACGGCAGCCTATGAGGAGGCACTGCTCTTAGTTCGTAATCTTTTCGATGAGGCTGAGGCCCGGGGGATGCACTTAACTGAATTGGATATTGGCGGCGGCTTCCCTGTTCCGGATGCAGATGGTCTGGCCGTTGATGTGGCTGCTATGATGGAGTCCATCAATCATCAGATAGACCGTCTTTTCCCGGATACCAGGGTATGGATGGAGCCAGGCCGCTTTATGTGCGGCACTGCTGTTAATCTGGTAACCTCCGTTATTGGTACCAAGAATCGTGGTGGCAAGCCTTGGTATATCCTGGACGAAGGTATATACGGGTGCTTCTCCGGTATTATGTTTGACCACTGGACCTATCCACTGCATTGCTTTGGCAAGGGGCCAATGAAGCCTTCCACCTTCGGCGGTCCAAGCTGTGATGGCATTGATGTGCTTTATCGTGATTTTATGGCACCAAAGCTGTCCGTAGGGGATAGGGTGCTGGTAAGCGATATGGGCTCTTATACCAGCGTCAGCGCCAGTCGCTTTAACGGTTTTGAATTGGCTCCAACAGTTATTTTTGAGGAGCAGCCTGAGTATGCAGCCCGCAAAGATGAGGCTGAGCAGGAGGAAAATAAGGATCTGGCCATCTAAGCCTGCAAAAACAATAAGTACGAGGTATTCAAGTATATAAGTACAGATACCGTCAGACAGAATTGCATTCTGTCCGGCGGTATTTTTTTATTGTTCCCCCATAGTCAGATGAAATAACTTGGAAGAAAAAAATGAATATTTGCACAAAAATATAAAAACAAAGAAAATAATAAAAAGTAATTGCAATAAGGTACTTGAGTGTAGTATACTACATACAACAGAGGAGGGTATCCTGACATGATAAAAAAGGTATCATATAAAGACCAGGTATATGAGTATTTGCGTCATGCTATTGTGGACGGCAGTCTTCATGAGGGGGAAATCTATTCTGAGCAGATGATTGCTGATAAGCTCAATATATCCCGTACTCCGGTAAGAGAAGCTGTATTGCAGCTGAGAAATGAGGATCTCATAGAGGTTTATTTAAACCGTGGTTTTGGCGTTAAGCCGGTCTCGGTTGAACACATAAATGAAATTATACAGGCCCGTGAAGCCATTGAGGAGTGTACACTTCGCTGTTTGGCAGAGGGGGCTGGCACCCAAAAAGGTCAGGAAGCCCTGGCTATAATGGAAGATTGTCTGGAAAATACCATGAAGAAGCTGCGGGACCAGGATAATCATTATGAGTTCATGCAGGCGGATATGGAATTTCATGAGGTAAGCATCAACTATACAGGCAATATGTATTTTGCCCGTATTTTCCAGATGATGCGGGCACAGGTTGAGCGTGTAACCATAAGCTCCCTGGTGTACAAGAACAGGCATGAGATGGCCTTTCAGGAGCATGAGCGCATATTAAAGGCGCTTAAGGCCGGTGATGGCGATGAGGCTGTAAGGGCCCTTCAGGATCATATGGACAAAACACGGGAGCTTATGAGCAGACATATGTAATCCAAGAAATCCAGACACACCAGCATACCGTGGCAGTCCTGCTGCAGCAGTTCTGCACCGGTTGTATGGTTTGTCGGGGGCAATGAATCAGGTATTTGTTTGTGCAGTAAGTAGTATGCTACATGGTACATCTTTTTAAATTGAGTAGTATGCTACATATTACGTACTGACATAAATATAATAAGGGGAAAAATCAAGTAGGAGGAATTAGAAATGTCAAAAGTAGGTTTTATTGGTCTGGGGATTATGGGAAAGCCAATGGTACGCAACCTTTTAAAGAAGGGGATTGAGACAACTGTTTATGATATTAATCAGGAAGCAGTGGAGCTTTTGGTCAAGGAGGGGGCAAAAGCCGGTACCAGCCCTAAGGAGACTGCCCAGGGACAGGATGTAGTTATCACCATGGTTCCTAACGGCAAAATTGTTGCCTCCCTGCTGAAGGGGGAGAATGGAATTCTTGAAGGCGTGTCAGCGGGGACTATTATTGCTGATATGAGCTCTGTAACTCCTGTTGAATCCAAGCAGTTTGCCGAATGGGCCAAGGAAAAGAACTGTGATTTCCTTGATTCACCTGTCAGCGGTGGTGAGCCCGGTGCCATCAATGCAACCCTGGCATTCATGATTGGCGGTGAGGAAGCCGTTGTTGCCAGAATGCGGGACGTATTTGATGCCATGGGAACCTCTGTTACTGTGGTGGGCCCAAATGGCAGTGGCTCAGTTACCAAGCTGGCCAACCAGATTATTGTTAATCTTAACATTGCCGCTGTTTCTGAGGCTTTGGTATTGGCACAGAAGGCTGGTGCTGATCCTAAGAAGGTATATGAAGCCATTCGTGGCGGATTGGCCGGCAGTGTGGTGCTTGATGCCAAGGCTCCTATGATGTACAGCCGCAACTTCAATCCGGGTGGTACCATTGCTATCAATTTGAAGGATATTACCAATGTCATGGATACGGCCAAGAGTCTTGAAGTGCCTCTTGTTCTTACCAGCGAATTGCAGCAGATTATGCTCAGCCTTAAGGCAAACGGTCATATTATGGACGATCACAGCGGTATAGTTCAGTTCTATGAGCATATATCCGGGGTCGAAGTAAAGACTGCTGAGTGATAGTGGGAGGACAGGAAATGGCCAAGGTTTTAAAAAGCGAGCTTTTTGCAAACATAAAGGAAATAGATGAGGAAAAGGTGGAGGCAGCATTACATGTTGCTTTGAAGGATTTTAACAAGAAAATTGTGGTTCTGGATGACGATCCTACCGGTGTACAAACTGTTCACGATATTTCAGTTTACACTGATTGGACAGAAGAAAGCATTGCGGCAGGTTTTGATGAAGCCAATTCAATGTTCTTTATTCTGACCAATTCCCGGGCTTTTTCTGCTGAATATACCAAAGAGCAGCACACTATTATGGCACAGCGCATAGCAGCAGAGGCCAAGAAGCGTAATCAGGGCTTTATGATTATCAGCCGCAGCGATTCAACTCTTCGGGGACACTATCCACTGGAGACTGAGACGTTGCGCAGGGTGGTGGAAGCTGAGGGAAGCCAGCCTATTGACGGTGAGGTATTGATGCCATTCTTCAAAGAGGGTGGGCGCTTTACCATTGGAAATGTCCATTATGTGCAGGAGGAGGAATATCTGACTCCGGCCGGGGAGACGGAATTTGCCAAGGATAAGACCTTCAGTTATACCAAGTCCAACATGGCTGAATATATTGAGGAAAAAACCAGGGGACAGTACACCAAGGATTCGGTTACCTGCATTTCTTTGGATGACTTAAGGGCCTTTGATGTGGAAAAAATCACTAATCAGCTGCTGGCAGTAAAGGATTTTAATAAGGTAATTGTTAATGCAGTTGATTATGTAGACGTCAAGGTATTTGCCCTTGCTCTTATAAAAGCCATGAACAAGGGAAAGAGCTTCATGTTCCGTACGGCGGCAGCATTTACCAAGGTTATCGGCGGCGTTTCCGATAAACCGCTGCTGACCAGGGAAGAGCTGGTTGCCTCCGGAAACAATAATGGTGGTCTTATTATCATTGGCTCCCATGTGCAGAAAACCACAAAGCAGTTTGAAGAGCTTCAAAAGAGTCTTTATGTAAAATGTATTGAATTTAATCATATGCTGGTTTTGGAGCCTGAGAAGCTGGAGGATGAACTGAAGCGGATTGTGGCTGAGGTGGAAAAGGATATTAAAAACGGTCAGACTGTGGCCGTCTATACCGGCCGTAAGCGGTTTGATGCCGGTTCTGAGGAAGAATCACTGCGGGTTTCTGTGAAGATTTCCGAGGCAATAACCAGTATAGTAAATCGTTTATCAATACAGCCTGGCTTCCTTATTGCCAAGGGGGGAATTACTTCCAGTGATGTGGGAACCAAGGGCCTGTCAGTAAAGCATGCAATGGTTATGGGACAGGTTGCTCCTGGCATTCCTGTCTGGAAGACCGGCAAGGAAAGCAAATTCCCTGATATGGCTTATGTTATATTCCCAGGTAATGTGGGAGCTGTTGATACTCTCCGCAAGGTTGTTGATATGCTCTGTACCAAATAATAGGAGGATATTGGTATGCTAATGAATTTGAAAGAAATCCTTCAGTTGGCCGAGGAAAAGAAGATGGCCATTGGTTCTTTCAATGTGTATAATGTGGAATCGGTTCAGGCTGTTATGGCGGCGGCCAGAAATACCCAATCTCCGGCTATTGTATCTTTTGGGGAAAGCTATGATAAGCATATGCCTTTGGAAGCGATGGCATCCATGTTCAGCTATTATGCAGCCCACTGCGAGCTGCCATTGGTTCTGCATCTGGACCATAGCAAGAAGCTGGAGACTATATTCCGGGCCTTAAAGGCAGGCTTTACTTCCATCATGTACGATGGCTCAGCCCTGCCGTTGGCAGAAAATATTGAGCAAAGCCGTTATGTGGCAGATATTGCCCATGGTATGGGAGCCAGTGTGGAGGGCGAGCTGGGATATATGAATCCGGAGGATGGTACACCGGCAGCAACGGGGGAGCAGGGGAGCTTCACTTCCGTGGCTGATGCCCGGCAATATTCCCGGACATCCGGGGCAGATGCTCTTGCAATAGCTATTGGCAATGCTCACGGAATATACAAGGGAGAGCCAAAGCTGGATTTTGGGCAGCTTGACAGTATAAATAAAGCTGTAGATATCCCATTGGTATTGCATGGCAGCTCCGGGATTCCGGATGAATTGCTTCGTAAGGCAATAGAATTGGGAATCAGAAAAATAAATATTAATACTGAGGTATCCACTACCGGAATAAAGGCTTCCCGCGAGTTCCTGGGGGCCAACACAGATGCCAACACACGCTTTGAAGCAATGACCAAGGCGGCTGAAAAGCAGATGACGGCTGTAGTGGAACAATATATGGATCTATTTAAGAGGGGCTAAACTGATAAAAAAGTGTATGGCTGTTAGGCGTAAGTCATATACCTTAATCCAAAAAAGAATTTTAAAGTAAGGGGGAGATTCTTTTGTTAATGGTTATTTTCTTAAGCGGCATTATTTTACTGATGCTGTTGATTATCAAGTTTAAGGTGAATCCATTTTTGGCATTAATTTTAACATCCTTGGTTATTGGTGTAGCGGCAGGGTTGCCTGTACCAAAAATTTTAAGCAGTGTGTCATCCGGCTTTGGTGGCACTTTGGGCGGAATAGGTATAGTAATTGCTTTAGGTATAATGCTGGGTGAGCTGTTGTATCAGACTGGTGGAACAGAAGAAATAGCAAGCCTGGCATTGAGGAAAATAGGTGTCAAAAATTCACCTTTGGCCATGGCCTTGACAGGCGTTATCGTTGCGATTCCGGTGTATTTTGACGCAGCATTCGTAATCCTTGTAAATCTTGCCCGTCAGTTATCTGAAAAAACCGGTATTCCTTTGGCAAGATTCGTAACAGCGTTGGGCGTTGGCCTTATTATTGGTCACTGTATAATCATTCCTACTCCGGGCCCAATGGCAGTTGCTGGAGCACTGAATGCTTCTGTAGGCTCGTTCGTTCTTTATTCCATCATTGTTGCCGTTCCGGCTGCCCTGGTGGGTGGTGTGCTCTATTCCAAGCTGACTGTAAAGCATTTTTTTCCTGAGCAGTGTGGTCATGAAAAGCAAAACATTGATTTATCCGAGGATTATGGACGGTCCAGTGAACATTGCTCCGGAACCTTGGCCATAATGCTGATACTGTTTCCTATTATTTTGATTTTGATTGGTACAGTTGCAGGGGCCGTTTTGGATAAGGAATCTACCCTGGGCATGATTTGTGCCTTTATCGGTGACAAGAATGTTGCCCTGTTCCTTGGTGTAGTTGTTGCATTGCTGACTCTGAAGAAATATTTTAAATCGCCGGCAGAAGAAATGATTACCGGTGCCGCCAGCCAGGCTGGTATGGTACTTTTGATTACCGGTGCAGGCGGCAGCTTTGGTGCACTTATCAATGCAACTGGTATCGGTGACTACATTGTTGCTACTATGCATGATTTTAATGTACCACTTATTATCCTTGGCTTTACACTGAGCCAGATTCTCCGTGCTGCTCAGGGTTCAGCTACTGTGGCACTTGTTACAACAGCAGCAATTGTTGCTCCATCCATTGAATCCATGGGTGCTTCTCCAATATTGGTAGGCTTGGCCATTTGCTGCGGCGGTGTTGGCTTATCCCTGCCAAATGACTCCGGCTTCTGGGTTATCAACCGTTTTTCCGGCTTTACTTTCCCACAAACCATGAAGGCATGGACCATAGGTGGTTTTGTGGCTGGCTTAACCGGCTTGGTTATTATTCTGATACTCAGTATGTTCCAGAATGTATTGCCAGGACTTATGTAGTAATCAGCTGATTATTTTCAGATAAGTCATTTTATATCCCATACTTTCAATATAATTGTCCCTACAAGATTTTGTGTAAAAGCCTTGTAGGGATGATTTATATTATGTATATTATTTATTGCAAAGATGTGATATAATAAACTACCTTAATCATGATATTAAAAAAAGGAGCGATATATATTGACTGAGAAATTACCTCATGTTGTTATAGTTGGTGCAGGCTTTGGCGGTGTTGCGGCCATGAAGGCCCTTAGGAATGTCAACGTAAGGATTACTCTGGTTGACAGAACTAATTATCATCTGTTCCAGCCACTTTTGTATCAGTTATCTACAGCGGTGCTTTCCACAGATGATATTTCCTTCCCGGTAAGAGCCATGTTCCGTAAGCGGAAAAATATGGATCTGTTTATGGCCAAGGCTACGGGAATTGACGGCAAAAATAAGATTCTTCACACCAACCACGGTGACATTTCCTATGATTACCTAATTGTGGCTGCCGGGGCTACCAATAATTTCTTTGGTATGAAAAACGTGGAGAAGTATTCCTACGGCATGAAAACCATTCAGGAGGCCCTGCATATCCGCAATCATGCCCTTCATATGTTTGAACGTGCCAATAAGCAGGAGGACAGTGAGGAAGAGCGTCGCAAGATGCTGACCTTTATCTGTGTTGGCGGCGGTCCGACCGGTGTAGAGGAAGCGGGAGCCTTGGCTGAGTTGGTGGCTGTGCAGAAGCTGGACTATCCTAACCTCAATTTCGATGAAGTAAGCATTAAGCTTATTGAGGCAACAGACAGGGTACTGCCGATGATGCCTGAAAAGCTTCAGAAATACACCTTGGATGTATTGCGGAAGAAGGGTGTTGAGGTTATGCTGAATACCCAGGTGGCAGACTGCAGTGAGGATGGCCTTACCCTCAAGGATGGTACCTTTATTCCAAGCAAGACCGTTATTTGGGCGGCTGGTGTCCGGGCCCATGATTTGGCATCAACCATTGGTGCCGAGTGTGACAGGGCAGGCCGTGTTATCGTGGAAAAGACTCTGCAGGTTCCTGGCTATCCGGAAATATTTGCCATCGGTGATAATGCCCACTTCCTGCAGGATGGCCGGCCATTGCCTACAGTGGCTCCTGTGGCCAATCAGGAGGCAAGGGCTGCAGTGGATAATATTATCCGCATGATCAAGGGCGAAAAGCTGCAGGAATTTGTGTACAAGGACTACGGCAGCATGGCCACAATTGGCCGCTGTGAGGCTGTTGTTTCCTGGGGGGCACTGAAAATTGGCGGCTTCCTGGCATGGGTTATCTGGATGTTCCTGCATCTCATGCGGCTTGAGGGGGCTCACGAGGATATCACCGTGGGCATCAAGTGGTTCTGGAACTTTATTTCCGGTGCCCGCCTTGGTCGTATAATAACCAACATTAAATTTGAAGAGCTTGAGAAATAATCCAACGCTCAATAAAAAATACCGTCGGTCCTGTTTTATGGACCGGCGGTACTTTTGTTATGTGCCATTTGCCTGGCAATCGATATTATCTTGAATAATAGAAGGGTGAAGTCACAAAATCCTTGTTAAGCTGTGGCTTTTGCTGTCCCAGCTCGTAGAGATTGTTGTATTGTATATCCACATGCAGCTGACGCTGCAGTGGTGTGGTGAGATATTTGTTGATAAAATCCCGCTGATTTATGTATTGGCTTACCTTGGTTACAAGTGGCAAAGCGGACACTTTTTTTATTTCCTTCATGATTTCACGGCCGCGGTCATCAAAGGCCAGCACCCGGCCATAGGTGACGCCGGTCCGTTCTGCTTCCGCTACCAGATCCTTCGTTAAATCCAACAGAATATAATTAACCAGCCTATTAATGCGGCTCCGCTGGTAACGCTTGCTCAGCAGGCTGTCCACAAACTCCGTCATGGTTGGGGCAGTGGCGGCTTCCATTAATTTATATTCCATTCCTTCGTTCATGGAATAAATCTCTGCCAGCTCCTTTGGACGGCTATTTAATAATTTTAGCTGTAGCGTAGGGTAGAGCCGGTTAAAGTCAGAAGGAGACAGGGAAATTAACTTATTATAGGTAGCCTCAGGAACCACGGACTGCAGTCTTTCCCTGATTTCCTGCGATATGCCGGCGGAGGTATCCGTTTCTGCTGCATTGGTCATCAGCTCCCTTATGGCAGTACCACTGGCAAAGCCGTTGGCTATCTCCGTGTCAGTATGACTGGTGCCTATACGCTGAATGGCCACCGGCTCCATGGAAGAGGAAAGATGCTTCAAGGCCTTAATATATTCTATGCCCAAAATGGTATTAGGCTCCTTGAAAATATCGACGTCAATGCCTGTTATACGGGACATAACCTGGGGCAGAGCACTGGCATAGGATTGTCCCTGCTTCATCATAAACTGCAGCTCAGCCCGATACAGGTCTATATCGATGGAGGCTGCCTTGCTCAGCTGTTCGATGTCTGGATATTCAGTGCTAAACACCAATCGGTCCACAACCCCCAGCTTATGGAGCAGTGATACACCGCCAAAGGCAAAGTGTTGGGCACTGCGGCCTGCGAATATGGCCGGAAGCTCCAGCACCAGATTGACGCCGTTCTCCACAGCCAATGCGGCCCGTTGCCACTTGTCCAATATAGGAGTCTCGCCACGCTGGGTCAGTCCGCCACTTATACAGGCCACGATACCGGTATCGTGGCCGTAAAGCTCCCGCACTTTGTTTATTTGATAGAGATGTCCATTGTGAAATGGATTGTATTCTGCAATTATTCCTGTAATCATAACCGTCACCGTAAAATATAATATTTCTTTAGTTATTTTAGCAGACTTACAAAAATAACTAAAGGAAATTTAAGACAAGGTGGGAAATGCCCTAAAGCTTTTGACGATGGGTATGATAGGTTATATAACTCGACATAAAATGTCGAGTTGAAACGCTGATTGGAATATTTTTCTTCTTTAAGAAGAAAAATATGAACAATTGCGTTATAATATAGTAGGTATACAAGGCAAGTTATGTCCCTGGGAGGTTTTTATATGAAGAAAAAAGTGGCTGTTGCCATGAGTGGCGGGGTAGATAGCTCTCTGGTCGCGACTCTTTTACAGGAGCAGGGCTATGAGGTTATCGGCATTACTATGCGGCTCAGTGATGAAGGCCGCGGCTTTTGCCTTTCGCCGGAGGCTGAGGCAGCAGCACTGGTTTCAGTTAAGGATGCTCAGCGGGTAGCGGAGCAGCTGGGCATTAGGCATTACGTGGCGGATTTTCGGGAGATGTTCCAAAACAAGGTTATTGATTACTTTTTGGATGAATATGCCCAAGGCCGTACACCAAATCCGTGTGTAGCCTGCAATCCTCAGATAAAGTTTGGTGCTCTTTTAAGTAAAGCCCAGGAGCTGGGGGCTGATTATTTTGCCACCGGTCACTATGCCCGGGTGAAGCAGGATGAAAATGGCCGCTACGGCCTTTATTGCGGAGTGGATAAGCATAAGGACCAGTCCTATGCCCTATATCGTGTAAAACAGGATGTTTTACAGCATATAATTTTGCCATTGGGCGAATTTACCAAGGTTAAAACCAGGGCACTGGCAGAAAAGTATGGTCTGGCAGTGGCCAAAAAGGCGGAAAGCCAGGAGGTCTGCTTTGTTCCGGATGATGATTACAAGGCTATGCTGCGTCGGTTCCGGCCTCAGTGCCTTAAGCCCGGTGATATTGTCCATGTGGATGGTACCGTATTAGGACACCATGAAGGGGTGCCACTTTATACCATAGGTCAGCGCAAGGGCTTGGGGATTGCATATCCGGAGCCTCTTTACGTGGTGAAGCTGGACATGGCAAAAAATCAGGTTGTGGTAGGGCCAAATCAGTCAGTATTTGCAGAAAGCCTTATAGCCGAAAACATGAATTGGCTGGCCTTTGATGAATTAACTGGACCTGTAAAGGTTAATGCCCGCATTCGCTACGGAGCCCGTGAGGGCTTGGGCACTGTGGCACCTCTGGAAAATGGCCGGGTTAAGGTCACCTTTGACAGCCCGCAGCGGGCCGTTACACCGGGGCAGTCCGTAGTATTCTACGACGGCGACCAGGTGGTAGGTGGCGGCATTATTGTCGAATAATGTGTCAGTTCACCATGAAAAGTAATGACAGCAATTATATTTTTTATATACAGTAAATAAAAGAGGAAGTGTCAGTATGAGCAGCTTTGCACGTTCTGTCAAGTATAGACTCTTGGCGATTTTGGCCGTTGTATTGGTGGCGGCCGCTGGAGGGGCCTGGTGGTATGCCACATATTATACCAACACCCCGGAGTATGCCTTAAAAATGATTCAGGAATGTGTTGAGAATCATGACAAGGACAAGATAAGAAAATACATCGATTTTGAGCACCTGCTGGATACCAGCAGCGACGCTCTGCTGGAAGGCTTGGTGGATGCCAACATTCCTGCGGTGGGAGATGCCAAGGATGCAGTCAGCAGCTTTACCCGTATGTTTAAGGCACCGGTCAGCATGAGCCTTCAGATGGCCATTGACAATTACGTGGAATATGGCCAGTGGACCAAGACCGGCAACAGTGAAGGGGCTGGCGGCATTGATGCCGATATGGTAGTGCAAAAATCCGGTATTGGATCCACCTCCTTCAGGGGGCTGGACAGTATGGCCGTGGATGGCGATAACGGTACTGCTGTGGCCAAGGTGCGGGTCTTCCAGGAGGAAGCCAACGAAGAATTTATTCTGGACATGGAATTTGTCAAAAAGGATAATGGGGGCTGGCAGCTTTATGAAATCACCAATTTAAAGGATTTCATTACCATGGTTAACCATTCCCGCCGTGATCACGTGAAGGTATATCTGGAACAGTCTGCGGCCATTATGACCAAGCATGATGCCAAGGTTATGTCTCTGGAGCAGGATGCCAGCAACATTCTTGGCAGCGGTTCTTTGGGCAGTGACGATACCCGTAAGGCATTGAAGAAGCTAATGCTGGATGGGGTAGTGCCGGAGTGGCAGGCCCGAAAAGGGGAGCTGGAGGATATGAATGTTCCAGCGGCTGCCGGTTCATTGCATAGACTTCGCATCAAAATCTGTGATTTACATATTGACTATGCCCAGGGCTATGCCAAGTGGATGGATGATAAAAACGCATCCACTATCCGCACGGCTGATGCTTCATTGAAGCAGGCCAAGACCCTGGAAAAGGAAGCGGAGCTTCTGACCCGCCAGGTTAATTCACATATTAAATAGCAAGTATGAATACAAGTAAGGATGATAGATTAAATGAGTGACAATTTGGATAAAACCCAGCCCATACCCCGGGTAACTGATGACATGGAGGACCAGAAGACTCAGCTGATTAATTACAATCAGGTGCGTCGTCTGGAGCCGGTTAATGTACGTCATCGTCACCAGGCCACTAATGGTCCTGGCCAATCCCATCATCAGCCACCTAATAATGGTATGCCGCCCAAACCACCTAAAAAAAGTGGTAAGGGCAAGCTGGTATTTACACTTTTACTGGCCTTCGTTGTGGCCATGATGGTGGGGCTGTTTATTTCCGGCTATGTCAGCGAGCAGACCTCCAGGGATGCCCAGCTGAAGACCCAGCAGGAAATATCCGAAAGGGATGCCCGTACTGCCGAGGGCAAGCAAAGTGATCTCAATTCCCAAAAGAAGCAGCTGGATCAGCGTATCAAGGATTTGGAAGCCCAGCAGCAGGCCGCAAAATCTGAGGCGGATAAGCTAAAGGGCAAAAATGAGCAGCTGAATAAGGACCAGAAGGACAAGTCCGGTGCCGAAAAGGTCTTTGATAAGCTGACTGGCAAGGAAGCCCAGGAGAAAAAGGATGCCCAGGCCTCAGCCAAGGAAGAGGAGAAGGCCCTCAGCAAGGTTGAGGAGCTGAACCGTTCCATTCAGGAGGCCAAGGAAACCTATGAGGAGGTAAACCGTCAGCTGGATGAGCTGGAAGCTATGCGCCAGAAGGCTATTCGTACCAAGGAGGAGGCTGAACGGGTTTATAATGAAAACAAGGGATTAATTGATACTATTGTTCATTATCTGGAGCAGGGTATCTCCCTTTTTAACCGTTAATGCTGCTGAATTGGCAACATGTCGGTTCGGTTTTTAAACAACATAAATATGGAGGTTTTTACATTGAAAAAGTATTTAGTATTGGCATTGTCTTTGATATGCGTATTTGCCCTGCTGGTAACTGGCTGTGGTCAGCAGCAGTCCAATAATAAGGAAATGCAGACCGTCACTGTTGGCGTTATGCCGGATATTGATTCCGTGCCAATCATCATTGCCCAGGAAAAGGGTTATTTTGCCGAGGAAGGCCTGAAGGTTGAGATTCAGCAGTTTAAGAGTGCCATGGACCGTGATGCAGCCCTGCAGAGCGGCAACCTTGATGGTGCTATTTCTGACCTGTTGGCAGTGGCATTTGCCAAGAGCGGTGGCTTTGATGTAAAGGTTACTGCTTATACTGATGGTGACTACAAGCTTATTGCCGGCAAGAATGAGGCCGTTTCCAGCCCTCGTGATCTGGTTGGCAAGGATGTGGCTGTATCCAAGAACACTATTATTGAGTATGTTACCGATCAGATTTCCGTGTCCCAGAACATGAAGGAAGACAGCATCAACAAGGTGGTTATTCCTCAGATTCCTACCCGTCTGGAAATGCTCCAGAACGGCAAGCTGGCAGCAGCTACTCTTCCGGAGCCAATGGGCAGCATCGCTGTAGCCAACGGCTGCAAGTTCATTACTGATTCTGAGCAGATGGGTATCAATCCTGGCGTTATGATGTTCACCGCCAAGGCTGTAGATAACAAGAAGG
Organism: Anaerovibrio sp. JC8; assembly: GCF_002100115.1. GTDB lineage: Bacteria > Bacillota > Negativicutes > Selenomonadales > Selenomonadaceae > Anaerovibrio. Next base: position 149,704 of record NZ_ANBM01000003.1, on the reverse strand, counting down.
CTGAGCTTCAGGCTTTCTATCGTGCTTATAACAAGGCTGTTAAGTATCTTAATGAGCATCCTCAGGATGAATACATGGACCTGATTATCGAAAAGAGCGGTTTCCCTGCTGTTGCCAAGACTGCACTGAAGCTGCCTAAGTATCGTGAAGCTGGTCTGCCAAAGGAAAAGGACGTAGTGGACTGCATGAAGTGGATGAACAGCAAGGGCCTTATTAAGCAGGAGTTCTCCTACAAGGATCTGGTAGTGGATTTGCTTAAGTAATTCTTGTGTCATTTTTTAGCTATGATTAACATTGAAAATTTATCCGTAAATTACAAATCAGACAGCGATGTCTATACAGCCATTTCCGGCATTAATCTTACCATTCCCGCCGGGGGTACCCTGGCGGTTATTGGTCCTTCGGGCTGTGGCAAGTCCACCCTGTTAAAGGCCATTGCCGGCCTCATCCCCGAATATGAGGGAACTATTAAGATTAATGGGGAAGAGGTTAATCCGAAGAAGCAGACCATTGGCTTTATGCCACAGAATTATGGCCTGCTTCCTTGGCGTACCGTTATTGACAATATCCGTCTGGGGATGAAAATCAAGCGGGCACCGGAGCTTCTTGACCGCAAGGTATTGAAAAAGCTCATGCGCCAGCTGGGCATTGAGGGCCTTGGGCACCGTTATCCTACAGAGCTCAGTGGTGGTCAGCAGCAGCGGGTAGCCTTGGCCAGAGTGTTTGCACTCCAGCCTGATGTCCTCCTGATGGACGAGCCATTTTCTGCCCTGGATGCCATTACCAGGGAGGAAATGCAGGATATATTTTTAAAGCTATGGCAGAAAAACAACGTGGCTACCATATTTGTTACCCATTATGTGGAGGAGGCCCTGTATCTGGGACAGCGCATTGCGGTTCTGTCTGCCAGCTCCGGCAACATTAACCGCATTGTGGACAATCCACTGTTTGGGGGCAAGGATATACGACAAAATCCTGAGTTTTTTGAAATGAGCCTAAAGCTCAAGAATTCTATAAAGAAGGACTGGAATCAGGCATGGGAAAATTAGTGAGCGTATGGTATCTGCTGGCGGCGGTGGCCCTTACCATTATCTGGTTTGTGGTGGCCAAGGTGGTAGATTTACCAATTATTCCATCGCCGGTTCTGGTGGTGGAGAATCTGGCGGATATATTCATGAAATATATTGCCATTCATAGCCTATACAGCCTGTGGCGCATTGCTGCCGGGCTGCTGTTGGCCATTGCGGTGGGGCTGCCTCTGGGGGTTATCATGGGATACTTCCCGCAGACAGACAGATTTTTGGCCCCGGTGGTTTATTTAACATATCCAATTCCAAAGATTGCCCTGCTGCCTATACTTATGCTGTTGTTTGGCGTAGGGGAGCTTTCCAAGGTCTTTATGATATTTTTGATAATCGTGTTTCAGGTGGTGGTGGCTGTCCGGGACGGTATTCGGGCAATTCCCAACGAAACATATTATCCTCTTTATTCCCTTGGTGCCTCCTTTAAGGATATTTTCTTTGAGGTGCTGTGGCCGGCATCACTGCCAAAATTTATTACAGCCATCAGGGTAGCTTTGGCTACAGCCATTTCAGTGCTGTTCTTTACTGAGACCTTTGGCACCCAATATGGTATGGGATATTTTATTATGGATGCCTGGCTCAGGGTAAATTATTTGGAGATGTATTCCGGCATTGTAGTTCTTAGTCTTTTGGGACTTATTTTGTTTACTACTATCGATCTTATTGAAAGAAATGCTTGTCATTGGCAGTATAAATAGTATATAAATAAAGTATAAACATGGTGTGATAAGGCCTTTGGTCTGACAAATTTCTTATATTCTATGCAGTATAGCAACTATATACATATTTATATAGTTAATATAGTTATAGGAAAAAACAGAATAAAACGTATTAAGAGGGAGTTTTTTTTACCAAACAGTGAAGGGGGGAGAAGAGATGGCTGTTGAAGTAAAAAATGTGGTGGAGATTTTTGTTGATCAGTACCTCGACAAGACTTTGGACAGCATTCCCGGTGTCTGTCGCTGCGAGCAGTGCGTGGCCGACATCAAGGCAATTACATTGAATTCCATGAAGCCAAAGTATGTAAGCAGTTCCAGAGGTGAGGTGCTCAGCAAGCTGAAGGCTTTTGACCAGGGCAACCAGGTGGAGCTGTTGTGCATCGTAAAGAAAGCAGCGGACATGGTAATGACCAATCCACACCATGAGGTCGTAAAAAAGAAAGGCAATGTATTATAACGGTTTTACAATCAAAGAGAGGCCTATCGCAATGCGATAGGCCTCTTTCGTTAGCTTAGGATATATTAAGTTATATGGATATATTATCTGTTGTTCTTGAAGAATTCCAGTGCAACTGGTGGGAACAGTGCATAGGAGAGTACATCTTCATCAGAAGCGTTTGGATAACCCTTTTCAGCCAGCTCCTTCTTGAAGTCAGCTACCTTAGGCTCCTTGGCATCTGCTACAGCACAGTCAGTAATCATATCCTCAGGCTTAATCTTCATAGCCTCAAGAACTTCCTTCTTAACAGGCTTTGGAGTCTTACCAAACTTACCACGGGCCAGGTCCTTAACCTCATTAGGAACCATGGTGTAACGTGGCTGGCCGTTAGCCATCATGATTACGTTCATGGTAGCCATGGTACCAACAATCTGGGAAGATGGAGTTACAAGTGGTGGGAAGCCAAGATCTTCACGTACACGAGGCATCTCATCCAGCAGCTCCTGATACTTGTCAGCAGCACCCATTTCCTTAAGCTGGTTTACCATGTTGGAAAGCATACCACCTGGAATCTGGAAATCCAATACCTTTGGATTAACATCGAAGTAACCAGGGAGATTGAACTCCTTCATGATTTCCTTCTTAACGCCCAGGAAGTGCTTAGCGATAGGCTCCATAACCTGACGGTCAAGCTTGGTGTCTCTCTCCAGGCCTTCCAGAGTAGCAATCATTGTCTCAGTACAAGGCTGGGAAGTATCGTTTGCCAGTGGGGACAGAGCACAGTCAATAATATCTACGCCTGCCTCAATGGCCTTCAAATAAGTCATGGAACCGAAACCGGAAGTATAGTGAGTATGAAGTTCGATAGGGAGGCCAACCTGTTCTTTCAGCTTTTTAACCAGATCCTCGGCTACATAAGGCTTCAACAGGCCGGACATATCTTTGATACAGATGGAGTGAACACCCATCTTCTTCAGCTCTTTTGCCAGATCAACGAAGGTCTGGTTGGTATGGAATGGGCTGATGGTATATACGAGACAGCCCTGTACATGTGGCTTCTCCTTTGCCTTCAGAGCTGCATCAATTGCAGTGCGGAGATTAGTTACATCGTTCAGTGCATCGAAAATACGGAATACGCCGACACCGTGCTCGGATGCTTTATTAACGAAAGCTCTTACTACATCATCAGAGTAGTGGTTGTAGCCCAACAGATTCTGTCCACGGAGCAGCATCTGAATAGGAGTCTTTTTGAGATGAGCCTTAAGAGTATCAAGGCGCTCCCATGGATCCTCATTCAAGAAACGCAGACAGCTATCAAAAGTTGCACCGCCCCAGGCTTCCAGCGCATTGTAGCCAATGTTGTCCAGAGCCTCTAACTGAGGAAGCATCTGACCAATGCGCATGCGGGTTGCCAACAGTGACTGATGGGCGTCACGGAGAACGGTTTCAGTAATTTTTACTGGATTCGACATATTATAACATCTCCTTAAAAATATAATATTAAATTCCCCGAAATATACTGCTTATCCCCTATAAGCAATCTTTAATTCAAGTATAAGTTGTATGATAAATTTTGTCAAACAAATTAATACCAATTAATGCCTCTTAATACTAAATCAGTGCTGCTGATTTTTAGGGAGCTCGTCAACGATTTCAATATTATCCAAAACGGACTTCATGTTTTCACGGAAGCTCACCAAATAAGCCTGACGAAGCTCAGTCTGGCGCTCCTTTTCTTCAGGTGTCAGCCCCGCAGAGCGTTGCTTTCTGGCCAATGCGTTTATCTCATCTATCAATTCCTTGGTAATCATGTTGCCTCCTAATTAAAATATATGTCGAATCAGATACTGCAATATTATAACGCAAATGTTCATATTTTTCCATTTTATGGAAAAATATTCCTAGGGGCGTTTCAACGAGGCGGGAAATATCTTTTGCCTAGTTATAACGCAAATGTTCATATTTTTCCATTTATGGATAAATATTTCTCCTCGTTTTAGTCGTGGCATCAACTAATGGAAATTTGCCTACTGTAAGTTTAAGAAATGTGTTAATTAATAATCAAAGTTATGGTATAATTATGAAATACTGTAAAGATTACATTGCAGCAAAATATCGGTTAAAGGGAGAGAATACAATTATGAAATTAGTAGTAACTATCTTTGGAAAAGACCAGGTGGGCATTATTGCCAATGTAAGCAATATTCTGGCTGCCAAGAAGGTAAATATTACCAGTGTAAACCAGAATATCGTGGATGGCTTTTTTAACATGATTATGATGGCTGAACTTACCGATTCATCAGTAAAATTAGCAGACATTCAGAAGGAGCTTAAAGACAAGGGGCAGGAAATGAATCTTGAAATCAAGGTTCAGAATCAGGAAATCTTTAACATTATGCATAATGTATAATTAATGTAATCTGTTTAAGCTGAAAGTAAGTTTTTGGGCATTTTGGAGGTCTGTTTAGTGATTACAATTGACAATATCTTGGAAACAAACCGTATGATTACGGAAAATAAGCTGGATGTACGTACCATTACCATGGGTATCTCCCTCCGTGATTGTGCTCATCCCAATATTAATCAGTTCTGCAAGAATGTATATGACAAAATCACCAAGAGTGCTGAGTTTCTGGTAAAGACCGGTGAGGATATCGAGGCTCAGTATGGTATTCCTATTATTCATAAACGTATTTCTGTAACTCCTATTGCTATAGCAGCTGAGGCCTGCGAGACGGATTCCTATGTTCCGGTGGCTGAGACTCTGGACAAGGCTGCAAAAGAGGTTGGCGTAAACTTTATCGGTGGCTTCTCCGCCTTGGTGGACAAGGGCTTTACCAAGGGCGACAAGATTCTTATTGATTCCATTCCTCAGGCTCTGTCTACCACTGATGTAGTGTGCTCCTCCGTGAATCTTGGCTCCACCAAGGCCGGTATCAATATGGACTGCGTGCGCCAGATGGGTGAGGTCATTAAGCGTACTGCTGAGCTTACCCGGGATCAGGATGCCCTGGGCTGTGCCAAGCTGGTGGTATTTTGCAATGCCCCGGGGGATAATCCGTTTATGGCCGGTGCTTTCCATGGCGTTAACGAGGCAGAGAAGGTTGTCAGCGTAGGTGTCAGCGGCCCTGGCGTTGTTAAGCACGCCCTTGAGGATATTAAGGGGGCAGACTTCACTGAGGTGGCTGAGACCATTAAAAAGACTGCCTTTAAGATTACCCGTGTAGGCCAGCTGGTGGCCCGTGAGGCTTCCCGTCGTCTGGGAGTGCCTTTTGGCATCATTGATCTGTCCTTGGCTCCGACTCCTGCCGTTGGTGATTCCGTTGCCAACGTACTGGAGGAAATGGGTCTGGAGCGTTGCGGTGCTCCGGGTACTACCGCAGCCCTGGCTCTCCTCAATGACGCAGTAAAGAAGGGCGGACTTATGGCATCATCCCATGTTGGTGGCCTTTCCGGCGCCTTTATTCCGGTAAGTGAGGATCAGGGCATGATTGAGGCTATTGAGTGCGGCTCTCTGTCCATTGAAAAGCTGGAGGCCATGACCTGCGTATGCTCCGTTGGTCTGGATATGATTGCTGTGGAAGGAGATACCACTGCTGCCACAATTTCCGGCATTATCGCCGATGAGGCTGCTATTGGTATGATTAATAACAAGACAACTGCTGTCCGCATTATTCCGGTTCCTGGCAAAAAGGTGGGGGACAGCGTGGAATTTGGCGGTCTGTTGGGCCGTTGCCCTATCGTCAAGGTACGCAATAGCTGGAGCTCCGATGCCTTTATTGCCAGAGGCGGACGAATTCCGGCACCATTGCGCAGTCTTACCAATTGATGTTGATAATGAGCTGATACTATGCGCGTAACCAAGAAAATAAAAGAACAGCAACTTAATATTTTGGGGGAGCTTTATAAGGACACCAAGCCTGCCCTTAAATTCAAGAATCCCTTTGAACTGCTGATAGCCGTTATTCTCTCTGCTCAATGTACGGATCAGCGGGTGAATATTACCACCGCCCGCCTGTTTAAAAAGGCTCCTGATGCCCAGTCCATTGTGGATATGGGAATCGGGGCCCTGGAGCAGGAGATAAAGGACTGTGGCTTGTTTCGGAATAAGGCCAAAAATATTATGGCCACCTGCAAGACCTTGGTGGAGCAGTATGACGGTGAAGTGCCATCTGATTATGACACCTTGCTGGAGCTCCCGGGTGTGGGCCGTAAAACCGCCAATGTGGTTACCAGTATTGCCTTCAACCGCCCGGCCATAGCGGTGGATACCCATGTGTTTCGGGTGGCCAACCGTCTGAAGCTGGCGGTGGGTGATACACCATTAAAGGTGGAGGAGGGGCTTATGAAGGCCATTCCTAAGGATAACTGGTCTGCAGCTCATCATTGGCTTATTTGGCATGGCCGGAGGCTCTGCAAGGCCCGCAAGCCCCTTTGTGGGGAGTGTCCTCTGAATGAGCTCTGTCCCAGCCGTGAATCGTAGTTAATATATTATATTTTGATACCCTTTTTGGAGTGAAATGAATTGATTTATCGCAAGGCAAAATTTATTGATATAGAAGCAATATATGAGTTGGTAAACCATTACGCCGACGAGGGCCTTATGCTGGCCCGGTCCCGTAACGCCCTTTATGAGTCCCTTCGGGATATGATAGTGGCTGTAGATGAGAAGGACGGTATTGTTGGTGTAGGCGGCTTGCACATTACATGGGAAAATATGGCGGAAATCCGTTCATTGGCGGTGGACCCTGGCCATAGCCGGCGGGGCATAGGACGGGAAATAGTCCGTGGCCTCATTGAGGAAGGCAAGGAGCTGGGTATTACCGATGTTTTCACATTGACATATCAGGACCAGTTCTTCCAGAAATGTGGCTTTGCTGAAATTACCAAGGATCAGCTGCCGCACAAAATCTGGAAGGAATGTATTGATTGTCCAAAGTTTCCTAACTGCAACGAAATTGCCATGCTATACCGTGTATAAGGCATTGTGTAGCATTTATCAATATTTGTTTATATACTACTTGACACAAATATGTCATATAGCTATAATAAAGCACATGAAGTGTAAACAATGTTCATATTGAAAAAGCATTGAGCGGGAGAAGTAATCAGCAGACCCTTCCAGAGAGCTGTGGGTTGGTGCAACACAGCAGGAGAACCTGACGAAATACACCCGTGAGCTGCAGGCTGAACCCATCATTAGGTGTGTAGGCTTTGCCGGAGGCCCCCGTTACCAAGGGCTAGGGTATGTTAGTACCTGACGAGAGTGGCTTGCCAAGGCAAGCAGGGTGGTACCGCGAGTTAGACTCGTCCCTGTTACAGGGGCGAGCTTTTTTATTTGGTTTTATATTTTATGGTTTATCTTTTGGATTTATAGTTTTGTAGGAGGTAATAGTTATGATTATTGTAATGGCACCAGGTTCAACCGAAGCGGATTTAGAGCGGGTAAAAACGAAAATAAAGAATGAGGGTCTTGAATATCATCTGTCCACTGGTACATCCCGTACCATCGTAGGTGTTATCGGTGACAAAAAGGCCATCAGCGAGCTGGAAATGCACTGTGCTCTGCCGGGTGTGGAAAAAACTGTCCGCATTACTGAAAAATACAAGCTGGTCAGCCGCGAATTCAAGGGTGAGGACTCCATTATTGATGTAGGCGGCGTGAAAATCGGCGGTGGCAATCCTGTTGTTATGGCCGGTCCTTGCGCCGTTGAGAGCATGGATCAGCTGATGGAGGCTGCCAAGGCTGTTGCCGATGGCGGAGCCCAGTTCCTGCGGGGTGGTGCTTATAAGCCCCGGACTTCCCCTTACGATTTCCAGGGCATGGCCGAGGATGGCCTGCAGATGCTCCGGAAGGCCGCTGATAAGTACAATTTAAAGGTTGTAACTGAGGTGCTGGACCAGCGTACTGTGGAGGAAGTGGCCCGCTATGCTGATGTGCTTCAGATAGGTGCCCGCAATATGCAGAACTTCCAGCTTTTGAAGGAAGTGGGCCGTGCCGGCCGTCCGGTTCTCCTGAAGCGGGGCCTCTGTGCAACCATCAAGGAATGGCTCAATGCCGCTGAGTACGTTATGAGCTCCGGCTGTGATGATGTAATTTTCTGTGAGCGTGGTATTCGTACTTATGAAACCTACACCAGAAATACCCTGGACCTCAGTGCTGTAGTGGCAGTCAAGGAGCTGTCCCATTTGCCTATTATCGTTGACCCTAGCCATGGCACTGGCCGTCGCAGCATGGTAAGTCCAATGGCCAAGGCGGCTATTGCAGCCGGGGCAGATGGTCTTATTATCGAGGTACATCCACATCCTGAGGTGGCCCTCTGTGATGGTGACCAGTCTCTGACTCCGGAGGAATTTAAAAAGGTAATGGCTGAAATTAAGCGTATGTCCGCCATTTTGAGGGAGGAATAATTAATGGCCAAGTTAAATCTTGCCATAATCGGTGTAGGTCTTATAGGTGGTTCTCTGGGGCTTTGCCTAAAGGACAAAATGGGAGATGACATTTACATAACTGGTCAGTGCCGTACCCAGGAGTCCATGGATAAGGCCATGGAAATGGGGGCCGTTGATTTTGCTTCCAGCGATCTGGAGGCAGTGGTGAAGGATGCAGATGTGATCTTCCTCAGTACCCCGGTGCTTCAGATGGTGCCTATGGTGGAGAAAATGCTGCCATTCCTGAAAAGTGGGGCCATCATTACAGATGCGGGCAGTACCAAGCAGTTTATCTGGCATAGCCTGAAGGAAATTCTGCCACCGGATATCTATTATGTTGCGGGGCATCCAATGACAGGCCGTGAAATGAGTGGTGTCACTGCTGCCAAGAAGGATTTATTTGTCAATAAATGCTATGTAATAGTGGAAAATACCGGGACTCCTAAAGAGGCCACCGATAAGATTTGTGATTTGGTAAGACTTACCGGGGCGGATTTGGAAACCCTGGATATTGCCCAGCATGACCGTTGCGCTTCAGTTATCAGCCATATACCTCATGTAGCCGCTGCGGCGTTGGTAACCCTGTTGAATCGCAGCCACGGCGATATGGCCGCCTGCCTCAAGCTGGCCGGCGGTGGATTTAAGGATACTACCCGTATTGCATCCTCCAACGCCGATATGTGGGCGGATATCTGCATGACCAATCAGGAGGCCATCACCAACCATCTGAAGCTCCTGCAGGGCATTTTGGCTGAGGTAATAGTGGCCATAGAAAGCGGTGACCGCCAGGCTGTTCATGATTATTTCGCCGATTCCAAGAAGCGCCGTGACAGCATTTTGGAACAGACAAAAAATATGTATGAGCTAATTTAATATAAAAGGAGAAGAATTAATTTTGATTCTTCTCCTTATTTATTTGAAAGTTTTCCATAATGCCTTAATAAATTAATGGATTATCATTTATTATTAACGAATAATAATTATTAACATGACTGTTGATATATGGTATGATAGTATTGACTTTGTATGGAAAAATAATAATTGTTATTAATTGATGCGGATTAGAATAATGCATCGTGGAAAAGAGGGAGGATATTGTTATGAATTTTATGAACAATATTAAGGTAGCTTATAAGCTGCTCATTTTGGCTGTTATTTCAGCTATTGGAATGGCAATTATAAGCTTCTTTGGGTTCACAGCTTTGGAAAAGGCCCAAAATGACATGACACATTTGTACAATGTGAATGTAATTGGCCTTGTGCATTTGGGCAATGCACGCCAGGGGATGCGCTCCGCCCAGACCATGACGGTTATTATGACCACCGTCAAGGATGATCCGGCTCGTATGAAGGAGCTTCAGGGCAAGTATGATGATGCTATTAAAACCACTGATGAAAATCTCGAAGCATTTAATAAGGCTTCAGGTGGTGTAGGTGATACTGCAGAAAAGTATGCCAAAACTGCTCAGGATTGGGCAAAGTTCAAGGATGGTCTCAATTCTTCTGTAAAACAGTCCCAGAGTGGTAATCCTGAAGAAGGTAAGGCAATATATGATAATAATTCCAAATTGGCAGCAACTGTAGCCAGTGATTTGGCAAATCTTGCTGATGAGGCAGCCGAGGCCGCAGCAGAAATTGATAGAATCAATGATGAAGAAAGTGATGCCGCTCAGCGCAACATGATTATTCTCAGTGTTGTTACTTTGTTGATTTTGGTTGTAGTTGTTATGTGGATCACCAAGGAAATAACTTCTCCACTTAACAAGATGATGGGAATTTGCCATAAGCTGCGTGACGGTGATTTCCGTGTTAACAACAATGGTGTAGATCGTGGCGATGAGTTTGGTGCCATGGAAAGATCCATTGATGAAGTATGTGGTACTCTTAATAAATTAATGCGTCAGATCAGCCGTTCTTCCGAACAGCTGGCAGCAAGCTCCGAGGAGCTGACAGCTTCCGCTGGTCAGTCAGCACAGGCCTCTGATCAGGTGGCTCAGAATGTAACCACATCTGCCAGTGCAGTTATAGAACAGCAGCAGTTGCTGCAGGATATGAAGGCTTCTGTAGATAAGTCTAATGAGGCTGTAGAGAATCTTGGTACTGCTGCAGGCGCTGTAACCAACGAGGCTAAATCTGCCAACGATCAGGCTGAAGATGGTACCAGGGCCATTGAATTTGCTGTTCAGCAGATTCTGTCTGCGGAGGCTATAGTAAGAGAGTCTGCAGACACTGTTAATAAGTTGGGACAGAGCTCCCAGGAAATTGGTCAGATTGTGGAGACCATTTCCGGTATTGCAGGCCAGACCAATCTGTTAGCTTTGAATGCTGCCATTGAGGCAGCCCGTGCCGGTGAGCAGGGTCGTGGCTTTGCCGTTGTAGCAGAGGAGGTAAGAAAGCTGGCTGAGGAATCTCAGAATGCTGCCCAGCAGATTACCGCCCTTATTAAGGGAATTCAGGATAACACAGATGCTGCAGTTGCTTCCATGGAAAAGGGCAGCAATGCTGTTCGTGAAGGCAGTGCCTCCGTGGAGAAGCTCCGTGAAACCTTCCAGGCCATTAATGCAGCCTCTAATGGTGTAGTAGAGCGTGCTCAGAATATGATTGAAGAGCTCCATGCTGTATCTGAGGATACCAAGAACATCAATGAGAAATCTGTACGCATTGCCGGCAAGGGTGATGAGGTATCTCAGGAAATGGAAAGTGTTTCTGCTGCTTCCGAGGAGCAGAGTGCTTCTGCCACTGAAATTGCTACAGCCAGCCAGTCTCTGGCTGATCTGGCTCAGGAGCTTCAGACCTCCCTGCAGAAATTCCAATTCTGACAGTAGTGGCCAAATAAAATTAATATCCCTGTAATACAAAACGCTGGAGTTTTCGCTCCAGCGTTTTTTTATCTGCCTAAAGGCAGGAGATTTTATGTTGGTTCCTCAGTGGCAGGCTCCTCAACCTTGCGGGTGCAGATTATCTTGTCCACCCGGTACTTGTCCAAACGGCTGATTTCAAAGGTAAAGTCGTCCCATTCCACCTTTTCACCCTTCTTTGGAATGTAGCCAAAGAGGGAGGTGACGAAGCCGCCCATGGTCTGGTAATAATCCTGCTCTTCCTCCGGCAGCTCATCAATATCGAATTTTTCCTTGAAGTCGTCGATGGAGCACATACCCTCGACGTACCATTCGTTGTCGTCCTTTGGTACAATCTGTAGCTGCTCCTGCTCGTTTACGTTGTTGGTATCACCAATAAGCTCAATGAGTATATCCTGCAGGGTAATGAAACCGATTACGCCGCCGTATTCGTCAAGGACTACTGCTTCGTGAATGCCGGATTCCTTAAATTGCTCCAGCACCCGGAAGGTTTCCATGGAGCGGGGAATAAACATCGGCTTTCTGATGAAGGGCTCCAGCTCCAGGGATTCGTTGTTTAAGGCGGCATTTAAAAGGTCCTTGGTGTAGATAACACCGCAGAACTCATCCAGGCTGTCCCGTCCCACAGGGATAATGTACTCTGAGGAGTTTTTGATAAGGTCCAGATTGTGCTGCAGTGAGTCATTGATATCCAGCCACATCATCTGGGTTCTTGGTGTCATAAGGGAGTAGGCGGTCTGGTCACTCATGTGAAATACCCGGTCCACCAGATCCTGCTCCGTCTTCTCAAAGGTACCGTCCTCTGTACCCTGTTCAATCAGATCCTTTACCTCGTCCTCGGTAACCACGTCCTCATATTTTAGGTTTATACCAAAGAAGCTGAGGAAAAAGCTGGCAGAGGTTTCGAGAATTGCCGTAAATGGCCGGGTGATTTTCACCAAAGTCCGCAGGGTCCCCTGACAATTAATAAGGGTCTGCTCAGGATGACGCATGGCAATGGAGTTTGGCAGGAATTCAGATAGAAGCAGGGTGAAATAGGTAACCACCACAATGCTGGCCAGCAGTGCAACCCATTCGTGATATGGGACAAAGCTGATATATTGGCCCACAACAGGGGTAAGCAGCACGCTGGTGGCAACACCCATCAGGATGCTGACCAGGGTGATGCCAATCTGTACGACCACGAAGGCTAATTCCGGAGCTTCGTACAGCTCCAAGGCTGCCTTGGCATCTGGGACATTATCATCCACCATTTTTTCCAGCCGGCTTTTATGGCTTTCTGTCAGGGCAGTTTCCGCCATGGCAAAAAAGACATTAATCAGCATTAAAACGAAGATTATGGCAAATATAAGTGTGGGGTGATAGGTATCCAAAAAAACAACACTTCCTTTAGAATAAATAGTTTGTATACTATTTTAACATAAAAGTGTGACTTCAAGGTAACTTTCAGCAAGAAATTTTCCTTGACAGGGAAGCAGAGAAGGAATAGTATAATAATTGTTATGCAACATTAGTTATGCAACAAAAGTTTTGGAGATAGAAAGAGAGGCACTATATGCCACCTAAAGTGAAGTTTCAAAAGGAAGATATAGTGAGTGCGGCACTGAATGTGGCCCGCAAAAAGGGGATTAATGCTGTGACGGCCCGGGAGGTGGCGGCGGAGCTGAATGTTTCCACCCGTCCCATCTTTACCTGGTTTGATACCATTGAGCAGTTAAAGAGTGAGGTTCATCAGCAGGCCAAGGTCTGCTATAAGGAGTATGTTGAGGCCGGACTGGCAGGGCCTATCCCATTCCTTGGAGTAGGTCAGCAGTATATCCGCTTTGCCCAGAACGAGCCGGAGCTGTACAAGCTGCTGTTTTTGACCAAGCCAAGCGAAGCCTGTGGCGGAGCCATGGAGGCTTTGAAGTTTTCCCAGGATTTGGTGCGGGATTCTATAATGAGAATTTATAATATGGACGCCGCAACGGCGGACCGCTATTTTCAGAATCTGTGGCTGGTGGCATTTAGCTTTGCAACCCTGATTGTCACCGATGATTGTCCATATACGGATAAGGAGATGAGCAGTGTGTTTACGGAAATGAGCCTGGCTCTCTGCAAGGCCTACAAGGAAGTTCCGGGGCTGATTACCGGCGAATTTGACCGGGATAAGATTTTTAGTGAGCTGGTCAGAAAGTAAAACCTTGTGCCGAGTAGTGTGATAGCTTGTTTTTGGGGAGGAATAATTATGAAGACCATTGGATTATTAGGCGGTATGAGTTGGGAAAGTACCATTACATATTATGAGATTTTGAATAAGACCATAGTTGAGAAGCTGGGGGGCTACCACAGTGCCAAGATAATGATGTACAACGTGGACTTTGCGGAGCTGGAGGAGAATATGTCCACCGGCAACTGGGCGGGAAATGCAAAAATCCTGTCTGAGGCAGCCAAGCGGCTGGAGGATGCGGGAGCTGACTATATTGTTATCGCCACCAATACCATGCATAAGCTGGTGCCTGACATTGAGAAGAATATCAGTATACCGATTTTGCACATTGCAGATACTACGGCAGAGAAGATAAAGGAGGATGGCCTGTGTAAGGTGGGCTTTTTGGGGACCAAGTTCTCCATGACCCAGGATTTTCTGCATGAACGGTTCAGAAAGGCTGGTCTGGAGGTAATGATACCGGATGAGGCGGACATTGAGCTGGTAAATGACGTTATTTTTGACGAGCTGTGCCTGGGAAAGGTGATGGAGTCCTCCCGCAAGGAGTATCAGCGCATAATAGCTTCCATGAAGGCACAGGGGGCAGAGTGCGTTATCCTTGGCTGTACGGAAATTGGTATGCTGATAACCGCTGAGGATAGTGTGTTGCCGGTATATGATACTACCCTGATTCATGCCCGTGAGGCTGCCTTGAAGGCCTTGAAGGATTAAGCACAGGGAAACTCATTTTTATCGGGGGAATGATTTTTTATACATTGATAAATAGGGGAGAATTGGATGACTGTAATATTGTATGTTCATGGAAAGGGCGGCAGTGCAGCGGAGGCCAATCATTATAAGGCACTGTTCCCGGATGCTGAGGTTGTGGGACTGGATTATAAGACCAGCGCACCTTGGGAAACGGGAAAAGAGATAAGGGCCTTCGTGGAGAAGCTGAAAACGCAGTATGACAATGTAATACTGGTGGCCAATAGTATTGGTGCCTTTTTCAGCATGAATGGAAATCTGGATGGACTTGTTCAGAAGGCCTATTTCATTTCGCCTATTGTGAATATGGAACGGCTCATTGAGGATATGATGATGTGGGCCAATGTAACGGAGGCCGAGCTGGAGGCCAAGGGGGTCATATCCACGGAGTTTGGGGAGGATTTGTCCTGGGAGTATCTTTCCTATGTGAGAAGCCACCCCATCAGCTGGAATGTGCCGACAAGAATACTGTATGGCAGCGAGGATAAGCTTACTTCCCGGGAAACTATGGAGAAATTTGCCGAGAAGCACAAGGCCGGGCTGACGGTTATGGAGAAGGGTGAGCATTGGTTCCACACAGAGGAGCAGATGAAGTTTTTGGATGATTGGATGAGAACCCATTAAAGGGATTAAATGAAAGTGTGTATTATAGGGGGATATTTTTTATGAAAGAGCTACTTGCGTTTTGCGGACTAGATTGTGAACAATGTGATGCCTATATTGCTACGGCCAACAATGACGATGCCCTGCGGGAAAAGACCGCCAAGGCCTGGAGTGAGCTGTACAATTCGCCTATCAAGCCAGAGCATATTAATTGTGAAGGCTGTCGTGCTGATGGTGTGAAGCTTATATACTGTGAGAAGTATTGCGAAATTCGTCAGTGTGCCCTGAAAAAGAACATGAACAATTGTGGGGAGTGTCAGGAGCTGGAAGAATGCAAGACGGTGGGGGCAATTATTGAGAACAATCCAGACGCTTTGAAGAATTTGAAGGCCTGTGCTACTGTGCACGGGCAAACTTGAATATATGTATAAAGAAAGAAGCGAGAAAATTGGATAAAAAAGATATAGTTATTCGTCGGGAGACTCAGCAGGACTATAGGGCTGTGGAGAACCTTGTTAGGGAAGCATTTTGGAATGTGTACCGTCCCGGCTGTGTGGAGCATTATGTACTGCATAAGCTGAGAGATAATGCTGATTTTGTGCCAGAGCTGGACTTTGTTATGGAAAAGGGAGGCGTACTCATTGGCCAGAATATATTTATGCGGGCTATTATTAAGGCTGATAATGGGCAAAATATTCCGGTAATGGCCATGGGACCAATCTCTATTGCTCCCGAATACAAGCGCCAGGGCTATGGAAAGCTGCTGCTTGATTATTGCCTTGAGCAAGCTGCAGAGCTGGGCTGTGGTGCCATGTGCTTTGAAGGAAATATTGATTTTTATGGCAAGAGCGGCTTTACCTACGCCAGTGAATTTGGCATCCGCTATCATGGGCTGCCGGAGGGAGAGGACGCATCATTCTTCCTCTGCAAGGAATTAAAGCCAGGCTATTTATCTGGCATCACGGGGGAATATACTCCACCAGCCGGCTACATGGTAGCCGAAGAAAATCCTGAGGAGCTGGAAGCCTTTGAGGCCCAGTTCCCGTATAAGGAAAAGAAAGTCTTGCCAGGACAGATTTTCGGGTAATTTTTTAATGGCATTGCGGAGGAGCTATGGTACTTATCATAAACACGACTTCAAATAGCAATATGTCAGAAATATTAAAAGGGCTTCTTAATCAGAAAAAGACAGATTTTGAAGTCATTGATACAGCTGATATGAACATAAGCCATTGCATGGGCTGTGGTCATTGCTGGCTGAAGAACCCCGGCACTTGTGTCATTAATGACGATTATGCAGGGATAATGCAGAAAATAATTACTGCAGACCAGCTATGGGTTATTTCTGATACGGCTCTTGGTTTTCTGAACCATAAGGGGAAGAATGTTTTTGATCGGATACTGCCGATTCTCTGTATTTATCTTGAGTTTCGTGGTGACCAGATGCGGCATATACTTCGTTATGATAAGAGGACGGATATTGGGATTATTTATCAGGGGGAAGCCAACAGAAACTATCTGCAGCAGTGGCTGGACAGGTGTACCGATAATCTGGACAGCAAATCCCTGGGGGCTTATCCTGTGGCTGAGTTAAAGGAGGCGGCAAAATGCATGCACTGATTATTAACGGCAGTCCACGGGTGAAGCAGTTCAGCAATACGGATAAGATATTGGAAAAGTTCACCGCCGGGCTTCAGGAGGGTGGCTGTTCCAGTGAGGTTTATGAGATTTCTGTCCGCAAGGACTGGGAGAAAATCCGGGAAGCCTTTAGGGAAAATGATAACATCATAATCGCCTTGCCTCTTTATGTGGAGTGTGTTCCAGGGCTGCTGATGGAGTTTTTGGAAGGCCTTGCCCCCAAGAATGAAAATACTCAGTTGTCCTTTATTTTACAGAGTGGTTTTGCTGAAGGGGCCCAGCTTCGCTGCGGTGAGAATTATTTAAGATTATTGGCCGGGCAGCTGGGGTGCAAATACGGTGGAACCCTGGTAAAAGGTGACAATTTCGGCATACGTTTCGTTGAGGGCAAGGAACGGGATAAAATTACGGAGCCTTATCGTAAAATGGGGCAGATTTTCGCTCAAAATGGCGATTTCTTTTCCGATGAATGCCGTAAATTCACTGGGCTGGAAATCTTTCCGCTCCCTCTGCGCCTGTGCTTGAAACTGATGTTTAAAACCATACAGCGTAAAAACTTTCAAAAGGTGGCCGCCAAATGGGGCTGCACCAAGCCACTGGATTATAAGCCTTATACGGAAAAATGATATTAAGTTGATAATATAAAAAACGGCAAATGCTATATTTGGGCATTTGCCGTTTTTTTAATATGTTTTTGTCGTAGCGACTATAAAAGATTTTTTTGACAATACAACGATTAATTTATAAAATATAAAACAAAGAATAATATTACATTAAATAATAAATAATATTTAAAACAACAATTAATTATTAGAGTGTGAGAAAAAGTTAAATACATTGATAATACATCAATAATGATGTAAAATTACTGTAGGGTAATATTTTAGGAGGCATTATCTTGGATATTTTTGACTACCAGTCTGCGGGAGGAAAAAATGTTATTATTTCCTATATTGAAAAATTGCCCAAACAAGAGCAGTTGGAAATTTATGATATACGTGCTGAGATTCGCAAAAGTGGTATAGATGCATTTTGTAGGAGGGATATTATGTTAACTAAAAGCAATCCCGTAGAAGAACAAAAGATTATAAATAAATTAGTGGAAAGTGATGAGCAATTACGCTTGCAACATCAACTATTCTTGGCTGAAATGAAATTTAAGCAAGAACTCATAGAAAAGAGGAAAAAATTATCTCTAACTCAGAAGGAAATAAGTAAGAGGTCTGGTTTGTCGCAGCAGGCAATTAGCCGCTTGGAAAAAGGGAGCGGCGGTACTATCGAAACAATAATTCGTTATTTAAGTGCTATGGGCTGTTCCTTATCTCTAAAGGAGAGTTAGAGGAGATAAAACGTCATGATAATTAGTGCCAGCAGGCGGACGGATATACCGGCATTTTACTTTGACTGGTTTTGTCAGAGGTTAAAGGCGGGCTATGTGGATGTGGTCAATCCATTCAACCGCAAGCAAGTGAGTCGTATATCCTTGAAACCCGAGTATGTGGACTGTATTGTTTTTTGGACAAAGGACCCTGCACCTATGTTAAAGGGATTGGATGCTCTCAATGATTATAAGTATTATGTCCAGGTTTCCATAACCCCTTATGGTCATGATGTGGAGGCAAAGCTGTGGGATAAAAAGGATATTATAAGCACCGTGCAGGAGTTATCCGAAAGGCTTGGGCGGGAACGGGTAGTGTGGCGTTATGACCCGATTTTATTGAATGATCACTACACTATAGAGGGGCATCTGGAATGGTTCAAAAATACCCTGGAGTCATTGGCTCCCTGTGTGGAACGGTGTGTCATCAGCTTTATTGATTTATATGCCAAGGCTAAAAAGAACACTCAGGGCCTGAACTTGCATGAACTTTCTGAGGAAGAAATGAATACACTGGCAGCGGGGATGTCAGATATTGCCAAAGGCAGTGGTGTTACCCTTCAGACCTGTTCTGAGGCCATTGATTTGGAAAAGTACGGCATTGTTCATGGGGCCTGTATCGATGGGGAGCTGGTGGAGCGCATAGTGGGCAAGTCACTTAATGTCAGCAGGGCCAAGACCCAGCGGCCGCTGTGCAACTGCGTTGAGAGTTTTGATATTGGTCAGTATGATACCTGTATCCATGGCTGCCGCTATTGTTATGCCAATGCCAGCTTGGAGCGGGCAAGACAGGGCTTTGATAATCATAATCCTAACTCGTCGGTGATAACGGGAAATTTATTGGGGGATGAGCATATTACTTTGCATGAATAGCATAAGATAAAGATGGTATTCGGTGAAATGAGGAAGAACATTATAGGTTTAATATAAAATGAAATCAGATAGCCAACTGGCGGCAAATTCGTTATGATGAAAGTGAGGTGACACTATGAAGGTTCTTGTTATTCCTGATATTCATTTAAAAACATGGATTTTTGACAGAGCTGAAGATATTTTAAAATCTTGTAGGGCAGATAGGGCTGTATGCCTTATGGATGTGCCAGATGATTGGAATATGGAATTTCAAGTTAATCGATACGAAGAGACCTTTGACAGGGCAATAGAGTTTGCAGTTGATTATCCTGAAACGCTTTGGTGTTATGGCAATCATGATGTTAGTTATCTATGGGGACGGTTGGAAACGGGATATTCTCCATATGCAGAGCGAACGGTTATGTCTAAGTTGGAGGAGCTTGTACACACATTGCCGGATTCGTCCCAGATAAATATAATGCATAGAATTGGCAATGTTCTATTTTCGCATGGTGGACTTACAAAAGAGTTTGTAAAGTGGCTTGATGCTGGTCTGCTTGATGCTGATATTGATAATGTTATTGGGGCAGTAAATCATGCTTCGAAAGATCATCTTTGGCATGATGAATCACCATTGTGGTTTAGACCGCCTAATGGGAAACGGGAAACATTTAGACATGAGGAGTATACTCAGGTAGTTGGGCATACACCTGTGAAGGAAATATATGATAAAGATGGCATCACTTTGACGGATGTATTTTCTACCTATCGCGATGGTACACAGATTGGTGAGTCTGCAATGATAGTGATAGATTCGGAAACAAGAAAATATGAGAAAATCGAAGTCATGGGAAAGCCTACTTGATATGCATTGTTATAAAAAACAATCTTTTTGGATCAAGTGACCCAATAAATATGGACAGGAGGCGAGAGCTATGGGGTTAATTAGTGGCTTGATGGGAAATGCTTCAGGAACGGATGTTGAGGCGGTTAAGAAGGATTATGGCAAGCTGTTGGGACGGAATGAACAGGTTGTGCAGGCCTATCAGTGGATTCGGGACTTGATGATTTTTACGGATTATCGGCTTATAATGGTGGATATTCAGGGGGCAACGGGCAAGAAGGTAAATTATCATTCCGTACCATATAAGAGTATCCGTCATTTTGAGGTGGAGTCCGCCGGTCATTTTGATTTGGATGCAGAGCTTAAAATATGGGTAGCTGATATGGGGACTACACCATTGGTAAAAACCTTCAGCAAGGATGCTGATGTGTATAAGGTGCAGGCCCTATTGGCGGAGTGCATAGGAAAATAACAGTATGGTTTTACAGGCTGGGGAGATGCCGTGGCGTTTTCCCGGCCTTTTCAATGCGGTACAAAAACTGGATTTGATAATAAATGGGCATGGCTATATAATTATAAGGCGTATTCTTATAAGCATTTTAATTTAAAGGTTTAGAATAGGAGTTTATATATGAACGATTACATAAAAGAACGGGAAGAAAGTGCCAGAAAGCTGGCGGCGGAGCAGGTGCTGCCGAATGTACAGTGGTTCCCGGGTCACATGACCAAGGCCAGAAGAATCATAACGGAAAACCTTAAGCTGGTGGACGTGGTTATTGAACTGCTGGATGCCCGTATTCCTTATAGCAGTGCCAACCCAATGCTGCAGGAAATTATTGCGGGGAAGCCAAAGGTGGTGGCCCTCAATAAGTCCGATTTGGCGGACCCGGCTATTACCAAGAAGTGGGTTAATTATTTCCGCAGTCAGGGTGTTCAGGCTGTGGCAGTGGATGCCACCCAGGGCAAGGGAACCAAACAGCTGGTGAAGATTACGGAGGATCTGGCCCGTTCCAAGACAGAAAAGCTGGTGTCCAAGGGTGCCAAGGCCCGCTCTGCAAGGGTAATGATTTTGGGTATTCCAAATGTGGGCAAGTCTTCCCTCATAAACCGTCTGGCCGGCTCCAATAAGGCCAAGACTGCTGATAAGCCGGGTGTTACCAGAGCCAAGCAGTGGATTCGTCTGGCGGACAGCCTGGAGCTGCTGGATACCCCGGGTATTCTTTGGCCGAAGTTTGAGGACATGAATGCCGGTCTGAAGCTGGCATTTACCGGAGCCATCAATGATGAGGCGGTGGATAGGGAGCTTATTACGGGTGTATTCCTTGATACCATGCTCAAGCTGTATCCGGAGCGCATCAAGGAGCGTTATAAGATTACCACCGAGCTGCCGGAAACCTCTGGTGAACTGCTGGAGCTTATTGGCAAAAAGCGGGGCTGTCTGGTCAAGGGCGGCGTAGTAGATCTGGAAAAGGCCCAGCGCATTGTTCTCACTGATTTCAGAAGCGGCAAGCTGGGGACTGTTAGCCTTGATACCCCACCAGAGCCAGAGATATGAGGCTCATTTTATGAGGTAAAAGATTAATGAATATAGCTGAACTTTCGATAAAACAAATAGAGGGTTTGTTTGCGTCCGGTCAGGTGACAGAGGAGCTGATTGAGGCTCTGAGACAGGACACCAGGGCGGCCAGTGCCCGACTCATCAAGCGTTATGAGCGGCAGCAAAAGGAAGTAGCCCGCGTAAAGGCCATGTACCGTTATGAGGATGAGGCCAGAAATGAAGGGCTCAAGGTTATTGCCGGTGTGGACGAGGCTGGCCGTGGTCCTTTGGCGGGGCCTGTGTCCGTGGCGGCGGTAATTCTGCCGGAGGATTTGATAATCCCGAAGATTAACGATTCCAAGAAGCTGTCGGAAAAGGTCCGTGATGAGCTTTATGACGAGATTATGGCCAAGGCACTCTGCGTTAAGCAGGTCTTTGTTGACGAGCGTACCATTGACCGGGTGAACATTCTGCAGGCAACCATAAATGGTATGTATGAAGCTATTTTTGGACTGGAGCCGCAGCCGGACAAGGTGCTTTTGGATGCGGTGAAGCTGGATAATTTGCCTATGGCATCCTTGTCACTTATCAAGGGTGATGCCAAGTCGGCCTCTATTGCAGCGGCTTCCATCATTGCCAAGGTCTCCCGTGACCGTTTGATGGATGAATACGACAGGCAGTATCCGGAATATGGCTTTGCCGGCCATAAGGGTTATGGCACTGGCAGCCACATCGAGGCTATTCGCAAATATGGGCCATGTCCGATTCATCGGCTGTCCTTTGAGCCAATAAAATCCATGGTAGAAGAAGTCGAGGAAATCGATAATATATTTAGCAAGCAGTAAGAACGTATTTAGGAGGTGGAGAGGCCTTGCCAACCAATGTTACAGGAATGACGCCTTCTGTCCAGGCGACGGAGCGTACCCAAGAGACCAAAGGCGATAAAATATCCGTCAAACGAGATGGCGGTGGCAGTGCCGGTTCTGCCTTTTCACCCCGTACTGATGTCAGTATAAAGAATTCCATTGATAATATGGCTGGAGTTCTGTCCAAGATTTCCACCCATCAGTCTGAGGCGGAAAATGCCATTCCAAATCAGCTGAAAAATATCATTCAAAATATTATGCGCAACGCCTTTACCGTGGAAGGTACTGTAGGCGAGGGCGTGGGCAGTTCATTGGCCAGCCAGCGCTTTTCCGTGGAACAGCTCAATACCCTGAGCCGTATTTTAACCCAGATGGGGACCATGGCGGACCAGGGGAAACTGGGTGAGTTTTCCGAGGAAATGCAGGCGATTTTTGATAATCTAAAGTCGGTTCTGGGCAACAATAGCTCCATGGAGCCGGTTAATATCAATAAGTTGGCCTTTCAGCTTATGCAGCTTCCGGAGGGGGAGGAAATGCCAAAGCAGCTGGAGCAGCTTTTGTCCCAGCTGGCGTCCCTTACCAATTCTCAGCCTGCCCAGGGAGCACAGCAGCCTACTGAAGGGCTCAATATACTGAATAAGCTGGTGGATGCCTTTTTCCCGAAATCAGCCTTTGCCGGTGATGGGGCTCAGACTCAGGCACAGCAGGGGAACACTCAGGGAATGCCACAGGGTACTGCCCAGGGGATGGGGCAGGCTATGGCCCAGGGAGCTGGGACTGGCAATATGGCCCAGACTGTGGCCCAGGGGGCTGGAACCGGCAATACGGCTCAGCCTCAGGGGGTTCCTATGGGCAATATGGCAGAGGCCATGGCCCAAAATACTGGCAATAATGTTGCCCAAGGGGCTCAGAACCTGCAGAATGCTCCAATGGGACAGAATGGGCAGGTGGCTCAGCTGGGAGCAGGGGTTCCAAATAATCCTATGCCGGAGGTTGGTGCCAATACCCAGACTCCGCAAAATGTCCAAACTGGCCAGAATATGGCGGGACAGGCCCAGCCAGGGGCAACAGCAAATGCTGCCAATAATATGGTTGGCAATATGCCGGGCACCAACGCCATGCCACAGGGGGCTGCAGCTCAGGGCACTCCTGTCCAGGGGACACCGCTTCAGGGGTCCCAGCCAGGTGTGGCGATGCCTAATCAGGCGGCTATGGCCTCTGAGGAGACAGTACAGCCTCAGACGGGCCAGCCAACGGTTACCAATAGTGATGGAACAGCTCCTACCATTCCAGGGCGGGAGACTATTAACGTGCGTCTCAATAATATTGGCATGGCCTACGAGGGTACTTCTGCCAGAATGAATGGTCCTGTGGAGCAGAATCCTTTGTTCAGAAGTATATTCAATCGCTTCGGGGCCAATCAGCCAATAGAGAACAATAATGCGCCTGCACCTAATACCAGCACTCAGTATCAGCTGCCACAGATGGACAGCCAGCAGGTGGCGCTGGCCTTGAAGGATGCCGGTCAGCTAATCATGAAAAATATGGAGCTGACTCCAAAGGAGGCTCAGCTTCTTAACAACTTTATAAATGAAAATCAGGGGATGCTGTCTGAGCAGGATGCCAAGCAGCTGAATACCCTGCTTCGCACCATAGAGGGAAATATGCCGGCCTCGGTTCAGCAGGCGGCCCAGAAGATGGGCTTTGATGCCCTGCCAAAGCTGTGGGCATTTATGCAGCTGGCGGATCTTGGAACCCTGAAGAAAATGAAGGGCTATCAGTACAGAAATGCCAGCAAGGAAATTACCAATTTTACCAATGCCATAAAGGGCTCCATGGATAGTGACGGTGCCTTTAAGGCAGATGGTCAGAAATCAATTTCCTATATGATGCCTCTTTATGTAGGTGACGGCACTCTCAGCTATCCTGCATATCTTCATATTTATGACGAACCGCCCCATGAGGACGAGTACGGTGTTACGCGGAAGGATACATGGTTCCGTGTATGTGTGCTGACAGATGAAATCGGGGCAGTGGATATTGTTTGTCGTCTGTATGAGGGCAATAACCTGAATTTGCGGGTGGTATTCTCGGATAACGATGCAGTAA
Organism: Anaerovibrio sp. JC8; assembly: GCF_002100115.1. Classification (GTDB taxonomy): domain Bacteria; phylum Bacillota; class Negativicutes; order Selenomonadales; family Selenomonadaceae; genus Anaerovibrio. Next base: position 125,391 of record NZ_ANBM01000003.1, on the reverse strand, counting down.
AAGAGTTTAAGGACTATTTGCCGGATATCCGCAAAGCCCTGTACGATTCACCGATTAACCTAACTGATCTGAAGATAGGAACTGTAAGCAATGATGAATAGAGGAAGACGGCCGCATGAGGAGCCGGAGAGGGATCCCCTTGCCGAGAAAAAGGCCGTAGCACTTAAATACGATCCTGAAAAGAATATGGCGCCAAAGGTCGTGGCCAAGGGTAAGGGCCATGTGGCAGAAAACATTTTGGAGGCTGCCAAAAAAGGCAAGGTGCCTGTTTACCAGAACAAATCTCTGGTAAATATGCTGATGGCTCTGGAGCTGGACAAGGAAATTCCTACAGAGCTGTATACCACTGTGGCTGAAATTCTGGCTTATGTGTATAGGATTGACCAGCGGCGCAAGGAACAGAAAAATCAGATGCCGCCAGTAAGGGGCATGTAATGAACAACAAGATTTTAGGAAATAAGGGAGAGCAGGTGGCGGCCCAATATCTGGAAAATCACGGGTATTTTATCCGTGAGAAGAATTATCGGGCCCAGACCGGTGAGATAGATATTATAGCCAGCAAGGGGAATCTGATTTCTTTTGTGGAAGTCAAGACCAGAGGCTCGTTGAGATATGGTGCCCCGGCGGAAGCAGTCAATTATTACAAGCAGCAGAAAATTGTCCGCACAGCCCAATCTTATATCAGATATAAGGGCTTGCAGGATTACAGCTACCGCTTTGATGTGCTGGAGATATTGGCCCCTAAAAGCGGCAACATGAGCTTCAGGCTTATTGAGAATGCCTTTGAGGCCGGTTGATGCAGGGGCTTTTTGGAGGATATATGAAAATTATTGTAGGAATAACGGGAGCCAGTGGCAGTATTTATGGCTTGCGTTTAATAGAGGTGCTGAAGGATGCCGGCCATCAGGTTCATGTGGTGCTGACGGACAGTGGCAATAAGGTTGTGCGGTTTGAATGTCCTGAGCTTTATGAGCGGATTCTGGCCAGTGCCGATATGCTTCATGATGTGCATAATGTTGGAGCTTCCATTGCCAGCGGTTCGTTTAGGGCTGATGCCATGGTGGTAGTGCCTGCTTCTATGAAGACAGTAGCCTGTATAGCCACCGGGGTTACGGATAATTTGCTGACCAGGGCTGCTGATGTGATTTTAAAGGAAGGACGCCGTCTTATAGTTGTGCCTCGTGAAACCCCGATGCACGCTGGCCATTTGGAAAATCTTCTTAAGATGTCCCGTCTGGGGGCCATGGTTATTCCGGCCAGTCCCGGCTTTTATCATCAGCCAAAGACCTTGATGGATTTGGTGGATATGCTGGTGGGGAAAATATGCGATAGCCTCAATGTGGAGAATAATTTATTTAAGCATTGGGACGGAAATATGTGATTATCTTTTGAGGGCTGTGAAAACAGCCTTTTTTATTTTGGAAAATTGTTTACAAACATAATAATATTTGTTAATATATAGTCAGATATTAAATATATTAACAAAGGAGTGAATAATATCATGGAGAGTAATGAGAAAAGGGAAATTACCTGTGAAATTAAAGAAGAAATGGGGGTTATCTGTCAGGACAGGCGGGGCTGGCGCAAGGAGCTGAATCTGGTATCCTGGAATCATCTTAATCCTAAATATGATATTAGGGAGTGGGCACCGGACAGAAGCCGTATGGGCAAGGGGGTTACCTTTACAAAGGATGAAATTGTTGTGTTGCGAAATCTGCTGAATGAATTGGCTATTTAACAGACGCAGGCCTCTAAAATCAATAGGGAAAGTACAAAGGGGATTTACCGGTATATGCCGTGTAAATCCTTTTTTAATTGTGGTATAATAAACAGTACGATTTTTTTGAGAGGATGTATCAATTTGACCATAAATAAAGAGAAGAAATACTTGAAAATGCTGACCTACGGCTGCCAGATGAACTTCAGTGACGCTGAGCGCATGGAGGGGGAGCTGGCCAAGCTGGGCTATGAGCCCACCGAGGACATGGACCAGGCGGATCTGATTATCATTAACACCTGTGCTGTCCGTGAAAATGCCGAGGATAAGGTCTATGGCAAAATCGGGGAGATTAAGGGCCTTAAGCGCAACAATCCTGACCTTATTTTTGGTATTACCGGTTGTATGGCCCAGCATGAGGGAGAAAAGCTCATTAAGCGTGCGCCTCACATTGATTTTGTTCTTGGTACCAACAAGATTCAGGAAGTGGTTTCCACCGTTGAAAAGCTGGAACAGGCCCAGGTGAAGCATATTGTAGATACTGAAATCAATGAAAAGGACATGCCGGAGGATATTGCCATTCACCGCAAGACAGCACTGTCTGCCTGGGTTCCTATCATGTATGGCTGCAATAATTTCTGCACCTATTGCATAGTTCCTTATGTACGGGGCCGTGAGCGCAGCCGTATGCCGGAGGATATTGTTGCCGAGGTGCAGGAGGCAGTGAACCAGGGCTATAAAGAGGTTACCCTTTTGGGACAGAATGTTAACTCCTATGGCAAGGACCACAAGAAGGCCACCTTTGCCGAGCTGCTTTCCATGGTGGACAAGGTGGAGGGTATTGAACGTGTACGTTATATGACCTCTCACCCTAAGGATTTAAGTGATGCGGTTATCGAGGTTATTAAGAACAGCCAGCATATCTGTACCCATTTCCATTTGCCGGTGCAGCACGGCTCCAACCGCATTTTGAAGGCCATGAACCGGGTATATACCGTGGAGGCCTATAAGGAGCTTATTGCCAAGATTCGTCAGGCGGTGCCGGATGCCAGCATTACCACGGATATTATCGTGGGCTTCCCGGGGGAGACCGAGGAAGACTTCCAGCAGCTGCTGGATTTAATGGCATGGGTTCGCTACGACCAGGCCTATACCTTTATTTACTCCAAGCGTTCCGGTACTCCGGCGGCTACTATGGAGGACCAGGTGGAGGATGAGGTGAAGCATGACCGTCTGAACCGCCTTATGGAGCTTCAGAACAAGATTAGTCTGGAGAAGAATCTGCAGCTTCAGGACAAGGTAGTAGAGGTAATGGTAGAGGGACCAAGCAGCAACGACGACAAGGTTTGGTCCGGCCGTACAGATACCAACAAGCTGGTGCTGTGGCCTTATGAGGGCAAGGAACAGCCGGGAGATCTGGTTAAGGTGAAGATTTGTCAGCCTCAGACCTGGGTTTTGAAGGGTGAACTGGCATAAGTTTCCGATGTTAACGGGTGCTAAGACTCCCTCCTTTAAGGTGGGAGTTAAGCACCCGTAAAGCAATGGGTAAAATTCGACTAAATTCAGATGGAGTTTAAAACTCCACCTGAATAAGTCTTCATTTTATTACATAAGATAGACAGAAGGAATGGTTTTTTCATGGAATTAACACCAATGATGCAGCAGTATCTGGCAATAAAGGAACAGCACCCGGATGAAATTCTTTTCTTCCGTATGGGTGATTTCTACGAGATGTTCCTTGATGATGCGGTAACTGCTTCCCGGGAACTGGGGCTTACTCTTACCAGCCGCAGCGGTGATGTGCAGAAAAATCCCATGTGTGGTATTCCGTACCATGCAGCAGAAAGCTATATAACCAAAATTGTCAATAAGGGCTACAAGGTGGCCATTGCGGAGCAGATTGGTGATCCCAAGGCCAAGGGGCTGACCAAGCGTGAGGTCATCAAGGTTATTACTCCGGGTACCATTCTGGAGGAAAGTGCCCTGCAGTCTGCCAACAACAATTATATTGCTTTGGTGTATGAAACTGAGGCAGAGGTGGTATTGGCGGGTGCAGATATTTCCACTGGTGAATGCTTCTATGGGGTATATACCGGTGATGACCGTCTGCAGGCCCTCTATGATGAGCTTTATCGCATTATGATGCCGGAGCTGATTATTTTGGGAGAGCCATCCTTCCTGGGGGATTTAAAGGGCTTTATCGATATGCGTATGGCGGCCTGTGCCTTTACCAGCATTGAGGAGCCTGTGAAGAATGTGGATGATTTAATCATCCAGCATTTTGATGTAAATAACCGTCCGGCAGGGCAGGCGGCTAGTGAGGCCGTGGCTACCATGCTGGGTTATCTCCATGAAACTGTACGGACAGATTTATCCCATTTGTCCCAGCTCACCAAGCTGGATTTTGCCAATAATCTGGTAATTGATACCTATACCCTGCGTAATCTGGAGATTACCCGCAATCTTAGGGATGGGGGCAAAAAGGATACCCTGCTGGATGTGTTGGATTTTACGGATACGGCCATGGGCACCCGTCTTTTGAAGAAGTGGCTGGAATATCCCCTTATTAATATTGGGCAGATTAATCAGCGTTTGGATGCAGTAGAAGAACTGACCCAGGATTTCATGCTGCGGGGAGAGGTGAAGTCCTCCACCAAGTCCATTTATGACTTTGAGCGTCTGCTGACCCGTATTGAGGTGGGTTCTGTCAATGCCCGGGATATGGTGGCATTGCGTACCTCCTTTATGGCCCTGCCGGCTATCAAGAAGCTCCTGTCAGACTGCAAGTCTCCATTGTTAAAGAAGTGCCACGAGGGAATTCATCTTTATGAGGATTTTGTAGACCTTCTGAATCGGGCTATTGTGGACTCTCCGGGGCTTACCATTCGTGATGGTGGCATTATCAAGGAAGGCTACAATGAGGAGCTGGATGAATACCGCAAGATTTCCCGTGACAGCAAGCAGCTGCTGCAGGAAATGGAGGAGAAGGAAAAGGAAGCCACCGGCATTCGTACCCTGAAAATCGGCTATAACAAGGTCTTTGGCTATTATATTGAGGTGCGCCACAGCGGGGCAGAGCTGGTACCGGATCACTATGTCCGCAAGCAGACTCTGGCCAATGCGGAGCGTTATATTACCCAGGAATTGAAGGATTTTGAAACCAAGATTCTGGGGGCCGAGGAAAAGATTGTCAATATAGAATACAATCTCTTTATGGAGATTCGGGAGACCATTAAGGCCAAGCTGGGAGACATTCAGGAAACCGCCAGGCATATTGCGGTACTGGATGTACTGGCTGGTCTGGCAGAGGCGGCCAGCAATTATAACTATGTGCGGCCTCAGCTGGTAAATAATGGTAAGATAGATATCAAGGACGGGCGGCATCCATTGGTGGAGCGGATTCTTACAAGGGATTTGTTTGTTCCCAATGATGCCCGCTTAAATCATACAGATTGTGAAATAATGCTTATTACGGGGCCTAATATGGCGGGTAAATCCACCTATATGCGTCAGACAGCGTTACTGACCCTTATGGCCCAGGTGGGAAGCTTTATTCCTGCCCGTGAAGCCTCTATTTCTCCGGTGGACCGTATTTTTACCCGTATTGGTGCCAGCGACGATTTGGTAAGTGGCCAGAGTACCTTTATGGTGGAAATGAATGAGGTGGCCCAGATTTTGAAATACGCCACCCGTGACAGTCTGGTTATTTTGGATGAAATTGGCCGTGGTACCAGTACCTTTGACGGCATGAGCATTGCCCGGGCTGTTATTGAGCATATTCGGGAGCAGGTTCACGCCAAGACCCTCTTTGCCACCCATTACCATGAGGTGACAGATCTTGAGGATGATTTAATCAAGAATTACTGCATTGCCGTAAAGGAAAAGGGCAAGGATATCAGCTTTTTACGGCGGATTATTCCTGGCTCAGCAGATAAATCCTACGGTATACATGTAGCCCGTCTGGCAGGACTGCCAAAGGTTGTAACCCAGCGGGCAGAGAAGATATTGGCTGCCTTGGAGGCCGAGGGCTCCAAGGTGGAGAGCATACCATTGACCAAAAAGCAGGAAAAGGCCAGGGAAGTGGCAGAGCCGGATGATATGATGGCTTCCCTCTTTGGCAATTCCATAAGTGATGAATTGTTGGCCATGGATGTAATGACCATGACCCCAATTGAAGCAATGAATACCCTGTATCGCTTACAGCAGCAGGCCAAGGAGGAGGCAGGCAAAGGATGAGTTTCGTACATGTTCTGGACGATAGCACTATCAACAAGATAGCGGCCGGCGAGGTAGTAGAACGCCCCGCTTCAGTTATAAAGGAATTGATTGAGAATGCCATGGATGCCAAGGCAGACCGCATTGAAGTGGAAATCATGGCCGGTGGTACCAGCTTTATGCGGGTATCGGATAATGGTATCGGCATGAGCATGGAAGACGCAAAAATGGCCATCCGCCGCCACGCCACCAGTAAAATCTTCAAGGTTGAGGATTTGATGGACATTGATACCCTGGGATTTAGGGGTGAGGCACTGCCAAGTATTTCCGCAGTGTCCCGCTTTACCCTTCAGACCCGCCAGGCCGGGGCTGAGCTGGGTACTGAGGTAAAGATTATCGGGGGCAAGGAACCGGAAATCGGGGAAGCTGGCTGCAGCCTTGGTACTACCATTCGGGTGGAGGACCTGTTTTTTAACACTCCTGCCCGCAAGAAGTTTATGAAAACCAACAATACCGAGGCCAGCAAGATTAATGAGTTCATTATCAAGCTGGCTATTTCCCGTCCGGATATTGCCTTTAAGTTTATTAACAACAACAAAACCTCGGTGGTAACACCGGGAAATGGGAACCTTCATGATACTCTGCGCAGCATTTATGGCGGCTCTGTGGGGGATGCTTTGCTGGGCATGGATTTTGCCGATGCGGATATCAGCATTAGGGGGTATATTTCCAAGCCTTCCACCATTCGGAGCAACCGCAACTGGCAGACCTTTATCGTCAATGGCCGTATAATATCCAATCGTGCCATGTCCAAGGCGGTGGATAATGCCTATGCGTCCTTGATTCCTAAATCCGGCTATCCAATGGTGGCCCTGATTATGGAGGTGGCCCCTAATTCCATTGATGTCAACGTGCATCCGCAAAAGAGCGAGATAAAGTTTGAGGATGAGGGCCGGATTTTCAAGGCAGTTTACAAGGCTGTGCTGGATGCAGTAAGGCCTCATGGCCAGGCTCTGGGAAATATTGCGGCCCAGGTGGAGCGGCCGGAGCGGCATTTTACCGGGGCACCGGCTTCCATGAAGGAAGCAAAGCCTGTAATGGAGCCGCTTATTGACGATATGCACTTTGTGCCGGCCCAGGAGCCAAAGACAACTGTGGCTGCAGCAGTGAGCCATAGCTATACTCCGTCCAGCCTGCCGTCTTCTGCCTATCAGTATCGGGTGGAGCAGCAGGCCAAGACCTTACACGAGGCCCAGATGGAGATTCACAATAATCTGGTGGTGGATACGGAAACCGGGGAAATCTTGGAGCCGTCTGCCGGTGGGGTATCTGCCAATGAGGTGCCAGCAACTGAACCAGCGGCTTCAACAACTGAATCTGTTTCAGCAGCTTCCACGGAAGCTGTGAGCCAGCCAGCAGTCAATCCTGTGGAGTCTGCCAGCCCGTCCAGCCCTATGGTGCCGATTGGACAGGTGGACAATACATATATCATTGCCCAGGATGCCAAGGGGCTTTATATCATCGACCAGCATGCGGCCCATGAGCGGATTTTGTATGACCGGTTTGCGGCCATGACGGAGCGGATTCCGTCCCAGCAGCTGCTTGTCCATTTATTCTTGGATTTCAGCAGCCGTGAGTCCCAGCTTATTGAGGAAAATTTGGAATTGTTCCATAGCCTGGGCTTTGGTCTGGAGCAGAGCGGTCCGGACCAGTACCGACTCATGGAGATTCCTGCGGATATTCCCGTGGGAGAGGCAGAAAATATTATCCGGGAAATTTTGACTTCCCTGGAGGATATGCACCAGCTAAGTGCAGCGGAAATCCGCCATGAATGTTTGGCCATGACGGCCTGCAAGGCGGCCATCAAGGCGGGCTTTGAGCTGAATTTCCGTCAGATGGAGATTATTCTGGAGGAGCTTAATAAGACTGCCATGCCATATACATGCCCACATGGGCGGCCAACTATTTTGAAATTCAGCAGTGATGAGCTGGCCAAGATGTTTAAGCGTACAGGCTTTTAAGCTCATCGTGTCATATATTTAGGGAGAATCATGTTAAATACCATTGTCACAACGGACAGAAAAAATCATAGGGACAGTATAAAGCTGGCGGCCTATGCTGCGGAAAAGCTGGGTATCAGGAATGTTAAGCGGAATCGTGCGGCCCTGCCGGATATGCGGAAGGAATACGGCGTAGATAATATTCTGGTGGCCAAGAAGGGCAGTTTTGTACTGGACACTCTGGACGGGGAGCTGTTTTTCCATCCCAATATGTCCCAGCTGCGCATAAAAAATATCCGCATGGGGGACCAGGACCACATGATTCAGGCCATGGACCTAAAGGAAGGCATGAGTGTTTTGGATTGTACCCTGGGCTTTGGGGCTGATTCCATTGTGGCCAGCTTTGTGGCCGGAGAAGGTGGCAGTGTCATTGGTCTGGAGGCCAGCCCGCTGATTGCCTTTGTTACGGGTGAAGGAATGCAGCATTTTTTGGCTACCAATTATGAGCTTCATAGTGCCATTAAGAGGGTCAAGGTAGTAAATGCGGATTACAATGAGTATTTAAAGACCTTGCCGGATAAATCAGTGGATGTTATATATTTTGACCCCATGTTTCGCCATCCATTGAAGGACAGCCACAATATTAATCCTATTAGGGCTGTGGCGGATCACCGGCCCCTGGAGCTGACTGCTGTCAATGAGGCAAGACGGGTGGCCCGTCATCGCATTGTGATGAAGGAAAACAGCCGCAGCCTTGAGTTTGCCAGATTGGGCTTTGACACCATTGCTGGAGGCAAGCACTCCAAGGTTCATTATGGTGTAATTGAGCTTTAACAGAAAACAACAAGTATAGTGAGTATCTAAGATGATTGAAAATATACCGGAAAATATGCAGTACAGCTTTTTGGTAAAGCTGAGAAACGAGCATCCGGCCTGGCGTCTGCTGGCCTCGGAGCAATGCAGCTTCGTGGCGGCCTTTCTTTATCATGAGTTTATGGCAAAGAATCAGCGGGCAGTGCCGGAGGACAGGCTGCTGGAGGATTTAAGCAATTTCATATATGATCTCCATGATAATGCCCAGGCGGTGGATATTATCCGGCCTGCCAAGGACTATCTGGCTTCCTGGACCGATGGACAGCATTCCTGGCTTAGAAAATTTTTTGTGAATAAAAATGAAGCCTGCTATGACTTGACGGCTGCTGCCCAGCGGGGGATTGAATGGCTGGTGGGTCTGAAAAAGCAGAGCTTCATTGGCACTGAATCCAGAGTGCGGCTGGTATTTAATCTTATGCGGGAGATTGATCAGGCCAGCAATGTGACACCACAGGAACGCATTGCCCAGCTTAAGGCTGAACAGGAGGCTATCCAGCAGGAAATAAACCGTCTGGAGCAGGGAGGTTCCCCGAAAACATTAAATGAGGTTCAGATAAAGGACCGCTATATTCATGCTGCTGAAACCGCCAGAAGTATTCTGGCGGATTTTCGCGAGGTGGAGGAAAACTTCCGTGATCTGGAACGCAGCCTCATGGAGCAGATTGTTACATGGAAAAAAGGCAAGGGAGAGCTGCTGGAAAAGTTCTTTCAGGACCGGGATTACATCCAGCATTCGGAACAGGGGCGGAGCTTTGGCGCCTTTTGGGATTATCTCATGAATCAGTCCTCCCGTGAGGAAATGGATGCCATTTTGGGGCGGATTCTTTCCATTGAGGGCATTGATGAGGTGGAGAAGCAGTATGATATGCGTCATATCCGCCGTCAGTGGTCTGAGGCGGCCCGACAGGTAATGGACACGGTCAGCAATTTGTCCCGCCAGATTCGTCAGTATGTGGATGAAGGCTATCTGGAGCAGGAGCGGTACATTTATGAGCTGATTCAGCAGGTGGAGGACAAGGCCATTACCATAAAGGACAAGCTGCCGCGGGAGGCAGAGTTCACCTCCATGGACCAGGCGGCTCCTGAGTTTGATTTCATTATGGACCGTCCTCTCTTTGTACCACCGAAAAAGCCGGTTATTGCCGGAAGTGCTCTGGAAAAGGGCAATCATCAGGGCTCTGTGGAGGCGCTCTTCAGACAGGTCTATGTGGACCGCAAGGTGCTGGAGGAGAATATTGCAGAAGTCCTGAAGGACAAGGAAAAGGCAACATTGACGGAGGTTTTGGCGAAGCATCCTCTCACCAAGGGGCTGACGGAGCTGTTAAGCTATCTGGTAATTGCCAGTGGTGACAGTCGCAGCTTTGTGGAGGGCCAGCGCCAGCAGCTGGATATGGCCAACGTCAATTCAGTGGATATACAGGTTGATATGGATAAGGTTATTTTTTACAGGAAGGGTGAGGGAGAACAATGATGGAAGAAAAAGATATGGATTATTCCCGGGCCCTGATAACTGTGCTAAAGGGCGTAGTGGATAAGCGCCAGCAAACGGCAATATGGAATATTATCAAGGAAAACCAGGCCCGTATTGAGGAATATGTGGCTCAGATGGGGCTGATTTTATATGTGGATGATAATGCCGGCTATGCCTACATAAGGCAGAATGAGGATGAAAGTCTGCCACGATTGGTGCCACGGCATCAGCTGAGCTATGGCCTGAGCATGATGCTTATTCAGCTTAGAAAGGCCCTGGGGGACTTTGATGCTTCCAATGGGGATAATATTCTCATAATGTCTGTGGAAGATATAAAGCTGCGCCTAAAGGCCTTTTATCCGGCAGTTACCAATGAAACCAAGTTTGACAATGAGGTGAACCGCCATATAAAAAAGGCCGTGGAAATGGGCTTCCTGACTGAAGTATATGGTCAGGCGGACTCCTATGAGGTAAGGGAGCTTATCAGAAGCTTCGTCACTGCCGACTGGCTCCAGAAGTTCAATGAGCGGCTGCAGGACTATATTGATTTCGGCAGCAGAAATACGGAGGATCCGGCCGAGGAAAATGTGCTGGAATTATGATGCCAACAAGCAGTTTAGAATCATTATTGAAAAATGAGCTGGTGAAAATCAGGGCCTGTTTCTATGATTTCATGAAGGATTTTTTCAGTGAGTCTTTTGGCAAAATACTGGAGGAGCGCAAGGAGTGGCTTCCACCGGTCTATGTGGCTGATGAAGTGATTGCTATTCCTAAAGCAACCGGGCCCTTCGATAAGCAGCTGGGGAAATCCATCAAAAAAGGCTACAGCATATTCATCTATTATGAAGCAGTGAAGGAATATTGTCGGAATTTCCACCTTGAGAATGCCTATGAAGCTGTTTTAAGCATGGTGCTTGCCCATGAGTATTTCCATTCCATGCACCGTATGTGGGACGAGAAGGCCTTTTTGCAGGATGCCAGCCCTAGAATGGGCATATCCATGAAAAGAAAGCATCAGCTGACGGAGTCCTTGGCGGATTATTTTGCATATTTCTGGCTGAAAAGCCATACAGACAGTGATTATGCCCAGGTGGCCCGGCACAGAAAAAGCCTGTGGCTGGAATACGCTTCAAATAACTGGCCTTACAGCGCTGCTCTGGTATATGTAGATAGTCCAGTGAAGTTTTTTGATATATTGGAGCTGTTGAAAGCGAACCCTGCCATGGCATATAGAAAATTGAGCTGTTGATTGCAGAGAATAAAGATTTAGCGAGTAGTTGGTAAAAGGGATAATTATGGATTTATTTGACTTTGAACATGACCCCAAGGATGTGAAGATGGGCTTTCGGCTCATAAGGCTGGAGGTCTATAACTGGGGTACCTTTGATGGAAAAATATGGGCTATGGACCTGGATGGGGAAACTTCGCTGCTCACAGGAGATGTGGGCTCAGGAAAGTCAACTCTGGTGGATGCCCTCATAACTCTGCTGGTTCCACCCAAAAAGGTGACCTATAACAAGGCGGCAGATGCCAGTGCCAGAGAACGAAGCCTTAATTCTTATATAAGGGGCTATTATGCCCAAAAGCGGTCCGAGGATGGTGTAGGCCAGCCGGAGGCCCTTCGTGACAGAAACCAGTACAGTGTTGTACTGGCTGTTTTTGGTGACGAAAATTTGGGGGCAAGAGTGACTCTGGCCCAGGTTTTCTGGTACAAGGATGAAACCGGCAGTCCGGAGCGCTTCTTTGTGCTGGGGGAAAAGACCCTGACCATTGAGAACCACTTCAGCAATTTTGGCAGCGATATCAGGAGTCTGCGGAAGCGTCTCAGCAATGATATGTATATCCATATTTATGATGATTATCCAAAATATGCCGAGGATTTCCGCCGCCGGTTTGGTATTGGCTCACTGCAGGCAATGGATCTGTTCCAGCAGACCATTTCCATGAAGAAGGTGGATTCCCTTACCAGCTTTGTCCGCCAGAATATGCTGGAGCAGTCCGGCACCGAAGACGATGTGCAGCGTTTGCTGGAGCATTTCCACGATTTGGATACGGCCCACAGCGCAGTTGTAAGGGCAAGAAAGCAGGAGGAACAGCTTTTGCCGCTGACTGCCTTGGGTGAGAGCTATTTTGATATTCATGGGCGTCAGGTGACCCTGGAGCAGATGGAAGGCGCATTGGGTCCGTGGTTTGCCCAGGAGGACAAGAAGCTGCGGGAACAGGCCCTGGAAAATCTTGAGAATAATCTGAAACAGGTGAAGCAGGACCATGAGAGCATCATGGCCAGGAAGCAGACCAACGAGGAGGCCCTGGAGGATGTTCAGCGTCAGCTGTACCAAAACGGCGGTGACAAGGTTTCCGTCATTGAGGAAAAGCTTGGTAATGCCACCAAAGCGTTGGAGGCCTGCTTAAAGCAGCGGGAGCAGTATGAGGAAAATGCCCGGATCCTGTCCGTGGAAGCACCGGATACGCTGCAGGCGTTTGAGACTAATCTGGCCCAGCTGGCTGATTTGGCAGAGGCCGAAAAACAGCGGGAGCTGGATATTGCCAATGAGCAGAGTGACAACGACAGCGAGCTGAAGGCACTGAATAATTCCATCACCATGCTGGAAAAGGAGCTGACCTCCCTGCGTTCCCGTAAATCCAGTATTTCAGCGGATTATATCAAGCTGCGTCAGGAGATCTGCCAGGATCTGGATCTGGCGGAAAGTGAGCTGCCCTTTGCGGGAGAGCTGATGCAGGTGGCTGAAGGGGAAGAGCAGTGGGAAGGCGCCTTGGAGCGTCTGCTTCACGGCTTTGGCATGTCTCTTTTGGTGCCAAAATTCCATTACGGGGAAATTGTCCAGTGGATGGACAAGCATCAGGTGAAGCAGCGGGTGGTTTACTACAGCTGCGAGGAATATGTGGAGCCGGTGGATTTTGGTGATTTGGACGAGGAAGCGGCCTGCACCAAGCTGGATATCCGACAGGATTCTCCATTTAAAAACTGGCTTATGCGGGAGCTTTATCAGCGGTACAGCCACATTTGCTGTGAAAGCTTCAAGGATTTCCAGAAGGAAAAATTTGCCATTACCTTAAAGGGGCAGATAAAGACCCAGGGGCGGCGTCATGAAAAGGATGACCGCTTTGATTTAACGGATCGTCGTCGTTATGTTCTTGGCTTTTCCAATTTAAAGAAAATCCAGGCCCTGGAGTCGGAGCTGGAGGATTTGCAGGATGCGGTCAAGGAGGCCCAAAAGGCGGAAAACCGCCTGAAGCGTCAGAATTCCGAATGCAGAAAGAAACAGCTGGCAATAAATAATCTCCAGCAGTTCAAGGATTTTGCCCTGCTGGACAGGCTCACCCTGGAACAGGATGTGGCGGACAAAAAGCAGCTGTTGGCTGAGCTTCAGGAAGAAAATGCGGTTTATATGAAGCTGGAAAAACAGCTGGCAGAGCTTAAAACGGAGCGGAAGGATATTGACTTGCAGCTCCAGCGTATTGTGGTGTCCTTAAATAACATCAATTACGCCATTAAAACCAACAAACAGGCTCTGGAAGCTGATGAAGCCCGTCTGGATGGCTTCAGCGAGGAGGATAGCCAGATAGTATTTACCCGTCTGTCAGAGCGGGCTGCCCAGATATTTGGGGACAGGCGTCTGTCCTTGGACAATCAGGCGAAGCTGAAGGAGCTCCTTATGGAAAATCTGCGGACCGAGCGGGAAATGGCGGCAAGGACCAAGGAGGAAAAGGGCCAGCAGCTGGTGGTGCTGATGCAGCGGTTTAAGGCCTCATTCCCGGAGTTTGGGGATGATTTGGCTGCAGCCACCGATGGCCTTAATGACTATCGTCAGCTTTTATCACGGCTTCAGACTGATGCCCTGCCACGGTTTGAGGATAAATTCCGTCAGCTATTGCGGGAGAATACCATAAACAGAATTGCCCTCTTTAGGGAAAAGCTGAACAATGTCTGCGATGTCATCAAGGAACGCATTGAGATGATAAATAAATCCCTTGCGGAAATTGATTACAGCGAGGGCCGTTATATTCAGATAGAATGTGATAACGTGGCGGACAATGATATAAAGGATTTCCGCAACCAGCTTCGGGCCTGCGTCAGCGGGTACAATGAGGGGGAGGAATCCTATTCCGAGGAAAAATTCCGTCAGGTGGAAAAAATCATCGAGCGGTTCCGTGGCCGGCCGGAGTGTGCTGAGGCGGATAAGCGCTGGACCAACCGGGTTACTGATGTGCGGAACTGGTTCAGCTTTGCTGCGTCGGAGCGCTGGCGGGAAACTGGGGAGGAATACGAGCACTACACTGATTCCGGCGGTAAGTCCGGTGGCCAGAAGGAAAAGCTGGCCTATACCATTTTGGCGGCCAGTCTGGTATACAATTTCGGTCTGGAAAGCAAGCACAAGAAAATCAACAGCTTCCGTTTTGTGGTAATCGATGAGGCCTTCTTAAAGAGCTCCGACGAGTCAGCCCGCTTTGGGCTGGAATTGTTCCAGAAAATGGATTTGCAGCTGCTGGTGGTAACTCCGTTGCTGAAAATCGGTACAATTGAGCCTTATGTGTCTCATGTAGGATTTGTGTACCAGGATGATCAGCAGCATAAATCATTCTTAAGAAATCTGTCTATTAAGCAGCTTCAGGCGGAGCGGGAGGCCTTCACCAAGATTTTCTAATTTGCGTTTGAGGCACCTAAAATGTATAATAGGTCTGTTGAGTAATTTGATTTAGGTGATTTAATTAATGCAGATTTTCAATAAATTTAGTGAAATAAAGAGCTTCCTTAAGGGCCAAAAGACGGCTATTGCCCTGGGTACCTTTGATGGCGTTCATATTGGTCATCAGAGCATTATCCGGCAGGCCATGGGCCTGGCCAAGAAGCACGGCCTGTTAAGCGTGGTGTTTACCTTCAGTAATCATCCGCTGTCTGTGGTGGCCCCTGAACGGGTACCATTTCAGATAGGTGACAACATTTCCAAGGCCGCCTTTTTGGAGGAAATGGGCGTGGATTTGCTGCTGAATGTGGCTTTTTCCGAGAAACTTTCCAAGGAAAGTCCTGAGGATTTTCTGACCAAGCTGAAGGACAGCTGCAATGCCAAATTCGTGGTTACCGGGCCTAACTTTACCTTTGGCTACAAGGGGAAGGGCAATACCCGTATGCTGAGCCGTGTGGCCAGCTCCTATGGCTTCAAGGCGGAGATAGGGGAAGCAGTGCAGCTGGATGGCCGCATGGTAAGCTCCACCCGTATTCGGGGACTTATTGAAGAGGGTAATTTGGAGCTGACCAATGAGTATCTTGGCAGACCATTTAGCTTTGGTGGCCGGGTTATTCACGGTGACCAGCGGGGGAGAACCATCGGTTTTCCAACAGCCAATTTGGCCATTCCGGACAAGCGGGCCATGCTACCCAACGGCGCCTACGGTGTTTATGTCCTGATTAAGGGTGTAAAACACAAGGGCATCGCCAATATTGGCAATAATCCAACCTTTGAGGGCTGTAACCGCCGGTTGGAGGTTCATGTACTGGATTTCAAGGGGGATTTGTACAACAAGCCTCTGACAGTTCAGTTCGTGAAAAAGCTGCGGGATGAAAAGAAATTCAGCGGCATAGAGGCCTTGGTAAAGCAGCTTCATGCAGATGAAGACAAGGCCAGACAGATTCTTTAAAAAGGTAGTGCTTTTCATATAATGGATAGACGTAGTTTTATAAAAAAGTCAGCTGCCCTGGCAGTGGGACTCAGCCTTATGTCCCTTCCGGAGCTGGCTTCCAAGGCTTATGCGGCCATCAAGTGGGGAAAGACCAGATTCCGCATTAAGGAAAATGACTTTTGGTATGCTGAACAGCCAACCGTAAGGTGGGCTACCAACAGAATAATAGTACATCACACCGGCACTGGTACGGACCGTGATATGTCAGCGGCAGAAATCAATCGTCTGCATCGGGACAGCTTCGGCTGGGCCGGTATCGGTTATCATTACGTTATCAGAAAAGATGGTACCATTGAGCGGGGACGGCCATGGAATACGGCCGGTGCCCACGCCAGCGGCAATAACAGCGACTCCGTGGGTATATGTGTAGCCGGAAACTTCAATATAGGCTCTCCTACCAATGCCCAGATAAAATCCCTTACCAATCTGTTGACAGCCCTTTGTGGCATGTACAATCTGATACCGGATGAAATGGGAGTAATTGGTCATCGGGATGTAAATTCCACATCCTGCCCCGGGGATATGCTTTATGCCATGCTGCCGCAGGTCCGCAAGCGTGTCATGAAGAATATGGGCCTTGCTTTGCCGGAGGATGAGTAATTTATAAATTTCCTTTACAAAGCATCGGCTCTATAGTATAATCTCAAAGGTGTCCGATAACGGACATTAATCATAATCCCTTGCTAAGACATGGACGACTCCGACCTTGCCTCAGCTTGTGGAAGTATTTAAAAAATAGGAGGATTTTTCAATGTTAACTAACGAAGCAAAGCAGGAAATCATGCAGAAGTATGCAGTTCATGAGGGTGACACTGGTTCCCCAGAGGTTCAGATCGCAGTTCTCACTGCACGTATCGCTTACCTCACTGAGCACCTTAAGGAGCACAAGAAGGACCATCATTCCCGTCGCGGTCTGCTGAAGATGGTTGGTCATCGTCGTCGTCTGCTTGCATACCTGAACAAGAAGGATATCGAGCGTTATCGTGCAATCGTATCCAAGCTTGGTCTCCGCAAGTAATTAAATATTATTTCGGACTCAAGGGACTCCATTTTGGGGTCCCTTTTTGCTTACACAAATATAAAAATTAAGTAGCTATTTTCATTTACTATGTGTTATACTATCAAGGTTAAAAGGTATAAAGACGATTATAGGAGGAAAAACTTAATGCAGAGTTTTGAGATGCAGTTAGGCGGCCGCACATTTACTGTTGAGACCGGCAAAATGGCCAAGCAGGCAAATGGTGCAGTTCTGGTTCGCTATGGTGAGACTGTTGTTTTGGTTACAGCTACGGCTTCTGATGAGCCAAGAGAGGGTGTTGATTTCTTCCCTCTGACTGTAGATTATGAAGAGAAGATGTACGCCGTTGGTAAGATTCCAGGCGGTTTTATAAAGAGAGAGGGCCGTCCAGGCGAGTCTGCTATTCTGTGCAGCCGTCTTATCGACCGTCCTATCCGTCCTCTGTTCCCAGAGGGTTATCGTAATGATGTTCAGATTGTAGCAACTGTTATGTCCGTAGAGCATGACAACGCTCCAGAAATTGCGGCTATGATTGGTGCATCCTGCGCTCTGACTATTTCTGATATTCCTTTCCTTGGTCCAATAGCTGGTGTTCGTGTAGGTCGTGTTGATGGCCAGTTCGTTATCAACCCTACCGTTGAGCAGCGTGAGAATTCCGACCTTAACCTGACCATCGCTGGTTCCCGTGATGCAGTTATGATGGTTGAGGCTGGTGCCAACGAGCTGCCGGAGGAGGTTATTCTCGAGGCTATTCTCTTTGGTCATGAGGAAATCAAGAAGATCGTTGCTTTCCAGGATGAAATCCAGAAGGCATGCGGCAAGGAAAAGCGTGAGGTTAAGCTCTTTGCAGTTCCTGAGGAGCTGGAGAAGGCTATCCGTGAGTATTCCACTGACAAGCTGAATCAGGCTGTTCGTAATCCTGATAAGCTGGCCCGTGATGAGGATATTGCCAATGTTAAGGCAGAGGCAATGGAGCACTTCCTTGAGCTGTATCCGGATGCAGTTAAGGAAATTCCTTACATGCTCCACAAGATTGTTAAGGAAATCGTCCGCAAGATGATTACCAAGGAGAAGATTCGTCCGGACGGCCGTGAGGTTGAGGAAGTTCGTCCAGTAAGCTGTGAGGTTGGCATTTTGCCTCGTCCACATGGTTCCGGCCTCTTTACCCGTGGCCAGACTCAGGTTCTCACCGTTACTACTCTGGGTTCCCTGGGTGACGAGCAGGTTCTTGATGGCCTCGGCGTAGAGACCTCCAAGCATTACATTCATCAGTACAACTTCCCAGGCTACTCCGTAGGTGAGGCCCGTCCAGTACGTGGTCCAGGACGCCGTGAGATTGGTCATGGTGCATTGGCTGAGCGTGCTCTGGTTCCAGTAATTCCTTCCATTGAGGAATTCCCTTATACCATCCGTATGGTATCCGAGATTCTGGAGTCCAACGGTTCCAGCTCCATGGGTTCCGTTTGCGGCAGCACCCTGTCTCTCATGCACGCCGGTGTGCCTATTAAGCGCCCAGTATCCGGTGTGGCTATGGGTCTGGTAAAAGATGGTGACGATTACACCATTCTGACTGATATTCAGGGTATGGAAGATGCCCTGGGCGACATGGACTTCAAGGTAGCCGGTACCACCGAGGGTGTTACTGCTATCCAGATGGATATTAAGATTAAGGGTATCTCCCGTGAGATTCTGTCCTCCGCCTTGGCTCAGGCTAAGCGTGGCCGTGCCTTTATCCTCGGCAAGATGCTGGAGTGCATCGCTGAGCCAAATAAGGAGCTGAGCAAGTATGCTCCACGGGTAACTACCATGCAGATTAAGCCAGACAAGATTCGTGAGGTTATTGGACCTGGCGGAAAGGTAATCAAGAAGATTATCGAGGACTGCGGTGTTCAGATTGATATTGATGATGACGGTACCGTTCGCATCTCTGCTACCAGCGTTGAGGCTTCCGAGGCTGCTATTGCCTGCATCAACGAAATCGTCAAGGAAGTAGAGGTTGGCGAGGTATACAAGGGTAAGGTAACCCGTATCATGAACTTTGGTGCCTTTGTAGAGCTGCTGCCAGGTCGTGAGGGCTTGTGCCACATTTCTCAGCTTGACAAGAAGCGGGTTGAGAAGGTTGAGGATGTTGTAAACGTAGGCGACGAGCTGGAAGTAAAGGTTACTGAGATTGACCAGAAGGGTCGCGTAAACGTATCCCATAAGGTTCTCCTGTAAATAATTATATGATGCCCGTTTTGCGTTCAGTGAGACGGGCATTGTTTCATTGTTTGGGGTTTTAGTTATGAGAGAAAGAAAGAAGACAGTTTCCGAGCAGTTAAGGAGATATCTGCTGTATACCCTTGGCATTATTCTTATGGCCTGTGGTATAGCTGTTCTTATAAAGGCATCCATAGGAGTGGCTCCTATGGTTACTCTGCCTTATACTATTTGGTTAATTGCAAATCATTTTACTGTGGGTGCCTGGGTAGGTCTGTTTAATTTGGGCGGTCTGTTGGGACAGCTTATTATCCGCAGAGGCCGGGTAAAGAAGCAGGCTCTGATGATGCAGATTATCACGGCTGTGGCTCTGGGTGTATTTACTGATCTCGCCTTGGACTGGCTGGTAAACTTCCAACCTATGTCCCATTCCGGAAAGGCTGTAACCTGTCTTATAAGCAGTGTTTTGATGGCCAGCAGCCTGTATTGCTGTGTCATTTCCAGTGTGGCCCTGCTGCCTGTGGATTCACTGGTCAGACTTCTCGGGGCCATTTATCACAAGAAATTCTCCACCATGAGATGGATTTCTGATGTGGTATTGTCAGTTGTATCCGCTGTTTTGGGCTACGCATTCCTTGGCAATCTGGGGGGCGTCCGTGAAGGAACCATTATAGTGGCGGTGTTCACCGGGGTTCTCCTGAAGCTGTTTTTGAAGCATCTGCGTTGGTTTACCTATATTCTGTTGCCGGAAAACCGGGTGGATGAAATATCCTCTGTTATAGATGATGATGTGACAGAGAAGCATTTTGTGCTTACTGTGTCCCACGAATATGGCAGCGGTGGCCATTCCATTGCCAAGCGCATTGCCCATGAGCTGAATCTGCCTTATTATGACAGCGATATTATTCAGATGGCAGCAGAGGACAGTGAATTTGCCTACAAGTATCTGGAGGAGCATGGGGACAAGGTGACCAGCAATGCCCTCTACAGCCTGTATGAGTGGTATACCTCTGCCTATGACAAGGATGAGGAGCTTACTGAGGAGCAGGTCTACAAGATAGAGGCCCAGGTGATTCAGGAGATTGCTGCCAAGGATTCCTGTGTTATAGTAGGCCGCTTGGCCAACTATGTATTGCAGAACCATAAAAATTCCCTGCATATTTTTATAACTGCCGATGAAATGGAACGCACCAAGCGGGTAATGCACAAGGAAAAGGTGGACCGGCAGACTGCGGCTGAATTGATTGAAAAGCATGCCCAGAGCAGAATTGAGCATTGCCGCAGATTCTCTGATGCTGAATATGGTAATGGTATCAGCTATGATATCACCATCAAGTCCAGCAAATACGGCGTGGACAGGACAGCAGCCATCCTGCTGCAGCTGATCAGGGAATTTAGGCTTATACAGTTTTAAGTGATTTCTGAGGTGATTTTATGAGACTTTCAAGCAAGGGGCGTTATGGTGTAATAGCCATGCACGAATTGGCCATGGCTTATGGCAAGGGTGTCACCATTACTGTTAAGAATATTGCCGAAAATCAGGGAATCTCCGACAATTATCTGGAGCAGCTGATGGGAGCCTTGAAAAAAGCCGGCTTTGTGAAAAGCGTCCGCGGCGCCCAGGGCGGTTATATGCTGGCCAAGGCACCGGAGGAAATCACCATCGGTGAGGTCATAGTGACCATGGAGGGGCCTGTGGTATTTGCTGACTGCATGCTGGCTCCCTGCGAAAGAGCAGAGGGCTGTGGCAGAAGAAATGTGTGGTCCCATATCAGTGCAAAGGTTAATGATGTGCTTAATTCCATCACTCTTGCCGATTTGGTGAGAGAGAGCCGCCCAATGTAGTTATATCGACCCGCATGAGCATGCGGGTCTTTTTATTTTATTCTTGACTTTTTTGAAAAAAAGAAATTGTTCCTATTGAGTATAAAAACTTAACCATGTATAATATAGTAGAGTTTGTATGTAGGAGGTTAGAACATGCTGGGAGATACCCTTAGAAGAGAACGTGAAAAGCAAGGGCTAACGATAAAAGATATTGAGAATGAGACCAGTATCAGGTCTTTATATATTGAAGCAATTGAGAAGGGCGATTATGAGCATCTGCCTGGTGATGTATATACAAAGGGCTTTATCCGCAATTATGCCAAGGCCCTGAATTTGGACAGTACCTCTTTGTTGGAGCAGTACAATTCCGAGAGAAATATTGAGGTGCCTGTGCAGCCTGTTGATATGCAGACCAGAGAGTCTTATTATGACGATGTACCACAGCGTACTGTTACTGTAAAGTCTTCTTCCTATTCCTCACGTGGACATGAAGGCGGCAATCTGTTTTCCTCCGGTGATGACTACCGTGAGCGTACTGAGGAAAAGGGCGGTTCCCGCAAATTCCTGATCCTTCTGGCAATTATGGTGGTTTTCCTTGGTGGCGTATACTATGCCTTCAGTGATGATCCGGCTCAGAGCAAGGAGAAGGCAAAGCCTACTGTAAAGACTGAAAAGGTAGTAAATCAGGCTAAGCAGGAGGAACCGGCTCCAGTAGAGAAGAAGTTTGACGATGTGCAGGTAGTGGCCAAGTTCACAGGTCCATGCTGGGTTTCTGTCAAGGCTGACGGCAAGGAAGTATTTGAAGGCACTGTGGATAGTGGCAAGGATATGTCCTGGAAGGGAAATGAGAAGGTTGAGCTTACTGCCGGTAATGCCGGTGCTATAGAGCTTACCTGGAATGGCAAGAACCTTGGCATACTGGGTGACAAGGGCCAGGTAGTAGAGCGGGTTATGACCAAGGACAGTGACGGTGCTAAGGCTGCAGCTGACAAGGCTGCCAAGGATGCAAAGGCTGCCGACAAGTCCGCCGATAAGTCCACTAAAAAAGACAAATAATCCGTATTCATGATGGTGTGATTAAATGAGCTTTTTACCAATATCAAAAGGTGATATGGAGCTTCGTGGCTGGCAGCAGCTCGATTTTATATTTGTATCGGGTGATGCTTATGTGGATGACCCCAGCTTCGGGCCGGCTATTTTGTGTCGCCTTTTGGAAAAGCATGGCTATAAGGTGGGGATTATTCCTCAGCCTGACTGGCGCAATACTAAAGACTTTGCCCGCCTGGGGAAACCTAGGCTGGGCTTTCTTGTTTCAAGTGGAAACCTTGATTCTCAGCTGAACAGATATACTGCTGCCAAGAAGGTGCGCCATCAGGATGCCTATTCACCCGGCGGCAGGGCCGGACATCGTCCGGAGCGGGCTGTGGTGGTATATACACAAATGCTGAGACAGTGCTGGGGAAATAAAGTGCCAATTATCATTGGCGGCATTGAGGCCAGCCTCAGGCGTTTTGCCCATTATGATTACTGGGGTGACAA
This sequence comes from Anaerovibrio sp. JC8, assembly GCF_002100115.1. Lineage (GTDB taxonomy): Bacteria > Bacillota > Negativicutes > Selenomonadales > Selenomonadaceae > Anaerovibrio. Next base: position 102,832 of record NZ_ANBM01000003.1, on the reverse strand, counting down.
AATCCGCCAGTCCATTTTGGCTGAGAGCGGTGCCGACATTCTGATATATGGTATGGGTGAAAAGCAGATTATTGATATAGCTGCCCAGCTCCATCAGGGTGTGGAAATACAGAATATTCAGGATGTACAGGGAACATGCTTCAGAGTTCCGAATTTTGACTATATATGGGATTATTTGGCCATTCCTTCCTATGATGAGGTGAAAAACAGCAGGGAAAAGTTTGCTGAGGCCTTTAAGACAGAGTATTTGGAGCAGGATGCCTTTAGGGGGAAAAAGCTGGCCCAGCAAAATGGAGACTGGTGCATTGTGCAGAATCCACCGGCCATGCCTCTTTCCGTGGAGGAAATGGACGAGATTTACGATCTGCCTTATGAGCGGCGCTGGCATCCTATTTATGACAAGGATGGCGGTGTGCCGGCCTACGCAGAGGTGAAGTTCAGCATTACAGCCCATCGTGGCTGTTTTGGGGGCTGTAACTTCTGTGCCATTATTTCCCATCAGGGCCGTATTATTCAGCGGCGCAGTGATGAATCCATCCTTCGGGAGGCCAAGATCCTTAGCAAGCTGCCGGATTTCAAGGGCTATATCCATGATTTGGGTGGTCCTACCGCCAATTTCCACCGCACCTCCTGTGATATGCAGCTGGAGCGGGGAACCTGTCATGGCAAGCAGTGTCTGTCTCCTGATGTGTGCCGCAATCTGATTGTGGATCACAGCGGCTATCTGGAGCTTCTGCGGAAGGTTCGGGCCCTGCCTGGCATAAAGAAGGTGTTTGTCCGTTCCGGCATCCGCTTTGATTATCTGATGCTGGCCAAGGACGAGTTTCTGCAGGAGCTGTGTGAGCATCATGTCAGCGGACAGCTTAAAATTGCCCCGGAGCACATAGCGGATAGGGTAACCCGCATAATGGGAAAATCCAGCCGCAGTGTCTACGTTCGTTTTGTGGAGCGGTTTAACCGCATGAACAAAAAGCTGGGGAAGAAGCAGTTTTTGGTGCCGTATTTTATGTCCAGCCATCCCGGCTGTACCCTTGAGGATGCCATTGAGCTGGCTGTATTTATCAAGGAAATGGGGTATCATCCGGAACAGGTTCAGGACTTTATCCCGACACCGGGAACTCTGTCCACCTGTATGTGGTACAGTGGCATAAATCCTCTTACGGGGGAAAAGGTCTATACCGCCAAAAAGCCGGAGGACAAGGCCATGCAGCGTGCTTTGATGCAGTACTGGCTGCCACGGAACTATGAACTGGTCAAGAAGGCCCTGGAAAAGGCCAACCGCCGTGATCTCATTGGTTTTGGACCAAAGTGTCTGATACGGCCGGAAAACAAGAATAATAAAACGGGCAAACGCCCAAACAATAAACGTAAAACTGTAAAGAAGGTGTAGTAATGCTTTGCCCATATTGCAATAAAGAGGATAGCCGGGTAATCGATTCCCGGGCGGTGGATGATGGCCGCGCCATTAGAAGACGCAGGGGATGCCCCCATTGTGGCAAGCGATTTACTACCTTTGAGACAGTGGAGCAGCTGCCTTTGATGGTAGTAAAGCATGATGGCAGCCGCCAGGTCTTTGACCGCAACAAGCTGTTGAATGGTCTTATCCGTTCCTGTGACAAGCGGGATAAATCCCTTGAAAGTGTAATGATTCTGGCTCATGACATTGAGCAGGACATTCACCGGGAATTTGAGCAGGAGGTGCCATCCAAGGCAATTGGTGAAATGACACTGAAGCATCTGAAGAATTTTGATCAGGTTGCCTACATCAGATTTGCTTCTGTTTACAGAAAGTTTTCTGATATCAACAGCTTCCGCCATGAGCTGGATGTGCTTTTGGCTGAGGATGACAAAGCGTAATGCGGATTGGATAAATTGGAGGAAAATACTTGTCCTGGCGATTGAAGGAACAGCTGAAGAATATGCTGGCAGAGGAATCTGGATATTACATTTATCACGCTGGTGGAAGAACCAGGGTGGCTTTGTTGTATCCAAATTCTTATTTTGTGGGCATGTCCAATTTGGGACTTCATATTATTTACAGGCTGTTGAATCAACGGGAGGATACCGCCTGTGAGCGTGGTTTCCTGCCGGAAAAGCGTCAGCAGGAGGAGTATGTAAAGCACAAGGTTCAGCTCATGACCATGGAAACCCAGAGTGCTGTTTCCTCTTTTGATATAGTGGCCTTCATGATGTCCTTTGAAATGGACTATTTCAATATTTTACGGATGATGGAGCTCAGCAAGATAAAGCCTTTGGCCGCAGAGCGTACGGAAATGGACCCTCTGGTAATTGCCGGCGGACCATGTGCCACCTTTAATCCTGAGCCCATGAGCCCCTTCATAGATGTATTTGTCATTGGTGAGGGAGAGGCTGTGATGCCTTCCTTTATGGCTGCATACAACAAGGCCAAAGGTGAGGGACGCTCCAAGGCTGAAATTATGGCCATTTTGGCAAAGCTTCCCGGGGTGTATGTGCCATCCTGCTATGAGGTTGCTTACGGTGAGGACAGATTTGACACTACAGTAAAGCCTTTGGGGGATGCGCCGGAGAAAATCTGTCGTCAGTGGCAGGAGAATCTGGATGAATATCCAGGTGAGACGGCGATTTACACTGAAAACACGGAGTTTAATCTCCATTTGGTGGAAATTGCCAGAGGCTGTGGCCGCCATTGCCGCTTTTGCATGGCGGGCTATTGCTTTAGAAGACCAAGGAACCGTTCCTTGGAGGCTATAGAAAAAATGCTGGTGGCTGCCCGGGAAAAGGGACGCCGTGTGGGCCTCATGGGGGCCGCAATTTCGGATTATCCGGAGATTGACCAGCTGTGCAGGGAAATACTGGGGGATGGCCTTAGTATGTCCGTAGCTTCCTTTAGGGCTGATTCCGTTACCCAGGAGCTGGTGGATTCACTGGCGGCCAGCGGACTGAAGACCCTTACCATGGCTCCGGAGGCGGGCAGCACCCGCATGCGGGCGGTTATCAATAAGGGCATTGAGGAAGATCATCTGTTGAATGCCATGTCCATGGGCATCAAGGCGGGCATCAGAAACTTCCGTCTGTACATTATGATTGGTCTGCCGGGAGAGGAAGCGGAGGATATTCATGGTATTATTGATATGGCCCTGAGATTAAAGGATTTTATGGAGGAAAAAGGGGCCACGGGCCGCCTGACTCTGAGCATTAATCCATTTATTCCCAAGCCCTTTACTCCATTCCAATGGTCTCCTATGGCTTCACTGAAGTATATTCAGGGGGCCCTAAAGGACATAACCAATGCTTTAAAGAAGCGTCATAACATAGAGGTTATTGCTGAATCTCCCCGTGATGCCTATGTGCAGGCTGTTCTGGCCCGTGGTAACCGGGAGACGGGACAGTATCTCTGGGAAGCCTATGAAAATGGCGGCAGCAAGGCTATGAAGTCTGTGCTGAAAAGCCATAAGCTGACCATGGAGGAGCTGGTAAGCCAGCCAGTTTCCCTTGAGGCTTATCTGCCATGGGATATGCTGGATATGGGCTTTACCAAGGAATATCTCAAAAAAGAATTTTTGGAATCCCAGCAGGAGCTTCCAAAGCATACCATACAGTGCTTCGATGGCTGTAAGCGCTGTGGTGTTTGTAAATAGATTTCTACTAAGAGTGATGTGATTGCAATATGAGTTTTTCCCTTGTATCCGGAAATATAAATAATCTGTGGATAGGAAAATTCTCCATTTTTCCGGAGGAGCTTTTTATTCATGGTATTTCCACCAGACATGGTGGAGTCAGCACAGGGGCCTTTGACAGCCTCAATTTGGGACTCCATGTGGAGGATGACCTTGAGGCGGTTAGACGCAATAGGGATATCTTCTTTGAAGGACTGAAGCTTCCAAAGGGGCAGGGTACCACCTGTCAGCAGGTGCACGGCAGCAAGGTTGTCAAGGTTACCAGAAGCCAGGCGGGAAGCGGTATGTATGAATACGGTGAATCCATTCAGGATACCGACGGACTTGTAACCAACGAGCCGGGAATCCCCCTGATGCTTTTCTTTGCTGACTGCACCCCTATTCTTATAGCTGACCCCGTAAAAAAGGCCATCGGCTTAGCCCATGGCGGCTGGCGTGGGACAGTGGCCTCTATAGGGGCAAAAACTGTGGAGCTGATGGTCAGTGAGTATGGCTCCAAGCCGGAGGATTTATTGGCGGCTGTGGGCCCGGCCATCGGTCCATGCTGTTACGAGGTGGGGCAGGAGGTTGCCCAACAATTTAGGGATGCTTTTCCTGAATTTTGTGATAAAATTGTCATTGACGGGCCTAATGGCAAAAGCCAGCTGAATCTTTGGAAGGCCAATGAGCTTCAGCTGACAAAGGCTGGCCTTAGACCGGAAAATATAGATGTGGCAGGCGTGTGTACAGCCTGCAACCACAGACAGTTTTTTTCCTATCGTGCTGACAAGGGCAGGACAGGGCGGATAGCAGCGGTGCTGTCCATAAAATAATTGCCTTCCCCTGTAGGGGAAGGGGGACCGCTCATGCAGCTTGGAGCGGTGTGAAGTGCTTATAAAGGGTGATTTGATGATACCAGAGAGACTACAAGCAGTTAAGGACAATATAGAGGCAGCCAAGGGCAGGAGAAGCCCCGATAAGAATCAGGATGTTCTCTTAATTGCCGTAACTAAAAATCATGATATTTACGCCATGCGTGAAGCCATTGATGCCGGGATTACAGATATTGGAGAAAACCGCATTCAGGAGGCCAAGGAAAAGTATGAGACTCTTGACAGGGATGTAACCTGGCACCTTATTGGACATCTGCAGACCAACAAGGCAAAGCAGGCGGTTAAGATATTTGATATGATACATTCCGTTGATTCCCTGCATCTGGCGGAGGCAATCAACAGTGCTGCGGCCAATATAGGCAAGGTGCAGAAGGTTTTGGTACAGGTTAATCTGGCCAAGGAGGACTCCAAGTCCGGGGTTTACGCCGAGGATATGGAGGAGCTCCTGCACAAGGTGGATGAAATGCCGAATCTTCAGCTTATGGGCCTTATGTGTATCGCTCCCAATTACGAGGATGTGGAGGATTGTCGTCCTTTATTTGCAAAAATGTATGAAATTTTTAATAAGGTGAAGGAAATGAGCTTCCAGACGGCGAATATAATATATTTGTCAATGGGTATGACTCATGACTATGAAATTGCCGTTGAGGAGGGCTCCAATGTGGTTCGTGTAGGAACCGGCATTTTCGGCCCGAGACAATACTGAAAGTAAACAGGACATTAGGTTGAGGAGGAATATCCTGTGGGAAAGATAGATTCATTTTTAGAAAAAATCGGCATTAAGGACAGTGATGTGGACGATGCGCTCTTGGATGCTGTTGAGGAGGAAGAAGTGGACAGACCGGTAACGCCAAAGGCAAAGCCGGCTGAGCCTGTCAGCTTTGGTTCCCGCCGTAGTCTGCATGATAGAAAGGTGATAAATATGGGTTCTGATTCTGTATCCATCCGTGAAGGTGGTGCGGCTGCTTCCATGGCAAATGCCATGATGAAGGTGGTTGTTATTAATCCGAAAAATATTGATGATTGCCAGCAGATTGCCAACTGCTTAAAGGAGAAGCGTCCTGTTGTTATTAACCTCGAAAATGTCGAGGAGCCAACAGCAGTCCGCATTATTGACTTTATCAGTGGTACTATTTATGCCATTGATGGTGCTGTAAATAAGATCAGCCGCAATGTATGGCTGTTTGCGCCAAAGAACGTAAATATTGCTGTAAGTCAGCAGAACCATGGCCTGAATAACATGCCATGGGAGCCAACTAATAAATAAGCAGCTTTACAAAATGCATAATAGAAAAGGAGGAGAAGATTGTCATGAAAATTGGTTTTATTGGTGGCGGAGCAATGGGAGAGGCTATCTTGTCCGGAGTGTTGTCCAACGGTTCGGTATCTCCAAAGGATGTATTTGTTTCTGAGATCAGAGAGGACAGATGCAAGGAGTTAAAGGACAAGCATGGTGTCAATGCAGTTACTGACAATGATTTTGTTAAAACTGCCGGCCTTGATATACTTATTTTGGCAGTTAAGCCTCAGGTGGTTACAGATGCAATGGAATCCTTAAAGGGCAAGGTGCCTGATGATGTTCTGGTGGGCTCCATTGTAGCCGGCCTTCCTATCAAGACACTGGAGAAATACTTCCCGGAAAATCCTATTGTACGGATTATGCCTAATACTCCATTGGCAGTAGGCGAGGGCATGTCTGCCTATGCCCGCAACGAGCGTGCTTCCGGCAAGGCAACCGTTAAGGCTATCAGAGATATTCTTTACTCCTGTGGTCAGGCTGTAGAGGTTAAGGAACGCATGATGGACGCTGTTACAGGTCTTTCCGGCAGCGGTCCTGCTTATGGCTTCCTGATGATTGATGCTTTGGCAGACGGCGGTGTAGCTGCAGGTCTTCCACGTCAGACTGCTATCCTTCTGGCTGCCCAGACACTGCTGGGTGCAGCAAAGATGGTTGTGGAGACTGGCAAGCATCCGGATGTATTGCGTGACCAGGTTACCAGCCCGGCTGGTACCACTATTGAGGGCGTTCGTGTAATGGAACAGCGGGGAGTGCGTGGTGCTCTTATTGATGCTGTTTTGGCAGCTACGGATCGCTCAAAGGAATTGGGGAAATAAGTTAGTTTATGGCAGGTTCTGAACAAAGAGAAAAGATTATTAGATATTACAAGGGAACTGAGGGCGCAGAAACCGCAATCAAGCTGGTGGATATGGCTGAACAGGTTATGCGCAGCCAGAAGTTCCGCATCAGCGGCTTTCTGGACCTTTACGGCCAGGAAATTGCTGAAACCGTAGTGGCCAACTATCCGGGTATTCGCCTTGAATTTAACGGCGGCTATCAGGGGGCTGAGCGTCAGCGGGCCATGTTTATTGATGAGACCTTCGGGGGAAATCCCGGATTTGACATTATGGTTGTAAAAGCCACATGGAATGGTGAGTATGAGCACATTGGCCACCGTGACGTGCTGGGCTCCATTATGGGCCAGGGCATTGAGCGGGACCGTATCGGTGATATTCTCATGGGTGGCGCCACTGCCCGAATTTTGGCTGACCAGACCATGGGGGCATACCTTATAGACAACCTTACCCAGATTGGCCGCACCGGGGTATCCTGTGTGGAGGATGATCTGGCCAACATTACGCCAAGGGAAGAAAGCTGTAAGGAAATACGGGCAACTGTTGCCTCCCTTAGAGTTGATTCCATTGCAGCTGCCGGATATGGTTCATCCCGCAGCCGGGCTGCCTCCGACATTGCTGCGGATAAGCTGAAGCTGAACTGGCAGCAGGTGAAGAATGCTTCCCAGTCCGTCAAGGAGGGAGATGTTCTTTCCATGCGTGGCCGTGGTCGTCTTGAGGTGGTTGAGGTTCGTGGAACCACCAAAAAAGGCCGTATTGGCGTGTTGTTAAAAAGATATATTTAAAAATAAAAAGCTGTTGGCAGAACCCTAATTGGTTTTGCTGACGGCTTTTAAATTTTTGGCCTTTGCAGGAATGTTACTGATTTATGCCGAAACCTTACTGTATATTATTTGGCTATAAGGAGGTATGTACATGTTAGTCAGCACTGAAATTAAGGATAGAATTGCTTACATTACGATGCAAAACGGCAAGCACTATAACTGTCTCAGCGAGGAAATGTGCCTGGAGCTGATTGAGGCTGTAAAGGATGCATATGCCAAGGAGTGTGTGGGTATTGTCATTAAAGCAGAAGTGAATCGTAACGTGTGGAGCGCCGGCCATGATATCAAGGAGCTGCCGGTGGACGGCAGTGACCCATTGGCCTTCAATGTTCCCATGGAGCAGCTGCTGAGAGAGGTACAGGATGTGCCTATACCGGTTATTGCCTGTGTGGATGGCACGGTTTGGGGTGGCGCCTGCGACCTTTGCCTGTCCTGCGATATGATTGTCAGCTCCAAGGATTCCACCTTCGCCATTACTCCGGCCAAGATTGGTATTCCTTATAACGCTTCCGGCCTGATTCACTTTATCAACCAGCTGGGCATCAACAAGGCCCGTGAAATGTTCTTCCTGGGCACGCCTATAGAGGCAGAGGACGCTCTGAACGTAGGTCTCATAAATCACGTGGCAGAGGATAGCGAAGCCCTGGAAAAGCTTTTGGAGGAGCATTTTTTGGCACCGCTTCGCCGCAACAGCATTCTTTCCGTCAGTGCCATTAAGCGCCAGTTCCGTATTCTTTCCCGTGCATCCTCTGTTATCAGTGCGGAGAACTTTGAACGCATTAACTCCTATCGTCAGAAGGTATACGGCGGCGATGATTACAAAGAGGGTATCAATTCCTTCCTGGAGAAGCGTCCACCGCAATATAAGGGCAAGGCATCAGATTTGGACTAAGAAAAATATGAGAATATATCATGCTTAGATTGGGGATTTCATTATGAGAATAAATTTAAAAATGATTATGCTGTTGGCACTGACAATGGTGCTGTCAGTGGTGTCGGGCTTTACACCGGCAGCTGCTTCTGCTGTGGACAGTGGTAAAATTCTGTTTGTGCCCTTGGATAACCGTCCCATAACGGATAAGGAAACCCGTCAGGTGGCGGAAAAGCTGGGGTATGATGTGGTGGTTCCACCGGAAGCTTTATTGGGAACCAGAGAACAGCCGGGCAACCCGGATGGCCTTTGGCAGTGGCTGAATAAAAACGCTCCTGGGGCAAAGGCTGTTGTGGTATCAACTGATGCCATGATTTATGGCAGTCTTGTGGCTTCCAGAAATCACGAATTAACTCAGGACACCATAAATGAGCGGGTGGAGCGCTTCCGTTCCTTCCATGAAAATCATCCGGGCTTGCCAGTATACGGATTTGGTACTATTTTACGTACCCTGCTGTCTGCCACCCATTCCGGAAATGGTATGGAACCGGCCATTTATCAGCAAAATGCCGTGATGCTTCGTGATTACAGCGCCCTTCGTGATAAAGTGGAAATGGGGCAGGCTACCAAAAAGGAAAAGCAGGAGCTGGAAAAGCTTATAAAGGATATTTTGCCTGCAGCCATGGAGGACTGGACCCATCGCCATGGTTTAAATTACAATGCCAACAAGGCACTGATAGATTTGACTGGCCAAAACGTTTTCACTTTCCTGTTTTTAGGCGGTGATGATTCCGCTCTTTATTCCCAGACCCATTATGAAGCCCGTCATTTGCGGGAGCATGGAAAAAATATTGGCAAGACCAAGCTGCAAATAACCTCAGGAGCAGACGAGCTGGGCATGGTTATGATGTGCCGGGCCATTTGTGATGATAAGAGGGATATTCCATTTATTTATACCACCTATAATATGGGGAAGGGCCGCAATACCATCCCTAAATATTGCAATGAAGAAATTGGCATTGATGTGGACAATACCATTGTGGCTGCCGGCGGTATGCAGGTGCCTTCACCGGAACGGGCTGAGCTGGTTATGGCCATCAGTACCGATCCTGATGGCAAAACCCTTGATGCCAACGGTCCCGACAACACCACCAAGCCACGGAAGGGAACCATGCACTTCGTTAATCTGGTAAAGGACTTGGTAAATAGGGGCTATCCCGTGGCTGTAGCAGATATTGCCTTTGGCAATGGTGCTGATAACGCCTTGATGAATGAGCTGCACAAGGAAAATCTGCAATTTAAGCTGCAGGCCTATGGCGGCTGGAATACGGCCACCAACACCACCGGCTTTCTCATTGGTACAGGACTTCTGACCAAATGGATGGATAAACAGGCACGGGAAGAACTGATGCTGACCCGCTATCTTGATGATTGGTGCTATCAGGCCAACATCCGTCAAAAGCTGGGGGCTGCTGTGTGGATTTATCCGGGCTACAGCCAGAGTACAGGCAATTTGGACGGTGCCCGTGATTTTGCTTCCCAGCAGGGAACAGAATGGATGAAGGAATTTGCTCAGCAGAATATTAATTTGCCGGCAAATTTATCCCTCAAAAAAGCTGCACATAACAAATCCATGGAACCGCCTGTTTGAGTGTGATATTGATTTTTAAAACTGATATAAATACATTACAGTTAATAATAATTAGGGGCATTTTTCGACTAATGCCCCTATTTTAATGTTAAAAAATATGCTAAAATATACGGTGGTTTTATTATGAATTATTGATGAATTTTAGGGGGATAAAGATGCTTACACCAGTAGATATACATAATCAGGAATTTAAAGTCAGCTTTCGTGGTTACGACAGGGAGGAAATAGACGATTTCCTCGATCAGGTTGTAAATGACTATGAGAAGCTGTTCCGTGAAAACAGCCAGCTGAAAAAGGAAGTAGAGCTGAATGAAAAGGCTCTCGGTCAGTATCATCAGCTGGAGAAGAACCTTCAGGATACCCTTTTGGTGGCCCAGCGTACTGCTGATGAGGTTACCAACACTGCCAATACCCGTGCTGAGGAGATCCGGGCAGCGGCAAAGCAGGCCAGCGACAACATTATTCATGCTGCAGAAATCGAGGCAAAGCGCCGTTTGGAGGATGCAGCCCAGAAGGTTCGCGAGGCCGTTACTGAATACGAGCGCATTGTCAGCGAAAAGCGCCAGTTTATTGCCAAGATGCGCAATACCCTGAAAACTGAGCTGTCCCTGCTGGAGGATGCTGAGCAACAGTTCCCGGACAAGCAGGAGTCCCAGGTGCTGCAGGATGTAAACATTGAGATCGGCACCAAGCCGGCTGACGTTCAGGAACAGGAAGTAACTGAAGAAGAGGCTGAAGTGGCTTCTGAAGAAAATGAGTTTTAATAAAAATGCGTAAGACTTTTTTGGAGGCAAAGTTGGTACCCGTAGGTTTAGGATTTATAGTTTTTATTATTGACCAATTGGTTAAGAGCTATGTCACTGCGTCCATGCATCTGGGCCAGTCCATTCCCGTAATAAATGATTTTTTTCACATCACCTATGTGCTGAATCCCGGTGCTGCCTTTGGTATGTTTGCCAATCAGCGGGTGATGTTCATTGTGGTAGCCGTAGTGCTGTGTGCTGTGGTGCTGTACTACCGCAAGCAGCTGGCCAAGGAATCCATGCTGATGAAATACGGGGTCAGCATGCTGTTAAGCGGAGCTGTGGGCAATCTCTACGACCGCCTGCAGAGTGGATTAGTGGTGGACTTTTTCGATTTTAGGGTTTGGCCTGTGTTCAACATTGCAGATATTGCCATCTGTGTGGGGGCTGCCCTTATAGTTATTGATATCTTCTTCGGGAGGAAAGAGAATGACACTGACCTTCAAGGCTGATGTGGACAATGAGCGCCTGGACGTGTTTCTCACACGCATGCAGCCGGATTTTTCCCGCTCCCATGTGCAGAAGCTGGTGGCTGATGGCTGTGCCACGGTAAATGGCAAGGAACGCAAGGGAAATTATCGGCTCCATCCTGATGATGTGGTGGAATTGTCCGTTCCTGATGCGGAGTCTGTGGAAATACTCCCGGAGGATATTCCACTTGATATCATCTATGAGGATAATGATATTATCGTAATAAACAAGGCCCGTGGCATGGTGGTTCACCCTGCTGCCGGCATAAATTCCGGTACACTGGTCAATGCTCTGATGTACCACTGCAAGGATCTGTCCGGCATTAATGGGGAAATTAGGCCGGGCATTGTCCATCGTCTGGATAAGGATACCTCCGGCGTCATGGTGGCTGCCAAGAATGACAAGGCCCATATCTCCCTGGCGGAGCAGATTCAGGAGAAGACTGCCCACAGGGTGTATAATGCCATTGTTTGGGGTAACATCAAGGAGGAAGCCGGCATTGTCCATGGTGATATTGGCCGTCATCCTACAGACAGAAAAAAAATGGCCATTGTGCAGGAAAACGGCAAGCCTGCCACCACTCATTTCAAGGTCTTGGAGCGGTTTGGGGACTGCACCTTTATTGAGTGCCGGCTGGAAACCGGCCGTACCCACCAGATAAGGGTTCACATGACCCATATCGGCCATCCTGTGGTGGGGGACCCTAAATATGGGGCAACCCGTCACGGCAAGGTGAAGGGGAATTTTTCCATTCAGGGCCAGGCACTGCATTCCATCAGCCTGGAGCTGACCCATCCATCCACAGGGGAGCGCATGACCTTTACCAGTCCGTTGCCTGAGGATATGGAAAAGATTTTAAAAAAGCTGCGCAATAAATAACATAGCAATAAATAGGGTAAAGAGGGGATGAATATCATGACAACTTTTATTGATAAGACCGTTCTTATGGATGAACAGGGCATACACCGTGCCCTGGTGCGTATAGCCCATGAAATTCTTGAAAAGAATAAAGGGGTAGAGGACATTGTACTGGTTGGTATTCGTTCCCGTGGTGTGCCTCTGGCTGAACGGGTTGCAGATGCCATTGAGAATATTGAGGGCAAGCGTCCGCCTGTAGGAGTGCTGGACATTACCCTTTATCGTGATGATCTGTCCATTCTGTCCTATCAGCCTATCGTGCGTCCTACCACCATGCCGGTAGATATTGACAGAAAGATTATTGTGCTTATAGATGATGTTTTATACACTGGACGCACCATCCGCTCTGCCCTTAATGCAGTAATCGATATGGGCCGTCCAAAGGCTATTCAGCTGGCGGTCCTCATTGACCGCGGCCATCGTGAGCTGCCTATCCGTGCGGACTATGTGGGCAAGAACGTCCCTACCTCCTCCAGAGAATCAGTAAACGTAAAGGTTGTGGAGATAGACGACACCGACCAGGTGGTTCTGAGACAGGAAATGGAATGAAGGGGGACAAATTTTCTCCTGTTTACTGGTGCAGACGGTAATGAAATTAAAGGCACTCTGTTTGTATTGCAGAGTGCCTTTTTTGTATACTTACGAGTTTTTTGGAAAAAACAAAAAGTGGACTGCATAAGACAGTCCACAGTGAAAATCAGGTTATTAATTTGCAGGATTTTAGTGATTTTTGGAGAATTCCTAAAGTTAGGAATATTATGGGTTATTTGTTTATTGGATTCTTGGCCAACTGTGCAGGATTGGAACCGCCGGCTGCTGCCAGATTATCCAGTTCATCCCAGGACAATTCCCGTTTCTTTTCACGCTTTTCCATGAGTCGGGCCTTTAGGCTATCTTTCACATGACTGAGCTGGGAAAAGTCGATTTCCTGATATTTCTGTTCGATGCTCATATAGAGTCCCTCCTCTCCGATGTTCTTATTTTACCATCATATACGATTGAGAGGATAGGGTATTACATATTTTTTATAAATTTTTTCAAAAAAGTTTGGAGTAGATTATGAAAAGTTACTTCTACCTTGGTGTAGGCATTATTATTACCTTGATTGTGGCCTTGCTGGTATATGGCGTTTATATGAACCAGCGGGGAGAAAATGAAATAGCCCAGCGTATGGAAAATTTGCAGCTGCCCCTGACGGGTACTCTGGTTAAGCAGCGTGAAATACAGCCTCTGGTGGAGCTGGATCTGGTGAATCTGTATTGCGACGATATGACTGATATAATCGCCCAGGAAAATGGCCGTATAGTGCGGGTGTTTGTGGACAAGCATGGCAGCATCACTGCCGGAACCCCTATTGTGCAGCTGCTGGATGAGGATATTCCCCTGAAGCTTAAGCAGGCGGAGAGCGATATCCTTGATGCGGAGGCTCAGCTGGTAAAAACGAGAAATTCTTATAACCGCTACAAGAAGCTCATTGAAATGGATGCTGTTTCAGCGGAAAAATTTGATGAGGCGGAGGCAGCCTATAAGGCAGCCCAGGCGAGACTGTCCCGCTTTGAAGCAGAAAGGGATCGGCTGCAGGTTCGCATGTCCCGGCAGCTGGTGATATCCTCCATTGAGGGTGAGGTACTGCGGCTCTATCATAGCGAGGGCGCCTATGTGACTGCCGGAACTCCGGTGGCACTGGTGGGAGACTTTTCCAAGCTCTATTTCAGTGCACCAGTGGTGGATGAGCAGGCCCAGCGCATGGAGATAGGCCGGCCTATCGAGGTATTTATTTCCGGTGGTGCCACCTCAGTACTGGGGGGCGAGGCCCTGCCAAAATCCTATGGGGCCAATTATTCCGCAGGAAATAAGGGTGCCGACCAGATCTTTTCGGCAAAGGTGATAAAGATAACACCGGATTTGTCTGAGCCGGCCACAGTGCGTCAGGCGGTGTGGCAGCTGGATAACCGGGTGGGGCTGCTGGAGCCGGGAGCTTATCGGAAAATGCGTCTTCATTCCAGCATTTCCCGTAAGTGTCTGACAGTGCCAATAGATGCCTTTACAGATGAAAATCACGATAAGGTGGCTGTGCTGGAAGCAGATGGGCATCTGGGCTTCCGTCATGTTCAAACAGGAATAACCGATGGTACCTACATGGAAATCATTTCCGGCCTGAGTGAGGGGGATATTGTTATCACCTCTGATACTGAGGGCCTGACAAGCGGTACCGAAATTGATATAACCTTGGAAGATAACTAGTAAGTAATATTTTGGAGGATAATGGATTATGGCAGATGGAAGTAAGATTTTTAGCAGGGAGGCACTGGACAAGCTGCGTTCCCCCGACAGGCTGGATATGCTTCTGCCTATTACTACCCCCATTGGCTGGATGTCCTTGGTGGCAGTAGGGCTGCTGATGATATCGGTTATCCTTTGGTCCATTCTCGGCTCCTTTACGGTGCGGGCCGATGGCAAGGGCATGATTTTGGATTCCGGTGGTATTGCCACGGTAAACCATTTGGCCGGTGGCAAAATCTCCCATGTTTATGTGCGGGAAGGTGAAGAGGTCAAGAAGGGTGATCTTATTGCCCAGCTGGAGCAGCCGATTCAGTCCGCCGATACCAATATAGCCCAATACGGTCCCCAGATGACCAGTACCATGCATGATACGGCAGACCGGGTTTATCAGTATCGGGCCAAGCTCTATCAGCAGGTGGTATCCCGTGATGTCATCAGTGATTTTGACGGCATTGTGGAGCATGTAATGGTCCGCAAGGGCAGTGTGGTGGACAGTGGCAGCCCACTGTGTACCGTGCGCCTTACCAAGAAGCGCAGTGATTTGATGGGTGTTATGTACGTTCCCGTGGACAAGGGCAAGCGCATTGAAGCGGGCCAGACCATTCAGCTGGTTCCTAACGGTGTGGATGTGCAGGAATCCGGCAGCCTTATTGGCGTAGTGCGTTCTGTGTCGGATTATCCAGTGGCCTTAAAGGGTGTTGAACATCATGTCAGCAATCCGGAGCTGGCCCAGTGGCTCATGGCCAGTGGCCAGGGGGCTGTGGTTGAGGTCAGCTTTGTGCTGGTCAAGGATGAGAATGATCCTTCGGGCTATCTGTGGACCTCCTTTGTGGGAGAGCATAAGCCTGTGACTGCGGGCAGCTTTTGCACCGGCTCCGTCATCATTGAGCGGCGGCCGCCAATCGAAAAGGTATTTTATAAAATTAGTCAATGGCTGCGGAACAGGTGAGTCATATGGCGATGGAATTTTTGGATAAATTTTTTAATAAGAACGGGGCCCGTGTCAAGGTTCCCACAGTCCTGCAGATGGAAGCCACGGAGTGTGGGGCAGCGGCTCTGGCCATGGTGCTGGCCCATTATGGCCTGTGGATTCCTCTGGAAAAGCTGCGGGCAGAATGTGGTGTCAACCGTGACGGCAGCAAGGCCAGCAACGTAATGCGGGCGGCCAAGGCCAGGGGCTGTGAGGTTCACGGCTATAGCTGGGAGGCAGAAAGCCTCCGTGAAGAAGAGGATTACCCCCTGATAATTCACTGGGAATTCAACCATTTTGTGGTGCTGGAGGGAATTAAGGGGGATACTGTATATTTAAACGACCCGGCCATGGGACGGCGTACTGTGCTCTGGGATGAGTTCATTACCTCCTACACCGGGATTGCCCTGACCATAAGACCGGCGGCCGGCTTCAAGCCCTCCGGTCATCGTTATAATGTCTTCAAGGCAGTGTCAAAAAAGCTATGGGAAGACAAATGGGGCATGCTGTTCCTCATTTTGCTTGGCCTGTGCATGATTATTCCAGGCCTGGCGGCACCGGTGTTCAGCCAGATTTTTCTTGATGATATTCTCACTGGCAAGCATCGGGATTGGATGATGAACCTGTGTATTGCCATGACCATTTCCTTTGTGGTATCGGCAGTGCTGACCTGGCTTCGGGCCGTGATGCTGACCCATTGGCAGCGGAAGCTGACGCTGGCAGATTCCTCCAGCTTTTTCTGGCATCTTTTGCGTCTGCCAATGCAGTTTTTCCATCAGCGGTACGCGGCAGAGGTGGCAGGGCGTATTTCCATGAACGAGGCAGTGGCCGGGGTTCTGTCAGGACAGGCGGCTACAGCAGTATTGGATTCCTTTGTGGCAGTGTTCTTTTTGCTGTTATTGCTGCAGTATAATGTGCTTCTTACGGTTATCGGACTTGTATTTATGGCCGTCAACATCAGTGTGCTCATGCTTACCAGACGCCACTTGACAGATCTGGCCATGCGGATTCAGCAGGATGCCGGCAAGGAATATGGTACTGCCATTAACGGCCTTACCATGATAGACAGTATAAAGGCCAACGGCAACGAAGGGGACTTCTTTATGAAATGGGCCGGCTATCGGTCCAAGGTTTTAAATGGCATGCAGGAAAGCCAGATGTGGATGCTGTCGGTGACCACCCTGCCTTCCCTGTTGGCGGGGCTTAATGGCGCCCTTATTATGACCTTTGGTGGCTTCTCCATTATGGATGGTGCCATGACTGCCGGTATGTTTGTAGCCTTCCAGCATCTGATGGGAAGCTTTCAGGCACCGGTCAATAATCTTACGGGACTCTATACCAGCCTGCAGACAACGGAAATGCAGATGCAGCGTCTCAACGATGTGCGGCAGTATGAGGTGGATGCGCTGAATTATCCTGCAGAGATGCCGGCAGAATATGAGCACACACGCCTTTCCGGAGAAATGGTGCTGGAAAATGTCAGCTTCGGCTACAGCCCTTTGGAACCGCCACTTTTGCGGGATTTCAGCCTGCATCTGAAGCCTGGTCACTGGGTAGCTATTGTGGGGGCCTCAGGCAGTGGCAAGTCCACTGTGGCCAAGATTATTACTGGTATGTACGAGGAATGGGGCGGACAGGTGATGTTTGACGGCATCCCAAGACGCCAGATACCACGCCATGTTGTTACCACCTCGCTTTCAGCGGTGGATCAGGATGTATTTCAGATCACAGGCACTGTAGGGGAAAATATCGCCCTCTTTGATAAATCACTGCGCCAGGGGGATATTGAGCGTGCAGCCAAGGATGCCTGCATTCAGGATGATATATTGCAGCTGGAGGGCGGTTATGATGCCAAGGTATCCGAGGGTGGCCTTAACTTCAGCGGTGGCCAGAGGCAGCGGTTGGAGATTGCCCGGGCTCTGGCAGTAAATCCTTCTATTTTGGTATTGGATGAGGCAACCAGTGCCCTTGACCCTATTACAGAGGAGCGGGTGCTGAGCAATATCCGGCATCGTGGATGTGCCTGTGTTATTATTGCCCATCGTCTGTCAACCATCCGGGATGCAGATGAAATAATTGTGCTGGATCGCGGGCAGATAGTGGAGCGGGGACGTCATCGTGATATGATGAAGCATGACGGTCCGTATAAGCAGTTGATTGATGAATATAAAGCAAATAATGAATAAAAATGGTGAGTAGTGATAGTATGGAATTGCAGGCAGGCAAGCGCTGGCAACTGACAAGTGAAGACAGTTTTTTTGTATTAACTGCCGGTCAGGTGGAGGTTTATGCTGTTACCCAGGGGGAGCAGGATTATCGGCAGGCTTATTTGCTGACCTTGGAGGCGGGAAAGGCTATTTTTCCTGCTTTGGATGAGTTTGGCGAAATTGCATATCAGCTTTATGCTGTAACGGACAGTGTATTGGAGGAACATTCCTTTGCCGAGCTTTCCAACGAGGAAATGCTTCCTTTGATGCAGGGCTGGTTCAAGGGCCTGGGAACCATTGTCTGGGTAAAGCGTCTGGCAGCCCTTGGTGATGATATGTTGTCCTTGTGGCCAAAGGACAAGCTGTTTAAGGACAGCCTTGGCAGCAGGGAAGAGCTGGTGGATGTATTCAGCAAGCATCAGCGTATTTTTGCCATGCTGCAGGGAATGCGCTTTTTGTCAGCAAACAAAAGGCTGGCCCGTAGGCAGAAAATCATTGCCCGTCAGAAAAAGTGGCTGATAAAGGATGCCATCAGCATTTTGATGGGTGAGGATGAAATCTTTTTTGAAGAAAACAGCACTGAGCATGAAGGTCGTCTGATTGATGAGGCTGTTTTTATAATAAAGCAGGTGGGCAAGTCTCTTTCCATGCCGGAAATGGAAATCAGCCTGTCCACGGAAATCGCCAAGAAGCTGGATTCACTGAATCTGCTTCGACGCCTGTCCCAGAAAGCCAATATTGAGCTCCGACTGGTAAGCCTGGAGGGCAACGACTGGTTCAAAAAGGACACGGGCGTGATGATTGGTTATTACGGGGAGAAAAAGGAGCTGGCAGCTATTCTTCCGGAAGCTCCCGGCCGGTATAAGCTGGTGACCAAAAGCCGTCCTGAGGGTATTCCGCTGAATGCTGAGGAAGCAGACAGGCTGGATGGGGATGCCTTTATCTGTTATGCCGGCTTTCCACGGCGCAAGCTGAAAATTATGGACGTGCTTCGCTTTATGTTCCAGCAGTGCTGGAAGGCTGATTATCGGACCATAATACTGGTAAGCTTCTGTGCCGGTCTTATTCCACTGGTAACGCCGGTGATTACGGAAACCATCTTTCAGGATATAATTCCGATTTTGGATAGAGAAGGCCTGGTAACCGTTACCCAGGTGGTTATGGTGACCAGCTTTACCATGGCGGCCCTGAGCATGATCCGTGCAGTGGCTGTCATGCGTATCAGTACCCGTCTGGATATGGCGGTGGAGGCAGCCCTGTGGGGACGGCTTCTGTCCTTGCCACAAAAATTTTTCCATAAGTTTACCACCGGCGAGCTGGCCAGCCGCATGCGGGGCATGGAGGCAGTCAAGGATGTGGTCAGCGGCAATTTCGTAGGAACAGTTTTCAACACGATATTTTCCTTCTGGAGCCTGCTCCTTATGTGCTGGTACAGCGTAAAGCTGACAGCAGCCGCTGTTGCGGTGTGGCTGGTATGGTGTATCGTTACGGCCTTTATTTATCGTAGGGTGCTGGGCTTTCAGCGCAATCTGATTGCCGCCAGCAATGCCGAGGCGGGCATGGTTCAGCAGCTTTTTGCCGGATTGGCCAAATTCCGGGTTCATGGGGCAGAGGAACAGGCCTATCACCTTTGGAGCAAGGTTTTCGGTGAAACCTGGAAATGGAATCTGGAGCTGCGTTGGCAAAATAATTACAATACAATTATTGCAGCTATACAACCTTTTATTCTAAATATGATATTATATTATATGGTGATATACGGATTGCAGGAAGGTGTCAATGACGGCACCGGGGGAACAGTGGTAAAGGCCGGTATTGGCTATGCCCAGTTCCTGGCCTTTGAAGCAGCCTTCAGCTCCTTTAATGGCACCTTGAATTCCCTCATTCCGTTGATTGGTACCTTCTTTACCATTCAGCCACACATTGAAAATCTGCGGCCGATTTTGCAGGAGGTTCCGGAAACCACCGAGGACAAGCTGGAAGCAGATCCATTGTCCGGAGCTATTGAAGTCAGCCATTTGACCTTCGCCTATGGAGAGGGGAAAAAGGATGTGCTTCATGATGTGAGCTTCCAGGTGGCAGCAGGGGAAAATGTGGCCATTGTGGGGCATTCCGGCTGTGGCAAGTCCACCTTGGTCCGGCTTTTGCTGGGCTTTGAGCAGCCAAAAAGCGGAGCAATTTATTATGATGGTCAGTCACTGGCCAATCTGTCCGCCCCGTCTGTGCGTTCTCAGATGGGTGTAGTATTGCAGAATGGACAGCTTATGAGCGGTGATATATTTACCAATATTGTTGGCCAGTCGGCACTTACCCTGGATGATGCCTGGGAGGCTGCAGAGGCGGCGGGTATTGCTGAAGATATAAGGGAAATGCCTATGGGCATGCAGACCGTCATCAGCGAGGGCTCCAGCAATATTTCCGGCGGTCAGCGTCAGCGGATTATGATCGCCCGGGCTCTGGCCGGAAGACCGGCCATGCTGATCTTCGATGAGGCCACCAGTGCCCTGGACAACCGTACCCAGTCCATTGTAACGAAAAGCCTGAACAAGCTGCATACCACCAGATTGGTGATTGCCCATAGATTGTCCACCATCCGGGAGTGTGACCGGATTCTGGTTATGGACAAGGGAAGTATTGTGGAAAGCGGCACCTATGATGAGCTGTTGGCCCAGAATGGGGTATTTGCCCAATTAGTTAAGCGCCAGGTAGCGTAGGAGAGAAATATGGAAGAGAAAGACTGGAATGAAATAGCCCGGCGGGCCGTCAATGATGATGTGGCCTTTGATGAACTTTACGAGCATTTCTTTCCGAAAATATATAATTTGATATATGCCCGTGTGAAGAATTCTGCCACTGCAGATGATATTGTCAGTGATGTATTTGAAAAAATGGTGGAGCATCTGGCTGATTTTGACAGCAGCAAGGCGTCCTTTGCCACATGGCTGTCCCGGATTGCCACCCGTACATTGACGGATTTTTACCGTTGGCAGAGCTATCGCCAGAATGTGGAATGGGATGATGTGTTTTCGCCCAAAATAAATGAGGAGGAGCATCCCGACGGACAGCTGCTGGTGAAGGAAGGCAAGCAGGAGCTTCTGCTGGCCCTGGACAAATTGTCTGAGCGTGAGCAGCGGATTATTGAGCTGAAATTCTGGGGTGAGATGAACAACAAGGAAATTGCGGAAACCCTGGGAATTTCTGCTGCCAATGTGGGGGTCATACTCTTCCGGGCCATGAGTACCTTGAAGCAGATATTGGGAGAGGATTAGCTCCGACAGCTGATTCCTGCCAAAAAGCAGGATGGCTAAAATATAAATAATGCGATAAAGGTTAAAGGAGGCGGTTATCATGGAAAAGCTTTACAGACTACTAATAACCCAGATTTTTGTCACAGTTATCATGTTTGCCGCAGTAAGCTTAAATGCGTCCCAGTGCCAGGCTGCCCATTGGGAACAGGTGGCATCAAGCAGTGACATCATTGTGCAGATAGACGCATCCACCGTGGACTGGGTGGAATATCCTGACCTTGGCCGAAATATCGTGTGCTCCTATAAGTTTATTGAAACAGATAAATCATATATCATACGTCACTGCGCTTTTAGAGAAATCGGCGGGAAGCCTGAATATGCTATTTTTGAGTACACAACCTTTGATGGTGCAGATAATCAAAGAGAGCACAAGGGCAACAGTACTCCTACCAGTGATGATTATAAGCCGATTATTCCGGGTAGTGACGGAGAACTCTTTTATGAAATAGCCAAAATGTATGTAAGGAAATAGCTGTAATACTTTTTAATGTTGTTCGTATGTATAGACATGAAGATAAAAATGGGTAAAACCCACGGAAAGAGAGGAAAACAACATGAAGCAGTTACGAGTATTTCAGGCATTTTTCCTGGCAGTTATGATGATGTTTGCGGTATCCGGTACAGCAATGGCCGGCAGCCAGGACTTTACCCTGGTAAATGGCACCGGACGTACCATTACTTACATCTATCTCAGCCCTTCCAATGAATCAACTTGGATTTATCAGGATGAGCTGGGGCCAAACAGCGTACTTTATCCTGGACAGGATATATTCATGAGATTTGACCCAAGAGATGGCGTTCAGTACTGGGATGTTAAGGTAGTTTACGACAATGGCGTTGAGGACTACTGGATGGGGCTGGACCTCTACAGAGTTTATACGTTGACAATCCGCCCAGGCGGCGCTTCAACTATTGAGATGATTTGACAAGACTTAATATAAAATCAACCCCCGGAGCAATCCGGGGGGGGGTTACGGCTGTCGGCAGGCATGGGAATGAAATTTAAAATTGAGTGTTCCCTTTTTGAATGATAATATGCTTTGGTAGTAAATACTGCCAGGGCTTTTTTTATAGACAATTTTACGAACATATGTTACAATAATTACAACAAACAAATGTTTTAAAAATGGTTTTTACATTTATGAACAACTGGGTTATAATTTACGAAAGGAGTCCCCTTTATGACAGAAAAGAAACGTATCATCAAGCCTTGGGAAGAGCTGACCATTATCGACGATTATATGTTCAAGCTGGTAATGCGACACCCCCATATATGCACGCGTCTTATTGAAAAGATTCTTGATATCAAGATTAAACATATCAATTATCTGGAAGATGAGAAATCTCTGAAATTCCGTTATGCTGGCAAGGGTATAAGGCTGGATGTGTACGTGGAAGCTGATGATACTATCTATAACATCGAGATGCAGGTAAGGGATTACGGCGACAAGGAATTGGCATATCGTACCAGATATTATCAGTCGCTTATTGACGTGGAAGCATTGGCGGCTGGAGCCAATTATTCAGATTTGAAGAAATCCTTTGTTATCTTCTTGTGTCCATTTAAGCTTTTCCAAAATGATCGACACATGTACACCTTCCGTAATGTGTGTATTCAAGATAAAGATATGGAACTGGACGATGGCACTACCAAAATCTTTCTTTCATCCGAAGGAACCATGGACGATGTTTCACCAGATATAAAGGCATTTCTCGACTATATGAAAGGGCTCCCGGTACAAGATGAATTTGCGAATGAAGTCGATAACTTTATCAAGGAAATCAAGGGTAAAGAAGAAGAGAGGGCGAGTTATATGACTTATGAAATGAAAATACTTGAAGCCCATAATGATGGTAAAGAAGAAGGGATTAAAGAAGGAGAAAAAATAGCTGACCGTCGCACTGCAGTGCGAATGCTGCAAAAAGGGAAATCTACAGAGGAAATTGTGGAATTTGTTGATTTATCCAAAGAAGAAATTGAAGAGCTTTCTAGGCAGTCATGATATATCTATTTAAGCATAATATTGTTCTGCTTTGGCGAGTTTAATTGACTAACTAAAACAGGAGTAGTCCTATGCAGCGTTATGACGTTGACCATAGGTTCTGCTCCTGTTTTTGTTTTTAGAACATTTGGTTTTTATGGTGTCCATTTTTTTGTTCAGATGAATGTTTGCAAGCTTAATTAGTAGTGATAATATACAGATAATGAATATTGCTTAGCTTTTGAATGGCATATTTAAGCCTTGAATCCTTGGATGATGCCAAAATAGGGGAGGTTGGAATAATGAGCTACGGAGATCATTTAGAGCAAATGGAGAATATGGGAATATGGATGCAGGAGGACATAGAGAGAGCCAACCTTTTGGAATTGGAGCATTTTTTGAACGGCATGGATGGTAAAGAACGAAGGTACATGGAAATAATGGCGCAAAGGATTCCAACGGACCTGTCCCCGGAGGCGTACCAGCAGGAATTGAATTGGACATATCGTCAGGTGGTGGAAATGATTAACGGGGAAAATCGTTAGAGGTATATTTTTTGCCCGTTGTATTAGAAAAAATACTCATTAAATTATTGGCAGAAAATTCTAAAGGTATATAATAAGTTATAAGAAATGACTTTTAACTAGATGGTATAAAAACAATATAAACAACAAAAAAGCCGCTACATAATGTAGCAGCTTAATGAACAAAGGAGCGGAATTGTTCGGGATACCGCTATACCCTACGGCACATAAGGCCTTATCTTAGAACTATTGTTGGATATTGATAAACTGACAATAATCAATAAAAGGTTTTATGTTGGATATTGATAAACCGACACAACAGTAACTCTAAGTTCACCTTTATACTATCACTAACAACGAATAAATGTCAATATAGAACAGGGGGATACTAATGAAAAGAAAAGTTGGATTTGGCTTGGATGTTGGTATAGGTTCTGTGGGCTTTGCTGTATTATCCTATGACAAGGTATATGATGCCCGTATTGAGCAAGTGGGTGTTCGACTTTTTGATTCAGGCGAGGAAGTTAAAAATCATAAAAGGGCCAGCAAGAATCAAGGACGGCGGCAATATAGGTCTGGTCGCAGATTGATTCGGCGTAGGTACCACCGCAAAGAACGGGCAAAGAGATTTATTGAGCGGATAGGCTTATTAAGTGCAGCTAAAATAAAAGAATGGCAGGAAGTAAATGGCAATCAGAATATATACTCCATAAGATTTAGAGGCTTGTCAGAAAAGCTTACTCCTGAAGAAATTGCAGATTGTGTCATCCATTTTTGCAATCACAGAGGATATCGTGAATTTTATGAGGATGACGTGGATGAAAAGGAAGCTGGAAAGATAAAGACTGCCCTATTCAGATTTGATGAAAAAATGACAGAAGGCAAGTATGTATCTGTTGCAGATATGATTTTGCATGATAAGGAATTTGCAACAGATACCCAGTTCCCTAATTTCCATAACCATAAAAATGATGATGAAGAGAAGTATTTCCTTATTAAGCGGGCAGCACTAAGGGATGAACTTAGGGCGATACTCCAAAAGCAGCAGGAATATTATAAGCAGTTGACGGACCAAAATATAGCGTTCTTATGTGATGAGATTGTTTTTGTCCAGCGGGATTTTGAGGATGGACCTGGAGATAAAAATGATAAAAATCGCAAGTTCATGGGCTTTTTGGACACCATAGGTTGCTGTATGTTTTATAAGGAAGAACTTAGAGGGTTCAGGTCTACAGTAATTGCAGACATTTATTCTTTGGTAAATGGCTTGTCCCAGATGATGTATGTTGACAGTACAACAGGCGAAATAACCTTTTTGCCAGAAGCTGCTGATGACATTATTGAATTTGCGCTGAAAAATGCGTCCATCACTGAAAAAGATATCAAGAAAATATTGGAAAAGTATAATTTGACTCTTATAAAGGCTGAAAAGCTTGAGGAAAATATACCACAGACCATTAAGACCTTAAAAGTGCTGAAAAAGGTTCTGGATGCCAGTGGATACAGCTATGATGAATTAATCCAGGAAGAACAGTTTGACTTTGATAAGCCATCTAAGCTCCATGAATTATGTAATTTGTTAGCCAGTAACATTACTCCAAAACGCAGGAGAAAAGCATTGGAAAAGGCTGGCTGGAATAAGGATTTTCAGGCCCAGACAAAGAGAATACATTTTGGTGGAACATCAAATGTATGCTATCGTTACATGCTGGAAGCTATAGATGCCTTTAGACACGGCGAATTGTATGGAAACTTTCAGGCCAGACGAAAGCAGGAGCAGCTTACAGATGAGGCAGAAAATACGGAGAGAGTTAAGTTATTGCCACCGTTCACTAAAGAAATGGATGAAGATGTGGTCAAGAATGTGGTGGTTTTCAAGGCAATCAACGAAACTCGCAAGATAATAAATGCCCTTATTGGTAAGTATGGGTCCCCGGCATATATCAACATCGAGGTGGCTGATGAGCTGGGCCACAGTATTGAAACCAGACGGAAAATGACCAAAGCTAATAATGACAACATGAAGAAAAAAGAGGCCATTGGTGCCAAACTGGTGGAACTGGGACTTCGTAAAGAAGGTGAAGTATCAGGTAAGGATATAGCACGCTATCGTTTATGGGAGCAGCAGAATGGGATAGATTTATATACTGGTAACAATATTCCGGAAGCTGATGTATTAAGCGGACAGTATGATGTAGACCATATAATCCCATTTTCTCTGATATTGGACGACACACTCAATAATAAGGTGCTGACTGGAATGGGCAGCAATCGTCAGGCAAAATCCAATACTGCGCCACGAGAGTATTTATCTGATAAGGCTGAAGCGGAGTTCATAAAGCGAGTAAATGTCTTATTGAAGAAAAAAATATCAAAGAAGAAGTATCAGTATTTGATGGTAAAGAATCTCCGTGACAGTAAACTGCTGAATGAGTGGAAGTCAAGAAACATTAATGATACCAGATATATTAGTCGTTTCTTGGCCAATTACCTTAATAACACACTGATCTTTAATAGTGATAAGAAGAAAAACGTATATGCAATAAACGGTGCCATAACTTCCAGAATGCGGAAAATGTGGCTTAATAAGAAAACTTGGGGAAATCCGGAAAAGAATCGCGAGAATAATCTGCATCACGCTGCTGATGCCATAGTAATTGCCAACCTTACCCCGGCAGCAGTGGAACTGGCCAGTGATAACCTCAAGCTCCAGAATATATTCCGTCAAAATGGTAAGCGGGTTACAGAGGAATATGAGAATTATCTTGATAGGGCAGTTCGTAAGATAGAGAAGTATTATCACTTCAATCCGGAATTGGCCAAGAAACTTTTGGTGAGCAAAGATCGTATACCGTCCATGGTACGGCTGTTGCGGGAGGAAACAGATAAGAGATTGGTGGACCCAAGTCTTGAGGAATTTAAGATGGTTACACCAGAATCATTCCGTCAAAATTTGGAACAGTATTACAATGATCCAGAGTTTGTGGCCTCCATTCAGATGCCGTTGGTATCCTATAAGCAGTCCAAGCGTTTTTCTGGCAGCTTTACCAAGGATAAACCTATAAAGAAAAAGGAGAGAGAAGATTCATCCACGGTAAAAATTGACTCCTTGGGGAATGAGAATATTTTGGATGCCAAATCTTATTACTGTCTGGAGGTGTACTCGACCAAGGATAATAAGACAGCTTTGCGGGGGCTTAGATATGTAGATTTTAAGCTGAAAGACAAAAAGATGTTTATTACAGTGCCTAATCCGGAAAACTATGGCAAGCACATAATGTATTTGTTTAAGAATGATTATATTGTGGTATACAACAAGAAAGGAGAGGAAAAGGCACGAGGTTTTTATTCAAGCGTTAAAGCCATAACGAGGGACCAGTTATATTTGAAAGATAACAATACTAATGTTGATATTATCTTCACAATAAAAAAAGATGATACTGTAAAAAAATATCACATAGATATTCTTGGGCAAATTGGTGGTGAGATAAAATGTTCCGCTCCATTCTTGTCAATAACGGAGAAAGAATAACAGTACATGATGAATGGCTTATTATTCACCAGAAAGATGATGACAAGAAAATACCATTGGGGGATATCCAATCTTTAGTTGTGGATAATATTTCCATCAATTTGTCCGTGTATGCTCTATGCAAGCTGGCGGAATATGATGTTAATGTTATATTGTGTGATTCGAAACATCTACCATGTTGTAATGTCCTGTCATCAGACTCATACTATGCCAGTTTTGCTGCCTTAAAACGCCAAATAGAATTATCAAAAGATATGCAGAATAATCTCTGGGAAAAGATAGTAAAAGCTAAAATTAACAATCAGGCTTATGTGTTGGAAAAATTAACGGGGAATAATGAAATTTCTGGCAGACTTCATCAATTGGCGGATGAAGTCCTGCCAGGTGACCCTGGAAATAGAGAAGCCATAGCGGCCAAAATGTTTTTTAGGAATCTATTTGGTGTTGATTTTACAAGGTTTGAAGATGATGTAGTAAATGCAGCCATGAATTATGGATATGCCATCATTCGGTCATTAGTGGCCAGATCATTGTGTGCTCATGGATATAATTGTAATTTAGGGATTCACCATATTGGTGAAGGTAATCCATTTAACCTGGCGGATGATTTTATGGAACCATTTAGGCCAATAGTTGATTATTGGGTTTATGACCATAATGATGAGTTGGTGGATGAATTGACATCAAGCAATAAGTTATCATTGGTGGGGCTATGTAATACAGAGGTGTTGATTAATAAAAAGAAGATGCGCCTATATAATGCTGTTGATAAATGCGTAGCCAGCTTTACCAGTGCCATAATTGACAACTCTGTTGAACGGCTGTTGTTACCAGATTTAAAAAAATATGGAAAATAGATATATGCGACTGATTGTGATGTTTGATTTGCCGACAAATACATCAGAGGATAGAAAGAATTATACTCAATTTAGAAAAAGCTTAATAAAGCTGGGTTTTGATATGATTCAGTATTCTGTGTATTCACGGATAACCAAGAATAATGATGACTCTAAGAAATATTGTCGGGAAGTAAAAAGAATCATTCCACCTTGTGGTTCGGTGCGATTATTGCAAATAACGGAAAAACAATATACTAAAATGCAGATTCTGCTAGGTGAGAAAACACCTACAGAAAATCTGCTGGATGATAAGGATATAATGCTTATCTAAGTGTGATATAATCAATTTAAGGTTTTAGTTCTATGTTGGATATTGATAAACTGATACTATTTAAGACAGATATGAATGAAGTTTTAAGTTTTAGTTCTATGTTGGATATTGATAAACTGATACTTGACAACTGCAAAGGTGGTACGTGTGAAAGTTTTAGTTCTATGTTGGATATTGATAAACTGATACACTATTAAGGCTGTACTCGCACTTATTGCAGTTTTAGTTCTATGTTGGATATTGATAAACTGATACATAAAAGGAAATCATGTAGCCCTAGTGCAGGTTTTAGTTCTATGTTGGATATTGATAAACTGATACGCTCAATTTTAAAAGATATATTAGGTTAAGTTTTAGTTCTATGTTGGATATTGATAAACTGATACGATGTGAAAGTGGTTGCACCAGTCTCATAGGTTTTAGTTCTATGTTGGATATTGATAAACTGATACGCTTGTCGCCTTTTCTATTCATCGAAAAGTTTTAGTTCTATGTTGGATATTGATAAACTGATACAAATCAGATGTTTAACATCCATATTAATTTGTTTTAGTTCTATGTTGGATATTGATAAACTGATACTTTTAATGCTTCTCCGATTTCCTTAGTCAGTTTTAGTTCTATGTTGGATATTGATAAACTGATACATCGCCCGTTTGTTTATCCACTTTATAACTGTTTAGTTCTATGTTGGATATTGATAAACTGATACAACTCTGTAAAGCAGCGACTATTGATCCAG
This sequence comes from Anaerovibrio sp. JC8, assembly GCF_002100115.1. Taxonomy (GTDB): domain Bacteria; phylum Bacillota; class Negativicutes; order Selenomonadales; family Selenomonadaceae; genus Anaerovibrio. The sequence goes on along the minus strand of NZ_ANBM01000003.1, from coordinate 73,912 downwards.
TTTTAGTTCTATGTTGGATATTGATAAACTGATACAGCTTTCCGCTGTTATTGATTATAGTGACAGTTTTAGTTCTATGTTGGATATTGATAAACTGATACTTGCAAGTATATCCAGCGGATAACTCTTTAGTTTTAGTTCTATGTTGGATATTGATAAACTGATACGAAAGCAGAAAATGAAATACCCTTATTTTAGTTTTAGTTCTATGTTGGATATTGATAAACTGATACTTAAAAACAGCACTTGCTGACTGTTCATGGTTTTAGTTCTATGTTGGATATTGATAAACTGATACCAAAAGGTCGCGCATAGCCCCACCATGGAAGTTTTAGTTCTATGTTGGATATTGATAAACTGATACAATGGAGATTAAACTAACGGAAGTCGATGCGTTTTAGTTCTATGTTGGATATTGATAAACTGGCACTAACAGTAGCGAGGATATGCTGCAAAAAATAGGGAAAAATCTAATAATAAGGGGAGCAATATGGAACTAATAGCAATTCAGGAACCGTTGACAGTTTGTAAGGTACCGGATATGTCAGAAGTTGATTTAACAAAGGAGTTTTTCTTTTTATCTAAAACTAAGGACGAAATATCATTGGTGTGCAGGACAGAGGATGCACCTCAAAAGTGTAGCGCAAGGGAAGATAATTGGAGAGGCTTTTACATCAATGGGATATTAGAGTTTTCCATGGTTGGAATACTGGCCAAGCTTTCAAATTTACTGGCTGATAATGGTATCAGTATTTATGCCGTATCAACTTATAATACAGATTATATTCTGATGAAGGCTGAACAATGGGACAATACGAGGTCAGTTCTGTTAAAGTCGGGGTATAGTTTCAAATAAAATGAAGCTATCTTATGGGAAAAAATATTCAAATGCGTTATAATGAAACAAATATATGGGTCGCTTAAAGGCGGCCCTTTAAATTGCAATAAATAAAGGATTTTTGCTATCAGATGTAGAAAGTTTGACACGTAGGTTTTTCAGTTTATTTTCATTTTAGTTTGATTATATAATTCAGAGTGTTTTACTCAGAATAAAAATAGATATTCACAATAGCTTTATTTATGTGATATGGAGGAAAGATTTATGCAAGTAATCAATGAGCAGCGACTTACCGGCGAGAGGGCGTTATTCAAGGGTAAGGACCTTGAGATAAAAAACTGTATTTTTGCGGATGGGGAATCTCCCCTGAAGGAAAGTGCCAATATCAGCATTGAGAATACCAGCTTTCAGTGGAAGTATCCGCTGTGGTACAGCAAGGATATTACTGTGAAAAACAGTGCTGTGTTTGAAATGGGCCGGGCCGGAATATGGTATACGGACAATGTGTCCTTTGAGGATGTGCTGTTTGAGGCACCGAAGGGCTTCCGCCGCTGTGATGGCATCAGGCTGACCAATGTGGATTTTCTCCATGCGGATGAAACCCTGTGGCATTGCAGCAATATCGAGATGAAGAAGGTCAGCGCCAAGGGCAACTATTTTGCCATGGACAGCAGGGATATAAAGATTGATGGCTTTAATCTGGCGGGAAATTATTCCTTTGATGGCTGTGAAAATGTAGAAATCCACAATGCCAAAATGATTTCCAAGGATGCTTTCTGGAACTGCCGCAATGTCACCGTTTATGATTCATATATCTGCGGTGAATATATCGGCTGGAACTCCGAAAATGTTACTTTGGTAAATTGCACCATTGAGAGCAATCAGGGCTTCTGCTATATGAAGAATGTAACCCTGAAGAATTGCCGTCTGCTGAATACTGACCTGGCTTTTGAATATGTGTCTGATGTGGATGCAGAAATTACGACCAAGGTTGTCAGCATAAAGAATCCAATTTCCGGCAGGATTAAGGCCGCCGGTGTAGAAGAATTAATCTATGACGATCCTGAAATCGACCGTCAGGCTACCGAGTTGGTATTTGAATGAACATAATTAATGTAATCCGCAATGAGGAACAGCTGCATTGGCGGCAGATGCTTAAATGTGTATGGAGCCTGAGTATTCCGGCTATGCTGTCTCAGATTACATATATTGTCATGGAATACATTGACGCCGCCATGGTGGGTAGTCTGGGCGCAGCGGCTTCAGCCGCCATTGGCTTGGTGGCTCCCGTAATGTGGTTTGTCTACGGCATAGGTATGGCGGCTGTTCAGGGCTTTTCCGTACAGGTGGCTCAATTTATTGGCGCCAAAAAATTGCAATATTCCCGGGACACTTTTCGACAGGGCTTGATATGTGTCTCGGTCTTTGCGGTGCTTGTGGCAGGAATTGGCGTATTTATAAGTCCGTATCTGCCGGGGTGGCTGGGGGCTACTCCGGAAATCTACGTAGGGGCTTATGATTATTTTATGGTATACATGCTGGGGATGCCTATTGTCATGCTGCGTATTTTGGCTACAGCCATGCTGCAGAGCAGCGGCAGCATGAAATCTGCCAGCTTTTTTAACTGCATAATGTGTGTGCTGGATATTGGCTTTAATGCGCTGTTTATCTTCCCTGCTGGTTATGTGGCTCTGTTGGGGCTGGATGTGTGGTGGCCTGGCCTTGGCTTTGGGGTCAAGGGCGCTGCCATGGGAACTGTAACCGCCGAGGGCGTGACGGCCTGTATTTTGTTGTATCTGGCGGTAATGCGTCGGCATTACACCCGGCAAAAAATGGGTATGCAGTGGCATCTTACCCAAAGCTGTCTTAAGGATGCCCTGAAAATAAGCTGTCCTATTGCCTTGGAGCAGGGTGTTCTCACCGGGGCCATGATTGCCATGATGATTATTGTGGCACCCCTGGGGACAGTGGCTATAGCGGCCAATTCCTTTGCCATTACGGCGGAGGCCTTTTGCTATATGCCGGGCTATGGAATTGCCATAGCGGCTACTACCCTGGTGGGACAGAGTATTGGGGCGAAGAAGCCAGCATTTGCCAGGGGCTTTGCTTGGTTTTCTGTAGGAACTGGTATGTTTACCATGGGTATCTTGGGGGCCGTGATGTACATGGTGGCACCGGCGGTGTTTGCCTTTCTGACTCCGGACTTGAATGTTCAGCAGCTGGGTACCGATGTACTTCGCATTCAGCTGTTGGCAGAGTCGCTGTTTGCCGCTTCCATTGTGGGAGCAGGAGCATTGCGGGGGGCCAGGGATACCATGTTTTCCAGTATAATGAATTTGGCCAGCATGTGGGGGGTTCGCATGCCATTGGCCTTGTATCTGGTTGGTCTGTATGGCCTGCGGGGCGTATGGACTGCCATGTGTTTGGAAGTATGTGTCAGGGGCTTGCTATTTTTAGTAAGAATTTATAAGCAAAAATGGGATAATAGGGGGTCAATGGAGTGAAGTACGATTTTGACAAGGTGATTGATCGGCGCAACACAAATTCCTTAAAGTGGGATGTGGCTGAGCATGAGTTGCCTATGTGGGTGGCGGACATGGATTTTCCTGTGGCAGAGCCTATTATGGAGGCCATCAAGGAGAAGCTGCAGGTGGGAGCCCTGGGCTATTCCATCGTGCCGGAGGCCTGGAACGAAGCCTATGTCAGCTGGTGGAGAGAACGGCATAATTTTATTATTCAGCCTGAGTGGCTTATATTCACCACGGGAGTGCTGCCGGCCATTTCCTCTGCAGTCCGTAAGCTTACGACCCCGGGGGAAAAGGTGCTGATTCAGACACCTGTGTACAATAACTTCTTTAACAGTATCGTGAATAATGGACGCTTTGTGGTGGAAAGTCCATTGAAATATGATGGGGAAAACTATTCCATGGATTTTGAGCGGCTGGAGGAGGATCTGTCCGACCCGCAGGTGAGCCTGATGATTCTCTGCAATCCGCAAAATCCATCCGGACATTTGTGGAGCAATTACGAGCTCTTTAAGGTTGGTGAGCTGTGTGCCAAGTACAATGTGACGGTTATTGCCGATGAGATTCACTGTGATCTGACGGATCCGGGGAAGGAATATATTCCTTTTGCCTCTGTTTCCGACACCTGCCGTGATATAAGCGTAACCTGCATGGCACCGACCAAGACCTTTAATATAGCCGGGGTAAATTCGGCGGCGGTTATGGTGCCCGATGATTTCCTTCGTCACAAGATGTGGCGGCGGCTGAACACTGATGAGGTGGCAGAGCCTAATATTATTGCAATTGAAGCCACCATTGCGGCCTTTGGCCAGGGGGCAGAATGGCTGGATCAGCTGCGGGAATATATTTACGAAAACAAGCAAATATGTCAAAATTATATACGGGATAAAATCCCGGAAATTCATATGGTACCATCGGATGCCACCTACCTTTTGTGGCTGGATTGCTCCAGCTTCTGCGAGGATTCCGTGGAGCTTATGGAATATATCCGTCAGGACAGTGGCCTGTATCTGTCGGAAGGGGCTGAGTTTGGTGCTGCGGGGCGGCAATTTTTGCGGATGAATATTGCCTGTCCAAAGGCGGTGCTGAAGGATGGTTTGGCCAGACTTGAAAAGAGTATCAAATCATACATAAATCAGGATAACCGGATGTTTTTTTGTGAATGTGAATGAGAACTTGAATTAGGTTTTGCGGAGGGTTTGCTATGGACTCACAGGAAAGCAAAAAACTTGTCATCGAAGCAACCTTGGATAATTTGGGCAAGGTCAATGATTTTGTTGAGGAATTCTTGGAGGAACGGTCCTGTTCTTCCAAGGTCAAATTGCAGATGGAGCTGGTGGTAGAGGAAATATTTACCAATATTGCCAACTATGCCTATGGGGACGGCATAGGTAAGGTTACCATTGAGGGCAGTTTGGAGGACAATGCCGCTCAATTTAGGCTGAAATTTATGGATAAGGGCACTCCATATAACCCTTTGGAGCAGCCGGAGCCGGATATTACTGCCGGGGCCGATGATCGCCCGGTTGGGGGCTTGGGCATCTTTTTGGTAAAGAAAAATGTGGATGATATAACCTATCAGCATGAGGATGGCCAAAATATCCTTACTGTTGTGAAGTCTCTCTAGCAGGAAAAAAGCTATAGTAAAACGAATATTAACAGATTGAGGGACGGTATAAGTTGAAAGGGGAAAGTGCAATGGAAATAAAAAAGGAATTACAGGGAAGTAAGTTTAATATATCTTTGGTAGGTCGTCTGGATGCAATATCCGCCGGGGATTTGGATAAGGTTATTCAGAATGAGCTCAATGATGTTGATGAGCTGACCTTTGATTTTAGCGGACTTGATTTTGTGGCTTCAGCTGGCCTCAGAGTGCTTTTGGTGGCCCAGAAGCGTATGAATAAGCAGGGTACTATGAAAATTACCAATGTCAATGAAGATGTTATGGATGTATTGGAAATGACCGGTTTTTCCAATTTCCTTGATATAGTCGACTGATTCATGCTGGACTAAGGGTGATTTTATGTTAAAGAAGCTGCATGCAAAATGGTTTTTGCAGAAGGGCAGTATCCGCAGCCGCATTTTTCGTCTGCTGCTGCTGACCAGCATGACTATTTTTGTGATAATGGGAGCTTTGATGGCCTATAGTCTGTATGCTGTTAATGACGACTTTATGAGCCAGAGCGACCAGCTTAGTGACACCTCGGCCAATTATATGGAAAAGGTAACCAGTAAGGAGATAACAGAACGGTTGACTGATGTGGCTCAGACCCGGGCCAAGTCCATAGAAACAGAGCTGTGGGAGATTACCAATAACACCAGTTATTTGGCCAGTGGTGTGGAGAATATTCTTAGTCATCCTGAGTATTATGGGGATCGTCAGCTGCCTGATCCACGCTTTCAGCCTATAGTACCCGGTGAGGTTTATCTTCATCAGGGGGCCAGACTGCAGGCTGCAGGGGAGACACCGGCCATCAGACGGGAAATAGGGCTTATTTCCAATGTGGCGGCGTATATTGAACCAATGGCCCGCCAGTATCGGCATTATGAATCCTCCCTGTTTGTCGGCTCCAAGCATGGCTATATAATTGCTGCTGACAATGTTCCGGGCAAGGATTTTGTTCCCATGACGGAGGAGTTCCTTCAGACCTACGAACCGACGGAACGGGGCTGGTACAAGAATACTCAGGACCGGGGCAAGATTACGTTTAATGATATATATGTTGGGGCCGATGGATACCCAAGCTTCACTTGTTCTGCCCCATACAATGACGAGAACGGATTTGCCGGGGTAGTGGCTATTGCCTGCTCCGTAAAATCCATTTCTGATATAATGGAAAGCTCCCTTATGGGTGATACCGGTATCAGCTTTGTCATGAACAATAGGGGCAATATTATGCTGTCCACCAGTCACGATGGTGCGTTGTCTGATGTGAAGGGGACTAATCTGCGTAAAAGTGACAATATAAGTCTTTCATCGGCAGCTGTAAAAATGCTGGCAGGTGAAAAGGGCTGGCAGCTGGTGGAGCTGGATGGTGAGGAATACTTCCTGGCCTATGCCCCTATGTCAAAAATCAATTGGAGCTTTGGTACTCTGATTGCCAAATATGAGGTTATGACGCCTATCGTTATAGCCAGGGAAAATATAGTGGCCCAGGTGAATGACTTCCGCAAGATGATGAAGGGCCATATTGTCAATGTCGTTCTGGTGGCCATTATCAGTGTATGGTCTGCCCTGGTGCTGTTATTTAATCTCAGCTCCTGGCTTACCAACAGGTTTGTGGAGCCGATTAAAAAACTGACCAGTGGTGTACAGGAGATTGCGGACGGCAATCTGGAAAAGAAAATATCCCTGCGGACGGGGGATGAGCTGGAAAAGCTGGCCAAGGCCTTCAACAATATGACCGATGAGCTGCAAAATTACATGGATCACCTTACCAAGGCAACCATGGAAAAGGAGCATATTGCTACTGAGCTGGCCGTTGCCACGGATATCCAGGAAAGCATGCTGCCTCATACCTTCCCGTTTGCCCCGGAGCATACGGAATTTGATATTTATGCTACTATGCAGGCTGCCAAGGAGGTAGGCGGCGACTTCTACGATTTTTATATGGTGGATGATGAACATCTGCTCGTTACCATTGCTGACGTTTCCGGCAAGGGTATTCCGGCGGCTCTGTTTATGGTGGTTGCCAGAACCTTGCTGAAGAATTCCGGAATGGCCATAGATAATGTGGATGAGCTGGCCGAAGTGGTTGAACGGACCAATGACCAGCTGTGCCAGAACAACGATGCCATGATGTTTGTAACTGCCTTTGTGGGGATTTTGCATCTGCCAACGGGTCAGTTCAACTATGTCAATGCCGGACATAATCCGCCACTGCTTTACAGGGCCTCAGAGAACAGCTTTGAGTACTTGAAGGTGGAGCGGAACTTTGTCATGGGTGGTATGGATGGTATCAGCTACAAGGAGCAGAAGCTGACCCTTCAGAAAAATGACCGTCTGTTGCTGTATACCGACGGCGTAACCGAAGCCCTCAATGAAGCCAAAGAGCTCTTTGGGGAGAAGCGGCTGCTGGATGCCTTGAATAATGCCAAGGCTGGGGAAAAGACTACCCAGGAGCTGCTGCAGGATTTGAAGAATGTATTAAATGACTATGTGGGCCAGGCCCAGCAGTCTGATGATATGACCATGTTGGCCCTGCTGTACAATGGATCAGCTGATAAGTAAGGTAGCTAGGAGGACACAGGCATATGGGTGAATACATAAAGTTTCCTGATCTGTCCCAGGAGGACAAAAATGCCATAATGCAGCGCTATGACCTGCAGGAAGGCATTTTGAACACCAAGATAAAATATGTGCGGGAGCTGTCAGCAGACGAGTCTGACACCTTCAGTAAATGGGATGCTGACCATCCTATAGCTTCTGTCCTGCAGACCGTTTATAAAATAAACGGCAAGCTGTTGCCGTTGAAATTTAATGTGGCGGTGGACCGTGCCTTTGAACAGGAGGATGCCTTAAAGACCAATTTCATCATGGCCGGTGACCGTATGCTGGCCGTAGTAATGAATAAGCGCAATCCTGCCCTGGAAATCGGCTATAATAATTTTAAAAATCTGGACAAGGATGAGCTGGACAGTGAGCTGAGAAAGCACATGGAGGCTGATGTCCGTCTGGGCTTTGACCTTAAGCGGGGGCAATTGGCCCGATTGTCGGTGTTCAACACTGCTGAGGATGAGTATGCCATTATTGTTACTGCCGTGGAGGCTGTGACCTACAACTTTGATTTTCGCAGGGTTTTCCGTGCGGCCCTGAATCTTCCTGAGCCACCGGATATAGAGCGCATTATGGCCAATATTCGGGGGAGTGCGGGTACTGCTGCCGGACCGATTCGTGATTACTGGTCCAAGATGCTGACGGATATGCCGATTCCGGCCAAGGTTCCCCATTTGCGGTCCAAGGCCAGGAGGGGCATGAAATACAGCGAGGAAAACTATCTTGCCCATGTGCCCCGGACCATTATGTCTGACCTCAGGACCAAGGCTGAGTCAAATAAAATAATGCTCATGTCCATATTGCAGACAGCCTGGGGCTTTATGCTCCAGCAAACCAATGTCTCCAAGGACATCAGCTTCTGTCTGCTGGTTCCCCAGAAGAAAAAAGCAGACGGAGGGGCCAGTCCCCAGAGTCTGGTGCCTGTCCGGCTTCAGGTGGAGGAGGGCCAGACCGTCAAGGATCTGATAATGAAGGCCTTCAAGCAGTTCGTTGTTTCCCAGCCTTATGCTTCCTTGGGCCGTGAGGATATTATGAAGCTGGCGGGCCAGCAGGTGGCCAGCTTTGACCACTATCTGAATTTCTATGACTTCTTTACTGATAACAAGCCATACAGCGAAGTGGTTGGCTCCGCTGACGGCAAGATTGTCAGCCAGAAATATCTGGATGCCCGGGATGCCCTGTTGGAGCTGTCCTTCCGCAGTGAGGAGAACCAGGTGGTTTTGTCCGCCCATTACAATGGCACTGATTTTTCCCAGAATGATGTGCGGGTTCTCATGAATCATTATTTTCTGGTGCTGCAGCAGCTTCTTATCAGCTGGAACGAGCCTTTTGATAAATTCATGGAGCGTCTGGAGAAGCGGTGGCAGATTGAAGTGGAGCAGATGGAGGGGGACGGTGAAGAGCCCCGTGCCGTTGTTCAGGATGGTCTGTCGAAAATCAAGCTGTTTCAGGAGTGCGAGCAGGGTATCATCCAGCTCTTTATGGATGAGGCCAAAATCGCCACAAAGTTTGAGGGTGACCGCATAGCCGAGCAGGAAATCGAAGGCCACATGGTATTTGTACTTTCCGGCAAGGTGGCCCGCAGTATTGAAATCGGTGATGGCTGGTATAATACTCTGGATATTTTGAAGGAAAACAGCTGGGTTAATGAGACGGTGCTGCTGTCCAACCGTAAGGTGCGGGTGGCTGCCGAGGTACTGACGGAGCAGGCGGTTATTCTGACCCTGCCATTACTGTCACTTCAGGGGATTCTGAAGCGTTCCCCGGTTTTGGCGGTGAATATTATCAATCATTCCCTGCATCAGCTGGAGAAATTTCAGCGGCTGTGGATTCAGTCGTAATATAAAAGGTGGAAGCCGTGGCTTCCACCTTTTTTGTGTATCAGTAATGAAAGGTATTGGTACTTTTAGCCTATCATTTTATCCATTTTTATTAAGTATGAAGTTTATGGTGACGATAAAAGTATAGAAGAATGTTTCAAAAGAAAAGGATTTCGTACCGGTCAAAGGAGGAAATGACAATGGCAAATATGATTAATCATGCAAACCGAATCTCCCCCTTTAAGGATATGGGAGGCATTGGCAAAAGCAAGGCAAAGGGCAAGGGCAATGAATTCCAGAACAAGGTAGGCAAGGATTTTGACGTTTCCCTGACCAATCACGGCAAATTTTTTGCGGCAAGGGAAGCCAACCAGAAGAAGGATGCTTCTATTCAGGACGTTACTGAAAAGAAGTGGAATATAACTCCGGAAGAGGAGAAGCTCTCACCAAAGGCTCAGGAGTTTTTGGCAAAGCTGCGTGAACAGTATGGTGATTATGAATTCCTCATTGCTGATGGGGTAGAGAATCCATTGGATATTGCAGGGCCAAGCGACAAGAGCTATTTTGTCATGTTCACCACGGAAGAAATTGAGCGCATGGCTGAGGACGAAGAATACGCCAATCAGATGATGGGCAAGGTGGATTCCGGCGTCAACACATTGAATGAGCTGCAGGAAAATGGTGAATTGGGCGAGGGCGTACGTTTCAGCCGTCTTGGCATATCCTTTGATGAGGAAGGCAATATAAAGCTGTTTGCCGAGCTGGAGAAGTTCACCGAAAAGCAGGAGGAAATCCGCCAGGCTGCCATGGAAAAGCGGGCTGAGGACAAGAAGCTGAACCGTGACCACTCCAAGGCACCGCCACAGCGTCCAACAGTACCATCCCAGCAGGAGCTCACTATTGCCATCAAGGCCTATGGTGAGAAAAATTTCTATTCCACGGAGAATGTGTGGAATCTTCTGCAGAATGGCACCGGCATCAATGATGGCAACGGCAATGGCGTGTACAACAATTACACCGGTATAACCACCCAGTACAGTGCATATTATAATTTTGAAATAGAAGCTACCTTTACCACCACTGTTCAGGATGGGCTTTACAAGGCACACCACGGACCTCATGGCCATCATGGGCATCATCACCATGGGGCACCACGTCCGGCAGAAGCCGAAAATATGGAAGCTGCACCAGCTCAGCACCAGCGGCCTGAGGAAGCAGCACCAGCCAAGACTGTGCGCATAGAAGCCGGCTCTGTGGAGGAATTAATAGAAAAAGCAAAGGGTATTAATTGGGACGAGTAACTCCAAAAAAATAAAGGCTGTGAAATTTTTCACAGCCTTTTTTATGTTGTGTTATGCCTTGGTAAGAATGGTATACAGCACCAGCTGAAAGGCGGCCACGAATTTGGCCACGGCGGAAATGGTGTTGATAAAATCCAAATCCCTTTCTGTCATACGCATAAAGCGCTTCAAAACGTCATCCCTTATATTTGGAATCCGCAGGGCAGCAGCGATTTTCATGGTCTGCCTGAAGGACAGGAACTGATCAATGAGGAAAACCAGTATAAAGGCCAGAAACAAAAGGATTCTGGTGTAGAAATATTCCTCAAGGGTGTAGGCGTAGGTGTAAGCATAGGTATAGGTGAGATAAAAGCCTATGATATCCAATGCCATTATTCCCAGGAATAGGGCAACCATGGTTTTTCCCACAGCAGATGGGGTCATGGTACGGCACATGTCCATCAGCTCGTTATGAATGTCATCCCGCTCCTCATCACTGGAGTTAAGGAGAATTTTATACAGGGAGTAGCCATTGAATAAAATCCAAAATATGGCAAAAGCGTTTACAATTTCCATTGTGGGGCTCCTTTATGATAAACTCTTACAAATATGATTATAACGCAGTTTATCGTATTTTCCCATATTATACGGCAAAATAATCCATTAGTACAGTTTATGCTAAATGTCCTTGACTTTTTTAGGACTATAGAATATCATGAATTAGTAAACTGAATATGAACTCATCAAGAGCAGTGGAGGGACTGGCCCTGTGAAGCTGCGGCAACCATTGGCATATGAAGATGTGCCGAAACGGTGCTAATTCCTGAAGGCTATCCGCCTTAAGATGAGAGATTTATATGAGCTCTCTCTTTGAAGAGAGTTTTTTTATTGACAATTTTCATTTAAATATAAGTACGGTGTTTTCATATTTCAGCAAGAAGTAATCTTTATTTAAGGAGGCGTTTTAATGAGTAAACGTTTATTGTTCACCTCTGAGTCTGTTACTGAGGGCCATCCTGACAAAATCGCAGACCAGATTTCCGACAGCATTCTGGACGCTATTCTGGAACAGGACCCTATGGGCCGTGTAGCCTGCGAGACCCTGGTTACTACTGGTCAGGCCCATATTGCCGGTGAGATTTCCACCAGCTGCTATGTAGATATTTCCAAAATTGTTCGTGATACTATCCGTAGAATCGGTTATATCAGAGCCAAGTACGGCTTTGATGCTGATACCTGTGGTATTCTTATTTCCCTTGATGAGCAGTCTCCTGATATTGCCCAGGGTGTAGACAAGGCTCTGGAGGCCCGTGAGGGTGAGATGAGCGAGGAAGAGGCTACCGGTGCCGGCGACCAGGGTATGATGTTCGGCTATGCCTGCAACGAGACCCCTGAGTTCATGCCAACTCCTATTGCCTTGGCTCATCGTCTGTCCCGTCGTCTTACTGAGGTTCGCAAGAACGGCACTCTGCCATATCTCCGTCCGGACGGCAAGACCCAGGTTACCGTTGCTTACGAGAACGGCAAGCCTGTAGCTATTGATACCATCGTTATTTCCACTCAGCATGATGAGAAGGTTTCCTTGGAGCAGATCCGCAAGGACCTCATTGAGCACGTTGTAAAGCCTGTTATTCCTGCTGAGCTTCTCAGTGACGATACCAAGTATTTCATTAACCCTACCGGCAAGTTCGTTATCGGCGGCCCTCAGGGTGACTGCGGTCTTACTGGCCGTAAGATTATCGTTGATACCTATGGCGGCATGGCCCGTCATGGCGGCGGTGCATTCTCCGGCAAGGATCCAACAAAGGTAGACCGCTCCGGTGCTTATGCAGCCCGCTATGTAGCCAAGAATATCGTTGCTGCTGGTCTGGCTGACAAGGCTGAGGTTCAGCTGGCTTATGCTATCGGCGTGGCAAAGCCTGTATCCATCATGGTTGATACCTTTGGCACCGGCAAGGTTGATGACCGTACCCTGGAGGAGCTGGTTCAGAAGAACTTCGATTTGCGTCCGGCCGGCATTATCAAGATGCTTAACCTCCGCCGTCCTATCTATGCTAAGACTGCGGCTTATGGTCACTTTGGCCGTACCGACATAGATTTGCCTTGGGAGCATACTGACAAGGCTGATGCATTGAAGGCTCAGGCTGGTATCTGATTCGGATATACTGAAAATATGAAGTGGGGCACAAGAAATTGTGCTCCATTTTTATTTGATTATGAAGGAAACTTCTAGGGAAAAAACAATTGACATTATATAGCGTCTATAATAATATTAGTATGCTGAAATTTAAGATGATGTTATTGTAGGAGGAGCGTAGGACTCCTTTTTCTATGTATGGGAGGAATTTTAATACTATGAGTAAGAATGAAAATTTGAGAAATATCGCGATTATTGCTCACGTAGACCACGGCAAGACCACACTGGTAGATGCAATGCTGCAGCAGAGCCACATCTTCCGTGACAATGAGCAGGTTGCAGAGCGCGTAATGGACTCTGGTGACCTGGAGCGCGAGCGTGGTATTACCATTCTTTCCAAAAATACTGCAATTATGTACGAGGGTACCAAGATCAACATCGTTGATACCCCGGGCCATGCTGACTTCGGTGGTGAGGTACAGCGTGTACTGAACATGGTTGACGGTGTAGTTCTGCTGGTTGATGCCTTTGAGGGCCCAATGCCACAGACCAAGTACGTTCTCCGCAAGGCACTGGAGCAGGGGCTGAAGCCAATCGTTGTAATCAACAAGATTGACCGTCCTGACCAGCGTGTGGATGAAGTATACGACGAAGTTCTGGAGCTCTTTATGGAGCTGGATGCTGATGATGATCAGCTGGACTTCCCTTGCATTTATGCTACTGCCCGTGATGGCGTTGCCAAGTACAGCATGGAGGATGACAACGATAATCTGAAGCCTCTTATGGAGACCATTGTCAAGGAGATTCCTTGCCCACAGGGTGATGCAGATGGTCCTCTCCAGATGATGGTTACTACCCTGGAGTCTGACGAGTATGTTGGCAAGCTGGCTGTAGGCCGTATTATCCGTGGCTGCGTAAAGCCTAACCAGTCCGTAGTTCTGCTGGACGGTGATTCCCAGACCAAGGCAAAGGTTGGCAAGGTATATGCTTATCAGGGCCTGAACCGCGTAGAGGTTGAGGAAGCCAAGATGGGTGAAATCGTTTGTCTGACTGGTCTTGGCAATGTAAGCATTGGTCACACCGTAGCTGATGCCGAGAATCCTGAGGCACTGCCTACCATCAATATTGACGAGCCTACCCTGTCCATGACCTTCGGTGTAAACACCAGCCCATTTGCCGGCCGTGAGGGTCAGTTCGTAACCTCCCGTCACCTTCGTGACCGTCTCTTCAAGGAGGTTGAGACCAACGTTTCCCTCCGTGTAGAGGAAACTGATTCTGCTGATGTATTCAAGGTTTCCGGCCGTGGTGAGCTGCATCTGTCCATTCTTATTGAGACCATGCGTCGTGAGGGCTATGAGCTCCAGGTTGGTAAGCCAGAGGTAGTATATAAGGAAATTAACGGCCAGAAGTGCGAGCCAATGGAGAATCTGACTATTGAGGTTCCACAGGAGTACATGGGCACAGTTATGGAGTCCCTTGGTACCCGCAAGGCTGAGTTGGCCAACATGACCGAGGTATCCGGCTACATGCGTATGGAGTTCCTGATTCCTGCCCGTGGTCTCATTGGTTTCCGTAGCGAGCTGCTGACCAACACCAAGGGTAACGGTATCATGAACCATGTATTCTCCGGCTATGTGCCTTACAAGGGTGATATCCCAGGCCGTACCCGTGGTTCTCTGGTAGCCTTCGAGCAGGGCGAGACCACCGGCTATGGTATTTACAATCTTCAGGATCGCGGTACCATGTTCATTTCCCCTGGCCAGGCTGTATATGAGGGCATGATCGTTGGTGAGAATACCCGTGATATCGATATGGATATTAATCCATGCAAGGCTAAGCACGTATCCAACATGCGTACATCTTCTTCTGATGAAGCAATCCGCTTGACTCCTCCTCGTATTCTGAGCTTGGAGCAGGCACTTGAGTATATTAATGATGACGAGCTGGTAGAGGTAACTCCTGACAGCATTCGTCTGCGTAAGACCATTCTTGACAAGGTAGTTCGTGGTAGAGCAAGCAAGAACGCTCGTAAGGAAAGTTAATTTTAACTTTTAGTCTTCTTGTCATAGGCCTTTAGACTCATTTTTTAAAAAAATAAAGAAATTCGCAAAATAAGCAGGACAAAACCTGCTTATAGCGAATATAATAAGAAGTACCCGGTATGGGCATTTTTCTAAGAACTTATATTTTTTAATTTTATTCTTTTATTTAATGAATTTGGACTTATTTATTGGAGGGCGGACGTTGTGAGTATTCTAAAGAAATTGGAAGACTTCTTCGCACCGGTTGAGGTTGAAGACGAACTGTATGTGGACGAAGAAGAGGTTGTTGAGGAGCAGGTTGAGCGTAAGGTTGTAGGGGGCAGCACAGCCAGTGTTGTAAAACCAGCCGCAGCGCCTGTAAAGAGACCAACTCTTACTTTGCATACCGACAACAGCAAGCGTACTGCTGAGATGAAAATCAAGATTTTCATGCCACAGCGTTTTGATGATGTTCGTGAGGTTGCTGACGCTTTGAAGGCAAAGAATTCTGCTATCGTAAACTATGAGCGTGTTGAGCTTCCTGAACAGCAGCGTATCTGTGATTTCCTTAATGGCGTATGCTATATTCAGGACGGCTTTGTTCATCGTATTTCCAACACCATGGTTCTCTATGCACCAAATGGCGTTGAGATTAACGAGATGAAGTCTGTAGCTGCTACTTTATAAGAAATGTGAATTAATTGAGGCTGTTGCGCTAGTAACAGTCTCTTTTGACTTGCTGAATATATTGACAAAAAGCAGGTTATTACTTATAATATTATAGTAAATTTTGTATTTCATGTGAGTGCCATATGCGGCACTCATTATTTATTGAGTAAAGGAGTTTTTGGTAATGGCAGACAAGAG
The DNA here is from genome assembly GCF_002100115.1 of Anaerovibrio sp. JC8. GTDB lineage: Bacteria > Bacillota > Negativicutes > Selenomonadales > Selenomonadaceae > Anaerovibrio. The sequence goes on along the minus strand of NZ_ANBM01000003.1, from coordinate 58,148 downwards.
TGTACTTCTCACAGCTGATGGTTTGAAAAAACTGCAGGAGAAACTTGATTATTTAAAAAGTGTAAAAAGACTTGAGGTAGCTGATCGTCTGAAAGCTGCCATCGCTCTGGGTGACCTTTCCGAGAACTCCGAGTATGATGATGCCAAGAATGAGCAGGCCTTCCTGGAGGGTGAAATCGCAGAGCTGGAGGAGAAGATCCGTCACGCCAAGATTATTGAGAACAGTGCTGACAGCAACGTGGTTTCCATGGGCTCCAAGATTGTATTGAAGGATTTGGAGTTTGACGAGACTGAGGTGTATCAGCTGGTAGGCTCCACCGAGGCTGACCCTGATGAGGGCAAGATTTCCAACGAATCTCCTGTAGGTGCCGCTATCATCGGTAAAACCGTGGGCGAAGTAGTAGAGGTTCATGTTGGTGAGAATATCATCAACTACGAGATTGTTGAGATTAAGCACTGATTTATATAGGAGAATGTAAAGTGGCAGAAAATAAGGAAAATGCTCCTGTTCAGCAGGATATGAATGAATTGTTGAAGGTTCGCCGGGACAAGCTGGCTGCCTTCAGAGAAATGGGTGTAGCTCCTTTTGGCCATCGTTTTGAGGTTTCCCACCACAATGCTGCTATTCTTGAGCAGTATGCTCATCTTGAGGGTGAGGACGAGAGCGAGGATGAAGTTGCTATTGCCGGCCGTCTCATGGCTATCCGTGGTCATGGCAAGGCCAGCTTCTCCGTTATTATGGACCGTACCAGCCGTATCCAGATTTATTTCAAGCTGGATGTACTGGGTGAGGAGAAGTACAAGCAGTTTAAGCTGCTGGATATTGGTGATATTATCGGTGTAAAGGGTCATGTATTCCGTACCCGCCGTGGTGAGCTCACTGTTCGTGTAGATGACTTTGATTTGCTGTCCAAGTCCCTGCGTCCATTGCCTGAGAAGTTCCATGGCCTCACTGATACCGAAATCCGCTATCGTCAGCGTTATGTGGATCTCATCATGAACCCTGAGGTTATGAATACCTTTGTGGCCCGTACCAATATTATTAAGTCCATCCGTAATTATTTGGATTCCCGTGACTTCCTGGAGGTTGAGACTCCAGTATTGGGTACTATTGCCGGCGGTGCAGCTGCCCGTCCGTTCATTACCCATCACAACACCCTGGATTTGGATATGTACCTTCGCATTGCAACTGAGCTGAATTTGAAGCGTCTGGTTGTAGGCGGCATGGAGCGTGTATATGAAATCGGTCGTGTATTCCGCAACGAGGGTATGGATGTTCGTCATAATCCGGAGTTTACCTCCATTGAGATTTATCAGGCTTATGCTGATTACAATGACCTGATGGACGTTACAGAGGGTATTGTCCGTGATGCTGCCATGGCAGTCTGCGGCAGCCTCCAGGTGGATTATCAGGGCACTACCATTGATTATTCCAGCTTCAAGCGCATCAGCATGAACGATGCAGTCAAGGAAGCCACCGGCAAGGATTTCCTCAGCTGTGAGACTGTAGAGGAAGCCCGTGCAATGGCTGATGAAATCGGCGTTCCTTACGAGAAGCGCTTTGGTATTGGCGGTATCCTCAATGCAGCCTTCGAGGAGAAGGTGGAGGAGACCCTGATTCAGCCAACCTTCATTACCGGCCATCCAACTGAGATTTCTCCGTTGGCTAAGCGCAATCCTGAGGACCCTCGCATTACTGACCGTTTCGAGTGCTTCGTATACGGCCGTGAGCTGGCCAATGGCTTTACCGAGCTTAATGACCCAATTGACCAGGAGGGTCGTTTCCTCGATCAGCTTAAGGCCCGTGAGGATGGTGACGATGAGGCCCATATGATGGACCGCGACTTCATCACTGCCCTGGAATATGGTCTGCCACCAACAGGCGGCCTGGGTATCGGTGTGGACCGTCTGGTTATGTTCCTCACTGACAGCGCATCCATCCGTGATGTTCTGCTGTTCCCGACCATGAAGCCACTGGCTGAATAATCTGATACTATTCGGTACAATTTGTTTTTTCGGAGCTGTTTCCCGTGATACAGCTCCTTTTTTATGTTATTTGGAAAATATCACGGAGGGAAGCTGCTGTTTTTATATCTGTTATATATGCTGAAGCTATGATACAATGGGGAACAAGTTAATTATTCTTTTATGTGAGAGCGTGTTTTAAATGAAAAATAAAATCCTTAGTATGTTGCAACGGATTGGTCAAAGCTTTATGCTGCCCGTTGCAGTTATGCCAATTGCGGGTATTTTGTTGGGCATTGGTGCTTCCTTTACAAATCCGACTACCATCAGCAGCTATGGACTTGAATCCATACTTGGCGATGGCACGGTGCTGCATTCACTGTTGGTGGTTATGCATTCTACAGGCGGAGCTATTTTTAGTAACCTGCCTATTATTTTTGCCGTAGGCGTGGCCATTGGCATGGCAAAGGCAGAGAAGGAGGTTGCGGCCCTGTCTGCCATGATTTCCTTTTTCGTTATGCATGTTTCATGTAACGCAATGCTGCAAATTACGGGCAGGATTCTGGCTGACGGATCCATTGCCCCTGGGGTACTGGAGGGAACCATTGCCCCAAGCTGTGGCATTATGTCTCTGCAGATGGGGGTATTTGGTGGTATCATTGTGGGTATTGGAGTTTCCATACTGCACAACCGTTATTATAAGATTGTTTTGCCTTCTACCTTGTCCTTCTTCGGAGGCTCCAGATTTATTCCGATTATATCCACGATAGTATTTTTGTTTGTAGGTATTATAATGACCTTTATCTGGCCCTTTGCTCAGGACATTATTTTTGGCCTTGGCAATGTGGTTACGGGAACAGGCTATATCGGTACCTTGATTTTCGGTGTCGTAAAGCGTGCATTGATTCCCTTTGGCCTGCATCACGTGTTTTATTTGCCCTTCTGGCAGACCGGCGTGGGAGGTACCATGATGGTGGATGGTCAGCTTATCCAGGGTGGCCAGAATATCTTCTTCGCCCAGGTGGCCTCACCTAATGTGGAACACTTCAGCTCTGATGCGACCCGTTATTTTTCTGGTGAGTTTATTTTTATGATTTTCGGCCTTCCGGGTGCCGCTTTGGCCATGTATCGTTGCGCCCGTCCTGAAAAGAAGAAGATTGTGGGCGGTTTAATGCTTTCGGCAGCCCTGACTTCCATGCTGACCGGTATCACAGAACCAATTGAGTTCTCCTTCCTCTTTGCAGCTCCGTTGCTCTTCGGTGTGCAGGTTATTCTGGCCGGTGCAGCCTACATGATTGCCCATATGCTGAATATCGCAGTGGGTCTTACCTTCTCCGGAGGCTTCCTTGAGCTGTTAATCTTCGGTATTATGCAGGGTAATGACAAGACAAGCTGGATGCTGATTATCCCGGTTGGTATTATTTACTTTTTCCTGTATTACTTTTCCTTCTATTTCCTTATCAAGAGGTTTGATTTCAAGACTCCGGGCCGTGAGGATGATGAGGAGGAGACCAAGCTTTACAACAAAGATAATATTGAAGCCTGATGGAGAGGCGTTAGCTTCTGGAAACTATATATAAAAGCAGGGGCTATGTTTGTAGCGACGATACAGACATAGCCTCTGCTTTTTTAATTGCTCATTCTTATTTTTGATTAATTTTGATTAATTCTGACGGATTATGCTTGACTTTGACGGAGTCTGACAGTATTATAAATGCAGAAATCAAATTTTAGGAGGGTGAAAGCCGTGCTTACCGAGGAGAGGTATGCTGCCATATTAAAGATTTTAGGGGAAAAAAAGGCGGTCACGGTTCTTGAGCTGACCAAGGCATTGCAGATTTCGGAGTCCACGGTGCGCCGGGATTTAAGTGCCCTGCACCGCAGCGGACGGCTGTACAAGGTCTACGGCGGTGCCACAACCATCGATAACAATTACTCAAAGGCTGAGGAGGATATGCAGACCAAGCAGGATTTGTATCCGGAGGAAAAGGTTGCTATCGGCCGCAAAGCCGCAGAGCTCATAAATGGTGAGGATTTTGTTTACATAGATGCCGGTTCCACCACATTGCATCTCATTGATTTTCTGACGGAGAAGAATACGACCTTTGTGACTAACGGTATGCAGCACGCAGTGCGCCTGCTGGCCAAGGGCTTCAAGGTGTTCATCATCGGCGGAGCAGTAAAGGCCGTCACTGAAGCCGTGGTGGGGGCAGAGGCCGTGAAAAGTCTTGAGGGCTACAATTTTACCAAGGGGTTTTTCGGAACAAACGGAATAAGCCCAAAATCCGGTTTTTCCACGCCGGATGCCGATGAGGGGGCCGTTAAAAGCGAGGCCCTGGCACGATGCAAGAGTGCCTATGTGCTGGCTGACCGTTCAAAGTTCAACAAGATTTCCCCAATTACCTTTGCGGATATTTCCAGCGCTACTATCATAACCGGACGGTTGGAGGATAAGAAATATCTCGATTATACCACCGTCCTGGAAGGAGAGTGAGGGAATGATTTACACCGTAACCTTTAATCCGTCACTGGATTATAATGTGCGTCTGGATCATTTTACCGCCGGGGAAATCAACCGGGTGAATTATGAGCAGGTTTTAGGCGGCGGCAAGGGAATAAATGTGTCCATTGTGCTGAAAAATCTTGGCCATGACAGCACTGCCCTGGGGTTTGTGGCTGGCTTTACAGGTGAGGAAATCAAGAGGCAGCTGCAGGAGTTTGGGGTCAAAAACGATTTTGTACAGCTGGAGCAGGGCTTCAGCCGCATAAATGTGAAGGTTAAGGCCGACAAGGAAACAGAGATAAACGGGCAGGGACCGGACATCAGCGAAAAAAAGCAGGGGGAGCTTTTTTCAAAGCTGGATAAGCTGGTGGCAGGAGATACCCTGGTACTGGCCGGCTCCATTCCCAAAACCCTGCCGGATGACATTTATCAGCGTATCATGGCACGGCTGGAGGACAAGGACATCCGCATAGTTGTTGATGCGGAAAAGAAGCTTCTTCTGAATGTTCTGCAATATGGTCCTTTCCTGATTAAGCCCAACAATCACGAACTGGGGGATATGTTCGGTGTGAAGCTTACCAGCCATGAAGAAATAATTACCTACGCCAGAAAGCTGCAGGAAAAGGGAGCACAAAATGTTCTGGTATCCATGGCTGGGGATGGAGCCATTCTCCTGACAGCGGCGGGAGAAGCCTATAGGTGTCCGGCTCCAAAGGGGACCCTGGTGAACTCCGTGGGGGCAGGGGACTCCATGGTGGCCGGGTTTATCACAGGCTTCATGGAATCAGGCGGCGACTTTGAACGGGCTTTCCGCATGGGAGTGGCCACCGGGTCGGCTTCGGCCTTCAGCGAAAATCTGGCTACGCGGCCGGAAGTAGAGGAGCTTTTAAAAAGTATTGCGTAATCGCCAGTAGGCAATATCTATATAACATTCATTTATATAATTTTTGTAAGGGGAGAGAAAATTATGCGTATTACCGAAATGCTCAAGAACGAGAGCATAGTATTGGGAGCACAGCCGGCGGATAAAAATGCCGCCATCAATCAGCTGGCCGACCTTATGGAGGCCGGTGGCAACCTGTCCGACAAGGCTCAGTATGTGAAGGACGTGCTTGCCCGTGAAGCCTCCAGCTCCACTGGTTTGGGAGAGGGCATAGCAACACCACATGCCAAGAGCACCGGAGTAAAGACAGCCGGCCTGGCTGCCATGACAGTGCCAGACGGGGTGGATTTTGACTCTGAGGATGGAGAACCAAGCCGTCTGTTCTTCATGATTGCTGCACCGGAAGCGGCCTACGATGCACACCTGGAAATTTTATCCAAGCTGGCTGCCATGCTTATGGATTCCGATTTCAAGGATGCCCTGCTGGCTGCCAAAACCAAAGAAGATTTTATACGCATCATAGATGAAAAGGAAGATAACAAGTGTGTCGTTTCTTCAGATGGGGTAACGGCTCCTACTTCCGATTACATTCAGATTTTGGCGGTTACCGCGTGTCCTACGGGTATTGCCCATACCTTTATGGCGGCAGAAAGCCTGGAACAGCATGCCAAAAAGCGTGGCATTTCCATTAAGGTTGAGACCAACGGCTCCAGCGGTGCCAAGAATGTGCTGACGGCAAAGGAAATCAGAAAGGCTGATGCCATCATCGTGGCTGCCGACAAGAATGTGGCCATGTCACGTTTTGATGGAAAGCCTGTGATTATTGCCAAGGTTTCCGATGGTATCAACAAGGCTGATGAGCTCCTTGACCGTGCTTTGTCCGGCAAGACCCCGATTTATCATGCCAGTGGTGCCGAAGGAACAGAGGGTGCCGCTGATGTACAGGGCGAAAGCATTGGCCGTCAGATTTACAAGCATCTGATGAACGGCGTAAGCCATATGCTCCCGTTCGTTGTTGGCGGTGGTATTCTTATTGCCCTGGCCTTCCTCTTTGATGATTATTCCATAGATCCAGGCAACTTCGGTTCCAATACGCCGTTGGCGAAATTCCTTAAGGATATCGGCGGTGCTTCCTTCGGCTTTATGCTGCCTATTCTTTCCGGATTTATTGCCATGTCCATTGCAGACCGTCCAGGCTTGGCCGTAGGCTTTGTGGGCGGTGCCCTGGCCGGCACTACCGGCTCCGGTTTTCTGGGTGCATTGTTGGCAGGCTTTGTGGCAGGCTACAGTGTAAACTTCCTGAAGAAGGTATTCGCCGCTTTGCCGGAATCTCTGGAGGGTATCAAGCCTGTTCTTCTGTATCCTTTATTTGGTATTCTCATTATCGGCGTAATCAGCATGTTTATCATTGCTCCGCCGGTTAGTGCCATTAACACCTGGATGGTGGATGCCCTGAAAAACATGGATCCAAATGCCCGTATCCTCTTGGGTGTTGTTATGGGTGGCATGATGGCTATCGATATGGGTGGTCCAATCAACAAGGCTGCCTATGTTACCGGAACAGGGCTGTTGGCCTCCGGTGAATATCATGTTATGGCTGCCGTTATGGCCGGTGGTATGGTACCGCCTCTTGCCATTGCCCTGTGTACTACCATTTTCTCCAATCGTTTTACTGAAAGCGAACGGAAAGCAGGTATCACCAACTACATTATGGGTATGTCCTTCATTACTGAAGGTGCCATTCCTTTTGCTGCCAGTGATCCACTGCGGGTAATTCCTTCAGTATTTATCGGTGCGGCTACTGCCGGTGCACTGTCCATGGCCTTCAGCTGCACTCTCCAGGCACCTCATGGCGGTGTCTTCGTAATACCTACCATCGGCAATGCCGGCATGTACATTGCTGCTATCATCATTGGCTCAATTGTAGGCTGCATTGTGATGTCAGTTCTGAAGAGACCTCTGAAAAATTAAACTAATATCTGGTAGCTGTTATACCATATAAAAATAGTGAACCCATCTCCTGTAAATGAGATGGGTTCATTTATTTTTAGTACCGGTTGTTTTCTTATGCTTATAGGTAAATAGCCCCTCTTTTACATTTTTCTAATTTTTTTCTAATTTTTAGCAGGAATTTGTACTGAAATGGAGAAATATATAGTCGTGTTCAGGATGAACTGGACAACACTTAATGTTTAATATTGTGCATCGAGGGGTGCGCATGTGAAACGAAAGGGGTAAATTTATTTATGAAAACAAGTAAGAAAATGGCATCCGCATTAATCGCTCTGGGTCTGGCTTTTGGTGCTGTAGGGGCAGACATGGCTACTACTGAGGCAGCTTCCGTACAGGAAATCGCTCAGATTAATGTTAACAAGTCCGGCTCCAACTTCCAGTATTGGAATCAGGATTCTGCATCCTTCAAGGCTTTGAAGGCTTATGTTGAGGATGTAACCAATCCTAACAGCCCTAACTTTATTCCTGTAAAAGACCGTGTATGCGTATCTGATATGGATGGTACTTTCTACGGCGAGCTGGCACCTACTTATTCCGAGTGGTATCTGTATTTCCATCGTATCTTCAATGATCCTACTTATCAGCCAACCGACACTGAGAAGGCTTACGCTCAGGAGCTGCTGAAGGCTGCTAAGGCTCAGAAGATCTCCGCCGACCAGGATGAAGGCGAAGACCGCGCTCAGTCTTATGCTTTCGAGGGCATGAGCATTGATGAGTTCAACAAGTATGTTGATAACTTCTTCTCCAATGCTCCACTTGAGGGCCTTACCAACTGCACCTTCGCAGAGGCTTATTATCTGCCAATGGTAGAGGTTATTACTTATCTCCAGAACAACGGCTTCAACTTCTATGTTGTAACCGGTACTGACCGTCAGCTGGTTCGTCAGGCTCTGAAGGCTCCAATTCCTTCCATTCTTCCTGACCATGTAATCGGTACTGACAGCTTGCCAGTAATCGAGCGCCAGGGATGGGCTGGTTCCCAGTACTTCCTCTTCAACGAGGATGGCGCTAAGGACAAGGTAATGCGTGGTCCATTCCAGTTCACTGATAACAAGGCTGGTAAGGTTCAGAACATCGCTAAGGAAATCGGTATCCATCCAGTTATCGCACTTGGCAACTCCACTTCCGATGGTTCCATGCTGAACTATGCACTTGCTAACCCTAAGTATAAGAGCTTCGCTATGGGCGTATGCTGCGATGATAGCACTCGTGACTGGGGTACTCAGGCTAAGGGCGACAAGTTCAAGGCATTCTGCGAGAAGTATGGTATCACTCCAATCTCCATGGCTAAGGATTGGAAGACCATCTATGGTTACAATGTAGAGAAGAAGGGTTCCCAGAGCTTCTTCACTGATAAGGGTTTCACCAAATAATCTTCTGATAAAAAGAAGAACCCATCATTAAAACACATAGGGCTGTCTGCCGGATGATTTATTCATCAGGCAGGCAGCCTTTTATTTTTTATTTGTCGCTTTAATTGTTGAACTGGGATAGCTAAATGAGTATAATACTAATGTGGTTTTTGTACCGCGTTTTTTTGTCATGCAAAAAAGAATGTACAAGGGCTGTAATTCTATGGAGAGGATGTTGTAAAACATGGAACTGGATAGCCTTTCCTCACTGGAAAAACGTGAGATTTTGTTTACAGATATAAAAAATGCCATTGAGGTAAATTGGATAAATCACTCCAAGCTGCCTAACAATGATGCAATTATACGTTCAATGCTTACCCTGTCGGATATTGATTCCGCAGAGGCAAGATTGAGACGCTTTGCGCCATTTATTAAAATGGCCTTCCCTGAGACTGTTGAGGCCAAGGGAATGATTGAATCTCCACTTATTGAGGTGCCGGAGCTGAGGAAGGCTCTGAACAGGGAGAAAATAGGTGCCAATCTGGCAGGAAAGCTCTATATGAAAATGGACAGTGAGCTTCCTATTGGTGGCTCTGTAAAGTCCCGGGGCGGTATATATGAGGTATTGAAGTATACTGAAACTCTTGCAGTGGAGAATGGTGTACTGGACAGCTTTGAGGATGACTATTGCAAGCTGGCCAGCCCGGCAGCCAAGGCCTTTTTTGGTACCAAAAAGCTGCATATAGGCTCCACCGGCAACCTTGGACTTAGCGTGGGCCTTATGGGACAAGCCCTGGGCTATGAAACCATCGTTCACATGACTTCTGAAGCTGCTGAGTGGAAAAAGGAGTTGCTTCGGGACAGAGGCGTCATTGTCAAGGTATATGACGGTGACTACAGCGAGGTAGTTGCCAAGGCAAAGGCAGAATCAGTGGTGGATGCCAACAGCCATTTTGTTGATGATGAAGATTCTAAAGAAATGTTTTTGGGCTACGCTGTCGCAGGCAAGAGATTGAAGAAGCAGCTGAGACAGCAGGGGATTGTAGTCGACAAAGAACATCCTTTATTTGTATATATTCCATGTGGTGTGGGCAGTACCCCAGGCGGTATTACCTTTGGCCTCCGTCAATTCTTGGGAGACCATGTACACTGCTTCTTTGTGGAGCCAACCCAGGCACCTTGCATGCTTTTGGGCATGGTAACAGGACTGTACAATAATATTACTGTGCAGGATGTGGGCCTTTCCGGAAAAACCCATGCTGATGGTCTGGCAGTGGGCAGACCTTCCGCCATTATCGGGGATTTTATAAAGCCATTCCTTTCCGGAATCCTTACTGTCAAGGATAAGAGGTTGTTTGATTATTTGCGTATTCTGTGGGAGTCGGAGAAAACCTTCATTGAGCCAAGCTCATGTGCGGCCATTCATGGTCCTGTATGCTGGGGCCATTCCAAGGAAATGGCTGATTATTTGGAGGATAATAATATGAACCGTTACATGGAAAATGCAACCCATATAATTTGGGCAACAGGCGGTGGTCTGGTGCCGGAAAATGTCCGTCAGGAACTTTTGACGAAAAAAGTTTGATTTGGAGCTGAAAAAATGGATTTTATGATAATTTCCCTTCTGGTGTATCTGTTGGGAACCGTGACTCTGATTTGGCCGAAAAAGGCTGAGCTGGGGGCACATTATTTTGGTATGCTTTGCTCTGTTGTTGCCAGTGGTCTGGTGGTATTCTCTACCCTGAGATACCTTTTGACCACTGACAACAATTGGCTGATCGACCTGGCATGGGGTAGCTATACCCTCCAGGCCGATGGCTGGAGCGGAGCTTTTCTTTTGTTGACTGGCGTGGCTGGAGTGATTATCAGCCTGTATGCCATTGATTATGGTAAGGGATATATTGGCAGCAGGATTCGGGCCCTGAGCGGTCTTTGGAATTTGTTCCTGCTGTCAATTGTTTTGGTGCTTATTTCCGGGGATGCCTTTACCTTCATTATTTCCTGGGAGGTTATGGCTCTGGTGTCCTTTATGCTGGTATACCATGAGTCGGAGAAGAAAAAGACTGTCAGCGCGGCCTATCAGTATATGGTTATGACCCATATCGGTACGGCGGCAATTATGGTGGCCTTTTATCTGGTGGCCAGCACAGCGGAGAGCTTCTCCTTTGTGGATATGGCCAGAAATAATCTGACAGGCTATATGAAGGATGCGGCCTTCCTCTTTGCCTTTGCGGGCTTTGCCTTGAAGTCCGGCCTTATGCCGCTGCATATTTGGCTTCCAAATGCCCATCCGGCAGCTCCAAGCCATGTGTCTGCCTTGATGAGTGGTGTTATGCTGAAGGTGGCAGTGTACGGCTTTGGCCGCTTTGCCTTCCAGTTCATCGGTATGGATGTGTTCTGGTATGGCCTTTTGGTGATGCTTTTGGGCTTGATTTCTGCGTTCCTCGGGGTGCTCTATGCCGTGATGGAAGTGGATATGAAGCGTATTTTGGCCTATTCCTCCGTGGAGAATATGGGCATTATTTTTGCTGCCTTCGGCTGCGGCATGGTGCTTTATTCCATGGGAATGCCGATGCTGTCTGTTGTGGCCTTTACGGCGGTGCTGGTTCATGCCGTGAGCCATAGCTTTATGAAGGGCCTGCTCTTTATGAGTGCCGGCTGTGTGATGCACGCCACCGGCAGCAAGAATATTGAGCACATGGGCGGTTTGGCCAGAAAAATGCCTTATACAGCCCTCTTTACCCTGATTGGCTCCATGGCCTTGGCATCTATGCCTTTTACCAGCGGTCTGGTAGGGGAGTGGCTCACTTTGCAGAGCTATATAACCCTGGCCCAGCAGGCCGGTTCTCCGGAAATGCGTCTGTTGGTGGTATTCGCCTTTATTTTGCTGGGTCTTACTGGTGCTACAGCCTTGGGCTGTTTTGTTCGTATGTATGGTATTGCCTTTTTGGGCCGGGCCCGTACCCATATTGTGGAGAAGGCCCACGAAATGCCGTTTTTCATGCTGCTTGGCTTGGGAATGGAGGCCTTTTTGATAGTATTTGTGGGCCTCATGCCGGATTATCTGGTAAATCTCATGCAGCGGGTGGTATCCGGTACGGGAATTGCCCCTATGGGAAATCCTATCGGTATTATTTGGGGTGGCAGTGGTCATTATGCCCTTTATAGTCCAGCCCTTATCTTTATTGTGTTCGTACTCATCGGCGTATTTATGGTGGCGGCCCTTTATCGGTCCAGTACCTTTGTGACCAAGGATGTAACCTGGAACTGCGGTACAGTGCCTACCAGCCGTCAGCAGTATTCTGCCACCGGCTTCAGCAAGCCGTTGCGCCGTGCCTTTGATGGTATCTTAAATCCGAAGCGCCGCACAACCTATCTGCGGAAGGAGCATGCTTATTTTGGCCGTAAGCTCCATTATGAGCTGTCCATTCCGGATCTGTTCAATGATAAGCTGTACAAGCCAATCCAGCAGATGATGATTAATTCTTCCTCCTCCTTCCACAAGATTCAGGAGGGCAGTGTAAGCATTTATATCGGCTACACCATGGTGGCCATGATTGTTGTATTGATTTGGGGGGTACTGTTGTAATGGAATATATGATGACAAGTATCGGCCTCAGCTTGGTACAGGGATTTGTGCTGCTGTTGATTGCTCCTTTGGTGGCCGGTATTATCAACAAGGTTAAGGCCCGCCTGCAGAAGCGTCAGGGTGCCAGCATTTTTCAGGAGTATTTTGATATTGCCAAGTGGTGGAAAAAGGCCACTATTCTGACACCATATACGGGAATAATCTTCGTGGTGGCCCCGGTGGTGTATTTCATGACCAGCTTTATGGCAGCTACCATGGTGCCGGGCTTTTTGCAGGGCCAGTTCAGCATGGGTGATGCCTTTATTTTCGTGTATATTCTGGCCTTGGGCCGCTTCTTTATGACCCTGTCCTCCATGGATGCAGCCACTTCCTTTGGTGGCATGGGTGGTTCCCGCGAAATCTATATTTCCGTTTTGGTGGAGCCTGCGGTAATGCTGGCTATTCTCATTAACTCCATCCGTTACCATTCCACCACCTTGTCAGCCATGGTTATTGATTATAACGAGGCTTTCTTTACTGTGTCCACTGTATTGGCATGTGTGGCCTTCTTTTTGACCATGCTGGCGGAAAACAGCCGTCTGCCGGTGGACAACCCGGATACCCATTTGGAGCTCACCATGATCCATGAGTGCATGACTCTGGAGTATTCCGGCAAGCTGCTGTCACTGATTCATTTGGGCAGCTATCTTAAAATCGTAGTGTTTTTGACTTTATTTGGGGCTCTTTATGTGCCGGTGGAAATCCCTCTGGCCCTGAAGGTTCTTTTGGGTGCCATTCTTATAGGTATTGTGGAAACCCTCAATAACAAGATGCGCCTCTTTAAGGTTCGTGTATATCTTGGCGCCGCAATAGTTCTGCTGTTGCTGGCTATTATTGCAGAGTAGGGAGGTCACAGAAATATGGATTATTTGGTTGTATTCTTAGTTCTTGTGGTTTTCCTGCAGACAAGGGTTACGGATTTGAAACGGGCCGTTATCTGTCTGGCCAGCCAGTCAGTAATCATTGCCATTGCCTGCTTTGTGCTGGGCTTTTCCCATGGCAATGATATTCACGCGGTTATGCCGGGGGTGCTGACCCTTATAGTAAAGGTTATCTTTATTCCGGGGGCAATCTATCGTCTGGTAAAGAAGCTGAAAAACGAGCGGGAGATTGTGTCTGCAAGTAATGTAAACTATTCCACCATGGCGGCGGCCCTGTTTTTGGTAATGGGCTATGCCCTAGTGGAGCGTCTCATGCCCGGGGCTGTCGGCCGTGATATTGTGGCCTCATCTATTTTGATGATTATGACCGGTCTTTCACTGATGGTTCTGCGTAAGCGTGCCATAATTCAGATTTGCGGTCTTATTACCTTGGAAAATGGCATCTATCTCCTGGGCCTTCTCATGACCGAGGGACTGCCACTGGTAGTGGAGCTGGGCGTTTTCCTTGATGTTTTAATTGCTGTGGTGGTATTGGTTATTCTCACCTCCAGAATGCGTCTGTCCTTTATGACTACAGACACCAGCGTTATGAAAAAATTGAAGGGGTAATTTATGAATTTTGATATAAGAGAATTGATATATATAATACTTGCCCTGCCATTGATTTTCAGCGCTGTTGCTGCAGTTAATTTTCTGGGCAGGAATGTACTCCACTGGCTGAACCGTCTGGTGGCCACGGGAGTTGGGGCAGCGATTGTCATGCTCCTTATGACCTTTGACTCCGATATTCCTTTTGCGGGACAGTATATTTATTTGGATGCTCTCAGCATGTGGATGCTTATTATAATCGGCTCCCTTTATTTTGCCTTTGCATGGACCAGCAAGGCCTATCTGGACCGTGATACCAACAAGCGTTATGGTTATCTCAGACGCTTCGGCTATCTTGAGGGACGTTTTTATGCCTTGTCCCATATCTTTGTCTGGATTATGCTGCTGGTGGTGCTGGTAAATAATCTGGGCCTTATGTGGGTTACCATTGAAGCAACTACCCTGGTATCAGCCCTGCTGGTGGCCTTCAAGTTCACCCGTACCTCTCTGGAAGCCACCTGGAAGTACGTTATGGTTTGTACCGTGGGTATCTGTTTGGCTCTTTTGGGTACTATTATTGTTTATTATATGCAGCTGTACACCTTTGGCAGTGAAAATGCCCTTAACTGGCTGTATCTGGCTGAGCACAGCAAGGCCTTGGATCCTGCCATGGCCAAGTTTGCACTGTGCTTCCTGTTTGTAGGCTATGGTACCAAGATTGGTCTGGCACCGATGCATGCCTGGCTGCCTGATGCCTACTCCGAGGCTCCGGCCCTGACCAGCGGTCTGTTGTCCGGCTCTTTGTGCAGCTGTGCTGTTTATGTTCTGATTAGAAATATAATTATTCTTATGCCATCCATTGGCATTGATTTTATCAGCGGCCTGTGCCTGTTCTTCGGTCTGTTTACCATTTTGGTGGCAGTGCCATTTGTGGTGGTGCAGCGGGATATTAAGCGTATGCTGGCTTATTCCTCCATGGAGAATTTCGGCCTTATGATGGCGGCCTTTGGACTCTTTGTGCCAGTGGCAGCCCAGGCAATGCTGCTGAACCTCTTTAACCATGCCCTGGTGAAGTTTTCCTTGTTCTATATGGCTGGTACAGTCATCGGTGAATATGGCACCAAGAATATGATGCGTATTCACGGTATGATGGTGCAGGTTCCACGGACAGCTACCTTCCTGCTGCTGGGAATTGTGGCCCTGTTGGGGATGCCGCCGTTTGGCATATTCTTCAGTAAGTTCTTCATGCTCTACGGCTTCTTTAGCTCTGACCATCCTTGGCTGGGTGTAGTGACCATGATACTTCTTGCCGGCATGCTTATCGGTATTTTGTACCACGTAATGCGTATGCTGGGGGGCAAGCCAAAGCGCAGGGTAGCCGGTGAGTTCTTTGGCGTATTGGATTCTGTGGTTATTGCTGGCCTGCTGGTTTTTGGCTTTATTGTCAGTGCAGGGCTTGGGGAAATTACCATGCTTAATCATTTATTGACCAATGCCACTAAGATTGTGCTGGGAGGTGTTGCATAATGATGACTACAATTATGCCGGAAGCTATCCTGATGGCAGCGGAGAAATATTCCGCCGGGGGAAAGCATCCTCTTACCGCCATGTTTGGCCGGGATGAAACCGCCTCCGGTGTTGGTTATGTAATATATTGCTATTTTGAGATTCCAGAGGACAAGACCATGGACGGCTTCAAGGTTGTCTTTAATCCAAACGGTTCACTGGAATATGACAGCATTACCCATATTGTGCCGGCTGCAGCCTGGTATGAGCGGGAAATCAAGGATATGTTTGGTCTGGTGCCAAAGGGACATCCTGATTTGCGGCCTTTGGTGCTTCATGAGAGCTTTCCGGAGGGCTTTTATCCTCTCCGTAAGGACGTGAAGGTTAATGCCAAGGTTCGAGGGGAGCGTCAGTTTAAGGTTCGTACGGCCAAGGGCGAGGGCCTCTTTGAGGTGCCGGTGGGCCCGATTCATGCCGGCATTATTGAGCCGGGGCATTTCCGTTTCAGCCAGGCCGGTGAGGCCATGCTCCAGCTGGATGCCAAGCTGTTCTTTACCCATCGGGGTATTGAAAAGGCAGTGGAGGGCAAAACTCCTTATGAGGCATTGCCAATTGTGGAGCGCATTTGTGGTGCCTGCAGCATTGCCAACACCTGGAGCTTCTGTCAGGCAGTGGAAAAGGCTTTGAATATCAAGGTGCCCCGCCGGGCTGAAATCATCCGTACCCTGCTGATGGAGCTGGAGCGTATTGCCAACCATACCGGTGATATTGGCAATATTCCTGCCGGTGTGGGCTTTAATCCGGCTATCAGCCTTGGGGGCCGTTTGAAGGAAAAGCTCATGCGACTCAGTGAGGCCGTGGCGGGAAATCGTTTCCTCAGGGGAATGATTATTACGGGCGGTGTCTCCATGGATATTACCCAGGAGCTGCGGGAGCGTATCCATAATGTTATGGATGAGGTGGCTGACGGTGTTGAGGACATGGCTACCATGTTCCGGGAGCAGGAAAATTTCCAGAACCGCGTACAGACCACGGGTATTGTCCGCAACCAGACTGCCGTAGATCTGGCCCTGGTGGGTGTTGGTGCCCGTGCCAGCGGCTATGAGCACGACAGCCGCAGTGATTTCTCCTATGGTGTTTATGATGAGCTGGATTTCAAGCCATATACCAAGACCATGGGTGATGTGGCGGCCCGTCTGCTGGTTCGCATTGGTGAGCTGTCTGCTTCCTTTGAGATGGTGGATAAGCTTATTGAGCTTCTGAATAACTGTGACAGCCAGGAGCTGTTCGTGCCTGTTGCTTATGCCGAGGGTGCATCCTGGGGTATCAGCGAGTCTGCCCGGGGCAGTAACTTCCAGTATGTTGCCCTTGACAGTGAGGGCCGCATTGACAGACTTTTCGTCCGCAGTGCTTCCTATGCTAACTGGCCAGCCCTTCCTATTGCGGTGCAGGGTGACATTATTCCGGACTTTCCATTGATTAACAAGAGCTTTGAGCTTTGTTATGCCTGCATTGATAGATAAGGGAGATGAGTAAAAGCGATGTTTAAGGTTTTAGAACGTATTTTTAAGGACAAGCTGGCAACTGAGCAGATCTCTCTGGCAGGCAGTGACAGATTTCGTGGCCCTGTTGAGGGCAGTGCCAGCGGTGAGGTGCTGAAGGCCTGCGCTGCTGCTTGTCCTGTTCAGGCTTTTTCTGTACAGGGTGAGGAGTACAGGGTTGATTATAAAAAATGCCTATTCTGCGGCCGCTGTGTGGAGGCCTGTGCCAAGGCAGCTGTTGATGAAGCCGCTGAGGCCGGTTTGAAGCATAAGCATGAGGACGCATTGCCG
Source organism: Anaerovibrio sp. JC8 (assembly GCF_002100115.1). Taxonomy (GTDB): domain Bacteria; phylum Bacillota; class Negativicutes; order Selenomonadales; family Selenomonadaceae; genus Anaerovibrio. Next base: position 40,997 of record NZ_ANBM01000003.1, on the reverse strand, counting down.
GTGCTGGTTGAAGCCGGGCAGGAGGTTCTGCAGGAGGTCCTTAAGGTTAAGCTGGGCCGTTCCCTGCACGTCCGTCATCTTGATGCGGGCTCCTGCAATGCCTGTGATTTTGAAATGGGTGCCATGAGCAATCCTATATATGATCTGCACCGTTATGGTGTACACTTTGTGGCTTCACCACGTCATGCCGATATGCTTATGGTGACGGGAGTCGTTACCCGCAATCTGGAGCAGGCCCTGAAGATGTCCTATGAAGCATTGCCTGAGCCAAAGCTGGTAATGGCCTGTGGTGCCTGTGCTGCCGGCGGTGAAACCTACGGTGATACCTACGCTGTAGTGGGAGCTGCTGACAAGGTGGTGCCGGTGGATCTGTATGTTCCCGGCTGTCCTCCTAGACCATCTGCCATGATAATGGCATTGCTGGCGGCTGCGGATATGCTCAAGGAAAAAATGAAATAAAGAATTTGTATGACAGCTACGGATTATTCTGTAGCTGTTTTTCTTTTGAAATTACTTGACGGCAGGTGGGCTCAAAATGGTATAGTTCAGTTAAGAGGTGTGTTTTGTTTTTATAGAGGGGAGTTTTACTATGGAAAGCAAAATCAAGGAGTATATCAAGCTGCAAAATCATCCGGTGGCCATTATCCAGTCCGATACCTGTCCGGAGGGGGCTACCCAGTTCAAGGAAGGCAGATGGGGCTGCGTTGTGGCTATGCTGAATACGGCATCCAAGGGACGTACTGCGGCCCTGTCGGCGGAGACCACCATGTGTGTCGGCGGCAAGGCCGGTCTTGGCTTTGAGAAGTATCCTTTTGGATGGATAGAATATTTCCTGTCTACAGGCAGTGAAAAGGTGGACCGTTTTGAGCTTTATAAGAAATCTCCGGAGCTGGCCAGAGAGTTTATCACCAATGGGCCCAATTCCATGATAGAGAAGCTGCCACCCCGGAAGAAATATCTGTTGTTTCAGCCCTTGGAGCAGGTGACGGAGCAGCAGGGGAAGCCGGAATGTGTGGCCTTTATGGTAAATGCGGACCAGCTATCCGGGCTTGTTACCCTGGCCAACTTTGACCATTCTCCATTGGATGCCACCAAGCTGTTATTCGGTGCCGGCTGTGCCCAGGCAATTCTTTATCCAATGGTGGATCGGGAGCATTGCTACGTTGGTCTTACTGACCCGTCCGCCCGTAAGTGCATCGATAAGAATTTGCTGTCCTTTAGCGTATCCTACGAGCGGTTTTTAGAAATGGAAGCTGCCGCCGACAAGAGCTTTTTCACAACTGAGGCCTGGAATATTATAGCCAAGCGGATTTAAAAATTATTTACACAAAAATAATATTTAATGTGGCAGGAAATGGAAAACCCAATATAGAATAATGATTCTTAGGGCTGGTGAAGAATAGTCGGCCTTCATGTAGAGAGTGGTTTATTTTGTAAAGAAAGAGAGGTTTTCCAGGTATGAAAAAGGTTCTTATGCTGGCAGGGGATTTTGCTGAGGATTATGAGGTAATGGTTCCGTTTCAGGCTTTAGGGGTTGCCGGGGTACAGGTGGATGTAGTTTGCCCGGGCAAAAAGAGCGGCGAGGCTATCAAGACCGCCATTCATGACTTTGAAGGGGATCAGACCTATTCAGAAAAGCCGGGTCACCTGTTTATTCTGAATGCTACCTTTGATGATGTATCCGCAGAGGATTATGATGGTTTGTATCTTACCGGCGGCCGTGCTCCGGAGTACATTCGCCTTGATCCAAAGGTTATCAGCATTACCAAGTATTTTATGAACAACAATAAGCCAGTAGCGGCTATTTGCCATGGTATACAGGTGCTGACCGCTGCCGATGTGGTTAAGGGACGTACATTGACTGCTTATCCGGCTGTTGGTCCTGATGTTACTGTGGCTGGTGGTAATTTCCAGAATGTGGATGTTGACAAGGCTGTCGTGGATGGCAACCTGGTAACTTCTCCTGCATGGCCTGGCAATACAGCTATCTGCAAGGAGTTCTTGAAGATTTTAGGTTGATGTAATACTTTCAACTAAAATAAGGTGCCGATATTTTGATATTGGCACCTTTTTTTTGTAAAATTATTTTAGAAATACTAAAGGGAATGTACTTAAAAAGTGGCAGTTCAAAGGTAGGAGGCAATACTGCAATGCTAAACATAGGATGTCATGTATCTTCAGCCAAGGGGTATCTGGCTATGGGAAAGGATATTGTCAGCATGGGAGGCAACGTATTTGCCTTTTTTACCAGAAATCCCAGAGGGGGCAAGGCCAAGGATATAGATGAGGCTGATGTGGCGGCCTTTCTTCAATGTAAGAAGGAGCAAAAGATTGGCTTTCTGGTGGCCCATGCCCCATATACCCTTAATCCTTGTGCAGCAAAGCCGGAATTGAGGGAATTTGCCCACAATGTTATGGCAGATGATCTGGTGCGGATGGAATATACACCGGGAAATTACTATAATTTCCATCCCGGAAGTCATGTGGGGCAGGGGGTGGATACGGCCATTGAGCTTATAAGCAGCCAGCTAAATGAGATAATAAGGAAGGAGCAGAGCACAATGGTGCTGCTTGAAACCATGTCCGGCAAGGGGACAGAGGTAGGTAGAAGCTTTCAGGAGCTGGCGGAAATTATTAAACGAACCGAGCTGAAGGACCATCTGGGTGTTTGTCTGGATACGTGCCATGTGTACAGTGCCGGGTATGATATCGTCAATGATCTGGAGGGGGTCCTGCAGGAATTTGACAGTGTAATCGGCATTGATAAATTACGGGCCCTTCATATAAATGACAGCCTTACACCATTTGGGTCCAATAAGGACCGCCATGCGAAAATCGGTGAGGGCAGTATCGGCAACGAAGCCTTTGGCCGGATAGTAAATCACCCATATTTAAAGGGTTTGCCATTTATATTGGAAACACCTAATGACAATGCTGGTTATGCCAAGGAAATTTCCAATCTGAGAAGTATGTGACAAGCTGTTGCTGCTACGGAGGATACCAACTATGCGGATAATTATTACCGAATCCTATGAACAGATGGGCGTGGAAGCGGCCAATATTGTTGCCGGCCAGATTTATCTGAAGCCGGACAGCGTTCTGGGGTTGGCCACTGGCAGCACTCCGGTTTCCATGTATCAGCGGTTGGCAGCGGTGCATAAAAGTGTGGGTCTGGACTTTTCGCAGGTTACCACCTTCAATCTGGATGAATACATTGGCATGAGTCCGGATAATCCCCAGAGCTATCATTATTTTATGCAGGAGAATTTTTTTCGGCATATAAACATCCGTCCGGAGAATGTGTTTCTGCCGGACGGTATGGCTGATGATATGGTGGCGGAGGGGGAACGCTATGAAAAGCTCATTGCCTCCAGGGGAGGAATTGACCTGCAGGTGCTGGGAATCGGGCAAAATGCCCATATCGGCTTTAATGAGCCGGATGTGAAATTTGCCGCTACTACCCATAAGGTGGAGCTGGATGAAGAAACCATCCAGGCCAATTCCCGTTTTTTCAACAGCGTCAGCGATGTGCCCCGCTATGCAATCAGCATGGGAATCAAGACCATTATGATGGCAGAGCATGTAATCCTGCTGGCCAATGGCCGCAATAAGGCCGAGGCAGTATACAAGGCAGTGTGCGGTGATGTTACCCCGGAAGCACCGGCGTCCATTCTGCAGCTGCACCGTGATGTGGCTATTATTCTTGATAAACAGGCGGCTTCCCTGCTGCCGTCTGCCATTCGTGGAGTACAGATAACTGTAAAGTAACATAAAATCCCCCTGCCGTATAAAGGCAGGGGGATTTTTTATTCAAGGATTTTTCCGTCAATGGACAGGGTAATAACCTGCCATGGAATGAATTTGCCGCTGTCCTGCAACGCCTTCTTGACTGCCATTTCCAGACCACCACAGCAAGGCACCTCCATGCGGACGATAGTAACGCTTTCAATATCGTTTTGGGCAATAATCTGGGTGAGCTTTTCACTGTAATCAATGCTGTCCAGCTTTGGACAGCCAATGAGTGTCACCTTGCCCCTGATAAATTCCTCGTGGAAATTGGCGTAGGAATAAGCAGTACAATCAGCTGCAATAAGGAGCCTGGCTCCGGAAAAATATGGTGCAGTGATTGGTGCCAGCTTGATCTGCACAGGCCAGTTTCGAAGGCGGGAAGGAATATTTTTTGTTGTAACAGCTTCATCAGCAGTATCATCAGGATTAAGGGCTCTCATTCTGGTTCCTGGACAGCCGCCGGCTGGTGGCTGGTTCTGTACCATGGCTTTTAAACGCTGATGCTCTTTTACTGCTTCCTCATCATAGGCCAGTGCTTCCCTTTGAACAAAGGTGATGGCACCGGTAGGACACTGAGGCAGACAGTCTCCCAGACCGTCACAATAATCATCCCGTAACAGCTTTGCCTTTCCATCTACCATACCGATGGCACCTTCATGGCAGGCGGCAGCACAGGCCCCACAGCCATTGCATTTTTCTTCGTCAATATTAATAATCTGTCTGATCATGGCGTAGCTCTCCTTACTAATACACACTAAAGTAATTATTTTTCATTGCTTTTATAAAATGAGTATACTAGAATAAAACAAACTAGTATGTTGTAATTACAACAAAAATGATTTTTTTAAAATGGGAGAAATATTATGGTCAACAGGAAAGAAATGGATAAGTATATGCCTATTCTTAGCAACTGTTCCTTCTTTGGCGGTATGGAAAGTGGAGAAATTCAGGCTGTATTGGGCTGTATCGGGGCCTATATCATAAAAGCTGAAAAAGGAAAATACATCTTTCGGGCCGGGGACAGCACGGATGTAATGGGCATGGTGTTGTCCGGCGGGGTGTTTATTATTCAGGAGGATGTGTGGGGACATAGAAATATTATGGCAAAATGCCATCCTGGAGATTTTTTTGGAGAAATCTATGCAGCGTCTCCCGGTTCCGTACTTAATATCAGTGTAATTGCAGAAGCTGATACCACTGTTCTTATGATGGATGTGAAAAGACTGATGTCCAGCTGCTCTTCGGCCTGCGACCATCATCAAAGGCTTATCCGTAATCTGGTAGGAGTTCTTGCCAACAAGGTCATGGCCTTTAATGAGAAAATTACCCATATAAGCAAGCGTTCCACAAGGGAGAAGCTGCTGTCCTTTCTTTCCAATGAATCCCAGCGTCAGGGCAGTCTGAGCTTTGATATACCCTTTAACCGACAGGAATTGGCGGACTATCTCTGTGTGGAGAGAGCTGCCATGACAGTAGAGATATCCAAGCTGCAGAAGGAAGGCATATTAAAGACTAATCGCAAGCATTTTGAACTGAGTGCCCAATAATTAACAGGAAAAGCCAACAGCTACAAAGAAATCGATAGCTGTTTTTCTTGAAAACTGCTTGACTTGAAGTAGGCTCTAAATGGTATAGTCAGTATAAAGTGTGAAATGTGTATTTTTAGGAGGAAGCAATATGAAGGTATTAATTATCAATGGCAGTCCCCGGGTGGGGGGTAACACTGCTGTAGCGGTGAATGAGCTGGTAAAGACATTTGATGCCGAAGGCGTGGAAACCGAGGTGGTACAGATAGGCAATAAGGCTATTCGGGGCTGTATTGCCTGTGGCTCCTGCATGCAAAAGGGCAAGTGTGTCTTTGATGATGTGGTAAATGAGCTGGCACCGAAATTTGAAGCGGCAGATGGTCTGGTGGTAGCTTCACCGGTTTATTATGCTTCGGCCAACGGCACCTTGATTTCCTGCCTTGACCGGCTGTTTTTCAGCACCAATTTTGACAAGACCATGAAGGTAGGGGCTGGCATTGCGGTGGCCCGGAGGGGCGGCTGTTCAGCTACCTATGACGAGCTGAATAAATATTTTGGTATCAGCGGTATGCCGATTGCCTCCAGCCAGTATTGGAACAGTGTCCATGGTCGGGAGCAGGGACAGGCAAAGGAGGACGCCGAAGGTCTCCAAACCATGCGGACCCTAGCAAAAAATATGATATTCCTAATGCGCAGTATCGCCCTGGGCAAGGAAAAATACGGCCTGCCGGAGAAAGAGGAATGGCAGCCTACCCACTTTATACGGTGAAGTCAATATTCATGCAAGGCATCTGTATGAGCGTTTGGGGTTCGTCCAGCTTGGGACCATTCCAGGTGGCTTTAAAATGAAGGACGGGCATTATGAGAATATCTGTCCGTATTACCATACGCTTATTTTGAAAAGTATACAATTTAAGCATATTTTTATATTCAATCTAAGTATTTTACATCATTTTATCAATTCTCGTCGAATCGTTGACGGGCGAATTCCGCAAAACGTTTTGCCGCTGGGGACATTTTATCCTTTTTTGGCATGGCAATGCCGATTTCTACCGTTTGTTTGGGTGATAGGGGCAAATAACAGACACCATCCATAAAAGATTTTCCAATAATCGCATTGGTGCACGCTATACCCAGACCAGCGGCGACCATGGCATAGGCGGCATAATTATCTGATGTTGAATATTTGATATGTGGAGTAATACCGTTCCTTTTCAGCATTTGGGAGTTATCTGTTTCCTTGCCCGGATAGAGTTCGATAAAATCCTCAGTGGCAAAATCCTGCACAGGAAAGGTTTTGTGACCGGCTTTTGGGTGATCTGCTGGCAGACAGGCCAGAAGCTGGTCTTTTTTTAATGGAATCCAATCGTAATTGCCCTTTCTGCGGCTGATAATACACAGGTCGGCCTGATGCTCATCCATGGCGCTTATCAGCTCAGTACTGGTTCCTTCAATTATTTGTGCGTCAATTCCGGGATATGTCTGCTGAAAATCGGCAATCAGCTTGGCAAACCAGCTATAGTAGGCGTAATAAGACGTTCCGATTCTTATGGTTCCACGGGCCAATCCAGCAAGCTCACCAGACGCCTGATGAAAGCGGTCGGCCAAAGCCAGTATTTCCTTCATCAAGGGTAAAAGCTGGCGACATTCTTCGGTGGGCACGACTCCGCTGCGGCTCCGTACAAGAAGTGGAAAACCAGCTTCAGCCTCAAGAGTTGCCATCATTCGGCTAATCCCGGATGCCGTATATCCCATTTTCTCTGATACTGCGGTCAGACTTCCTTCATCGACAGCACAAAGCAGTGTGCGAATGCGTTCTGTATCCATATTTTTGCTCCTTATTTTCTTTGATAAAAAATCAATGATATATTGATAAACTTTCATTTTACTCAATACTAAAACTACATTACAATAATGTCAAGATAAGAGAAAATGTGGTGGAGGTGTAGAAAATGCATGGCATCTCGGGATTGAATAATATAGAAATAAGCTTTAAAACTGGCTGCCTGATTATAGTAGCCATGAGCATCGTTCGAGGGTCAGCCTTTTTGTTCTCCAAACAGCTTTTGGGAAGCATTGAGCCGTTAAATTTATTGGGAATACGTTTTCTGTTGGCATTTCTTATACTGTTTATATTTTTTTCTGGAAAAATTGTAGAGGACATCAAGGAAAATCCTCATATTGTCAGTGCTTCTTTTTTGCTGGGAGGCGTTTATTATTTATGCATGACAGCAGAGCTGGTTGGACTACAGTACACTACGGCCTCTATATGTTCTTTTCTGGAAAATAGTGCTATCGTAATAGTACCGGTCATAGAAGCCATATTATTGCGGCGATTTCCTCCACGGGTTATTGCTGTTAGCACAATAATTACCTTTATTGGGATAGGTCTTATTGTCCTTGGCAGCGGGTCGGCCAGTAATGGTATCGGAAATATCAGATTATTCAGCGGTTTTGGAATAGGTGAAATACTATGCATGATAGCTGCTTTTAGCTATGCGGCGGCAATAATTATCACTGATAGAATATCAAAAAAATATGACCCAATGACTTTGGGTATTTTATATGTAGGAGTAATGGGAGTAATGGGATTAATCACATCCTTCATGTTTGAAGCACCTCATTTGCCAGATGACAGTACACAGTGGATAATGCTATTAATCTTGGCTGTTGTATGCACAGGCTTTGGTTTCACTATGCAGCCAATAGCCCAAAAGCCGTTATCATCAGAGACTACTGGTATTATTATTGCTATAAATCCCCTGACCACTGCTGTTCTTGGTTGGCTGTTTATGGGGGATAGCTTGGGAAGTATCGGTATTGTGGGAGCTGTACTCATTTTGTCCGGGATTATTTTGCCCAATATAAACTGGTCAAAGCTTGCACATCCGGGAAATGGTGTGTATCAAAACAGCAACTATCCACGTTAAACTTCATTAAAGTAACAAAATAATGATAAATGACGCTCCAGCCCTTGCCTTTGCTCATGTAGGTGTTACCCTGGGGGGCCGTCAGACTGATTTGGCTGTGGTATTAAATAGTGCCCGTATATTGGCACCGGAGAAAAAACGAGTGGCGGCATAATTAAGTGAAAATAAACCTTTTAACAGCTATGGAGCAATCTGTAGCTGTTTTTATTTGGAAGAATTAATTAACTATCCTATAATTTTTTGGATATGTACATAATAAATGCAGGAATTACTGACGTAAATGTAGAATAAAGAACATAATTTCGTCGTTGATTTTATTTTTTATTGAAAGGATGGTTGTTAAATGAAACAGTATGAGCTTTTCATCAATGGAGAATTTGTTCCAAATGGTGACCGGGAAATGCTGGATGTTATAAATCCAGCAACGGAAGAGGTCATCTCTCAAGTGCCTAAGGCTACAGAAGCTGATGTTGAGGCAGCTGTCGACGCGGCAGCTGAAGCTCAGAAGTCCTGGGGCAAGCTTCCGGCAATTCAGCGTGCCAATTATTTGATGGAATTGGCTGGGCTGGTAAGAGAAAATCAGGAGCTGTTTGCCCGTACCAATACGGAGGAAATGGGCAAGCCGTTGGCACAGTCCATGGATGAAGCAGGCTGGCTTGGTGACTATATTCAGTATTTTGCTGCCATGGCCCGCCATATAAAGGGTGAGATTATTCCATCTGACAGACCTAATGAGAATATTTTCCTTTATAAAATGCCAATTGGCGTTGTAGCTGGTATCATGCCATGGAACTTCCCGCTGTTCCTCATTGGCCGTAAGGTTGCACCTGCATTAATAGCAGGTGATACTGTGGTGTTAAAGCCTTCCAGCGACTCTCCAAATGGCTGCTATGAGTTTGCAAAAATAGTAGCTAAAAGCTCTTTGCCAAAGGGCGTAATCAATGTTGTTACTGGCTCAGGCAGTGTGGTGGGTGATGCACTGTCCGGCAATCCAAAGGTAGCACTTGTTTCAATGACTGGCAGCACCGGTGCTGGCAAGAAGATTATGAAGAAGGCTGCTGACAACGTTACCAAGGTTTCCCTGGAATTGGGTGGCAAGGCTCCGGTTATAGTTATGGATGACTGTAAGCTGGACGAAACCGTGGAACACGTTTATAATTCCCGTATTATCAATTCCGGTCAGGTTTGCAATGCTGCAGAAAGAGTATATGTACAAGAGGGTATTGCAGATAAATTTATCGAAAAAATTATTGCCCGCTTCCAGAAGGCAACCTATGGTCCAGGCTTAGGTGGTACCTTTGATCTTGGCCCAATGGTCAACAAGGCTCAGCAGGAGCATGTGGACAGTCTGGTTCAGAGTGCCATAAAGGAAGGCGCCAAGGTTCGCTGTGGCGGCAAAAAGGCTACTGTTGATGGCAAGGGCTACTATTATGAGCCAACTGTTGTTACAGATTGTACTCATGATATGGCTATTATGCGGGATGAGATCTTCGGACCAGTATTGCCGATTTCCACCTTTAAGACCTTGGACGAAGCCATTGAAAAAGCCAATGACTGTATTTATGGATTGACCTCATCCATATACACTCAGGACTTTGATGTGGTTATGAGAGCCATGAATGAAATCAAGTTTGGTGAAACCTATGTAAACCGCGAGCATTTTGAAGCATTCCAGGGCTTCCATCAGGGCGTTCGTCAGTCCGGTCTCGGTGGCGATGATGGTGAACATGGTTTGGATGAATTCCTTGAGACTCATATTTGCTATGTAGACTATGATTTAAACGCAAAGGGTAAATAATCAATAAAAAATCAAAAAAAATCGGTCCATATTACTCCCGGCTTTGGCTTAGGTGTCAGAGCCGGGAGTTTTGTATTTGGTTTTGGAAATAATTGAAATTCAAATTTAAATTTGATAAAATACAAAAAAGAAAAGCTGAAGGGGGGAAGTAACTATATGCAGCGAAAGAAAAAGATAATTGTTATTCTACTAATATCAATTGTAATGATTGTAACGGTTGCCTTTGGGATGAATAATGGCTGGTTTGGCGGGAATAAAAATGAACATGAATTGGTTTTGTCTGGAAATGTGGATGTGAGAGAAGTATCGCTGGCCTTTAGAGGAAGTGATCGACTGAAGGAGCTGCTGGCTGAGGAAGGGGACGAGGTGAAAATGGGGCAGGTCTTGGCCCGCTTGGATACACGGGAAACCGAGATGAGCATAGGAAAATTAAAAGCAGAAATATTAGCACAGGAAAGCGCGGTAAATTTGCTACATAATGGTACCAGAAGTGAGGTCATTAATCAGGCTAAGGCAAGACTTATTGCCGCCCAGGCAAATTCTGACGATGCCCAGCTTGTGATGAAACGCCGTCAGCAGCTATATTATTCTGAAGCCATAAGTCGGCAGGAATTAGATAGTGCCATATATAATGCACAGGCCGCTGAGGCAGAAAAAGTCGCAGCTAATGAGTCTTATCAAGAAGCCTTGTCCGGTCCAAGGCCAGAGGAAATTCGGCAGGCTGAAGCAAAGCTGGAATCATTAGAACAGGAGCTGGCACGTCAGGAATATCTGCTTTCCCAGATGGAGCTGATTTCTCCAGTAGATGGTGTAATACGTTCCCGTCTGTTGGAGGCGGGGGATATGGCTTCACCATCTCTGCCGGTGTTTAAAATTTCTCTTCACGATAAAAAGTGGATCAGGGTCTATGTAAAGGAAACGGATTTGGCTCGTGTATATGAAGGACAAGGGGCAACCATCTATATTGACAGCCTGCCAGATAAAGGAATAAGTGGGCAGGTAGGATTTATCTCCTCGACAGCAGAATTTACTCCGAAGACTGTTCAGACGGATGATCTAAGAACAAATCTGTTATATGAAGTACGTGTTTATGTTGACGATGTGGAAAATGTGCTTAGAATGGGTATGCCAGCTACAGTCCAGTTGAATATGTAGACAGCGGCTATTATGGGGTGAACAATATGGAATTGATTGTTCGAGCAGATAATTTATCTAAGGTTTTTACTGATAAAAAGGGTAATGTTCTGGCTACTGCCCTAAAGTCAATTAATTTTACCTTGAAGAAGGGGACCTTAACTGCCATCGTGGGACCGGATGGAGCGGGAAAAACCACTTTTATGCGCATGATTGCTGGATTAATTACACCTACCTCCGGCAGTCTGGAAGTATTGGAAATGAATATAGCGGGAAATGAACAGAGGGTTCAGGAGCAAATCAGCTATATGCCGCAAAAATTTGGTTTGTATGAGGATTTATCCGTTGAAGAAAATATGAGCTTATATGCCAGACTGCATGGTATTTCGCCAGATAAGGAAGGGGACCGTTTTGCCCAGCTTTTAAATATGACAGGGCTTTCTTCTTTTACTAAACGACTGGCGGGAAATTTATCTGGTGGTATGAAGCAAAAACTCGGATTGGCCTGTACCTTGGTACGTTCTCCTGACTTACTTTTATTGGATGAACCTACGGTGGGGGTGGACCCGCTGTCCAGACGGGAGTTATGGGAAATATTAGGCCAGCTGGTAAAAGAAGAAGAGCTAAGTGTGTTGGTTAATACTGCCTATATGGACGAGGCTGAGCGCTGCCAGATGGTCTATGTGCTGAATGAAGGGAAGATATTAGCTGGAGCGTCGCCTAACGCAATTAAGCAGCTGGCGGCTGGTCGGTGTTATCGTATGACACCAGAGGATGGTGTTCCCACCAGAGTTTTGCAAGGATTGCTGTTGGATGATAAAGAACACGTGGTGGATGCAGTGCCGGAAATGGGCCGGGTGCGGTTTATCCGCCAAAAGGGAGCGGATGAAAAATATTTTGTGGAAAACTATCCTTATGGCTTTATTCCAGTATCTGAACGGCTGGAGGATGCCTTTATGATTTTGCTTCATGGTGATAGTGCTCAGGCCAATGCCAACAGCAATACTTCAGTAAATGTGGCACCCTTATCCTTGAACGGAAATTTTTCCCTATCGGATGAAATTGATATTGAGGTAAAGGATTTACTCAGAAAATTTGGGGATTTTATCGCTGTGGATAAAACCTCCTTTCAGGTACATAAGGGTGAGGTATTTGGACTGCTGGGCCCCAATGGAGCGGGGAAAACCACCACCTTTCGGATGCTGTGCGGCCTTTTGCCTATGTCCGGGGGATTTTTAAGCGTTGCCGGCGTAAATCTCCGACATGCCCAGACCGAGGCCCGGAGAAATATCGGCTATGTGGCTCAAAAATTCTCTCTGTACAGTGACTTGACAGTGCTGGAAAACCTTTCCTTCTTTGGGGGAGTTTATGGCTTGTCAAAAAAGAAATTGACAGAGCGTATACAGACAGTGTTGCAGGAATTTCATTTAACTGGAAAGGAAAATGTGCCGGCAGGGGATTTGCCGGGAGGCTATAAGCAGCGACTGTCTATGGCCACCGCCCTTTTGCATGAGCCTAAAATACTTTTTCTGGATGAACCCACCAGCGGAATTGATCCCTTGACCAGACGGGATTTTTGGCGCCAGATAACGGATTTATCACTTAGAGGAACTACTATTATCATTACGACTCATTTTATGGAGGAAGCCGAATATTGTGACCGGATTATGATACAGGACAAGGGAAAGCTGCTGGCCATCGGTTCGCCAGAAAAGATACGGGCACAGCAGGGCGGACAGGATATGTCCATGAATGAGGTATTTATCAGCATTGTGGAGTCTTCCAGAAAGGGGGAGCACGGTGAAGAGCATTAATAGAGGTTTTTTTCATCGGCTGCTGGCCCTTATTTACAAGGAATATTTGCAGCTAAGGCGGGATAAAAGCAGTATTCTCATTGGATCAGTGCTTCCTATTATTCTTATTCTGATTATGGGTTATGGAATATCTCTGGACGTAAAAAATATTCCCATAGCAGTTGTATTGGAGGATACATCACCTACCGCAAGGCATGCAGTGAGCTTTCTTAGTGGGTCAGAGTATTTTTCACCGCATTTTGTTACTTCCTTTAAAGAGGCTGAAAAATTAATGGGGCAGCGGCAGGTGGATGCTATTTTGACTGTTCCTCCTGATTTTTCGGAAAAGCTGCAGAAAAGAAAAGGGAATCTTCAGTTGATTATATATGGGGTTAATACCACCACTGCCAATTCGGTTAAAGGCTATGTGGAGGCTGGAGTTCAAAGCTATAATTCAAATTTTTACAAGGGATATATGGCCAAAGGCCTGGTGACTGTAGAAAATAGGATTTGGTTTAACGATGCTAATTCCAGTACCTGGTATTTTGTACCAGGTCTGATAATGTTGATAATGACCTTGGTAGGCGTATTTTTGACAGCCTTGGTCATGGCCCGGGAATGGGAAAGGGGAACTCTGGAGGCCATATTTGTTACGCCCGTGTCGGTTATGGAGCTGCTTCTTTCAAAAATGGTGCCCTATTTTGGCGTTGCTATGGTGGGATTTTTTCTTTGCATTATAGCGTCAAAATTTTTATATGGTATTCCATTGCATGGGTCCTTTGTGATTTTACTCCTTGCCACAATATTATATCTGTCTGTTGCATTAGGGATTGGTCTTATGATTTCATCTGTGACAAAAAGTCAGTTTTTATCATGTCAAATTGCTTTTATGGTGGGCTTTTTGCCATCTCTAATGCTGTCAGGCTTCTTGTTTGATTTGCATAGCGTCCCATCTTGGGTCAGTGCCATTGGACATTTATTGCCGGCTACCTATTATTTGGAGCTGTTAAAGACCTTGTTTTTGGCGGGCAACGAATGGGAAATGATAATCAAAAATTGTACAGTTTTATTCTTTTATGGACTGCTATTTTTAGGGATAGCCATGCATATAACTAAAAAGAGGGTGGAATGATGAACGGCTGGAAATATTTTATCCAACAACTGAAGTGGATGATAAGGAAGGAGCTGCTTTCAACCCTAAAAGATCCTAAGACCAGAGCAATATTGGTAGTGCCAGTTTTTGTGCAAAGTCTGATTTTCGGCTATGTGGCCACCTATGATTTGGATCATGTTCCCTATGCCTTGTTGGATTTAAGTCATAGTCAGGAATCAACCCAGTTAATTGCAAAATTAGACGGAAGCGCAGCTTTCCAGCGAGTAAGAACATTGGGCAATTCCCATGAAATTGCTGATTGTATTGATTCAGGAGAAGCTATGCTGGTGCTTACAATACCCAGTGATTTTTCCCAAAACCTTTCCAGAGGATATATCAGTACAATACAGGTTATAACCGATGGGAGAAATACCATGACTGCTTCTTTGGCGCAAAATTACATTGGCAGTATTGTGGGGAGCTATAATGCCAGCCGCAATAATGGGCTTAATGTGATACAGCTGGAAACAGTTTCCTGGTATAATCCAAATTTCATAACTAGATGGAATTTTTTGCCGGCACTGGTAATAATGCTTAGCTTGGTGCAGGTCCTAATGCTGGGCGGCTTGTCTGTGGCCAGAGAACGGGAGCAGGGGACCTTTGACCAGCTTTTGGTTACCCCCTTGTCTCCGGTACAAATCTTAATAGGCAAGGCAGTTGCACCCATGTTAATTGGTCTTATACAATCAAGTATAGTGCTGCTGATTTGTATATATTGGTTTGAAATACCTATGGCGGGAGATTTATTTCCCATGTATCTCACCATTGGTATATTTATAATAAGCTGTACGGGAATCGGTCTGTCTATATCGGCAATTTCCAAGTCCATGCAACAGGTAATGGTGTATTGCTTTGTGCTATTAATGCCAATGGTACTGCTGTCTGGTTTGGCCACCCCGGTTAATAATATGCCAGAGCTTTTACAGCTGGTGACTTATGCCGACCCGATGAGGTTTGCCCTGGATGCCGTAAGGCGAATTTATCTTGAAGGGGCCGGATTTCTTGATGTATGGCCAGACTATATTCCAATGCTGGTGGTGGCATGTATAACCATGCCTTTAGCCGGCTGGTTGTTTAGAAACAATCTTCAATGAAAGGTCGTGTAGTCATGGGAGAAATAAACTCCGAAAAGATATGTCATGAAGCCAGAGGGGATGGTAACGAAACCAAAGCTCTGCTGATAGAAACTGCTGGAAAGCTTATTGCCCAAAAGGGATATGAAAAAACCACCAGCAAGGAAATTTGCGGGGTTGCCAAGGTAAATGTGGCTGCCATTAATTATCATTTTGGCGGTAGGGATAAGCTATATATTGCAGTGCTGGAACGGGTTCATGAATATCTGTTAAATGTAAGGGAGCTAGAGGCTCTGGAAGAGTCAAAGTCATCCACCGAGGAAGAAATAAGTATTTTTTTGGATATATTAACCAATATGGTTATGCAAAAAGATAATTGGCCAATCCGGGTCTGGATAAGGGAAATTACCGCTCCGTCCGGATTGACCAAAAAAATTGTCAGTGAAAAGGCTGTGCCTAAATTGAAGTTGATGCTGTCAATACTTGGGAACTATACCGGTTTATCCCGTGAGTCTCCTTTATTGTCCAGCTGTTTGATTTCCGTATTAGCACCCTTTGTATGGTTTTTATTGGTGGAACGCAGTGAACTGCAGGAATTAAGGGAAATTGTTCCCATAGATTATGAAAATAGCCAAGTGCCGAAGAATTTTAAAAAATTCGTGCTGGCTGGCTTGCAAGGATTTAAGGTGAACAAATAATTTTATACATATCCTTGCGCCGATTTTTTAATAATGGCAGTTCTTCTCTTATTTTTCCAATATAATCAAGGTCCAGCTCGGCTGTAAGTATGCCCTCCTTTTCATCCAGCACGCCTACAACGTCTCCCCAAGGATTGGTGATAATAGAATGTCCCCAGGAGATATAGCCGGAGGAAGAGTCACGCATAGACGCGCAGCCTACCATGTAAATCTGGTTATCAAGGGCTCTGGCCCGGAAGGAAAGCTCCCAGTGGTCTGGGCCAGTGGTCATATTAAAGACTGCCGGAACAAAAATTAACTTTGCTCCATCATCGACTGTGAGACGGGTAAATTCCGGGAAGCGAATATCAAAGCAGATAATCACTCCCATTTTGCCAAATTCTGTATCAAATACGGTATGGCTGTTTCCAGCAGTGAGAGTATCGGATTCCTAAAAGTTCTGGCCACCTATAATATCTATATCAAATAAATGAACCTTTCGGTGCTTGCCAGTCTGCTTTCCTTGGCGGTCGAAAATATATGAGGTATTGTACACGCTGCCTTGGTCATCCTTTTCCGGTACAGAGCCACCTATAAGGTAAATACCATATTGACGGGCATATTCCGAAAGCTGTGTCCATACTGGTCCGCCATCCTTCTCAGCATATACGGGGAAATTGCTTGTCTGGTAAGGGCAGCAGAACATTTCCGGCAAAACAACAAAATCCGGTTTGTAATCCTTTAGCTTATCAAGGTAGTCCTTTACTGCCCGTACGTTTTCCATTTTGTCAGCTACCGTGGGCATTTGTACTGCCGCAACCTTGATTTTGTCCATATATATCAGCTACTTTTCCCTTTTAACGATTGCAGATGTATACCAGATATACTGCATAACAGATTAGCATGATGATTCCTTCATGGCGTTCAAGCTTCCCCTTTGTATAGCAAAAAAAACATGTCAGAACCGAGAAGCCAAACAGGACGCCGATATCAATGACATTTTCCATGATGAAGGCCATCGGGCTGATAGTGGCAGCGACACCGAGAATCATAAGGATGTTAAATATATTTGAACCCACAACATTTCCGATAGCCATATCAAGCTCGTCCTTTCTTGCAGCTGCAATGGAGGTGACAAGCTCAGGAAGAGAGGTTCCACAGGCTACAATGGTAAGTCCAATCAGATTCTCGGATAATCCAAAGGCACTTGCTATAGTAATGGCAGCATTTACAACCCAGTCACCGCCAAATTTTACGGCAGCGGCACCTCCAATGATGTATACGATGGAAAGAAAAAGGGAAATATCACTTGTATCTTCATTTTCATCATCGGAGCTTGCCTCTTGCTCCAGGCGCTCTTTTCTGGCTTTTTTTACGGATAATATCTGATTGATAATGAAGCCGGTAAAAATAACCAGCAGTATTATACCATCTATATGTCCAAGCTCCATGCCGTTGTATCCGAATATTAAAAGGAGCACGGCACAGCCTAAGGCAAATGGATAATCCTTTTTCATAACAGACTTGCTTACCAAAAGGGGGGTAATAGCCGCCGATGCGCCTAAGACCACCATAAGGTTGAAAATATTTGAGCCGATGACGTTGCTTATAGCAAGGGCGTTGTTGTCGTTTAAGGAAGCTGTTACGCTTACTGAAAGCTCCGGCAGGGAGGTGCCCATAGCTACGATGGTCAAGCCGATGATAAGAGAAGGGACCCGTAGCTTTTTGGCGACAGCTGAAGCTCCGTCAACAAAAAAGTCCGCGCCTTTTATCAGAAGTATAAAGCCCACTAAAAGTAATAAAACTGCTTCTAAGATTTCCATTTTGATTTCTCCTCGCATAATAGGTTTTTTCAGATATAAAAAAGACTTATGCGCACGCAATATAAGCATGCGCATAAGTCTCATTCTTTAAGATCTGCCAGACTGTCCTGCATATAATACAGACAGCCGCGATTGTTGACAAATCACATGATTAATCATAACGATATCACGCGAACTACTCCCCTATGCAACGTTTAGACTGTATCCTAAAATCAGTCTTTTGTCAAAATTATTTTCCTTCCATAGCAACTGCAAGGCTTTTCATGCCATATTGCTTTAAAATAGTTACAATAATAAAATTTAGCACAAAGCAGCCGGCGAAAAAGAACATGGTGTAGGTATAGCTGTGGGTTTGTTCCCAAAAGAAGGAAACGATGGTAGGGCCTACTACACCGGCTAGCCCCCAGGCTGTTAAAATTCGACCATGAATGGCACTTAGTTCCCGGGTACCAAAGATATCGGACAGATAGGCAGGCATCCATCCCCACAATCTGCTGAGCCATAGGAGATGCTACTGCCAACAGGCCAATACCACAAGTGATATTGACAAAGAATATCCACCACAATGCACCAAATTGCCATGTTTTAATGGCCTCACCGGCAGTAAAGCCATGGTAGATAGCCTTTGCAGCTGATTCATTGCTGGCAGCAGGAGGCTTCAAATAAAGGGCTGAAGCTCCCATTACCAGCATATAGATAACACCCATAATTATGAAGTTGTTTATAAGGCCATATGTAGCAGTCAGACTTTGCATAACAGGACCAGCAATAAGGGCGGCAAAGCCAAAGCCCATAATGGCCAGCCCAGTGGCAAAGTCTCGATGATTTGGAAAATATTTAACCAGTGTAGAAACTGGTGTGATATAGCCTACACCAAGGCCAATTCTGCCTATCACTCCATAAAACAGGTACATGGAAGATTTTTCTTCTAAAGAAGAAAAATTTGAACAATGGCGTTATAACAAAAGTGTTGGTGTGGAAAAATAAGAAATAACCTATTGGCAGGATTATTTTCCTTTATGTCGAAATACGAAGTAAGTCTTATGATACGGGAAGGACGGTAGCCATGCAAAAAAAAGTTGTATTGATACATAAAGGAAAATCCTTCATGCTGGGCACTATTGCCAAGAATCTGGCTGATGGCGGTTACGTTGTGATAGATGCGGAACCTACGGTGGAGGATATTGGTGCCCATAAGGGCGAAACGGATTTATTTATACTGTATCTGGGTGAATACGTGGATGATGTTGCCAGCACGCTGGTGTATATAAAGGATATTTGTACCGAGGAGGACAAGCTGCTTATTGTTATTGGCACAGCAACTGAGCTGGAGGTGGCCAACAGGAGTATTCCGGCGGCCTTGATATCCGCCACCTTTGAGCGCCCATTTGATATGAAAAAGCTGGTGGCACAGGCGGATTGGCTGTTGGAGGCCAATGACGATCTGGCAAAGCGGAAGAGTATTTTGCTGGTGGATGATGACGGAACCTTTTTGAAAATGGTTAAGGACTGGCTGTCGTCCAAGTATAGGGTCACTATAGTGACCTCAGGGGCACAGGCTCTTATGTATATTGCCGAGAACCGTCCGGATTTAATTCTTTTGGATTATGAAATGCCCGTTACCTCCGGTCCGCAGCTGCTGGAAATGATTCGTAGCGAAACCAAGGTGGATTCAATTCCTGTGATTTTCCTGACGGGAAAGGGCGACCCTGAGAGTGTTAAAAAGGTACTGGCCATGAAGCCTGATGGGTATCTGTTAAAGAGTCAGGACCGGGCAAAGCTCATTGCGGCGGTGGATGATTTCTTTGAAAAGCAAAAATTTAAAAAGCTCCATGATGATAAAGTGCTGTGAGCCTTCTCCCTTTGGAGAAGGGGCCAAACTGTGCGAGGCGAATGAGGTAAACGGGGATGTGAAGATTATTAATTTCGCATTCCCGTTTTTCTAAAGAAGGGAGAAAATCCATGCTGCAAAAGAAATATACAATTTTTAAGGATGTCAGCGCACCGGAAGAAAAATGGGAGGAGCTTCTGCAAATTCTTCACGAGATACAGAGTCAATTTAAAAAAGCAAAGGGTAGATCACTGTATTTGCATTTGCTTTTTCATGGTATACCTATCATTATTGCCCAAAAAATCCGCAATGCCATAGGCCAGCTTCTGCCTCAGGCTGTGGTTACCGGCATGGTGGAAACTATATTTACACAAAAAAAGGAAAATCGCTATTTGCTGATTAATGCCAATATTTTCTTCAATGCGGATATTAAGCTGTTTTCCTTAGATGATATGCTCGAGGATTATATAAAGCTTGGTCAACAGCTTGGGGAACAAATAGCCGGCATGGCTGATGTGAAGGCGGCTGCCGTATATTGCAGCTGTTTGCATACAGATTTTTCATTGCTTTTAAATAAAATGACGGAGAAAAATAGGGAGGTAGTTTTTTTTGGTGCCTCAGCGGGAGTATTTGAAAGCAGTGCAGAAATGCCGGAGACAGAGCAAAATCTTTTTTTGCTAGATATGAATAATATTCAGGAACAACAATTTATTATCGGTGATCGTGTGTACAAACACGGACTTGTTATAGCTGTTTTTTCAGGAAAAGAGCTTTGTGTACATGGAGATTACATCCTTGGCTGGAAGCCTATAGGAAAGGAATTGACTGTCACTGAAACTGTCAGTGTAAACTGTGTGGCACGGTTGAATGATATGCCTGCTACTGAGGTTTATCGTCATTATTTGAATGTTATTCCCGATGAAAATTTTGTTTACAACATATCTGAGTTCCCGTTGGTTATTGAAAGAAATGGTTGTCTTATTGCCAGAGTACCACCGGTGCATGATAATGAAGGCCGTATCTATTTCAACGGAGACATTTATAGGGGGGAGAAAGCCCGCCTTACATACGCTGTACATTCAGAATTGCTGAAGGAAACCGATGAAGCCAGCAAAAAATTGTGCGGCTTTGGTCCAGAGGGGGCGTTTATGTCTGTATGCGGCAACCGCACATTGTTTTTGCGGGGAGCTGCTGAGAAAGAGGTGGAATATTATCGACGTTTTGCCCCTGAATTGATCGTAAATTATGGGACATCGGAAATATATTCCTATAAGGGACAGGGGGGAGTTTTGAATAGTGCATTGATAGCCGTGGCTTTTCGGGAAGGTCCTTATCGTGAGATGAGCAGCTGCAATAAACACCTTATGGAGGAGGAGCCGCATTTTATTATTCCGTTGGCAACACGTATGGCCTCATTTTTGGATGCAGTGACCCAGGAATTGGCTGAGTCCAATGAAGAGCTTAAAAAAATGGCCAAGGCAGCAGAGACGGCCAATAAAGCCAAAAGTGATTTCCTGTCCAACATGAGCCATGAAATACGTACTCCTATAAATGCAGTGCTGGGAATGGACGAAATGATTCTGCGTGAGTGCAGGGAACCGGTGATTCGTGAATACGCTGAAAATATAAAGACGGCCGGCAATAACCTTTTGGGATTGATTAATGATATTTTGGATTTCTCAAAAATTGAGGCGGGCAAGCTGGAATTAATCCCGATAGAATATGCCACCAGCTCTCTCCTGAATGACCTGGTTAACATGATAGCCACCAGAGCTGAACAAAAGAAGCTGGAGCTTCGGGTAAAGGCCCCGGAGGATTTGCCAAGCACCTTATATGGGGATGAACTGCGGTTACGACAGGTTATTACCAATATTTTGACTAATGCTGTAAAATATACAGAGCAAGGCAGTGTAACATTGGCTCTGGATTGGGAAAGATACAGCGGGCAGGAAATAATCTTGAAGGTTTCCGTAACAGACACGGGAATCGGAATAAAGGATGAGGATATAGCCAAGCTCTTTGAGGTCTTTGAACGCATCGAGGAGAAACGGAATCGTACTATTGAGGGCACCGGCCTTGGAATGAATATTACCCAGAAGCTGCTTGGCCTTATGGACAGCAAGCTGGAAGTGGAAAGCGTTTATGGGCAGGGCTCCACATTTTCCTTTAAGATACGGCAAAAGGTCCTGAACTGGGATAAGATGGGCAACTATGAGGAGGCCTATCGTCGCATTCAACAGCAGACCAATGATTGTGAATGCTTTTCCGCCCCTGAGGCCAGAGTGCTGGTGGTGGATGATACCGTCATGAATTTGACGGTGGTAAAGGGCCTGCTGAAGCGTACCCAAATCCAAGTGGATACTGCGGCCAGCGGATATGAGTGTCTGAAAATGGTCAAGGATACGGCCTACGACATTATCTTTATGGACCATCGGATGCCGGGAATGGATGGCCTGGAAACGCTGGCTGAATTAAAGAAAATGACGGACAGTCCAAATGCCAAAACTCCGGTGGTGGCCCTTACGGCCAATGCGGTGGCGGGAGCCAACGAGGTGTACAGGAAGGCTGGCTTTGATGATTATCTTACCAAGCCTATAGCCACTCAAAAGCTGGAGAAGTGTCTGCTGAGATTTTTGCCGGAGGATAAGGTCAGCCTTAAGAGTGAGGCAGCAGGTGATGTAACTGAAGCTGCTGGAGCAATGATACCGGAATGGCTTAAAAATGTGCCGGGAATTGATGTTTCGGCCGGCATAGAGCACTGCGGCAGTGTGGAGGGTTATTTGACTGCACTGACAGTATTTGCCGAGTCACTTCCAGCCACTGCGGATGAAATTCAAGGGTATTTCGAGGCCCAGGATTGCAACAATTACACCACTAAGGTGCACGCACTGAAGAGTACGGCCCGGGTGGCCGGCTTTGGAGAACTGTCCGATCGGGCCAGACGGCTGGAGGATGCGGGAAACAGCGGCTATATAAATGAAATTCTCACAGACACGCCTGTTTTGTTGAAGCTGTGTCGGGAATGTGCCGCATTGTTGGCGCCACTGCTTGAAAAGGCCGGGGCTGATGATGAAGAGAAGGCACCGATATCACCTGAGGAGCTGGCAGAAGCCTGGTCCTCACTTAGGGAAGTGGTGCAGTCCTTTGATGATGACAGCCTCAAGTATATTTTGGATGAGCTTTCCGGTTATGAGCTGCCGGCCAAGGATGCTGAATTGTTGCAGGCAGTAAAGAAGGCTGCAGCAAAACTGGATTGGGATAAAATAGGGGAGTGTCTTAACAATTGAGCTTGTTTATGAGAGTTAAGGAGTTAAAAATGTACGAGGGAATAAGAAAAAATATGGGCAGATGCTGCCTGAGGGCAATAATGCTTGCCGTTGTATTATGTGTTTCGCTATGCTGGGGCAAGGTGGATTATTTTGCCCGGACTGAGGCAGCTGGTCAGACAGGGGATAACTGGCTGGTTTATTGGTATATTTGTGGCTCGGATTTGGAAACGGACTACGGGTCGGCCACTGATGATATAATCGAGCTTACAAATGTACAGCTTCCGCCAAATGTCAAGGTGCTGCTGATTACTGGTGGAGCCAATAATTGGCAGAATGACATGATGCGGCCGGAGGAGCTTGGATTATACCTATATGACAATAATGGAATCCAGGAAGTGGGCCGCTATGAGGATGCGGATATGGGGTCCCCCCAGACCTTGGAGTACTTTTTACAGGTAGGCAAGGAGGCCTTTGAAGGGGAAGATCTGCGTCGGGCCTTCGTATTTTGGAACCATGGCGGTGGCAGTGCCGGTGGTGTTTGCTATGATGAGCGTACTGGCAATGCCCTTAGCCTTAATGACATTACCAACTCCTTTGCCAATGTATATGGCACATCTGAGTCCAATCCTCCATTTGAAATGGTTGGCTTTGATGCCTGTATGATGGCCACCTACGATACAGCAAATGCCTTGAAAGGAATATCCCGCTATATGACGGCCTCCGAGGAAGTAGAACCAAGTAATGGCTGGGATTATACCAGATGGGTCGGTGCCCTGGGCAATAATCCGTCCATGGATACTGCTACCTTGGGAAAGATCATCTGCGACAGCTATATGGCGGGCTGCCGGGAGTATGAAACAGATGAGTCGGCCACCCTGTCAGTAGTTGACATCGGTATGATTCCTGCTTTGGGAAAGGCGTATGAAGCCTATGGCATTGAAGCCTTAAAGCTGGCATCCAATGATACCAGAGGCTTTTTCTCGGAGTTTGGCCGCAGAGCCCAGCAGGCGGAAAATTATGGCGGCAATAACCGGGAGCAGGGCTATTCCGACATGGTTGATTTAGGGGATCTGGCCCGCAGAACTATTGGAATACTGCCACAGACCTCTCCGGCACTTATCAATGCCGTAGATAATGCAGTAGTATATAAGGTGAATGGCAGATATCGCCGCCAGGGCAAAGGTATTTCCGGTTTTTATTCCTATGATGGCGACCAGGAGGTATTGGAAAGATATATAGCGCAGCAGTCTGTGCCATTGCCGCAAAAATGCCTGTATTATTATCTGGTTTTCGGTGTGTTCCCGCAGGAGGCCGAGGAGCTGCTGGCTAAAGGCGTATCTCAGGGTATAGCCACTGTTCCGGATGTGCATGCTGTTCAACAGCAGAAGATTTTCCAGGTGAGCCAGCTGGAGGACCTGTCTGTAGATGTTGACTCTGAGGGAAATTCCTTTGTTACCTTGACAGAGGATGAGATGGATCTGTTGTCCAGCGTTCATTGTCAGCTTGTATATCTTGGAATAGAGGATGATGTCCTTCTGGTTTTGGGCAGCGACAGTAATATTGTGGCTGACTGGGACACTGGTGTATTCAAGGATAACTTCTTTGGTAAGTGGCCTATGCTGAACGGATATCCTGTTTATGTGGAAATCACGGCCGAGGAGGATGATTATAACCTTTATGCAGTGCCAATAAAGTTAAATGGCGAGAAATGCAATTTGGAGGTTGCCTATAACTACAACGATGATAAATACCATATTCTTGGTGCCCGCAAGGGGATAGACAGTAAGGGCATGGGTAGCCGTAATCTGGTTCAGCTGAAACGGGGTGACCGGATAACCACCCTTCATTACTGCATGTCACTGTCCGGGGATGATACTGATACTACAGAAGTAGAGGTAGATACCTTCACCGTAGGGGACAATCCAAGGATGGAGGATGAGGTAGTCGGGGACGGAAACTATGGATATTTCTTTGAATTTGTCACTCCTACCGGCGAAAGTGCATTCTCCCAAATGGTAAGGTTTGAAATAAAGAATGGAGATATTACCACAAATATTGATTAAAATGTTAGGACGTTAGAAATGATGATAAATTATAGTGACACAGAAATAATTGATGGCGTATTGGCGGAGTTTGCCCATTTGGCAGCTATTCCCCGTAAATCCGGCCACGAAAAGGCGGTCAGCGATTATCTGGTAAAGGCCTTTACTGATATTGGCTGCAGGGTTCATCAGGATGAGGTAAATAATGTTGTGGCCGATTTGCCGGCTACGGCGGGGAAGGAGAAGGCACCGGTTATCATATTGCAGGCCCACATGGATATGGTTTGTGTGGCAGCGCCCGGTGTGGCCTATGATCCTCTGAAGGACCCTGTTAAGCTGGTACGGGATGAAAAATTCCTGTCTGCGGATGGCACCAGCCTGGGGGCTGATGATGGCATCGGCATAGCTGAAATCCTTTATTTAATGAAGCACCTCGATGAACATGGTCCCCTGCGGGCTATCATTACCGTGGATGAGGAGCAGGGCATGACCGGGGCCATTCATCTTGACCCTGAATATCTTATGGATGCCCAGTATCTCATAAACTGCGATTCGGAAAATTATGACGAGCTGACGGTGGGAGCCGCCGGCAGTGTCAATATTGATTTTAACCGTCAGCTGACCTTTTCTGCCCCTCAGGGGGACAAGGCCTACAGGATTCATTTAAAGGGCTTGCTGGGCGGCCATTCCGGCATGGAAATCGACAAAGGACGGGGCAATGCCATCCGTACTATGGCCATGGTGCTCAATGCCTTGGATGAGGCCGGCATCGCCTACGAGCTGGCCAGCTTTACCGGTGGCAAGGCCCGCAACTCCATTCCCGCCGAGGCGGAGGTGCTTATCTCCACCATGGCGGAGGCTGAGGTCGTTCAGGAGGTTCTGGAGGCAGAGCGGGACAGCTTCATTGCCAAGTTTGGTGACATTGATGGAAATATTGAGCTTGAGCTTACTGAGGCAGAGCTGCCGCAGCAGGTGATGACTGATGAGGACCGTGACAGCATTATCCGTCTCCTTGTGTCCCTTCACAGCGGTGTATATGCCATGTCCCAGGTGGTGCCGGGGCTGGTGGAAACCTCCGCCAATGTGGGCATGGTAAGGATGGATGATAAGGGAGAGGTAATCAGTATTGCCTATTTCCCACGTTCTTCCATTGACGCCAAGCTCAGCGAGTTCGTTTTGCAGGCGGATATAATGGGGCAGATGGCCGGCTTTACGGCAGTTATCGGCAACCAGTCCCCGGGCTGGAAGGAAAATGCCAACAGCAGGCTGGCCAAGGTCATGCAGGAGGTCTTTAAGCAGCAGAATGGTTTCTCCATGAAAGTGGAAACCATCCATGCCGGTCTCGAGTGTGGCTACCATCTGATGAAGAAGCCGGATTTGGATGTGGTGTCCATTGGCGTTACCACCATGGACATTCATAGTCCCCAGGAGCGGCTGGAGCTGGCCTCCATTGTGCCACAGGTTAAACTTATAGCCGAAACAATTCAGCGTTTGGCGGAATAATGTAATTGAATATTTGGACAGGTTCGTCTTTGGAGGACCTGTCCATTTTTGTATACTTTATACTTCGCAAAAGTCTGGCAATAAAAAATATTAAGTGATACAATACAGCCATAAAGTGTTGTTTCTTTATTTTTTAATTATTTGGGGTGATAATATGTTTAAAGAATTAGCTTATTATGACGGAAAAATTGGTTCGCCTGAAGAGGTAATGGTTCCGTTTAACGATCGATCCCATTTTTTTGGTGATGGTGTATACGAGGCCACACCAGCCGGCAATCATGTTCCTTATCTGGTAGAGGACCATCTGGACCGGTTCTACACCAGTGCCAATGCACTTGACATTAAAATCCCCATGGAAAAGGACGAATTAAAGAAGCTGCTGCAGGATTTGACCAAGCAGGTTGAAGGCAATACGCATTTTGTTTATTGGCAGGTTACCCGTGGTCTGGCACCTCGGGACCATGTATATAGCAAGGATATGGTGGGCAAGCTGTGGGTTTATATCCGCAAGTCAAAGATGGGTGATCCTAACAAGCCTTTGAAGCTTCGCACCCATGCAGACGAGCGCTTTGAATATGGCTATATCAAGACCCTGAATTTGCTGCCGGCGGTGGTATATTCCCAGCAGGCATCCGATGAGGGTGTTTCTGAAACTGTACTGCACCGCAATGGTATTGTTACTGAGTGTGCCCACAGCAATGTGTCTATCTTGAAGAATGGCTATCTCATTTCCCATCCAAATGACCAGTATATTCTGCGGGGCATTGCCAAGACCCACATGATTCAGGCCTGCTACCGCCTTGGTATACCGGTAATGGAGCGGCCATTCACTCTGGAGGAGCTTATGGATGCCGATGAGGTTCTGGTAACCTCTTCCTCCAACCCGCTGACTTATGCTGACACCATTGACGGTAAGCCTGTAGGCAACAAGGACCCGGAGACCAGAAACCGTCTGGCAGATGAGCTGGTAAGGGAATATCTGGCTTATACGGGCCGCACCACCTTGAATGATTAATTTGAATACGTGAGCGATGAGGCTCAAAAACATAAGGGGCCAACGTCTTGTTCTTTAGATGGGGGTCCCTATTGTTGTATATGAAGTCCTCATTGCCGGGAGGAAAATATGAGCTGTGTGGATTTGAACTGTGATTTAGGGGAAAGCTTCGGTGCCTATACCATGGGCATGGATGAAGCGGTGATTCCCCATGTGACATCAGTAAATGTGGCCTGTGGCTGGCATGCCGGGGACCCGCTTATTATGGAAAAGACCGTCAGACTGGCCAAGGAGCATGGCGTTGCTGTGGGGGCCCATCCCGGCTTTCCGGACCTTATGGGCTTTGGCCGCCGTCCTATGACGGTGACTCCTGAGGAAGCGGGAGCCTATGTAAAATATCAGCTGGGAGCCCTGATGGCCTTTGCCAGGGGGCAGGGGCTGGAGCTTCAGCACGTAAAGCCCCATGGTGCCCTGTACAACATGGCGGCCAAGGATGAGGCCTTGGCCAAGGGTATATGTGAGGCAATAGCTTCCGTAGACAAGGAGCTTATTTTCATGGGTCTGGCCGGCTCAGTAATGCTCACTGAGGCCGAAAAGGCGGGGCTAAAGGTAGCCAGTGAGGTCTTTGCAGACAGGGCCTATAACGATGATGGTTCCTTGGTGAGCCGCAAGCTGCCGGGGGCAGTAATCCATGACCCACAGCAGGCCATGGAGCGGGCTGTCAAAATGGCCAAAGAGGGCAAGGTTATCTCCATAAATGGCAAAGAAATCAGCATAAAGGCAGACAGCATCTGTGTTCATGGGGATAATGAAAAGGCCATTGAGCTGGTACAAAACATTCGCAAAGCTCTGGAAGGTGCAGGAATAGAGGTTAGGAGCCTGAAATAATGGATGATGTGAGAATTCTTACTGTAGGTGATTGTGCCGTATCTGTGGAGTTCGGGCAGGAAATCAGTCTGGAAATTAATCATAAGGTTATGGCCCTGAAAATGGTGCTGGAGCGGGAGCCGGTTGCGGGGATTGTGGAAATGGTACCCACCTACTGCTCTTTGCTGATTCAATATGACCCCATGGAGCTTCGCTATGGGCAGCTGAAGGACAAGCTCAATGCTCTGGTGGGTCAGCTGGACAAGGTGGAAATGCCGCCAAAACAGGTGGTGGAAATTCCCGTGGCCTATGGCGGAGAATACGGCCCTGATCTGGGAGAGGTGGCCGCCGCCCATAATATGAGTGAGGAAGAGGTTATCAGCCTTCATTCGGAGCCGGAATATCCCATTTATATGCTGGGCTTTGTGGCGGGCTTTCCTTATCTGGGAGGCATGAACAAGGCCATTGCCACCCCGCGGAAAAAGAGTCCCCGCCTAAAGATTGAGGCCGGCAGCGTGGGCATAGCCGGGGAGCAGACAGGCATATACTCCGTGGAATCACCCGGGGGCTGGCAGATTATTGGCCGCACCCCATTAAAGCTTTATGATGTGAATCGTCAGGAGCCGGTGCTATTAAAGGCCGGGCAGTACATTAAATTTAAACCGATTACTCAAGAAGAATTTAGGGCGATGGAAAATGAGCATTAAGGTTATTAACAGTGGCCTTATGACCACAATACAGGACAATGGACGAATGGGCTATCAGGCCAGCGGTATGCAGGTGTCCGGGGATATGGACAGATATTCCGCCAGCATAGCCAATGCCCTGGTGGGCAACGATGGTGACGCCGCGTTGCTGGAATGTACTTATCTGGGGCCGGAGCTGGAGGCCAGTGAGGATGTGCTGGTGGCCGTAACCGGCGGTGAACCAAAGGTTTTGGTGGACAATCAGCCAGCCCATGCCTACGAGTCCTTGATACTTCACAAGGGGCAGCATCTGAAGGTAGCCTCCATGGAGGAGGGCACCAGAGCCTATATAGCCATAGATGGTGGTATCGATGTGCCGCTGGTACTGGGAAGCCATTCCACCAATCTGAAGCTGGGAATAGGCGGCGCAGATGGCAGCAAGCTGTACAATGGGGAAGTGCTGAATACAGGGGAGCCCTCGGAATTGGCCAAGTCCATTCTTTCGGGGCAATACCATGTACGCCATACGGACCATGAATTTATGCAGCATCATCACCTGTGGCATGAAAATCATCCTGGTGATAGCCACGAAATACGCATAGTGCTGGGACCCCAGGATGATTATTTCACTCCTGAGGCGGTAAAGGCCCTTGATGGTGCGGTTTATACCATATCCAATGAATCAGACCGCATGGGGTATCGTCTGGAGGGGGAGGTTATTCATCGGGCCACCCAGAAGGATATGATTACTGACGGTATAGTATTTGGCTCCATTCAGGTGCCGCCAAACGGCCAGCCCATAATTATGATGGCTGACCATCAGACCACCGGGGGTTATCCAAAGATAGCCACGGTCATTTCGGCGGATTTGCCGCTTTTGGCCCAGTGCTCACCCGGCAGTAAAATCACCTTTAAGGTGATATCTGTGGAGGAAGCCCAGGATATTTACATCAGCTTTCGAAAGGCCCTGCAGGAGCAGATTGCCCTTATGGATGAGGAAGCAGCTGAGGAATGGCCGGACAGACGGCCGGGAGTCAGAAATTATAATTTGAAGATAGACGGGCAGCTTTTTAGGGTGTCCGTTGAGCAAATAAAGTAGGGAGGCGGTCATTGTGTCAGAATATGCAGATATGCGGCCGGAGAATTTGTGGATCAAGATACGAAACGGGGAGATAACCGGTCAGACCTCGGGAATGGCCAATGGCTATGCCCAGGCAAATCTGGTTATTTTGCCGGAGAAATATGCCAGGGATTTTGAGGAATTTGCCCGTAAAAATCCAAAGCCATGCCCGCTGCTGGAGGTAATTCACGGCAGCAAATTTGTCAAGGACATGGGGGAAGGGGCCAATATTCTTACGGATAT
Source organism: Anaerovibrio sp. JC8 (assembly GCF_002100115.1). Lineage (GTDB taxonomy): Bacteria > Bacillota > Negativicutes > Selenomonadales > Selenomonadaceae > Anaerovibrio. The sequence continues at coordinate 10,746 of NZ_ANBM01000003.1, read as the reverse complement.
TCCAAAATACAGAATATTTGAAAATGGTGTGCTGACCAAGGAAGTAACGGATGCCACTCCATATTGGCAGGATGATTTTGTGGTGTTCCTCATCGGCTGCAGCTTTTCCTTTGAGGAAGCACTGATGGAGGCCCATATAGACATCCGCCATATTTCCATGGGCTGCAATGTGCCAATGTTTAAGACCACTACCATGTGTGAGCCGGCGGGAATCTTTGAGGGTGAGCTGGTGGTAAGCATGCGGCCAATGACGGCACAAAATGCCATGATAGCCGATGCCATAACCGGACGGTTCCCTAATGTTCATGGTGCTCCGGTGAATATCGGCCATCCGGAAAAGCTGGGAATAAAGGATGTATTGAAGCCTGATTATGGTGACCCTGTAACCTTTAAGCCGGGGGAAATTCCTGTATTCTGGGCCTGTGGGGTAACCCCTCAGGCGGTGATTGAGCACGCCAAGCTGCCGCTGGTAATCACCCATGCCCCGGGCTGTATGTTCATTACCAACAAGCTGAACAGTGAAATCAACGATTTTTTGGAGAGCAAAAAGACGAAATAAAATAGCAAGTTCGTAAGGCCGTTGTAAGGAGTGAGTGTTATGACTTTTTATGAGAAGCTGGACAGTATCATGCGGGAAGACCCGGGGGAAAGGGGATTGATTCCCCACATGCCGCCAAATCCGGTGGCAGCCCTGGATCGGGGCCTGGACAATATGGAACGGGTTATACTTTTGACTGGTTTTCCAACCCGCCTGGGGGAGAACAAGTGGATTGGGGAGACCGATGGGCCACTGGGTACTGCCAATATTGCTTTGGCTCTGGAGAAGCTGGGCATAACAATTATGCCCATGACCGACAGCCAGGGGTTCCGTCCCTTTGAGGCGGCTCTGCACACCATTGGCTGTAAAACGGCTCCCACACTGATTCCTTATGAGGATACAGAGGCCTTTATTATCCGTCAGCTGGACAAGTTCAAGCCAACTCATCTTATTACGTTGGAACGGCCGGGGAAGGGCCGTGATGGCCATTACCACAATATGGGTGGCAAGATTATAGATGATATGCTGACAGATTGTAGCTGTATTATTGACGAAGCCCAAAAGCGGGGCGTTATGACCATATCCGTAGGAGATGGCGGCAACGAAATCGGCATGGGCTCATTGCGGGATGCCATTGAAATACAGGTGCCCCACGGGGCGGAAATCTGTGCCTCCGAGTGTGCCCAGATACCAATAGTATCCGGGGTTTCCAACTGGTGGGGCTGGGGAATCTGCGCCCTTTTGAGCCTGAAGCATGGCCAGAATCTTATTTCCACCAAGGAAATGGAAAAGAAGCTCATCAAGGCCATTGTGGCAGCAGGCAGTGTGGACGGCTGCACCAGAAAGAACGAGCCTACCATTGACCGTCTGCCTATGAGTGTTCATCTGGATATTTTGAAGAAGGTACAGACAGCACTTACTGAGGAACGCCAGATAAATGGACAGGTGACAGTTGGCTAGCGCAGTTGAACAGGTCACGTTAAGAGAATATTTTTTGCATTCCTGCATTAGCGATAAAAATTATCTGTTTGAGCGACGCGGAACCAGTGTTGTAATGGTGGAGCGAGTTATAATTTTTATCGCTATTTTATTTTCTGCAAAAAATATTTTTAGTGACGTGTTCTTGCGATAGCCAGCTATCACCTGTCCTTATTTTGCTTCTACGGTTTAAATTATGGCCGGGTTATGATATAATTACCTCTGTGTGTTTATATGAAATCTATATCAAATATATGATTTGGATGGTGATAAAATGAAGGTTACTAAAAAAGATATGGAAAACGTAGCAGTATTGTCCCGTCTGGCAATTCCTGCTGACAAGGAAGCGCAGTATACCCAGCAGCTCAATGACGTGCTGGAGTATTTTGACAATCTCAGCGCCGTAAATACCGACGATATTAAGCCATTGGCCCACGTATTGCCAGTAAGCAATGTATTCCGTGAGGACGTGGTAAAGGAATCCCTGGACCGGTATTTGGCCCTGTCCAATGCGCCATTGAAGGAAGATGGCTATTTCAAGGTTCCAAAGGTATTGGAAGATTAATTAGGAGGCAGCACTGTGAAATTATTTGAACAGCCGGCACATGTCCTTCATGACATGCTTGTCAATAAAGAAATAACCTCACTGGAGCTTACTGAAGCAGTTTTGGCCCGTATTGATGAGGTGGAGGGTGACGTTAAGGCTTATCTTACCATTACCCGTGATGAGGCTATTGCCCAGGCAAAGGCCGTAGATGAAAAGATTGCCAAGGGTGAAGCAATTTCCTTCCTGGAGGGCATCCCAGGCGCTATTAAGGATAATATCTGCACCAAGGGTGTAAAGACTACCTGTGCATCCAAGATTTTGCAGAACTTTGTTGCACCTTATGATGCAACTGTTATGACCAAGCTGAATGCCGAAAATCCTGTTATTGTCGGCAAGACCAACATGGATGAATTCGCCATGGGCGGTTCCACAGAGAACTCTGCTTTCCAGAAGACCGGCAACCCTTGGAATACCGAGTGCGTTCCCGGCGGTTCCTCCGGCGGCAGTGCAGCAGCTGTAGCCGCTGGTACTGCTATCTGGGCTCTTGGCTCCGATACCGGCGGATCTATCCGTCAGCCGGCATCCTTCTGTGGTGTAGTTGGCATGAAGCCTACCTATGGCCGTGTATCCCGTTATGGTCTGGTGGCCTATGCATCCTCCTTGGACCAGATTGGCCCTATCACCAAGGATGTTACTGACTGTGCCCATATTTTGAATATTATTTCCGGCCGTGATGAAATGGACTCCACCAGCATTAATGAGGAGGTTCCGGATTTCACCAAGGCTCTGGTTCAGGATGTTAAGGGCCTGAAGGTGGGTATTCCAAAGGAATACTTCGTCAAGGGCATGGATCCTGAGGTGGAGAAGACCATCCGGGCTGCCATTAAGCAGCTGGAGGATTTGGGTGCTGAAATCGTGGAGATTTCCCTGCCAAATACCGATTATGCTATTTCCACTTACTATCTTATTTCCCCGGCTGAGGCTGCTACCAACCTGGCCCGTTATGATGGCGTAAGCTATGGTGAGCGTGCTGAGGATGCTGCCGATCTGGTGGAGATGATGACCAAGACCCGTACCGAGTATCTTGGTGAAGAGGTTAAGCGTCGTATTATGATTGGTAACTACGCCTTGAGCGCCGGTTACTATGATGCATATTATCTGAAGGCTCTGAAGGTTCGCCGCCTTATCAAGGAAGACTTTGACAAGGCTTTTGAGCAGGTGGATGTTATCGTATGTCCTACTGCACCGACCCCGGCCTACAAGATTGGTGAGAAGATTTCCAACCCATTGGAAATGTATCTGCAGGATGCCTGCACTGTACCTCTTAATCTGGCTGGCCTGCCTGGTATTTCCGTACCATGCGGTTACAGCAGCTCCAACATGCCAATCGGTTTACAGATTATTGGTAAGGCCCTGGATGAGGAAACTATTCTCCGGGTGGCTTACACTTATGAGCAGAGCCAGTCATATCACAATGACAGAGCTCAGTTGGGAGGTAACTAAGCATGAGCTACGAGGCAGTTATTGGACTTGAGATCCATAGTGAATTAAAAACAAATACCAAGATTTTCTGCGGCTGTGCTACTACCTTCGGTGCTGAGCACAACACCCATGTATGCCCTGTATGTCTTGGACTTCCGGGGGTTCTGCCAACCCTTAACAAGCGGGTGCTGGAATTCGCTATTAAGGCTGGCCTGGCCCTGAACTGCGAGATTAATAAATTCTCCAAGTTCGACCGCAAGAACTATTATTATCCTGACCTTCCAAAGAACTGGCAGACTTCCCAGTATGATTTGCCAATCTGCGAGAATGGTTATGTAGATATTACCAAGAGCAACGGTGAAACCAAGCGTATCCGCATCACCCGTATCCACATGGAGGAGGATGCCGGCAAGCTGGTTCATTCCGGCAACACCATCAAGGACTCCGATACCTCCAATGTAGACTATAACCGTACCGGCGTGCCTCTTATTGAGATTGTATCCGAGCCAGATATGTCTTCCCCTGAGGAAGCCCGTCTGTACATGGAGAAGGTTAAGTCCATTCTTCAGTACATTGATGTTTCCAACTGTAAGATGGAGGAAGGCAATCTCCGTGCTGACCTTAATGTTTCTCTCCGTCCGGCCGGCAGTGATGTTCTGGGTACCCGTACCGAGATGAAGAACATCAACTCCTTTAAGGCTGTTGAGGAAGCCCTGACCTATGAGATTGAGCGTCAGGAGGAGGTTCTTGAGGACGGCGGCCACATCATTCAGGAGACCCGTACATGGGACCCTGACCGTGGCATCACTCTTTCCATGCGCAGCAAGGAAAATGCCCACGACTACCGCTATATGCCGGAGCCTGATCTGGTTCCTATCATCACCACTGATGAGGAAATCGAGGCCTTCAGAAACTCCCTGCCGGAGCTTCCGGATGCCCGCAAGGCCCGTCTGGAGGAGCAGTTCGGTCTGTCTGCCTATGATGCCGGCATTATTACCAGCTCCCGTGAGATGGCTGAGTACTTTGATGCCGTTATCGAGACTGGTGCAGATGCCAAGCTGGCAGCCAACTGGATGATGGGTGATTTGGCCAAGAACCTCAATGCTGAGAGCCTGGAAATCAGTGATTCTCCAGTAGATGCCAAGCGTCTTGGTGAAATGATTAATCTCATCAGCAAAGGCACTATTTCCTCCAAGATTGGTAAGAAGGTATTCGAGGAAATGTGGAAGTGCCCTGATAGCCCTGAAAAGATTGTTAAGGACAAGGGTCTGGTACAGATTACCGACACCAAGGCCATCGAGGAAATCGTTGACAAGGTTATCGAAGCTAACCAGAAGGCTGTTGAGGACTACAAGTCCGGCAACAAGAAGGCCATCGGTGCTTTGGTCGGCCAGGTTATGAAGCAGTCCAAGGGCAAGGCCAACCCTCAGACTGTAAACCAGATTTTGGCACAGAAGCTGGGCTAAATAAGGCTGATTTTAAAAGCAAAATATATAATTTAATTGAAATTAAAAGCGGAGCTGCTGATTTGGCAGCTCCGCTTTTGATTGATAAAGCAGCTTGTTTACAGTATATGCAGGAAATCCAGCAGGAACCAAAGTGAGAACAGATAGAGCAGGGGATGAATTTCCCTGTATTTGCCGGCAGCCACAGTGACGGCAACATAGCTGATCATGCCAAAGGCCACGCCGTTGGTAATGCTGTAGGTAAGAGGCATTACGATACATGCCAGCACTGATGGATACAGGGTCCGTTTATCCTCCCAGTCCAGAGAGCTGATTTCACTGAACATTTGAATCCCGGCAATGATGAGCACCGGAGCGGTGATGGCCGGAACAGAGGCAATGGCCTGGGCCAGAGGGAAAATAAATATCAGTGACAGAAACAGTATGCCAGTGGTAACTGCGGCCAACCCCGTGCGGGCTCCCGCCATAACACCGGCGGATGACTCCGCGAAGCTGGAGCAGGGGCCCGTTCCCATCAATGTCCCCCAAAAGCTGGCAAAGGCATCTGCCATAAGGGCACTGCGCAAATTAGGGAAATACCCATCCTTTACGATTTTGGCCTGCTTGCCCACACCAATCATGGTGCCGGTGGTATCAAACATGGTAACCAGCAGAATGACCATAACAATGGGAATCATTTCCGGAATCTGGTCGAATTCCAGGGCTCCCACGGTGGAGCCGATATCTGCCGGCAGGGAAATCAATTCTGAAGGGAAATGGAGCATTCCCAGCATCCAGGCAATAAAGGTCAAGATTATCATGCTGACCAGCATGGCTGCCGGAACATTTAAAATTGAGAATATGAGACAAAGGAGAACACCAATGGCAGTAAGGGCGGTGCCAGGGTCAGTCATATTGCCCATGGTCACAAAGGTATCCGGCCCGGCCACCACCAGTCCGCCGTTTTTCAGGCCGATAAAGGTAACAAACAGCCCGATGCCGGCGGTGATGCCCACCTTCAGACACTCTGGAATGGAATTAATCAGCTGCTCCCGAAAGGAGGTAAGACTCAAAACAAGGAATATGGTGGCCGCCACGAAGCAGCAGCCCAATGCGTCCTGCCAGCTGTACCCCATGGAAACAACAACCGTATATACAACATAGGCATTTATGCCAAGCCCCGGGGCAATGACAATGGGGTAGTTTGCCATCATGCCCATATAAAAGCAGCCAATGGCAGTGGCACATATAGTAGCCAGGAACACACCGCCAAAGCTCATGCCCGCATGCTCAAAAAGAGCCGGATTAACCACTATGATGTACATTATAGCGAAAAAATTAAGCAAACCACATAACAGTTCAGTTTTTATGGATGTCTGTCGTTGGTCAATCTGAAAGTGTTGCATGATAAATTCTTTCATATTGAATCAATCCTTCCTGATTTATGGCTTATACCCAACCTGCAAAAAGGTATTTCATATTCATCTATATACTACTATTTATACTATCATACATTTTATAATGTCAAATGGATTAAACTATATTAGATATTCACTTTAATTTTTATTAACATTTATTGGAGAAATATTATTTTTTTTATAATTTTTTATTATTTCTTGTAGGAATCGGAGAATTCATGTCGAAAAGTTTAAAACATAGGTTGTATGACAAATTTTATATATAAAAGGAGTGTGAGCAATGAGAAAACTTAGTCAAGAAGCCCTTGAGGTAAAAAGGGCAGAGCAGGCTTTCGACCGGAAAAGGAAAACGGTTGGCCTGTTTGGTGCCCCCTTATTGGCCATTTTGGTATTCATGACACCCATTGATGGCCTGACAGTAGAAGCACACAAGCTTCTGTCCATTATGATACTGGTTTCCCTGTGGTGGATTACGGAGCCGGTACCAATTCCTGTTACTTCCCTTATTGGACCGGTGCTGGCGGTAGTTACCGGCATAGTCAAGGAATCAGATGCCTTTGCGGCCTTTGCCAATCCCATGATTTTCCTGTTTATGGGTGGCTTTATACTGGCCAAGGCCATGATGCTGCATGGATTGGACAAACGATTTTCTTATTGGCTCCTGTCCATGTCCTGGGTTGGTTCAAATCCACGACGGATTTTTCTTGCCATAGGCTTGGCCTCCGCCCTGTGTTCCGGCTGGGTCAGCAATACAGCTACAGCTGCCATGATGCTGCCTATTTGCTTGGGTTTGCTGACAGCTATAAAGGATATGATGGCGGCAAATGGCCGGGACATTGACTTATCCGATTATAAATACGCTACTGGGCTTATGCTGATGACGGCCTATGCGGCGTCCATCGGTGGTGTACTGACTCCAATAGGCACACCGCCAAACCTGATTATGCTGGGCTTCCTGGATCAGATGGCCAATATCCACATTTCCTTCTTCCAGTGGATGCTGTGGGGTGCCATTGCCATGGTGGTTTATTTCGCCATCGCTTATGTTGTGTTGATGAAGCTGTTCCCAGCTGATGTGGATAAAATTGAAGGTGCTGAGGAATTTATTGCACAGCGCATCAAAGAGATGGGCAGCTGGACCAGGGCACAGAAAAATACCCTGTTCTGCTTTATGGTGGCAGTTGTTTTGTGGGTATTGCCGGGCTTTTTGAGCATGTCTTTGGGTACTACCTCTGATGTGCTGACGATGTATAACCGTCTGTTCCCGGAGGCTGTGGCAGCCATGGCAGGTGCTTTGCTGCTCTTTGTTGTTCCGGTGGATTTCAAGGAGAGAAAGTTCACCATTAAGTGGGAAGAAGCCAAGGAAGGCATTGAGTGGGGTACATTGATTCTCTTTGGCGGTGGCTTGGCCATGGGTTCCATGATGTATAAAACAGGCCTGTCCTCCTGGATTGGTGATTTGATTGTTAACAGCCTTGGTGGCGAGATTTCCCAGATTACTATGGTGGCAATCTTCTCTGTTATGGCACTTTTGTTGTCGGAGCTTACCTCCCATACAGCAGCGACCAATATGATTGGACCATTGGCCATTACGGCGGCTGTATCTGCAGGCTTGAGCCCTATTCCGGTGGCAGTTGGTATCGCCCTGGCGGCTTCACTGGGCTTCATGCTTCCAGTATCCACTCCGCCAAATGCCATCGTATATGCTACTGGCTACATTCCAATTACAAAAATGCTGCGCACTGGTGTAATCATCGACTTCATTGGTATTGCATTTGTTACTATTCCACTGGTGGTATATTTTGTAACCTGGGTAGTTGGGTAAAAGAATAATGCTTAATTAAACGGGGCTGTTATCAAAATGTAGCAGCACCGTTTTTTGTTGTGCAAAATTAAATACAATGGTAAAGCTAATCATTATTAATAGGATATTGGCAGGAAATAGGAGCCAGTAGCACGAATTATCGCAATATCAGATATATACGATGGTAAACGGAAATATTCGGCTGTTCAGAGGAGCAATTAAGATGAACGGACAATCAAAAAAGAAGCGGCTGACAGCAGCAATATTACTTCACCTTGCCATAATCAGCGGGCCCGGGCAGGTGGATGCCATGACCAGTAGTCAGATTGACTATGAGGGCAAGCCTTTATTTTCAGTGGATTATTACGGCCAGGAGGACGCCAATAATAAATCAGCAGTAGAATTTTTTAATCAGCTAATAGGTAATACACACCAAACCCTTAATTATACTTTGACTGACAATATAAAAATGGGACTGAACAATGCCTTTAGGCAATGGGGGGAAATATTGGGTCCGGGTTTACAGAATAAACGTCCAGTACAGTATTTTGTCGGTACCTGCAACTTCCAAAATGCTGCTGCACTGAGTTATTCCCAAAAGGGTGGCCAGGCTACTGAAAATCCTAATTATTTACATTCGGCTTTGCAAAAGGGTACGGAAGTTCAGTGGCTGAACAGTATAGATGATGTGTATAAGGAAGCAGGGGCAAATTCTGTCAAAGGCTATGGGGGCATAATCATCGGGCAGAACATGGGGGTTGACACCGGGGATGGCGGCTATGGTTTTACGGCGTTAAAGCAGCCTGTCCCAATAGCCCAGGCCATGAAGGAACTGGATGTTACTTCCGTAATGTTTCATGAAATTGGTCATAGTCTGGGAATTTTAGCAGATATCTACTCTGCGGAGAATATTGGTAATACTGGCATAAAGGTGGCAACTTTGGGGGATGGGGCGAACAATGCGGCCTCATTTACAGGACATCTTTATGACCAGAATGGTCAGCGGATTTCAAATGATTACCAGCTAATAATGACTTCAGCGGATTTGAACCGGTTGCGGAATAATCCCGCCGACTGGGCTGCTTTTCAAGAGGTAACACAGGGTTACTATAATCCATTAAGGGATGAGGATGTTATTGTGGTGGATATGGACAATGCATTCACCGGCCGTGAAGGAAGAGTATTGCTGAGTTTTCGGGGAGAAAATGTTTCGGAGGTACTGGCGGGAAAAACATTTGCCGGGGTAAATGGGGATCAAATCCAAGGCATTCCTATTAATACGTGGGAGAGGGGTAATCCGGAATTTTCCCACATCGATCTGGCCAGGAGTTTTATGAGCCATCAGAGCTATCGCAGCTATAATAGCTTTATTGAGGCTGAACTGGCCGTTATGCAGGACATTGGCTATAAAATTGACAGGAAGAATTTTTATGGCCGTTCCATATATAACGATGGGCTGACCCTTACCAATAATCAGGGCTTTTCGGCCCGGAATGCGGCGGGAACGGCCTATGTGAATGGCTATAATACTGCCATTTATGGTATAGGACTCCATGTATACGGCTCCAATAATAATATTACCCAGGCCGGCAATATTTGGACAAAGGGTGCTGCCGGAGTGGGTATACGGGTAGATGGGTTACATAATACCATTACGGTTCCTAAGGGTACGGAAATCCATGGGGATGGAGCTAGTGGAGCGGGCCTTTTGGTGGCCTACGGCAAAAATCACGTTATAAATATAGATGGTACAGTGACAGGCAATGGTGAAAACGGCTCCGGGATATGGTGTGAGTTTGGGGGGGCTACCACTGAATATCGTGGCTCATACTTTCGCTATAAACGGGAAATAACAGATGGGCAGATTACCAAGCATTATAATTTGAAGCTTACAGAATATGCCCATCGGGCGGACGATTTCAGCATTACCGACAGGGCTGAAGGAGATACAAATGCCCCAATGGCAACGCTAAATGTAACTGGGACAGTATCAGGGGAGCGGGCCGCAATTTATATTGGAAAAGAGTCTTTCATTGATAACATCAATCTGAATTCCGGGGCTAAAATTAATGGTGATATTGTAAGTATGTGGAAGAATTTTTCACCGGAGGATGGCATTTCGGACAGTGAAACCTGTGTTGAGGAGGAAATGACCACCGAAGACTATACATATCCAATATATACTGGCGGACTTATGCTTCAGTATGATGGCAAAATGATTCCGTATAAAAAATATGTGCCGGGGCTGGTCACCAATCTGAATTTCAATTCGGATATGAATTACAACGGCGATATCATCGGTACGGAAAATATGAAGATGAATGTCAAGAGTGGCACACTTAATTTTGGCGGCACAGCTAATGTGGTGAATGTTCAGGTGGCCAAGAATGCTTCTCTGTTTGGTGGCACTTTTACTGTAAATGATATGTCTGATAAAATGGCGGATGGCTATTCAGATGATACCACTGGTACCTTTTATAACCATGGTTCCATCGGGGCAATGAATGCAGAAAGTAATATGACTGTTAATGGGG
>NZ_ANBM01000002.1 GCF_002100115.1 Anaerovibrio sp. JC8 | reverse complement strand
TAAAATGGGCAGGGTATTTTTAGTGCAATATAGAATTAATGATGGAACAGGCGAATATGGGTAAATGCCATAGTCATGCCATACTTGTCTGCAGTTTCAATAACATTATCGTCACGGATGGAGCCACCGGCCTGGGCAATGAACTCTACACCACTCTTCTTTGCCCGCTCCACATTGTCGCCAAATGGGAAGAAGGCATCAGATCCAAGGGCTACACCACTGATGGTCTTCAAGTACTCCTTCTTTTCCTCACGGGTAAGAGGAGCCGGCTTTTCAGTGAATACCCGCTTCCAGTCGTCGGTTTCCAGCAGGTCTTCCCATTCCTCGCCGATATAAACATCAATAGCATTATCACGGTCTGGACGGCGAACCTCATCCTTAAATGGCAGGGCCAAAACCTTTGGATGCTGGCGAAGATGCCATACATCAGCCTTGTTGCCTGCCAAACGGGTGCAGTGTACACGGGACTGCTGGCCGGCGCCAATACCGATAGCCTGGCCATCCTTGGCATAGCATACGGAATTGGACTGGGTGTATTTAAGAGTAATCAATGCAATAAGAAGATCACGCTTGGCAGCGTCAGTGAAGCTCTTGGACTTGGTAACAACTTCCTTCAGGCAGTCCTCGGTAATCTCCACATCATTGCGCTGCTGTTCAAAGGTAATGCCGAATACTTCCTTCTGCTCCAGTGCAGCCGGCTTGAAGCTGGTATCCATCTGAAGTACAAGATAGGTTCCCTTCCGCTTGGTCTTCAAGATTTCCAAAGCCTCTGCAGAATAGGATGGTGCAATAATACCGTCAGAAACCTCTCTGGCCAGGAAGGATGCAGTCTGGGCATCACACTCATCGGACAGTGCCACAAAATCACCATAGGAGGACATACGGTCTGCACCTCTGGCTCTGATGTAGGCAGTGGCAATAGGTGAAAGCTCAATGCCCTCTACGAAGTAAACCTTCTGAAGAATTTCCGGCAATGGAGCCGCTACAGCTGCACCGGCCGGGCTGACATGCTTAAAGGAGGCAGCCGCTGGAAGTCCGGTAGCCTTTTTCAGCTCCTGAACCAGCTGCCAGCTGTTCATGGCATCCAGCAAGTTAATGTAACCAGGCTTGCCGTTTAATACTGTAAAAGGAATATCCCCATTCTTCACAAATACCCGGGCAGGCTTCTGATTAGGATTACAACCATACTTCAATTCTAATTCTTGCATCTTTTTACTCCTTTATTAAATTAATAAAATACAACACAGAAGAATCTTTCTTATAATGGAAAAATTCTGACAACTGCGTTATAATAGTCACAAGACGACTTTGCTCGCCATTACAACTACGAAATTACTGTAACATTAGGCCGTTTTTTTGTCAATTAAATAAGACTTATTCAGCCATGACTTTATAACGCCATTGTTCAAATTTTTCTTCGTTAGAAGAAATAACATGGCTGAATTTAGTCGGATGCGTTGAAAAATAGAGAGGGGTAACTATATGTTAAAAAGCATTGGTGTTTTAACCAGCGGTGGCGACAGCCCTGGAATGAATGCGGCACTCCGTGCTGTAGTACGCACTGCTCTGTTTGAAGGAGTCAAGGTTTGGGGTATCTACAATGGTTATCGTGGTCTGCTGGATGAAGAAATGGAGGAAATGACCTCCCGCAGTGTCAGTGATATTATTCAGCGTGGCGGCACCATTCTTGGTACAGCCCGTTGCAAGCGCTTTATGACTGAAGAGGGCCGCAGACAGGCCTATGAAAATATGAAAAAGCGTGGTATCGAGGGTCTGGTTATCATCGGTGGGGACGGCAGCCTCCGAGGTGCAACCCAGCTGAGCCTGGAAACCGGTGTGCCTATCGTTGGTTTGCCTGGTACCATTGATAATGACGTATGGGGCACCGATTATACCATCGGCTCCGATACAGCTGCCAATACAATTATTGATGCCATCAACAAGCTCCGTGATACCGCTTCCTCTCATAACCGCATTGCCGTTGTTGAGGTAATGGGCCGTCACTGCGGCTGGCTGGCCATGCTGGCCGGTATTGCCGGCGGTGCAGAATTTATTCTGGTGCCGGAGGAAGAGTATAATCTGGATGATATCTGCAACGGCATTTTAAAATCCTACGAGCAGGGCCGCCGTTATTCCCTCATTGTGGTAGCCGAGGGTGTAGGCAGCTCCCTGGATATTGGCAAATATATTGAAGAAAAGACCAACATGGATGTACGCGTATCCGTCCTTGGCCATATTCAGCGCGGCGGTTCCCCATCCGTTCAGGACAGGGTAAAGGCCAGCCAGCTGGGTGAGCGGGCAACCCTGGCACTGATCGCCGGCCAGTCCGACGTGGTATTCGGCTTTAATCAGGGCAAGGTTGTGGCCATTGACCTTCACGATGCCATTACCAACAAGAAGAAAATGAGCGAGGAATTTACCCGCCTGGCCAAACAGTTAAACTAAGCTTTAAATAGTTTTTCTTCACTTATTCACAAGTTAATCACAAATTAACCTTAAATCTAAAAATCCTGTAGAACACTGTAATATCAGCGTTCTACAGGATTTTTCATTTATCGTTTTTCCTTTTTTCTACTGTTATCCACAAGGTTATTAACATATTCACAAATGTGTTCGCTTTTTTTGTGGATAATCCAATTTTTCTGTGAATAATTCTATAATTTGGATTAAATCTTGCCCATCTTGACGATTTCCTTCAATACCCGTACGGTGAACAGACCGTCAATAATTTCATCAATGGTCTTCCAGGTATTGTCTTCATTGGTCTTGCCGTATTTGGCCACAACTGCATGATATACAGTATCCTCAACACTTTCCGGTATCAGGCTCTCCCAGTGGTTGTGTTCATATTTTCTCTGCTTGATGTTGTTCTGTGGCCTGCCACCCTCAACCTCGATTTCACACAAAAACTGAATCTTTTTGTTCTGTGGATCCACCAGATAATGCTCCAGGAAATATCTGGAATCATCGGCCTCAGGACTGTACATTTCATAATTCCCATACTCATAAGGAACCATCTTTACCCAGGCCTCAAGAACGTACTTATCCATGGTATATGGGCGTCTTACCCAGCCTGAATCCTTCTTGTCCAGATAGTAAACATAGGAATCATCCTCAGCGAACTTAATAAACCGGCTCACTGATGAATCCTTGATTTCCTCCTCGGAGGACTTGCTGCTGCTTCCAGGTGGCTGCTGTACAGCGGTGCCAGCGTCATCATTGTTGGCACTGGCCAGGCTAAAGCTGAATAATATAGATAAAACAGTCAAAAGCGATACAATACTTTTTTTCACCATAATCACATCCTGTCTGTGTAACTGCACAATGGAATATTACCTATCATGTAACACTTCTATAAATAATTCAAAAATCCTTTCTATTCAATAGGATTTTTATCCGGAGTACCAGCCTTCCGTGGATAGACCTTAGGAGTGTTCTTTTCCTTTTTGATGTAAATTACAGCCCGCTTATCATCCAGATAAGGCAGCTTGACCTCTACACATTCTGCCTCTCCCCCGCCCAATACGGACAGGGCCTTCTTCGCCGCCTCTGCCTCCTCGGCAAATTTCATGCCCTTTAAGGCCGCAAAGGTACCATTTTTCTTTACGAAAGGCAGGCAATATTCCGCCAGCACCTGCAGACGGGCCACCGCCCTGGACACTGCCAGATCAAACTGCTCCCGCAGCTGCCTGTTTCTGGCCCCTTCCTCTGCCCTGGCGTGAATGCACTGGACATTCTGCAATCCCAGCTCATCCACCACGGTCTGCAAAAAATTAATCCGCTTATTTAAGGAATCCAGCAGGGTCAGCTTAATTTCCGGCCTGTATATCTTCAGTGGAATACCGGGAAAGCCAGCTCCTGTTCCCACATCAATAACACTGATATCCTTATTGAAACGGGCATCATCCCAGCAGGTCAGTGAATCTATCATGTGCTTAATGGCCACTTCCTTGGGCTCAGTAATGGCTGTCAGATTTATTTTCTCATTCCATTCAATAAGGAGCTGAAAATATTTATCAAACTGCTCCACCTGAGTATCCGTCAAGGAAATACCATATTTATCTGCTGCATCCTTTAAGTATTCCTTAAAGCTCATTTTTTGTCTCCTCTAACCGCTTTTGCTGTTCCAGATATATCATCAGCACTGAAATATCCGCCGGGGATACCCCGGAAATTCGGGCCGCCTGCCCAATGGAAATTGGCCGTATATCCGCCAGCTTCTCCCGGGCCTCATCCCGCAAATTAGCCACATTATTGTAATCAATAGCCTCCGGAATCAGCTTTTCCTCAAGCTTTTTCATCTTCTCCACCTGCTCCAGCTGCTTCTTGATGTAGCCTTCGTAGGTAATGGAAATCTCCACCTGCTGCTTGGCTTCCTCATTTATCTCCGGCAGATCAAAGATTTCCTTCAGCTTGTCATAGCTTATATCCGGCCGCTTCATCAAGTCGTACAGACTTATGGTATTGCGGATTTCCTCAATATTATTGTCAGCCAGAAGCTTCAGCGTCTCCTGATTTGGATTCAGCTTGCGGTCCTGCAGCAGCTTCACTGTATCATTGATAACCGCCATTTTTTTGTTGAATCTTTCCCAACGGTCATCCTTTACCAGACCAACCTTGCGGCCCAATGGAGTCAGACGCTGGTCTGCATTGTCCTGACGGAGAATCAGCCGATATTCCGCACGGGAGGTCATAATTCTATATGGCTCACTGGTGCCCTTGGTTACAAGATCATCAATCAATACGCCAATATAGGCATCAGACCGCTTTAAAATCAGCGGCTCCTTCCCCTGAACCTTCAGAGCAGCATTTATGCCCGCAATAATACCCTGGGCTGCTGCCTCCTCATAGCCGGAGGTGCCGTTGGCCTGGCCGGCGGAAAATAGTCCCGAAATTTTTTTCAGCTCCAGGGTAGGCTTCAGCTGCATTGGATCAAGGCAATCATACTCAATGGCATAGCCTGCTCGCATAACCTTGGCATGCTCCAGCCCCGGAATGGTATGGAGAAAATCAATCTGCACATCCATTGGCAGACTGGTGGACATACCCTGAACATAAACCTCGTTGGTATGAAGCCCCTCCGGCTCCAGGAACAGCTGGTGCCGCTCCTTGTCCGGGAATCTTATGAGCTTGGTTTCAATGGAAGGACAATAGCGTGGTCCAATACCCTTAATAATGCCGTTGGCCATAGGAGCCCGATCAATATTATCCATAATAATTTTATGGGTCTGAGCATTGGTATATGTCAGCCAGCATGGAGTCTGCTGACGGGTGGTAATATCACTCATAAAGGAGAAATTGCGGGCCTCTTCATTGCCCGGCTGAATCTCCATCTTGTCATAATCAAGGGTGCGGGCATCCACTCTGGCCGGGGTTCCCGTCTTAAACCGCATGAGCTTTATTCCCGCATCCAGCAATGATTGGGACAGCTTTTCCGCAGAACGCTGACCGCTTGGACCGCCGGAATAGGTATGGAGACCAATAATGATCTGCCCCTTCAAATAGGTGCCAGTAGCCAAAATAGCCGCCTTGCAGTTATACTGCTCCATATTTTCCGTAATAATACCCTTGATCTGATTATCCTCAATAATCAGCTGGTCAATCATAAGCTGCTTTACATCAAGATTTTCTGTATTTTCGCATACTTCCTTCATGCGGAACTGATAATGCTTTTTATCAGCCTGGGCCCGAATGGCGTGTACTGCAGGACCCTTGCCGGTATTGAGCATACGGAACTGAATGCAGGTTTCATCAGCATTGATGCCCATCTGACCCCCTAAGGCGTCCAGCTCCCGTACCAAATGACCCTTTGCCGGGCCACCAACTGACGGATTGCATGGCATAAGGGCAATATTATCCATACTGAGGGTAGCCAGCAGGGTATTGCAGCCAATACGGGCCGAAGCCAAAGCCGCCTCTACCCCCGCATGGCCGGCACCAATTACTATTACATCATATTCTCCAGCTATAAATAGCTTGTCGCTCACGTTGATTCCTCCAAATATATGAACTCATCCGCTTCTACTTTCCTATGCAGAAATTACTGAATATCTGGTCCACAATATCATCCTCAATAGTTTCGCCGGTAATCTCCCCCAGCTTTTCCCATGAGGCTCTCAAATCAATAACAATAAAATCCTCACTCATGCCCATATCAATGGTATTGAGGGTATCCCCCAACAAGGAGGCCGCCTGTCTGAGAATTTCACCCTGCCGGGCATCACATAGGGCCTGGCTTTCCATGATTTTGGTATTGCCCCCATAGACTATATCACTGAGCAGCTGCTCCAGCAGCTCCTGGCCTTCACCGCTCTTGGCGGACATGGGAACAATTCCCCTGATTCTGGCATTGGGACAATTCTTTAGCTTCCCACTAATAATATCATCATTTACATCAGCTGATAAGTCCATTTTGTTCATGATAACAATCACATTTCCCGGACACTTATCCAGCAGCTGTATTATTTCCTCATCCTCATGATTCAGCGGCTCATTGCTGTCAAACACCGCCAGTACCAGCTCGGCATCATTGGCATAGGAATAGGCCTTTTCCACACCGATTTTTTCCACTATATCATCAGTATCACGGATTCCCGCCGTATCAATGAGCCTGAGGGGAATACCGCCAATATTCACGTATTCCTCGATGCTGTCGCGGGTAGTTCCCGGCACGTCAGTAACAATGGCCCGCTCCTGACCCAAAAGAAGGTTCATAATACTGGATTTACCCGCATTTGGCTTGCCGATAATGGCGGTCTTTAAGCCATCCCGCAGGATGATTCCAGTATGGGAACCATCCACCATTTTTTGGATTTTATCCTGAAGCAGCTTAACCCTTTCACGGGTATCCTCAAAATCCATGCCCTCAATATCATCCTCCGGAAAATCAATGGAGGCCTCCAAATGGGCAATGATTTCCAAAATATCATGTCTGAAGCCCTTGATTTTATCGGAAAAGCCACCGGACAGATGGCTCATGGCCATGGCCAGTGAAGCCTGGGTCTTGGCATTGATAACATCCATTACAGCCTGGGCCTGGCTCAAATCAAGACGGCCATTTAAAAAGGCCCGCTTGGTAAATTCTCCCGGCTCTGCAGCCCGTGCACCATGACGATATGTAAGGGACAATATTTCCCGCATTACCACACTGCCGCCGTGGCACTGAATTTCCACCACGTCCTCGCAGGTATATGAATTTGGAGCATTCATGACAATGCAGATAGCCTCATCAATTATTCTGCCCTGCTCATCCAGAACCTGTCCGTAGACAGCTGACCTTGGGGCGTACTCCTCCATGGATTTTGCAGAAAAAGGCCTAAAAATCTTATGGGCAATGGAAACGGCATGCTGACCGCTTATTCTGATAATACCAATACCACCCTCGCCCGGTGCTGTGGCAATGGCACTGATGGTATCCTCCATCGTAGTTTTCTCCTGCATAAATCCTCCAAATTCATATTTCAACATATATAATAAAGGCTGCCCCAAATGTGAGACAGCCTCCAAATCATATTTACAGAAAAAATTAGCTTTCTCTGTCCTTGCGCTCATGATAATCACGACGGCCGCCACGCTTCAGTTCAATTACAACCTTGCGGTAAGGCTCATCGCCAGAGCTGTAGGTAGAAACACGGTAATTATCCTGCAAAGCCATGTGAATAATCTTTCTTTCATGACGGTTCATAGGCTCCAGAACAATGCGTTCCCCGGTTCTTCTGACCTTGTCTGCCAGGCGCATGGCCAGGCGACGCAGGGTATCCTCCCGACGGCTTCTGTAGTTCTCAATATCGATAATAACGCGAACCTTATTATCACTAATGCCGCGGTTTGCAGCCAAATTGGACAGATACTGCAGAGAATCAAGGGTCTGTCCATGCTTACCAATGAGAATACCAAGATTATCACCGATAAGATTGAAAACAGTACCATCCTCAGATTCGCTCTTTTCAATCTCAATATCCAGCTTCATAGCCGCAAAGATTTCATTAAGGAACTTTTCTGCCTTTTCAATAGGTGAAAGCTCACGCACAATGGCCTTTACCCGTGCGGGCTTGCCACCCAGTAAACCAAGGAAGCCCTTGGTAGGCTCTACCACTTCTACAAAATCTACCAAAGAAGGGTCTACACCCAACTCCGCCAAAGCAGCCTGCTTGGCGTCATAGACTGTTTTGCCAGTCTTCTCAACTTCTAAAGACATTTATCAGGCAGCCTCCTTCTGGTCTTCTTTTCTGAACATATACCACTGCTGAGCCATCTGGCATACATTCATTACTACCCAGTACAGAACCAGACCTGCTGGGAAATTGATGGAGATATAACCAATGAAGATTGGCATGATGTACATCATCATCTTCATCTGCTGATTTTCCTGACCATTCATTGCCATGGACTGACGCTGAGCCAGATAAGTGGTCAACGCAGACAAAAGAGGCAAAATGTAGGTTGAATCAGGATCAGACAGGCTGGACAACCACAGGAAGGTTGGATCACCGGAATACTCCAGTCCATACAGAGAATAATAAACACCCATGAGAATAGGCATCTGTACCAGAAGTGGCAGACAGCCTGCCAGAGGATTTACCCCGGACTCCTGATAAAGCTCACCCATCTTCTGCTGCATCAGCTGTGGGTTATTCTTATAATCCTTCTGGATTTTCTTTAATTTAGGCTGAATTTCCTGCATAGCCTTCATGGACTTTATCTGCTTTGCATTTAAAGGATAAAGGCAAAGCTTCACGCAGATAGTCATGAGAATGATGGCAACGCCATAGTTAGGAAAGCCGGCCGCAACAGTAATGCTGTAAAATCCATCCATAATCAGGCGGAAAAGATCTACAACAGGCTCAAATGCCGATGCTAAAAAATCCAATTTAACACACCCTAATTTCTCTCAAAAAAATAAAATCCTATATTACGGAACCGGATCATATCCACCTTTATGAAATGGATGACAACGAAGAATTCTCCTTATTGCCAGATATCCACCCTTCACGGGTCCGTATTTTTCAATAGCAATCATCGCATATTCCGAACAGGTAGGAACAAAGCGACAGGAAGGCGGCTTAAGTGGTGAAATATAGGAACGGTAAAATCCTATCATGTATAACATGAATTTCTTCACCAATTATACTCATCTCCCAAAAATTTCGGCCTTTCTTCCCAAGTTGAGAAAAGCCTTTTCGATAACATGGTATTTAACTTCCACAGCTGGTTTTCTGCCAACCAACAGGAGACAAAGATTATCCTTTATTTCCCCCTGGTGCAACCGGTAACACTCCCGCATAAGACGCTTGACTCTATTACGCGCTACTGCATTGCCAAGTTTTTTTCCGGCAGCAAAGCCAACCTTGTCCTCCAGCCCGCTTGCTGTAAAGACATACAATACTAAGTACCTGTTTGCATAGGATTTCCCAAAACGGTGGACCTTTTGAAAATCGTTCCTACGACGCAGGATACGACTTTTAGGTAACTTGTACATGGCAAAATCCTCATTTCAGCAAATAGAACATAGAACCAGATACATGTCCCGTACAATTATGGGTCATAACTGGTTCTATAGAGAAAAATAGGCCACCGAAGTGACCCTGTTATTAAGCTGAAATCTTCTTTCTGCCTCTAGCGCGTCTTCTTGCTAAAACCTGACGGCCACCCTTAGTCTTCATACGCTCACGGAAACCATGAGTCTTCTTCTTCCAATGATTGTTAGGCTGATAAGTCTGCTTCAATGCTGGCACCTCCTTATATTATTACGAGCAAAATACTCGGTCAAACCGCAATTACACATAGTCCTTGGATTTTAACTAACAAGATTATAGACCAGGGGTTATTGCAGTGTCAAGAATTTTTACTAGGCAGGCTGGGTATAAGTCAATATTTTTGTGGATAAATCACATATTGAGATGAGATATGCACCATTTTTTGTTGATAACTACATGATATTCTGTTATTATTATGAAGGTATTTCACATATACTTATCAACAGATTCCGGATATTTTTTCGGGGATATATTATATAGAAGAAAAACATAAAAAAACAACCAAAAATCGTCTGAAACCCTTGATTTATCCACATACTTATTAACAAATGTGGATAAATTTATTTGTCTGTTGATACATTTTTTCTAGGAGAATAACAGTATGAACCAAGAACAGCTTAAAGAAATTTGGGATAAAATAATTGCTGAATTAAAAAATAATTTGGCTCCGGCAGTAATTGAGAACTGGTTCTCAATGCTTAAGCCTGTGAGCCTTGAAAATAATGTTTTAACCATCAGCACTCCCCATGAGGTTACCAAGCAATTCATTGATGAAAGATACAAGACCATCATTCAGGATGCCTGCAAGAATGCCCTGAATATGAGTGATATTTCCTATGAAATTGTAGTGGTAGAGGAAAATCAGCCGGAAAAGGAAGAGCCGGTGGAGTCTTTGTTTACTGAAAATGAAGGCCAGCCAGTTTCTGCCTCCTCCTATGATACTCCGAGCCAGATTGCTCCTGGAGATGTTTCTTCATTAAACCCAAAATATGTTTTTGACACCCTGGTAGCCGGCAGCTTCAACCGTATTGCCTATGCTGCAGCCCAGGCCGTTGCCAAGGATCCCGGCAAAAACTACAACCCGTTGTTCATGTATGGCGGCGTAGGTCTTGGAAAAACCCATCTCATGCACGCCATCGGCCATGAAGTACTGAAAAACGACCCAAACAAGCGGGTTCTCTATATTACCTCTGAGAAATTCACCAATGAGCTGATTAATGCCATCGGTGACAAAACCACAGAGGCCTTCAGACAGAAATACAGAAATATCGACCTGCTCATGGTAGACGATATTCAGTTCCTTTCCAAAAAGATACAGACCCAGGAGGAATTCTTCCATACCTTTAACGCCCTTCATCAGGCCAATAAGCAGATTGTACTTTCCTCCGATAGACCACCACATGAAATACAGGATCTGGAAAAACGTCTCAGCTCCCGCTTTGCCGGCGGCATGCTCACCGACATTCAGCCACCGGAGCTGGAAACCCGTATTGCGATTCTGAAAAAGAAAACCGAGGCTGAAAAGATAGACATTCCAAATGAAGCCCTGGTTTACATTGCCAGCCGCATCGACAACAACATCCGAGAGCTGGAGGGTGCCCTTACCCGTGTTGTGGCATATTCCGAGCTTATCGGTGAAAAGATCACCACCGATCTGGTGGCTGACACCCTGAAGGACGTATATCCGGACAATCACAGCAAGGAAATTACCATGGATGTTATCCAGGAGGTTGTGGCCAACCACTTCAACCTGAAGATAGATGACCTTAACAGCAGCAAGCGTACCAAGGCCCTGGCTTATCCAAGACAGATTGCCATGTATCTTTGCCGCGAGCTCACCAATAATTCACTTCCTCAGATAGGTGATTTCTTTGGTGGCAGAGACCACACCACTGTACTTCACGCCTGTAACAAGATAACTGAAGACAAGGGCAGTGACTCAAAACTTAATAACACTCTGCAGGAGCTTACCAAGCGTATTGAGCGTTTATAATGATATTAAAGGCTCTGTACAGTTATCCCACACTTTTTGTGAATAACTATGTATATTCCCTGTAGAAGAAATGTAGATAAACTTCGGGGAAGGATTATTCTGTGATTTAAGTGGATAACCTTCCCTCTTTTATCAACTTTTTATAAACATGAGAGCTTTCTTTCTCTTCAAAGGCTCCATGTACTTATCCACTTTTCCACAGGCCCTACTACTACGGCTACTAATTTTTAAATAATATAACCATAATAAATACTTAAGGGGTGCATAACATGAAATTTACATGTCAGAGAACTGATTTATCCCAGGCAATTCAGACAGTATCAAAGGCAGTATCCTCAAAGCCACAGAATCCAATTATTTCAGGAATATACATAAAGGCAGAGAACAACACCTTGGAGCTTCAGGCTACAGATTATGAAATTGGCATTATCTGTAAAATAGAGGCTGAAGTAACAGAGCCCGGCAATATCGTTTTATCCGGCAAATACATTCAGGAGGTAATCAGAAAGCTTCCTGGTACTACTGTGGAATTTGAATATGACCGTCAGGAGAAAACCTCCCATATCAGATCCAACCGTTCTCATTTCACTCTTCTCAGCATGTCTGCCGAGGACTTCCCTATTATTAAAAAGCTGGAGGCTACCCATAGCTTCAAAATCATGGACAATGTTCTCCATGAGCTCATTGGCAGAACCACCTTCTCCTGCTCCAATGAGGAGGCAAGACCAGTATTTACCGGCTGTCTGCTGGAGCTGAACGACTCCTCTGTAGTCATGGTTTCCACTGATACCAAGAGACTGGCTATTCAGACAAAGGTTTTGGAGGGTATTGAGGGTCAGAGCAAGATGATTATTCCTTCCAAGATTTTGAATGAAATCCAGAAGCTGCTGGTTTCCGATATGCCTCGTCTGGTAAATATCAACTACAACTCCAACCAGATCAGCTTTGAATTTGACGATACCTATATTTCTTCCCGTCTTATTGATGGCCAGTTCCCGGATTATCATCGCGTAGTGCCGGTTGATTTTGGTACCAGAATCAAGCTGAACACCGAGGAATTCCGCTCAGTTGTGGACAGAATTGCCCTTATTTCCCGTACCAACGACTACAATGTGGCTACCATGGAATTTTCCTGCGGTATGGTACGCATTACCTCTGACAACCCAGAAATCGGTAATGCTGATGAATCCCTTACTGCTGAAATTGACGGCGAGGACATCATTATTTCCTTTAATGCCGACTATATTTCCGATGTACTGAAGATCGTAAACACCAAGGAATTTTATATAAGTCTTAATAATTCACTGAGTCCGGCTGCTATCCGTATGCTGGATGATGATTCCTTCACCTACATCATCACTCCTGTCCGTACTCCAGGAAACTGATTTGGAGGAATAAAAATGGCTAATATTGAAAAAATAGAGGTTAATACTGAAACCATACAGCTGGACCAGTTTTTGAAATGGGCCGGTGTATTGGAATCCGGCGGCCAGGTGAAGCTCATGATTGAGGATGAGATGATTTTGGTCAACGGCACCGTGGAAACTGCCCGCCGTAAAAAGCTTCATGATGGTGATGTTGTGGAGATTAAGGAAATGGGCTCCTGGCAGGTAGTATTCAAGGGAGAATAACAGGCCATGAAGCTGAAGCACCTGAAGCTGGTGGGATACAGGAATTATAAGGATTTATCCCTTGATTTATCCCATGGAACCAACATATTTATTGGCAGAAACGCTCAAGGAAAGACCAATATCCTTGAGTCTGTTTGCTATGCCTCCATGGGAAGCTCCTTCAGGACCGGCAGCGACAACGACCTTATTATGTGGAATCAGCCGGGAAGCAGTGTTACCATTGATTTTCAGAGGATGGGCGTGGACAACAGGCTGGAATTTATATTTCAGCGGGAAAAAAGGCGCCAGATTATCCATAACGGCAGCAAAATCAAGGCCAAGGAGCTTATAGGAATCATAAATGTGGTGCTGTTTTCACCTGAGGATCTTACCCTTATAAAGGGAGCTCCAGCAGAGCGGCGGAGATTTTTGGACGTGGAAATTTCCCAGGCCAGCCCTGCCTATTATGGTGAGCTAATAAAATATAACCATTTACTGCAGCAGCGAAATACCCTCCTGAAAAGCATAAGGGAGGGCAAGGCCCAGGCCTCCATGCTGGAAATGTGGGACAGCCAGCTGGTGGAAAGCGGCATAAAAATAATCGGCAAGCGGCTGGAAACCGTAAGAAAATTAAATATGCTGGCAAATCTTATGCAGCGTCGGATTTCCACCAACGAGGAAAATCTGTCCTTGTCCTATTCCATCAAGGGCTACACAGGCCTTGTGGATAAGATAGATGAAAATATAATTTTGTGGTATAATAAGACGTTACGTGATGTAACAAGAGATGATATTTATCGCGGCTCCACCAGCATTGGACCCCATCGTGATGATATTCAGATATATGTTAACGGCATAGATTTGAAGGCCTTTGGCTCCCAGGGGCAGCAGCGCACCGGCGTGTTGTCCATGAAGCTTTCAGAGCTGGAATTTATCCGTTCGGAAAAGGGAGAATATCCAATTCTGCTCCTGGACGATGTCATGAGTGAGCTGGATATGAACAGGCGTCAGCAGCTGCTGGAATTCATCAAAAAGGAAAATATACAGACCATTATTACTGCCACTGATAAGGCTTACTTCCCGGAGGATAACAGCTGCGTTTTTTATCAGGTGTCAGCTGGAACCGTAGAGGCAAGTGACAGGAAGTGATACCATGTCAGCTCCAGGCAAGGGCAAAGTGGATAAAAAAAACATAATAAAAAAAGGCAAGCTGGAGAAGCTGAATATAATACTTCCACAGATTGTAAAATCCATGAGCATTGGCAGGGAATTTTCCTCTCATATGTTGATGTATTACTGGCCGCGGATCGTGGGGCAGCATATTTCCGAAAATGTGTCCCCCGTAAAGCTGGAATTTAAAAAGCTGTTTCTTTATACCTCCCATCCCATTTGGGCTACCCAGCTTTCCTACATGAAGGATGAGCTGAAGGATAAAATCAACAGCTTTATGGGTGAATATCTGGTAGAGGATTTGATTTTTACCAATATTAAGCCCGAAAAAATTGATTTTGAAGAAAATGAAAATGAAGTTAATCTGGGCAGGGAAATCAGAAAGATAAATATCACTGATGATGAGCTGGATGAAATATCCAACGATCTTGCCGAGGTTAAGGATGATGATCTGCGAAGGCTGCTTCTGAAGGTTAAGATTAACGATGCCAAGCTGAAAAAATACCGCAGGCAGTCCAATTGGCATCCCTGCAGCAGATGTCAGACCCTGTGTCCTCCTGAGGAGCAGCTTTGTGACGGTTGCAGGCGGCTGGCCAATGAAGAAAGGCTGGACAGCATCAGAAAATATCTGGTGGATGTACCCTGGGCCAGATTTTGTGATATTGTGAAGGATATACCCTGCACTGCCGATGAGGTCAATGAACAGCGGATTATCCTGATGAAGCTGTTGGCATCAAAGATAAATGCCAATAATACAGACTGCATGGAGGTCACTTTGCTTACCATGCTTTATAAGTCTGTTTCTCCGGATAAATTAACGCCGGAGCTGCGGGAGCAGACCATAAAAAAATTCAGATATGATTTTATTGGCAGCTTTTCCCCTTCAAAGGGAAGCAAGTACCATAAGAACATACAAAAGAAAGTTTAAGTTGGAGGAGAATTAATTCATGGCCACTGAAAATGAAGCTTTGATTAATGATGAAGAAGTACAGATACATGTTGATGAGATAGGTTCCGAGGTTTCTGCCGTTGATGGCGATTATGGTGCAGACCAGATTCAGGTTCTTGAGGGCCTGGAGGCTGTAAGAAAGCGCCCTGGTATGTACATCGGTAGCACCTCCGAGCGCGGTCTCCATCACCTTGTTTATGAGGTAGTTGACAACTCCATTGATGAGGCTTTGGCTGGCTACTGTACTGATATTGATGTAACCATTCACACCGATAACAGCATAACTGTAGTGGACAATGGCCGTGGTATTCCTGTTGATCTCCATGAAACCGGCAAGCCAGCCGTGGAGGTAGTTTTGACAGTTCTCCATGCCGGCGGCAAGTTCGGCGGTGATGGCTACAAGGTTTCCGGCGGTCTCCACGGTGTAGGTGTATCCGTAGTTAATGCTCTCAGTGAGTATATGGATGTACAGGTAAAGCGTGACGGCAAGATTCATGAAATTGCCTTCCAGCGCGGTGTTACCACTTCTCCAATGACCATTACAGGAGATACTGAGGAAACCGGCACCAGAGTACATTTCATGCCGGATAAGGAAATTTTCAGCGTTACTGAATATAACTTTGATACTTTGAAGCACAGACTGAGAGAGCTGGCCTTCCTTAACCGTGGCATTACCATCAATCTCAGTGATGAGCGCAGCGGCAACCGTGAAACCTTCCACTTTGAGGGCGGTATCCGTTCCTTTGTGGAGCATCTGAACCGCAAAAAGACCAAAATAAATGAGACTCCTATTTACTTCAATGGTACCAAGGATGACATCGTTGTTGAAATTGCCATGCAGTACAACGATACCTATCAGGAGAATATTTACAGCTTTGTAAACAACATCAATACCGAGGAAGGCGGCACCCATCTGGCAGGCTTCAAGATAGCCCTTACCCGTGCAGCCAATGATTTCGCAAAGAAGAACAACATCATCAAGGGAAATCAGCAGAATCTCTCCGGTGAGGATGTCCGTGAGGGTCTGACCTGTGTTATCAGCCTGAAAATCCGTGAGCCTCAGTTTGAGGGCCAGACCAAGACCAAGCTGGGCAACTCCGAGGTCCGTGGTATTGTTGATTCCATTGTTTCTGAGGGTCTCAACGAATATTTCGAGGAAAATCCAGCCATTACCAAGCGTGTTCTGGACAAGGCCGTAATGGCATCCCGTGCCCGTGAGGCTGCCAGAAAGGCCCGTGAGCTCACCAGAAGAAAGAATGCCCTGGAGGTTAATTCTCTTCCTGGCAAGCTGGCTGACTGCTCCATCAAGGACCCGGAAAAGGCTGAGATTTATATCGTAGAGGGTGACTCTGCAGGCGGCAGCGCCAAGCAGGGCCGTGACCGCCGCTTCCAGGCTATTCTGCCTCTCCGCGGCAAGATTCTCAACGTAGAGAAGGCCCGTCTGGACAAGATTTACAGCAATGCAGAAATCCGCACCATGATTACCGCCTTTGGCAGCGGTATCGGTGATGAATTTGATATTTCAAAGCGCCGCTACGGCAAGATTATTATCATGACCGATGCGGACGTTGATGGTGCCCATATCCGTACCCTGCTCCTTACCTTCTTCTATCGCTATATGAAGCCATTGATTGAGCGGGGCCATGTATATATTGCCCAGCCGCCTCTTTATCAGATCCGCAAGGGCAAGAAGCACTGGTATACCTTCAGTGATGAAGAGCTGGAGGCCAAGCTGAACGAGGTGGGCCGTGACGGCGTAAACGTACAGCGCTACAAGGGTCTTGGTGAGATGAATCCTGAGCAGCTGTGGGAAACCACCATGGATCCTGAGACCAGAACCATGCTCCGGGTAGACATGGAGGATGCCCAGGAGGCCGATGAGCTCTTCAATATCCTCATGGGTGACAAGGTTGAGCCTCGCCGCCAGTTCATTGAGGAACACGCAAAATACGTAAGAAATCTGGATATTTGATTTTTTGACATTTTTTAATTTATTTTTCATAATTCTGATATATACTCTTTTCATAAAGAGCCTTCCCCTAAAGTGGAAGGTGTCAGCCTTTAGGCTGACGGATGAGGTGTATATCTTAAAGAGGTGAACGTAAATTATGAATACATTGAAAACTACAGTATTGATGGCCCTGCTTATGGGTATAATGATAACCATCGGTAATGCCTTTGGCGGACGCCATGGTGCCATGCTGATGCTGATGATTTCTTTGGGAATGAATTTCTTTACCTATTGGTTCAGTGATACCATGGTACTGAAAATGTACGGTGCCCGTGAAATCAACCAGCAGGAGGCTCCACAGCTCTTCAATATGGTGGCCGGTCTGGCTGCCAATGCACAGCTGCCAATGCCTAAGGTTTGCATTATCAACAGTGCCATTCCAAATGCCTTTGCAACGGGCCGTAACCCGTCCCACGCTGCAGTGGCAGTGACCACAGGCATTATGAATGCCCTCAGTCCTGAGGAGCTCAGCGGCGTTCTGGCCCATGAGCTTTCCCATATCAAGCATCGTGATACCCTTATTTCCACTGTGGCGGCAGCCTTTGCCGGCGTCATTTCCATGATTGCCAATATCGCCCAGTGGTCCATGATTTTCGGCAGCAGCTCCGATGATGATGACAACGGCAATATTATTGGTCTGTTGGCCACCATTATTTTGGCTCCGTTGGCCGCTGCCCTTATTCAGATGGCCATATCCCGTTCCAGGGAGTATGAGGCGGATAAATCCGGTGGTGTTATCTGCGGTAATCCAAATTATCTGGCAGATGCCCTTCAGAAAATCGAGTATTATTCCCTTCATGCCAGACCAATGGAACAGGCTACTCCGGCCACCTCACATATGTTTATTATCAACCCTCTGGCTGGCTCCAGCATGAAGCTGTCCACACTGTTCAGCACTCATCCTGCTACCAGTGAAAGAATCCAGCTTCTCCGTCAGCAGGCAGCTGCCATGGGTAAATAAGGGCATAAAAAAAAGACTTCCTAAATAGTGATTAATAGAATAATAATGAGTTCCATAGTTAGCACAGATAAACAGACACGAAATACATTATTGGATTTATTAAAGGGAATATGTATTTTGGCTGTTGTGTTTACTCATTTTCGTTGGAGTGAACATGATAAGCTTTTAATGGGCTTTCCCTTTGAGCTGGATATGGCTGTTCCCTTATTTATGCTTATATCCGGTTATGTTTATGCTTTGTCATATGAAAGAAATAATATTATTTCTTTCAAACAGGCCTACGGAAAAAATAGAATTATAAAGTCCCTTATCAGGTATACGATTCCCTTTATAATTGTATTTATTGCTGAATGTTTATTGTATGTAATCTGGCATACTATAGATCCGAGATATAAAATTCCCAATATTTTATATGCCTTGGTTACTGGTGGATGGGGGCCGGGAAGCTATTACTATCCGTTACTCATACAGCTGATATTTTTATATCCAATACTATATTTTTTAATAAAAAAATACAGTAAAACGGGTTTGATTTTGGCCCTGCTGTTAAATTTCGGATGGGAAGTTTCAAAAACAATTCTTGATGTATCTCCCGTCCTGTATAGATTGCTGATTTTTAGATATATTTTACTTATATCCTTTGGAATTTACTCCTACTTAAATCCGAACAAGCTGTCAAAAAGCAGTCTTTTACCTTTTTTCATAGTTGGAATTGTATTTATTATATATACTAAATATCTTGATAATCAGGTTTTGTTTTTGGAGCGATGGACAGGGACCTGCTTTATAGCGTCCATGTATATTATGCCTGTATTTTATGTACTGGTCAGAAGGAATTGTATTCTGAAAAACAAATTTACTGATATCATTGTCAGGTGTGGTCAGGCTTCGTATAATATTTATCTTTTCCAGATGCTGTTTTATTATTTTTTTGCCGGTTTGGTGTATCAGTATGTTAGTTATGGTGTCATCCAGTTGTTGATTTTATTTTTTGTTCCTCCAATAATTGGATATGTGTTTTTTACAATAGAAGACCCAGTTACCAAGTCGATAATAAAAAAATTAGTCAAATAAGAAAAAGCCACTCATAATGAGTGGCTTTTTGTATGCCTATAATTAGGTCTGTGTATTTATCTTTGTCACCTGGGTCTTGCCGATAAGGCCCATAATGGCCATCAGCTGGTCCAGGGATTTCTCCGGATCACCGATATTCTTGATAACGTAATTGGTGGTTTTCCAGTTATCAAATTCACCGTTGTTTTCCGCATATTCCAGATGGTACTTCATATCCACATTGTTGTGTCCCATCTTGAGCATACGGTCGATAAGGGTAACATAATCCACCATGATGAAAACGGTCTCCAGATTGTTGGTCAACAGCTTGCTGACCTGCTTTACACCGTTGATGGTAAGCATGGTAACGCTGATTTTCTCAGTTTTCAGGGCATTGAGAACATCGGTCTTTAACAGGCCGTAGTAATCCCCCTTGTAGGTAACCTTAACAATCCAATCCTGTTTGAGAAAATCGCTCTGGCTCAAAAACTTTGTGGTATTTGTCTCTTTATCAAATTCCATAGGAGCCCTGGTGGTATACACCGGAATGTAATGAACTCCCATCTTTATGAGCTTGGAGATAAGCGTGGACTTGCCGCTGGCATGTGGTCCAATCAATGCATAAATTTTAGATGTCATATACAGTCACCATCGATTCATTGTGCAAATATTATAAATCATCAAGTGTTATATATTCATTTTAGCATAAAAAATATTAAATAAGTAGAGGTAAGTTAAATTAATTGCAAAAAATATTTACGAAAACACAAAACGGGCAGCAACCGAACGCCACCCGTTTCATGCCATCTACCTATTTCCACCAAAACACTGTCCCCACAGTGTTCACCCAAAAAGATAATAACACATTTTAATACGAAATTCAATTCTACTATGCTATTATTATATAAAAAGTTACTGTAAGGGGCGAAACAGGATGATTCAGGCAATTATTGACATTGGTTCCAATACCGTGAGGATGGCCATATACGAAATAGAAGGGGGCTCCATGGAGCAGATTCTGAAGAAAAAGCACATGGTGGGCCTGGCGGGCTATCTGAAGGACAATATAATGAGCCAGGAGGGCGTTGACAGGGTAGTGGAGGTTCTCAATGAATACAGGGAATTTCTGCAGGTATTCGGCATAAACAATGTAATGGCCTTCACCACGGCAGCCCTGCGAAACTGTGCCAACAGCACTGAGGTGGTGGCTGAAATTATTCAGCGCACCGGCATACAGATAAGGGTTATTTCCGGGGAAGAGGAAGCAGAATACGATTTTGTGGGGGCCACAAGAAATATCCAGTCCAGTGATGGCATGCTGGTGGATATCGGCGGCGGCAGCACTGAGCTGGTGTACTATGAAAATCACAAAATAAAGCATAAAATAAGCCTTCCTCTGGGTTCCCTGGGTCTTAAAAAGGAGTGCTGTACTTCCATGCTGCCAAATAGTGGGGAAGTGGCGAAAATGTATGAGGTGGCCAAAAAGGCCATAGAGGGTGCCACGGATTTTGAAAATATACGGGCCAAGGTTATCTGCGGCATCGGTGGAACCTACAAGGGCACCACGGCCCTTTACAATGCCCTTTATAATCAGTCCAAGTCCAACAAGGAGCTGGATGTAAGCCGTTTTCCGGAAATTATCAGCCGCTTTGGCAGCACCGGGAAGCTGTCCCAGTCTGAATCCATTATCTTGATGAAAAACATCCCCGACAGGATCCACACCATTATTTCCGGCCTTGTCATAGCGGATATCATTGCCACCAAGTTTGGTGCCGAGAAGGTAATTTACAGTGATTCCGGTGTAAGGGAAGGCTTTCTTTACGCTGAGATAATTGGTAAATAGGCTCAAAATATGGTATAATAAGGAGCTAATTGATTTTGTTAAACTTTTTGAGGTGAGATAGTGGAATTCGGCGA
Source organism: Anaerovibrio sp. JC8 (assembly GCF_002100115.1). Taxonomy (GTDB): domain Bacteria; phylum Bacillota; class Negativicutes; order Selenomonadales; family Selenomonadaceae; genus Anaerovibrio. Next base: position 281,723 of record NZ_ANBM01000002.1, on the reverse strand, counting down.
AGGTAAAATTTTACCGGTAAATCTGGAACAGGAAATGCGTAATTCCTATATTGATTACGCCATGAGTGTTATTGTTTCCAGAGCAATCCCGGATGTTCGTGACGGTCTGAAGCCTGTACATAGACGTATTCTCTACGCCATGCAGGAAGCCGGCATGACTCCTGGCAAACCATACAAGAAATCTGCCCGTATTGTCGGCGAAGTATTGGGTAAATATCACCCACACGGTGACAGCTCCGTATATGATGCCATTGTCCGTATGGCCCAGGATTTCTCCATGCGCTATATGCTGGCTGACGGCCATGGCAACTTCGGTTCCGTGGATGGTGACCCGGCTGCTGCCATGCGTTATACTGAGGTTCGTATGTCAAGAATCTCCGAGCTTATGCTCCAGGATATTGACAAGGAAACCGTTGATTTTACTCCTAACTATGATGAATCCTTGAAGGAACCAACCGTGCTTCCTTCCAAGTTCCCGGAGCTTTTGGTGAATGGTACCTCCGGTATTGCCGTTGGTATGGCCACCAATATTCCTCCTCATAATATGAACGAGGTTATTGACGGTGTGCTGATGCTCATCGACAATCCTGATGCCACTGCCGAGGAGCTCATGACCGTTATCAAGGGACCAGATTTCCCAACCGGCGGTCTTATTATGGGTACCTCCGGCATTAAGAGTGCCTATACCACAGGCCGTGGCCAGATTAAGATGCGTGCCAAGGCCAATATTGAGACCATGTCCAATGGCAAGCCACGCATTATCGTGACTGAGCTGCCTTATCAGGTGAACAAGGCCCGCCTCATTGAGAAGATTGCGGAGCTGGTTCGTGACAAGCAGATTGAGGGTATTACTGACCTCAGAGATGAATCTGACCGCAGCGGTATGCGCATCGTTATGGAGCTCCGCAAGGACATCAATGCTGATATCATGCTGAATCAGCTGTACAAGCATACCCAGATGCAGGAGACCTTCGGTGTCATCATGCTGGCATTGGTGGACAATCAGCCAAAGGTGCTTACCTTAAAGCAGGTTCTCCATTACTATATCAAGCATCAGGAAGATGTTATTACCAGACGTACCCGTTACGAGCTGGCCAAGGCCGAGGCAAGAGCCCACATTTTGGAGGGCTTGAATATTGCTCTTGACCACATTGATGCAGTAATTACCACCATTCGTGAGTCCCGTACTGCGGATATTGCCCGGGAAGCTCTCATGTCAGGCTTCAGCCTCAGCGAGAAGCAGGCCCAGGCCATCCTCGATCTGAGACTCCAGCGCCTGACCGGTCTGGAGCGTGAAAAGATTGAGGAGGAATACCAGGAGATCTTGAAGAGAATCGAATGGTTGAAGTCCGTTCTGGCTGACGAGTGGAAGATTATGGAAATCATCAAGGAGGAGCTTACCGAGGTTAAGCGCAAGTTCGGTGATGAGCGTCGCACCAATATCACCCACGATATGAGTGAGATTGATATTGAGGACATGATTGCCGATGATGACGTGGTAATTTCCATCACTCACAGAAACTACATCAAGCGCATTAAGCTTGATACCTATAGAAGACAGAACCGTGGCGGTGCCGGGGTAAATGGTATGCCTACCAAGGAGGACGATTTCGTTGAAAATCTCCTGATTACCACCAACCATCACACCATTCTGTTCTACACCAACAAGGGCCGCGTATACTATCTCAAGGCCTACCAGATTGCTGAGGCCAGCCGTACCGCCAAGGGTACAGCCCTCATTAATCTCCTGAAGCTGGATAAGGACGAGAAGGTCAGTGCCGTTATCCAGGTTCGTGACTATGACCCTGAGAAGTACCTCTTCATGGCCACAAAGCTGGGTGTTGTTAAGCGTGTCAGCCTGTCTGACTTCAACACCTCCCGCAAAATTGGTGTTATTGCCATCAGTCTCCAGGATGATGATGAGCTCATCGGAGTTAAGATTACTGACGGCAAGCAGAAGATTATGCTGGGTACCAGAAACGGTATGGCCATTGCCTTTGATGAGGAACAGGTTCGTGTTATGGGCCGCGTAGCCCGTGGCGTAAAGGGTATCAGACTTACCCCTGGCGACGAGGTTGTGGCTATGGACAGCCTGAAGGAGGATGCTGATGTTCTGACCATCACCGAGTGTGGTCTGGGCAAGCGCACCACCATTGACCAATACACCGTACAGAACCGTGGCGGCAAGGGCCTCATAAATCTGAAGGTTACTGAAAAGACCGGCAAGGTAATTGGCATGGCTGTGGTTCATGAGGACCATGAGCTGCTTCTCATTACCGAGGGCGGTGTGGTTCTGAGAACCTCCATCAGCGGTATCAGCCAGATTGGCCGCAATACCCAGGGTGTAATCATTATGAAGCCAAGCGAGGGCGACAAGGTTTCCTCCATGGCCACCCTGCTGCAGAAAAACGACTAAACAAAAAATTAAGGACTGCGTGAAAGCAGTCCTTTTTTTATGCAAAAACACTTGTAATAAAACGAAGTAATAAAAATGGTATGGTCGATTGCCTAGAGCAGTTGAATCCAGAACGTTAAGAAATCTTTTTCTTGTATTACCTATATATTAGTGGAAAAAATTATCTGTTTGAGCGAAGCCAGTCCTGTAAGGGCGAAGCGAGTTATAATTTTTTTCACTATATGAGTACAAGAAAAAATTTTAGTGATGGATTCATGCTATAGGCAACGACCATACCATTAGTTTTTCATAATTTAGTTTGCGGTTTTTCCGGCACTAGGCACTGTTGGAGAAGGAGCTGGTCCCCGACTCTGTGGTGGTCTGCTGACCGGCTGTTCCTCTTCCTGTGTTTCTCTGGTTTCCCTTGAGGCCGGTTTTTCCTCTTTTTCGTAAGGGTCCCTTCTGAGAGTACTGTCAGTGGACTCCTTCTTGCTGATCTTCTTGGCCCGTTCTACATCCTCCGTATTTTCACGGCGGTAGATTTCCCTTGCCTCCTCGGCGTTGAGCTCACGGGCATTACCAGGAATGGATTCCTCATATTCCCTGGTATCCTCTGCCAGATCATCCCTGAGGCTCTTATCCAGGGTGCAGTCAAGAGTATTGGCCACAGTGGTACGCAATTTAGCCAGATCCGGCATCCAGTAGCTTACCCCATCAATGTAGATAGGCTTGCCCGGCAGCATTTCAGCCTGCAGGCCGGATTTCTGGGCATCCTTCAAGGAGGTGGCAAATTCAATCAGCTGCTTCATGGACAGGTCTGTCTGCACGCTGTTGACAACTTCCTTTATGATGGATGGAATCCGGGTAATAATAGCAGGTGAGGTTATCTGATCCATAACCGCCTGCATGAACTTCTGCTGGCGTCTGATACGGCCGATGTCACCCTCCTCATCACGGTAGCGTACGTAGGTAATGGCAGTATCGCCATCCATGTGTTGCAGTCCCGGCTGAAGGTCTATGAGCAGGCCTCCGTCATCATCCCACACATCCTCGTAGTACATCCGCTTTTCCACGTTGATATCCACACCGCCAATGGCGTCGATAATCTTCTTGAAGGACTTGATATTAATCAGGATATAGTGTTCCATATGAACACCAATCAGGTCCTCCACCGTATCCATGGTCAGCTCATAGCCACCATAGGCATAGGCCGCATTGATCTTATCAAAGCCGTGGCCATTGATTTTAACTCTGGTATCACGAGGGATGGACAGGAGAGCTGCCTTCTTCTTCTTAGGGTCCAGGGTGGCTACCATCAGGGTATCGGACCGTCCCACATCTCCCTCACGCTCATCCACGCCCATAATCATCACGACTACCTTATCCTTGGCAGTCATGAGATGTTGCTTTTCAGGCTTGGCAGGCTTGTCAAACAGCACTGACGAAGCAAAAAGTGCTCCGGCCACTGCCGCTATGATAAAGGCACATAGGAGCAGGAACATGGGCCAGAAGCTGCTTTTCTTTTTCTGGCGCCGCTTGGAGCGGTATATGGGTTGTTCTTGATTATATTTATTGTTTTGCAATTATCTTCGCTTCCTTTTATTTTATATGAAAGAATTATTATCAAAAAAATACAACTGCCCTGCTATTATACGTTTTTCAGATGACCAATGCAACAAATTGTGGATAATATTTCCATTTTATTTTAGTATAATTTATCCAAATGAAAATGAGGTGTAAAATATCCACAAGTTTTGTTGGATATTTTGGAGTTTCAAATCCTATATATTGTGTTTTGGATGAAAAAAGCCACTATATATTGAGTTATACACAAAGTTATCCACTTTATCCACAAAAACAGAACACATATTGTGTGCATAAATGTTAATATCTGTGGATAATTATTTCAAGCGGTCATAATGCTGTCTGGCCTTTTCATTGTTAGGGTCAAGCTCCTTGGCTTTGCCAATATCCTGAAGGGCCTGGCTATTGTTACCCATTTGTTCATAGGTAAGTCCCCGATAAAGGTAGGCCTCTGCAAAATCATTATCCATGCGGATTGCCTTTTCCAATGCTTCCATTGCTCTATCGTATTCACCAGTTGCCAGATATATTTCCCCTAAAAGACAATAGTCGTATTTCTTTGGTTTATTATTGGACATTTCCTTCTGTACATTGCTTAAGGCATCATCATATTGCTCCATGGCCAGATAGGTTCTGGCTATATATCGATTTATACCAGGGAATCCTGGATTCAGGAGAAGAACCCTATTGTAGTTTTCCATGGCCTTAGCATAATCATGGTATACATCGTTATAAAGTATACCCAGATTACAATAGCCATAATCGTAGGCAGGGTCTATCTGTACAGCGGTTTCAAAGCATTCACGGGCCTTTTCATAATCCATTAATACATCTTCATAAATTATACCCAGATTGTTATATGCCTTGACATACCGAGGATCGTAGCTAAGGGCTTTTTGATAGCATTCAATGGCATTAGAATAATCCTTGTTATTATCATAATCAAGTCCATCATTATATGCCAGCTTTGCCATTGCCGTATTGTATGTAGATGAAGTATTTGGCTCATTTCTCATAAATTTGTCCCGCAGCTGCTTCATGCGGAAGCGGATATTCTGTTTTTCTATTTCGCTGTAGGCCCGGGCATATTTATGCTTCAATTCATCCATTTCCCGTATCAGACGGTTACGCTCCTCCCTTTGTCGACAGCTTTTCTGGATAGACTCAATAGAGGTATGCTTAAAGTCGTTGGTGTCTACCACCGCAACCAGATGGCAATAATACATGGTACCATTTCCTCTGATTGAACTGGTAAATTGTGGCAATCCCTGAACCTTTATTACGCTGGCTGCATAGCTATGTAATTCAGAAAAGGTCAGCTGGTCAAAATACAATTCAGGTGAAGTGTCAACAAAAATAGCAGCCTGCTCGCTGGCAATTTGCAATGCCTCATACTTGGCACGTTCTTTGGCAAGTGCTTCATCCTCAAGCTCATTGTTTATCAGGAAGTAGGAGCCATTACCTTCTACCTGATGCCTCTCTGCAAATGCTGATGTGGAAAGAAATAATGGCAATAATAGGATTATTCCCATGATTAATATGCTTTTCTTGAGTGTGTTTAGGCTATTCATCTTCAGCACCTCTATTTCCTTATGATTTTTACTATGAACACTTAGTGAGCATTTCTTGTGAAAATATTGTTATGTTATTTATATACCTTAAGCTGCATAAGTGTTATCTTTAATTATACCATTTACTTTGATATTTATAACGAGCTTTAAGATGTCCCCCACCTCTTTAGGTAGGAGAAAACAAACTGCAACAGCTGGCGAGCATATCTCCCAGCTCGTTGCGACACGAACGAAGTGAGTTAGTCCTTTAGGGAAACGCTAATTGGAAGATTTTTCTTCTGAAAGAAGAAAAATTTGAACAATGGCGTTATAAAAAACTCCCAGCCGAAGCCGGGAGTCATTAAAATGACTGCCTAATTCTAAAAGATTAAGGACCAGCTTGTAAGTTGGTCTTTTTTTATACGATTAGCGCACTTATCCACATTTCTTGTGTTGATAGATGTTAATAACTGGGGATAACTCTGTGGAAAGTGTGTATAAAAGGTGTATACAACCTCAAAAAAATGAATTGATAAAATCAGCCTTATAGAATAAAATAAACTTAAGTAATACCCGAGTTTGCATCGGTATAATATTCAGCAAAGGAGCCATGAAGTATGTTAAATGAAGATATCTGCGACACTATGATTAAGATGGCCAAGGATGCGAGGATGAAATCTTATTCTCCGTATACCAAGATTAAAGTGGGTGCCTGCATTTTGGCATCAGATGGTACCTTATATGGCGGCTGCAAGGTTGAGAACGGTTCTTCCAGCCTGTCGGTATGTGCTGAACGGGCTGCTGTTTACAAGGCCGTATCCGATGGCAAGCAGGAATTTGATGCCATTGCAGTAGTGGCTGACACTGAGAGCCCATTTGTACCATGTGGCGGCTGCCTGCAGGTTATGGCTGAGTTCGACATTCCGGAAATCGTTATGGCCAACCTGGATGGCGATATCCGTGTAATGCAGCTGGAGGAGCTGGCTCCATTTGTTAAGTACATGGGTGTCAACCACGTTAAGGAGCGTTATGAGGATCACTTCAACGTATTTGAAGAGCTGGAGTAAGCCAATTTATTTCCAATAAAAATAAGGCTATCGCTGATGGGCGGTAGCCTTTTGTATTGCCGAAAAATTACAGCATTATTAATGTATGGACTTTTTCTTGAAGCGGCCACCTACAATATCGTGGACCGGATTTATGGTAATGAAGGCATTTTCGTCCTTTTCAATGGCGATTTCCTTCAGCTTGTCCACCTCCAGACGGGTCACCACGCAGTAGATAACCTTCTTCAAATCACCGGTGTATGCACCCATGCCCTTTATGTAGGTAACGCCACGGCCCAGACGGTGCATAAGGGCATCGGCAATTTCCTCGCTTTCATCGGAGACAATCATCACCGCGTAGGATTCGTCCAGACCCTTGATAACCACATCGATCATCTTGGAAATTACGAAGTAGGCCACCAGAGAATACATGGCCTTGTCCCAGCCGAAGACGAAGCCGGCAGCACCAAGAATAAAGATATTGAAGGCCAGCACGATTTCACCTACGGAGAAGGTGGTGCGCTTATCCAGAATAATGGCCACAATTTCCGTCCCGTCCAGGGAGCCGCTGTTTCGGATAATCAGCCCCACCCCAAGACCGGCGATAATACCGCCGAAGATGGCCGCCAGGAAGTAGTCATCCGTCACCTGGGGCACTGGCTTGAAATATTCAGTCCACAACGACAACAGAATAATGGAAACTATTGTGGACAGTGAAAAGGTCTTGCCGATATGCTTGTAGCCCAGATACAGGAAAGGAATATTGATGGCCACCAGATATACGCTGAAGGATATAGGGGTCAGTGCTGCAGCCATAATGGAAATGCCTACCACACCGCCATCAATAATCTGGTTGGGAATCAGGAAGGTTTCCAGCCCCACGGCATAGAGAAAGGCACCAAAGCAGAGAATTAAGAACTTCTTTATATGGCTGCCAAGGGTTTTCTTTTTCTTCACAAATTCCTTTTTCTCCTGAATCTCAGCTATGACAGGGGCTTCCGGGGATTTTTCCTCCTGCTCCTCCGCCGCATCTGAAATTATGTTATCTTTTATGTCATTTTTATCATTTGTATCATTTACATCGTTTAGGATGCTGTCCTTTGGTGTTTCACTCATACACGTTCACCTCTATTATTTATTAAAACACAAGAATAAAGATGGCACAAGGCATTATTATAATAGCCATACTAACGGGTCGGGAAACTTTTGAAAAAATTTTCAGTAAATTTTTATTATTGCTTGATTTTTACATTTGTAACATACATAATGAAATTGTGTTTACAATTATGCGGACATTTTTTCCGGCATAATATGATATTTAGGGGGACAAGGGGTATGACTCGTGATAGGGACAAGCTATCCATTAACGTGGCCAAGCTGTATTACCGTTCGGAATACAGCCAGCAACGGATAGCTGAAGAGCTGGGCATATCAAGGCCGTCGGTGTCACGGCTGCTGCAGTATGCCAAGGACAGGGGCTACGTTAAAATCCAGATTATGGACCCGGTGGAGGATATGTCCAATATGGAGCAGATGCTTGTGGAAAAGTATCGTCTCCATGAGGTGCGTATAGCTTCCTCTACCATCAACGATGAAAATGAAATCAAGAAATACATCGGTATCAAGGCAGCCGAGTATCTTGATTCCATTGTGCATGACGGGGATATGATAGGTGTTGGTTGGGGGACCACCCTGTATGAAATGTCATGCTCATTGTTGCCAAAGACCCTTAAGGGGTCCCAGATTGTTCAGCTGGAGGGCGGTGTCACTCACTCCAAGTGGCGCAACTATGCCAAGGACATTCTGGAGAATTTTGCCAATAATTACAGCACCATTGCCCAGTATCTGCCCTTGCCGGTTGTTTTTGGCAGCCGGGAGGTAAAGGAAATGGTGGATCAGGACAGCCATATCAAGCGGGTTCTGGAAATGGGCAGTCATGCAAATATAGCTGTGTTCAGCGTCGGTACTGTGCGGCCAAATGCACTGTTTTTCCGCCTTGGCTACACCGACCAGGAGGAGCAGACAAGAATTCAGCAGACAGCAGTAGGCGATATCTGCTCCCGCTTCTTTGATGCAGATGGATGTATCTGCAACAAGGAGCTGGATGCCCGTACAGTGGGCATTACCCTGGACGAGCTGCGGAACAAGGAGCACAGCATTATGATTGGCGGTGGCGAGGCCAAGGTGCCGGCCATCCGTGCTGCCCTGAAGGGCCATTATGCCAATGTGTTGATTACGGACCAGTTTACTGCCAAGGAGCTCTTAAAGTAGTACCGTAAAAAAAGAAAACTCTTCCGAAAGCATTGTGGGGAATGCTTCTGGAAGAGTTTTTTAGATGCTTTATATCAGCGGATAATACCCACCAGCTTAAGGAGAAATTGGGCATTGGTGGTTTTGCACGGCCCATCCTTCATGGTGTAGTCAAAGAGAATTTTGTCCTCCTGGAAATGCTCCTCAAAATGATAATTTATAACCGGTACCTCCTCGGCCCCGATACGGCACAGCTCAAAATCATGGGTGGAAACCAAAGTAATGAGGTTTTTGCGGCTCAGCTGCCTTAAGGCCGCCTCTGCCCCCACAATTCTGTCAGCGGAATTGGTACCCTTGAAAATTTCATCAATTACCGCCAGCACCCTCATATCCTTCTGGGAGGCCTCTATCATGGTTTTAATGCGCATCAGCTCCGCATAGAAGGTGGAAATGCCGCTGCTCAGATCATCATTTACCCGTATGGAGGTGAGCACAGTGACCGGAGTCAGCCTGAACTCCCTGCCGCAAACAGGAGCCCCGGAATATGCCAAAATGCAGGAGCTGGCCAAAGTCCGCAGCCAGGTGGTTTTGCCCGACATATTGGAGCCGGTGATAATATTCAAGGAAGGCTTAAGGCTGATGGAATTAGGCACACCTTCCTCATAGGGAATAAGGAGATTATTGAGGGCCCTGGCCTCAATATGGGGCTCCCTGCTTTCACTGTCTATCAGCTCCGGCATCACCGTGTCCGGGCGGACATGGCCGATAACGGACAGGCTGATGGCCACCTCCGCCTCATGCCACAGATCCAGCCAATGGGCCAGCTTTTCCCCGTATTGCTGCTGCCAGCCAATGAATATCCTCACAATATGAAAATCCAGCAGCACAAGGGCATTTAAGGCAAAGAGCAAAATAAAATTGTGGCGGGTTTCCGCCAGGGCACACAATTTGCCAAGTCTGGCAATAGGGGCCATGGCCTCCTCTATTTCCTTCGGGTCAATATAGCCGGTTTTGCCGGGCAGCATATCCTTCATGGCCCCCAGCAGGTGGCAATAGCTGATAAGCTCCTTGTTCAGCTTATAAAGGGGCGTAATATGGGTGGCATTTTTCCCCAGCATCAGTAAGGCGGCCGCCAGTTGTATGATAAATAATACTACAGGAATCTCCATGGGCACCAGCTTAAGCAGGCTGGCCAGCAGGAGCAGCAGTGCTATGCCGGGCACCACAAATATCATTTTATTAATGAAGGGATTTGGATCATGCTGCCGGTCCTGCAGATAGTCCAGCAGTGGCTGGGCACTGTGGTTAAAGGGAATCTGGCGGCTGATGGCCTGCAGTCTGATGGCCTCCTCCACATGGCCGGCAAAAAAGCCGGTTTCCTCCTGCCGCAGCTTCAGCTCAGCAGCCTCCACCGGCTCTGGACGGAGACGGCCGGCCAGCAGCCCACGACCCTTGCTGGTTCTGGCGGTGCTGATATACTGATAGATGGATGCCGGGCCTAAAATATTAAGGTCAATGTCCTGGGTAAGGTTCCTCTCCAGAAAGTCAGCACCCTTATCCTCAAACTCCTTCCACTGGTCGGTGTATCTGGCGATATAGTCATTGATAACCCCCAGCCGGCGAATTTCGTACTCCAGCCTGTCATTAAGGCGGCTGTGGCCCCGGATGAGATAGAAGAAATATCCCAAAATAATCAGGGCAGCCCCCAGAGGCCAGAAAGCATTTAAATCATAGGCTCCTGCCACACAGACCACAAGGGCCATAAAGGACAGGGTCCGCTTGGTGGTAAAGGCCTGACTCCTTTTCTTATAACTATCTATGGCAGCCTGGGATTCCCGGGCCAGCTGTTCAAAATATGATTTTTCCACGGTTTAACCTCCTAACACTGTGGATTATTATAACGCAGTTGTTCGAATTTTTCCTTTAAAAAAGGAAAAATCTTCCTATTAGCGTTTCAACACTATAAAAGATATGCCACTATCTTTTATAGTGTTATACAATTATTGAAGTCAATTCACAAATAATCTTAAAATTTGTCAGACAACAAGTCTTTTTTAGATAGACATCTTAAAAAATGTATGTCTATGGTATACAAAACTAAAAAATCCTGCTATAATCAAAGACGGATAAGTGTTGAGAATTGCGTGAATTTTCAGCGAATTTATCTCATTAATGTTATTATTAATTGGAGGGATGATTGATGTCAGAGGAAGAAGGAAAGAAATCAATTCTTGACAGCCTTGGCAAGTGGATTATTATCGCCACAATCCTTGGTGCTGTCGTAGGCCTGGTAATGGGCAAGCCAGCCCATATGTTTGCCCCTGTTGGTGACCTGTTCATGTCACTCATCAAGATGGTAGTCGTACCTATGGTTTTCTTCTCATTGGTAGGAGGAGCTGCTTCATTGGGAAATTCCAAAGGTGCAGGCAAAATCGGTATTATTACATTCATTTATTATGGTGTTACCACAGCCGTAGCCGTAGCATTGGGTCTCCTGTTCAGTGAGATGTTCAAGCCAGGCTCCGGTATTAATATGGCTGCAATTTCTGAGGCCGCCATCGATGTTGATATGTCCCAGAGCGGTTCCATTCCGGGCTTCTGGGAGACCGTAATCGGCTTCGTTCCAACCAATCCATTTGCTGCATTGGTTGAGGGCAACATTCTCCAGACCATCGTATTTGCCCTGTTCGTAGGCTTTGCTCTTTCTGCTCTGGAGCCTGAAAAGAAGCAGTTCATGGTGAATATCTTCAATTACTTCACTGAGATTTTCATCAAGATTATGACTGCCATTATGTGCGTTGCCCCTATCGGTGTATTTGCCCTGATGGCTGATGCCACCGGTACCTTCGGTTATGACGTACTGGTTAAGATTATTAATCTGATCGTTCTCTATGTAGTGGTACTGGCTATCGTTACCTATGTAATGATCGGAGGTACTGTGGCCCTCTTCTCCAAGAAGGTTGGCTATATCCAGTTCTTCAAGAGCATGTGGAAGTGCCAGGTGTTCGCATTCTCCACTGCCTCCTCCATGGCTACCCTGCCATTGAACATGAAGACCAACGAAGAGGAATTTGGCCTGAACAAGGGTACAGTTTCCTTCGCATTGCCACTGGGTGCTACCATCAACATGAATGGTAACGCTGCATATTACGCAATGGCTGCCACCTTCATTGCCCAGATGTATGGCATGGAGCTGAGCTTTGGCCAGTACATTGCAATTATTGTTACTTCCACCCTGGGTGCAGTTGGTCAGGCCGGTGTTCCTGGTCCTACCCTGCTGGTAGTTGCTGTTCTGGTAGCTGCCGGTATCCCAATCGAGGCATTGCCAATTCTCTTCGGTGTAGACCGTATCTTCGATATGCTCCGTACCGCAGTTAACATCACTGGTGATGCTGCCTGTGCTTGTATCGTTGACCAGTTCCGCGAGGAAGAGGCATAAGGCTCACATACTAGGAGTTATTTTGGGTGTCGTCTTATGACGGCACCCTTTTATTATTATCAGGAAGGATAATGAAATATTTTGTCGTATTTATGACAGTAACATAAAATATATTTACAAAGGAGTTTATATATGAATACCAAGGCAAAAGTTTTTAGTAAGTATCTTAAGGAAAAAGAGATTGAAGTATTTCAGGTGGAGGAAATTCCGGAGGACGAGCATAATACAGTAGTGTTCCGTTCCCATATAGTGGTGGAGGGCCAGCAGCTTCCTACACTGGTGATTTTGGATGATACCGCCTTTTCCGTAATACGGGTCCTGATCCTGAACAATGCACTTACCTCGGAAAATGAGCTTAAGGTTCTGTATATGGCCAATACCCAGAATATGAATTACAAGCCCTTCAAGCTGTATTTTGACCGCAACGGTGCCCTGCTCATGGATGTGTGCCTGACCACCCCTGGCCAGAAGGAAAAGGATTTTTCCAACCTGGGTGACGAAATCTACGGCATGCTTGATTTGGTCATCAAGTTCATGGGAGAAAATTATCGCACCTGGATGAAGGAAATCTGGTAATATTCCGTACCCAGACAAAATAAACAATATAACTGCCGCACAGCTCTATGCGGCAGTTTTTTGTTGCGTACAATAGAAGCATTTTCGGTATGATTTTACTTGCATTGAAACTTTTGTTTGATTATACTGATTATAGAAAGCAGGTGGTTGTGTGGCAGATATTATAAAGGTTCTAATGAAAGACGGATTATCTTTAGAGCGGCTATCGTGTCTATCATGCAAATCAAATCTGGATATCAGTTTGAAGAAAAACCTTCACTATTTTTCAAAAGACGAATTGCTTGCTGATGTATACAGGGTTCAAGAACTGCTGGATTTGAAAATGCCGGAATATGATGATATAGTTTTGGACTATAGAATAAAATCCATCCAGTCAATTAATTTGAAATATGAACGGTATTATCCGGACCATCAGGCTGCCAAGGTATTTAATGATATTGTTGGATTTAGGACCTTATGTGATAATTACGATGATATTCTTGTCTTACAATCTATGAGACATTTTAAAATTGTCGATTTGTCACAGGGAAAGTCAAAAGACGATGGATATAGAGGTGTTCATGTTTATTTTCAGTTAAGCAATCATCATTATCCTGTAGAAATTCAGTACAATACCTATTATGATAGGCAAATCAATAATTGGCTGCACAAGTATACTTACAAAAAAGGTTATCCTGATAGTCTTTGCTGTGAATTAAGAGAAAAATATGAGCAAGGCATAATAAAGAACGAAGTCCAATTCAAGGAGGTGCTTGATAATGTGCTTTCTGATAGCAAAAGATTTTAATAAACCAGGTTGTGTTGCATTGCAGATGCGTGGCGGTGCAGAACTTGTTGAACTAAAAAAGAAACTTAACAGTAAGGTTGATATTTCACGTATACAGCTGGTGACCATAAGCAGACCATCGGCATTTGGCGAATATGAACCATATGATTTTGTGTCGAATTCCCAGGAATTTGAAGAACGTGTTATTGATATGTAGTAATTTTTCAAAACAAGGAAAAGCTGGATTTTACAGTGAAATCCAGCTTTTTAAATTGAGCTATTTTTTATTTTCCTTCCCCCAAAAATCTTTTTTAACCTTGCAGGATTTTCAGCTTTTTTGGCGAAGAGGTACACAAATAGGTATCTACAATTTTACCCCGAAGGGAGTGACAAGGCATGAAAGCGCAGAAGCTATTGACAACCAACGTGCAGGGCGATTTTTTTGTGCCTGAGTCTGTCCTCGCGGGGGGGGTAGCTGTTCGGCTCCGATAGACACTCATCGACAAGTACATAACTATGTGAAAAAGCCTTCTCTCAGGAGGTTGGTGAGCTTTTGCGGCTTGCCTACGGCCTGAGGGAAGGCTTTTTGTTTTCAATGAGACTATTCAGTGGGAGTGTTAAACTACCACTGAATTTAGTCGAATTAATCTAGAGCTTTAGGACCCGTTAGCATGGGAGCAGTAAATTTAACCCAGGGAGGGGAGTAATATGAAAAGCAAGCAAAGCAAGCAGGAATTGACCCGTCTTATTATGGCGGCACTTATATTGGGCGGCGGGTGCCTCTATGGGCCTGTGGCCGAGGTAGACGCCCAAGAGTTGGAAGTAGATATTAACATGTATCCTGCAAACTATAGTTCATGGCCAGATCTTAAGAAAAATGGTCTTATATTGGATGACTCTAATAAAAAACTTTATCTCAAAAGCAATACTGATACCTTGAAGTTTAACACCACCGATACACGCTGGGCTAGCTATAATATTTTTGGCGTTTATCGTAGTGGTGGAGATGCAACTGGTTATACGGTTACTCTTGAAACAGGGCCGTCTGATCACCACTATGCACTGGGTACCCTAATTGGTGGCAATACAGATAGTGGTAAAGCATATAGTAACCATGTATACATGAAAGGCGGCAGAGCATTATATGTGTATGGCGGAAATTCACAGCACGGCGAAGTTAGTCTTAAAAATGTTTATGATAATACAGTAAATATAACCGGTGGCGAGGTAACTCAAGAGGTTTATGGCGGACGATCATCTAAAGGCGATGCTAATGACAATTCCGTTACAATCGGTGCGTCAACAGGTTCGATTACCATAGGCCATCATGTTTTTGGTGGGCTTGCTGGCGGTAATACAAATGGGTATGACGGTAGTGCCATAAACAACACAGTTACAGTTGGGAATAACACTACAATCTCTGGCACAGTATATGGAGGTTATTCGCATGAAAATAGTGTTTATATTGCTACCAGCGCTAAAGAGGCTTCATCGAATACAGTGACAATCAATGGCGGCGTTTTAAATCATATTGTGGGGGGATATGGCGTTAATGGTAATGCCAAAAACAATACCGTTACAATATCAAATGGTATTATAAATGGCGATATAATTGGTGCCTTTAGCGACCTTAATACATATTATAACAAGGTAAAGATTACCGCGGGTAGTTTGAATGGCGATAATACGAAAATTAGCGGTGCGATTGGTGCGAAAATGTCGTATAACAGCGTTAGCATTGGCGGCGGCGATTTCAAGAGCCAATCTTATAGCATCGGTGGTGTTTATAACGGCAATTATACTGCTAGTGAAATAACGCATAACAGCTTGAACCTTTACGGTACGACAAAAGGCTTGGATAAGGCAACCCTTGCCGGTGGTTATTCTGAGCATAATACAGGTAGTGTTTCTACAACGGATAATAATATCTATATCGGCGGTTCCCGGGTTTATGCCAATGACGCAACATCTGCAACCCTACAAGATGAAACACCGTGGGTAGGCAAGGACAGCAGTGACATTATCAAAAATACCGTTATCATGGTAAAAAATGTAGATAACCTTGTGCTCCGTAAAGTAAACTGGAGTACGACAACACCTGCTTTAAACGTGACGACCGGTGTTTACTTTAATAGTGGCGGCGGATTCGATATATCCGGCATGAGTTTTGCCAACACCACCTCCAATGGGACGATGACTTTGTTCTCCAATGGGTTGAATACGCTTAATGGCCAAAAACTCATATATAATAAGCTTACTGGCTCTGGAACTACAAGTGGAACCCTTTCAACGACAGCCATCAAGGTAAAAAATGGAACCAGCACGACTGCTGGCATTGGTTCAACGGGCGTAAGCGTGACATATGAACAGGGAAGCCATAATGTCAAGCTGGATTCCACCCAGAAGAAAGTCTTGTACACCATTGGCGACAGTGCAGTAAATACCGTTACACTGGGTAGTATGACATGGGGCACAGGTGCCAGCGGCACGGGGTATACCTATGATAGCAATACCGCCATCAATGCGTCGAATCTGACCTTTACAGGGTCTTTTAACAGTAACCCGATTAATCAAACCACAAATTTGCTTTCTAATGCAAATGGTATAAAGGATAGTACCACAGCGAAGGCAATTAATCTTGCTGCCTCCTTCCAGGATGCCAATGGCATCGGATACAGCGGTGCGGCAACAAATGGTAATGTAATCTCCAGCAATACCAATAAGAATATTATATATAAAGTAACTGGTGCTACTTTAGATAGTCTTAATCTTGCTGGCTGGAATGGTTCCACTAGCACCCTTCTGTCTGGCTGGTCGAAAAAGAATGGTGGCATCAGTGTCAGCGGTGTGTTCACCAAGCCTACATTGGCTCCTGGAGCATCCAAGGATATTATGACCACCGATACGGCGGACTTTTTCAGTGATGCCACTATATCTGATGATATCAAATACAAAGCGGGGGATTCCTTCTCCGATACGGTGGCTGGTGTCACCCTTGCTGGTAATAAGGCTGGTGGCGTAAAGGCAACCAACAGTGGTAAGAATCTGACCTTCTACGGGGAAAAGAATGATGTTAGCAGCATCTCCCTTGGTTCCATGACCTGGGGGACTCCACGTGCGGCCACTGCAGCCTATGATTTCTCCGGGGTTACCAATATTGACGCGTCAGGACTGGCCTTTACGGGAACAGCTACCCTGAATTCCTTGGATGATTCCACCAACCTTCTTACAGGGGCAACTGGTCTTACCAGTGATACCATTACCCAGCCAACTAATAAGACCTTTGACATCACATATACGGATAATAATACCAAGATTACATATAAGGGCCAGGCAACCAATGGAAGTCTGACCCGTGATAATACCAATTTAAAATATACCATTAGTGCCGGCAAAGTGAATGAAATTGATCTGGGCCAGTGGAACGGAACAGGAGGCGTGGGTAATCTCCCAACTGGCTGGTCAACTCCAACAGGCGGCGTAGAAGTTGACACTGGAGATTTTGAAAGCCCAACTGGCACTGATAATGTGGATATTTTTACCACCACTGAGGATGGCTTCTTTAATGAAAACAATATAACAGGAGATAAAAAATACAAGGACAATGCGCCGATGCCAGATGACAAGAAGGATGGTGTTACCATTTCCGGAACCAAGTCCGGAGGTATTGCTCCTTCTGAGGATGGTCTGACCCCAACAACAAGTGGTAAAAGACTCACATATTTTGCCGAGTCCACCACGGGCAGCAAGATTGCATTGGGTGAAGTGGCTTGGACTAAGGATGGCACAGCCCGTGCATTGACTGGAAATTATAACTTCTCCAACTTGGTCAACAATGATGTGGATGCCACTAACCTTAAATTCACCTTTACTGACGCTGTTGGAAAGAGTGTCAACACTATTGCAGCCCATGATACCATGACCCTGCTTTCCGGGGCCACTGGCCTTGCATCAGACCTTAGTGTCAATGGTTCCCCTCACAGTCAGAGCGTAAGCTACAGCCTTACCAATGGTGCGGGACTCTCCGGCACATTAACCGGTGACGTAACCACTTCGGCAGGGGCCGTAAACTATACGGTAACCAGCAAGACCCTGGACAGCGTTAATCTTAACGGCTGGGACGGTGCCACCAATGAGAACCTTGATGTAAGCTGGACAAAGAATGCCAACGGCATAAAGGTAACCGGCAATGGCTTTACTGCTCCAACGACCATAGGGGATACCCCTATTCTGACGACTAACGTTGCCGGTTACTTTAGCAATGCCCAGATTGCGGATAATATCAAATATCAGCCGAGCGGCAGCTATACAGAAACCGAGAAGAATGTTACCCTGTCTGGAACCCGCGGCCTCGGCATAAAGGCTGATGATAATAATGGTTCCAAGCTGGTTTATTCCATCGGGGCAGCATATATCAATAACCTTAAGCTGGGTACGGTGGACTATACCAAGGATGGTACCTGGTTAGATAAGAGCGATACAGCCAGGTATGACTTCTCAAATCTCAGCTCACTGGATACAGCGGGGTTTGTCATGTCCATGACGGATGACCAGAAGAAGACGGCAGTTAAAAATGACAACATGACACTGCTCAAGGGCAACGCTACCCTGAACGATATTGCAGCAAAGGATACAGGGGACAAAAACTACACCTATAAGGCAACTGAGGGTCTCACGGTAGGCGGTACTATTTCCGGCAGCGTTTCTGCATCGGGCAATAATGTGCTTTACACCATAAAAGACAACACGGCATCTACCCTTGATGTGACCAATGTGGCCTGGGGAACAGCCTATAACCGTGATGCTGCTGAGCTTAACTACTCGAGTGCGGTGGTGGATTCCTCCAATGTTTTCTTTACCGGGGTGTCCAACCTGTCCACTGGTGATGTGATGACTCTGGTTACCAACTATGGAAGCGGTATCAATAAGACCAGGGGCGGTATATTTACTCTGGAGAATGGCAAGACAGGAAAAGGTACTGCATACTATGAGGGTGGCGTACTCAAGTATAAGGTTACCCTGGGCGCCGGTGAGGTTCAGCCGGCAGTAAGCGCCACCAACAACAAGGCAATCCTGGTTGTTCCTGATGGTCAGGAGCATCAGGGTACAGTAATCGGCGGCGAGGCCAAGGGTGATGGCGACTCCACCGGCAACGAGCAGGGTGTTAAGGGTAAAATCATTACCAATACTGACGGCACCGGCGGTGATGTAAACGGCGGTACCAGTGAGGAAGGCGATTCCAAGAAAAACAAGGCTGATGTGGAAGACAGTACCATTGCGGGCGATGTTAACGGTGGTAAGAGCGATAACGGCAACGCTACAGACAACGAAGCTGATGTAGATCACAGTAATGTTGGCGGAGATGTCAACGGCGGCTCTACCAACGGCGATGGCGAAACCAAGGGCAATGAGGCTAACGTTAAGAACGGCAGCAAGGTTACCGGCAACGTAACGGGCGGTCGTTCCGGCGGCAACGGTGACAGCACCGGCAACGCGGCCGAAGTGGAAGGCAGTGAGGTTGGCGGCGATGTCAATGGTGGTCAGAGCGACGGCGATGGCAATACCAAAGAAAACAAAACCCATGTTAAGGACAGCAAGGTTACTGGCAACGTGAACGGCGGTCACTCCGGCAAAAACGACGGGTCCGGTGGCAACGGCGAGTCCACCGGCAACACGGCCGAAGTGGATGGCAGTGAGGTCGGCGGCGATGTCAACGGCGGAAGAAGTGAACAGGGCAATGCCAACCAGAATGAAAGCACTGTCAGCGGCGGCAGCAAGGTAACAGGCGATGTTACCGGTGGTACCAGCGGCGGTGGCGGCACTGCCAATGAGAACAAGACCACCGTTTCCGGCAGCACCGTAGGCGGCAATGTTATTGGCGGCCAGAGCGATAAGGGCGATACAGACAAGAACGAGACCACTGTAACCACTGGCAGCAAGGTAGAAAAGGATGTAATCGGCGGCAAGAACAAGGGCAGCGGCACTTCCAATGAGAACAAGACAACTGTTGATGGAAGTACTGTAGGCGGTTCCGTAACCGGTGGCCAGAGTGAAAGCGGCAGCACCGACAAGAACGAAACAAAAGTCAGTGGCAAGAGCAAGGTTACCGGTGATGTTACCGGCGGCCAGAACAATGGCAGCGGCACTTCCTCCGAAAACAAGACTACAGTAGAAGGTGGCAGTGAGATTGGCGGTTCCGTAGTCGGCGGTCAGAGTGCCAGCGGCAACACCGACAAGAACGAGGCCACTGTAACTGGCGGCAGCAAGGTAGATAAGGATGTAATTGGCGGCCAGAACAAGGGCAGCGGCACTTCCAGTGAAAACAAGGCAACTGTTGATGGAAGTACTGTAGGCGGTTCCGTAACCGGTGGCCAGAGTGAAAGCGGCAGCACCGACAAGAACGAAGCCACTGTAACTGGCGGCAGCAAGGTAGAAAAGGATGTAATTGGTGGCCAGACCAAGGGTAATGGCACTTCCAATGAGAACAAGGCCACTGTTACCGGCAGCGAAATTGGCGGTAATGTTATGGGTGGCCAGAGTGAAAATGGCAATACCAACAAGAATGAGGTCAATGTTACTGAGGGCAGCACTGTCAACGGCTCCGTATCCGGCGGCAAGACCACCGGTACCGGCAGTGCCGACAACAATGCTGTGAATATCGCCAGCAGTATCATCAAGGGCAGCCTCTCCGGCGGTGACAGCACCGGCGGCAGTGCCTCCGGCAATACAGTCACTGTGAACGATGCCACCATTGGCACTGAAACCACAGATGGCAATATCTACGGCGGTAAGACCCTGGGTGACAACAAGCCGGCGGACACCAACACCGTCAACTTGACGGGTGGCACCGTAAATGGCGGCGTATTCGGTGGCTACAGCGAGAACGGTTCCGCTGCCAACAACAGCGTAACTGTCAATGGAACCACCATTCGTGACTATATCTACGGCGGCAAGAGTAAATATCTCTCCCAGAATGATGAGGTTTACTTTAAGAACGGCTCCGTATGGGGCATTATCGGCGGCGGTTGCGAGGAATCCCTCAATAACCTGGCCGAGCTTGCAGACGGTACTGTGGAGGAGCATGTTATTGGCGGTTTTGCAACGGGAACTGACGGCGTTGCCAAGGGCAACAAGGTTCAGATGACCGGCGGCACCGTTAAGGGCAGCGTTATCGGCGGCTACGGCAACGGCACCGCTGAAAACAACACCGTATATCTTGGTGGCGGCACTGTACAGGGAACTGACACTGATTCCGCGATTTTGGGTGTTGGGGAAATCAAGGGCGGAGTTTATGGCGGCTACGGCACAGGCTCCACCAGAAATAACAGCTTATATCTCTTTGGAATTGCAGATGTTTCCGGCACTGGTCTCATTGGTGGTACCAGCGAGGCTACGGGCAATGTCCTGAATATTGGTTACAACGGTACTCCATGGACCGGCGGCGACCAGCTGGTAAAGAATATAAAGAACTTTGAGGCACTGGAATTCTCCGTAGTGCCTTGGAGCAAGAGCAAGTCTGCGATTACCGTTACCGATGGCACAAACAGTGACCTCTCCATGACCACTGTAGGTGCCAAGAACGTGGTATTCACCGGGGTTAAGTCCGTCTCCAAGGACGATACCATGACCCTCATTGACCAGACCAAGGTAACCAACAAGGCAACCAAGGTAAATGAGGACTCCAGCTTTACTGTTGGTAATGTGGTGGAAGGTACTGGTAAGGTTGCCCTTGATGGCAGCGGCAACGTGGTTTACAACGTAAAGAGTGTAAGGGCCACTGAGCAGACCCACAACACCCTGATGGGTGCCGAGGCTACCATGACCACCTTGAACGTAGGTAATGACTACATCGGTTCCGCAGTTGATGGTCTGGCATTGCCGTAAAACACCGGCAAGGACGGTCTTGCGACCTTTGCCAAGCTGGGTGGCGGCAAGCTGACCCAGGAAACCGGCAGCCATATTGATGTAAGCACCTGGAATGCCATCCTGGCTCTGGGCCACAAGAACGTGAAGAAGCACTCCACCTTTGAGTATGGTGCCTTCTTCGAGTATGGAAACGGCAACTACACCACCTATAACGATGCAGCACAGCGTGGCGACGGAAGCACCCGTTATACCGGCGGCGGTCTCCTGGCCAAGTGGTATACTCCTAAGGGCCTCTATGTGGAGGGCAGCCTCCGTGGCGGTACTGTCCATGAGGATGCCAACAGCCTCCTGCGGGATAACATGGGCAATGCCTACAGCTACAACACCGACACCGGCTATTATGGCTTCCATGTTGGTGTGGGCCGTGAGCTGAAGCTTGACAGACACACCGTACTGGATGTCTATGCCAAGTATTTCTACAACCACAGAAATGGTACCGACTTTACGGTGGCTGGCGCTGACTACAGACTTGATGATATTACCAGCAGCCTGCTGCGGGTAGGGGCACGCTACACCGAAAAGCGGGACGATCAGTGGAGCTTCTACGGCGGTCTGGCCTATGAGTACGAGATGTGCGGCAGGGCCTATGGCACTGTAAATGGTGTTGACATCCGTGGTGCTGACATTGGCGGCGGCAGAATCCGCGGCGAAATCGGCGCATTTATCAAGCCAACTGCTGACACCCCATGGGGTGTAGACCTGAATCTCACCGCCTATGCGGGCAAGAAGCAGGGCGTAATGGGCAGCATAAGCACAGTGTATACGTTCTAAGATAAGTAGAAATTGACAAATTTGTTTGTATATGATAGCATTTCATTAAAGAAAGGTCTCCATTAACCTTGGGGCGTTGGCCTCGAAGAGATGACCGTTAAGGAAGGGTCTCCATTAACCCTGAGGCTTGGCCTCGAAGAGATGACCATTAAGGAAGAATGAGGAGGAGGAAATCCTCCTCATTTTGTATTTTGGGGTGTTTTATGAGATTAATAGACGATAAAATTTGCTTGGTTAATGTAAATGTCGATTATTTACGCGATTTACACCAAGTATCTGATGAGATTCGCTATTCAGATGGCTATCAAAATAAGCCATTTGTTGGTATTCTTATTCAAGAAGATGATATAAAATATGTCATTCCGCTTTCTTCCGCAAAAAGAAAGCACGTATCTTGGAAGAATTCATCTCAGGATTATTTTCTGGTTTATGAATTTGCAGATGAGTCCAAGATGTCAAAAAAAGATATTTACTTTTCTCTCAATAATAGTGAATCACCAAAGAAGGTTAAACATATCTTGGCTGTTCTCGATTTAAAAAAGATGATACCGGTATCAGAAGATTTATACAGTGAGGTTAATATAAATGCTGCTGATTCTGATACAGAAGAAATCAGGAAATATAAAAAATTACTGGAGAAAGAATTACAGTTTTGTATAAAGATAAAAGATGAGATAGTTAATAAAGCAACCAAAATATATATAAAACAAAAAGAAAAAGGTAATGTACGCTTTTGTGTGGATTTTACAGCAGTAGAGGAATTTTTTAAAAAGAAATGATTTAGCAGGTGTTTACTGACTTTCTGCTATTTAATGCAACTCCTCTTTCTTCCGATAAATTATCATAATAGCATTTAGCTTTGCAGGATTTTCAGCTTTTTTGGCGAAGAGGTACACAAATAGGTATCTACAATTTTACCCCGAAGGGAGTGACAAGGCATGAAAGCGCAGAAGCTATTGACAACCAACGTGCAGGGCGTTTTTTTTGTGCCTGAGTCTGTCCTCGCGGGGGGGGGTAGCTGTTCGGCTCCGGTAGACACTCATCGACAAGTACATAACTATGTGAAAAAGCCTTCTCTCAGGAGGTTGGTGAGCTTTTGCGGCTTGCCTACGGCCTGAGGGACGGCTTTTTGTTTTCAATGAGACTATTCAGTGGGAGTGTTAAACTACCACTGAATTTAGTCGAATTAATCCAGAGCTTTAGGACCCGTTAGCATGGGATTAGTAAATTTAACCCAGGGAGGGGAGTAATATGAAAAGCAAGAAAAGCAAGCAGGAATTGACCCGTCTTATATTGGCGGCATTGATATTGGGCAGCGGGAGCCTTTTTGGGCCTGTGGCCGAGGCGGAAGAACTTCCAATCACCGAGAACCCTAGCGGTGGAGCATACAGTGCAAACGTAGATGGTTTCCAAGATGAGCAGCAGCAAACGGTTTATTATCTAAAAGATGGGACGACTTATACGGGCTTGAAGGTTAATTCCTCAAGTTTGAATATTTGGGGATTTTCTGGTGGTTATAGCGCAACGGATAATGTAGGTTTAAGTGGCCGCACGGTTACATTGAAGAATGGCAATGTAGAGTATATTTATGGTGGCTATGGTAATTACTCATCCCCGCAAAACAATAACCTTATCAATAATAACACTGTAACTATAGATGGTGGAAGTTTCAAGCGTGTTTTTGGTGGCTATGGTTCAGGCAATGGTGAGGCAAATTATAACAAGGTGGAAATTACCGCAGGGAGTTCTACTGCTACTACATCTAGTATAGGTTATATTACTGGTGCGGCTGCAAAGAAGATGCGTTATAACAGCGTTACCATAAGTGGTGGCACATTCACTAATGGAAATTATATTGGTGGTGTTTATGCAGTAAATTCCAACGTTGCATCACCTAATATAATGGAGCATAACAGCTTAAATCTGTATGGCACAACCACGGGGTTGGAAAATGCAATCATTGCTGGAGCTTTTGCCGCGACTGTTAGCGGTGGGTCAGGTTCGTTTACGGATAATAATATCTATATTGGCGGTTCCCGAGTTTATAATGGCTCAACAACTGCAACCATCACTACAGCTGCTAATGCGTGGTCTGGCAGTTCAAACAACACAGTAAAAATGGTAAAGAGTGCTGACTCGATTGTGCTTCGTAAGGTTAACTGGAGCGAGTCTGTGCCTGTATTAAAGGCAACGAGCGGTATAGGTTTTCAAAATGGCGCCAAACTGGATATATCCAACATAAATATTTTAAATTCTGCTCCCGGCACTATGACGTTGCTTGAGGGTGCATGGTACCAAGGGACACCTGACGCACAAACCCCACAAAGCTTAAATTCCATCACGGTCACGTATAATGGCGGTTCGCAGACATTTAACTCCACGACAAAAAGCAAAGTTATCAATGCTGGTACACCAAATACTCCGCAGACATTGACGAATAATGTAACGCTTAAAAAATTGGTGGGAAAGACCACCCTTTCCATTAACGATGCTTATAATAAGGTGCAATATACAATCGCAAAGGACAAACTCACGGGTATCGATTTAGCGGGGTGGGACGCCAGCAATACGGTGGCTCTTTCCACGACAGACCTGGAAAATGGCCTTACGGCTGGTTCTATTACGGCGACAGGCACTTTTGCTCCAACATTGCCGGAAGGGACTACTTCCAAGAATATTCTGACAGCAAGTGAGGGATTTTTCACTGACAATCAAATCGCTGATGCCATCGCTTATAAAAGCGAAGGAGAAGAATTTCGTAATGATTTCCAAAATGGAATCATCATGGAAGGCAATGGTAGCGGCGGAGTCAAAGTCTCGTCAAATGGCTCGGCACTGACCTATTATGCCGGGATCCATGGTGTAAAGGAGATTACTTTGGAGCAGATGGCCTGGGGAACGTCGATGGCGGCACCTACAGGGTATGAATTTTCGGGATTAACCAAACTTGACGCATCAAATCTGACCTTTACAGGCAAGGCTACTGCACCGAACGCTTCCATCAGTATGATTACCGGGGCTACGGGGCTGGATAGTGCCACATCCTACACTCTTACCCAGCCGGTCAATGCCAAGGTAGCTGCTGAATTTACCGACAATAATATTGCCTATAAAGGTACTGGTACGGGTACAGTAGGGGTATCTGGCACTGATGTAAAATATACCATTACTGGCGGTACCATTAGCAGCATGAACCTTAATGGTTGGACGGGCGCAGACGGTATGGGGCTTCCTACCAACTGGACAGGCACCAACATAGCGGTGGAGACAGGGAATTTTCCTTCCCTGGCGGAAGATAAAATCCTCTTTAACAACTTGGCTGCAAACACTTTCGGCACCGTATCCGGGTCCAAGGTTTACAAAAGCGATGAGCGGGTTACTGACGATACCCAAAATGGCGTAACTCTGGCTGGCGGCAAAACCGGCGGTATTAAGACGGAAGACAGCGGCGCAACCTTGAAATACTATGCCGAGTCCATGGCCGTAGATACCATCACCCTGGGTGAAATGAAATGGGACACTGGCCGGGAAATTACGGGGACAGGCTATAATTTCAATAATGTAGGAAACAACGGCGTGGACGCATCTAAGTTGACGTTTACTTTTGATGGAGCTACTTCCGTCAATGATGTTGCCACGGGAAACCATTGGAGATTGCTTTATGGTGCCAATAACCTTAAACCAAACCTTACAGTAAAGGGCTCCCCAGTAAGCCAGAAGGTTAGCTATGGCATAAATAATGCAGCAAACCTTACTGGTACATTGAAGGGTGACGTTACTACAGGTGACGGCATAGTTCAATATGCTGTAACCAGCAAGACTCTTGAAACTGTAGATATTTCCAAGTGGGACGGTTCCAGCACTGGTACTGTGAATAGCACTTGGGGAAAACTCGACAGCGGTATTATTGCCGTTACTGGCAGCGGCTTTAAAACGCCTACAGCTGTGGGAGATTATAATATTCTTACCGCGACCCCAACGGGCTTCTTTACTGGTGCCAAAATTGACAGTGCTATTGCTTACCAGCCAAGCGGAACTTACAGCGAAACCGAGAATAACATCACTATCTCCGGCAAGCAGGCCAAGGGCGTGAAGGCCAGCGGTGATGGAACTGCTCTCCAGTACAGCATAGGTGCAGCCTACATAGATACCATCGGCCTTGGTAAGGTAACATATAATAAGGGCGCAGTGCTTATGGACAAGAGCTCTGCCATGTACAACTATTCCAGTGTTAAAAGTCTGGACAAGTCCGGCTTTGGCATAAACATGTCCGATGACCAGAAAAAGACAGCCAAGGCCAATGATTTCATGACCCTGTTGAAGGCCAATAATACTTTAAATAATATTGTTGCCCAGGATACTGGGAAGCTTAACTACACCTATACAGCCAATCCGGGCTTGACCGTCAAGGGGGCTGTAACGGGTAATGTATCTGCAAGCGGTGGCAGTGTGCTCTACACAGTAGACTCCAACAAGGCCTCTGACATTAATGTTGGCAAGGTGGCCTGGAACAGCTCATACGCCCGTTCTGCAGATGAAATCGCCTATACGGATGCCTTTGTAAATGCAGACAATGTGGCCTTTACGGGAGTAAGCACTCTTAACAAGGGTGATACCATGAAGTTGGTAACCAACTTTGGTAACAGCGTCAACAAGGTTCGTGGCGGTATCTTTACCTTGGATAACGGCAAGACCGGCAAGGGCCATGCTTATTGGGACAGTGCAACCCAGAGCCTTGTATATGTTGTGGACCGTGGCATTGATGAAGAAGTTGAAACCAAGAATGCCGTGGCAACAAAGACCACAGTGGACGGCGAAAATCCTCATAAGGGCGATGTTCCTGGCGGCGAGGCCCAGGGTGATGGCGAGGCCAAGGACAATGAAACCAAGGTCAAAAACTCCCATATCCAGAAGAACGATGACGGCACTGGCGGCGATGTAAACGGCGGTACCAGCGAAGATGGCGACTCCACTAACAACAAGGCCGCAGTGGAGGATAGTGAAGTTGATGGTGATGTAAACGGTGGCAAGAGTGACACCGGGAACACCAAGAATAACAAGACTGATATAGAGAACACTACTGTTCACGGTGACGTAAACGGCGGCAGCACCAGCGGTGGCAGCGGGGAGTCCTCCGGCAACGAGACCACTGTGGGCGGAAATAGTACAGTTGATGGCGATGTAAACGGCGGCAAGACCGGTGGCGAAGGCGGCACCAAGGAAAACAAGGTCGATGTGAAGGGTGGCAGCAAGGTTGGCGGCAACGTGAACGGCGGCCATTCCGGCGGCAACGGAGAGTCCTCAGGCAATGAAGCCACAGTAGAGGGCCAGAGCCAGGTTGATGGTGACGTAAACGGCGGTAAGTCCGACGGTAACGGCGACACCAAGAATAACAAGGCCGATGTGAAGGGTGGCAGCAAGGTTGGCGGCAACGTGAACGGCGGCCATTCCGGCGGCAACGGAGAGTCCTCAGGCAATGAAGCCACAGTAGAGGGCCAGAGCCAGGTTACTGGTGATGTTACCGGTGGTAAGAGCGAAAGCGGCAATACAAGCGAAAATAAGGCTAATGTCAAGGACGGGAGTACCGTTGGTGGCAGTGTAATCGGTGGTAAGACTGAAAGCGGCAATACCAACAAGAATGAAGCCAACGTAACTGGTGGCAGCAAGGTAGAGAAGAATGTAGTTGGTGGCCAGACCAATGGCAGCGGTACATCCAATGAGAATAAGGCCAATGTTACTGGCAGTGAAGTTGGCGGTAACGTAGTTGGTGGATATAGCGAAAAGGGTAACACCAACAAGAACGAGACTGCTGTAACTGGCGGCAGCAAGGTAACTGGTAATGTAATTGGCGGCCAGAGCAACGGTGGCGGCACTTCCAACGAGAATAAGGCCAATGTTACCAAAAGCACTGTTGGTGGCAATGTAATAGGTGGCTACAGCAAGAATGGCACTGTTTCCACCAACGAGGCCAATGTAACTGGCGGCAGTGTAGGCGGCAGCGTATACGGCGGCAAGACAGACGGAACCGAAGCAGCAGCTTCCAACAATGTAACCCTTGACGGTGATGTAAAAGTTAAGGGTGCAGTATATGGCGGCTACAGTGAAAACGGCACTGCTGACGGCAACGTAGTTACCGTAAAGAAAGCTGCTGTTGATGATTACATCTACGGCGGCAAGAGCAAGATCCGTTCCTCCAACGATCTGGTATACTTCCACGATGGCACCGTTCTTGGTATTATCGGCGGTGGCTGTGACGAGGCAGTAAGCAACAGTGTATCCCTGCTGAAGGGTGGCGTAACTGAACACGTTATCGGCGGATTTGCCACCACCACGGCTACTGGCAATACGGTAACCTTGACCGGCGGCACCGTTAATGGCAGCGTTATCGGTGGCTATGGCGGCACTACCACAGCGGATAACAACACAGTTAATCTTGGTGGTGGCACCGTATCCGGCAATACCATTACTTCTGCAACCCTGGGTGTAACCATTGACGGTGGCGTATATGGTGGTTACAGCGTAAGCGGCACTACTCAGAATAATACAGTAAATCTCTTTGGTACCGCCGATGTATCCAATACAGGTCTCTTTGGCGGTAACCTCCAGTATAACGGCAATATTTTAAATATTGGCTATAACAAAACACCATGGACCGGCGGTGACCAGAGCGTAAAGAATATCAAGAATTTTGAGTCCATGAACTTCTCAGTTGCTCCATGGAGCAAATCCAAGGCAGCTGTTACCATCAGTGACGGCACGGCCAGTGATCTGTCCATGACAACTGTAGGTGCCAAGAATGTTGAATTTACAGGCGTAAAGGTAGTGGCAGTAGATGATACCATGACTCTCCTTGACCAGAGTGCGGTAACCAACAAGGCTGTCAATGTCAATGAGGATTCCGACTTTACCATTGGCATAGCAGTGGAAGGTACCGGCAAGGTTGCCCTCGATGCTAACGGCAACGTAGTTTACAACGTAAAGAGTGTAAGGGCCACTGAGCAGACCCACAACACCCTGATGGGTGCCGAGGCTACCATGACCACCCTGAATGTAGGTAATGACTACATCGGTTCTGCAGTTGATGGTCTGGCATTGCCGGAAAACACCGGCAAGGACGGTCTTGCGACCTTTGCCAAGCTGGGTGGCGGCAAGCTGACCCAGGAAACCGGCAGCCATATTGATGTAAGCACCTGGAATGCCATCCTGGCCCTGGGCCACAAGAACGTGAAGAAGCACTCCACCTTTGAGTATGGTGCCTTCTTCGAGTATGGAAACGGCAACTACACCACCTATAACGATGCAGCACAGCGTGGCGACGGAAGCACCCGTTATACCGGCGGCGGTCTCCTGGCCAAGTGGTATACTCCTAAGGGCCTCTATGTGGAGGGCAGCCTCCGTGCCGGTACTGTTCATGAGGATGCCAACAGCCTCCTGCGGGATAACATGGGCAATGCCTACAGCTACAACACCGACACCGGCTATTATGGCTTCCATGTTGGTGTGGGCCGTGAGCTGAAGCTTGACAGACACACCGTACTGGATGTCTATGCCAAGTATTTCTACAACCACAGAAATGGTACCGACTTTACGGTGGCTGGCGCTGACTACAGACTTGACGACATTACCAGCAGCCTGCTGCGGGTAGGGGCACGCTACACCGAAAAGAGGGACGATCAGTGGAGCTTCTACGGCGGTCTGGCCTATGAGTACGAGATGTGCGGCAGGGCCTATGGCACTGTAAATGGTGTTGATATCCGTGGTGCTGACATTGGCGGCGGCAGAATCCGCGGCGAAATCGGCGCCTTCATGAAGCCAACTGCTGACACCCCATGGGGCGTAGACCTGAATCTCACCGCCTATGCGGGCAAGAAGCAGGGCGTCATGGGCAGCATAAGCACAGTTTATACCTTCTAAGATAGTTAAGACATAACAAAAGAAGTTCGTTGACTCACGGAGCCAACGGACTTCTTTTAATAAGGAGACTTTGCCTGTGGCAAAATCTGAACAATTAATGTATAATGTGTTAGATTTAGCTAGTGAGGTGAATATATGGCTCTTAGTCAGGAAGTGAAGGAGAAGCTCCAGAAGCGTATAGATGAGCTGAAAAAGCGTATGCAGTATGATGCCAACGATTTGGATTATGAGACTCATCTGAACCAGGTACGGGAGCTTCAGCAGCTCATAAACAGAAAGTAAAATAGGCTGGAACATTATATAGAGAGGCTATAACATTATATAAAGAGCCTGTTAACATTAAATAAAGAGTCTGGTGACATTATATTAATAGGCTGGAATACTATATTAATAGGCTGGAACATCATATACGGAACACTCGCGTTCACTAGTTTGCCTAGTGGTACTAAGCTCATTCGGCGCCAATGGCTTGAATTCACTAAGTACCAAGGCAAAATACGTCCGTATATAATGTCCCAAGCCTATTCGCGTGCATATATTGTATTGATATGAGGTGATGATAAATGAAGGAAACTACTTTGACGATGATCGATAACCTTATTAAGCGTTACCCTGCCCTGACAGTGTGCCGTGAGTCCATTGATCAGGCCATAGAGGCTATCTGTGCGTCCTACAGCAACGGCGGCAAGCTGCTGACCTGCGGCAACGGCGGCAGTGCCTCTGATGCGGAGCACATTGTGGGTGAGCTTATGAAGGGGTTTATTCTGAAGCGTCCTATCGGGGATGATTTATATGAGCGGATGAAGTCTGTATGCCCCGATGAGGCCGATTATCTCCGTGATAATCTTCAGGGGGCCCTGCCGGCAGTGTCCCTTATGAATGCAGTGGCCCTGAACAGTGCCTTTGCCAATGACCAGGCTCCGGATCTGGCCATGGCCCAGCAGGTGCTGGGATTGGGAAAAAAAGAGGATGTACTTATTGGTATAAGCACATCCGGTAATTCTTCCAATGTAATTTATGCAGTTCAAATGGCCAAGGTCATGAACGTAAAGACCATCGGCCTTCTTGGTGGCCGTGAGTGCAAGCTGAAGGGCCTGTGCGATATCTCCATCTGCGTTCCGGAGATGGAAACCTACAAGATTCAGGAGCTTCATCTGCCGGTTTATCATCTGCTTTGCATGGCGGTGGAAAACGAGTTTTTTGATGCATGAGATAAATATTTAATAAAAAAGAAGCCGTTTATGGTATGTTACCTGCTGGTTGGACAGGTCAGATATCAATGAACGGCTTCTTTTAAATTAAGCTACAGCATAAAAAGCTTCTTTCTTGCCACCAAGATTTTTTTGATTTCGTCTAGTTTTATGTCAGGAAATATTATGAATGTCATATTAGATAGATTATTGCATAATATGCTTTAAAATTTGCTCTCGAAGCTCACCTTCATAGCTAAGATCATCCATGACAGTATTAACATCCTTTTGAGGATTTTTGGACATAAAATTCCTTACTGTCTGAACAGCCATTTTCAGCTCCCCTCGCATTTCACCACGAGCTTCTATTTCCATTATATCCTGCTGAAAAGTCATATATGTCGCCTTCTTTCTTTTATCTTCCCTATACTCCTTTACTGTGCTATCCAGCTCCCGTGTGAAATCATCCTCGGCCAAACCGCCGTTTACATACTTTAAAAATGCCCTCTGGTCTTTTGTGATATTATCCATATTTACCGCAGAAGCATTAAAGAAAATCTTATATGCCTCATCACAAAGCTCCAGACTATTATCGGCAACACATATATTTGAAAAGAAATAACGAGGTAATCCAGTACCATAGGGATCAAAGGTACAAATAAAGATAATGTAAGACTTCCGTAATTTCGTATAATGCTGGCCTTTAGCCAGCAGATTATGGTCCATTATAGACTGATAATATCTTGCCCGCTTCCCAAGTTCCTCTTTTGATTTGGTAACCGCCTGCATTTCAATGTCAATGGCCGTTCCATCAGCATCCTCAATATAGATATCCAGCCTAATACCTCTGCTAACCATACCTTCTCTGAAATCTTTTTCAAATTCAGGAATCTCCATCTTTGATATGGTTATATTAAGCAGTCTCTCTAATAATTTCTTGCACAAGCCTGGCTTTTCCATAACTAACCTAAACATTACAGCGTTAGTAATGGTGGCTTGTTCCCATGGTTCAAATTGAGTCGACAATATTTCTTCATCCGACATAATACCTTCTCCTTGTATTCTAGCACACAAATTTTGCATGTGCCATACCCATACTATATGTATCAAGCTGCCATGGATACCTGATACTACATCATCTGTAGATCTACAAGTTCAGTATATTGTTTTATTATTGTAAAGTCAATTTTAATGTTAATATTTTTATGAAACTGTATCAAATTTTCTTATATTTTACAGCGAATTAGTTTAATTAGATATTATCTTTGTGATCCTTTTACCCCCAGGGTATTTTTGCCCATGAAAAAAGCCGTTTATGGTATGCTACCTGCCAGATGGACAGGTCAGATATCAATGAACGGCTTCTTTTTAAATTAATCTACAGCATAAAAGTCAACAATCTGAAATATCGAGGATATTGCTGGTACTTATACTTCATCTATGGGAAATCCATTGAAACAGCTAAAATGGCAAATACATACATTAGCCAAGTACCTTGAAGACAATGGTATTAATATTTGGATTGATGGCATTGTTTTTTATTTAGTTACCAGCTGGCGCCCTTTTGCCAGAAGGATGGCTTCAGCATTACCAGAAACAGGAATATTTCCAGACGTCCAATTACCATAAGACCGCAGCAGATGCATTTGGTCAGATCGTTAAGGCTGCTGAAATCATTGGCGGCACCAAAGGCCACGCCTGCATTGCCGATGGCGGAAAAGCCCAGCACAATGGCATCCATTATAGGCAGTCCCTCAATAGTAAATACCAGGGCACCCATAAGGGCCAGGAACACGTACAGAAAGAAGAAGCGTCCCACTCTGTTTACCACAATGTCCAGCCGTTCCACCGTATCGTAACTCATGTGGATAATCTGGTTGGGGTGCAGCTTCTCCTGAATAATGATGTGCAGCATCTTGAAGAGCAGCAAAAATCTGGCTATTTTCATGCCTCCTGAGGTGGAGCCGGCACAGCCGCCGGTTATCATGACTATCAGCAGGGCGTATTTGGAAAAGGCCGGCCAGGCATCAAAATCACTGTTGGAAAAGCCTGTGGTGCTGATGGTGGCTGCCGTCTGGAAGGTGGCATAGCGGAAGGCCTCAAAGAGATTCATATCCATGGCTGCAAAGAGGTTGACGGTTATGGCCAGTGATATGGTGCCAAAGAGCACCATGTAGGCAATAAATTCCCCGTCCTTTATAATCTTGCGGTAGCCCTGCTTCCAGGCTATGAGGTACAGGGAGAAGTTACCGCCTCCCACCAGCATGGCAATGGTCAGCACTATCTCGGCGGCCAGATTGTCAAAGTAGCCAATGCTTTCATTTTGGGTGGAGAAGCCACCGGTGGCAATGGCCGACATGGCATTGTTCACCGCATCGGAAAAGCTGAAGCCGCACAGCAGCAGCATTCCCGTGAGAATAAAGGTAAGTAAAATATATACGATCAGCAGAGCATGGGCCGTATCCCGAAATCTCGGGAGCGGCCTTGTTTCAGTTGGGCCCGTGGTTTCCACCTCAAACATTTTCAGGCTCTTGGTACCGGTCTGGGGCACAATGGCTATAAAGATAACGATGATGCCCAAGCCACCCAGCCAGTGGGTAAGGCTGCGCCACAGCATGATGCTGGTGGGAAGCCCCGGAATGTCCTTGACCACGGAGGCACCGCTGCCCGTAATGCCGGAAACTCCTTCAAAGAGGCAGTCCACCGCCGGCATATAATGGCCTGTCAGAAATGGCAGTGAGGCGATTATGGAGGCAAAGAGCCAGCTGAGGCCCGTGATGGCGATACCCTCACGGATGCTTATGTCCTTGGTGGTGATTTTTCCCCGGTTGCTGAAGAATACCGAAAGGGAAAGGCTGCAAATTATGGCAGCCAGAAAATCCAGCTCGTTGTTTTCGTGGAGCTGTATGGCCGTAAAAAAGGGTATCAGCAGCGTAAGGGACATGGCAAACATAAGGCGGCTCAGCATATAGTATATGACCGGATAACTCATGATGCACCCCCCTTACCAGTGTTTATGCAGCAGCTGCTGGCGGCTGCCGAATATGAGAATCAAAAAGGCAAAAATGTCCAGCTTGCCCAAAACCATCAGAAAACAGCAGAAGAGCTTCACTATCACCGGCAGTGCCAGAAGCTCACTGTGGCTGGTATGAAACAGCATAATGGGTCCTGTACTGGTAATGCAGGCCAGCACGATGTCCATGGACTGCTGCATATCCAGCCCCGCTGCGGAAATCACCAGAATGGAAAAGGCAATGGTCACAATGACCATAAAGAAGAAGCCCAGAATTCTGTTGATTACCTTGGATGGCACCACGTCACCGTCTATTTTCATGGTCATGATAATATCAGGATGAATGGTGCGGGTCATTTCGTTGGCACAGGACTTAAAGAGAATCATAAGGCGGAGAATCTTGAAGCCCCCGGCCAGGGAGCCGATACAGCCGCCGATGGAAGCCACTACGATGAGCAGCATTTTGTCAAAGTCGGTCCAGGTCAGCACCTCTGATGGTGGTGCTCCTGTGGTCCCCGCATAGAGGGCCACGGAGAAAAAGCCGTACAGCAGGCTGTCAGACAGGCTGTAATAATTGTTGTGATAAAGGTGAAGGCCGCAAATCAGGCCGATGACCAGAATAATCAGCAAAAAGATATGAAACTCCGAATTGTGGATGGTCTTTTTCAGCATGGAATACTGACGCCGCTTAATGGCCTGCCAATAGATAATTACATTGCCTCCGGCGGCGATCAGGCCCACAATGGCGGCTGAGGCAAACCAGATGTTATTGTACAGATAGGCATCGGAAAAATAACAGCCTCCTGTGGAAATGGTCACCATGGCGAAGTTGATGGCATCGTAGGTGCCCAGCCCCGCAATGCTGAAAAAGAACACGCCGATAAGGGACAGTATGCCGTACAAAACAAACAGGCGGCGGGTATTCTTTTTGAGACGGTTTATGGTGACGATACCGGTTTTCAGGGCCACGGGCATGGCAAAGCTGGTGCCGAACATCCCCGTAATGGCCGGCAACACAGTGGCAATAAACATGAGAATCATGCCACCGCCAATCCACTGGGTCATGCTGCGCCACAGAATAAGGGCAGGGTCCTTGAGATACAGGATATTGGTATAGCCTGTGGTGGTGAAGCCCGACATGCTTTCCACGAAGGAATCCACAGCCCCCAGGCTGTTGCTGAGATAGTAGGGCAGACCGCCACACAGGGCCACCGCCACCCAAATTGCGCACAAAAAGATAGTTCCACCGTAAACTGACAAGGATTCCGGTGGATTGGTTGATTTTTTTATGAGAAATACTGCCAGCAGCAGTGTAACAAATATCGATTGTCCGAAAACCCCCGTCATGAAATTATGATGGAGGTAAATGCTGTAGGCAAAGGGAACCGCCATACAGCCTGAGCACAGCAGCAATGCCCTGCCCAGCAGAAACAGGATCAGTTTATCCATTTTTCTTCCTATTTTCTTCCCAGCCTTAGCTGTAGAAATATTTTAAAACCTTGGTGGTGGCCTGCTTTTCCGTGATTATGATGGCCCTGCCGCCGGCAGCCAGCACCGTATTACCATTAGGAATCTCCACCACATCGTCCTTTACGAAGGCGCACACCAGACAGGATTTTGGCAGCTTGGCATCCATGAGCCGCTTGTTGCAGACAGGGCAGCCATCTTCAATGGTGACCTCAGTAACCTCGGCTCTTGCGTCCTGCAGGAGTGATACTGCGGAATTGCCCCGGACAAAGGCCAGAACCTCATTGGTGGCCAGCAGTCTGGAGGACAGGGAAATATCCACGCCCAATTCGGCCAAAATGGATTTGTAGTCGGTCTTGGCCTGGCGGATAATGGTCTTTTTTACGCCGTGATGCTTTCCCAATAGGGCCAGCAGGAAGTTCAGCTTGTCATCATCAGTAAGGCAGATAAGGGCATCAGCCTCGTTGATGCCTTCCTCCAGCAGCTTGTTGATGTCGGCACCGTCGGCCCATATGGCCTTGCCGTGATTTTTGAACATGGAGGCCACCAGACGGCAGCGTTCCTTGTTGGTGTCGAAAATCTTCACCTTTACGTGCTGCTTGTCCAGCATGGTGGCCACAAAGCGTCCCATGCGGCCGGCACCTATGATGGTAACCTTTTCCAGCTTGGAGGCATTGCGCTCCACCAGATTCTTGGAGAAATCATCTATATCCTGGGTCAGGCCTATGAAATAGGCGTTGTCCCCGGCCTGGAAGGAATCATCACCATGAGGCAGGATCATGCGTTGCCCCCGGAAAATCATGGCCGCCATAATGGTCTTTGGCATTTCCAAATCCTTCAATTGTATATTTGTCAGAGGAGATTTTTTCTTTACCTTGGTCTCGAAAAGACGCACCTGTCCGTCGGCAAAATCCTCAATATTAAGGGCTGCCGGCACCATGAGAATACGATTTATCTCCATGGCCATAATCAGCTCAGGATTCAGCATCAGGTCTATATCAAAGTTGGATTTCAGATATTCCTTGGCCTCGGAAATGAACTGCATATCCCTTATGCGGGCAATGGTCCGCTTTATGCCGTGCTTTTTGGCCAAAATACAGGATACCATGTTTACTTCATCGGTGGCGGTAACTGCTATGAGCACGTCGGCGCCACGGATATCATCATTATTCATGGTAATAGGGCTGGAGCCGTTGGCCTCGATGGCCAGAACATCCAGGCTGGCCTGTACATTCTGCAGGCGGGATGCATTGTTGTCCACAACAATAACGTCATATTCTTCCTGGGAAAGGCGTTCGGCTATGGAGTAGCCCAGCTTTCCCGCGCCAACTACAACGATACGCACGATGGAACCTCCTAAAAAATCTAACAATATTTCAAGCTATATCATACTCTATTTTGATAAAAAAAACCATAATTATGGCTTGTGTTATAACGAGCTTTAAGATGTCTCCCACCTCTTTAGGTGGGGGAAAACAAACTGCAACAGCTGGCGAGCATATCTCCCAGCTCGTTGCGACACGAACGAAGTGAGTTAGTCCTTTAGGGAAACGCTAATTGGAAGATTTTTCTTCTGAAAGAAGAAAAATTTGAACAATGGCGTTATAATGGACAATGTTATAAAATATGAAAATATTTGTTAGCTATTATATGAATAACTGCGGTATAATATACTGTAGGCATAAAATAAATTATTACAGCAGTGAAGGGAGGGCATATATGATGAAGGAACAGCGGGGCGCTGTCATGATTTTATTTGCAGTGCTGATACCGTTTCTTATGTGCTTTGCCGGATTGGTAATAGATTTGGGAAATTTATATATACATTACTCCAGGCTCCAGAATACTGCCGATGCCGCAGCCCTGGCGGGAGGCAGTGCCTTTGCGGAAAGTGGCGGCGAGCTGGAGAAGGCAAATGAATTTGCCCAGAAATATGTGACCGTAAATGATAACAAGGCCTCATTTAAAACACCGCCCAAGGTGCAGGAGAAGAACGGGAATTTCTATTATGTGGTTGTTCTCAAGGAAAGGGTTCCCCTGTATTTTCTGCGGTATTTCCCGCAAATTGGGGATGATACGGAAATCAGTGCTGCCGGTGTTGCCCAGATTTCCTTAAGGCGGACGGCTTCGGGAAGCAGCGGTGGTGGCGGCTACGCCCTCTTTGATAATCTCTTTACGGCCATAGCCTTTAATTCCGTAAATAATATTCAAAATCCGGACAATTATAATATTCAACAGGACAAAAACAATGTCTCAACCTTTGATGGTCCCATTGTTGTGGGGGACAGAAATGAATATGACAATGCTGCGGGCAAGATCTTTCTGGACCCATCGGCCTTTGGTCCAAATGGCACTGACAGACCTACGGTGAACGAGGCCATAGCCCAGGGGCAGGTGAATTATCCCGAATACAATGGTACCCTGGATGTGACGGACTATTATCGGGACACGGTACAGAGCATGATGAATGATTCCTCCACCTACAGGGTTACGGACCAGAATCAGCAGAATGCAGAACTCAGTAAATTTTATGACGACATAGTACGCACTGAACAAAGAAATGTGGATGTAATATATTTTAATATTCCCAACCTCAATCTTAATATTTCCCAGGCCATAAGCGGGGATACCAATAAGCCCCTTTATGTTATCTGTGACAATATAAATAACTTTAGTTTCTCCGGTGATATGACCTCTGGCAGGCCTATAGTGCTTATCAATAATGGTAACAGAGAATTTTGGATGAATTGTCAGGGGGGCACATTTACCGGAGATATTTATGCCCCTTTTGGTTCTGTTTATGTCAATGACAACCATACCAACTTTTATGGCAGTATTGTGGCCGGCAACAGAATCCAGCTCCAGAGCCAGGGCTATTATTTCCAAAAGAATTACACGGGCAGAGCATCAGGGCCATCAGTGGGTTATGTAGTTTCCCTGGTCAGTGCCACGGATATACTGTGATTTCATGCCAACATCATACCAATAAAAAAGAACCGGCTTCTTGCCAATACTGTATGTATCAGCAAGGCTCCGGTTCTATTTTTATGGAAGTAAGGCTCTCAAGGGGAAGCTGGCTCAGGGTTCCCGCAGGCAGCTCTATGGCTCCGCTGGCCCCGGGGGCAATGCATATTCCTGTCCAGGGCTTTAGCTCTGTGGCCACCTTCACCACCTTGTAATTCTTGTCGTAAAAGATTACATCAATGGGAAACCGCATAAACATCATGTGAATGCTGTTGCAGGGGGTCAGCAGCAGCCCCGTGTTGGGCTCCAGCCTGAAGCGGCCCATGAGGCCCAGAAATCTCTTTAGAAAATTATCCGCCACCATAAGCCTGAATTTTATTTCCTTGGGAGCACAGTTTAATGTCAAAATCACCATTTTCCCATCATCCTCAAATCAAAAATGCTTAATCATGTTCAGCAGCACCGGCACCAATATTACTACGAAAAGGGCCGGAAATATAAATATTACCAAAGGAAAGAGTATCTTCACGGGAGCCTTCAGTGCCTGTTCCTTGATGGACTGACGGCGCCGCTCCCTCATGTTGCTGGCCTGAATGGTGAGGGTGTTGCTGATACTGGTACCCAGACGCTCCGCCTGAATTATGGAGGATACAAAGAGGGACAGCTCCGGCACCTCACAGCGGTTGGACATGGCCTTTAGGGCCTGACGCCGGGTCACACCCATGCTCATGTCATCCAGGGCATCCCGCAACTCGTCTATAAGGGGTCCATGGGTACGCTGGATTATTTTTTTCAGGGCAGCATCGAAGGTGAGGCCGGCCTGAACGCTGACACACATCAGATCCAGAATCTCCGGCAGCTGCTTCAATATTTTTTCCTGACGCTTGGCAATAAGGGTATTAAGTATAATTATTGGCAGGGTGCCGCCAATAATAAAGCCCAGCACCAGCCACAAAATAATCTGTATTGGTGGCATACTGTGAAATGTGGCGTATCTGTAGGCAAAGTAGGTGGTAAAGCACACAAAGATAGCCCAGATAATGGAAAAGCCGCCTACGGACAGCCTGTTCTTAAGGCCGGCCACCGTCAGCTTTTGCTGGATGCTGCCGGTAAGGGTGGATGGGGTCAGCTCAAAAAAGTTCTTTTCCAGCTTATTCACCAGTGGCTTGACGACACGGCTGTAAAAGGACATATCATCCTTTTCCCGCTCCCTGTTCAGTGCCATATTGCTCATCATGCGGCTGGCATCCACAGTGTTCATGTCAGTAATGGAGTTAAGACGCTTTTGATAGGTGGTCTGGGGCTCCACATAGTTTTTGATGAAGCCAAAGCAAAGCAGAAATATCAGCAATGCCACGGACATGGAAAAAAGAAGGGCCAGAATCATCAATACATTCCTCCTTCATCTCCCATATTCTGGAACATTTCATCAGGCATTTCAACGCCGTTAACCTGGAACTTGTCCAAAAAGCTTGGCAGCAGTCCTGTGGAAACAAAGCGTCCCACGGCCTTGCCGGTTTCGTCCATGCCTGTCATCTGGTAATAGAAAAGGTCCTGGGTGGTGATGGTATCCCCCTCCAGATGCTGAACCTCGGTAATATGTGTAATCTTGCGGCTGCCATCCTTGATACGGGACTGATGGAGTATAAGGTCAATGGCAGAGGAAATCTGCTCCCTTATGGCCTTTACAGGCAGCTCAAAGCCGGACATGAGCACCATGGTCTCAAGACGGCTGAGGGCATCCCTTGGGCTGTTGGCATGGGCTGTGGTCAGTGAGCCGTCATGGCCGGTGTTCATGGCCTGAAGCATATCCAGGGCCTCGCCGGAACGGACCTCTCCTACCACAATACGGTCTGGACGCATACGCAGGGCGTTCCGCACCAGATCACGGATAGTAATCTGCCCCTTGCCCTCAATGTTGGCCGGGCGGGATTCCAATGTTACCACATGGGGCTGCTGCAGCCTTAATTCTGCCGCATCCTCAATGGTTACAATACGCTCGGTGCTTGGTATAAAGGAAGATAAGGCATTAAGGGTGGTGGTTTTACCGGAGCCGGTACCACCTGTTACCAGTATATTGATTTTGGCGGCCACACAGGCCTGCAGGAATTTGGCCATTCTGCGGTCCAGGGTACCAAAATTAATCAGATTATCAAAGGTCAGAGGCTTCTTGGAGAATTTACGGATAGTAAGCACCGGCCCCACCAGTGACAGGGGCGGAATAATAATATTTACACGGGAGCCGTCGTTCAGGCGGGCATCCACCAATGGGGAGGCCTCATCAATGCGGCGTCCCAGAGGGGAAATAATCCGTTCAATTATATTCATCAGATGCTCATCATCATGGAAGGTAATATCTGTCAGCAGCAGCTTGCCCATGCGCTCCACAAATATCTTCCGGGGACCGTTTACCATTACCTCTGTAATGGAATCATCCTTCAGGAGACCCTCAATAGGCCCCAGCCCC
The DNA here is from genome assembly GCF_002100115.1 of Anaerovibrio sp. JC8. GTDB lineage: Bacteria > Bacillota > Negativicutes > Selenomonadales > Selenomonadaceae > Anaerovibrio. The sequence continues at coordinate 240,405 of NZ_ANBM01000002.1, read as the reverse complement.
AGCATTTCATCCCGCAGGTCGCTGATAACCCTGCCCCGTTCTCCTCTTGGAATGGCAAAGGGATTCTCATCCAGCACCTTTTGGACATAGGAATCTATGACGTGCTCAATTTCCAGCACGTCCTGATTCTTGGTGGATAAAATGCGCTGCTCCTCAGGAGTCATTTCCTCCACAATGCGATGATGTATTTTTAATTTGATTTCCTGAAAGGAATTGTCCACCTGGTCAACGGACAGGGAGGCAAAGATTCTCACCTGTATATTCCGCTGGTTGGGACGGCCTAATCTTTCCAAAAGTGACAAAATACCCTCACTCCAATTCAAAGCACCAAAAGGCTGCCTAATTGCCTCCGCCGGAATTAGGACAGTACATGGTGTATTTTATATTAATCCCCTTAAGGGCACTTTTCGAGCCAAAGTTTCTCATAAGTCTTCCAAAATAGGAATTGGTATTGTAAGGTGCGTTGGCTGTAACCACCACATCGTTATTTTCATTCTTGACTTCCAGATAAGCATTGTTGATGCCGGATTCCCTGTTCGGTTCCCATTTAAAGATATCACTGGTGAGATATACATTTTTGATGTTGTTTTTTACAATTATCTGGCGGGTGGCAGCATCCTTGGTCATAGAGGCCTCATGAGCAATACTTCTGGCAGTATTGTTCAGCATCAGATAGTCGGCAAAGGCAAAGCCAAAGTAGATGATGCCCACCATAAACAAAAGAAAAAGAGGCAGAACGAATGCAAATTCCACAATGGCTTGTGCTTTTTGGAATTTCATACTTCTGCCTCCTCAGTTTTAATTTTTCATTTAAAGATTTCCGAATGCAGTCACTTCAACTAGCGATCCTCCGCTGATGTAGTTTCTAAACACATCCAGAGGAATTAATTAGCAGGGGCTGTTTCACCGCCACCAGCTGCTGGCTTCTGATTTTTTGTAGTGTTAAGCTGCTCTGTAACGGATGAAAAAGTACTTTTGATTGCCTGTCCCAAACCGTTATCACTCTGAAGTGCAACAGCTGCAATACCAACTACAAATGCAAGAATAAGAGCGTACTCCACCATACCCTGAGCCTTCTGCTCCAAAAAACGCATAACCTTCATTATAAGATCCTCCCTTCAAAATAAATAACTATAGCTACATCACTTAAAAATATAAATTATAAAATGATAGCTGTAAAATAATAATACAATTTTCCAGGTGAAATGTCACTAGTTAAAAGAATTATTATTTACCTATGTATCGATATTTACAATCCTTTTAATAACTATAAAGCCAATAATTTCCAAAAAAATAGCTATTCCTATGGCAATATGGCCGATTTCTTCCTCAAATAAAGGCTTTAAATAGCCGGGATTAACGGAATTTATAAACACTGCCAGGGCAACTGGCAGCAGGGCCAGGATAATCCCGGATAACCGCCCCTGGGAGGTAAGGGTTTTTACTTCCTGTCGCATTTTCAGACGGGCGTTGATGGTATCGCTGATATTGTCCAGCACCTGGGACAGATTGCCACCCACTTGGCGCTGAATCAGCACTGCCGTAACAACAAGGTCAAAGTCCTTGCTCTGGACCCGCTGGCTCATATTTTCCAGGGCTGTTTCCAGAGGAATGCGGAGGTTGGTTTCACGCATGAGCTTCTGTACCTCCCGGCTGGCGGGGGCATCCATTTCCCTGGCCACATGCTCCATGGCCTGCATAAAGCTGAAGCCTGCGCGCATGGCATCAGCAATCATTTTCAGCATATCGCTGAGCTGGTTGGTGAAGGCGGCCTGACGCCTTTGAATATGGAAAAGCAGCACCGTCCATCCCAGCAGGGCTCCGAAGATAAAGCCTAAAATCATGCCCACAAACTGAAGGGTATAGGCAAAGAAAACCAAGGCACCAATAATCCCCAGACCCGTCAAAATAAGCTGGAATTCCGTTCCCGTAAGGGGCCAGTCCGCCTGCTGCATTTTCACGTCAAAGGAATTGCTTTTCTTAAAGGGCTCCAGCATTTCACCGCCCCGGTGAAACAGGCCTCTTATAAAATCCCCCAGACCTTTCTTTTGAGCAGAGGCAGTATTGTCAGTACGGTAGTCGGCAAAATAAGCTATGCGCTCCTTGATATTCTGTTTTTCACTGTTCCTGCGGCCCAGAAAAAACATAAATATGCTGAAAACTATAAGGGCAGCAAGAAGTGCAATCATTAGCTTAAAAATCATCGTTATCGTCCTGCTTTTCCTTGGTTATCCGCCCGGCCAGATAGTTGATCCGCTGGCTGAGAGGGCTGTTCGGCTTCAAATCCAGGGCCATGCGGCCGTCATCGGCGGCAGTTGCCACATCCAGATAGGCATTTGGAATGATGCCCACCACAGGATAACCGATAATTTCCTCCATTTCCTGCTTGGCAGTGATGGTACAAGGCTCCACACGGGTAAGGATAATCTTCACCCTTTCCTTGTAGTCCGGCCAGGTGGTGAAAACATCAAGGGACCGTTGAATGTGCTGTACCTCGTAGCCACCGTTCAGCATGGCTACAACGTAGGTGGTATCAGCCATTTCCGCCGCTGCAATGGAGGTGGGGTTAAAGCCCGCCGGCACATCGATAAGCACGTACTGGAACATGGTCTTGGCCATGTTTACGATGGCCTCAAAGGCGGAAATGCTCACCTTGTCAATAAGGCTTGGTTCCTTGGTACCACAGAGGATAGATACATTTTTGGCCACCGGCACAAAGTAGGAATTCAATGACACAGGAGAAAGAAAATCTGTATCTCTGGCGGCCTCCACAATGGTACTCTGGGGCTTCAGATTGAAGAAAAAGGCCATGTCACCAAACTGCAGATCCGCGTCAATAATGCCCACGCTGGCATTGGTCTTTCGGGAAATGGCCATGGCCAGATTGGCTATAAGGGTGGTCTTGCCGCTTTTCCCTTTGGGGCTGAAGAAGGTCATAACCTTGGCTTTCTTACCCCCTGATGCCGGCTTGCTGAAGGCAAAAATGGCATCCAGCAGCTCCTCGCTGGAAAATGGCTTTACCAGAAAGCACTTGGCCCCTGCATTGACGTAGAGGCTGGAGCTTTCGGCAGACCATTTTTCACCGGTGCATATAATATCCGCATTGGGATAAACCCGATGGAATTCCTCCAGCAGATTCATAATATTGGGATTATCTGCATCCAGCAGAATAATATTCGGGGTAAATACCATGCCCTGTCCCAGGGCATCCTTGGCATCCCGGAAGCGGGCCACCAGAGTGACGGTTTCCGTTGCCCTTATTATGTTGGAAAGCTGCTCCAGATAAAGGCGGTTGCCCTCCACCAGCATGATGTTGTTATTTATCATTGAGAAGGCACCTCCTAACTAAATATCTTGGACAGCCAGGAATTTCGCTTCTGGGTTTCCTCGGTCTGATAGCCCTTGTTGGTATATCTGGCCACCAGGGCCCGGAGCTCCTGGGTAAGCTCGCTTTCCTGTCCGTTTAGTACCAGGGGTATTCCCGTGGCAATGGACTCTCTGGCAGAAATAAAATCATTGTGGAGAATGTGGTAGAAATCCTCGCCCAAAATGCTTACCACGTCCTTCAGCTGAATGTGGGTCTTGGAATCACTGCGGTTTAGCACCAGACGTATCTTGTTGGAATCGTAGTTCAGGGTACGGAGGGTTTCATTGCCTATCTTCATATTTTTGATGGTAGGAATAAAATCCACAATACCCAAAAAGGTAACGATGGTGCTGATATCCAAAAGGGCCAGATTCAGTACGCTGAACATGGAGGTGGTATCCACAATGATGTAGTCATACTGCATACGCAGATTTTTCAGCACGTCAATAATGGTTTCCGGACTGAGGTTGTAGGCGTCCTCCAGCTTGGTAGGATTGGGAATCACCTGGAAGGCCACACCCTCGTAGGCATAGGTGGTCAGCATCGGCATCAGTGAGGTGCCCGAATCTGACTTTATGCTGTCACAAAGGTCCGTAATGGTGTATTCGGGGTTAAGGCGCAGATAATTCCTGATGTCCCCAAACTGCAGGTCAAAATCAGCCAGGCACACACTATAGCCCTCCCTGGCCAGCTCTGAGGCCATATTAATGCTTATAAGGGTTTTGCCCACGGCGGACGCCGTGCTGAAAAAGGTTATAATGACACCATTGATCTGTTCGTCAGACATACGCTCATCTCCGAAAAATACATCCGTATTACTTGCTTGCTTTATTTATGTTCTCGTCCATATCCCGATTTGGATTTTTGGTAATGTCCAAATCATTTGGGCTTACATCCTTCATATTGGAATATTCCTGCTGGGCCTGTTCCACTGCATTCTTCAGGGGATCGGACACCTTTACAGGCTCATCACTGTTCACAATGGTAGGGGTAATGAGGATTACCAGCTCATGACGGTCCTTGGAGGTGCTGGTGTACTTGAAGAATTCCCCGATAATTGGAATGGAGCTGAGAAGTGGAATCTTGCTTACGTTCTTGCTTTCACTGTTGTTCATAAGACCGCCAATGGACATGGTCTCACCATCAGGAATGGTAATCATGGTGGAGGCCTTGCGGGAAAGCAGGGCCGGAATGGTGCCGGCACTGGTGGTTACGGCATTGCTGTAATCAAGGTTGCTGATCTCTGCATTTACCCCGGCGGTAATGTTGTTGTCAGGGGTGGCAGTTGGCTTGATATGGAGCTTGATACCGTATTCACGCCAGGTGATGGAAATATCACCGTTTTTGTTGGCTGTAGGCAGTGGAATCTCGCCACCAATGAGAATTTCAGCTTCCTCACCGCTCATGGTGGTCACGTTAGGTCTGGACAGAATCCGGGCCTTTCCTTGCTTGATCAGCATATTGAGCTTGAAATTGATATTGTTGTAAACATGAGGTCCGAACTGCTTGAAATCCTGACCTCCGTAGAAGGTGCCGAAGGATATGCCGCTGAAATCGCCGGCCTCTGTCCTTACAGTACCGCTGGAGCCTGTCATAATGCCCAGCTCCTGGGCATCAGCATTGGAAATATCAATTACCATGGCTGCCAGATTAATCTGGCTGGGATTTTCCATTTCCAGCATATTGATGACATTTTCCGGATTGCTTACAAACATAACGGCCATGGCATAGGCCTGCTGTTTTTCATACTGATTTTTAACCTTGCCCTTCAGGAGAATCCTGTCTCCCACCTTTTCCACATGAACCCCCGGAATGTTCATGGCCTGTCTGATGGCATTGGCAGTGGTGGAATCCTTGTTGGAAACATTTACCACGAAATCCTGCTGCATTCCATCGTCGGTCCACACCGTAAGGCTGGTGGAGCCGGGGGATACACCGATAATATTCAAGGTTCTGTTATTGATGACATTTACATCCGCAATGGCGGGATTGGCTATGGCTACCCTGATGATGTCAGCGTAGCTGGAAGCGTTAAAAAGGGTTGACTGGTTTATTTCCAGATAGAGAGGCTGAACGTAGGCTGCTGCCACGGAGGTGGACAGAAACAGCATAAATGCCGTCAGCACCATGGATATATGAAGTTGCCATTTGTGTATTATTTTTTCCATTTTTAGGCTCCTTCTCTGGTAACGGTGGTACCTCGAATAACTTCAACACTGCCATAGGACTGGGCCGGGGCAGGAGCTGCCTGGGCCGGTGGTGCACTGCCGCCTGCTGCCGGAGCCGGCTGCTTGCCGTTCTGCGGCGTGGTGGCCTTGTTGGTTACCTTGGTGTATTCCGTAGTGGTAGTAAAGGTATCTCTTGGCTTATAAGGTCTCAGCACAAGATAAATTGTTCCGGACTGGGCCGCGGCTATAAGCTCCATGGCATCCCTTGGGGATACTGCCAGGGTGGCAGTGGCCATGGCGGAGGAAGCAGGCTGGGTGGTCTGTGAAGGCAGAACACTGTTGCTGCTGTTATTATTGTTGCTGCCGCTGTTACCCTCATTATTGGCAGGTGGGGTAACCACATTGCGCTGGCTGTTCATCGGAGTTCTGTTGATGGCCAGCAGCAGGATATTCTGCAAAATAATGTTGGAGGTGATGCGGGCATCGTTGCCGGAGCCGGATACCACCATTACATCCACGTAATCACCTGGCTTGGCAAAGCCGGAAATGCCCGTAACATCATTGATTCCCACGGATATGGCCCGGCAATCAGGAGGAATAAGTCCCGTGAAGCCCGCCATTTTTATATCCATCAATACCTTTCGGTCCGTGATGAAATCGTCCCGAAGAATCTGGATTCTTGCAGGCTTGCCCACGATGTCCTTTACATCCGTAATGGCATCCTCAGGAGCCAGCTCCACCGGTATTTCCCGGGTGGTCAGCATATTTGACTGAATCAGTGTCCGGGGCGCGATGTCGGTGGCCGCCACTATGATAGTGGTCTTTTCACCGCTGTAGGCCGGTGCCGGCTTTTCCGGTTCCTGCTCCAGATAAATGAACAGCAGGATACCAAACAGAAGGCTGGCAATGGCGGCGAAAACTATCCAATACTTGTAGCTGATCTTTTCAGCCATTTCAGAAAATTGTTTTTTAAATTCTGGTTTCATTTTTTTGCCTGTCCTTATTTAAAAATTGAGTTATTCTTCGTAATATTCTAAAATAAGCTTTGAAATAATTATAACGCAATTGTTCAAAATTTTCTTCCTAAAAAGAAGAAAAATCTTCTGATTAGCGTTTCAACGAGGATTAAAAAGGTAATCTTCGTTATAACATTAATTGATTTGTAAAAAAACTATTTAAGTGGGTGATTAGGTGTTGTGGCACATTTTTTTAAATAATATTATGCCCCTTGGGGTGTTTATTATACTGGGCTGCCTCCTGGGCCGGGGGCTGTTGTCCTGGTCCGGTGCCCTCAGCAGGGAATATGAGAGTGAACTGGACACTTTTATTCCCATAAGGGGGACTGTGGCCGAAAGCAGATGGCTGCTGGCTATCTCCGGGGCCCTTCCCCTGCTGTGTGCCGTTGCAGCTTATATTTTTCACGGCCTCCAGTACCCTAATATTCTATATGTTTTCATTGTTTCCCTTTTTTTGATACAATTTTCTTTAACTGATTTTCTGTGGCAGGTTATTTTTGACAAGCAGCTGGCCCTGTTTGCCCTTTTGGGCTTAACCAGGCTTTTGCTGAGCGGGCAGGGGCTTATGGACGGTCTTGTGGCCGCTGCCGTGGGCTTTGCAGTTTTTCTCCTGCTGGCCGTCATTACCCGTGGCGGCTTTGGGGGCGGTGATGTGAAGCTGGTGGGAGCCATGGGGCTGTGGCTGGGCTCGGACCTGCTTCTGGTCACGGTGATTATGGGGATAATCATGGGGGGCATAATGGCCCTGCTTCTGTTAATTACAAAAAAAAGAAGCCGCAAGGATTATTTTCCTTACGGCCCCTATTTCGCCATTACTGGCATGGTCCTGTTTTTACTTTGTGTTCAGTGAAATGAGGCTTATCTATAGGCGAATGGAACCTGTTCATGGGCGAATGGAACCCGCTTATACCTTAATCTTTTAGGAGAAAAGTGGTGTGGAGAGATAACGGTCGCCGGTATCCGGAAGCAGAACTACAATGTTCTTGCCCTTGTTCTCCGGCTTCTTGGCCTGCTGTACTGCTGCGGCCAGGGCTGCACCGGAAGAGATGCCGATGAGAATGCCCTCGCTCTGGGAGAACTGACGGCCATACTTGAAGGCATCATCGTTCTCAATAGGAGCAATTTCGTCGTAAATCTTGGTGTTCAGGGTATCCGGAACAAAGCCGGCACCAATGCCCTGAATCTTGTGAGGACCGGCAGTTCCCTTGCTGAGTACAGGAGAGGTGGCAGGCTCCACGGCTACTACCTTTACGTCCTTCTTCTGGGACTTGAGATATTCGCCTACACCGGTCAGGGTACCGCCTGTACCGACACCGGCAATAAATATATCTACATTACCATCGGTATCATTCCAGATTTCTGGGCCGGTGGTTTTTTTGTGGGCTTCTGGGTTGGCACTGTTGGTGAACTGGGATGGGATAAAGGAATGTGGGGTGTTCTTGGCCAGCTCCTCGGCCTTTTCAATGGCACCCTTCATGCCCTTGGCACCATCGGTGAGGACAATCTCTGCGCCATAGGCCTTCAGAAGGTTGCGGCGCTCAACGCTCATGGTCTCCGGCATGGTGAGAATAGCCTTGTAGCCACGGGCTGCGGCGAAGCTGGCAAGTCCGATGCCGGTGTTGCCACTGGTAGGCTCAATAATAACGGAATCAGCAGTCAGCTTGCCCTCGGCCTCAGCCTTTTCAATCATGGCCTTGGCAATTCTGTCCTTAACACTGCCGGCTGGGTTGAAGTACTCCAGCTTAACCAAAATATTTGCCTGAAGGTCATTTGCACGGGCAAAGTTATTAGCCTTTAAAAGTGGGGTACCGCCAATAAGTTCTGTAACACTGTTGAAAATTCTAGCCATAATAAACGCCTCCTGGATAGTAAAATTATAATTGCGTGGTGAAAACATATATGTTTAGTATGTTTGTATTGTAATACCTACCATTTTGGTTGTCAATAGAAAAATAGAAAATTTTTCAGTTTTTATTTTGGGACATAAAAAAAGCCCGACTTCTCATGGAGAAATCAGGCTTGTTGCTGATATTACTGCATTTTGGACAAATCGTTGAACCGGGTGAATTCCTTCTTGAAGAACATCTTCACTGTATCCACCGGGCCGTTACGATGCTTGGCCACAATAACCTCGGTTATGTTTTTGTTGGCGGTTTCCGGGTCATAGTAATCCTCGCGGTAGAGGAACATTACTATGTCTGCATCCTGCTCCAGGGAACCGGATTCACGCAAATCACTTAGCATCGGTCGCTTGATCTGGCGGCTTTCCACGCTACGGGACAGCTGGGAAAGGGCAATAACCGGAACATTCAGCTCACGGGCCACTGCCTTGAGGGAGCGGGAAATCTCGGAAATTTCCTGCTGACGGTTATCAGAGGAGCCCTTGCTGCTGCGGCCCTGCATCAGCTGCAGATAGTCGATGATAATCAAATCCAGCCCCTTTTCCGCTTTGAGACGGCGGGCCTTGGAGCGCAGCTCCATAACGGTAATGCCGGCTGTATCATCAATATAAAGGGGCGCTTCGGCCACCTTGTTGGCCACGTTTACCAGCTTGCTCCAGTCGGTCTTGTCCAGCTCGCCCTTGCGGAGCTTCTGGGAATCGATACCGCCCTCGGAGCACAGCATACGCTGAACCAGCTGCTGCTTGGACATTTCCAGTGAGAAGAAGGCCACGGTTTTGTGCTCCTTCAGGGCCACGTGGGCACCAATATTCAATGTAAAGGCAGTCTTACCCATGGACGGGCGGGCCGCCACCAGAATAAGGTCAGAGGCCTGGAGACCGGAGGTGAGCTTGTCCAAATCCGTAAAGCCGCAGGGAATACCCGTGAGGCCACCCTTGTTCTCGTAGAGCACATTGATTTTGTCAAAGGTCTCCATAACAATGTCCCGCATTGGGGTAAAGGCACTCACATTCTGGCGGTTGGCCACCTCCATAATCATCTTTTCCGACTTGTCGATGACATCGGCCACATCCTCGGAGGACTCGTAGGCCATGCCGGCAATGTCCGTGGCTGTGTTGATAAGGTGTCTGAGGTCAGACTTCTCCCGGACAATCTTGGCATGGTAGGTGACGTTGGCCGCCGTTGGCACCGTATTGGCCAGGGCCGTAATAAAGGTTACGCCGCCTGCCTTTTCCATGAGGTTCTCGCTGTTGAGATACTCGGAAACGGTGACAATGTCCGCCGGCTCATTTTTATTGAAGAGGCTCAGCATGGCTTCATATACAATTTTGTGGGCATCACGATAGAAATCCTCAGGCTTCAGAATCTGGGATACCTCGGCGATGGCCTCTTTTTTTATGAGCATGGCCCCCAATACAGCCTGCTCTGCATCTATATTTTGTGGGGGAACTCTATCAATCATTGGCATTTGTTAATCCTCCCGGGTCTGAGGCTCCGGCCCCAGCAGTAAGTCAAAGGCTTCCTTGGCAGTGGTGACCGGATGAATGTCCAGCCCCAGATGATTCTTTGGTATATCCTTGCTGTTTTCCTTAGGGATAATAAGGGTCTTTATGCCGGCCTGTTTGGCACCATAGGCCTTTTCAAAGACACCTCCCACGGGACGCACCCGGCCCTGAAGGGAAATTTCTCCCGTTACCGCCACATCCTGACGGATAGGCCGCTTGGTAATGGCGGATAAAATGGCCGTGAGAATGGCGGTGCCCGCACTTGGCCCGTCAATATTGCCGCCGCCGATAACATTGATATGAATATCGTAGTCGTGGATATCCTTGCCCGTTAGCATGCGTACCACAGAGGCCGCATTGAATACGGAATCCTTGGCCATGCTGCCGGCAGTTTCGTTAAAACGCACGGTGCCCTTGCCCTTTTCATGGGCCTCAAAGGCAATGGCCTCAATTTCAATGACGGAGCCCAAGAAGCCTGCCACACCCAGACCGAAGATATGGCCTACCTCCAGACGGTCGGAGGCCTTCTTGGTAACGTAAGGACTCAGACGGCTCACCTGGGCAACCCTGTAAATATCAGCCTTTTCAATGGCCACAGGATTATCGGCAGCCTGATCCCATTCCTGCTGGGCGTTGCGCTCCAGGGCAAGGCTGTAGGCATCTGCCAGAATATTAATGGCCTTGCGGCCCTCAATGGTATATTCACTGATGAGCTCTGCCACGCCCTCTCCTAAGTCGGCGGAGAGCTTTTTGGCGGCATTTCTCACAATTTCCTGAATGTTGGCAGGAGTCAGAGGCTCAAAATAAATCTCGGCACAGCGGGAACGGAGGGCCGGATTTATGTGGGAGGCCTCCCGGGTGGTGGCACCAATCAGCACGAAATCAGCCGGTGCACCCTCCTCAAAGAGCTTCTTTATATATGGCGGAATCTTCTCGTCAGCCGGGTCATAATAGGCGGACTCAAAGTAGGCACGCTTATCCTCCAAAACCTTCAGCAGCTTGTTTTGCAGCATAACGTCCATTTCGCCGATTTCATCAATAAAGAGAATACCACCATGGGCGTCGGTAACCAGGCCAGGCTTTGGCTCCGGAATGCCGGTGTCTGCCAGATCGCGGCGGGCCCCCTGATAAATCGGGTCATGAACGGAGCCCAATAATGGGTTGGTCATATCCCGTGGGTCCCAGCGTAGGGTGGTACCATCGGTTTCCACAAAGGGTGCTTCGTCACCGAAAGGAGACAGCTTCCGCTTTTTGGCCTCCTCCAGCACCAGACGGGCGGCAGTGGTTTTGCCCACTCCCGGAGGTCCGTAGAGAATCAGATGCTGTGGATACGGGGAGCTGAGCTTTGCCAGCAGGGAATCCACGGCCCGTTTTTGGCCCACTATTTCCTCGGTGGAGGAAGGCCGCAGCAGCTCCATGACGGACTGGGTCAGGCTGACCTTCTCCAGTTCCTCAAGATGCTCCCGCTTTTTCTGCTCCAGAGGAGATTCGGCATTCTTTTTCTCCTCCTTGAGAATCTGCATCTTGATGTCCTTAACGTAATCCTGATGGTTTTCCTCCAGGCGCTCCGCCACCTTTTTCTCAAGGTCGTCCTCCACGGAACGGCGGGCCAGAATATCGGAAAACTGCTCCGTCAGCTGCTCCAGAATGGCCAACAGCTCACCATCCTTTGGTACTTCCTTGATGGTGGGATTGTCGTTAATAATTCTCTGTAAAGCAAGTACACGCTCACCTCTTTTAGGTGAGCGCACATACTGTAAAGCATCCATTTTTCCGGCCTTGATAACCAGCTTGTCGGAACCGTAGTAGTCCACCAGCAGATTAAACAGGGCGTCAATTTTTCTGTCGATTTCATCCCGTGGACCCATTTCAGCCTCCAGAGCGGCCTTGGCAGACTCCAGATTGGCTTCCCGGTCCTGGGTTTTAAGATTTAATAATTTGGAAAAGAAATTTTTCATGGATAAAAACCTGTTAGCCCTGTACCACTTCTACTTTAATGGTGGAAGTGATTTCAGGGTGAACCTTGATGACTGCCTCGTAGGTGCCAACACCGGAAATTTCAGTCTTAAGGGAAATTTTACGCTTGTCAATGTCAATGTTGTGCTTCTTCTTCAATACGTCAGCCACATCCTTGCCGCCAACGGAGCCGAAAAGACGGCCGTTTTCACCGATTTTAACAGGAATGGTTACGCTGACCTGGGACAGCTGGGCTGCCATGAGCTTGGCCTCGTCAGTGTCCTGTGCCTTCTTGCGGGCAGCGGAGCCGGCCTGGGCCTTGGCCACATTTATATTATTGGAGGTTGCCTCCACGGCCACCTTCTTTGGCAGCAGGAAATTGCGGCCGTAGCCGTCGGAAACCTCTACAATTTCACCTTTTTTGCCGACGTTCTTAACGTCCTTCTGCAGAATTACTTTCATTCTTATCGTACTCCTCTATAAACGTATTTGTGTATTCCAACACCTGGTTATAAACATCGTCCACTGTTCCATCCTTCAGCTGGGTACCGGCCACATTCTGATGACCGCCGCCGCCGAAGTTCTCCATAATGAGCTGGACGTTGATTTCACCGCTGGAACGGGCACTTACCCCCACGGTGTTTGGCGTCAGCTGGAATATAACAATGCTGACCCGTACCCCTTCAATGCGCAGCATGGAATCAGCCACCTGGGCTGCCACCACCTGAATGTTGGCGGCATCAGGGCACTTGGTAATAATAAGGCCATTTGGCAGCATATTGGCGGCCGCCTTGGCCTGAGCCTCTGCCACTTCCGTTGCAAAGTCAGTTCTGAAGAGCTGGCGCACAGCCACCAGATCTGCTCCCCAACGTCTCAGATATGCCGCAGCCTCGAAGGTGCGGACACCCACCTGTACGGCAAAGTTCTTGGTATCCACCAGAATACCGCAGTAAAGGGCAATGGCCTCAATGCGGCTGATCTTCAGCTCATCACCGAAGTACATCAGCAGCTCTGTTACCAGCTCACTGGTGGAGCTGGTGGCGGTTTCCGTGTAGGCTATCTTGGTATCCTTGATGCAGTTTTCACTGCGGCGGTGGTGGTCGATGACCACTATCTGGTCAATGCGCTCCAGCATTTCCGGAGCGGCAGTGAGATGCGGAATAAAGGTATCCACCACAAAGAGCACCGGATTTTTGGCGGTGATGTTTACCACCTTGTCATTTGGAATGAAGATTCCGGCGTACTCCTCACGGCTGGCGAGCATTTCAATAATCTTGTCAATGCCCTCGTTCATGTCACTGAGAATAATATGCACCGGCTTTTCCAGGGTCTTGGCCATGCGGGCCACACCCATGGCAGCACCCAGGGCATCAAAATCCTCGTTGTGATGGCCCATGATGAAAATCTCATCGGCAGTCTGCATGAGAGCCTTGATATTGGAGGCCATAACGCGGGCCTTAACCCGGTTCTGCTTCTCCAGTGCCTTGGTCTTGCCACCAAAGAAGCTGGTCTGGCCGTTCATGAGAATGGCCGCCTGGTCACCGCCGCGGCTCAGGGCCAAATCCAGCATGGCCTGTGCCTGCTGGCCCATTTCAATGTAGGTCTGGCGGTCAGCCACGGCAATACCCATACTCAGGGTAATTGGCAGCTTGCTGGTGGTATTGAACAGATTATGAATCTTGTCCAGAATGTAGAGCTTTTCACCGATGGCCATATCAAGATTGCGGCGCTCGATGAAGGCAATGTACATATCCCGGCTGATGTGACGGGAATAGCCCTCCAGATGGGTTATCCATTCGTCAATCATCTTGTTGGCCTCGAAGGTCAGGCTGTTTTTCTCAGCATCGTTGAGGCCCTTCAAAACGTCATTGTAGTTATCAATCTGAATATACATGAGAACGGAGCGGCTGTCAGCGTGAATCCGCTTCAACAGCTGCAGCGGGGTATCGTCAATTACGTAAAGGGCCATGAGACCACAGGAATCCTCCTTGGTGGCGATAGGCACATGCTTTACCTTGTAATGGACATTCTCATGGATAAATACGGTTTCTCCATTCTTGCCCCAGATGGAATTAAGGTCCAGCTCCGGCCAAAAGGCATCCTCACCCTTTGTAATGGCCATTCCGTATTCGGGAATAACCCGGATATGCTTTTCCAGCTCCTTGTTGAACCACTGGAGCCGTCCGTTCTTGTCTGTCAGCACGATCATCTGCGGCAGATTGTCCAATGCAAAATTGGACGCATCATTTACATTGCTGATAACCGTATGACAGTAATGGGCAAATTCCTCACTGCGGTACCGGCAGCGCTCGTATCCGAAAAACAGGGTGGCGCACCAGACCATCAGGGCCGCCGCACCGATATACCAGTTGTATAGAAACAGCACCACCACCAGCAGCAGGGCCGCCAGATGGATGATGGCTATATCAATCCAGGCATTTAGATTTCTAGGCATGTTACAAACCTCGATTCTCACTTAATTGCGATTTTTTGAAAATCGCCTGCGATAATCAAAAATCATATCAAAGAGGCCCACAAAGGCCAACAGCTGGGCCAACAATCCGTTGATGAATATAAAGGCAATGATAATCCAGAACATCCATCGGGAAATCTTGCCTCTCAGAACATTGCTCAGTATGGCCACCCCCTGGACAAAGCCGGCCAGGGTAGTCAGGAAAAATACGTTGTAGGAAATCTGCTTCAGCAGCTCAATGCTGCGGGATTCACCCCAGTAAATTCCCACCAGTGAAAAGCCAAACAAATAAAACAGGGCCACTGGCAGACGCCACTGGTCAAGGGTTGGCAGCCCCGGAAGATTATAGCCCAGACGCTTCAGCACCCTGCGGCCCACCACAAAATTAATGAGGGTGGTAATCAGGCCGGAGCAGATCACGATAAGCGGCATGAGCATCCCCACCATTTTAAAGGCCTGACCGAAGTTTTCCTTCATCTCGGCCACCTTCTCAGGCGGTACTCCCATGGTTTCGTAGGCGGATATTGAGGTGTTGAAGGAATCCTCCATTACCTCCAGCTCCATGGTGAATGGATTAATGCCAGTCACGGCCAGGAACAGCCCCAATGCCAGCAGCATGGCAATTACAGCTGTTAACAGGGACATGAGCAGGGTCTGTCCTGCAGGCAGGCCCTTTCTGAAGCCGTAGCCCAGGGCAATGGCCGGTGGCGCAAAGCCGATTACCAGCCTTAGTGCCGACATGGGCTCAATAAGTATGGCCATAATAATGCCGGCGGCCAATACGCTCAGCAAAGCCCATTTCAGGCCATGCCGTACCTCCAATATCAGTATGGGCAGGGGCCAAACCAGAATGGCCACTTCACCCAACAGGGGGATATAGACTCCCGCCAATGCAACTATGACAGTGATGGCAGCCAAAAGGCCGGATTCTGTCATAGATTTTATTTTTACATCTGCCATGTTGTTAAATTCTCCTTACTAAATAACATAGGGCACTGCCCCACATTAATTCAGTATTATATCATCTTATGAAAAAACATGCTACCTATGGCATCTTTACGGTACTAATATTATAATGTAAGGTAGCAATAAACATAAAATTTATATATATCCGGAGGTGCTCAATATGATGGATGAAAAGAAAATGCTGAAGCTGCAGAATGGCAGCGACATACGTGGCGTAGCCATGGAAGGGGTTGAAGGCGAGGATGTCACCCTTACCCATGACGTGGCCAATGTCATTGGTGCAGCTTTCGTTAATTTTTTGGCGGAAAAAACTGGCAAGCCGGCCAATAAGCTGAAGATTGCCGTGGGTCATGATTCCCGTCTCAGTGCCGTATCCTTGAAGGAAGCGGCCATTGAAGGCGCCATGAATCTGGGGGCAAGAGTCTTTGACTGCGGTATGGCTTCCACTCCTGCCATGTATATGTCCATTGTTTTCGAGGATACCCAGATGGATGGTGCCATTATGATTACTGCCAGCCATCTGCCATATAACCGCAATGGCCTGAAGTTCTTCACCGCCGAGGGCGGTCTGGAAAAGGCCGATATCAAGGCTATTCTTAAGGCAGCAGCCAAGCTGGAGCCGGCAGAGTATGATATCAGCGACGTGGAAACTTTGGAGCTTATTGAGCTCTATTCCGAATATCTCTGCGAGAAGATCCGGGTTGGTGCCAATCTGGAAGAGAATTACATGCAGCCTCTTTCCGGCATGAAAATCGTGGTGGACGCCGGCAATGGTGCAGGGGGCTTCTTTGCTGACAGGGTGTTAAAGCCGTTGGGGGCTGACACCACCGGCAGCAAGTATCTGGACCCGGATGGGCGGTTCCCGAACCATGTGCCAAATCCTGAGAACAAGGAAGCCATGGCTTCAATTAAAAAAATCGTCAACGATTCCAATGCTGATCTGGGACTGATTTTTGATACAGACGTGGACCGCATGGGCGCAGTACTGCCTGACGGCAAGACCTTAAGCCGCAATGCCCTTATTGCCATGATAGCCGCCATTCTGGCTCCTGACTATCCGGGCAGCACCATTGTTACTGACTCCGTAACCTCCGATGAGCTCACTGAATTTTTGGAGGGCAAGCTCCATCTGAAGCATCACCGCTTCAAGAGAGGCTACAAGAATGTTATCAATGAGTGTATCCGTCTCAATGAAAGCGGCACTGCGTCTCCATTGGCCATTGAAACCTCTGGCCATGGTGCCCTGCAGGAAAACTACTATCTGGATGATGGTGCATATTTGGCTGTAAAGCTGATTATTGCTGCCGCCAAGGCCAAGAGAGAGGATAAATCACTGGCCAGCCTTATTGAGGAGCTGGGTTATCCGGCTGAGGCCCGGGAGTACCGTCTGTACATCCGTGGTCTGGAGGATTACAAGACCTATGGACGCGGCGTATTGGAGGAATTTAAGGAGCTGGCCGAGGCCCGTGGTATTCAGGTGGCTTCCCCATCCTATGAGGGTGTCCGTCTGGTATTCTCGGATGAGGGCTGGATTCTTCTCCGTCTGTCCCTCCATGATCCAAATATGCCAATGAACATTGAGGGCAAGCATGCCGGGGACTGCGAAAAGCTCACCAATATTGCCCGGGAACTGGTATCCGGATTTGTTAATCTTGATGACAGCGTAATGTACTGAGGCCTGTGTATACATAGTCCAAGCGGTTGACAGTGTCTAAAGGCTAATGCTATGATATATGCGGATAACAATGGGGTGAATAATTATTACCCCGCCCGTTGAAACACGGGCAATAAGCTGTTTTCTTTTTTAAGGAGGAATTGCATCAATGATCGAACGGTATACCAACCCTGAGATGGGTAATATCTGGACATTACAGCATGAGTTTGAGGTTATGCTGGATGTAGAAATCGCTGCTTGTGAAGCCATGGCAGAGCTGGGAGAGATTCCAAAAGAGGCTGCTGTCAACATTCGCGAAAAAGCACATTTCGAGCTGGACCGTGTAAAGGAAATTGAGAAGGAAACCAACCATGATATTATTGCTTTCCTGACCAATGTGGCTGAGTATGTAGGCGACGATTCCAAGTATATTCACAAGGGGTTGACTTCCAGTGATGTTAAGGATACTGCACTTGGCATCATGATGAAGAAGTCTGCTGAGCTGATTATTGATGATCTGAAGAAATTCCGTGAGGTGCTGAAGCGCCGTGCTGCTGAGTTCAAGCACACTGTCTGCATCGGCCGTACCCACGGCATCCATGCAGAGCCTATGACCTTTGGTCTGAAGCTGGCTCTCTGGATGAACGAAATAGACCGTGACATTGAGCGTGTGGAGCATGCCAAGAAGGTTGTATCCGTTGGTAAGCTCTCCGGTGCTGTTGGTACCTATTCCAACATTAATCCTAAGATTGAAGAGCTGGTTTGCCAGAAGCTGGGCATTACCCCTGCTCCATTGGCTACCCAGGTTATCCAGCGTGACCGTCATGCCGAGTACATGACCACCCTGGCTATCGTAGCAAGCTCCTTCGAGAAGTTCGCTACCGAGATCCGTAACCTCCAGCGCACCGATATCCGCGAGGCTGAGGAATACTTCAGCCCAGGCCAGAAGGGTTCTTCTGCTATGCCTCATAAGCGTAACCCTATCACTTGTGAGCGTATTGCCGGCATGGCCCGTCTGGTTCGTGGTAATGCTTTGGCATCCATGGAAAATATTGCTCTCTGGCATGAGAGAGATATTTCCCACTCCTCCGTAGAACGTGTTATCCTGCCAGATTCTACCATTAATGTAGATTACTGCATCAAGAAGTTCACCAACATCATTGACAAGCTGCTGGTATATCCGGACGCCATGATGGAGAACTTGAATAAGACCGGCGGTCTGATTTTTAGCCAGCGTATTCTCATTGCCCTGGTATCCAAGGGTGTGCTCCGTGAGGACGCCTACAAGTGGGTACAGCGCAATGCCATGAAGAGATGGCTTGAGAAGGAAGACTTTAAGACCAATATCAGCAAGGACGAGGATGTAGTTAAGTATCTGTCTCAGGAAGAGATTGATGAGTGCTTCAAGGTAGATTACTTCCTCCGTCACGTAGACATGATTATGGCTCGCTTCGGACTGTAATAAATTGATTTTGATTTGTTAAAATAAGGGGCCGCCTAAGCGGTCCCTATAATTTTTTATAAGTGTATCGGGATATTTCCCAGATACCATTTTGAGGGGAGAGACCTTTATGGCTTCAGTAGTAATCCTGGGAACCCAGTGGGGTGACGAAGGCAAGGGAAAGATTGTTGATTATTTGGCACAGCAGGCAGAGGTTGTTGTCCGTTCTCAGGGCGGCAGCAATGCAGGCCATACCGTGGCCGTTGATGGTGTTGAATATAAATTGCGTCTTATGCCATCCGGTATTCTGTTCAAGGGTACCTTAAATGTGGTGGGTAACGGCGTTGCCTTTAACCCAAAGGTTATGCTTCAGGAAATGGATGGCATGATTGAAAAGGGTATTGATGTAAGCGGTATCCGTATCAGCAACCGTGCCCATGTGGTAATGCCATACCATTGTGAAATGGATGTCTGCCTTGAGGAAATGAAGGGGGCCAACAAGGTTGGTACCACCAAGAATGGTATCGGCCCATGCTATGTGGATCGTGATAACCGTATTGGTATCCGTGTTTGTGACTTCATCGACAAGGAAGAATTTGCCAAGCGCTTAAAGGAAAATCTGGCCATTAAGAATAAGCTGATGGCGGGCGTTTTTGGCAAGGAGCCATTTGATTATGAGGCTATCTTAGAGGAATACAATGGCTATGCTGATCGCCTCCGTCCTTATGTATGTGATACTATTGCTCTTCTCCACGATGAAATCAAGGCTGGCAAGAAGATTCTCTTCGAGGGTGCCCAGGCCACTATGCTGGATATTGATTATGGTACCTACCCTTATGTAACTTCTTCCCATCCTGTTTCTGGCGGTGTTTGCGTTGGTGCCGGTGTGGCTCCTCGTGATATTGGCAAGGTTGTGGGTGTTGTTAAGGCATATTGCACCCGCGTTGGTGAGGGCCCATTCCCAACTGAGCAGCTTAACGAAATCGGCGACAAGATCCGCGATGCTGGTCATGAGTATGGCACAGTTACCGGCCGTCCACGTCGTACAGGCTGGTTGGATGCTTGCGTAGTACGCTATGCTGGTATGCTTTCCGGAATTGATTACATGGCCATTACCCGTCTGGATATTCTGGACATTATGCCAGAAATCAAGATGTGCGTAGGCTACAAGTACAAGGGCGAGATGCTTAACGAGATTCCTGCATCCCTTAAGGTGCTGGCTGAGGTAGAGCCTGTTTACGAGACCTTCGAGGGCTGGCAGACTGATATCAGCGGCATCAGAAAGTATGAGGATCTTCCAGAAAAGGCCCGTATTTATCTGGAGCGCATGGCTGAGGTTACTGGTATTAAGCTGGGCATCGTATCCGTTGGTCCTAACCGTGATCAGACCATCATCATCGCTGATGACTTATTTAAATAATTAGGATAGAATAACATAAGCCTCAGTTTCAGGTTCAATAAACTAGAAACTGGGGCTTTGTTATTAAAAGATTATGTTTAAATTGGCATTGGTAATGACTGATTCAAATGAAAACAATAGGATAAAAGATTTTGAAAATGCTCCATTAATAGCTGCCATTATATGTATTATGTAATGTATATGCAAATCTACATTCTACGCTGTGGAGGAAATTGTTGTGGATATTGCGGATATTGCATTGGTGGAGGCGGAGATGGCATTTTGCTTTTTAAATCATTACTACCGCATATTGGGCAGCAGGGTTGTTTGAAGAATATATAATAAAAGATATATATAAGGAGCCAAAAACCACCCGTGAAAAGTGTTAAAATTATTTGAAGGAACCAGTTTGTATGATACCGAGGATTAACCATACGTTGGCAATATGGACAATATTTCATGGAAAAACGCCTCCTTAGTAAATATACAATTTTGTAAGAATTTAATGTTACATTTAATATGCACTAATGTTGTGATAACATATATTTGTACAAAAAATACTTTGCTAATTTAAAATAGAGTTCTAGCAAAACATATATCTGAGTTAGTGATTAAAAATCATATATACCACTACAGGCTATAGTCAACCTGAGGTTATGCCGCTTTTATTTGCGTGTTATTCCTGGAAATTGATTGTCGAATCCTTTTTTTAGATTATGGTAAATGCAATCTAAAACTTTAGATTCTCCTAATTTCTTTTGTTGATACAGAAATTCTTTTTGCCACTTGCCCTTACTCGGATTAATTTCTATCAAGCAAGTCGATATTGTGTTATCACTATAGTCCACAATAGTATAAAAACGCATGTCTTTAGCATAAAGTTCATCGGTAATTTTCATAGGTGGGGAGAAATCAACCATTATCCAACATTTATACCATTTAGAATCTGTGAACGTCGGATTTATAGAACTTACATCTAAGTATATTGTTTTAGATATGTCGTTTTCATTGTATGTGTCTAGCTTCATCATAAAATCTTTTCGGCCACTCCACGACATCTCACATTTTTTGATCATTTCATCTTTGTATTCACCATATAATTCCCCCCAACGGCTAGGGTCTTTTTTTATTTCATGTATTTCGGCTTCCCTGGTACGGCGCGATATTAAAAAATCTCTTTCTCCAAAGAAAGCCTTCCAAGATGCTAAACCTTCTATAACTCCTCCCCATTGGTCCAAACCAAGGTCGCGTAAATATAAATCACTGGTCCATGAATTGTTATAATCAAAAAAATTCATGGAATTATATTTTTTATACAATTTGCCTTCAGTTGGATCATATACATAGTCAACCCAGGCTCTTATCAATGCACAGTTGTCATCGGTTGCAAGTATATTGCCTACACCTGGAATTTTACTTAAAAAATCTCGTCGACCTTCGGGTGTATTAAAAACAATATATTCAATTCCTGTAATTTCTGTGTCACCCAAAGAAAAAGTTATAGCATCATTATCTTGTATTGAAGGGTTGATATAAATTGAAACAGGATAATTTTCATCAAAACTTACACAAATCCAATTTGATGGAGGAGTAAATGCGAATACTGGATTGTGTAAAACAAAAATACTAAACACAATAGCAAATATTTTTTTCATATTATTTATTCCTTCTCAAAGTTTAATATAATACTTATTCATTAAACGTACTTCCTATGCTTAATAAATTATTCTCTATAATAATAAAAAATCCTCCTTTGATGAAAATAGTACGTTTATCTTGTATTGCACTACTTGTCATGTATAGTTACGTTATGAAATAAATAGAAGTGACATTAGAAGTGACAAAATGTCACTTCTAATGTATAATATTGTAGCTTACGAGGGGGAATTTCAGTGAATTTAGGAAAAGAAACAGAAACACTTGAATTTAAGAAAACCACTGGTGAAATGAAAGAAGCAATGATTTCCATAGCATCAATTTTAAATAAGCATGGTGTAGGCACATTATACTTTGGCGTAAAGCCTAACGGATATGTCTTTGGACAGGTTGTGTCTGAATCATCATTAAGAGATGTATCTAGGAATATTTATGAATCAATAAAACCACAAATTTATCCAGCAATTCAAGAAGTAATTTTTGAAGGACATAGTACAATTAAGGTGGAGTTCAGCGGTGAAAACGTACCATATTCCGCTGCTGGCCGATACTATTTAAGGACAGCTGATGAAGATCGTGAAGTAACGCCAGAAGAACTGAGAGTTTTTTTTGGTACTAATAAATACCGTGAAAAGTGGGAAAAAACACTTTCTGATATAACAGAGAAGCAGATAGATAGGCGCATTATTAAGATGTTTTGGCAGAATGCAATAGAAGCGGGAAGATTACCTCAAGGGAGATATACTTGTCCGATTATTTTGAAAAGATTTGGTCTTGTAAGAGATGGTTTTTTAACCAATGCAGGTGAAGTTCTTTTCGGTAATAATCATCCAGTGTCATTGAAAGTTGGGATATTTGCTACAGATGAGAAGTTAACTATTTTGGATATGAAACTTTATGAGGACAATATATTTAATCTTTTAAAGTATGCAGAGGAATATATTCTTAAGAATATAAGATGGCGCAGTGAAATAATTGGTTTGGAAAGGAATGAAATTCCTGAAGTGCCAGTGACTGTCATCAGAGAAGTTTTGGCAAATAGTTTTGCTCATGCCATATATGGCGGAAGAACTACTCATGAGATATGTATCCATCCAAGTATGATTACTATTTATAGTCCAGGTGAATATGCAAGTAAATATAAGCCAGAAGATTATATTAAAGGTAATATTGAGTCAGAGATACGGAATCCAATAATAACGAAAATTTTGTTCTTGAATAAATCCATTGAAAAATTTGGGAGCGGCTTCAAAAGAATTAATAGTTTGTGCAAGGATGCTGGTGTAGAATACTCATACGTCAATGGCGAGAATGGGTTTAAATTTATGCTAAAAAGGAATTCGCTTAGAAGTGACATTGAAAATGTCACTTCTAATGTCACTTCTGTTGAAAAATTGAATAGTACAGAAAATACCATATTAGCACTTTTAAAGCTAAAGCCAGATTTATCAAGAGAGGAATTGGCAACAAAAACATATAAGACGATTCGAACTATTCAACGAACTTTGAATTCTTTACGAGATAAGGGATATATTGAACGAGAAGGAGCAAAACAAAATACTATTTGGAAAGTGAAAAAATAAGTATTGATATATGGAAAATGTCATTATTTGCGTACATACTTGTAAAAAGGGTATAATACGAGGTAGTATTTGTGTTGATAAGATGTGTGTTTATGCTTAGTAGGAGAAAATTATGCTTGAATTAAAGGATTTGACCTATCAGGTTGAAGAAAATAATGAGACTTTAACTATTATTGATCATCTCGATCTCACCATAGATGATGGAAAGTTTGTAGTTATTACCGGCCCTAACGGCGGTGGCAAGTCTACCCTTGCCAAGCTGATTATGGGGGTTAAGGAGCTTACCTCCGGCCAGATGATTTTTGACGGGGAGGATATTACGGATTGCTCCATTACTGACCGTGCCAGAAAGGGTATCAGCTTTGCCTTCCAGCAGCCGGTGCATTTTAAGGGCATCAAGGTGCTGGATTTGCTGCGGCTGGCCACCGGCAAGAAAATTTCCGTCAATACTGCCTGCGAGTACCTCTCCAAGGTGGGGCTCTGTGCCAAGGAATACATTGACCGTGAGGTAAATTCCTCCTTGTCCGGCGGTGAGCTGAAGCGTATTGAAATCGCCACCGTGCTGGCCAGAGGCACCAAGTTCTCCATTTTTGACGAGCCGGAGGCGGGCATTGATATCTGGAGCTTCCAGAACCTTATTCAGGTCTTTGAAAATATTCGCAAGACCGTCCAGGGTACCGTGCTGATTATTTCTCATCAGGAGCGGATTCTTAACATTGCCGATGAAATTATTGTCATTGAGGACGGCAAGGTGAAGACGCAGGGCCCTAAGGATGAGATACTGCCTGAGCTGTTGGGGACTGCCGACGCAGTAAACAGAGCTTGCAGCAAGATGAGTTAAGGAGGCAGTTTGATGTTAGATAATATTCAGAAGCAGCTGCTGACAGAGGTAGCTGACCTTTATAAGATGCCCAAGGGGGCTTATAATATCCGGGCCAACGGCGAAAAGGCGGCCCGCAATACCACTGAGAACATTGATATCGTAACCAAGACCGACAAGCCGGGCATCGATATTATTATCAAGGACGGCACCAAAAATGAGAGCGTTCACATTCCGGTGGTGCTCAGCGAAAGCGGCATCAAGGAAACTGTTTACAATGATTTCTATATTGGTGAGGACTGCGACGTGGTTATTGTGGCCGGCTGCGGTATTCATAACTGCGGTACCCAGGATTCCCAGCATGACGGTATTCACCGCTTCTTTGTGGGGAAAAATTCCAAAATCCGTTATGTGGAAAAGCATTACGGCGAGGGTGACGGCCGTGCCAAGCGTATTCTGAACCCTGTTACCGAGGTTTACCAGAAGGAAAACAGCTATGTGGACATGGAAATGGTGCAGATAAAGGGCGTGGACAGCACCCACCGCATTACCAAGGCGGAGCTGGATGCCGGTGCCACCATGATTGTTCATGAGCGCCTTATGACCCATGGGGATCAGAAGGCCACCAGCGTGTACGAGGTGGAGCTCAACGGGGAAGGCTCCAGCACTGATGTTATTTCCCGTTCCGTAGCCAAGGACAGCTCCGAGCAGATTTTTGAGGCGGCCATTATCGGCAATACCGTCTGCAATGGCCATGCGGAGTGTGATGCCATTATTATGGACAATGCCCATGTGGTGGCTGTACCGAAGCTGGATGCCAAAAACGTGGATGCTGCCCTTATTCATGAGGCAGCCATCGGCAAAATCGCCGGTGATCAGCTCATTAAGCTCATGTCCCTTGGTCTTACCGAGGCCGAGGCAGAGGAGCAGATTATTGGCGGCTTCTTAAGATAAAAATATAACGAGCTTTAAGATGTCCCCACCTTTTTAGGTGGGGGGAAAACAAACTACAACAGCTGGCGAGCATATCTCCCAGCTCGTTGAAACGCTAATTGGAAGATTTTTCTTCTAAAGAAGAAAAATTTGAACACTGGCGTTATAAAGACAAGGGACTGCAACAGCGGTCCCTTTTTCGTAAATAAAAGGAAGAAATGGAGGCTGGGGTATGAAAAATCTGAAGTATGTGCAGTATCTGGGCAGGCTTATATTGTGTGCAGCATTTATTGTTGGGCTGGCCGGCCTTATGAGCATTGGGGAAGCCGAGGAGGGGCAGGAAATCCATCACCGCCTCACCCACTACAAGCCCGTAAACAGCTGGAACAAGGTGGCGGACAAGGACAAGGTTACCATCATGGGACCGGCTACTCTATCTCAGAAGCAGATGGTACAGTACATCCTCTCCCGCAACCAAAACCCGAAGATTAACTGCACGCTGGAGGAGCTGGTGGCCTATTACTATGAGGAGGCCGGCGATGAAGGAGTCCGTCCCGATATAGCCCTGTGCCAGGCCCTGAAGGAAACCGGCTTCTTTAAATATGGCAACGATGTAAAGGCCATGCAGAATAACTATTGTGGTCTGGGAGCCCTGGGCAACGATGTTCCCGGCTATACCTTCTATACACCCCAGCGGGGAGTTCGGGCCCATATCCAGCATCTGCTGGCCTATGCCACCACCCGCATGCCAAAGAAACAGCTGGTAGACCCCCGGTTCATGGTTTTGGTGGAGAAATATCCGCATTATCGGGGAGCCGCAAAATACTGGCCTGATTTAAACGGCCGCTGGGCAGTGCCGGGCACCACCTACGGTCAGGATATATTGAGACTGTGGCGGGAGGCCGGGCAGTTTCAGGGGGAAGAAAAGGACTTGAATAAGGCCCTGGAGGCAGCCCGCCGCCAGCCGGACAAGGTGGAGGTATGGGAACGGGTTTATGATCTGGCCCATGCTGACGGCAACTATGAGATGGCCATCCTTAGCACAGACCGCATACTGAAGCTGGACAAGAAAAATATTGCTGCCCATGTAAAGCGGGCGGATATTTATCGGGAATGGGGCTACAATGAAAAAGCCCTGAAGGACTACAATACCGCTCTGGGGATGGATGAAAACAATTACGCTGCCCTGTCTGGACGGGCTTACCTCTATGCCAGCAACCAGTACACGGATCAGGCCCTGGCGGATTATAATCTGCTGCTGATTCTGAACCCAACTGATACGGTGGCTCTGTATAACCACGGCTGTCTCCTGGCAGACAAGGAAAAGTACCGTGAGGCCATGGATGATTTGGAGATGCTCCTCACCCTGGAGCCGGACAATGACATTGGCAAACAGGCCTATGAGGATTTAATGATTTGTGTTAAAAACAAGTAAATAACTTTAAAAGATTAATCCCGCTTTCCTTTTGAAGGCGGGATTCTTTTATTTCCTATGAATTTAGTAGGAATTATTGACAGGGAGGAAAAAACACCCTATTATAAGAGCGTAACGAAAACTTAGTAAATTGGTCAGAATAAATACAGATAGTGTGGCTGCTTATTCTGCATGGTATGGGAGAGATACATTATGGAAAAATTACTGAATATCAAAAATTTGCAGGTCAGCGTGGCTGACGGTGAAGCCGACGGGGCCCTGAAGGAAATTCTGAAGGGCATCAATCTGGAGGTTAACAAGGGAGAAATTCATGTGGTACTGGGGCCAAACGGCTCCGGTAAGTCAACCCTCATGAATGCCATTATGGGGCATCCAAAGTATCAGATTACTGACGGCACCATGGACTTTGAGGGTGAGGATTTACTGGAGCTTAAGACCTTTGAGAGAGCCCGCCGTGGTATTTTCCTGTCCTTCCAGACTCCGGAGGAAATTCCCGGCATCACCGTGGAAAATATGATTCGTACTGCCAAGCAGTCCATAACCGGGGAAAATATAAAGATTTTGAAGTTCCGCAAGGAATTGAAGGCAGCCATGAAGGAGCTGCAGATGGATGAATCCTATGCCCAGCGCTATATGAATGTGGGCTTTTCCGGGGGCGAGAAGAAGCGGAATGAGATTTTGCAGATGCTCATGCTGCAGCCAAAGCTGGCCCTTCTGGATGAAACTGATTCCGGCCTTGATGTGGATGCCATACAGATTGTTTCCAATGGGGTCAAGAGATTTCACAATGAGGACAATGCCTGCCTGATTATTACCCATAACACCCGCATTCTGAAGCAGCTCAAGGTGGACAGGGTTCACGTGCTCATGCAGGGCAAGCTGGTGGCTGAGGGCGGCCCTGAGCTTATTGACAAGATTGATAAAGACGGATTCGGTTTTTTGCAGGGAGCTGAGTAATATATGGCACAGGAAAAGACTTATATAGAGGATATTGAGCGTACCCTCTATGACATAAAAAATGTTGATAAATCTAAATACAAATCCCAGTCCGGGCTGACGGAGGACATTATCCGGGATATATCCGCCAGAAAGAATGATCCGGAGTGGATGCTGGAGTTTCGCCTGAAGTCTTTGGAGGTGTACAATCAGCTGTCCCTTCCAAACTGGGGGCCGGACCTTTCCGAGCTTAACATGGATGAAATTGTAACCTATGTACAGCCCGATGCCAAAATGACCGGCAGCTGGGACGAGGTTCCGGATGATATTAAGGAAACCTTTGACCGCCTGGGGATTCCGGAGGCAGAGCAGACCTCCCTGGCAGGTGTGGGGGCCCAGTATGATTCCGAGGTGGTATACCACAGCATTCAGGAGGATCTGGTAAAGCAGGGTGTTATCTACACCGATATGGAAACGGCCCTTCATGAGCATGAGGAAATTGTAAGGGACCATTTTATGAAGCTGGTACCGCCAAAGGACCACAAATTTGCGGCCCTTCACGGTGCCGTATGGTCCGGTGGCTCCTTTGTGTATGTGCCTGAAGGGGTTCATGTGGAGATTCCCCTCCAGTCATATTTCCGCTTGAATGCCGCCGGTGCCGGCCAGTTTGAGCATACCCTTATTATTGTGGAAAAGAATGCCAGCCTTCACTTCATCGAGGGCTGCAGTGCTCCTAAATACAATGTAACCAACCTGCACGCAGGCTGTGTGGAGCTTTTCGTCAATGACGGGGCCCGGCTGCGGTATTCCACCATTGAGAACTGGTCCAGAAATATGATGAACCTTAATACCAAGCGGGCGGTAGTTGGCAAGGACGGCATTATTGAATGGGTTTCCGGCTCCTTCGGTTCCCATGTTTCCATGCTGTACCCATGCAGCGTATTGAAGGGTGAAAATGCCAAGTGTGAGTTTACCGGCGTTACCTTCGCCTCCAAGGGGCAGAATCTGGACACGGGAGCCAGTGTAATCCACTGTGCCCCTCATACCTCTGCCAATATCAGCACCCGTACCATTTCCAAGGCCGGGGGCAAGGCAACCTACAGAAGCGCGGTCAAGGTGACTAAAAATGCTCCTTACGCCAAGTGCTCCGTAAACTGTGAGTCGTTGATGCTGGATGATATTTCCCGCTCCGATACCCTGCCAACCATGGACATTGAGGGGGATGAGGCGGATATTGGCCATGAGGCAACCATTGGCCGTATCAGTGATGAGGCTATTTTCTATCTCATGAGCCGTGGTATCAGCGAGGAGGAGGCCCGTTCCATGATCGTAAGGGGCTTTGTGGAGCCTATTGCCAAGGAGCTTCCGCTGGAATATGCCGTGGAAATGAACAATCTGGTAAATATTGAGCTTGAAGGCACCATGGGTTAAGGGAGGCGTTTGGAATGAGTAAGGTACAATTTAGTGAGATTCCTATGCGGACCTGGAACTGGCTGGGTGTTAACGAGGCTGCAGTGGACAGTGAGCTTTTGGCGGAAGCCCGGAAGCTGGATGTAAATATTGAGCCTGACCATCAGGAGAATATGGTGGTGGAGTATCGCCAGGAATCCTATGGGGCCGTAAATATAAATGTTGGTGAAAATGCCAGCCTGAAGCTGACACAGCTGCAGCTTCTGCCCGAGGACAGGGAGCATGCCAATGAAATAAATATTGTTTTGGAGAAAAATGCCAGAATTCAGCTGGTGGCTGTGGAAACCGGGTCCAGGGCATTTGCCTCCAAGGTAAATATAGTTTTGAAGGGGAATAAATCCCGGGCTGATGTTTCCGTGCTGTACTTCGGTGACGGGGACCGCAGCCTTGATATGAACTATGTGCTGGATTTTCAGGGGAGAAAGACCGTAGGGAATCTGGAGGTTTACGGGGGCCTTATGGGCCAGAGCCAGAAGATTTTCCGGGGAACCCTGGATTTTAAGCAGGGTGTCAAGCAGGCCAAGGGCTACGAAAAGGAAAATGTGGTGGTGCTGTCCAAGGGAGTGCGGAACCGCTCCGTGCCGATTATGCTTTCCGGTGAGGACGATGTGGTGGGCAACCACGCTGTCAGCTCCGGCAAAATCAGCGAGGACAAGCTACATTATCTTATGAGCCGTGGACTGAATCCTGTGGAGGCCCGGAAGCTGGTGCTGGAGGCGGCCTTTAATCCTGTGCTGGAGCTTATTGATGACGAAAAGCTGCGGCAGGAGATTGATTCTTATATAAAGGAGCGTCTTGAAAATGAGTGAAAACGTGAAATATAAAAAAGACTTTCCTTTATTGGGAAAGCCAATGGGGAATAGCCCTTTGGTATATCTGGATAATGGGGCCACCACCCAGAAGCCTCTGGAGGTGATTAAGGCCATTGAGGAATATTATGACAGCTTCAATGCCAATCCCCACCGCGGGGCCTATGATCTCAGCATTAAGGCTACGGACATCTATGAAAATGCCCGTAGCAAGACCCAGAAATTCATTAATGCCAAATATTCCCATGAGATTATTTTTACAAAGAATGCCACGGAATCCCTGAATCTGGTGGCCTACAGCTATGGCCTTTCCCATATTCAGACCGGGGACGAGGTCCTCATTGCCATTTCGGAGCACCACAGCAATTTGGTGCCCTGGCAGTACGTGTGCCAGATGAAGGGGGCTACCCTGAAGTACATTTATCTGGAGGCTGACCACAATCTTTCCCGTAAGGATATTGAGGAAAAAATAACCAGTAAAACCAAGGTGGTGGCCGTGGCCCAGGTTTCCAACGTGCTGGGGCTGGTAAATCCTGTTAAGGAGATTATTGCCAAGGCCCATGCCGTGGGAGCAGTAGTTGTGGTGGACGGCTCCCAGAGCGTGCCCCACATGGCTGTGGATGTACAGGATATGGACGCAGATTTCTTCGTCTTTTCCGGCCATAAAATGCTGGCCCCTATGGGTATCGGTGTTCTCTACGGCAAGGAAAACCTTCTGAATGATATGCCGCCATTTCTTATGGGTGGTGACATGATAGATTACGTGGAGGAGCAGCACACTGATTATGCTCCCCTGCCTGCAAAATTTGAGGCAGGCACCCAAAATGTGGGCGGGGCGGCAGGACTTTCGGCAGCCATTGATTACCTTAATAAGGTAGGCTTTGACTACATTGAACAGAAGGAAAGGGAGCTGACGGAGTACGCCATTGGCCGCATGAAGGAAATGGATTACATCGAGCTTTATGGCTGTGACAGTACCCGGGACAACAAGACGGGAATAGTTACCTTCAATGTGAAGGAGGTACATCCCCATGATGTGTCCACTATTATGGATGCCCACGGTGTGGCTATAAGGGCAGGACACCACTGTGCCCAGCCACTGATGATTTACTTGAAGCAGAATGCCACCTGCCGGGCCAGCTTCTATTTCTACAACAGCAGGGAAGACGTGGATAAATTTATTGACGCATTATCAAAGGTGAGAGGAGTGCTGGGCCTTGGAGCTTGATAGCATTTATACAGAACTGATTTCAGAGCATAGCCGCTCTACGGAGCATAAGCATCATTTGGACTGTCCAAATATGTGCCTTAAGGGCAGGAATCCCAGCTGCGGGGATGAAATTACCCTGGAGCTCAAGGTGGAGGATGGCTATATTAAGGATGCGTCCTTTGTGGGCATTGGCTGTGCCATTTCCCAGGCCTCCACTTCCATCATGATTGACCTTATAAAGGGTGAGTCCGTGGAACAGGCTAGGCATCTGGCCAATCTGTTTCTCCGCATGATTAAGCGGGAGACCCTGTCGGAGGAGGAAGAGGAGGAGCTGGACGAGGCCTTCGCCCTGAAAAATATCTCCAATATGCCGGCACGGGTGAAGTGTGCGGTGCTTTCCTGGCATACACTGGAGGAGGCCTTTAAGGAAGCAGAGGAAAGCCATAAAATCGGTTAATATATTGCCAAAGTCATAAAACTGAATAAAAGACAGTAAATAAAAGCTGAGGTGTGCCTATAGCACGAACCCGTCACTAAAACTTTTTCTTGTACTTATATAGTGAGTAAAATTACAACTCGCTTCGCTCAAACAAGTAATTTTCCTCACTAATATATAGGTAATACAAGAAAAAGTTTCTTACGCTCCGGTTTCTATTGCTCTAGTCACGCCCCAGCTTTATTTTTACTATATTTGGTACTGTTCTTGATTTTAGTCTTGCGTTGCCCTTAGTTGCTTTCTGCCAGCAATTTGCCGATGACGAAAAAGCTGCCGCTGGCCTTGCAGAAGAGCTTCCCATCCTCATTTTTCAGTTCTGTTTCGCACATCATGGTGCGGGAGCCGTTATGCACCACCTTGCCCACTGCAATGAGCTTTTCCCCCAGAGGCACTCCCTTGATAAAGTTCATATTGAAGGACAGGGTAACCACCTTTTTGTTGTGGGAAAGGCAGGCGGCACCCATGGCAGTATCTGCCAGGCTCATCAGGGCCCCACCGTGGGACATTTCGTAGAAATTGGTGTGCTTCCGGTCGATTTTCATTTCCAGGGTGACCTCACCCTCCTCCACATTGTCCACCCAAATGTTTAAAAGTTCCACATAAGGATTATCCTTGTAAAAAAGCCGCAGATGCTTGGTAAGTCTGTTTACGATACTGTCTGTCATTTGTAATACCTCGCTGATTTTCTTTTTGTTACCTGTGATATAACGAGCTTTAAGATGTCCCCCACCTCTTTAGGTGGGGAAAACAAACTGCAACAGCTGGCGAGCATATCTCCCAGCTCGTTGAAACGCTAATTGGAAGATTTTTCTTCTGAAAGAAGAAAAATTTGAACAATGGCGTTATAATATACACTATGATATAGATTATACGCCAATTGGCTGGAAAAGGAAAAAGCTGCATGAAATATAAGTATTATTTTTTTGATTTTGACTACACTCTGGTAAACTCCGAAAAGGGCATTGTGGGCTGCTTCATAAAGACTTTGGAGGAGCTGAACCTGCCCCAAAAGCCCTGGGACGAAATGAAGCTCACCATTGGCATGCCAATGCTGGACGCCATTACCCGGGTCAGCGGTATTACCGATTTAGGGGAAAAGCGCCGCTTTCTTACCATTTACAAGAAGTATGCGGCGGAATTAATGACCCCCAATACGGAGTTTTTTCCGGATACCATTGCCACTCTGGAGAAGCTGAAAGCAGCGGGCTGTACCGTGGGAATTATCTCCACCAAGACCCGCCATCGGATCGAGGAAAAATTCCAGCAGGACGGCTATGAGCACCTTATAGATTTTATTATCGGCAGTGAGGATACCACCGCCAGCAAGCCGGACCCTCAGGGCATAAACATGGCCATTCAGCGCACCGGGGCGGCACTGGAGGACATAATCTACGTGGGAGATAGTCTCTACGATGCCGGGGCGGCCCAAAATGCCGGGGTGGATTTTGCTGCCGTCCTTACGGGAAATACTGTAAAAGAGGCATTTGCCCCTTACCCGTCAGTTCAGATAGTTAATCATTTAAGTGAGCTGGAATAATTCTTGAATCATGACCAACTACAGGAGGTTACCCTATGCCTTCAAAAATTAACCGACGTTCATTTTTAAAGTTTTCTCTGGCGGGAATCTTTTCTGCCATTATGGGGAAATTCACCAAAAGTCAGGCGGCAGCCGCCGGCAGCGACATTTATATGCCACGGCAGCTCATAACAAAGGACAGCAGCAGTTCCCGCACCATAATGTGGCAATCCCGTAATCCCCACGCCAGCCTTAGGGTACAGATAAGGGATGCCGCCGGCAATGTAAAAAATTACATGGGGAGCGGTGGCTTGTTTCAGGATGATGGGGAAGCTTTTTACATCAACAGGGTTCTCGTTAATAATCTGAAGCCACAAAGCCAGTATACCTATCAGATAGTTCAGGATGGGGCCACTACCCCCTGGTATCCATTGTCCACCAGTGGCAGTGATACCATGGAAGCCCTGATTTTTCCTGACTCCCAATGCTCTGATGGCTACGAAACCTGGAAAAAGGTGGCCTCCGGTGCCTTTAATGCCAATCCGAATATTAATCTCTTCATTAATATGGGGGATCTGGTGGATAACGGTGAGGCGGCCTATCAGTGGCGCCAGTGGTTTAATGCCATAGGTGCCTATATGCCGTCAAGGATTTTTGTGCCCCTTATGGGAAATCACGAAACCTACGACCTTAACTGGAAATGCCGTGTGCCCCACGCCTTTTTGAATTTCTTTGCGGTGCCGGACAATAACAGCAACGGATTCCAGCGTTACTATTATTCCTTCGATTATGGGCCGGTGCATTTTATTGTGCTGAACACCCAGTTTGAGGAGCTGGACCCAATAAAGCCGGGAATGATGGAGCAGCAGCTGCAGTGGCTGCGTCAGGATGTGGAGGCCACCGAGAAGCCGTGGCGGGTGGTGCTCATGCACAAGGACGTCATTAATTATGATAATCTTGGGAGTCCTGAGCCCCTGGCGGACATAGATGAGGTGGGCAGACGCTTCATGCCATACTTCGATGAGCTGGGAATTCATCTGGTGTTTACAGCCCATCAGCACACCTACAGACGCCATAACCACATATTCAACTTTGAGCCCTCGGATCACGGCCCGGTGTACATAGATACAGGCGTGGCGGGCAACTGCCGCTATGGGGTGCCCCGTACAGAGCGGTTTGACAAGGTAATGCTGCCTCAGCCGGAAACGGATAATTATCTGACAATTAGGGCAACCAGTGAGGACATTATAGTACAATGTTATCTCCCCGATGGACAGGTGATGGATTCTTTTGTATTGACTAATAGTAAACAAGTGTAACTAATTCTGAAAAAACATTAGCAAAAAGTCCTATTTATTTTTGAAAAATCTTGTTTTTATTACTTGACATGGGTATATGAGAGCCGTATAATGTATACACAAGGTCAGGAGAGGTGGCCTCGCCGTTTTATGTGGAGATATTACGGCGTACGTCACGGACCTAAGCAAAGGCGGATTAGAAATCCGCCTTTTTCTTTTTGTATTATTATATGTCAGACAATTCAAAACAATAAAATCATGACTAATACAAAACAATTCTCCACTGATTCTTTTTAGCCATACTGAAACATACCTAATATATGAAAAGTTTAATTTAAATTTTTCTTTACATAATTCGAAATTTGAAATATTTTTCGACTCATACTTTACAAAAATAAGGTTTCGTACTATACTTTCACTATAGCATTTATAAATGTTGGGCAATGAAGCCCGTGACGCCGGCGTGTGCCGGGGTTGCGGTATTTTTTTGCACCTTTTTTTCAAGGAGGAGAAGGTATGGATTATGGACTTATGATAAAGCAGGTAAACGACTTTGTTTGGGGTCCGGTTATGCTGACCCTGTTGGTAGGTACCGGTGTTTTTCTCACGGTGCGGCTGAAGTTTAAGCCGTGGCTGAACCTGCCCTACGCCATTAAGATGATTTTGGCCAAGAAGGATTCCTCAGAGGGTGATGTTACCCCATTCCAGTCACTGATGATTGCCCTGTCGGCTACAGTTGGTACTGGTAACATTGTAGGTGTGGCAACCGCCATGGTTTTGGGTGGACCGGGTGCTTTGGTGTGGATGTGGATTTCCGCCGCCTTTGGTCTTTCCACCAAATATGCCGAATCTGTTCTGGCTGTAAAATACCGGGAAAACAACAACCGGGGTGAGATGGCCGGTGGCCCTATGTATGCCATGAAAAACGGTATTGGCGGCTTCGTTGGTAAAACCATGGCAACCCTCTTTGCCTTTTTTGCAGTATGCGCTTCCTTTGGTATCGGCAACATGACCCAGGCCAACTCCATTGCTGCTGCCTTTAATTCCAGCTTCGGGGTGGAGCCGGCCTTTGTAGGTGCCATATTGGTAATACTGACCATTGTGGTTCTGGCCAAGGGTGTTCATTCCATCGGTGTGGTATCCAGTATTGTGGTGCCGGTTATGGCGGCCTTTTATATGGTAGTGGCCCTTGTGGTTATTATTGTTAATGCAGGCAACCTTCCGGCCGGCATCTCCGAGATTTTCGCCATGGCCTTTTCACCATCTGCCATGGCCGGTGGTGTAGGCGGTTCCATTGTGGCTTCCATGATGTCAGCCCTTCGCTGGGGTGTGGCCCGTGGTGTATTCTCCAATGAGGCCGGTCTTGGTTCTGCTCCTATTGCAGCTGCAGCAGCCAGAACTGACCACCCATCCCGTCAGGGCTATGTAAATATGACTGGTACCTTCTTTGATACCATGATTATCTGCGTACTGACCGGTCTGGTTATTGCCTCATCCGGTGCTCTGGGAACCATTGATCCTGAAACCGGCAAGGCTGTGTCCGGTGCCCATCTGACAATTCTGGCCTTTTCCACCGTCTTTGGTGAGCATGCCAGGGTTATCATTTCCTGTTCCTTGGCTCTCTTTGCCTTCTCCACCATTCTTGGCTGGGAGTATTACGGTGAAAAGTCACTGGAATATCTGTGGGACAACCACGATCTGATCGTTATGTACCGTACAATTTATGCTTTTGTCACCTATATCGGTGCCACCCAGGCCCTGGACATGGTATGGGATTTCTCCGATACTGCCAACGGCCTCATGGCCATTCCGAATCTGATCTGCCTGTTATGGCTCAGCAAGGATGTGGCCCGGGAGTGCTTTGATTACGAAGATAGGGTAGTTGTAAGGGAAAGAAAGGGCGAAAAGGTAGATTTGAACCTTGAATCCACCGACTATGCCCACAAGCGCCTGATTTAATTACATATTAGATGATGCAACAAAAAAGCTAAGGTAATGTATTAATTACATACCTTAGCTTTTTAATTTGTTTAAAATAATTTAGATGGCGGCCAAAGCCTGTTTCAGGTCGGCAATAAGGTCCTTCTTATCTTCCAGGCCGCAGGACATGCGCACCAGACCGGCAGGGATACCGGCTTCAATGAGCTGCTCCTCTGTAAGCTGACGATGGGTGGAGGTGGCAGGGTTCAGACAGCAGGTGCGGGCATCAGCCACATGGGTTTCAATGGCAGCCAGCTTCAGATTCTTCATGAAGGCCTCTGCGGCTTTGCGGCCACCCTTCAATTCAAAGGATACAACACCGCAGCCACCCTGTGGCAGATATTTCTGGGCAAGGCCGTTGTATTTGTTGGATTTAAGCCCCGGATAGTTTACGGAAACCACCTGTGGCTGGCTTTCCAGAAATTCAGCCACTGCCTGGCCGTTTTCCACGTGACGGGCCATGCGTACATGGAGGGATTCCAGACCGAGATTCAGCATAAAGGCACTCTGAGGGGACTGAACGCAGCCCAAATCACGCATGAGCTGAACGGTGGCCTTGGTGATAAAGGCACCCTCCTGGCCAAACTTTTCTGCATAAACCAGTCCGTGATAGGATTCGTCAGGAGCGGTGAGGCCCGGGAACTTATCCTTGTGGGCCATCCAGTCAAACTTTCCGGAGTCAATAATGGCACCGCCTACAGCTGCCCCGTGACCATCCATGTATTTGGTGGTGGAATGGGTTACAATATCAGCACCCCATTCGATTGGACGGCAATTTACAGGGGTAGGGAAGGTATTGTCCACAATAAGTGGTACGCCGTGGGCATGGGCCACCTTGGCAAATTTCTCAATGTCCAGAACTGTGAGAGCAGGGTTGGCAATGGTTTCGCCAAACATGGCCCTAGTATTTTCCTTGAAGGCTGCGGACAGCTCTTCCTCACTGGCATCCGGAGAAACAAAGGTGGATTCGATGCCCATCTTGGCTAAGGTAACTGCAATGAGGTTGAAGGTGCCGCCGTAAATGGAGGAAGATGCCACAATGTGACTTCCGGCTTCGCAGATATTAAAGATGGCGAAGAAGTTGGCCGCCTGGCCGGAGGAGGTAAGCATGGCAGCGCTGCCACCCTCTAAATTGCAGATTTTGGCTGCCACCGTGTCGCAGGTAGGATTTTGCAGGCGGGAGTAGAAGTAGCCTGTGGCCTCCAGATCAAAGAGCTTGCCCATATCCTCACTGGTATCATATTTAAAGGTAGTGGACTGAATTATCGGTATCTGGCGTGGCTCGCCGTTCCCCGGAGTATAGCCGGCCTGCACGCATCTGGTGTTGATGGAATAATCCTGATTCATTTATAAACCCCTTTCAAAAAAATGAGCATTGACACAGGTCAATGCTCATTGAACTTACTGGATAAATATTACTGAACGTTCAGTGTAAGAGGAACGAACATATTGGAGAGCTGAGCTCTCTGGATAACCTCCTCAGTAATAGGGTCGCCCTCGTTTACGATAACGACACCGGTTGGGGAGGTCAGGGTACGACGTGCAGTCTTGCCAAGGATAAACTTGCGCTGTCTGTCGATAGTAGTATTGTTCGCAGCCTGATGAACAGGGTCCGGAGCTGGTGCAGCCTCTGGTTCTGGGGCTGGCTCCTCAACTGGTTCCTCTACTTCAGGCTCTGGCTCAGGAGTTGGCTCCTCAGCTGGTTCCTCAACCTCTGGCTCTGGAGCTGGTTCTTCAACAGCTTCCTCAACAGCCTCTGGCTCTGGAGCTGGCTCCTCAGCAGTTTCCTCTACGGCTTCAGCCTCTGGCTCAGCAACAGGCTCCTCTGCAACCGGCTCAGCCTCTGCAGGAGCTTCTGGTGCAGCTTCAACTGGAGCAGCACTTAATTCATCAGTTTTTTTTTCCGCGTCGGAATCGATGATGGTTACCTGCTTACCAAAGATGGAGATCTGGTCAGAGAAGATCTCAGACAGGCTGCCGTCAGCTGCTTCGATTTCGCACTTCTCGATCTTGCCGCCTTCACCAACATAGATTTCAACTACATTACCCTGAATGGTACCGGACTTGGTGATGGCCTTGGTGCCGATAACCTTTACGTTTTCGTCCATCATGGTCTCATAGTCGCCGGCGTTTTCAAGGGTAAGAATGGTCTCGCTGTTAATAACAGTAACGGCATCCTCACCGATAGCTACAACAGAGGAATATGGCAGGAGCTTTACGCCTCTGTACCAATCTTCGTCCTCGATGATAATGGCTGCAATGGCGCCATTCTTGGCATCAACCAGCAGGCCCTTGCTCATGCCCAGTTCACGGCCCTCAGTAATACTGATGACTGGTAAACCGATAATTTCAACACTCTTTTTCATGGAAAAATCCTCCCTAAAATTTATCAAATTGAGCGAGCCTTTCTTTCATTGAAGATAGACTCGATTTTTGACATGTATTCCTGCGGAATATCGAAGAAAGGCATATCCGGATGGTTTTCATCCTTCAATACTTCCTTGGTGGCCTCCAGATAAATCATACTGTCCTCAAATTCGGCCAGCATATCCGGGCTGTCAGCCACAGCTGGTATATCTAATGCTTCATAGAAGCACTGGATAGCATCATCATAATGACCATGATCCTTGTGGATGTTCACAATCTCCAATACAAGGAATGGTGAGTAGGAATCGTTGCGGTACTGCTCCAGGGCATAGGTGTATGCCTTAAGCGCACCGTCCCAGTTGGAGCTGCCCTTCAGCTCGAAGGCATAATCCAGAACATCGTCGAGATTCTTGGACTGTTCCAGCTTCTCCTCCACAGTAGGCTCAGGGGCAATTTCTGGTTCAGCTTCTGGCTCTTCAGGAGCTTCTTCCTCAACCTCCGGCTCTGTTTCAGTCTCGGCTTCTGGTTCTTCAGGAGCCTCTTCCTCAATCTCTGGCTCAGCTTCTGCTTCTACCTCGATTTCAGGCTCAGCTTCGGCCTCTGGTTCCTCAGGAGCCTCTTCCTCAATCTCTGGCTCAGCTTCTGCTTCAGCCTCAATTTCAGGCTCAACTTCGGATTCTGGTTCCTCAGGAGCCTCTTCCTCAACCTCTGGCTCAGCTTCTGCTTCAGCCTCGATTGCAGGCTCAACTTCGGCCTCTGGTTCCTCAGGAGCCTCTTCCTCAATCTCTGGCTCAGCTTCTGCTTCAGCCTCAATTTCAGGCTCAGCCTCGATTTCAGCTTCCTCCGGAATTTCTTCCTCAGGAGCTTCCTCTGGAATCTCAGCCTCGATTACTGGCTCTGGTTCATGCTCAGCTTCTGGTTCCTCAGCCCCGATTTCAGCCGCCGGCTCAGGCTCTGCTGTCATTTCAGCTTCCATAACAGGCTCCGGCTCCGGTTTTGGTTCCGGAACAGCTGGCGCAGCCACTGGCTCAGCTTCAACAGGAATCTCGGTCTCAGCAGGAGGTTCAGCCTCAACTGCTGGCTCCGGTTCCTCAGAAAGCATGGCCGTAACCTGCTCGTCGGAAAGAATGGCCGCATTTACCACTGGCACCAGCTCATCCTCAACAGCAACCAGCTCAGGCTGGATGTCCTCCTTCTGAGGCGGTGCTGCTTTTTTCAGCCGCTTGCGGATAAGCAAATAGTTTACGCTGGTAATAACCACAGCCGCACCAATAACCATTGCCCCCAGCACCACAAAGCGATGCTCCGTGAGAAACGGTGTCATGGGAATGGACAGGAAATTAATCAGCAGTGCGCATATACCGCAACACACCAGGGCTGGAAGACTTAGGGCCAATTCCAGCTTGCGGGCTATCTTATAGACTACCAATATTGCCACAGTCATGACGATAGCCGTAACAATAAAAAATATCAAATAATATCACCACTATAAAGTTGTTAAATGAGACTTATTTCATGGGAGAGTTATACTACCACGAAATTTAGTCGAATTAATCCAGAGCTTATGGGTGCTTAGCTCCCATAAGCGTGGGATCAAATGCAATTTCGCTTTTTTTATTTCCCACAATAAAAATATATTCGACAAATCACTGGAAAATCCTTTAAAATAAGCAGAGAAGCAACAAAAGATTGCTGCACCTCAACAGGGGATTTTCTAATCGTGTCGAATATACAAGTTTTATTACATGTATAATTCTATCATAACAAACTAAATTTTAATAGTAGGAAAGAGGTATTTTTATGCAGGAATTGAATTTGAAGGTATTA
Organism: Anaerovibrio sp. JC8; assembly: GCF_002100115.1. Lineage (GTDB taxonomy): Bacteria > Bacillota > Negativicutes > Selenomonadales > Selenomonadaceae > Anaerovibrio. The sequence continues at coordinate 200,223 of NZ_ANBM01000002.1, read as the reverse complement.
AACAAGCCAGGATTGCACGCACGCCCAGCCAAGGAGCTGGTAAAGTTCAACAAGGGCGTTGAGTCTGAGGTTGTAATTAAATTCAACGGCAAGAGTGCCAACATCAAGAGCATGATGGCCGTTATGGCCCTGGGTGCAAAGCAGGATGCTGAGGTTACTGTTACCATTGAGGGTCCTGATGAGGCTGATGTAGCCAAGGCAGTTACCGAAATGTTTGCCAACGGCTTTGGCTTCCCTGAGGAGCTTTAATATCTGACTTTTTATCTGGGGAGGGGTTATGATGTCAGAGAAAATCCAGGGTAATGTTGCCATCCCTGGCATTGCTATCGGAAAGATTATGAAGGTGGGCCAGTCCCTTGACGGGTACATGGCAGCCTATACTCCGGGAAGTGCAGAGGAGGAGCTCTCCAAGCTGGAGGAGGCCATTGATACCATATCTGCGGCCATTGATGAAAGCGTGGAGGCCATGCGGGCTGCGGGACAGGATGAGCAGGCTGAAATCATGGAGGCTCATTCCTTTTTATTGATGGACCCAATGCTGACAGACGGCATGAATGATAAAACCCGTGAAATGGCCCATGCTCCAAAGGCAGTTCTGGAGGCGGCAGAGGAATGCGCTGAGATGCTGGCGGGCATGGATGATGAGTATATGCGGGAGCGTTCTGCAGACGTAAAGGACATTGGCCGCCGTATTGCCCGTTATCTTTTGGGAGTCAAGGAGCCGGAAATCGGTGAGGAGCCGGTGGTTCTCTGCGGCTTTGAGGTGGAACCGTCTGCCATTGCCAATATTCCAGATGAAAAGATTGCCGGCGTTATTATGGGCCAGGGCAGTACCACCTGTCATGCCGTAATTATTGCCAAGTCCCGGGCCATTACCACAGTGGTGGGCCTGGAAAATAGGGTTGAGGATATTCCAGAGGGGGCCAAGGTGCTGCTGGATGGCAACGAGGGCCTGGTGCTGGTGGACCCGTCTGCTGAGGAGCTGGCTTCCTATGAGGCCAGGATTAAGGCCCAGCAGGAGGAGCAGAAGCGTCTGGAGGCACTGAAGGATCTGCCGGCAGAAACCACTGACGGCGTAAAGGTGCAGCTGGCAGCCAACATCGGTCTGCCGGAGGATGCGGAGGCCGCAGCCAAATACGGTAATCAGGGTGTGGGGCTCTTTAGAAGTGAATTTTTGTTCATGGGCCGGGAGAACATTCCTGACGAGGAGCTGCAGTTTGAATCCTACAAGCGGGCTATTGTGGCCTGTCAGGGGGAGACCTGTGTTATCCGTACCATGGATATCGGCGGTGACAAGCCGCTGGCTTATCTGAATATTCCTCATGAGGATAATCCGTTCCTGGGCTATCGCGCCATCCGCATAAGTCTGGAGCGTCCTGATTTGTTTATGCCGCAGCTGAAGGGCATTCTCCGGGCCGGCGTACACGGCAAGGCTGCCATTATGTGTCCGATGGTTATTAATGTGGACGAGATAAAGGCTGTCCGTGAGGCCGTGAACAAGGCCATGTCTGAGCTGGAGGCTGAAGGCAAGGAGTACTCCAAGGATGTTCAGGTGGGCATCATGGTGGAAACCCCGGCAGCGGCAGTAATGACTCCGGTGCTGGCCAAGTATGTGGATTTCTTCAGCATCGGCACCAATGATCTGGTGCAGTACACCTTGGCGGTGGACCGGGTAAATCCGCAGATCAGCAAACTCTATGACCATTTTAATCCGGCTGTGCTGCAGCTGATTTACCGCACCATAAAGGCGGGCGTGGACAATGGCAAATGGGTTGGCATGTGCGGCGAAATGGCCAGCGACCCTTATGCAGCAGTGATTCTCATGGCCATGGGGATTACGGAGCTCAGCATGAGTGCACCGTCCATTCCAAAGGTGAAGGAAAAGATCCGCTCTGTATCCATGGAGGAGGCCAAGGCCCATCTGGAGAAGGTAATGACCATGGAAACCGGTGAGGAAATCCGCGATTATCTACATAATAATATTTAAGCTATGAGAATTTTTACTAATGACTGGGAGCAGTATCTGCTGCCGGAAATGGAAAAGCCCTATTACAAGGAGCTGCGCAAGTTTTTAATAAATGAATACAAAACGCGGCAGATTTTTCCGGATATGTATTCCATATTTAATGCCCTGCACTATACCAGCCTGGCAGATACCAAGGTGGTAATTTTCGGGCAGGACCCTTATCATGAGCCGGGACAGGCCCACGGGCTGAGCTTTTCCGTATTGCCCAATGTGCCGCCGCCACCTTCCCTGCAAAATATTTTCAAGGAGCTGGAGACGGATTTGGGCTGCACCGTTCCGGACAATGGCTGTCTGGAGCCTTGGGCCCGCCAGGGGGTGCTCCTGCTGAACACGGTTCTGACGGTTCAGGCCCACAATGCCAATTCCCATCAGGGGAAGGGCTGGGAGACCTTTACGGACAGGATTATTTCCATTCTCAATGAGCGGGAAAAGCCCATGGTGTTTATTTTGTGGGGGGCACCGGCCCGCCGCAAGAAGGCCATGATTACCAATGAGGCCCATCTCATCATTGAGTCGCCCCATCCAAGCCCATTGTCAGCCTATCGGGGCTTCTTTGGCAGCCGGCCATTTTCACGGGCCAATGAATTTTTGAAGATCACTGGCCAGGAGCCAATAAACTGGCAGCTTCCAAATATCAAATAAGTTGTTGGGCAGATGACTGGTGGCTTTCACGCCGTCCCTGTGCTAAAACTTTTTCTTGCTTTTATATAGCGGCAAAAATCATAACTCGCTTCGCTCAAACAAATGATTTTCACCACTATAATCAAGGTATAGCAACAAAAAGTTTCCTAACGCCCAGTGACTAAATGTTCAAGCCACCAGTCATCTGCCCTATATTATTTTAAAAATATTTGTTGACAAGGAGACATATCTCGGATATAATCTTCTTTGTCTGAAAGACCAATAGGGGTATCGCCAAGTTGGTAAGGCACTGGATTCTGAATCCAGCATTCGTAGGTTCGAGTCCTGCTACCCCTGCCACTGAGAATTAAGCACCGCTGAGGCGGTGCTTTTTTGTTGCGAAAAGGAAAGTTATAAAAAGGAAAAATATTTCTTGCATAGAGTCCTTCATGATGGTATAATTTTCAAGTCACAAGGACAAAGATAGTTTCAAATTTTCGTTTGATAACTTTCTCTGCTCCTTATGTAATAAGGAGCCAAAGACCAAAGAGGGAGGTGATTTCGTGAGAAAGTACGAAGTCATATTCATTGTTAAACCAATGGAAGAAGAGGCAACTAACGCTGTAGTTGAGAAGTTCACTAAGCTGTTTGCTGCTAATGGCGGTACTGTTGATTCCGAGGATCGTTGGGGCAAGAAGCGTCTTGCTTATGAGATCAAGGATTGTACCGAGGGCTACTATGTTCTGCTGAATGTAACTGCAGAGCCTGCTTGCGTAGCTGAGGTTGACCGTGTTATGAAGATTACTGATGATCTTCTCAAGCACATGGTTGTACGTGTAGAAGAGTAATAGTTTCGGGAGGTAAACCATGAACAAGGTTATACTGGCAGGCAGATTGGCCCGTGATCCGGAGATGCGTTATACCACTTCCGGCAAGGCAGTTGCATCATTTACTTTGGCTGTTAACCGTCGCTTTGGACGTAATGCCGGCGATCAGCAGCAGACTGCAGATTTTATTCCGATTATTGCCTGGGAAAAATTAGCTGAAATTTGTGGTAATAACCTCATAAAAGGAAGTCAGGTACTGGTAGAAGGCCGTATGCAGGTCCGCAGCTACGATGGTCAGGACGGTAGCAAGAGATATGTTACTGAGGTCGTGGCCAACGAGATTGAGTTTATGGGCTCAAAGCAGCAGCGTGACCCTAACGGTGGTGGCTTTGCCCCATCTCCGGCAGCTCCGGCTGAGGCAGCCCCTATGGGCGGTTTTGGCGGCAGCCCGGTATCAGATGACGATATTCCATTTTGATAGGAGGGAATATACTTGATTAAGCGTGATAGAAGCAGAAGACCTCGTAAGAAGGTTTGCAGTTTCTGCGTAGATAAAGTAGAAGTAATCGACTATAAGGACGTTGCTAAGCTCCGTCGTTATATCACCGAGCGTGGCAAGATTCTGCCTCGCCGTATTTCTGGCAACTGCGCAAAGCATCAGCGTCAGGTTACCGTAGCTATTAAGCGCGCACGTAACATCGCTTTGTTGCCATTTACTGCTGAGTAATACAATGATTTAAAGGATGTGAAAAATGAGCAATCATTTTCACATCCTTTTTTATTAGAGGTAACTATGTCAAACACAGAAAGATTAGTTAAGGACATAACACGGGAACGTCGCTTTCATTTCCGTTTATTTATAGAAGGAATCGTCGTGGGCGTGGGCGCCGGCGGTGTTATTGCGCTGTTCAGATATCTGTTGGGGTTGTCGGATAAGTGGCGGCCTGATGTTTACAAAATGGTGGCAGACAGCTTCCGGCAGGGGGACTACGGTATTCCTGTCCTTTATCTGGCAGTTTTTCTTATTATTGCCTGGCTTCTTATGAAGATAGTCCACAATGAGCCCATGTGTACTGGCAGCGGTATTCCGCAAATCAAGGGAATACTTATGGGGCGAATGAACATGCGCTGGCTGTCCGTTTTGGTGTCAAAGCTCATAGGTGGTGTACTGGCCATAGGTTCTGGCATGTCCCTTGGTCGTGAGGGCCCCAGTGTGCAGCTGGGAGCCTGTGTGGGCCAGGGGGTAAGCCGCAGTGTCATAAGAACCCGCTATGAAGAACGCATTCTTATGACTGCCGGCTCAGGTGCAGGACTGGCGGCGGCCTTCAATGCACCTTTGGCGGGAGTTATCTTTGGCTTTGAGGAGATGAGTAAGAGCTTTTCTCCCGTGGTGCTCATGGCTTCAGTTACGGCAGCAGTTACTGCCACCACTGTCAGCCAGGTTATTTTTGGGGCCGGCCCTGTATTTCATATTGGGGATTTGGAAATATTCCCTCTTAATATGTTTGGCATTTTAATAGTATTAGGTATTTATATTGGTCTTTTGGGGCGGATTTTTAATCCCTCACTGCTGTTTTCCATGAATGCCTATGACCGTTTGGGACTTTCCGGCATTAAACGTCCACTGCTGCCCCTTTTGCTGGCGGCAGGCCTTGGCTTTGTTTTGCCGGAGATTTTAGGCGGAGGTAACCTGCTGGTGGATGCCCTGTCCACCAACTATTATCCCCTGTATTTCATCATTCTGTTGTTTGTGGGTAAGTTCATTTTTACCATGCTTTGCTTTGGTTCCGGGGTGCCGGGAGGTATCTTTTTGCCAATGCTGGTGCTGGGGGCTGCCGGCGGTGCCGTGTTCAGCTCGGTGCTGGTAAGCTGTGATTTATTGCCATACAAATACGCAGGAGACCTTATTGTTTTTGGTATGGCGGCCTATTTTGCCGCGGTGGTTAAAGCCCCTATCACAGGAAGCGTGCTGATTATGGAGATGACAGGCTCCTTCAACCATTTACTGGCCCTTATTTGCGTGTCCATGACTGCCTATCTGGTAGCAGATCTTACAGGGGGCAAACCAGTTTATGAGGAGCTGCTTAGCCGGGCACTCAGCGTAAAGGACCAGCGGGCAGCCATTGCCTCTGGCCGCCGTGTATCATTGGAGCTGGTGGTAAGCTCCGGCAGTGTGGCGGACAAGGCCCTTATTAAAGAAATAAAGTGGCCGGAACAGACCGTGGTGGTGGATATCAAAAGAGGACTTCAGCGCATAAATCCCATGGAGGATGCCCGGCTTTACGCAGGGGATTTTGTCTACGTATTGACCAATGATACAGATATTTCCAGATTAAAGGATATGCTGGAGAAGGAATCCACCCCCAGACGCTAAGCTCTGAATTTTTCCTTTTGTACATTTTTTTTGAATTGCGTGCAAAAGAATATGAAATATGATAAAGTAATAACGGGAAAATTCTTAGTATTAAAATGTTTGTAAGGACGTGGGATAGATGTTTTTAGAAGAGCGCCAGGAAAGCATTATGAACATGCTTAACGCCGAGGGCAAGGTTCGGGTTAAGGAGCTTAGTGCCAAGTTTAATGTAACCGATGACTGTATCCGCAAGGATCTGGGATCCCTGGAGAAGCAGGGCCGCCTAAAGAGAACCTATGGCGGTGCCGTGGTTATCCGGGAGAATATTCACGCCATTGAGGTCAGCAAGCACAAGGGCTCCGATGTGGATGCCAAGCGCCGCATTGCCCAGGCTGCTGTGAAGCTTATTCATGAGCACGATATGGTATTTTTGGATATTTCCACCAGCAATCTGGCCATTGCCGAGCTGCTCATAAAGGACCAGCGGGAGCTGACCATTGTCACCAACATGATAGATATTCTGATTATTTTGGCCCGTCATCCAAGAATACGGGTTATTTTCGCCGGTGGCAAGATTAACAAGAGCCGTGATGGCTTTTGGGGTGGCATGACCATGGATTTCATTTCCCGCCTCAAGCCGGATATTGCCTTTGTGGGGGCAGTGGGTGTTGATGTTATGGAAAACAGCGTGTCCACCTATGACATTGAGGATGGCATCAACAAGGCCCGGATTATCCGGGTTAGCAAGCGGGCCTATGTGGTGGCTGAGGCCAAAAAGCTCAGCACTGATGGCAACTACAACTATGCCACTCTGGACACCCTGTCCGGTCTCATTACGGATGCCCTGCCGGAGGAGAAGATACGCAAGGCAGCGGCTGATTACGGCGTAGAAATTATTGTGCCATAGTATTTTCATAAGGAAGTAATATGACAAGTAGCAGTACAAACCGGTTTAAGGACTGGAACAATTATTATAATCTTATAATCAAGGGGCTGAAGGTATTTCTTTTTTATCTCTCAGTCCTTTCTGTTTGCCGTGTGATATTTATTGGAATGCTCCATGACTATATGGCTCCCGGTGTTGGCTCTCCGGATATATGGTTGGCCGTATTCGGGGGTACCCGCCTCAGTATCCAGACGGCGGGAATCATTACCCTGGTGGTGGGCCTGCCGGCGGTCTTGGTGGGAATTATCAGCACCAGGGCAGCTCGTGTGGTATTCAAGGTGATGAATGCCCTGGCTTCGGCAGTGACAGCCATTCTGTTTTTTGCCAGCATTCCATATTATCACCAGTTCCATTCAAGATTTCATCAGATTCTCTTTAATACAGCCAATGACGATGTATATGCCCTCTTTGTGTCTCTGGTGCAGGAGTTCAATCTGCACCTCAGACTGGCAGGGGCCCTATTGGTGGCGGCTCTTATCTGGTGGCTTCTCAATAAATTTTTTGGAGCTTCAGCTTACAGAGAGGCTGGGCATAAGGGGAAGGCTGGCCAGCTCCGGCAGATATGGGGCCATGGCCGAGAAAATCCTTGTGCTGGCAGTTTTGTTTCTGGTGTCCCGTCTGGTGTTTTTCGGGGGCAGCCTCAGCTGGGAAAATTCCGTCAGCTGGGAAAATGCCGGCATTACCAGGGACTCCTTTTTGAATGAAGCCATTTTGGATGATTATCAGGCCATTTATCGAGGCTACCGCATGAATGGGCGTCTGCTGTCCTCTGAGGGCCTGGATTTTACTCCCCAGCAGATAAGGGAGCTGGCGGCCCATCTGACAGGAAAAAATCCTGACAGCAATAATCTGGCGGATTATCTTGCCAGAACTGCCCAGGGTCCGGTGCTGGAAAAGCCGAAGCACGTCTTTTTGATTGTTTCCGAGAGCTATGCCAACTGGCCTTTATTGGATAAATACAAGAATCTGCATATTGCCGACGGCATGAGGTCAATTATCGGGGAAAAGGATACGGCCTATTGTCCGGCCTTTTTGCCAAATGGGGGCAGCACTGTTTCAGCAGTAACGGGTATTGTTACGGGATTGGCCGATGCCAACCTGTATCTTACCACTATGCCGGAATCCTTTGCGGCACCATATCCTACGGCCATAGCTCCCCAGATGAAGCAGCTGGGATATGATACCACCATGTGGTATGCGGGACCGGCCACCTGGGAGCGGATAGAGCCCTTTGTGCTGGCCCAGGGCTTCGACCATTTCCATGGCAAAGGCAGTATGCCATCGGAGTCCACCGGCAGTGTGTGGGGCGTGGATGACGAATATCTTTATCAGGCCGTGCTGGAGGGCATAGAGCCGGACAAGGACAGCTTCCACGTTATTCTTAATGTTTCCAACCATTCTCCATTCAATGTGGATCTGGAATCCAAGGGCTTTGAGGCCCAGAAGGTAATTGACGGCCTTCCTGATGAAGCCAAGGACGATGCTGAGCTGTTAAACCAGCTGGGGCACTTCTGGTACGCTGACAGGGAAATGGCCAAATTTATCAAAACCATTAAGGAAAAATATCCTGACAGTCTGGTGCTGGTTGTGGGCGACCATGCAGAGCGGTACAACATTGATAAGACACCGTCCATTTATGAGCGCTATGGGGTGCCTTTCATTATAACCGGCAGGGGAGTAACCCCTGATCTGCTGATTCCAAAGGCCGCGGGAAGTCAGATCGATATAGGGCCTACTCTTTTGGAAATGATTGCCCCGGAGGGGTATCAGTACATATCCATAGGCTCCAGCCTTACCCGTCAAAATAACATGGGGGTAAATTACGCCGTGTGGTTTACCAGGGATTATTTCGGAGAGGCGGATATCTATCCGCTGCAGCCTATAGCTGTTGACCCGAATAATCCGGGGCCGCCTATTGATGTTCTGGAAATGCAGATTTATTGCGATACCATCCGCTCCATATCCTGGTGGCTGCCAAAATACGGCTTTATTTTGGATGAAGGCCTTATGGAGGAAAAGAAATGAGCTCCATGATAAATAAGGAATTATTGGCCGACTGTACCCTGTGTCCACGGCGGTGCCATACTGACCGCCTGTCAGGCCAGGGGTTCTGCGGGGGCGGCACTGAGGCCAGGGTGGCCCTGGTGAGCCTGCACCCCTGGGAGGAGCCGGTTATTGCCGGGGAAAAGGGGGCTGGCACGGTATTCTTTTCCGGCTGCAGCCTTCGCTGTATGTTCTGCCAGAATCACGAAATAAGCCACGGACGTCAGGGGATAGAGGTCTCCGATGAGCGTCTGGGGGAAATATTTTATGAGCAGCAGCTGCGGGGAGCGGCTACTTTGGATTTGGTTACGCCTACCCATTACGTTCCTCAAATAATTAATGGATTATTTTTTGCTAAAAAAAAGGGTTTTTCATTACCCGTGGTGTATAATTCAAGTGGATACGAAAATATTTCCACATTGGAAATGTTGCGGGAAAATGTAGATGTTTTTTTGCCGGACTTAAAGTATTTTTCGGCGGATTTGGCAGATGAGTATTCCGGGGCGGCGGATTATTTTCAGGTGGCTTCCCAGGCCATCAGAAAAATGGTTCAGCTCACCGGAGAGGCCGTGGTTAAGGACGGCATTCTTCAAAGGGGAGTGCTGGTACGCCACATGATTTTACCAGGAGCCCGCAGAGACAGCATGGAGCTGTTGAAATGGCTGTGGGAGGAATTTGGGGACAGCATTATGGTGAGCATAATGAATCAGTATACCCCAGCCTACAAGGCCCTTACTCATCCCAAGCTAAAGCGCCGTCTCACCACCTTTGAGTATGATTCCGTGGTGGATTATGCACTGGAGCTGGGCTTTTCCAGATGCTTTGTTCAGGACCCCGGGGCTGCCCGGGAGGAGTATATTCCCAAATGGACGGGTGAAGGAGTTGAAGGCTCTCGTACATAATTTTAGTTGTTTAAATTAATTATTAAAGGTATAATGTTACTATCCATCTTTTGACGATTTAGAAAGATTTTTTTGACCGTGTGTTTGAAACTAACTTCACAAGGAGAGGTGTTTATTTATGGCAGATTTAGAGAATATTCGCGTGCAGGATATTTTTGACATGGATTTCCTGCAGAAATTCCAGGATACATTCGCCCGTGCAGTAGGTATGACTGCAGTAACTGTTGATGCGGATGGTAAGCCGATTACCAGACCTACCGACTGGTCCGATTTTTGCATGAAGTATACCCGTGATTCCAAGGAAGGCTGCCGCCGTTGCGAGGAGTGCGACAAGCGTGGCGGTGAGACCGCAGCGAGAACCGGTCGTCCATCTGTATATGAGTGCCATGCCGGCCTTATGGACTTCGGTGCACCTATTCTGCTTAACGGCAAGCAGATTGGTTCCATTCTCGGTGGTCAGATTTTGACCTCTCCACCAGATGAGGAGAAGTTCCGTAATTATGCAAGAGAAATTAATGTAGACCCGGAAAAGTACGTTGAGGCTGTCCGCAAGATCCAGATTGTTCCAAGGGCTCGTCTGGAGCAGGCTGCCGATTGCCTTTTCCTTATGGCTACTACCCTTTCCAACATTGGCTATATGGAGTATCGCCTGAAGGCCTTGGCCAGCTCCATTAATGATACCGTTCTTCATTGCTCCGCAGCAATGGAGGAGCTGGCTGCTTCTGCCAACGATGTAAACGATAACCAGAAGGGCCTGAACGTGGAGATTCAGAATGTATCTGAGATTTCCGGCAAGATTAACGAGTTCACCTCCCTTATCCGTGATATTGCCAAGCAGACCCGTCTCCTTGGTCTTAACGCCTCCATCGAGGCTGCCCGTGCCGGTACTGCCGGTGCCGGTTTTGCCGTTGTATCCGAGGAAATCGGTAAGCTGGCTGACAGCTCCCGTGAGACTGTTGATAAGATTCAGGAATTTACTGACCGTATCGGTGAGTCTGTTCAGGAAACTGTTGCCAAGGGTGAGGCTACCTCTGATATCGTTGGTCAGCAGTCCGCTGCGATCTCCGATGTGGCTCAGGAGCTCACTTCCCTTTCCGAGACTGCATCCCAGCTGGTAGATTTGGCAAACAACAGCTCTGCCAGATAAATTTACATAAAATAATAATCCCCATCAATGGTGCTGATGCATCCGTTGATGGGGATTTTCGTTTGTATAAAAATATGAGTGCTGTAAGAATGAATTCCGGGTTACTTTACAATATGCTTGCCTGCTGTAAAGGCCTTCTTCCAATATTCGTTGGAAAGCTCATCAATCCGAATACCCTTGCTGGAGGAAGCGTGGATAAACTGTCCCTTGCCCAGATAAATACCGCAGTGAGTAATTTCACCGGTGGAATCAGTGTGGAAGAATACCAGATCTCCCGGCTCCAGCTTGCTGACAGGAGCGTATTTTCCCAGCTTGTACTGGATATCCGCAGTACGTGGTAATGAAAAGCCGTTCTGTTTGAACACGTACTGGACGTAGCCGGAGCAGTCAAAGCCCTTTGGGGTGGTGCCGCCGGATACATATTTTACACCAATGTACTTCTTGGCTGTAGCGATAATTCCGTTAACCTTGTTTTTCGGCAGGAAAGGCTGGCTTTCAGGCACGTACTTTGGCTTCACGGAGTTGCTTGGGAGGACGGAGCTGCCATTGTCATTGGAACCTGTGGATGGCTTTATCGTCGGGGGATTTACGTTGGTATTTACCTTCCCCGGCTTTAATGTGTTGATAACCTTCATGGTTTTATCATCCACTTCGCCGCTGAGCTTAATCTTGTTGTCCCGCTGAAAGGCCAGTACCGCCCGCTTGGTACTGTTGTCGTAGACTCCCGTGACCTTCTTGATGTTATAGCCCAGATCCTTTAGCTTTTGCTGTACGGTTACCACCTCGGGACCAGTGGAATTCATGGTCAATGTCTGGGCGGAAACCATTGAACAGCTAAAGGTCAGGGCAGCAAAGAGGGCCACAAGCAATTTTTTTCTCATGCAGAAATCACCACCTTTTTTACAAAGATTCGGAACATAATTTCACAACTAAAGTATAAAACAAAAAAATATAATTAACAACAAAAAAATGTGGATAACTCGCAGTTTATGCAACTAAAACCACAAGTTATCCACATGGTTATCCACTTTTCGAAAAAAATGTGGATAAATTATTGATTTTTTCTTGACAATCTGATTATGGAACACCCATATTAATTTTTAATTAAAATTTTAAAAAACCTTTTCCACTGCATAGCCCGCATCGTTAAGGGCCTTTGTCAGCTTCTTGATATGGTCGAAATTGTTGGTTTCCACAGTAATCTGCAGCTCCACCTTCTTGAAGCTGTCAGTAACCTTGGACTGGTTGTGGTCCAGCTTGATAACATTGGCATTGTTGTCTGCCAGTATCTTGGCTACATTTACCAGCTGGCCCGGCTTGTCAGGAAGGAGAACGGAGAAGCAGAATACACGGCCTCTGGCAATAAGTGCCTTGTCGATCAGGGCAGAAATAGTGGAGATATCAATATTACCGCCGCTGACAATGGCAACTACCTTCTTGCCCTTGAATGGCAGCTTGTTCAGGGCCGCCAGACTCAGTACTCCTGCACCCTCGGCGATAAGCTTGTGCTTTTCAATAAGGGAAAGGAGAGCGGACATGATTTCCATTTCGGAAACGGTAATAATCTGGTCAAGATACTTTTTGCAGAAGGCATAGGTAAGGTCGCCAGGGGTCTTAACGGCACAGCCGTCAGCTACTGTATCCACTGCTGTCAGGCTGGACACCTGTCCTCTTGCGAAGGAATTTTCCATGCAGGCTGCACCCTCAGGCTCAACGCCGATTACCTTGACGTGTGGATTAACAGCCTTGGTAGCCAGGGCCACGCCGCTGGCAAAGCCGCCACCGCCGATTGGTACCAGGATGGCATCCACATCCTTCAGCTCGTCAATGATTTCCAGGGCAGTGGTACCCTGACCCAGAAGAACCTGCTTGTCATTAAATGGATGAATATATACATAGCCCTTTTTCTTCTGAAGCTCCAGGGATTTGGCATAAGCGTCATCAAAGCTGTCACCGTGAAGCACTACCTCGGCCCCCATGGCTCTGGTGGCTTCCACCTTTAACAGTGGGGTGGTGGCCGGCATACAGATAACTGCGTTTACTCCCAGCTGCTGGGCAGCAAAGGCTACACCCTGGGCGTGGTTACCGGCAGAAGCAGTAATAACACCAATTTTCTTTTCCTCATCGCTGAGCTGGCTGATCTTGTTGTAGGCGCCTCTCAGCTTAAAGGAGCCGGTATTCTGCATGTTTTCAGGCTTCAAATAAACATTGTTGCCGCAGAGGTCAGAAAAAAACGGGCTCTCAATGAGCTTGGTTTTCTTGGCCACTCCGTCCAGCTGCTTGGCTGCCTTATAAACATCGGCAATAGTGGTGTTTTCCAGTATTTCCTCTATAGTATTTACTTTAACTTCTTCTGCCATGGACTTATCTCCTTACTAATTAAATGATTTACATAAAAGTGTAACATTTGAAAAAATGGGTGTCAACGCAGGAAACAAAAAGTTGCCAAGAAAAAGTGGCAAAAGAAAAAGGGGAGAAAATCTCCCCGTAACATACGTCATTACACCTCATATAAAACGACTTCGTTTCTTTTCAGTGTTTCCTGTACATCAATAACCCGCTGATTACTGCTGCCCCGGAAGCTGAGGGATATATCCCGCTTCCATTCCTGATAGGGGCCGTCCACCAGAACATCCAGCTCCTTCAGCAGCTCCACCTGCTGTTGGGTTCCCCTTAAGAGCTGTTCTATGGTGTAGCCGGTATAGCACCACACATCCAGGCCATGCTGATGAATCTTTCGTGCCAAATCAGTCAATGGCACCGGCTGGCAGAAGGGCTCGCCACCACTGAAGGTGACACCCTGCAGCAACGGATTATCCAGAATAGTCCCCAGTATATCATCAGTATCTTCCTCATGACCTCCGTCAAAATCATGGGTCTGGGGATTGTGGCAGCCAATGCAGTTATGGGGGCAACCCTGGGTGAAGATGGTAAAACGGTAACCTTCACCGTCTACAACTGAATCATTGACCGTACCCGCTAGCTTAATTAAGGCCATGCTTTACGCGGTCATGCTCCTCGGAACGCTTGGCGTTGTTCCAGCGGTCAATAGTGCCCACCAGATAACCAGTGATGCGACGGATACGCTCGAACTTGGCTGGCTGTAACACGTAATCCAGGGCCACGGAGCCATCCTCTGCCGGGGAAATGGTGAGGCTGCTGAGATCCTCATCGTTTTCCTCCTCCAGCATGTCGATGTAGCTCATGATTTCCTGCTCGCTGACATCATTCAGTCCCTTTACGGTTACATCAATTCCATTTACTACCATTTTTTTGCACTTTCCTTTCATATATAAATTCACCTAAATTAATTTTGTTCAATCATTGCAAAACTGCGGTGGACGGCGTACAATACGGCGTTTCTTGTGGGCAGCCTCGCTGCGGCCGCACTGTGGGCATACGTCATAAATAATACCGTTGTAGCCGCATACAGGGTCCCGGTCCACAGGGTGGTTTACGGAACCGTAGCCGATGCCATTATCGTGCATGCAGCGCACAATGGCTTCAAAGGCCTTCAAATTCTTGGAAGGGTCCCCATCCATTTCCACGTAGCTGATATGACCCGCATTGGTCAGGGCGTGGTATGGTCCCTCCAGCTCCAGCTTCTTTGCGGCGGCTATCTTGTGATAAACCGGTACGTGGAAGCTGTTGGTGTAATAATCCTTGTCAGTAACTCCAGGGATTTCACCGTATTCCTTGCGGTCCAGGCGGACAAAGCGTCCACTGAGGCCCTCTGCAGGAGTGGCCAGCAGGGTGAAGTTCAGGCCGGTCTGCTGGGATTTTTCATCCATGCGCTTGCGCATGTGTCCCACGATTTCCAGACCCAGCTGCTGAGCCTCATCGGATTCACCGTGATGCTTGCCCATGAGGGCAATAAGGGTTTCGGCCAGGCCGATAAAGCCCATGGACAGGGTACCGTGCTTCAGAACCTCGGCCACGCTGTCATCGATTTTCAGCTTTTCACTGTCAATCCATACACCCTGTCCCATAAGGAACGGATAGTTGCGGACGGTCTTGCTGCACTGAATCTTGAAGCGGTGCAGCAGCTGGCGGAATACCAGCTCAATGATGCTGTCCAGCTCATTGAAGAATATCTTTTTATTGCCCTTGGCCTTGAGGGCCAGACGAGGCAGGTTAATACTGGTAAAGCTGAGATTGCCGCGGCCGCAGGTTACCTGGCGGTTCTTGTCGTGAACATTGCCCATAACCCTGGTACGGCAGCCCATGTAGGCCACCTCGGTGTCGTAATCCCCTTCCTTGTAGAATTGGAGATTAAACGGTGCATCCAGGAAGCTGAAATTAGGGAACAGCCTCTTGGCGGAGGTGCGTATAGCCTGCTGGAACAAATCAAAGTTAGGATCATGCTTGTTGTAGTTGATTCCTTCCTTAACCTTGAAAATCTGAACCGGGAAGATTGGTGTCTCGCCGTTTCCAAGGCCGGCAGTAGTGGCCTTCAGCAGGTTGCGGATAACCATGCGGGCCTCAGGAGAGGTATCAGTTCCATAATTGATGGAGCTGAATGGCACCTGGGCACCGGCACGGGAATTCATTGTATTAAGGTTATGGATAAATGCCTCCATAGCCTGATAGGTGGCATCCTCAGTGGCATCCACCGCAGTAGCCACAGCGTAATTGTGGGCACGCTCTGTCTGATTTGGTGAAATGGCCTGATAATTGTGGCTCTGCTGATGGTTTGGCAGGAAGTCCACCAGACGGTGCATGTATTCATCGGTGTTTCCCAGACGAATATCCATAGGGATACAACGCTGGATTTCCTTGGCCAGCAGCTTGGCATCATTGGCATTCATGCTGAGAACAGCAATAAAAAAGGCACTCAATGCCCGGAAATACTCCTTGGCAAAGGTCTTGGCCACACCCGGTGCCATGGCATAATCAAAGTTTGGAATGGACTGTCCACCGTGCATTTCATTTTGATTGGCCTGAATGGCAATACAGCCCAGAGCTGCATAGGAGCGGATGCCGTTTGGCTCACGCAGATAACCGTGACCGGTGGAAAAACCATCCTTGAATAACTTAATGAGGTCAATCTGACAGCAGGTCTCGGTCAGCATATAGAAGTCCTTGTCGTGGATATGAATGTCGCCGTCAATGTGGGCAGCGGCAATATCCTTCGGCAGGATATAATTATCAATGTAGTACTTTGACCCCTCGGAACCATATTTCAGCATGGTTCCCATAGCCGTGTCCGCATCGATATTGGCATTCTCCCGCTTAATATCTGCGTCGGCTGATTTCTTAAAGGTAAGCTCGTTGTAGATATCCATCAGGTTCCCCTGAGCCTCACGAATCTTGGTGTGCTCTGCCCGATAGATAATGTAGGCCTTGGCGGTGCTGGCAAAGTTATTGCTTATAAGCACCTTTTCCACGGCGTCCTGGATAAATTCCACGGAAGGAATATCCTTGACGGAAATGGCCTCTGTTACTTCATTGGTAAGACGCTCCAGCTCCTTGGCTGAAAAGGTATCATCAATGGATTCCATATTGGCCTTGCGGATAGCATCCGTTATCTTCTGTGGAATAAATGGGACAATGTCCCCATTGCGTTTTCGTATATTCTGTATATTACTTGCCATGTAAACTTACCTGTCCCCCCTCTATAATCTACTAACGATTTTACTATATATAGTATTTAGTGTCAAACTTCAACACTATATGTTGTGGTTTACCTTATCCACAAGGTTATATGTGGATATGTGAGTAAAATGCATAAATATACAGAAAATGAAAGAAGGTGGTCAGTAACAGACCACCTTCTTATTGTATATACAACTCATGCATATTAAAAATTGGGGATAAGTGGGTAAGTATAAAACTTTACCATATTAAAAAGGTATAATTCGGCAACCAATTATTCCTTGACTTCCTCCCAGAAGCTCTTACCCTTGGTAGCGTAAGGAATACGCATAATCTTGGAAATGGTGGCCGCTATATCCGCAAAGCTGTGGCGGGTGCCCAGGTCGATTCCTTTTTTTACGCCTTCGCCGCATACCAGCATTGGCACGTATTCCCTGGTATGGTCCGTGCCGGCAGCCAGTGGGTCGCAGCCATGGTCCGCGGTGATGATAAGCACGTCACCCCGCTTCATCTTAGGCAGGAATTCACCAAGCTGCTCATCAAAGCGGGTCAGGGCAGCAGCATAGCCGTCCACATCACGGCGGTGGCCGTATTTCATGTCAAAGTCCACCAGATTTACAAAGCACAGTCCATAATAATCCTTGCCCAGCTCTGCAATGGCCTTTTCCATGCCATCCTCGTTGCTGGTGATGGCCGTATGGCGGCTGATTCCCCGGCCGGCAAATATGTCATTGATCTTTCCGATGCTGACAACGGAGTTGCCGGCCACCTTCATGAGGTCAAGAATGGTATCCCCCGGTGGCTCCATGGAATAATCATGACGTCTAGGAGTACGCTCAAAGTTAGGGAACTCGCCGATAAACGGGCGGGCAATAATGCGGCCCACGGAATGCTCACCGGTCATGATTTTGCGGGCCTGCCTGCAGTATTCATACAGCTGGTCCACTGGTACTACATCCTCATGGGCGGCAATCTGCAGCACACTGTCTGCCGAGGTGTAGACAATGAGGGCCCCGGTGTCCATATGCTCCTGGCCATAGTCGTGAATGACCTGGGTGCCGGAATATGGCTTGTTGCAGATAACCTTGCGGCCAAAGGCATCCTCCAGCTGCTTGATGATTTCCGGCGGGAAGCCATCAGGATAGGTCGGCAGTGGCGTATCAGAAACCAGGCCGGCAATTTCCCAATGGCCGATGGTGGTATCCTTGCCCTTGGAGGCCTCCTGCAGACGGGCAAAGGAAGCCCCGGGCTCAGCCTCCTTGTCAGCTGACTCTACGCCTTCAATATTAAAGAGGCCTAACTTTTTTAGGTTGGGAATGTTCAGCTTGTCTGAGGTCAGGACACTTTTCAGGGTATTGACGGTTTCTGCATCCCCAAATTCCCCGGCATCCGGCTCGGCACCAATGCCAAAGCTGTCCAGCACTATGAGAAATATTCGCTTGAATATCATGAGAATTCCTCCATTCATAAAATATTGTTGTCCTATTATAATTCTACAATTTTCCGCCATAACCTGCAATTTTCACCACGCATATCAGAAGGGCAGGGGATATTTTTCTTTTTACAGGAAAATTTCGGATAATTGGGTTATAATTTAAAAGGTAATGTATATAGCATATAAATAACAGATTATGTCCTGATTGGGAGGAAATATATGATTGATTTTACAGCCTTTGATATTCACATGTTTCATGAATATGTGGATACTCTTGATCCAAAACAGATAATGTTGTTGCTCTTGCCTCCGATAATCGGCCTGATTCTGGCCATCGCCGTGGGGGGACTGTGCAACAGATATGTGGGCAGATACATTGAGACTCACCCTACCCTGAAGCAGAACAGCTGGAAGGCTGCCCTTATCCGCGGCATGAAGGGAGCCCCAATGCTTATTGTGGTGTCCCTGTATCTCAGCTTTCTCACAAAGATGATGAGCCTGCCGGCTCCGGTGGAGCATCTGCTGACCTACATTTTCTTCATAATACTGATTATTACAGTGGTGCAGGTCATTGCCCGCACGGCTACAGGGGTTATCAATAACATAATAGTGGCACGGCATGATAATATTTCCGAGACTTCATTGCTTACTGATATGGTGAGCTGGAGCATTTATGTAATAGGTATAATCATTATTTTGGCAGAATGCGGCATTTCCATTACTCCATTTATCACTGCCATGGGTATTGGCGGTATGGCCCTGGCCCTTGGTATGCAGGAGACCATGGCCAGCATTTTTGCCGGCTTTACCATAATTTTCGCACCCCAGATCCGCAACAATGATTTTGTCCGCCTCAGTAACGGTCAGGAGGGCAAAATAAAGGATATTGCCTGGCGGTACACCACCATTGAAAATCTGGACGGCAATACCATTGTGGTACCAAATCAGCAGATAGCCTCGGCTATTCTGACCAACTACAGCATGCCGGCCCAGGATACCCGCATAAAGGTGCCTTGCGGTGTGTCCTATGACAGCGATCTGGACAAGGTGGAGGCCGTGGCCATGGAGGTGGCCCAGCGGGTTCAGGACAGCGTAACCCAGGAGCTGCTGGCAGAAAAGGGCCTGGCAGCCGATGATTTTGTTCCGCCAGCCAAGCCGGCGGTATCCTTCCACACCTTTGGGGACAGTGCCATAGAATTTAATGTTTTCTTAAATTGTAAGGCCTTTACCCATCAGTACCGCATGAAGCATATCTTCATCAAGGAGCTGACCAAGCGGTTCCGTGAGGAAGGCATCGATATTCCGTTCCCAATTGTTACAGTAAAGCATGACAGAGCTGATAACGGGGAAGCATGACATGGCAAAACAGCCAAGATAATTACAGCAAATAAGAAGCAGTAAAATGAAAAGCCGGCAGATTCTCCTTTCTGCCGGCTTTTTTGGTGGTCATTGACAGGTAGCTGTGAAACTGTTACTTTAGCTGTCTCCCCCCATAAATCATGGTGGTGGACTTCAGACTTGGCAGCATTTTCCTCATCTGAGAGCAGAAGCTGTTAAGGTTACCCGAGTTTTGGGGATTCAGGGACAACATATAGTCATAACCGGAGCTGTAATTGCTGTAGCAGTTTTTCACAATGTCATCCTTGAGGAAATATTCCAAAAACATCTTCTCCTCCTGTATATTATCTATGCTGACATACATATGAGCCTTTAAACCTTCATCAATCCGGTTCTGCTCAGCCTCAGCAACAGAATTTTTTCTTCTCATTACAAACCTCTCCCTTAAAAAAATAATGCAGTAGATAAATAAAATAAATTATCTACATCTGTTATTATAGCACCTTAGTCCTACAAAATCATCTAAAGATTGTGGTTTAACTATACTTCTTTAGAATATTTACTATAACAATTGATTAAAACTGATTATAAAAATAATATATATTGATAAACTATATTAAAAAAGATAAACAAAAAAGCTGGGACGAATGCAAATGCATCTGTCTCAGCTTTTAATTTTAATCTGGAGCGGGCGAGGGGAATCGAACCCCCCTCTAAAGCTTGGGAAGCTTCCATTCTACCAATGAACTACGCCCGCGCTCAATTCCCTATTATAACGTAATAGGGAAAATTAATCAAGGTCAGTCATCAAGGAACGGACTCTTTGTGTTATTGCGGGAACTGTTTAATGCGGCACTAAGCCCCGGAATGCTGTTGATTTTATCTGCCAGCCGCTCCCGGTCACGCTTGGCAGCCTCGGTCATTGGCGGGGCTGAGAAGCTGCTCTCCGTAGGGGAAACAGGCATGCCACTGGCATCAAGCTGTGGCTTTGCTGTCTCAGAAGATGCGGCCGAAGCTGCAGTATCATTGCTGCTTCCACTCTGGTGTGGCTGAT
The DNA here is from genome assembly GCF_002100115.1 of Anaerovibrio sp. JC8. Classification (GTDB taxonomy): domain Bacteria; phylum Bacillota; class Negativicutes; order Selenomonadales; family Selenomonadaceae; genus Anaerovibrio. The sequence goes on along the minus strand of NZ_ANBM01000002.1, from coordinate 179,936 downwards.
AATCAGTAAGAATAACCTCCAGAGTATCGCCGTTCTTAATCGGGTCGGTGAAGTTAACCGGCTGCTTGTTTACCATAATGGTAAAGGATTTTCTGGAGGAAGCGGCAGGTGGCTGGAAGCCTACGGCCAGCAGTGCATCACTGATGGTGGTAGTAGCCCGCAGGGACTTCATGTAGCGCACCTCGGCACCGTCATCAATAATGGTTCCGGTGCTGGCAGGATGGCCGTTTACCTCAAGGGAAACAGTGGCTGAAGGAATCTTATGCTCCTGGCCCTCGTAATAGATTACTAGAGTAGCATCCAGCTCGGACACGTTCAGCACGTTGCCCAGCTTAGGCTCCTCAGACTCGATGTATTCGATATAATCCTTTTCATGGACCTCTGTGGAGAGGGTGGCAGGATTATCATTCAGCAATATGGTAGGGGTTACGGTGAACTGGGCTTCCTTGCCGTTCAGGGTGTACTTGATTTTACGGCCCATAGGCGGCAGATTCAGGGAATTCAGTACTTCACCCAGCAGGCGGGTGTCCTTGCTGGTAATAATATCCCCGTCCTTAAGAAGCTGTCCCGGCTCGGCAGCCTGTCCGTTGATGGTGAACTGGGCATCGATGCTGCGCTCCTCACCGTTGATATAAACAGTGTAGGAAGGCGGAATTTCCAGCACATCATTGATGGTTACCTCCGGCTGGGTACCGTCCTCACCCGGAATAATCTCAATGCGGCTGTCCTCCTTGACCACAGTATCCAGTGTGGCCGGACGGCCGTCAATATTCAGCTGTGCCATGGTGCCCATGGTACCAGGAATAAACTTGTTTTCGCCGTTAATGGTGAGCATCACGCCAAGCCCCGGACGGCCATTCATTTTTTTAAGCTGAATGCCGGCATTCAGGAGGGCATCGGATACAGTGAGCTCACGAAAATTAAAGAGGCTGTATTCATCGTTGTTCACGAAAATTCTAAGGAAATGCAGTGAAGTAAGAGCCGCAACCTTTAAGATACCCAATGGGGTAACTGCGTCCGGCAGCTTAAGCTCATCCGGAATTTCCAGAATACCGTCGATCTTCTCCGGATGGCGCACAGCCACACGGCCAGGGGTCAGTCCCAAAACCTCACCAACATAATCTGCAAGATGCGGAGTCAGGGCACCGCCGCCTACAAGAATTACAGCCTGAGGCTGGTCACTGCCGTTAAGCTCCATAATCTGCTTGGAAATGGCCTCCGCCAGACTCTTGATGTTTGGCAGAACAGGCTCCAGAACATCCTTGGCAGTCAGATCGTACTCTGCGCCAAGAATATCCGTAAAATGAACGTCCTTGCCGTTGGCAGCCTCTCTCTTTAATTTTTCGGCTACGTTGAAGTCCAGCAGGAACCGCTGGGAAATGGCCTCTGTAATTTCATCACCGGCCTGTGGCACCATGCCGTAGGCAATAACGGAGCCGTTTTTGGTAATGGCCACGTCGGAGGTGCCGGCGCCAATATCCACCAGCACCAGATTCAGATGGCGCATGGTAGGAGGAATCAGCACGTTAATGGCGGCAATTGGCTCCAGAGTAAGGGCCCGCATATCCAGCTTGGTAGCCTGAAGGGCGGAGTGCATGGAGTCAATAACCTGACGGGGCAGGAAGGTGGCAATAACTGTAGCATTGGCTATACGGCCCCGCTGGCCCACCAGGGTCTTCAGCTGAATGCCGTCCAAATCATATTTTATGGTGCTGTAGCCTACACAATAATACTTGGTTGGATCATCAATGGTCTTGGAAGCAGCCAGCTTGGCCTGGGCTGCCTGTACCCCGGCAAAATCCAGGGCACGTTCCTGCTCTGCCGTGATAATACCATTGACTTCCATATCCGCATCAGCAGTCATGGTATATAATGCACGGCCGGCAGCGGCTACTGCGGCACTTTTCAGTGGACCGGTTCGCTTAACCAGAGCCTTTTTTACATTATCAATAATGGCCGCAACTTGAGGAACATCGTGAATCTGACCGTCCAGCATGGCACGGGTCTTGTGCTCCTGACGCTCGGTGGCCACGATTTTCAGTCCGCTGGCCTCCCTTTCGGCTACGATACCAATAACGCTTCTGGTACCGATATCAAGGGCAAAGATACGTTCCTTGCGCTCTTTTCTTGGCTCAGCAGCTTTCTTTTTGGCTCCCCGCTTTTTGGTAGCCCGGGTTTTGGTTGCTCTTTTTGCCTTTGGAGTTTCTTCTGCCACGTCGGCAGCTTCAGTAACATCTGCTGTTTCCGCAGGTGTATTTACTTCCTCAGCTTTGACAGCTTCCACAGAGACAGCCCTTACAGCCTCGACAGCTTCAGCCGGTGCAGTGCTTTCAGCCACTGATGCCGCTTTTCTGGCAGATGTTCTTCTGGTAGTTCTGGGTTTCAATTCGCTATCCACAGCTTCTTTTTCTTTTTTTGTAACGGATTTTGCCATTATAAAGTCCTCGTTTATTCAAAAATTCAACCTGAAAAAAGGTTTCTAGAGATATTTCTAGAATAACATAGTATAATCCTTTTTGTGAGTTTGAAAAAATACAACTTATTATAATTATAACGCAATTGTTCGAATTTTTCTTCCTAAGAGGAAGAAAAATATTCCGCTCAGCGTTTCCCTTTCAGGACTAGCTTCGCGTCGCAACGAGGTCATAGATATATGAAACCTCGTTATACTTGATTTTGATAAGTGAATAAAGTCACTATGCTGTTATGGAGGCATTAGTTTAAAAATGACAGATACTGTAGATACGGAAAGCACAGGGGAAAAAATCACGGGAAGTGACTATAAGCGCATGGTGCTGGGCGCTTACGGGGAATTTCTCAATGAATTTGAAAATATAAATGCCGTCAAGGAATCCAGTGCCTTTTTCTACTCCGGCAAACCGGGCTCTGATGTGCTCAGAACCATGGGAGCGGCGGTAATTCCGCTGACGGAGGCAGTAAATGAAAGTATTGGCGGCTTGGCCAGACGCGTTGCTGACGCGTCTGTTTTGGGTGCCCGGGGAAATGCGGGAGTTATTGTTTCCCAGATTTTACGGGGCATTGCCAAAGGCCTTATCGGCAAGTACACGGCTACCTCCCAGGAATTTGGCAAGGCCTTCCAGTATGGGATTTTATACGCCCAGAAGGCAGTTCCGGAGGAAAAGAACCGGCCAATAATCGTCGCCTCCAAGGTGGTGGCCAAGGGTGCCCACGATGCAGTGAAATCCGGCAAGCATATCAGCGATATTTTGAAGGCGGCCATAAAGGCCAGCCAGGAGAATAAAGTGGGTCATCTTGACTGCGGTGAGCAGATTCTTCAGGTGTTTCTGGAGGGCTGTCTGAAGGGCCTCCAGGGTGATCTGAATTTGCCGCCGATTGATGTGGGCAAGAAAATGTATGAGGCCCGGGGCATTGTGAGCCCTACCAATGACAAGGCCCGTCCTTACTGTGTCAGCTTTTTGGTGGCCAATCCAAAGCTGTCGGTGCCTCTCATCGAAAAGGAGCTTCAGGAGATTGGCAATTTTGTGGTGGTGGAACGCCGCTTCAAGGCCATATTCATCCATGTTCATTCCGAGCATCCCGGCACTATTCTGGAGCGTGCCGTTGCCTGGGGCCATGTGGGGGAGATTCATATCAATATTATGGCGGAGCCACATGCCATGGCCATGGTGCAGCAGGCCTGCATTATGCCTCAGGCCCTGCTGACAGTGGCTGATGACACCGAATGGGCCCAGAAGCTTCAGGAGGCCGGAGCTACGGTTATTATTGATGGCAGCGATTCCTCCGGTCCGTCAGTGGAGGAAATTGTCAATGCGGCCCACAGTGATATTGCCAACAAATATATACTTCTGACAGATTCGGAGCATCTGCGGCTGGTTATGCATCAGGTGAAGCGCATTATGGGGGACCGGGTCAGCGTGGTGGTGGCCAATAATCATGAGGAGCAGATTTACGCTGTGCGGGCATTTTTCCCGGAGCTTTCCGTGGAGGAAAATGTGGCCCAGATGCGGAAGGCCATTCGCCGTATGTCTGAGGACAGCACCCAGAATAAATAATCATTTTTTACCTTTCACAATACAAGAAAGGAGCTGCTACCGAAGTAACAGCTCCTCGAAAGCGGGGTCCGCATATGCCGTAGTCCAACAGGCTAAACCTGTGTGTTAAAGTGGGTATCCTAAGTAACAGGTTCTGCTATTCGTTCGGAGACGATCCAGCATCTGCTGCACAAAATCAGATTCCCTTATGAAAAAGAGTCGGTTAGACGATGAATGGACGCTACGGTCAAAGAAGATTATCCCTCTTTAGCTGTATAATACCATAGGTTTGGGGGAATAACAAGACTTGACAAAATGGTAAAAAGGTGAGTAAGATTAAAGAATAGTGTGGTAAAATTATAGTTACTATATACAAAGTATTATACAAAAATGCTTCATTCAGATATAAAGGAAAAATACCAAAAGAAGCTGCAATTAGGAAGGAAGATAGACACAGATGAGTAACCAGCAGTTAATGCGTGCTATATTGATTGAACCAGGCAAGGACCCTTCCATTATCAAGCTTCCGGCGGCTCATGGCCCTCACGATGAGGCCATCAAGGACACCCTTGAGGGCAACTACGGTGCCGTGGAGTTCTTTCAGATTCAGCCGGGTATTTCCCTGTTTATTCTGGTAAATGATTTGGCGGCTGCTCTGGGCATGAAGCCAAACCGCCGTTTTCCGGGGGCTGACAGCGACCAGATTATCTGGGGCAAGGCCATTTTTATTGCTGCCTACAATGGTGACGATGAAAGCAAGGAAGGCACTTTGGATATGTCCGAGGAAACCTGCCTCATGTTTATTGAGCAGATTAAGCTGAACTTTCCGATGTGTGATGGCACCGAGGAACCAAGGCCTGAGGATACTCTCTATTACGACGAGGACGAGGAGGGCAATCCGGCTCCATATCGCTGGATTGAGATTTCCAAGCCATCAGGGCTGCCAAAGCCTTTGGAAGCAGGCCGGGTGAATTTCTATCGGATGCCGGCCCAGGAGGTTATGGAGATAAATGACCGCTTCTTCAAGAAGGTGGCAGTATATACTCCTGATTCCAAGCTTAATTAAGACTAGCCAAATTTTACTTTTGTAGTATAATATTTCTAGTATTTTTGAATTCTAATCTTAAAGGAGAAGAAAAATGGAAGATAAGATATATAGTGTGGCTGTCAGCTGCCGTGGCGTAAACGGCTGGGTTGAATATGATACTGAGGCAAAGACCGTAAAGGTATTTTTGGACGATGCCAAGGCAGTAGCCGATGCTGAGAAGTTCCTCAGCGAGAAGCACGTTATTAAGGTACCTCATGAGTCCCTGCTGGATTTCACCGAGGAAACCTTTGATCCTCTGGCAGATGTAAGAAGCTTCCAGACCGTGCTCACCAGACTTTGGGAGAACACTGAGGTTCATGTGGATTGGAGCCGTCCAGTGGAGTACGTTAAGGCTCACCCAACCTTAGATTAAGACAAATGAAAAGACAGGCAGATTGATGTAATCTGTGCCTGTCTTTTTTAGTATGATTATTTGAATAAGGTCTGAAAAGGGGCTGGTGAATTGAACATTGAGTTCTGGAACGGCGTGAAAACCACCAGTCTCTTTTAGAAATTTTTATTACTCAGACCTCTAAATCCATTTTATCCTTCAGTAGTCCAACTGCGGCACTGGCGCCGATGCGCTCACAGCCCTCTGCCAGATACTGCTTCATGTCCTCCAGGGTGCGGATACCGCCGGCAGCCTTCATTTTTACATCAGGACCAATATTGGCAGCAAAGAGCTTTATGTCCTCATGGGTGGCCCCACCGGAACCAAAGCCGGTGGAGGTCTTTATGAAGTCAGCCTTGGCTTCAGTAACACACTTGCAAAGGGCTTTCTTTTCTGCCTCTGTAAGGTAGCAGGCCTCAATAATTACCTTAAGGATATTGTTTCCTACTGCCTGCTTGATGGCGGCAATTTCCTCAGTGATTTTGTCAAAAAAGCCGTTTTTGGCGTCCGTAATATTGATGACCATATCAACTTCTTTTGCACCATCTTTTACGGCTTGCCCAGCAGCAATAATTTTTGCTTCTCTGCTGTCATAGCCCAAAGGAAAGCCGATAACTGTGCAGATATTTATTTTATCTCCAAATTCTTTATGAACCGGTGCCACATAGCTGGCAGGAATGCAAACTGAGGCGGTTTTGCAGGCAATGGCCTCCCGGCACAATTCCTTTATCTGCTCCCAGGTGGCAGTTGGCTTCAGCAAGGTGTGGTCCACATGGGCTAGTATTTCAGAACCCTTCATAATAGAAAATCCTCCTGTATCGTGATATATTTTTAATAGAAAAATGAGACGTATTCAGTTGAATTTTTATACTCCAACTGAATTTGATTATAGCATAAGGAAAATAAGAGGGAAATATGAAAGCAATCGTAAACGGCAGGCTCATTACCCCGGGGCTTGATGGGGCCTTTCGGGTGGAACAGGATAAAGTGGTGGTCTATGAGGACCGGATTACAGAGATAATTGACAAGGAAGAATTTGACCGCAGGGGACGCAATGCCTTTGAGGAGGTTCACTATGCCCAGGGACAGTATGTGGCTCCGGGCTTTATCAACCTTCATATTCATGGCTGTGCCGGCTCAGATACCATGGACTGCCGGGAGACAGGCCTTCGTCAGATGGCTCTTTGTCAGGCAGCAACGGGGGTAACATCCATGCTGCCTACCACTATGACCTATGATATGCCACGGGTTTATGAGGCACTGGATACAGTGCGACAGGCCATGTCCTACCGGGAGGGTGCCAGAATTATTGGTGCCAATATGGAGGGACCCTTTATAAGTGAAAAGCACAAGGGGGCCCAGAAGGCCAGCAATATTCAGAAGGCCGATTTTGATTTAATCAGTGACTACGGGGATATTATCAGGCTCATTACCATTGCTCCTGAGGAGCTGCCGGCGGACAGCGATTTTATAAAAAACTGCCGCGGGGCGGGCATCAGGGTGTCCTTGGGGCATACGGCGGCGGACTATGAGTGCGCCATGGATGCCATCAATCGGGGAGCAACCCATATAACCCATCTTTTTAATGCCATGACAGGACTGCATCACCGCAATCCAGGGGTGGTGGGTGCTGCCCTGGATTCAGATGCGTTTTGCGAGCTGATAGCTGACAATATTCATGTGGCTCCCGGTGCTCAGCGCATCGTAAACAAGGTCAAGGGTAATACCCGAACTGTACTGATTACGGATTCTATGCGGGCCTGTGGCCTGGGGGACGGTGAATCGGAGCTGGGGGGACAGAAGGTATTTGTTTCTGACGGCAAGGCGGTGCTGGAGGATGGTACCATTGCCGGCAGTGTCCTTACCATGGACCGTGCCATATATAATTATGCCAATAATCTTCATGTTCCAGTATGGCAGGTGGTGGAGTGCGCCACCATAACCCCTGCCAGGGGCATAGGCATGGAAGGGGATATGGGTTCCATTGAGGTTGGGAAAATGGCAGATTTTGCAGTTTTTGATGCAAATGTAAATGTAGCTATAACAATTTGTGCAGGAAAAACGATTTATTTGAAATAAATTTGCATAGTTTAATATAAAAGTATATTATATATGTAAATATATGTATATTTCGGAAGGTATGATTCTATGGAAATTAAAGATATGCAGGCGTTTTACGCCATCGTTGAAGAAGGCAATATCAGTCATGCGGCCATTCGCCTCAATGTGGCCCAGCCGGCCCTCAGCCGCCAGATGAAGCGTCTGGAAACCTCTTTGGGAGTAAAGCTATTTGAGCGTGGCAGCCGCCGTATTCGCCTCACTGATGCGGGAATGCTGCTTTATTCCCGGGTCAAGCACATTTTGGGCATGGTGGATGGCACCATGCGGGAGCTTATTGATATAGGCTCCGGTGTGGCCGGCACTATTAAGCTGGGCACCATAACCTCCTCGGGCTCCATGCTGATACCGGAGCTGGTGGAGGATTTTACCAAGAAATATCCGCTGGTGACCTTCCAGGTGTGGGAGGGCGAGGGTGCCCGCATGCTGGAGCTCTTGGACAGCCATATTATTGAAATTGCCATTACCCGTACCCAGGTGGACAATGCCTCCTATGAGTCCATTATTCTGCCTGATGAGCCGTTGGTTCTGGCCATGCACAAGAGCTTCTGCGACGACCCTGACAGTGAATTTATACACATTACAGATTTGAAGGACAAGCCGCTTTTGGTGCCACTGCGCTGGAAAACCGCCTTCATGTCCCATTGCCAGAAGGCCAAGTTTGAGCCAAATATTTTAAGTGTCAGCGACAGCCAGATTCAGAATATGCTGTGGACCCAGCGGGGTATTGGTATCTCCCTGGTTCCGTTGTCTGCCCGCAGCCTTATGCGCTCAGATGATATTGTGTTCAAGCATCTTGAGGAGGCAGAAATCTACACCCATACTGTTGTATCCTGGCTGAAGAGCCGCACTCTTTCCAGCAGCTGTCAGCATTTCATCGAGATGTTCCGCCAGAAGTACGTTAAATGAGACTACTGTAAGTCATGTATAGCGAGGTATAAATATGGCAGAGGGAAAAAAGATTTTTATCGTGGAGGATGAGACCCGCATTGCCCGGTTCCTGCAGATGGAGCTGGAGCATGAGGGCTTTGAAACTGAGACGGAATCAAACGGCAGTCGTGCCTACGAGCGCATAATTCAGGGGGATTTTGACCTGGTGCTTTTGGATGTAATGCTTCCGGATATGGATGGTCTTACAATCTGCAGAAAGGTTCGGGAGCTTTCTGATGTGCCCATTATTATGCTCACTGCCCGGGATGACGTAAATGACAAGGTAGAGGGCCTGGATATCGGTGCCGATGATTACGTTACCAAGCCTTTTGCCATTCCTGAGCTTTTTGCCCGGATGCGGGTGGCCCTGAGAAAGCACACTGCCTCCGAGCATTCCCCTGAGACCTCCAGCGGGGAGGAGCTCAAGCTGAAGAATCTTACCATGAATATTGTCCGCCATGAGGTTATGGTGGATGATGTACTGGTGGAGCTGACCAAAAAGGAATTCGACCTTTTGGAATACCTTATCCGCAACAAGCGCAGCGTGCTCACCCGTGACCAGATTCTTTCCCAGGTCTGGGGGTATGATTACATGGGTGATACCAATGTGGTGGATGTATATATCCGCTACTTGCGCGCCAAGCTGGATGATAAGTTCAACGAGAAATACATTCATACCATGCGGGGGGTAGGCTATGTCGTCAAAGACTAGTCTCTGGAAAAGAATCATCAATTATCCCAAGCAATGGGAGATTTCCACCCGCCTTACCCTGATGTATGCTGCGGTAATAACCATACTGCTGGGGTGCGCCTGTGTGGCCTCGGTGGTGGGTATGTACTACGTAATTTACCATCAGGCGGAAATGGAAATGACCATCAGTGTGGAGATCGCCCTGGATAAAATTCAGGACCCCAATTTTATGACCCAGGCGGCACAAAAGCCCCATGAGGCTACGGAGGAAGTGCTGCTGCCGGGAGTAGTGCTGCGGGTGCTGAATGAGGATGGCAAGGTGGTTTATGATACGGACAAGCATTTTGCCTCTGTGGAGCTGCTGCGGGACAATTTTGTCATGGACAAGATGTTCTGGATGTCTGACAAGTATCAGCTGGTTCGCCTGAAGCATTTTATGATTTACTATCATGAAGTGCCTATGGAATTCAAGGGACGCAATTACACGCTGGTGTTTAGCCGGGTTATTACGGCAGAGCGGCCTATGTTTGCCAAGGTTCAGGAGCGTATCGTTTTGGGTGCGGCCCTGGGTATTTTGCTGGTGGTGCTTATTGTTTATCTGGGAATCAAGCGGGCCTTCCGGCCATTGAGGGACTTTATCGGTACCGCTAAATCCATTGAGGTAAGTGATTTGAGTGCCCGGCTGGAGGTGCCACCAAGCCATGATGAGATGACGGAGCTGGCCACCACCTTTAACCGGATGCTGGACCGCATAGAAGAAGGCTTCAAGGTACAGCAGCGCTTTGTATCCGATGCCTCTCATGAGCTGCGTACTCCGGTGACAGTCATTAAGGGCTATGCGGATATGCTGAGCCGCTGGGGTAGTTCAGATGCTGAAACCCTGGAGGAGGGCATTCAGGCCATAAAGACCGAGGCAGAGGATATGCAGGAGCTTATTGAAAAGCTGCTGTTTTTGGCCCGGGCAGATCAGAACCGCCAGATAGTGAACAAGGTTCCTCTGGAGCTCAGCGAGCTGGTGGAGGACGTCTACAAAAAGCTGAAGGTTACGGATACCAGACATACCATTGAGCTTCTCCGCAACGAGGAAGGCTACATTTTGGGTGACAAGGTCATCATGAAGGAGCTTATCCGTATTTTCCTCGAAAACGGTATTAAATATACCCCTGAGGGGGGCACCATCACCATTGACAGCCACGCCATGCCACGGTATATGTGTCTGGAAATTGCCGATAATGGTATTGGCATTGCACCGGAGGATCAGGAAAAGATTTTCCAGCGGTTCTATCGGGTGGACAGCTCCCGTACCAAGGCTGCAGGGCAGCCGGGGGGCACCGGCCTGGGCCTGTCCATTGCCCAGTGGATTGCCGATAATCACGACATTGGCATTTCCATGGAAAGTGAGCTGGACAAGGGTACCAAGTTTATTTTGATGATTCCTGTTATTGAGGAAGAGGTTTAATAGAACAAAAATAAGCCCGTTCTGCAAAGGTGCAGAGCGGGCTTTTAGCTACGTTATTCAGCTTTTTGTGGAATTACAGGGTCTTGGAAATCAGGGCCATGAATACCAGATCCTTGTCAGAGGAGGCGTTTTCGATGCCGTGGCCTTCCCCGTCAGGGCAGTAGGTGGTGGTGCCTACACCAATGGTCATTTCCTTGCCATTGTCGTTGTAGAGGGCCTCACCCTGCAAAATGTGGTAGGTCTCAGCATTGCCATGATGCTCATGGAAGCCGATGGAGCATCCAGGTGGAATGGTAACCTTGGCGAACATGTCGTTACCACCCAGCTCTTTTTCCCCCAGAAGCTTCTCGATGGTAATGGTACCCTTGCCGCCGGCCTTGTTCTCAGCCTTTACGATGTTGCTTGTTAAAGTCTGCATAATTTCTCTCTCCTTCATTTACTGAAATAATATGATAACCATATTTCTCAAAGTATGATAATATAGTAACATTATAACGCAAATGTTCAATTTTTTCCCTTTTAAAAGGAAAAAAATTCTTTTAAAATATCAGGGCAGGAGACTGCTTGGTTTCACGTCGTCCCAGCACTAAAACTTTTTCTTGCTCTTATATAGTGCTAAAAATCATAACTCGCTTCGCTCTTACAGGACTGGCTTCGCGTCGCTCAAACAAATGATTTTTACCACTATAAGCAAAGAATAGCAATAAAAAGTTTCTTAACGCACTGGGACTCAATGTTCAACCAAGCAGTCCCCTGCCCAATAATAATCCTAAATTATGGAGAAGATTATGATTTATATATTAAAATTTGGTGCCAGCCTGCTGATGCCGCCGGGAATATTTATTGTGCTGTTTCTGGTGATGTCTGTTTGGCTGTGGCGCCGGGAAGAACGAAAAATTGCTTCCATTTTGGGAGGCATTACCATAGTATTTTATCTGCTGTCCACCACATGGTTTTCCAGCCTGCTGATTGGCACCCTGGAAAATGATTATTCCATGCCGGATAAATTTGACGGAGATTGCATCATTATGCTGGGGGGCGGTGCCTTGTCCGGCACCCCGTCATTGGATGGGGAAGGAACTCTTTCCGGGGCGGCAGGCAGCCGCATGGCCCTGGTGGCCCAGATTTACAAAAAGACTGGTCTGCCCGTTATTGTCAGCGGCGGCCAGGTTTATGATGACAGTGGCAACGAGGCCCATATTGCCCAACGAGAGCTTACTTTGTTGGGAGTGCCCGCCAAGGATATCCTTATCGAGGACCAGAGCCTTAATACCCGGCAGAATGCAATTTATTCGGCACAAATTATGGCGGAGCATGGGTGGCACAAGCCTGTTTTGGTTACCTCAGCCTTTCATATGAGCCGTTCAGTGCTTAACTTTGCCAAGGAGGGCATTGATGTAATACCGGCCCCGGCGGATTTTCGTGCCAGCCATCCCCAGAGCTTTAATATTCACAAGCTGCGGCCCAGTGCTGATGCCCTGGCTGATACTACCATATTCCTGCAGGAGAAGCTGCGAAGTATGGTTACCCGTTATCTAAGCTACTAAATCACTAATTCACTACGTTTCCCGTGTTTACGAAAGTAAGGTTATATCTATGACAAAAAATTTAACTGAAGGCAGTCCTGCCAAGTTAATACTGTTCTTTACCCTGCCCCTGATTGGAGGCAATATTTTCCAGCAGCTTTACGGCTTCGTTGATACCCTGATAGTAGGCCGCTTTCTGGGGGTTGAGGCCCTGGCAGCAGTGGGCTGTACCGGCTGCATCATGTTTTTGATGGTGGGCTTTGTTATTGGCCTTTCCTCAGGCCTTTCCATATTTACGGGACAGCGCTTTGGGGCCAAGGATTACGAGGGTGTTCATCGAAGTGCTGCGGCCTGTCTGGTGCTGGGCCTGGTGGTAGGCGTAATTCTGGCCATTATCGGCTACACCTTTTCCAGGAATATATTGGTTTTCATGGATACGCCGCCGGAGATTCTGGAGGGGGCAGTGGACTTTATTTCCATTGTCTGCGCCGGTATTCCCATTACGGTGGTGTTCATGCTGGAGGCCAATCTCATAAGGGCTCTGGGGGATAGCCGGCGTCCAACCTACATTTTGGCCACGGCCCTCGTTATAAACATTATTGTGGAGCCGCTTTTCCTGCTGGTATTTGAATGGGGAATTCCGGGAGCTGCCTATGGCATTCTGGTTTCCCAGTTTATCGGTGGGGTTATTGTGGTGACCTACATTTGGAAAAAGGTGCCATATTTAAGAATCCGCCGTCGGGATTGGGAAAATCTTGACTGGGATTTCATGAAAAAGCACATGGTCATTGCCCTTCCTATGGCTTTTCAGACCTCCATTATTGCCGTGGGTACCATTATCGTTCAGATGGCCCTGAACCGCCTGGGACCGGTGCCGGTGGCAGCCTTTGCTGCAGCCCAGAAGGTGGAGACCATTGCCCTGATGCCAATGATGTCCTTTGGTATTGCAATGGCGGCCTATACTGCCCAGAATTACGGTGCAGGAAAGTTTGCCCGCATCAAAAAGGGCGTTAACCAGTGCATCCTTATGTCCGGGGCTTTCAGTATTCTGGTGGGTATATTCAACGTAATTTTCGGGCCTAACTTTATGGAGCTTTTTGTAGGTGCAGATGAGCTGGAGGTTATTGAACTGGGACAGGTATATCTGGTGACTACCTCTGTTTGCTATATTGTGCTGGCACTGCTGTTTATTTACCGCAACACCCTTCAGGGGCTGGGCCAGAGCTTTGTGCCAACCTTTGCGGGAATTATGGAGCTGGTAATGCGTGCCATTGTCGGTCTGTGCTTCGTGGATACCCTGGGCTTCTGGGGTGCCACCATTGCCAGCCCGGCGGCCTGGTTCGGGTCATGCATACCGTTGGCCCTGGCCTATTATTATACTTTGCACAAGATGAAGAAAAATATCCGTAAAATAAAGAGAGCCCAAAATCAGGAATAATTTTATAAATTAACAAGGAATTTTGTGCTTTGTAGAGAAATATGTAAGGTGAAAGATTTATAAGGGGGATTTTCTATGGAGTTAAAATTAAAATCCGGTTTCACTTTTGATTACGGCAATCTGGTGGGTGACGGCAAGGTTACCAAGGAAGACGTGAAGGAACTGGCCGGCAAAATTGATGAGGCCAACAAGGCCATCAAGGTAATGCGTGAAGAGGGCATAATCCGTGGGCATCTGTCCAAGGACGGCACCCCGGAGAAGGTTTATTTCTCCCAGTTGCCTTACGTGGAGGAGGGGCACCTCAATTCTCCTGCTTCCATCAAGCATCTGAAGGAGCTTACCGATTCCGTAAAGAACCGTGTGGATGCCGTGGTTTCCCTTGGCATTGGCGGCTCCTATCTGGGAGACAAGGTTATTTTCGATGTGCAGTGCGGTGAGTTCTGGAATTCCATGACCACCGAGGAGCGCGGCGGCATGCCAAAGATTTACTTCAGCGGCAACAACATTGACCCTCGGCGCACCGGGGATTTGATCAAGGAGCTGGAGCGTTCGGCACGTATTGCCAAATCCCATCTGAAGCGCAAGCTGGTGGTGGATTTGATGGTTATCTCCAAATCCGGCGGCACCCTGGATACCATGTCCAATTTCATGGTTATCTATGAGGAGCTGAAAAAGAATCCGGATATTGAGGTGGAGGTAATTGCCGTTACTGATCCTAACGAGGAAAAGCCAACCATCCTGAAGAAGCTGGCCATGGACAACAACTGGCCGCAGTACAGCGTTCCGGACGGAGTGGGCGGACGCTTCTCCATTTTCTGCGATGTGGGCCTGGTACTGGCTGCAGTGTGCGGCTTTGATATTGAGGCCTTCCTCAACGGTGCCAAGGACATGGATATTGCCTGCCAGAATGAAGATGTATGGCAGAATCCGGCCCTGCTGAATGCAGTGCTGAAGTATATTGCTTCCGAAAAGTACGGCCGTGACATGGAAGTTATGATGCCTTATGGTGACTATCTGAAATCCGTTTCCGAGTGGTATATTCAGCTGTTGGCTGAGTCCCTTGGAAAGCAGAAGGACAGAAACGGCAAGGATGTTTATTACGGACGTACCCCAATCGTGGCTGTGGGCACCACGGATATGCATGCCCAGACCCAGCAGCATCAGGAGGGCAAGCTGAACAAGGTGGTACAGTTCATTCGGGTGGAAAACTGGGATACAGACTTCGTTATTCCTAATTCCTTCCCGGAGGTTAAGAAGCTGGCAGATATTTCCGGCGTAAAGATGAGTCAGGCCCTGGAGGTGGCCCGTCAGTCCAATGCGGATGCACTGGCCTCCAACAACCGCTTCAATGCCCTGTTCTCACTGCCTAAGTTGGATGCTTATCATCTGGGTGAGCTCCTTTATATGCTGGCTTTGACCATTGCCTACGAGGGCGAGCTGGCTGATGTGGATGCCTTTAACCAGCCTGGCGTTGAGGCCTATAAGCGCATTATGGGACCAAGCCTTCAGGCTCTGAAAAAGTAATTCATAACAGGCAAAAATATTTGCAGTTAAAAATTTAATAGAGCAATATTATACGGCGGGAATTCGCAAGCGTGTATTCCTTTTGCATGGTTTTTCCGTCAGCATAATATGTCGAAAAGGAGTAGCAAAATGCAGGGAATGTTAAAATTCCTCGCTGAAAAGGCTGGCCGGCATGTATTGCAGTTATTGGAAATATTGAAGGAATGTATGCTGGCGCGGATTGCTTTGTTTATAGCGGTCTGCGCCCTTCTTTTTCTGATATTGACGGCAACAGATGGCCTGGGAGACTCCTCTCAGGCCATTACTGCTTTTTCGGAGGGAAGTGCAGATAAGGAGGACAGGCCCTCCAAGACGGGCTTTAAGGAAATAAAGGGAATGAAGGGGGTGCAGGAATTTCACGGGCTTCACAATCCCTTTGGGGAAAATGAAGGAACAAAGATAATTCCAAAGAGCAATAAAGGAGCCAAGGAGGGCGGAGAGAATGGGGGAATCAGAGCCACGACAGGCGGGGGCAGTAATGCTTCCGGCAATAAAAAAGCAGCTCCCAAGGCACCTCATATAAGGGGAGTCATGGAAGGAAAAGAGGGGACGGCTGTACTGCTGGAATATGGGGGCAGCCAATATATGCTGTACCCGGGGGAAGGAACGGGAGACCTTTCAGTGGAGTCGATCGAAGGACATCGTGTAAAAGTGAAGGTTAATGGGAGAGAATTGTGGGTAGAAAAGTAATAATTATAGCAGGAATATTGGGATGCCTTATAAATCTGTTCAGCTGCTTTTACGGGCAGTGCGAGGCCCTGTCCATGCGGGTCAGCGACGGCAGTGCCGCAGAGCTCATCCGCTTCGCTGCCAGGGAGGGGAATATAAATGTCATTATGGACAGCAGTGCTGACAGCCATGTCAGCGTGAATTTTCAGGATGTGACCCCACGGGAGGCCATTGACAGAATCGTTGTGGCCGGCGGTCTTGATATAAGTGAGCAGGAGGGTACCCTTATTATTGGCAGGGGCAGAGATATTGTTTCCAGCATGGGACAGGTTCATGTGATTCCCGTGGCCTATGGGGATTTGGAAGAACTGAAACGGGATGTGGAGCTGTATTTTCAGAATAAAAATGTGGGAGATATGAGGAAGGCCAACAAAAGCTCCACAAAAAACAAAGCATCTGAAAATCCTGGAAAAAGCGAAAACAAAGAGAAAAATGGGGGACTCGGCATAGAGGAGAATATCATAAAAGGGGACAATAAGGGGAGAAGTGACACTTACAGTAGTGTTGGCAACAGCAATAAAGCCTCCCGGGTGGCAGTGGATATAAATACCCGTTCCCTTCTTGTATATGGAACGGCTGAGGAGGCCCGTGATGTACGTCGGCTGCTGGGGCAGCTGGATGTACCGGCACAACAGGTGTCACTGGAGGCCCGGGTGGTGGCTGTTAAGCGGGAAGATTTGGAAAAGCTGGGCGTCACCTGGGAATGGACCAAACTATTTCACGATTTTTCCTATGATGCTGCCTTGGATTTACTGATCAGCCAGGGGAAGGCCAGAGTGTTGTCACGACCAAATATTGTGACTATGCAGGGACAGGAGGCGGTAATAAATATAGGGGGTGAGGTGCCGGTTCCGGAGGTCTCCATCACCAACACTGCCACCACCACATCCATCAGATACAGGCCGGCGGGGATTATTTTGCAGTGCAGACCCTTCGTTAATGATGATGGCTATATTGATTCCCAGCTTAACATTGAGGTGAGCGCTCCCAGCTATGTGAAGGAAATGAACGCCTACAGCTTCCATAAGCGTTCAGCTCGGACCAGGGTGCGGCTGAAGGATGGGGAAACCCTTATTATTGGTGGTCTTATCAGCAGGGAGGAGGTTAAGCAGCTTCAGAAGATTCCGTTTTTGGGTGATATTCCTATTTTGGGGAATTTTTTCAAGGCAACCTCCACCAAAACAACAGAGGAGGAAATTACAATTTTTATTAAGGCAAATATTTTGCGATAATATTGTTGTTTGATTTCATAAATAATTCATTGGCGGGTGGTAGACTATCATTGGAGAGTTTTTTGTGAGACCACTAGTACAAAGGTCTTATGAAAAAAGATGGTAAAAAATGGCTATGGGAAAATGCTTCAACAGGAACAGTAAATATGGTATAATGTTGGGGTGCAGATTGATTGCATTTTTTTACTGAATGAAGTGAGGTATTGATAATGGCAATAAGAGTACTGATTGCTGATGATCATGCTCTCTTGAGACAGGGTCTTAAAAGAGTACTGAATTTTGAAGATGATATAGAGGTTGTTGGGGAGACTGAGGATGGCCAGGAAACCTTGGCTAGGACTTTGGTGTTACAGCCTGACATATTATTGCTGGATCTTAATATGCCCGGTCTTAATGGCCTGGATGTTGCCAGCCAGCTTCAGGCTGCCAAGTGCAATACAAAGATTATTGCACTGACCATTCACGATAACGACAACTACGTGCTGGAAATGCTCAAGAACGGCGCTTCCGGCTATCTGTTAAAGGATGTAGAGCCTGAGATGCTCGTTAAGGCAATTCATATCGTTCACGAGGGCGGTGCCTATATCTATCCTGAGCTGGAGGAGCGCATTTTTGGCAGCCTCTGCGTAGATGATGATATTAACGAAAAGGCCAAGGAGCTGTGGCGCACAGGCCGCGGTGAGCGCCTTACTGCCAGAGAGCTGGATGTTCTCTCCTGTATTGCCAAGGGCTTCAGTAATCAGGATATTGCCCAGGCCCTGTTTGTCAGTGAGAAGACCGTAAAGAATCACCTTACCAACATTTTCCGTAAGCTGAATGTTAACGACCGTACCCAGGCCCTTATATATGTTTTGAAGCACAATATAATGAAGCTTGACTAATACAACCAATGAGCCATGGCAGTGCTGCCGTGGCTCTTTTAGTTTGCAGATTTCCCCTGAACGTTGGAAAATCTGCATAAATGCAGTATAACAGGGTGAAGGTATTTTGTTGCACCTTGTTGAAACGCCAAGAGGAATATTTTTCTATTGCATAGAAAAATTTGAACAACTGCGTTATAATTAAATAATGAATTAGATTCATCATTTAATCGTTTCATTGAAGAGGATAAAATGTATCCAATTAACCTAAAGCTGGACAATAGAAAATGTGCCGTGATAGGGGGCGGTCAGGTGGCCTGCAGAAAGATACAGCGGCTGCTGGAAAATAATGCCCTGATAACGGTAATATCCCCTGAGGCTGATCAGCGGATTCGTGACTGGTCCAGCGATAAGAAAATTATATGGAAACAGGAGACTTACAGCAGAGAATTGCTGGAAGGTTTTTTTTGTGCCTTCTGTGCCACGGATAACAGGGCCGTGAACCGTCAGGCTGCCACGGATGCCAGGGAGCTGGGGATACTCGTCAATGTGGCCAGTGAGCCGGAGCTGGGCGATTTTACAGTGCCGGGAGTGGTGAATCAGGGGCCATTGCTTTTTACCGTGTCCAGCGAGGGTGCTAGTCCTGCCTTTACCCGTTTGTTGAGGCAGGATATGGAAAAACGGTACCATCAGGGCTTTGGGGAAATAGCGGAGTTTATTGAGCAGCTGCGTCAGGAGCTTATACGGGATACGAGCGGGAGTGGAGCTTCCACCTCTCAGCAAAGACAGAAAATATGGCGTCAGGCCTTGACGCCGGAAATAATAGATTTAATTTATAATCATGATTTGGATAGGGCGAAACATGAAATCAGGAATGCAATTAATAGCGCTGGGTCTTAACCACAGAACAGCTCCAGTTGAAGTGCGGGAAAAATTCAGCCTTTCACCGGAAACCATCCGTGAGGGCCTAAAAAAATTATATAAGTATGAGCATCTCCACGAGGCTGTGGTCCTTTCTACCTGCAACCGCAGTGAGGTATATGCGGTGGTGCGCCGGGGGAGCAGCAATGCCCTGGCCAGCTTTTGGTGTGACTTGAACAAAACGGAGTGCGCGCCGGAATTCTTCCAGCAGTACACCTATAAATATGAGGACGAGGAATGCATTGAGCACCTTTTGCGGGTGACAGCCAGTCTGGACTCACTGGTTATTGGAGAAGGACAGATTCTCAGCCAGGTGAAGCAGGCCTATGCCATTGCCCAGACGGCGGGAGCCACCGGCACCATTTTGAATCTGATGTTCAACCGGGCCATTGCTGCCGGAAAAAGGGTGCGGACGGAGACCAGGATTGCCTTTAATGCTGTATCCGTAAGCTATGCTGCGGTGGAGCTGGCCAAGGGCACCTTTGGAGATTTCTCCAATTGCAGTGTTCTTCTTTTTGGTGCCGGCAAGATGGCGGAGCTTACTGCAACCCATCTTATGAGCCAAGGCCTGAAGGAGCTGTATGTGGCCAATCGCCATATTGAGCGTGCAGAGCTGCTGGCAGACAAGTACGGCGGTACAGCTGTGGATCTTAATGATGTTTTTGCCCTGCTGGACAAGGTGGATATTATTATTACCTCCACCGGTGCTCCACATTATGTTATTTATAAGCGGGACATGATTCATGTCATGGGGGCACGCCGTGGCAAGCAATTGATGCTAATAGATATTGCTGTACCCCGGGACGTGGAGCCTGATGTGGGCTGTCTCGCCGGAGTAAAGCTATTTAATATTGACGACTTGGAGGCAGTGGTTGACGATAATCTTCAGGAGCGTCAGCGTGAGGCTATCAGAGCCCAGCGCATAATTCAGGAAGAGGTGGATGCCCTTTTGGAGCGGTTTAACTACCTTTCCATGCAGCCACTTATGGCCCAGCTTACCGACAAGGCGGAGTTCATCCGTGAGCGGGAGCTTAAGCGAGCCATGAGAAAGCTGCCGGACCTTACTGAGGAAGAATACAAGGCCGTTGAAAAAATGACCCATATGATAGTGCGCAAGATGCTTCGGGATCCTATGCGCATGGTTAACAATACAGCAGGCACTTCACGGGAAAGAGTGCTGAAGTTTGCCATCCGCAAGCTGTTTAAGCTGCAGGAGGAATCCATAGATGAATGAAATGAAAAAAGATAAAATTGTAATCGGTACCCGTAGCAGTCAGCTGGCCCTATGGCAGGCTGATCACATTGCCGACAGGCTGAGAAAGCAGTATCCCGGCCTGGTGGTGGAGCGGGTGCTTATGACCACCAAGGGAGATAAAATCCTTGATGCTCCGCTGGCCAAAATCGGCGGCAAGGGTCTCTTTACCAAGGAGCTGGAAACCGCCATGCTCAATGGCGAAATAGACATTGCAGTGCACAGCCTGAAGGATATGCCGGTGGAGGTGCCGGAGGGGCTTAAAATCACTGCGGTTACCAAACGAGAGGACCCGGGGGATGTGCTTGTAAGCCCTAAGTACAAGCTTTTCAGTGAGCTGCCCCAGGGGGCGAAAATCGGTACCTCCAGTCTCAGACGGAAGGCACAGCTTTTAAGTGTCAGACCGGACCTTACCATCTGCGATCTTCGGGGGAATGTAAATACCCGCCTTCGCAAGCTGGAGGAGGAAAACTTTGACGGCATTATTCTGGCGGCAGCAGGACTGAAGCGTTTGGGCTTTGGCAGCCGCATCACGGATGTTTTGGACAAGAAGGTATGTCTGCCTGCAGTAGGCCAGGGGGCATTGGCTGTGGAATCCAGAGCCGATGATTATGAAGTCAACGAGCTGGTGGCCTTCCTTAATGATGAGGATACACTGACCTGCACCAAGGCCGAGCGGTCCTTCTTAAACCGAGTTCAAGGTGGCTGTCAGGTCCCTGTGGGCGTATACGGCACTATGAATGATGGCGTCCTCAATGTGGAGGGAGTTATAGCCTCTCTGGACGGCAGCAAGGTCTACAGAGACCACATCATGGGCCAGCCAGCGGATGCAGAAGCCTTGGGACAGCAGCTGGCAGATCGGCTTCTGGAAGCCGGCGGCCGCAATGTTTTAGCTGAGTTAGGTATAGAGCTGTAATAAAGATAAAAGAAGCGGTGAAACTTTTTCGGCTTCATCCCTCCGTCCAAATCATCATGTAATGAGTGTTTAGTCGTCTTCGAAGGCGACATAGTCGCACATACATCTTGCCGTTCAAAGATATAGTGCCCATGATGAGCCTCCGGCAGGTGGACTCCGTTCTTGCAGGCGAAAAAATTCCCCCGCTTTATTAAGTGATAATTATAGTACATGAAGTGGCAAATGACAGTTGACTAGCGCGGTTGAACAGGTCGCGTTAAGAAAATATTTTTTACATACCTGCATTAGTGATAAAAATTATTTGTTTGAGCGTAGCGAGTTATAATTTTTATCGCTATTCCAATAATAGTAAAAAATATTTTTAGTGACCTGTTCTTGCGATAGGCAACTGTTATCTGCCAATATTAAGGAGATAACATAAGGAGAACAGTATGGCAGGAAAAGTATTTCTCGTTGGCGCCGGTCCTGGAGACTATCGCCTGTTAACCCTCAAGGCATGTGATTGCCTGAAAATAGCTGATACCGTGGTATATGACCGTCTGGCCGACCCACGTATTTTACAGTATGCTCCAAAGGATGCAGAATACATCTATGTGGGCAAGGCCTCCAGCCAGCACACCATGACCCAGGACAAGATTTGTCAGCTGCTGGTGGATTTGGCCAAGGAGGGCAAGACCGTAGTTCGCCTTAAGGGCGGTGATCCATTTGTTTTCGGTCGGGGCGGCGAGGAAGCCCTGCTTTTGAAGGAAAACAATCTGCCTTTTGAGATTGTGCCGGGAGTTACCTCTGCCATTTCCGTACCAGCCTATGCTGGTATTCCGGTTACCCATCGTGGGGTGGCAGCTTCCTTCTCCGTAATCACCGGTCATGAGGACCCTACCAAGGAGACCTCGGACATTAACTGGCCACAGCTGGCCAAGGCTACGGACACTTTGGTATTTCTTATGGGTGTAGCCAATTTGCCGAAGATTACTTCCAAGCTGATTGAAAACGGCCGTTCAGCCGATACCCCTATTGCCATTATCCGTTGGGGAACCAAGCTTCAGCAGCAGGTGTGGACCAGCACTCTGGCTGATGCCGCTGATATGGCCAAAAGAGAGGCCATCAAGCCACCATGTATTTTCCTGGTAGGGGACGTGGTAAATCTCCGGAAGGATTTGGCATGGTTTGATAATATCGCCATGAAGCCATTGTTTGGCAAGAAGGTGCTGGTAACCCGTTCCCGGGCCCAGGCCTCCAAGCTGACAGCTAAATTAGAAGATTTGGGTGCTGAGTGCATCGAAGCACCAGCTATTGAAATAAAGGCACCGTCTGATGGCTACAAGGCCTTGGATGGGGCTATTGCTGAGCTTAATAAGTACAACTGGCTTATCTTTACCAGTGCCAACGGTGTAGAACATTTCTGGCAGCGTCTCCAGCAGGCGGGCAAGGATGCCAGGGCTTTGGCCCAGGCCAAGCTGTGTGCCATTGGCTCTGCCACTGCAGAGGCCTTGCAGACCCGTGGCCTCATGGCCGATGTGGTTCCGGACCGCTACCAGGCGGAGGGAATTATTGAGGCATTGAAGGGCGAGATTAAGGAAGGTACCAAGGTGCTGATTCCAAGAGCGGCGGAGGCACGGGAAATCCTTCCGGATACCCTGCGTAAAGCCGGAGCTGAGGTGGATGTAGTAACAGCCTATGAAACCGTAATGGGGGAGGTTGCCGCTGAGGACATTAAGCAGGCCTTGACTGATGGCCAGATTGATGCCATAACCTTCACCAGCTCCTCCACTGTTATCAATTTCCTTAAACTGATTGGTAACGATACAAGCTTATTGAAGCAGGCTAAGTTGGCGGCTATCGGCCCTATTACGGCTGACACCATGAAGAAGCACGGCCTTGCGGTTAGCGTTGAGGCTGAAGAATATACCATTGATGGTCTTGTAGAGGCCCTTAAGGAGGCATTTTGATGATTGACCAGAAGCTGCGTCCCCGTCGTATGCGTATCAGTGAAAATGTACGTGCCATGGTAAGGGAGACCTCACTTTCTGCCAAGGATTTCGTTTATCCTATGTTTGTAATTCCGGGGGAAAACAAAAAAGAGGAAATTTCCAGTATGCCGGGCTGCTACCGCTATTCTGTGGATTTGGCGGTGGAGCTGGCCAAGGAAATTCATGAGCTGGGCATTCCATCCGTTGAGGTCTTTGGTTTGCCGGAATACAAGGATGAAATTGGCTCCAGTGCCTGGGATATGAATTCCCCGGTGCAGCGTGCCATTAAGGCCATCAAGGAGGCTGTGCCGGAGCTGGTTATTATCGGCGACGTATGTCTTTGCCAGTATACCAGCCACGGCCATTGCGGCCAGCTGTGCGGCCACTATGTGGACAACGATGCCACATTGAAGCTGCTTCAGAAGGTAGCCGTAAGCCAGGCCCAGGCCGGTGCAGACATTATTGCTCCATCCGACATGATGGACGGCCGGGTGGCTGCCATTCGTGAGGCCCTGGATGAAAACGGCTTTATTAACGTGTCCATTATGTCCTATGCGGTAAAATATGCCTCCGGCTACTATGGCCCATTCCGTGATGCGGCGGATTCCGCACCACAGTTTGGTGACCGTCGGGCTTACCAGATGGACCCTGCCAACAGCCGCGAGGCCATGAAGGAAGTGGAGCTTGATCTGGCTGAGGGGGCTGACATTATTATGGTGAAGCCGGCCCTGGCCTATATGGACATCATTACCAAGGTCCGTGACCGCATTAATCTTCCGGTGGCATGCTACAACGTCAGTGGTGAGTACGCCATGGTGAAGGCAGCTGCAGCCAATGGCTGGATTGATGAAAAACGCATTGTGCTGGAAACCCTTACCAGCATGAAGCGGGCCGGAGCCGATATTATTATTACCTATCATGCAATCGACGCCGCCAAATGGCTTATGGAAAGGTAAAACATGAGACAAGTAAGGGTGATGATGTGTTGAACAATTAGTCACGGTACGTTAAGAAACTTTTTAGTGCTATACCTTGATTATAGTGGGAAAAATCATTATGTTTGAGCGGAGCGAGTTATGATTTTTGCCGCTATATAAGAGCAATCAAAAGTTTTAGTGCCGGGACGTCGTGAAACACAGCATTATCCTTACTGTACTGAAAGCAATTATATTTAACAGGAAAGGATTATAATATGCTTAATTTAGAGAAATCTGCCGCAGCCTTTGAAGAAGCGAAGACCTTAATGCCCGGCGGTGTAAACAGCCCAGTACGTTCCTACAGAAATGTTGACTGCAACCCTCCTTTTATCGCCAAGGCTGAGGGCTCCCATATTTTTGATATTGACGGCAATGAATATATAGATTACGTGGGCTCATGGGGCCCAATGGTGGTGGGTCATGCCCATCCACAGGTGGTAAAGGCCCTGCAGGAGGCGGCTACCCGTGGTACCAGCTATGGTGCACCTACTCTCATTGAAAGTGAGCTGGCCAAGCTGGTAATGGAGGTATATCCTTCCATTGAGGTTATCCGCATGGTAAATTCCGGCACAGAGGCCACCATGAGTGCTCTGCGTCTGGCTCGTGGCTTTACTGGCCGTAACAAGATTTTGAAGTTCATCGGCTGCTATCATGGTCATAGTGACAGCCTGTTGGTAAAGGCCGGTTCCGGACTGGCCACCTTTGGCGTTCCGGACAGCCCTGGTGTAACCCCGGGTACTGCCAATGATACTATTACCATTCCATACAACGATTTTGAAGCCTTTACAGAGGTTATGGAAAAGAGCGGCAAGGAAATTGCTGCAGTTATTGTGGAGCCTGTGGCCGGCAATATGGGCCTGGTACTGCCAAAGCCGGGCTATCTTGATTTACTGAGAAAGCTCACCACAGAGACGGGTTCTTTGTTGATTTTTGATGAGGTAATGTGCGGCTTCAGAGCATCCTTGGGCGGTGCCCAGAAGGCTTATGCTGTTAAGCCTGACCTCACTTGTCTGGGCAAGATTATTGGTGGTGGTCTGCCAGTAGCAGCCTACGGTGGCCGTCGGGATATTATGACTCATATCGCCCCGGCTGGTCTTGTTTATCAGGCTGGTACCTTGTCCGGCAATCCGCTGGCCATGACTGCTGGATTGGAAACCTTGAAGATTATTACCCAGGAGCCAGAGCCGGGCGAACCGGATTATAGCCGTGTGCTTACCATTAAGACCAAGAAGCTGGTATTGGGTATTGCCCAGAAGGCCAAGGAGGCCGGCGTAACCCTCCAGGTTCAGCAGGCAGGCTCCATGTTTGGCTTCTTCTTCAATGACAAGGAAGTAGTGGATTACGACACCTCTGCCGCATCCGATCAGGAGGCCTTCAAGGTGTGGTTCAAGGCCATGCTTGAGCAGGGCATTTATCTGGCCCCATCCCAGTTCGAAACCCTGTTCATGTCCGGCGCCCACACAGACGAGGACATTGACAGAACCATCGAAGCCGCAGGCGTAGCCTTGAAAAAAGTGGCCGAATTCCTAAAATAATCTATTTTTATTCATATTTTAATCAGATTCAAAGGTTACAATTGTATATGATGTTATGAGGAGGATAAGAGGGCAGTGAGCTGGTGTGTTGAACATTGAGTACCAGTACGTTAAGAAAAATTTTATTGCTATACCTTGATCATAGTGGGAAAAATCATTTGTCTGAGCGAAGCGAGTTATGTTTTTTACCACTATATACGAGCAATAAAATTTTTTAGTACTGTGACGGCGTGAAACACACTAGTTCACTCCCTTTACAACAACTTATAAAACATAAAAATCGGGGAGGATTTGAAAATGTTTAGGAAATTATTTAGCATCCTTGTAAGCGGCGTGTTCCTGGTTTCATCTCTGGGCACCGCAGCCGCAGAGGTACCAAACACAGCCAATGGCAAGCTGGCTGCTGTGGAGGTAGTCACCTACGGTCAAGAGCAGACCGGTGCCATTGTGGAACGTATTAAGAAAGTGGAGAAGGATTACGAGTGCACCAATACCAGCGGCGGCATGATGAACCGTATCAATGCCCTGTATGATGCAGCCTTTGATAATTCTTCCGGCCCATCCCTTGTTACCCAGCTCAATGCACTGGAGTGGACCATTGCTCACAAGGTAAGTGCGGACCCTATCCAGAAGCGCATCAGCGATATGGAGCTGCAGATTAACGGCAAGAATTCTGATGCATCCATCAAGAAGCGCATTGAGGATCTGGCAACCTTCGCCTTTGGCAGTACTACTATTCCATTGACACAGGTAAATGTACCAGCCAATACCCTGGTAAAGATTGCTCTGGTTACTCCGGTTAATGCCAAGGAGCTGAAGAAGGGTGACGTAATTAAGTTCCGGGCAGCAGAGGATGTTATCGAAAATGACATGCTCCTCATTACGGAAGGTGCTCTTGGTGAAGGTGAGATTACTGAGGTATCCCAGGCCAAGAACTTCGGCCGTGATGCCAAGATTCAGATTGACTTCAAGGACATTGAGGCCGTTGACGGCACCAAGATTGACATGACATTGGGTGAGGAAGCCAAGGAGAATATGGAGCGTTTAGGTATGGCAGCCGGTGCCAGCCTGGCCAGCATGATTATCCTTGGACCTATCGGTATCATCGGCGGTGCCTTTGTAAAGGGCAAGAACATCGATCTTCCTGAGGGAACAGAAATGTACCTCCAGACCGCAAAGGACAGCACAGTATATGCTATTCCTACCACCAGTGCAGAGCAGTTCTGATTTGAAAGATTAGATGAAAAAATAGAGCCTCTTCCGATAATTTATACTTATCGGAAGAGGCTTTCTTGTGTTATGAGGTTAAAAGGAGTATCATATAGTAGAGTATGTATGCAATTAGGGGCAAGTACGCCCATTTTTAGATAGGGGATTAAATCCGATGAATAGAAAAACCAAGGCAATACTGTATACAGGCGTGGTACTGGCCACATTGGCCCTGCCATCACTGACAGCAGCTTCCCAATATAATGCCAGCACCGACACCAATGCAGATGTGTTGGATTATTTGGAAAATAACAAGCGTTCTGAACGGGAAAATGCCATAGAGGATGAGCAAAAACAACTTATACACGATGCCTTTGAAATGCGCAAGAATCTGAGGGATCCTCTGGACCCCAACAAGCATGTTCCGGTGGCCCTGGAAGGGGATGAGCTGTTCTACGACCAGCGAACCGGTGATTTTTATGCCACCGGCAAGGTCAATATTACTTCCTTGGATGCCCAGCGTTTTCAGACAGAGGAAGTGAAGGGCAATCTGGATAATACAGAAGTGAATGTTCCCGGAAAGGGGCATGTGGTTCAGATGACCCCAGGTCAGGCCAAGATTGTAGTGGATGGCTATAAAATCCAATACAATTATGGCAAGAAGACTGGCAGCATGGAAGATGTAAATGGTAAAATTGACCGTGAGTACATTAAGGGCAAGCGCATTGAAATGTACCCTGACAAAATTGTGCTTTTTGATGGATATATAACCAAATGCTCTGCCCAGCATCCGGACTATCGCACTACTGCGGCTAAAATTGAGATTTATCCTGGAGATAAAATGATTTGCCATGAGATGAAGTTTTGGCTGGGAGATGTGCCGGTTTATTCTGTCAAGAAACGAGTCTTTAGGTTGGATGGCAAAGACGACCAGATGGATTTGCCAAGAGTGGGTTACAACAATGACGATGGCTGGTGGATAAGCAAGGAATTTGACTTCTATCTGGCTAAAAATTTGTATTTGAATTCAGAAGTAAAATATGCCGGGAAACTTGGTTTTCATAGTCATGGTGGCATAGTTTACAGTAATAATCTTGGTACCTTTGAGCTGATGACCGGTTATTACGAAAGTGGCAATAATAAGTGGATTAAAAAAGCACCTTCCTTTAGGTATACCAAGAGTATTTCTTTGGGAGAGATACCATTTACTGCTGGCCTGGTTTATGAAAGGGGTCATTGGAGTCAGGGCAATACTCATAGTATGCATTCTTACTATGGCCTAACATTAAGTCATAATCCTATTGATTTGGGGGGCAATCATAAGTTGGATTTAAGTACCACTTATTCCATTACCGATGAGACTGCCAACCATTCCCGTATCAAAGGCTTTGGGTACGTTGCATTGATAAGACGTGACGTGGATAAGCGCTGGTCATATTACACCAGATATAGCTATTCACAGGCCAATAGCAAGAATTCCGTGTTCGATTATGATTTGGATGATTATTCCCGCAAGCTGGCAGCAGGGTTTAGTTATAAATTTAATGACCGGGACCGGGTTTTAGTGGGAACAGCCTTTGATATGAGTAACTATACCCTTGCAGACATGGACTTGTACTGGTTCCACGAATTCCACTGTCTGCAGCTTATTTCCCGTTACAGGGCAAAGAGACATCAGGTGAACTTCACTCTGCAGTTTAATCCGTGGTAATTAAGGAGCCGATGATGGATAAAGATTTATTGTTGAATGTTATAGATCAGATGCAGGGCTCTGAAGTGCTGATAATTGGTGATATGATAGCTGATATCTATCTGGAGGGCACCATTTCCAGAATATCCAGAGAGGCTCCGGTGCTGGTTTTGGAGCAGGCTGCTGAAAAGGTGGTGGCCGGTGGTGCTGCCAATGTGGTAAATAATACCGCTACTCTTGGGGGCAAGGTTCATGCGGCTGGGCTCCTGGGCAATGACAGCGGTGCCAGAGGCCTGACAGAAATTCTGGAAGGCCGTGGCGTAGATGTGGAGGGGTTGGTCAGAGATGATGAACGTCCCACTATTTCCAAGACCAGGGTTATTGCCGGGGGGCGAACCACTGTCAGTCAGCAGATTGTCCGCATTGACAAGGAAAACAAGGCACCTATGAAGCCTGAGCATGAGACACAGCTAAGTCGGTATTTGGCGGCGGTATTGCCGAAGGTTAAAGGGGTGGTGCTCAGTGATTATGGTAGTGGCACCATTACGGAGCAGCTGAAACAGCAGATTTTCGGTTATTGTCACCAGCATAACATTCCTACCATTGTTGATTCCCGCTATGATATTCTTCGGTTTAAAACTGTGGATTATATTAAGCAGAACGACTCGGAGCTGGCGGCAGCAGTGGGCCGTACCCTCAATAATGAAGAAGAACTTATGGCAGCCGGCAGAGAGCTTCTGGCGAAAATGGAGGCCAAGGGGGTACTTATTACCCGTGGTGAAGAGGGTATGACTCTTTTTAGGGCTGATGGCAGAGTAGATAATATCCCGGTATCTGACAAGAGTGAGGTATTTGATGTATCCGGTGCCGGCGATACATGCGTGGCAACGGTTATTCTGGCTTTGGCAGCGGGAGTGGAGCCTTTGGCAGCGGCAACTCTTTCCAATATTGCTTCCGGAATTGCAGTAAGAAAAATGGGTACTTCCACTGTAAGTACCCGGGAATTAAGAGATTATATCAAGAAAAATATGTAAGGATTATTCCTTACCATCAGGTGCATATTATGCTTATAGACGGTTCAAAAATAGCAGATTTTTGTCAGATCCTGCGGGAGGGGGGCCAAAAGGTGGTTTTCACTAATGGCTGCTTTGATATCCTCCACGCCGGACATGTGAGATATTTGAAAAGGGCCCGTTCCTTTGGTGACTGCCTTGTGCTGGGCCTTAACAGTGATGCCTCTGTCAGGAGCATCAAAGGACCAGCCCGTCCTATCAATTGCCAGGAGGACCGGGCAGAGGTGGCTGATGCCCTGGAATGTGTGGATTATGTGGTAATATTTGACGAGCCCACGGCGGAGGCACTTATTACCAAGGTTCATCCTGACGTTTATGTGAAGGGCGGGGATTATACCCTGGAAACCTTGCCAGAGGGTCAGATAGTGCAGAAATATGGTGGGAAAGTAGAATTGGTGAATCTGGTAGAAGGTCGGTCCACCACCAATATCATAAGAAAGATTCAGGCGGGTGACAGCAATGGCTAATATAAAAAGTGTTCTGGTTGTAAAGCTGAGTGCCATTGGCGACGTGATTCACGCCCTGCCGGTGTCCTACGCCATCAAGGAGACCTATCCTGAGGCAAAAATCACCTGGGTGGTGGAGCCACCAGCCTACGATTTGCTGAAGGACAATCCTTATATAGACAATATAATTGTTTTTGAAAAGAAGAAATTTAAGTCCTTTAAGGGCTTTTTGAAAAATTATGGGCCATTTTCCAAGATAATCAGGGCAGACCGCTATGATGCCTCCCTGGATTTGCAGGGGCTTTTCAAGTCGGCAGCCATTGTCTGGAATGCCAAGGCACGGATTCGTCTGGGAACCTGCAATATGCGGGAAATGAGCCACAAAATCAGCCGTCCTGTTGTGGGGCCCAATTCCCAGGGACATATTGTGGAGCGTTATCTTGATGTGGCCCGGGAGCTGGGCTGCAGGGTTGACCAGGTTGTATTCCCTATGGAGATTGACCAGCGGGACAAAATTGCTGCTGAGGGGGCCATGCAGCAGGCCGGAGCCCGTATGGAAAATCCTTATGTGGTTCTGGCGGTTGGGGCCAACTGGCCCAACAAACGCTGGCCTACCCGTTACTATGCCCAGCTTAGCGACTGGCTTTACGGACTGAAAATAATTCCAGTAATTATTGGTGGCGGCGTTCTTGACAGCACCCTGGCGGCGGATATTGAAGCAGCGGCGGAAATCCCCCCAATTAATTTGGTGGGACAGACCACATTAAAGCAGCTGGCCTACCTTATTCAAAACGCCCAGGCAGTGGTAGGCGGCGATACGGGTCCGGTTCATCTGTCAGCCGGCCTGGGAACACCAACAGTGATGGTCATGGGACCGACGGACGCCAACCGCAATGGACCTTATGGCCAGCTGGACAATGCCATTGAGGCCAACCGTCCATGCAAATATTGCTGGAAGCGGGCCTGCCCTAAGGGATTGGAATGCCTGTCTGTAATCCATCCTGATGCGGTGGAAAAGAAATTAAAGCAGATTCTGGTGGGGAAATGACCACTGAAATAGAAAAACAGGGTATGAAATGTCCACAATAATAAAACCTAGTCAATTAAATCCCAACAAAATATTGATTATAGATTTGGCCTTCATAGGAGATGTGATATTGGCCACACCTGTTACCAGAGCGATCCGTAATCAGTGGCCTACAGCGGAGATAACAATGCTGACTGTTCCCCTTACGGAAAGTGTAGCCCAGATGAATCCTTATTTAGATAAGGTTATTGTCTACGATAAGCGTGGCAAACACAAAGGGCTGTCCGGAATGTGGAAAATCTCACGGGAGCTGAAGCATAATAATTTTGATTTGGCTGTATGCATGAACTTTGCGGTAAGGGGGGCCGTGGTGGCCTGGTTGGCTGGAATACCATATCGTCTGGGCTATGATGCCCAGCATGGCAGTCTTTTTTTGACTTGGGCTGCCAGCCATGTGAGGAAGGGTATAAAGCATGAAACCCAAAATCATTTGGAAGTATTAAGCCCCTTCGGCTTTTCCACGGATGATACCTCATTGGTATTAAATCCTCCACAGGAAGCTGTTTCCTCTATGGAGGGAAAAATGAATGATCATTCCATTGAGTCCGGGAAGTATTATGTATTATGTCCTTTTGGCAGCTATGAGCGAAAAAATATGCCTATGGAAATGGCGGTTCAGCTTATTCAGGAGTTAAAAAACAGTTATCCCGTATATCTTATTGGAGGAACAAAGGAAAAAAGCAGTCTCGTGGACTATGCAAGGGCGGCTGACCTGCCTGAAAACCATATTTTTGCGGGGACGCTGAATTTGCAGGAGCTGGCTGTATTTATAAAAAATGCCAAAGCCATGTTCACGGTGGATACAGGGCCTATGCACATTGCCCAAGCAGTAAGCTGTCCGACAATAGCCTTGTTTGGACCAACCGATCCCACGGTATGGGGGCCACAAAATGAAAACAGTCATTATCTCTACACCAACGAGTCATGTTCACCTTGCTGGGGCAAGGGACCGTGCAGTGATAATGTGTGCATAAAAAAACTAAAGGCAAAGGACTTATATGAAAAAATACAATAACATTTTGGTCATAAACCTTATGCATATAGGGGATTTGATGCTGGCAACACCGGTTCTTCGTACCCTGCGGGCCAATTATCCCCAAGCCAGAATAACCCTGCTGGCAGACAAGAAGCTGTCAGACCTGGTGGTGCACAATAAATGGTTGGATGAGTGTCTGTTGATAGATAAAAAAGGTGAAGATAATTCTCTGCCTGCATTTATAAAATTCATCATGAAGGTGCGGCAGAAGAATTATGATCTGGTAATAAATTTGCATCGCAATGAACGGGCATCAGCCCTGGCAGCCTTCAGTGGGGCCGGGACTATTGTGGGCTACAGCAAGCCCCTGTTTTCCCTGTTCTTTTCCAAGGTAATAAACAATCCTTCCGTGGCCCATCATATTGGTCAGGGACCTTTCCATTTATTCCCCCCATTTAAGTATGTGCCAGGCTGGAAGCATCAGGTTCATGCTCATCTGGACGTGTTAAAGGAATGTCTGGGCATAGAGAAAATCGATGATGGCGGCCTGGAAATGTGGGTTAGTGAAGAGGATGCAGCCAGAGCTGAAAAAATCTGGCAGGAGAATTACTCAGACGATACAAAGGTGGTGGCCTTTAATATTGGGGCCAGCTGGATAACCAAGCGGTGGATCGATTCATATTTTGCACAATGTGCTGATGAACTACTGGATAAGGGCTATGGTGTGGCCTTCTTTGGCGGCCCTATGGACACTGATATTGTTGAGCAGTGTATTGGCCAGATGAAAAACAAGGAAAGTAATTTGATAAAAATATTTACTGGAAAGCTGTCCTTGGCAGAGCTGGCAGCCATGCTGAAAAAATGCGCCCTTATGCTGACTACGGATTCAGGACCGATGCATGTGGGGGTATCCCAGGGGGTACCAGTTGTTACCATGTTTGGGGCTTCCCCGGTGCCGGGATTTTACCCTTATGATGCCAAGGACGTACTTGTAAAAAGTCCTGAGCCTTGTCACCCATGTGGGATTCATCAATGTCCCCACGAAGGTGAGCGTAATTTGGCATGTATGAAGAATATTACAGTAGCAACCGTAATGAAATATGTATGGGAGCTGCTGGCAAAATATGAAGACCAGGCAGGCAATGTGCCACGGGAGTATGGCGCCTATCAATGCCGGGTTGTTGAAGCAACAAAAGCGGAGTAAGGAGGAAATAGTATCATGACCACAAACAAGGATAGATTGAAGGAATTTGTGACCTCGGGCATGTCCAGGGTGCATATTCTTGTAGTCGGCGATGTAATGCTGGATAAGTATTACTACGGCGAGGTTACCAGAATATCCCCGGAGGCTCCTGTGCCAATTACAAGAGTGATTGACACTAAGGACACCATGGGTGGTGCGGCCAACGTAGCACACAATTTGGCTCTTTTGGGCTGCAAAACATCTATTGCCGGTTTTGTGGGTGATGACTATCATTGCCAGACTCTGGTGGACAAGTTTATTTCCCGTGGTATTGACTACAAGGGTATTATTTACCGTGAGGAGCCTACCACCACAAAGCTGAGGGTTATCGGAGGACATCAGCAGATGCTGCGTCTTGATTTTGAGGACACTGAACCGGTAAAGCCTCTTTATGCCAACCGTCTGTTAAACTTTGTTGAGCAGACCCTGGATGATGTGGATGCTATTATTCTGTCTGACTATGGCAAGGGGGCCTGCACCGATGAGGTTTGCGAGAGTGTCATTGAAATGTGCAACAATGCCAATGTTCCTGTGCTGGTGGACCCGAAGGGACGTGACTGGAACAAATATACCAATGCTGATTACATCACCCCTAATGTGAAGGAAATCAACGAGATTTTGGAAAAGCCTATAAAGAACCGCGACGAAGCCATTCAGCAGGCGGCGACCTATATAATGAGCAAGTTCAAGATTAAGAATGTACTGGCTACCCGTTCTGAGTGCGGTATGTCCATGGTGACCCCAAGTGAGGCAGTTCATATTCCTACTAAGTCTCAGGAGGTATTTGATGTATCCGGTGCCGGCGATACGGTTATTGCTGTATTTGCTCTTGGTATTGCCGGTGGGCTGATACCACGGGAGGCAGCATATCTGGCAAATCTGGCAGCCAGCGTAGTTGTGGGCAAGCTGGGTACTTACGCCGTAAGCAAGGATGAGTTGGAAGCTGTGCTTTTGCAGCATAGCCAGTCCGAGGAGGATGACTGATAAATGATTATTGTAACTGGTGGAGCCGGCTTTATCGGCAGCAATATTGTAAAGGAGCTCAACCGTCAGGGGCGTAGTGATATCCTGATTGTTGATGATTTAAATAACCGTAAGGAGCATAGTCAGTCCTATCGTAATTTACGGGGATTGCAGTTTATTGACTATATGCACAAGGATGACTTCCTTGCTGCTATTCAAAATAAGGATTTTGATGGCGTGGATGTGGACGTGGTGTTCCATGAGGGGGCCTGCTCCGACACCATGGAATACGATGTAAACTACATGATGAAGGCCAACTATGAATATTCCAAGGCTGTGCTTCATTTCTGCATGGAGCATCGGATTCCTTTCCTCTACGCTTCCTCTGCTTCAACTTATGGTGGTGGGGAAAACGGCTTCCGTGAGGGTGACGAGTGTGAGGATGCATTAAATCCTTATGCCTATTCCAAGCTGCTCTTTGACCGCTATGTCCGTCAGGTCATGTCCGATACCCAGAGCCAGATTGTGGGCCTGAAATATTTCAACGTATATGGTCCTCAGGAGCATCACAAGGGCAATATGGCCTCCATTTTCTATCAGCTGTATCATCAGGTTAAGGAAACCGGTGTGTGCCGCCTGTTTGAAGGCTGGGGCAATTTCAGCGATGGCACCCCTGTACCAAATGGTGGTCAGAAGCGTGATTTTATCTACGTCAAGGACGTGGTAAAGGTGAATCTGTGGTTCTGGCAGCACAATGGGCCAAGCGGCATTTACAACTGCGGCACCGGTGTGGCCCACACCTATAATGAGGTGGCTGACAGCGTAATCAAGGCATTGGGCACCGGCCGTATCGAGTATCGTGATTTCCCAGAGGTCTTAAAGGGCAAGTATCAGAACTACACCCAGTCTGATACCAGCAAACTGCTGGAGGCCGGCTATGACCAGGGCTTCTATGATATGTATGAAGCCGTAAAGGAATATTGCGATTTCCTGGATGACGGTGGTTATTTTAAGTACGGCAAATAGGTAGTGATATGAATAAAGCGGTTTTTTTTGACCGGGATGGTACCTTGAATGAAGAGGTGCATTACCTTCATAGGATTGAGGATTTTAAATGGATAGAGGGCGCCATAGACGCCATAAAGTTTTGCAATGACAATGGCTATTTGGCTATTGTCATTACTAATCAGAGCGGAGTTGCCAGAGGATATTATCCAGAGTCTGACATAATGAAGCTCTATAACTGGATGAATGAGGACCTGAAAAAGCATGGGGCCCATCTTGATGGTATTTACTATTGTCCTCATCACCCTACGGGGAAAGTGAAGGAATATGCCATAGAGTGTGATTGCCGCAAGCCAAAGCCCGGCATGCTTTTTAAGGCTCAGCAGGAACATGATATTGATTTGGCGAATTCTTTCCTTATAGGTGATGGTGCCAGAGATGTGGAGTGCGCCGAAGCCGCTGGGGTAACAGGCATACGATATACAGGCGGCAACCTTTTTGATATTATTTTTCCAATTGTTAGATAGCAGCATAATGTAATAGTGAGTTAATACATTTTCAGTGGGGCAGAATATTGCCGATTGGCATTTTAGCTGACAAGAGGTGATACTATATGCAGGAAAGTGTTTTTAAGAGATATAGGATCATTGGTCACAGAATCTATAATCTGAATAATATCCGGGAGAAACGCCGTTACTATGTTTTTTTGGTCCGTTGCTTGACTAATTGCAACAGTATAAATGCTATATGGCATTATCTTCATAGCACACCATTATTGAAGAAAATACAGCAGTTGAATCCGTTTGTCTATGAACAGCCTACCAGGGCATTTTTTTATATGAAATCAACCTTTGATGAACGGGTAGAAATTGTCAGGCAGCATATGGACTATCTGGTGGAAAAATTACAGCCAAAGACGTTGCTGGATATTTATCAGGGCAGAGATTTGAAGCTTTGGAGTGGTATGGAATTTCACGGCAAGGAGCTGTGGGCGTCATTGTTTTATGAGCCGGGACAGCGCAAGGAAGGGATGCTTTCTGTCATGTTGCGCTTGGATAAATTACCGCTTTATCAGATAATATTTTGGATTGCCACTGATAAAAATGGTGATTGGTCCATGTGGATTGGAGCCATGCAGGGCCCTAATATGGAGGACGCCAAGGATGTCATCAAGCAAGTGACGAAGCATTGTCATAGCTACCGTACAAAGAACCTTATTCTTTACATTGCTCAGGCACTGGCCAGAGGTCTTGATTTGCGGCATATATATGCGGTAACGAATGATGGCTATTATGCCAATAATCATGTGCGCATGGACCGCAAGCTGAAGACCTCCTTTAGCGATTTTTGGTTGGAGGCAGGTGGTAATCATACTGAGGATAAACGGTTTGATGAATTACCACTGGCAGAGCAACGCAAGAGCATGGAAGAGGTACCTGTAAGAAAACGTGCTGTGTACAGAAAAAGATTCAGCTTATTGGATGAAATCGATCTATCCATATCAGATAGTCTGTCTGCATTAAAGAAATAGAGAAAAATTTCATGTATTCTCTGAAGGTTTTATTGAGGTGATTACATGCCAAATTTGGCAGTTGTGATTTTAACAAAAAATGAAGAATCAAATATTGAAGATTGTATAAAGAGTGCATTGTTTGCTGATGAAATAATAGTTATAGATTCTGGTAGTACGGATAAGACACAGGCTAAGGCGGAAGCGTTAGGGGCCAGATTTGTGGTTCATCCTATGGGCGATGAAGGATTTGCTGGGCAGCGTAATTTTGCATTAAATCAGACAGATGCCAAGTGGGTCTTCTACCTTGACGCAGATGAGCGCCTGACTAAGGAAGCAGGAGAGGAAATAAAGGCAATAGCATATTCCGACAAGAAAGCTGCTTACAGAATAAAAAGAATTAATGTATTATTTGGTCAGATGATGAAACATGGTGGACATGCCCCGGATTGGAGCTCCCGTTTATATCCCCGTGATTCAATACATTGGATAGGAAAAGTCCACGAGCATGTTGAGACTACTCTTCCGTACTATGATTTGGTAGGTGTAATGCACCATCACACGTATAATGATTGGGATCGATATTTTGAAAAGTTTAATCAATACACAACTCTGATGGCGGAACGTATGCATGCGCAAGGGAAACGTGCATCCTTCGCAGATATTTTATTTCATCCGCTGTTTGCTTTTTTCCGATTTTATATTCTGCGGTTGGGTCTGTTAGATGGCAAACAGGGATTGATTTTTGCGTTGAATCATTATTTTTATACGATGACAAAATATGTTAAGCTTTATTATAAGCAACGGGAGGAATAGTAGAATATGCGCTTTGCAATCATGGAGAGTGTGGTAACCCCAGGGGGGCATGAAATAGATTTTGACCGCATTTTGGTAGAGGAATTGTCTGCTTTGGGGCATACTGTTGAGTTTTATGTGCCGGAGGGACATGAGTTCAAATGGAATTATGGTGTATCGGTTCATCATATATCGGGAACAGGAGTTTCTTATCGTGGTGCTCATGGGGTAAAAAAAATGCTGTTGTCAGCAAAAAGAGAATGGCATCGGCAAAAATGGTATAAAGCTATGTATGAATACGCAACACAGGGCGCATTTGATGCCATTATTTTTCCGTCGGCAACGTACCGCTATTTGCGTGCCCTTCAGCATAATCCATTGCAAAATTCACCGGTGCCGGTGTTATTTTTGATTCATGGTGCAACCCCAAATGAAGCAGACCGATTAAATGCAATGGCGAAAAAATTTGATAATCGGCCTAATATCCGTATTGGGGTACAGACTTTTGCCAAAGATAAATTGAATTTAACCGCAAAACATTTATGCGTGTATGGTCCTCCTAATTATGAACCGCGAGATATAAAGTATGTTCCGTACCTTCCTGAGGATGATGAGAAACTTACAATTGGGTTTTACGGTCAGTATCGTCGGGAAAAAAACTTAGAATCACTTTTAGAAGCTTTTTTGGGCGGGCAATATAAACGTAATGTGAAATTGTTTGTACAGGGTGCAACGCAGACTGCTGACGACGCAGCTGATTTTGAAAGGATTATCAATAAATATAAGGCTCATGATAGTGTGGAGTTCCTGCATAAACCATTAATTGGTATTGATTGGCAAAAGGCTATTGCCAGCGTTGATGCAGTTGCTATTCCTTATGGAAATGAGCGGTATTTATACCATACATCTGCACTAATTAGTAATGCCATGGGGTATCAAAAACCGATTATTGCGGCCGATAATGTTAATCCTGAGATTTTGAAAGAATATAATATTGGCATGGCATTCAAAAACAATGACATGGGAGACTTACGTAAGAAATTGGAATTGTTTATTAATGGCTATAGTGAAAATAGGATGATATATGCCAAGGAATTAACACGTGCTTATAATGACTATTCCCCTCAAAAATTAGCAAGAAATATTGTAGCGTTAGCTGACGAAACATATGATAATGTTTAAATGATGGGGCCTGGGAGGATTATTTATGGTGAAGGTAAAAGTAAGTACAGATGATGTAGATATTATCAAGCAGACTCCAGGCCGTAAAGGAATATGGGGAAATTATCAGTTTTTTGTCAATGATGATACCTATGAGTGTGATTACTGGTTTGTTCTGTATGGTATAGATAAGAAGGTTACAGCGAAATGCCCACCTGAAAATACTTATTATGTGGGAGGGGAACCAACATCCACATGTAAATTCCGCAAGCCTTTTATACAACAATTCAGTAACATAATTAGTAGTCAAAATAGGGATTATGGTGTGCCCTGTGCGCGTAAGTTTTCCAGCCTGCGCTGGAGTGTGGGAGCGAAAATGGTTAATGGCAGCTGGCTGCCGGAGCAGGACAAAGACTATGACGAACTGAAAAATATGGAGCGTGTTCCCAAAACAAAGCTGTTGTCCGTAATAAGCTCAAATAAGACTCTTACACCATTACATCGCAAACGGATAGAATTTGTGAAATTATTAAAAGAAGAACTTGGCGATAAGGTAGATTTATTTGGTCGTGGTTTTAACGAGTTCGAGGATACATGGGATGTAATTGCTCCTTATAAATACCACATTGTAATTGAAAATTGCCGTGAGGAAAATTACTTTACAGAAAAATTAATGAATGCATATCTGGCAGAGAGCTATCCTATTTACTATGGATGCAGTAATATAGAAGATTACTATCCATCAGAGACTATGACAAAAATTGATATAGAAAAGCCAGAAGAAGCCGTACAGATTATTCGTAAGATCATTGCAGATGATCCTTATGAAAAGCATTATTCGGCAATAAAAAAGGCAAAAGAACTTACACTGGACAAGTATAATGTGTTTGCTGTCTTTGTAGAAGCGATGGAAGCCAGCCCTTGTGATGAAAGTGCAGAAGCAAAGGAAATTACCCTTTGGCCTTCACGAAAGTGTAAAAGACTAGCCCGACTGAAACGCATGATTTTTGGGGAATGAGATGATGGTAGTTATCGTTTTATATTAATAGCTTCAATTAAAGGGGATGCGATGGGTGCGGTATTTGTTTGTATGTGTTACAGAATTCCAATTACTGAGTGCACTAAATATAAAATATCATTTATTGATGCATGAGGATGCAGATATTCTTATACGCAATAATCATCAAGATGATGATGAGATTATAAATCGAATAGTAAAAACTAAGCTTTTCAATAATGTGTTTTTCTTTCGTCACAAGAAAGAAGGATTGCATCAGTATATTCGCAATACTACATACCATAGAGATGGCGTTGGCTTTTTTAAGGCCATTAGTAATGATATGGATATGCTTAAAAATAGAATAATGGAATATATATACGGAGATAAATATGTACTAGCTTCAAATGTTAGTGGAAACGGGGAATTTATAAAAAATAAATATGATGAAGTTTTCTTTATAACACTAGACCCTGTGATTAAATTATTATTGAAGCAAATTAAAAGTATTAATGCTGATTGCAAATTGAATCTTTTGGATGAAGGGACTATGTCATATTTTGGGTATAGGGTTGAGGAATATATTTTTGATAGTATTTACCTTTATGAGCCAGTCCTTTCTGTTTGCTATGATGATAATTACAATTTCGTTAAAATTCCTAAGATTGACAGAACAGATGAGAGTTTTATCAATCTCATTAACATGGTATTTAAGTGGCGTGATATTTATGGCCAGGAATTAGACAGGTCTGTAATTTTTTTAGATCAAGGGTATCAGGCAATGCCGTCGTACCTTAAAAATCCCAATATTATAACTAGAACCATTTTTGCGAATACATACAGAAAACATTTTAAATTAGCTGCTATGTATGAAGCGGAAAAAGATTGGTTTAAAAAAATTATAAGTTGGGTTAATATAGAAAAATATATGAAATTTCACCCGCGTACCTGGTATTCAATGAAGCATGAATTTGATGACAATAATATCAATATACTTCCCAATAATGCAATTCCATGGGAAGTAATTTGTAGTAATCTGCATGTAAAAAATTCCATCTTTATAACGATAAATTCAAGCTCAGCGTGTATGTATGAGGCGGTTATAGGTAGACCTGAAGACAATAATTTTTATATTCTTTTAGATCAACTAATACAAGCAAAAGATGGCTTTGAAAATGGACTGTTTGATCGACTGTTAAAACTTTATCCACAAAAGCTATTTATACCTAATACAGAAGAAGAACTAAGATATGTATTGGATAGTTGCTTATTAAAAATAGCAAAGTGATAACTGTGGTATTATATAATGCTATTTTTGGTGTGTGGTAATGTAGTGGGAGTAACAAAGTGTTTAATTTAGACAAATTCATAAATAAATATGTTACCAAGCGGGAGCGGAGTATGTTTCTTGCAGATATTGAAGCAAATAGAGGAATGTTATCCAAAAAGATAGCAGGAAAGTCAGTGTTGGTAATTGGTGGAGCTGGTTCCATTGGCTCCTCCTTTATCAAGGCCATTTTGCCATTTAAGCCGAGGGCGTTAGTGGTGGTGGATACCAATGAAAACGGACTGGCTGAGTTGACCCGTGATTTGCGTTCCACTAAAGGGATGTTTGTTCCGGAAGATTATGTACCGTATCCTATGAATTTTGCATCTTCTGTATTTGAAAAGATGTTCCGTAGTCGTGGCGGCTTTGATATCGTAGCTAATTTTTCTGCTCACAAGCATGTGCGCTCAGAGAAGGATATTTATTCTGTGGAAGCACTTTTACAGAATAATGTTCTTCAAGCAAAGAAATTGTTAGACTTGCTGGCTGAGATTCCACCTGAGGAGTATTTCTGCGTGTCTACTGACAAGGCTGCTAATCCGGTAAATATTATGGGTGCAAGTAAGCGCATTATGGAAGATGTTATATTTGCTTATTCCGATAAATTCCCAGTTAAGACGGCCAGGTTTGCCAATGTGGCCTTTTCTAATGGTTCACTTCCGGCTGGGTTTATTGCTAGATTGCAAAAGCTTCAGCCACTCAGCGCTCCATCTGACGTAAAGCGTTATTTTGTTTCTCCAGAAGAAAGTGGACAGATTTGTATGCTGTCCTGCATGCTGGGGAATAACAGAGAGATTTTCTTCCCACGTTTGGAAGAAGCACAGATGATGACCTTTGATAAGATTGCTACGGCCTTTTTGGAAGCACATGGCTATGAAGTACTGGAGTGTGCAAGTGATGAGGAGGCCATTGATAAGACTGCGGAGCTGAAAAATGGCAGCAAGCAATATCCGGTTCATTATTCTGGCTCAAATACTTCTGGTGAAAAGGCTTATGAGGAATTCTATACTGGTAGTGAAAAGGTGGATATGAATCGGCTTAAATCCTTGGGAATTGTTACTGATAAGCAGATTCCGGATAAGGCAAAGGTTAAATCATTATTTGATAAGCTAACGGCAGTCTTTGAGCAGGATAGCACTACCAAGGAAGATGTGGTGGCTATTATGGCGGATTATCTGCCAAATTTTGAGCATATTGAGACTGGAAAGTCGTTGGATAGTAAAATGTAATGGGGAAGGCAATATTATAGTTAGTGGGAGATACAGTAATGAGCAGATTTATACCTTTATCTATACCGAATTTTGAAGGCAATGAGCGAAAATATGTGGATGATGCCATAGACCAGGGATGGGTATCCACTGGTGGCGCCTACATTACGAAGTTGGAAGAGTCACTGGCTAAGTTTTTGCATACGGCCAACGTTGCGGCCTGTCAGAGTGGTACGGCAGCACTGCATCTGTCCATGGTAGAGGCAGGGGTACGCCCAGGGGATGTTGTATTGGTTCCACCTCTTACCTTTATTGCGGCAGTGAATCCGGTAAAGTACCAGTTTGCTACACCGGTGTTTATTGACTGTGATGATAGCTTCTGTATGGACCCATTGAAATTGCAGGAATTCTGCGAGAAAGAGTGTAGCTTTGATGGTACGCAGCTTTCATATAACGGACACCTTGTCAAGGCGGTCGTAGTGGTGCATGTATTTGGCAATATGGCAGATATGGTTTCCATTATGGATATTGCAAAGAAGTATAATCTTAAGGTTATTGAGGATGCGACCGAGGCCTTGGGGAGTAAATATACTGATGGTCCACTAACTGGTAAATTTGCTGGTACTATCGGTGATTTTGGTTGCTATTCTT
This sequence comes from Anaerovibrio sp. JC8, assembly GCF_002100115.1. Classification (GTDB taxonomy): domain Bacteria; phylum Bacillota; class Negativicutes; order Selenomonadales; family Selenomonadaceae; genus Anaerovibrio. The sequence continues at coordinate 136,987 of NZ_ANBM01000002.1, read as the reverse complement.
TTAATGGAAATAAGATTATAACTACCGGTGGTGGTGGAGCTATTACAGCTAATGACACCAAAGTGGTAGATCATATTAGATATTTGTCTACTCAGGCCAAGGATGATGTGCATTACTACATTCATAATGAAGTGGGCTATAACTATCGTATGACTAATCTGCAGGCGGCACTGGGTGTAGCCCAGATGGAAGAATTGCCAGAATTCATCCACCGTAAGCAGGAAAACTTCAAGCTATATTGCCAGCTTTTTGATGGCTTTGAATTGGGTAAAATGATTGGATTTAGGGAAGATATTTCTTCTAATATGTGGTTTTATTCCTTAGAAATTAATAGGGATAAAGTACAGGCCACCATGCGGGAAATAATCACTGCTTTGGAGAAGCGGGGCGTTCAGACCAGAGCTATTTGGGGGCTTATCAACGAACAGGTTCCGTATGTACATGAGGCAACCTATAAACTTGAAAAAGCACCATATTATGCGGAGAGAATTTTGAATTTGCCATCCAGTACTCAGATAACTAAGGAAGATATAGAGTACGTAGTACAGCAGGTAAAAGAAGTTTTGGAGGAGTTTGCTCATGGATAAGGAGCGAATAGACGGTTTTGTATGTTCACTTCCATTAAAGGTTGTGGATGCCATGGCAAGAATTGATGCACATGCCTCTGAATGTAGCTTGATTTTCATTGTCGATGACGAAAACCATCTTATTGGTTGTGTAACCGATGGGGATATTCGGCGTTGGATTTTGAAAGCGGGGGACTTGTCAGCTTCAGTAGAAGATTTTATGAAAAGGGACCCAATTTTTGTCAAGGAAAACGAGCGATTTAAGGCACGAGAAATAATGTTGGCGAGGTCCATTACTGCTCTGCCAATAGTTGATGATGAAAAAATAATTAAGGATATCATCATTTTGGAGAGAAATGGTAATATCAGTAAGTCCAAGAAGAGTCTTAAGGGGATTCCTGTGGTTATTATGGCTGGTGGCAAGGGTACTAGACTTTATCCATATACTAAGATTTTGCCTAAACCTCTCATTCCCATCGGTGCTACGCCAATAGTGGAAAGAATAATTGATTGTTATGTTGATTATGGTATTGATAAATATTTTATGACTGTCAATTATAAAAAGGGAATGCTGCGGTCATACTTTAATGATTTGGATCCTGATTATGAGATAGTATTTGTCGAGGAAGATAAACCGCTTGGTACCGGCGGTAGCATTAAGCTGATTGAGGAAAAGTTTGATTGTCCGTTGTTTGTAACTAACTGTGATGCGCTTATTAGAGCGGATTATGCTGATATATATGATTATCACGTAAAGAATAACAATGATATCACTATGGTGTCGGCTTTAAAGAATATAACTGTTCCATATGGAGTAATCAATTCTGGTGAAAATGGTGAGTTAATCTCGATGGAAGAAAAGCCAAAGCTCTCTTACTTCATAAATACAGGGATGTATGTAATTAATCCGGAGACTATTGACCTTATACCAGACGATACCATGTTCCATATGACTCATTTGGTGGAAAAAGTCATGGCTAACGGTGGTAAGGTGGGAACCTATCCGATAAGTGAGGACTCATTCCTTGATATGGGCGAATTTGAAGAAATGAAGCGAATGGAGCAGAAGCTGAATATTATTTCGGAGAAGTGATATGGAAGATTTGGTACTGGTCGGTTTCGGTGGGCACGGAAAAAGTGTTGCTGATACTATAGAGCGGGAAGGTAAATACCATATTGTAGGTTATACTGATGTCTCAAAAGTCATATCCAAGTACGAATATCTTGGCACAGATGATAATTTGCGGCAGATTTTTGATAGTGGTATAAGAAATGCCGCTATTGGCATTGGCTACTTGGGTAAGGGAATAATACGTCAGAAAATATATAGTCGGCTTAAAGAAATTGGTTTTAAACTGCCAGTTATGATAGACCCAAGTGCAGTAGTGTCCAGTTCTGCTACAATAGGAGAAGGAACATTTATTGGCAAGGGGACCATTATAAATGCTGAAGCAAAGATTGGCAAAATGACAATAATTAACACGAAAGCGCTTGTGGAACACGAATGTATGGTGGGAGATTTTACTCATGTTGCTGTTGGAGCAGTACTTTGTGGTCAGGTCGATGTTGGCGAATATGCCTTTATAGGGGCAAATGCTACTGTTATTCAATGCCGAAAGGTAGAACCTTATAAGATAATTCCGGCAGGTGTAACTATTAGGTAGGGATGAAGATTATGCAGAAGGTATTGATTATTGCTGAGGCAGGCGTTAATCATAATGGAGACATAAATATTGCCAAAAGGCTGATAGATGAAGCAAAAAAATGTGGCGCAGATATTGTGAAGTTTCAGACCTTTAATCCACATAAGCTGGCTTCAAAACAGGCAAAAATGGCTGAGTATCAGAAAGAAAATCTGGGCGTAGAAGAGTCTCAGGAAGCGATGCTTAGTAAATTGACTCTGAAGCAGGAAGAATACGTGGAGTTGGCTAGTTATTGCCAGAAAGCAGGCATTCAATTTTTATCAACGCCTTTTGAAATTGAGAGTATTCGTTTTCTCGATGGATTGCAGAATATATGGAAAATACCTTCAGGTGAAATTACTAACTATCCTTATCTTGTAGAAATAGCCAGGACAGGAAAAGAAGTAATTCTTTCCACGGGAATGAGTAATCTTGATGAGGTAAATGCGGCTATTGAAGCTTTGCAAACAAATGGGGCAGGAAAAATAAAATTACTTCATTGTACGACCAATTATCCAGCCCCAATGGAGGATGTCAATCTCAGAGCAATGTTGACTCTGAAAGAACGATGTAACTGTGAGGTGGGCTATTCTGATCACACCAAGGGAATAGAAGTGCCTGTCGCTGCGGTAGCTATTGGGGCAACTGTCATTGAAAAGCATTTTACTCTTAACAGGAACATGGAAGGCCCAGATCATAAGGCTAGTCTTGAACCGGATGAATTAAAGGCGATGATTTCTGCTATTAGAAATGTGGAAAAGGCTTTGGGGGATGGCAATAAAGTGCCGGCAGCTTCAGAAATGGCTAATGTTTCCGTAGCCAGAAAGAGTATTATCGCTGCCAAAAATATTAAGGCCGGAGAAGCATTTACAGAGGATAATCTGACAACTAAGCGGCCAGGGACGGGGATAAGCCCAATGCGATGGAATGAGGTTTTGGGGCAAAAAGCTATTAGAGATTTTGCAGAGGATGAACTAATAGAGTTATGAAAAAAATAGCTATTGTAACTGCAACAAGGGCAGAGTACGGTCTTTTGTCGCCAGTGATAAAAGAATTACGAAAAAGAGAAAATATAGAATTCAGGGCAGATTTAATTGTCACCGGTACTCATTTAAGCGAAAACTACGGAATGACCATAAATGAAATTGGGGATAGGGTGGATTTGAAGCTGCCTATTTCTGTTGAATCTGAAACTGAATTGGATATTTCTAATAACCAGGCCGAGACTCTGGTAAAATTTACAGAGTTATTTACTAGGGAACAGTACAATGCCGTTATCTTGCTTGGTGACAGATATGAAGCTTTGGCTATTGCAATAGCAGCTGGAAATACTAGAACCCCGATATTCCATATGTGTGGTGGCGACACTACTGAGGGGGCTATGGATGAATGGATTCGCCACTCAATAACCAAGATGAGTTATCTTCATTTTGTAACGAATGAGGATAGCAGAAAACGGGTAATCCAATTGGGTGAATCTCCTGACCGGGTGTTTAATTATGGTTCGACCAGTATAGATAATATACTGACTGTTGCTGATATGAGCAAATTAGGAGCGTTGGAAAGTATTGGATTGAGTGATTGTAAATATGCGTTATGTACCTATCATCCGGTTACAATGGAAGGCGCGGATGTAGAGCGACAAATAAATGAGTTTGTCTGTGCAATAAAGGAGTTTCCAGCTATTGAGTTTATTGTAACAAAATCTAATGCTGACCAAGGTGGTGCCAGAATTAATGCGTTGCTGGATGACGCAGAAACAAGAATAAATAATCTTCATGTATATACTTCACTTGGAATAAGGCGATATTTGTCCCTTATGAGGTATTCTGAGTTTGTGTTGGGGAATTCGTCCAGTGGTATAATAGAAACGCCGGCATTTCATGTTCCTACGGTAAATATAGGGGACAGACAAAGAGGAAGATTACAGTCTGAAAGTATTATTAATTGCAGTGTTGACAAGAAAAGTATTATAAATGCGATACAAAAAGCATTATCTGATGAACATAGGTCAGTATGCAAAAATGTGATAAGTCCATATGGTGATGGAACTGCAGCAGTGCATATTGCACAAAGGGCAACGGCAACTGTTCTTAACGGTCATATTGATTTGAAAAAGCCATTTTATGATGTTTGAAATCAGTATAAGCATTTTTTAGAGATTATGGTGGAGTGTGCAGCATGAATATATTGGTGGTTGGTTTAGGCTCGATGGGAAAGCGCAGGATACGGCTTATAAAAGAGCTATATCCCGAGTTTGCTATATATGGTGTAGATGGACGTGAAGATCGTCAGGCAGAAGCCAGAGAAATGTATGGTATAGCAACGTATTCTACTATTTCTGCAGCAAAAATAGCCGTAGAGATTGACACGGCATTAGTATGTACTTCTCCACTATCGCATAATGCGATAATTGCTGAATGCTTAAATAACAAATGGCATGTTTTCACGGAGCTTAATTTGGTATCTGATGGCTATGTAGAAAATATGAAGTTGGCCGAAAAGAATGGGTGCACGTTGTTCTTATCATCTACTTTTTTGTACAGAGAAGAAATAAGATATTTACGGGAAAAGATTTCACCAAGTGGTAAGTGGAATTATGTGTATCATATTGGTCAATATTTGCCAGATTGGCATCCATGGGAAAACTATAAGGATTTCTTTATTGGAGATAAGCGCACTAATGGGTGCAGGGAAATCATGGCAATAGAATTGCCGTGGCTTTCGAAGACATTTGGTAAAGTAATTGATTATAGTGTAGTTTCTGATTGCCAAACGGAGCTAAATATTGATTATAATGATAATTACATTATTACGATGAAGCACGAAAATGGTAATAAAGGATGTTTAATAGTTGATGTGGTTTCGCCTGTAGCAGTAAGAAGATTAGAGGCATATCGGGAAAAAGAGTATTATAAGTGGAGTGGTACACCGGATTCGTTGCTGGAATACTGTAACGATAAAGATGCACTGGTACAGGTTCATTTACATGAGAAGGAAGAGCATAAAGAGGGCTACAGGGCATTTGTTGTGGAAAATGCCTATAAAAATGAATTGAAGGAGTTTTTCTCCGTTGTAAATGGTGACAAAAATGCTGAATATGGCTTTGCTCAGGATTATGAAATTCTGAAGCTGATAGACTCATTGGAGGAGCAGAAGTGACAGAACTCAAGGTGTGTTTTATTGGTGTTGGCTCAATTGCAAAGCGGCACATAATAAATTTAAGTCATATTTGTGAGAAAAGACAAATAGCACTTAATATAGATGCTGTCAGAAGATGTGCGAAAAAAGGCAGCGAAGCAGTTTACAGTTTGATAAATAATGTATATGGTTCTGTTGATGAGATGCCCATGGATTATGATGTTATCTTTATAACTAATCCAACTGAATGCCATCTAGATACCTTGAATAAGGTATCTAGCCACGGTAAGCACTTTTTTATTGAAAAGCCGATTACTTCCATGGCCCAGTTAGAGGCGGCTAACGCGTATGTCCCTAGAGGTGGTTCAGTTTATTATGTTGCTTGTCCACTAAGATATAATGCAGTCATTCAGTATATCAAAAAAAATATAGATACCGAGAAGATAATATCTGTGAGAAGTATTTCTTCCAGTTATTTGCCAGACTGGCGTCCGGGACAGGATTACAGAAATACCTACAGTGCCCACAAAGATATGGGTGGAGGTGTTTCAATAGATTTGATACATGAATGGGATTATCTGACCTTTTTGTTTGGTAAGCCTGGTAAGGTAAATGCCATGGTTGGCAAAAAATCAAACCTGGATATTGATAGTGACGATTATGCCATTTATATTGCAGAATATACTAATAAGGTTGTGGAGTTGCATCTGGATTATTTCGGTAGGAAAACCATTAGAGAAATGATGTTATTTACAGAAGAGGACACTATTGTTGGTGATATTGCAAATAACAGGATTTCTTTTTTATCGTCCAATAAAGTGCTGGAGTTCCAGGAGGAAAGAGATGATTATCAGATTCGGGAACTTGAACATTTTCTGGATATGATAGAAGGTAAGGTTGCCGAAGACAGTGATATTAAACATGCGATAGATGTCTTAAGACTGACTCAGGGAGAAGTATAATGAGAACATTATTTACGATCTGCGGCAGAGCTGGTTCAAAGGGAATAAAGAATAAAAATATAAAGCCGTTTTTAGGTAGGCCACTGCCGTTCTATACATTATCTGTTATTGATTTATATTTAAAAGGCCATTCTGAAATCAAATATGATATTGTCGTTAATTCGGATAGCGATGAATTGTTGGCAATGATGGCAGAGTCTGGTTTACGACCAGTTGAAACAATAAAGCGAGTGCCCGAGTTAAGTGGTGATGTAGTAGGAAAAGTGGCTGTAATAAAAAATTGCTTGAAGATTATGGAAGCCCGCAAAGAATATAAATATGATATGGTCGTTGATTTGGATATTACTTCACCGTTGCGTCGTGTAATAGACCTGGAAAACGTTATTAATAAGCATATTGAAAAAAAGGCGGATGTGACTACAACGGTTGCTACTGCCCGCAGAAATCCGTATTTCAACCAGGTAAAGAAGACAGAGCATGGCTATAAAAAGGTAATAGATTCTAATTTTACAGCTAGGCAGCAGGCTCCGGAGATATTTGACATGAATGCCTCGTTGTATGCGTATTCGCCGGAGTTCTTAAATTCTGGTAAAGGCGTCTTGGATGGGTATTGCGAAGTTATTGAAATGTTTGACACAGCAGTGTTGGATTTGGACCATGAAAATGATTTTGAATTGATGGAAGTTATTGCGAATTATTTATTTTCAAAGTATTATGATTTCGGAGAAATAAGGGATAATATAGGTTGATTTTGTCATAAGAGGAGAACTGCGTGATGAATGGAAACGTATATGTTGTTCATTGTATTGATACAGAAGGTCCGTTAAATGAGTCGATTACCGCCACTTTTGATAGAGTTTATGGCTTGACGGGCATTCGTTTAAAGCCATCATATGAGACACTGGAAAAGATTCAAAGGAAGGAAATAGATTTAGGCGGTTTTGAAGAAGTTGCCAGTTATGTATTCAGCAAGAGATTTCAAAGTTACTGCCGTACATGGTATGAAGTGGAAGATATGCTGTCTGACCTGACGTCTGATGGATTTCGAAAAAAGTATAAAGATTCCTATGGTAATGGGTGGACTTATAGTTGGTTCATTGTTGATTTGGCTGATTTTGTCACCAATCCTCGCGACAGGGCATTAGGGTATCATAATGTTTGGGATCATTACAAACAATTCTATGCGCTGCATGACATAGAGTATGATGAATTTCAGTGGCATGCTCATCCGATGAGTACATATGGCGAAGCAAATCGTTGTGCAACGTCTTATATTAATTCACCTCATATCTTGCAGTCTTTGGCACGGCGTCTAATAGACAAGGGCTTTTTCCCGAATTGTTTTAGGCCAGGTTATCATACTGAGCGACCGGATAGTCATTGGCTGTTGGAGCAATATATTCCATTTGATTATGCAAATCAGGCCGTAGAATTTACGGAGTATGATAGAGAACAAGGTGGGATTGCCGACGGGCGTAATGGCGACTGGAGACGGGCTCCTTCTACATGGGAACCATATCATCCATCACATGATGATTATCAGGTGCCAGGCGATTGTAGGCGTACAATTTTCCGTTGTTTGAATGTTGGGACTCGTATGCGGTGTATGACGCAGGATGAGGTGGACAAGGCTTTTGCCCGTGCTGATGCGGGGGAAGACACAATAATTGCCTTTGCAGACCACGATTTTAGGGATATGAGGCCGGATATAGAAGATATGTATGATATGCTGAAATCGGCTGAGAAAAGATTTCCAAATGTTAAGTGGGTAAATGCTAAAGCCTCAGAAGCAGCGAAAAAAGTATTAAAGTTATCGGACACACCTATACATCTTAATACTGAAGTCAAACGATATAAAGGAAAATGCATCTTAGTTGTTGAAACTGACCAGGACAGCTTTGGCCCGCAGCCGTTTTTAGCTTTTAAACTACGTGGAGGACGTTACTATTTAGATAATTTTGATTTCCAGGAGCCACGTAGAAAATGGACATATACCTTTGATGCGGATACTATTCATGAAGAAGATGTGGAGGCTATTGGCATAGCTACAAATTCATTGGTTGGTACCGGAGCGTTGAAAGTTATTACACTTAATAACGTAATTCTTAAAGAAAGAATGTGGTAGTTAATGGATATACGATCTTAATTTTGGAATTAGAGCTATGCAAAGTCAATATTCAATATTACACTGAACAGGAAAAATATTTTAAAATTAATAATCATTTTAGGGCGAAATGGAAAGCGAGAAAATAAAATGGGATCTATTGTGGATGATGAACATATAGCAATATGTGTTCCCTGTTACGAGAATCCTGCTACACTGGAAAGATTGATTAATTCCATTATAAAGCAGGATTATCATAATTATACATTGTTTATATCAGATGATTCGCGAAAAGATAATGTTTATAAACTGATACAGTCACTGCATATGCCTAATTTGGTATATCACAGAAATGATATTTCGTTGGGGGCTACGAAAAATTGCAATCAAGTTATTAATATGGCTAGAAAGCATATGCTACCTCCTAAGGGATATATAAAACTTATGCATCACGATGACTTTTTTACAAGGCAGGATAGCTTGCGGAAAATGGTTGAATGTTTTAAGGCACATCCTAACTGTTTTATGATATATACTGCTACACTACAATATCGTGATGGAGAGGCAAGGCCTACGTTTAGTTCGGATAAACATCAAAAACGGTTACAAAAGGATGTAGCTGAACTTTTTCGTATCAATAGTATAGGTGCACCTAGTGCAACCATGTTTCGTAATATGAAGGAATTCCCTTTTTTTGATGAAAACTTAAAATATTTGGTTGACATTGATCTATATTTGCGAGTATTACAGACATCAGAATCGTTTTTTTTAGGAGAGTATTTAATTTCCATAGGGGAAAGTGATGGTCAACTAACATATAGTTGTTTAGCGGATAAAGACCTTTTACATTATGAGTATCAATATGTTTATGATAAATTTCCAATACTTCACAAAGCAAAATACAAGAAATTATTGTGGAAAAAGCTGAATGATGACGGGAATTTTTGTAATCACTTAAAGGGGAAGTTTATTTATTGGCCAGAGTTTGTTACTGAAAAAATTGCAGAAAAAATAAGATTAAATTTTGGGTGGGCTAAAGATATGAATATTAATTGGATGAAATTTTTGATTAAAAGATGTCGACTGAATTTATTAGCGTCTATTCGCGAAAAAGAGCGTGGCAAAGCATTCATTTATAATAAAATCTATGAAACTGTAAAATATTTAGAGAGCATAGATGGAGATGCGGAGAAAAAGGAAATACTTGATTATTTGAAGAATTATTCATATATAGGGGGGGGGATTCCAGTTTTTCCTTATCCGTTTGTAGATAAATTTAAAAACTTTGATATAGATGTATTCTTGGATGAAGCAATAGGATTACGGTATGTAATTCATAATGGCAAGAAAATGTATATGAAGCGTAGTATGTCCGAGCATGAGGTCAAAAATTATATGCGTGAAATATACAAGGAACAGGATGAATTATCTCCACATCATTATGCAGTGAGAAAAGCTGATATTGAGGGTAAACATGTTGCAGATATGGGTGCAGCGGAAGGATTCTTTTCTTTGGATGTTATAGATGATGCGCAGAAAGTGTACGTGTTTGAATGTAACCCCGATTGGTTAGAGGCACTGCAGTATACGTTTCAACCGTATCGTGATAAAGTTGAAATTGTTCCAAAGTATATTGATTCAAAAACAAGTGATACAACTGTTGCAGTTGATGATTACTTTGAAAACAAAAAATTGGATTTTATAAAAGCAGATATTGAGGGATTTGAATTACCTATGCTAGAAGGTGCTAAAACGACATTAGGGCGAATTCAAACTATGTTGCTTTGTGCCTATCATAAAGCGAATGCCGAAAATGATATAACAAAATTCTTACAAGCATATGGATACAAGATAACCACTTCACCAGGATATATGTTGTTCTATTATGATGAAGAGTTGGATGAACCATATGTTAGACGTGGCGTTATAAAAGCAGAAAAATGATTATTAAGTTTAGCGGGAGGGTGATTATTATACCATTTTGTGACGTAATGAAGAGACTTAAGAGAAGTACGTGGGGATTAATTGTAGTATTTTCCATATTCTATATAGGAGCATTATGTAATGATGGCAATGAAATCATTTTGGCTGTCATCTGTACGCTTGCTGGGCTTATTGCAACAGATTTCACGTGTTTGCTTGATAAAAAAAGTAACTTTTTGAAATTGGTAATTTATGTTTCAATCGTTTTACTGTTTGTGTATGCGCTAAGTCTTTTTATCGGTGTTGCACTGACCCCTTTCCTGATAGGTTATTGGTTGACTATAATCTATAGTGCTTGGAACAAGATTAATGGGTAAACTCAATAGTGACAGATGTAACATTTATCTAGTTTAGTGATAAAGGAAAGTAATATGCGACGATTACCCAAAGAGTGGATAAAATATCAAATGGGTATAATACCAAGAAGACTTATTGTGTAAATGGACGGATATTCTTTTATAATTGGCTTTCAATTATAGATAGGTGAACAAATCTTTAGCAATCAAATTTGACGTTATAGAGGGGAAACTATGATAGATGGGAAATAGCTCATTGATAGAAATGCCTTTGAGTTTAAATTTCACATTACTTTATGATGTGGTAACTCTATGTTATTAAAATCGAAAGGAAAAAGTATATAATGCTTTCAATAATTGTTCCAGTATACAATGTAGAACAATATCTGGAGAGGTGTCTGACTTCTCTGTTAGCACAGGAATATAAAGATATAGAAATAATATTGGTAGATGATGGCTCAGAGGATTCTTCAGGTAAGCTTTGTGATGATTACGCTGAAAAATATGATAACGTCAAGGTTATTCATCAATTAAATGGCGGCCTGGGTGCGGCCCGCAATACTGGCGTGAAAGCTGCTGAAGGTGACTATATTGCTTTCGTGGACAGTGACGATTGGGTAAAACCGGATATGTTTTCCCAAATGATGAAGGAAGCTCTTTCACATCCTGATGCAGATATGGTTAAATGTGGCTATTGTGAAACCGATGGAAAGGGCTACGAAAAAGAAGTACTGTTTTCAGGAAATTCCCGGCAGCATTTGCTTGAAAAGGATAATCTTTGTAAGTATTATGGTCAAGGTGCTCTCTGGGTTATAGCATGGAATACAATATATCGCAGTGATTTGGCTAAGCGGGTAGAGTTTCCTTCTGGACTTTACCATGAAGATAATTACGCGTCTTTTTTTTATCTCTACTATAGCCGCAGCTGTATTATTGTTAATGAGCCTCTTTATTGTTATTGGCAAAATGCGGCCGGTATTATGGGATCTGCTGAAAAGCTGGCCAAGAGGCGCCACGATATGGTTGAGGTTCTTGAAAGGCTATTAGAATATGCTGATGGTCAGCCTCAGTTAAGAAACTCTACCATATACAGAAAACTGGAAGAGGGCTGGGCCAAGCATCAATACCATCTAATTCGCGATGATAAGTCGATTACGTCTATTTCTAAAGAAGCTAAGGAGAAAATAGTTAATCTTTTAGATTTTAGAAGAAAATGTATATTTATGTTTATTCTCTTGAAGCGAGGTATTGATATAAAGTAATCAGGTCATGATTGGCAATGTTATATTACATTAAAACGGCATTTGTGGAGGAAAAATGATAATTGCACATTTGACGGACGGGCTGGGAAATCAAATGTTTCAGTACGCCTTGGCCAAAGCGCTGGCCTTAAAAAACAATACAGAGATTATTTTTGATATGAGCTGGTACGAAATCAATAAGTATCGCGGGAGACGGCTTTATCAGCTGGATATTTTTCCGCTGAACTGCAAAAAAATTAATGAGGCTGGCAAGTATTGGGACTGGGCACTAAAACATTTGCATTTTACCCGCAATATATTTAGGCATAAGTCTCAGAGTAAAATTCGCAGTCTGCTTGGTCCAAGTGGAATAAGTATCAAAGAAAAAACTCCTGTCTATGATGATACGGTACCGGAGCAGGCCAAAAACAAAAATGTTTGTCTCACTGGTTACTGGCAATCTGAGAAATACTTCAGCAGCATTCGTCAGGAGTTATTAGCAGATTTTCAATTTCTTCCTGAATTGGTCGGTAAAAACCTTACAGTTAGCCAGCGTATCAAGTCTTGTGCTAATCCGGTGGCTCTCCATGTCAGACGGGGGGATTATCTGGCTACGAATTTTGATGTCTGTGGCCTGGATTATTATCAAAGAGCCGTTGAGTATATAACTGGTAAGGTCGGTGATATACAGCTGTTTGTGTTTTCCAATGATATTGGTTGGGCAAAGGAAAATATAAAAACTAACCAAGAAATTTATTTTGTGGATAATAACAGTGAAGATAATGGCTACGAGGATATGAGATTAATGAGCCTTTGCCGGCATCACATTATCGCCAACAGTTCCTTTAGCTGGTGGGGCGCCTGGTTGGGAGTGGCTGAGAATAAGATTGTGGTAGCCCCAAAAAGGTGGATGGTTAGTGAGCAATACAGCTATGACGATGTTGTGCCTAGTGGATGGATCAGGCTTTGATTGCAAGGATGTCATATAAAAAATAAAAGCTATCGTTTAATGATGTCTTCAATAAGATTTCATAACGATAGCTTTTTTCTTGCTATATTAAATTTTATTTCGCTTTACGATCTTACGACCTGTAATAATTTCTTTCCGCTTACAGTGTGGGCATTCATTTTCAATAATGCCGGTATAGCCGCAGACAGGATCACGTATACCTTATTGTTAACTATACTTTCTGTTTTAGACCTTTGGTTTCCACTAAAGCCTCTAAAATAATTCTACGAGTCTGCAATTCTATATAGTTTCTCCATAAAAAAGCAAAGGACAAAGCAATAGTAGAAACAATTATGCCAATAGAACCAGAATTTTCATCACCAATATTAAAAGACAGACTATGTATTTCGACAAATGGAGAACTTATTATACCAAAAGTCCAACAGTACTGAGCCACGAATATAATTGCAAAAAACTTGAATAACATAAACATGGTTTTCCAAAAAATTGCCGTAAACCCATTATCTACAGTTAGCCATATCCATTCATTAATTATTCTCTCATCTGGTAATCTATTACAACTATGACGCCGTTTTTTTGCAAATAAGCATTTTCTATGGTCAGTTATACACAGTTGAAAATAATCTACAAATATCCATAAGGCCGATGAAAGAAGTGCAAAGCATAATAAATTTTTATCTAAAGAACCCAACAGTACTATCATAATGGTAGTAGCCACCATCATCGCTTGATAACACCGTCCCCAACGATTATCGTCCATAATAAAATTTCGATTGAAGTAATCTTCAGAAAGCAAGTGAATAAAATAGGTTATAAGTAGTATTAATATAGATATCCAAAAAACTATAAGCCATATGCTAACCAACATCACAATCCATTACCTCACCTTTAATAAGTATATCGTCGATATATATCGAAGTTAAAACGTTTTCTATACTATTATAACACTATTTTAAATAACAAAATAAATATATGTCATAGAGTGATATTACTTTATATCTGCATAATTGAAGATGATTGCTGATATGTATGATAAAACATATATTTTCATCGAATAAAGTGGTGGATGTTATAGTGTAGAATGACGAATCACGTTTGATATTTGTTGCAATAATTGTAGATAGTTTATAAAATGATAGTGGCGTACTTCGTGTTAACGAAGACAGTGTTTGCAATGTAATGTGAAGAGGTATTAATACAAAATGAGATTATCAATACAAAATTTGGCGAAAATAAAAAATGCGGAAATAGAATTGAATGGAATAACGGTTATTGCTGGTGATAATGATACTGGAAAGAGTACTGTAGGGAAGGCATTGTATGCTATGTTTAATGGCTTTGTAAACATGGACCGTATTATACACAATCAGCGTTGCCATAGCCTAGCTAATGCCATTATTAATACGGTGGCGGAAATAGTTCCTCTTCCACATAAAAATTCAACTTTATTGGGTGGAAATTTTGGTGACATTATTGAATTCTCAAAAGTCTTACAGAATGAGCAATTACTGACATATGATAATATTGTTGAAAGGGGAAAAGAATATGTTTTAACCAACTATAATGTCAACCTGAATGACATTTTAGATGATGAAAAGTCTGTTGAACTTGAACGCCGTATAAGGAAAATTTTGCAGGTTACCAATGAAGAGATTTCTCGTCAAAGAGTTAGTAACATGTTTTCTAGGGTTTTTCAGTATCAAATAAATTCGTTACAGACTAAGAATGATGCCAGTGTAAAAATGCAAATAAAATCTAATATGGTTAGTACTGTGATAAGCGAAAATATCTGTAAAAGCGTGGAATACGATTTCAATATTAGTCATAATGCAGTTTGTGTTGACAATCCATTCGTTATAGACAATGTATCTTCGGGTTTTTTGGGTGGCGATTTCGTATTGTCACGAGATTTAGCAACTCGCCTAAGTGATCAGATTGATATCGATGTTGTAACCAGTATAGTAAACGAAAAGGATCTTAGTAAGGTGTTTGCGATTATAAATCAGGCCGTTCCTGGTGAGTTTGACAAAGAGGACAATAAGTTGGTTTTAAGACGGGGGGCTTGGAAGGAACCTCTAAATGCGACAAATTTATCAGCTGGTGTTAAGGCGTTTGCTATTCTTAAGATTTTGATTCAGAATCATCAGTTAAGAGAGAAAGATGTTTTGATTTTGGATGAGCCAGAAATTCATCTCCATCCTGAATGGCAGATACTTTATGCGGAGTTCTTAGTTCTATTCCAAAAAGTTTTTGATTTGACTATCCTGCTTACTACTCATAGCCCATATTTTCTGAATGCTATTGAGGTATTTTCTAGAAAGTATGATAGGTTGGATAAAGTTAATTATTATAAGACTAAAGTAGAAGATGATAATATGGTTACTTTGGTGGATGTTACTGATAGTATAGATGAAATATATGGTAGTATGGCAGCTCCATTCAATCGTTTGAATGAAATGGAACAGGAATTGGGGATGGAATCATGAATAATATTCCTAAACATTTTCAGGTCGCGTTATCTACATTAAAGGAAACATCGTATGATGAGGATAATAAGACATATATGACTCAATGTGAAGCAGAAGTAATTGATTTCGATATGATAAAAGACTGGTATGCTGAAACTGTGGGTGGATTAGACAGAAACCTTAGTCTTAAATCAAATGATGCTCTTTCATGTAAAGACGGACAATTTACGTTTATAGAATTTAAGAATGGTGATGTACACCATTCTAAGCCTAAAAAAGATATAAAGCAAAAAATATATGACAGTTTTGTTATTTTGTGTGATCCGCTCACAGAGGCAGATAAGGTGTTATCGAATTTTCAGGGTAATGCTAGCTATTTCAGGAATAATGTCGATTATATTCTTGTCTATAATGAATCAAAGAATCTACCTAGTAAGAATAATAAAGAATGTATATTGGAAAAATTAAATGACAAGGCTAAGAATCCGCGGTTTGGGTTGGCATATTTTAAAGGTTATCTGTTTAGAAATGTCTATACATATTCGGAGCGTGAGTTTGAGGAGCGGTTTGTGTCTAGCTTATAGGTAGTGATTGTTATATGAAGTGACCGAAGGGAATAAAAAGCTATCGCATGAAATCTATTTCTAGACTTCATAGCGATAGCTTTTTTTGATGCTTATATTTTATTATTTATCAAACACAGGTCTCTTCACAATCTTCCGGCCGGTGATGATTTCCTTCCGTTTGCAATGTGGGCATTCATTTTCAATAATGCCAGTGTAACCGCAAACAGGGTCCCGGTCTACAGGGTGGTTAATGGAGAAGTAACCCATATTGGCATCATGCATGGCCCGAACCAGGGCCTCAAAGGCCTTTACATTCTTGGAAGGGTCACCGTTCATCTCCACATAGGCGATATGACCGGCATTTTCCAGCTCATGGTATGGAGCCTCAATACGGATTTTATCAAGAGCCTTGATATCGTAGTAAACAGGCACATGGGAGCTGTTGGTCATATAAGCCCTGTCGGTTACGCCCTTGATTTTGCCGAACTTCTTGCGGTTGGCCCGCTGGAACTGGCCGGCAGTGGACTCCGCCGGAGTTCCGAAGCAGGTCCAGTTCATGCTCTCGGCCTTGGAGTAGGCATCGGTTTTTTCACGGATATGCCCCACGATTTCCAGACCCAGCTTCTGGGCTTCTTCGCTTTCACCGTGGTGCTTGCCAACGAGGGCTACAAGACACTCAGCCAGACCGCAGAAGCCAATGGAATAGGAAGCGTGCTTCAGGACCTCCTCAATGGAGTCGGTAGCCTTCAGTTTGTCGCTGTCCATCCAGATACCCTGTCCCATAAGGAATGGGTAGTTATATACATGCTTGTGCTTGATGGTTTGAAGTCTGAAAAGCAGATAGTCATGGCTTATCTGAATGTACTTATCCAGCAGGCACCAGAATTTATCCATGTTGCCGTCAGCCTCCAGGGCCAGCATTGGCAGATTGATGGTAGTAAAGGAGAAGTTACCTCGGCTACCAACTTCGCTAGGACCGTTTACGTTGCCGATGGTACGGGTACGGCAGCCCATGGTGGCAATTACTGTATTGTAGTTGCCAGGCTTGTAGTACTGCAGGTTATATGGGGCGTCCACATTAACGAAGTTAGGGAACAGTCTCTTGGCACTGGTCTTGCAGGCCTGCTGGAACAGATCGTAGTTAGGGTCCCCAGGATTATAGTTAACTCCTTCCTTCAGCTGGAATACGGAAATTGGGAAAATGGCGGTTTCACCATTGCCAAGACCGTTCCAGATGGCATTCATTACCTCCCGCATGGCCAGACGGCCCTCAGGCGAGGTATCCATGCCATAGTTGATGGAGCTGAATGGAACCTGGGCACCGGCCCGGGAATGGAGGGTGTTGAAATTATGAATCAAAGCCTCCATGGCTTGATGGGTTTCCTCGGTGGTATCGTCACAGGCCAGTCTGTAAATATTGGCTGCATCTTCCTTTAACTCCGGCTTGCTGTCTATAATGTCAGCAGGCAGTACCTTACTCAGAGCATCAATAATGGTATTAAGAGCATTGTCATCGGCTACTGGCTCGCCATCGGTGAAAACGCAGTTATCATAGTCCATGGCTGTCATAAAGCTCTTGCGGAAATCCCTTGCTTCCGGCAGTTTATTGCCACCAAAGCGGTAGAGACATGCCTTGTAGGCCTCATCAGCCATAGCCTTTCTGAAGGTCTTACGGACACCCTCTGCCATGGCATAGTCAAAGGCATTGATGGACTGGCCGCCAAACATGTCATTCTGATTGGACTGAATGGCAATGCAGGCCAAAGACGCATAGGCTCTTATGGAATTAGGCTCTCTCAGGAAGCCGTGGCCGGTGGAGAAGCCACCATGGAACAGCTTCAGCAGATCTATCTGGCAGCAGTTAAGGGTAATCAGGGAGAAGTCCTTGTCGTGAATATGGATATAATTTTCCCTATCTGCCTTGGCAAATTCCTCCGGAAGCATGTAGTTGTCCACGAAGTGCTTGGCACCCTCGGCACCCAGCTTCAGCATAATGCCCATGGAAGCATCGGTATTGATGTTGGCGTTGTCACGCTTCATGTCGGAGTCCACAGCGTCAGCAAAGAAGATATCCCGATAGCTGTTCATGAGATGCTTCTGGGCCTCACGACGGTTGGCATGACGCTGGCGGTACATGATATAGCGCTTGGCTATTTCATAGTAATCCTGCTCCATGAGGGTTTTCTCTACAATATCCTGAATATCCTCAACGTTGATATTTTCCCAGTTCTCAATGGCGGATTCCACCTGGTCCACAACCTTCTGAATATCCCTTGTGGACAGGGAATCATTTACAGCCTTGCTGGCACCGGCAATAGCGTTAAAAATCTTGGAGGAATCATAATCCACCACCGTGCCGGACCGCTTAATAACGTGCTTTAATTTCATTATGTACACTTCCTTAATTTCAAAAACTGTCCTTTATAGAATATACCAAACCACAATGAATAACAATTCTTGATTTTTTACCACGTTTGTGCTAGACAATCGTGGTACAATAGAATAGAATGAATAGGCTAAGTATAACATTTTTTAATAAACCAATTTAAGATATATAAATAGCAATAATGTAAGGAGTGTGCTGAGCAAATGTTTAAGAAGACAAAAATCGTATGTACCATGGGTCCTACCACTGATAAGCCGGGGATTATTGAAGAGCTGATGAAGAACGGCATGAACTGTGCCCGTTTTAATTTCTCCCACGGTGACCACGCAGAACAGCTGGGAAGAATCGAAAAGGTGCGTGAGGCGGCTCGTCACACTGATACCATTATTCCGCTGCTGCTGGATACCAAGGGCCCTGAGATGCGTTTGGGCTCCTTTAAGGAGGGCAAGGTACAGCTTACCAAGGGCAACACCTTCCGTCTTACCCAGTCCGATGAGCCGGGAGATGAAACCGGGGCTCCTATCAGCTACAAGAACCTTTATAACGAGGTAAAGCCAGGGGATACCATTCTTCTTTCCGATGGTCTTGTGGGTCTGGAGGTAAAGGAAATTCAGGGTCAGGATATCGTGACCACCATTTTGAATAACGGTCCGATGAGCACCCGCAAGCGTGTAGCTGTTCCGGGCGTAGCCATTGGTCTTCCGCCAATTTCCGAGCAGGATGAAAAGGATATTCTCTTCGGTATTGAGCATGACATGGATTTTGTGGCCGCTTCCTTTATTCAGCGTGCCAGCGATGTGGAGGCTATCCGCAAGCTCATTAAGGACAACAACGGCAATATGGAAATCATTGCCAAGATAGAAAATCTTGAGGGCGTAAAGAATATTGATGCCATTATCGATGCGGCTGACGGTATCATGGTAGCCCGTGGCGACCTGGGCGTGGAAATTCCGGCAGAGGATGTTCCTGTTATCCAGAAGGAAGTTATTGCCAAGTGCAACAAGGCGGGCAAGCTGGTAATTGTAGCCACCCAGATGCTGGAGTCCATGACCAATAATCCTCGTCCAACCAGAGCCGAGGTTTCTGATGTAGGTAATGCCGTATTTGATGGTACCGATGCCATTATGCTCAGTGGTGAAACTGCCAGCGGTGATTATCCGGTGGAGGCAGTGCAGACCATGAGCACCATTGCCAAGCGCATTGAGGAGTCCATTCATTACGAAAACCGCTTCATCACCAAGGGGATGGAGCATAAGAAGAGCATTACCGACGCTGTGGCCCATTCCACTGTGCAGCTGGCCTATGAGCTGGATGCCACTGCCATTATTACTCCAACTGAGACCGGCTTTACCACTCAGATGGTGTCCAAGTACCGTCCGCAGGCAACCATCATTGCCTATGCCACCACCTCCAAGGTGGCCCGTCAGCTGAACCTGCGCTGGGGTGTACAGCTGGTTAACGGCCGTATCTGGGATGATGAGCCGGACCGCACCGGGGCAGCCATCAGTGCCGCTCTCAGATCCGGTTTCGTAAAGCAGGGCGACATTGCTGTGGTAACCTCCGGCATCAACATGAGTAAGGGCAACAACACCAATAAGATTCAGATCAGAACCATCGACTAATCCATCTCTTGTATTTCCTAATATATTGTGTTATGATATACTATACTTTGAGATGGAATAGGAGGTCCGTAGATGCTTACGGTTTTAATGGTAATAGATGCATTGGTAGCTATTGTACTGATCGGTTCAGTGCTGGCTCAGTCTCCAAAGTCTGCAGGCATGGGCCTGGGCGGCGGCAGTGACACAGTATTCAGCAGCAGTGCCCGTGGTATGGATGCATTGCTGGCAAGAGTAACTGTAGTCTTTGCAATTCTTTTTGCAGTAGTCACCCTGGTTATCGCAAAGATGACTATGTGATTAGACACCAGACGCTTACTATCCATCATAGCTTTATGGTAGATAGTAGGCGTTTTTTATTTATGAAAGGAATAATCACCATGATTATTAACGGCGGCGAGCCTTTCTTCATGAAGGGAGGCCCACACGGCATTCTTTTAATTCACGGATTCACCGGAGTTCCGGCAGAAATGTCTTTATTGGGACGTTATCTCAACGACAGGGGTTATACTGTGTTGGGGGTACGTCTGGCCGGTCATGGAACCACCACCGAGGATATGGCTCATATGACGGCGGAGGACTGGTATGATTCCGTGTGTGATGGTTATTCCATATTGGCCTCTATGTGCGACAAAATTTCTGTAGTGGGCCAGTCCATGGGAGGTCTGCTTAGCATTATATTGTCCGCCAATGCTCATGTGGTATGCTGCTGTTCCTTGGCTGCCCCTATTTATATTCATGAGGACAAACAGCTTTACAGGCTGCCGGCCAAGGAATTTTGCTGTAACAAATACTGGCCTAAAAAGAAGCGGATGCATTTTGATGTGCCCCAGGTGTGCAATGCCTCTTATGGGGAATATCCAATGATGTCCGTTCATGAGCTCCTTGACCTCATTGACAGAACTAAGCGGGAGCTGCCACGGGTGAAGTGCCCTATGCTGGTAATACATAGCCACAACGATCACACTGCCCGGGACCGCAGTGCCAACAAAATATACGATTTGTCCGGAAGCTATGAAAAGGAACTGGTATGGCTGGAGGAGTCTGGCCATTTGATAACAATAGGCTGCGAGCGGGATAAGGCCTTTGCCCTTATTGACGAATTTATTCGTGAGCACTCATAAAATGATAATAGTCATGGGACTAAATGTTTAACTCAGCAACCCCATGACTACATATAATGTATTGCATATTTTTGAGAGATAAACATGAAGAGAAAATTACAACATAAAAAAATAAACAAGAAAATAAAACAAGTAAAAAATAAAATAATTCATAAGGAGCCTGCGGCTGAGGATCTGGTAACAGGAACATTGGCCCTGTCCAGCCGTGGTTTTGGTTTTGTGACCCCTGAGGGGATGCAAAAGAATGAGGATGACATATTCATTTTAAAATCCGGCCTTAATACTGCCATGAACGGCGACAAGGTGCAGGTGCGCCTGTTTCCTCAGTACGCTGTCACTCCGGGACGTTCCAAGGAGGGGGAGGTATATAAGGTCATAGAGCGGGCCAACAGCAAGATTGTTGGCATTTTTTCCGCCAGCCGCAATTTCGGCTTTGTATCTCCTGATGATACCCGTATAAGGGAGGATATTTATATTCCCGCAGGACAATTTTTGGGTGCCAAGACCGGGGACAAGGTAGTGGTGGAGGTTACCCAGTGGCCTGAGGAGGGCCGCAAGGCCGAGGGCCATATTGTGGAGGTGCTGGGAAAATCCGGTGCTCCAGGGGTGGATATTCTCTCCATTATGCGTCAGTACGATCTGGCAGAGGAATTCCCTCAGGTTGTTCAGCAGGCCGCCAATGCCGTGGAGCAGTCCATTAAGGCAGAGGAGCATATTGGCAAAGATGGCCGGGAGGACCGCCGACATCTTAAGATCGTCACCATTGATGGTGAAGATGCCAAGGACTTGGACGATGGCGTCTATGTGGAAAAGCACGATGACGGCAGCTTCTTCCTTGGTGTATATATCGCCGATGTCAGCTGGTATGTGCGGGAAAATCAGCCATTGGATATTGAGGCCCAGGCCAGAGGCACCAGTGTGTATCTGGTGGATAGGGTAGTTCCGATGCTGCCCAAGGAGCTTTCCAATGGTATCTGCAGCCTTAATGCGGGAGTAGACCGCCTGTCCATGGCCTGTGAGATGGAAATCAGTCCTGAGGGCATGGTGACCAAGTACAAGATTTTGCCGGTGGTGGTTCATGTATACCGCCGTCTGACCTATACTCTGGTGAATAAGATTCTGGTGGACCGGGATGTGGATTTCTGCCGGGATAATGAGGATATATTGCCACTGCTGTATAATTTGGAGGAAGTCCGCAATGCCATGTACAAGCATCGCCATAGCCGGGGATCCATTAATTTTGAGGTGCCGGAAATCAAGGTTAAGCTTGATGAAAATGGCCGGGCTGTGGGCTTAAAGAAGCGGGTCAGCAATCTGGGCGAGTCCATTGTGGAGCAGTGTATGCTGGCTGCTAATGAAACCGTGGCAGAGCACATGTGCCGCCGTAAGCAGCCGTTTATGTACCGTATCCATGAGACACCGGAGCCAAGCAAGATAGAGGCCCTGAACCGTCTTATGGGAACCTTCGGCTTGCATATAAAGACCTCTCCAGAGGGGAACGTGCGTCCAAAGGAGCTGCAGATTGCCCTGGAGAAAATCGCCGGGAGGCCGGAGGAAAAGATACTCAGCACCGTGTCACTTCGTTCCATGCAGCAGGCAAGATATGCAGCAGAAAATGAAGGACATTTCGGGTTGGCTGCCGAATATTATACTCACTTCACTTCACCAATCCGCCGCTATCCGGATTTGATAGTACACCGCCTGCTTCGGGAGAGCTTCCCAACAGGCAGTATTCCTAAGGCACGCCGGGAGCAGCTTATTACCAATCTGCCGGAAATGGCTGACCACGCCTCCAAGCGGGAGCGCATAGCCGTATCTGCCGAGCGGGATACCACGGATCTGAAGAAGGTTGAATACATGGAGCAGTTCGTTGGTGATACCTTTGAAGGGGTTATCAGCAGCGTTACGGGCTTTGGCTTCTTTGTGGAGCTGGATAATGGCGTCGAGGGTCTGGTTCACATGACCACCCTGAAGGACGACTACTATGATTACGTAGAGTCCCGCTATGCTTTGGTTGGCAATCATCATCACCGCAGCTACCAGCTGGGTGATACGGTGGAGGTAATTCTGGTAAGGGCCAGCGTAGAGGAAAAATCGCTGGATTTCGTGGTTAAGGACAACTGTGATTCACGGGCCCTGCTGATGGAAAATTCTTCTGACCGCAAGCCAAAAGAAAAATCCTCTGGCAAAAAGTCCAAGGAGAAAATCAGCAAGGCTACAAAGGCCGGCAAAAAATCAACTAAAGCGGAGAAGAAAACTGGCAAGTCAGACAAAAAATCCGCCAAGAAATTTGACCGCAAAAAGCCGTCTAAGGATAAGAAGAAAAAAGTTGAAAAGGTTGCTTCTGAAAGGCCTAAAAAGAAGACCAAGGCTTCCAAACGCAATAAGCACGACCACAAGTCGGTAAAGAAAAGAAAGAATAAAGATAATATAATTGTTGAAATATAGTATGATTGCTCAGTATGGTCTATATGAGGACATATTTTACCTTGGTACTTAGTGAATTCAAGCTGAAAGCGCAGAATGAGCTTAGTACCACTAGGTAAACTAGAGAGCGCGAGCGTTCCGCATATGGACCAATACTGAGCAATATATGGAGATTTAAATTTTTTATGGGAAGAAAGAATACAGGAACCAAAATAGTCTGCGAAAACCGCAAGGCCCGCCACGACTATTTTATTCACGACACCTTCGAAGCAGGGCTGGTCCTTCAGGGAACTGAAGTAAAATCCCTGCGGGAGGGCAAGGCAAATCTTAAGGACAGCTACGCCGAAATTAAAAATGGTGAGATATTTATTGTAAATATGCACATCAGTCCGTATGACCACGGAAATATTTTTAATCACGACGAACGCAGGCCCCGCAAGCTTTTGATGCATAAACAGGAAATAATAAAATTATTTAGTAAGACCCGGGAGAAGGGTTTTACCATAGTTCCGTTGAAAATATACTTTGTTAAGGGTCGTGCAAAAATAGAAATTGCGTTGGCCAGTGGCAAGCACAACTATGATAAGCGTCAGGATCTCAAAGATAAAGCTGTCCGCAGGGATGTGGAACGTGATTTAAGAGACCGCCAAAGATAGCTTCCCCTGGGGGAAGGATACCCGAAGGGCGGATGAGGGGGTAATATTGATGGTAAAAAATATTGCTGTACTAACCAGCGGCAACGACTGCCCGGGCATGAATGCCTGCATCAGGGCCGTAGTCCGGACCGCAGTACACCAGGGCGTCCATATCTGGGGCGTTCACAACGGCTACAGGGGACTTATTAATGATGAAATTGAGGAGCTCACCACCCGCAGCGTAGGGGACATGATTCAGCGGGGAGGCACCTTCCTTGGAATTGCCCGTAGCGGTGAGTTCTTTGAGGAGGATGGCCGCCGTCAGGGTTATGAGAATCTGAAAAAGCATGGTATTGAGGGACTCATAGTCATAGGTGGAAGTGGCAGCATCAAGGGTGCGGCTACCATGAGCAAGGAATTCGGCATGCCGGTTATCGGTATTCCGGGAACCATTGAAAATGACGTGTGGGGTACAGATTATACCATTGGCTCCGATACGGCAGCCAATACGGTGGTGGATGCCATCAACAAGCTCCGTGATACGGCCTGTGCCCATCGCCGTATAGTTCTGATAGAGGTTATGGGCAAGACCTCCGGGTGGTTGGCCATGACAGCCGGTATTGCCGGCGGGGCCGAGTATGTGCTGGTGCCTGAGACCAAGTCCAACATTGACCAGATTTGCGAGGAAATTCGGGCAGATTATGCCAAGGGCAAGAAGTACAGCCTGCTGGTAGTGGCAGACGGTGCCCTGAAGGGCATGGGAGTTACCACCACAGAGCTGGGCAAGCAGATTCAGGAGAAGACCGAGATAGACACCAGGGTTACGGTGCTTGGTCATATTCAGCGGGGCGGCTCACCAACAGTTGAGGACCGTATTAATTCCAGCATGCTGGGGGAAAAGGCTGTGCTGGCTATGATAGAGGGCAAGAAGGACGTGGTGGTAGGATTCGATACAGGGGTTGTAGTAGAGATTCCTATTGATGAGGCCACGAATAACCGCAAGACTCTGGATACGGAGTTTATCAGACTGTCCAAGGTTTTGGCATAAAACTAAGTCCAATAAAAGAGATAATATTTTGGTGGGTGCAGGCAAGTTGTGGTATTCTCCAAAAGGGAGGTATGAAGGATGAATGATTTAAAGGTTACGGCAAAAATTTTAATTTTGGTGGCTATCAGTATTATTGGTATGCTGTTCGTGGGTTATAAAGGGTATTCATCCATTGACCAGGCAGCAGTGGAGCTGGATTATCTTTATGCCCGTGAGCTTCAGAGCGTAGATATGCTGGGCAGTGCCACAGAGAAAATGAGAACCATCCAGGTTCGTTCCATGCAGGCTATTGCTGATCCGGTTCGTTGTGATGAAGTAAAGAAATCCCAGGCCAAGGATATCGCTTCCTTTGATGAAGAAATCAATGCATATGCTGCTTTGGTAAAGGATGATCCTGCCAAGGATGCCAAGGTTAAGGAAGTATTGGGAACCTGGAATAAATTTAAAGTATCTCTGCCAGCTGTTATTGATGCTGTAAAAGCCGGTGGATCAGAAGCTGGTACTGCTGAGTACAACAGAGCGGCCAAGGATGATACCACCAAGCTGCGCGATCAGTTGAAGGCGTTGACCAAGGAAGCTGTTGAAGAAGCAGCAGCCGTAAATGAGGCCAATCAGGAAGCCAGCAAGAGTGCAACCCGTACCATGGTGGTTTGTATTGTTATCTGCTTTGTTTTGCTTCTCCTTGTTAGCATGGTTATTATCAGGGCAATCAAGTCACCTCTTAATGACATGATTGATACCTGTGATCGTCTTAAGAGTGGTAACTTTGTTATTGAAGGCCGTGCCTCAACTCGTGGGGATGAATTTGGTGATGTGGAGCGTGCCCTCTTTGAAATGTCCAAGTCTGTAAATTACTTCCTCAGTGAAGTATCAAAGAGTGCTGAGCAGATAGCTTCCGCTTCTGAGGAGCTTACTGCAAGCTCAATGCAGTCTGCGGATGCAGCTGTATCCGTAGCCCAGTCCGTAACCGGTGCTGCCGAAATAGTTGAAAAGCAGCAGGTGGCTGTAGATAAGGGCAGCTCCGAGGTTATTAAGATCAGCGAATCAGTAGAAAACATAAGCAAGGAAGCTGAAAGCGTTGCTGACAAGTCCAGACAGGCCGCAGACAAGGCTTCTGCCGGTACTGTGGAGGTTGGCAGCTCCGTTAAGCAGATTCATAGTGTTAGACAGAGCTCCGAGTATGCTTCTCAGCTGGTAGACAAGCTGGGCGAGCGTTCCCAGGAAATTGGTGCCATCGTAGACACCATCTCCGATTTGGCTGGCCAGACCAACCTGCTGGCACTTAATGCCGCCATCGAGGCAGCCCGTGCCGGTGAGCAGGGCCGTGGCTTCGCCGTTGTAGCAGAGGAAGTAAGAAAGCTGGCTGAGCAGTCCGGTGAGGCAGCCCAGCAGATAGCACAGCTTATCAGTGGTATCCAGAATGATACTAGCAAGGCTGTGGATGCCATGGCCAAGGGCAATGATGCAGTAATCGAGGGTACCAAGTCCGTAGAGGGCCTGAGCCAGGTATTTGATGAAATTGCCGGCATCGTTAATCAGGTTAGTGAAAATGTTAACCAGATGGCTGACACAGTTCAGACTGTTGCCCGTCAGGCAGAAGGAATTACCGATGAAATGCACCAGATTGATACCGGTGCCCGCCGTGTAGCTGATGAAATGCAGTCAGTATCCGCTGCCACCGAAGAGCAGTCCGCTTCCGCCGAGGAAATCGCCTCTGCCTCCGACGCATTGGCTAAACTCGCCCAGGATGTACAGACTGTACTGAGGAAGTTTAAGTTCTAAAAGTTTTCCTTATATTTTTCATATTACTGTTATATAATTAGCCTAGATATCCGTTTTGAGTAATTTTGTTAATATTGTGTGTATTGATGGGAGTGAATCGAAATGAGATTTTTCAAGTGCGATTTGTGTGGTAATATTACTACTGCCTTGAGCGATGTTAAGGGCCCATTGTCCTGCTGCGGCCAGGGAATGACCGAGCTTATTCCTGGTACCACCGATGCTGCCCAGGAAAAACATGTTCCGGCTGTAACTGTAGATGGCAACAAGGTGACCGTTAAGGTGGGCAGTGTTGAGCATCCTATGACCGATGCCCATTACATTCAGTGGATTGTTATTGAGACCAGCAATGGCTGCCAGATGAAGAAGCTGACTCCACAGGATAAGCCGGAATCAAGCTTCCTGCTGGCAGATGGCGAGAGCCTGGTGGCAACCTATGAGTACTGCAATCTCCATGGTCTTTGGAAGGCTTGATGGGGCAGTTTTATTAAAAAGTTAAGAGAATTTACAGAGGACTGGCGAAAGCCGGTCCTTTCTTTTATAACGAGGTTTAAGATGTTTGGATGGGAGACACTTAAAACTCGTTGAAACGCTAATTGGAAGTTTTTTCTTCTTTTGGAAGAAAAATTTGAACAATGGCGTTATAATAATATAGTGATATAATGGTACGGTATTTATCGTTGATAACAGGAGAAATAAACATGATTGGAACAAGTAAAGGTACAGGCTTGAATAAGCCTTTTTTATTGCGGCCTACCGGCAAGGATTATATCTGGGGCGGTCGGCGGCTTAATGATGATTTTTCAAAAAATATAGATATGAGCCCTCTGGCAGAGACCTGGGAATGCTCCACTCACCCTGATGGACCTTCTTTCGTTGTCGGGGGACAGTTTGATGGCAGGCCACTTAGTGATGTGCTTAGTGAGCATCCGGAATTTTTGGGAGACCACCCTCAAACCAGGGGAGAGCTGCCTATTCTCATAAAATTTATTGATGCCAAAAAGGATTTGTCGGTGCAGGTGCATCCGGATGATGAATATGCCCAGAAGTATGAAAATGGGCAGCTGGGTAAATCAGAGATGTGGTATGTGTTGGACGCCAAGCAGGATGCCCAACTGGTTTATGGGTTAAATCACGATGTCGATGCAGATACCATGCGTCATAGTATTGAAAATGGCACGGTGGAAAAGCACTTACAGAAGGTATCAATTAAACCGGACGATGTCTTTTTTATTGAGGCTGGTACTATACATGCCATTGGTGCTGGGGCGCTGGTGGCAGAAATTCAGGAAAGCTCCAATCTCACTTATCGTCTATATGACTATAACCGTACTGATAAGTTTGGCAACAAACGGGAGCTTCATATTGAAAAGGGCCTGGCCGTAGCCAATTTGAAGGGCTCCGGCAAACCAAAGCAGCCTGTTCGTTCCATGAAATACCGGCAGGGGTGTGCCAAGGAGCTTTTGTGCCGTTGCAAATATTTTGAGGTTCATCGCATGCTGGTAAATACTGAGCGGGTGCGGCAGCTGGTGGAATATGGTGCCGATGAGACATCCTTTAGGGTGCTTTTGTGTACCAATGGGTGTGGTACTCTATTTATCAATGAGAACGAATATATCAAGGTTTTTAGAGGAGATTGTATCTTCTTCCCGGCCAATTCTGAAACGGTCAAAATTCATGGGAAAATACAGTTCTTGGATATACATGGTTAAACATGATATAATATAACGCACTGAAAAAATAAGATATGGAGATAGTTTTATGCAGAAAATAAAGAAGGCAGTTATCCCGGCAGCGGGGTTTGGTACCCGTTTTTTGCCGGCTACCAAGGCAACTCCAAAGGAGATGCTGCCAATAGTTGATAAGCCTACTATCCAGTATATTGTGGAAGAGGCACTGGACAGTGGTATTGAGGAAATTTTGATAATCAGCGGCCATGCCAAGAGAGCCATTGAGGACCATTTTGACTCTGCACCGGTTTTGGAGGCCATGCTGGAGGAAAAGCACAAGGATGATTTGCTGGCCATGGTGCGGGAAACTGCTGATATTAATGTGCATTACATCCGCCAGAAGAGCATGAGGGGGCTGGGGGATGCCATTTATTGTGCCCGCTCCTTTATGGGGGGCGAGCCTTTTGCCGTGCTGTTGGGCGATGATGTGGTTTATAACCAGGGAAAGCCGGCTTTAAAGCAGCTCATAGACATTCATGAGTCCTATGGCGGCAGCGTTTTGGGCTGCCAGCTTGTGCCCGAGGACAAGGTCAGCTCCTATGGTGTGGTGGCCGGGGAGGAAATCGCCGGTGCCAATCTGCTGAAGGTAACGGATATGGTGGAAAAGCCTGAGGTTGGGGAAGCCCCAAGCAATATGGCGGTACTGGGCCGTTACATTATTTCTTCATCCATCTTTGATATATTGGAAAAAAACTCCGCCGGGCAAGGGCGGCGAGATTCAGCTTACTGATGCCTTGAAGGTGCTGGCAAAGAATGAGCCGGTATGGGCATACAATTTTGAAGGTTTGCGGTATGATGTGGGGGATAAGCTGGGCTTTTTGAAGGCTACAGTTGAGTTTGCCCTGCGCCGTGAGGACCTGGGGGCGGACTTTAAGGCCTATTTGAATGAAATATTGAAGTAAAGAGGTTGCCTATGAAAATATTGTTAGCAGGGGGCGCTGGATATATTGGCTCCCATACAGCTGTAGCACTGCTGGAGCATGATCATGAGGTAGTGGTTGTTGATAATTTTGAGAACAGCAGCCCGGAATCCATCAAGCGGGTGGAGAAACTGACTGGCAAGTCTGTTACCCTCTATGAAGACGATGTGAAGGATAAGAATCGGGTTCTTAAGATAATGCAGAAGGAACAGCCGGACTGCATTATTCATTTTGCCGGCTTAAAGGCTGTGGGAGAATCGGTTCAGCAGCCTATCCGCTATTATCGGAATAACATTGATACTACCTTGACGCTGTTGGAGTGCATGAGCCTCACCGGGTGCAAGGAAATAGTATTTTCTTCATCGGCCACAGTTTATGGTGAGGAAAATGCGGCTCCATGCCATGAGGGTATGCCTAAGGGAACCTGCTCCAATCCTTATGGCTGGACCAAGTCCATGATGGAACAGATTTTGCAGGATGCTTCTGTGGCGGATGAACATCTTAGCGTGGTGCTCCTGCGTTATTTCAACCCAATTGGAGCCCATGAGTCCGGCCGCATTGGTGAAGACCCTAGGGGAATTCCTAACAATCTCATGCCTTATGTATCCCAGGTGGCAGTGGGCAAGCGGGAAAAGCTCACAATTTTTGGCGATGACTATGATACTCCGGATGGCACCTGTTTGAGGGACTATATTCATGTTATGGATTTGGCTGAGGGCCATGTTAAGGCAGTGGAATTCTGTGCCCATCATCATGGTACGGAAATAATTAATCTGGGTACTGGCCAGCCGTACAGTGTGCTGGATATTGTGAACACCTTCCAAAAGGTTAATGATGTGAAGGTGGCCTATGAAATCGGTCCGCGCCGCAGCGGCGATTTGCCGGTGGTGTATTCTGATGCCCACAAGGCGGAAAGGGTACTGGGCTGGACAGCCAAGCGGAATTTGGCGGATATGTGCCGTGACAGCTGGAATTGGCAGAAAAATAACCCTAACGGGTATGAAGGATAATAGATAGGAGATTTGGAAATTGAGTAACTTAGAAGTAGGTATTGTAGGCTTGCCAAATGTGGGCAAGAGTACATTGTTTAATGCTATAACCAAGGCCGGTGCGGAGGCGGCGAATTATCCCTTCTGCACCATTGAACCAAATGTGGGCATCGTAGATGTTCCTGACGAGCGTCTTAAGGTCCTTCATGAAATGTATGATTCCAAGAAGACCACCCCGGCAGCCTTCCGTTTCGTGGATATTGCCGGTTTGGTAAAGGGGGCCTCCAAGGGTGAGGGCCTGGGCAACAAGTTTTTGGAGCATATCCGTCAGGTGGATGCAGTGGCTCAGGTGGTACGCTGCTTTGATGATGGCAACATTACTCATGTGGAGGGCTCCATTGACCCTATACGTGATATTGAAATTATTAATACTGAGCTGTGTCTGGCAGATATGGAAGTTTTGGAGCGTCGTCTCTTAAAGCTCACCAAGCTGGCCAAATCCGGGGCCAAGGAAGCCAAGGCAGAGGCTGAGGTGCTGGAGAAAATCAAGGCAGCTCTGGATGAGGGCAGAACTGTCCGCAGTGTGGACCTGTCCGATGACGAAAAGGAAATGATCAAGGAGATGAATTTCCTTACCCTGAAGCCGACCCTCTTTGTGGCCAATGTCAGCGAGGATGAGGTAGCAACAGCTGATACTGACAACCCACATGTACAGCGGGTAAAGGGATATGCCAAGACTGAGGGGGCGGAGGTAGTAACTATTTCTGCCCGTGTGGAGTCTGAAATTGCGGAGCTGGATGATGAGGAGGCCAAGGAATTTTTGGCTGATATGGGCTTAAAGGAGTCCGGCCTGCAGAAGCTGATTAAGGCAGCCTTTGATTTGCTTGGCCTTATGACCTTCCTG
Organism: Anaerovibrio sp. JC8; assembly: GCF_002100115.1. GTDB lineage: Bacteria > Bacillota > Negativicutes > Selenomonadales > Selenomonadaceae > Anaerovibrio. The sequence continues at coordinate 105,447 of NZ_ANBM01000002.1, read as the reverse complement.
ACTGCCGGTCCTGATGAGTGCCGTGCATGGACTATTGTGAAGGGTACTACTGCCCCTAAGGCTGCGGGCAAGATTCACTCTGATATTGAGCGTGGTTTTATTCGTGCAGAAATTGTAAATTATGACGATTTGGTAGCTGCCGGCTCCACTGCAGCTGCCCGTGAAAAGGGACAGGTGCGCCTTGAGGGCAAGGATTACATCATGCAGGACGGGGACGTAACCTACTTCCGCTTTAACGTGTAAGCCTTCCCCTTTAGGGGAAGGTGGCTGCCTTTGGCAGACGGATGAGGTGTCCATAAAAAGGAGATAAAGAATGAAGGGTATAATTTTAGCAGGGGGTTCCGGTACTCGTCTGTACCCCCTTACCATGGTAACCTCCAAGCAGTTGTTACCAGTTTATGACAAGCCAATGATTTACTACCCTATGTCCGTTCTGATGCGGGCGGGGATTCGGGATATTTTGATTATTTCTACCCCTCAGGATACTCCTCGCTTCCAGGAGCTGTTGGGGGATGGAAAGCAGTTCGGGGTTCATCTTTCCTACGCGGTACAGCCAAGTCCTGACGGGTTGGCCCAGGCCTTTATTATTGGCGAGGAATTCATTGGCAAGGACAGTGTGGCCATGATCCTAGGGGACAATATCTTTGCGGGGCACGGCATGACCAAGCGTCTCAAGGCCGCTGTAAAGCATGCAGAAACAGGCAATGGGGCCACAGTTTTTGGTTACTATGTGGATGACCCGGAGCGGTTTGGTATTGTGGAATTTGACCAAAAGGGCAAGGCCATTTCCATAGAGGAAAAGCCGGCCCAGCCTAAGAGTAACTACTGTGTTACTGGACTCTATTTCTATGATAACAGAGTTATTGAGTATGCCAAGGGGCTGAAGCCAAGTGCCCGTGGGGAGCTTGAGATTACTGACCTGAACCGGATTTATCTGGAGCAGGGAGAGCTCAGTGTGGAGCTTCTCGGGCAGGGCTTTACCTGGCTGGATACAGGAACCCATGAGTCCTTGGTGGATGCCACAAATTTCGTAAAGACCATTGAAACACACCAGCACCGCAAGATTGCCTGTCTGGAGGAAATCGCTTATCTGAATGGCTGGATTTCCAAGGAAGACGTGCTGAAGGTTTATGAGGTGCTGAAAAAGAATCAGTATGGCCAGTATTTGAAGGACGTACTGGATGGAAAATACATTGATGTTACGGGAGTATAAAAATGACCATTATTGTTACCGGCGGTGCCGGATTTATTGGCAGTAATTTTATTTTTCATATGCTGAAGGCTCATCCGGATTACAGAATTATCTGTCTGGACAAGCTGACTTATGCAGGCAATCTTTCCACCCTGGAGCCTGTCATGAATGATAATAATTTTGTCTTTGCCAAGGTGGATATTTGCGACCGCAAGGCTGTTGAGGAAATTTTTCGGGTGGAAAAGCCGGATGTGGTGGTTAATTTTGCCGCTGAAAGCCATGTGGACCGTTCCATTGCCAATCCGGATGTATTTTTGGAGACAAACATCAAGGGGACAGCTGTGCTGATGGATGCCTGCCGCAAGTATGGCATTAAGCGGTATCATCAGGTGTCCACCGATGAGGTATATGGCGATCTGCCTTTGGACAGACCAGATCTGTTCTTTACAGAGGAAACCCCTCTTCATACCAGCTCACCGTACAGCAGCTCCAAGGCCGGGGCTGACCTTTTGGTACTGGCTTATCATCGCACCTATGGATTGCCGGTAACCATCAGCCGTTGCTCCAACAACTATGGTCCGTATCATTTTCCTGAGAAGCTTATACCACTTATGATTACCAATGCTTTGGCTGACAAGCCACTGCCTGTTTATGGCGAGGGCATTAATGTAAGGGACTGGCTTTATGTGGAGGACCACTGCAAGGCCATTGATTTGATTATTCACAAGGGCACTGTAGGCGAGGTCTATAATATTGGCGGACATAATGAGATGCGCAATATTGATATTGTTAAGCTTATCTGCAAGGAACTGGGAAAGCCGGAAAGCCTTATCACTTACGTAACTGACCGCAAGGGTCATGATATGCGCTATGCCATTGACCCTACCAAGATTCATAATGAGCTGGGCTGGCTGCCGGAAACCAGATTTGCTGACGGTATAAAGAAGACTATTCAGTGGTATTTGGATAATGAAAAATGGTGGCGGCCATTGCTGAAGGACTGAGATAAAAAATGAAGGTATTTGTTACCGGCGTGGCAGGACAGTTGGGCCACGATGTTGTCAATGAACTGAATAAGCGTGGACATGAGGCCATTGGTTCTGATGTTGCAATGGGAGAATATGTCCAGCTGGATATTACTGACTCTGAGGCGGTAGCCCGTGTTATAGCTGATGTAAAGCCCGATGCAGTGGTACATTGTGCTGCCTGGACGGCTGTGGATGCCGCAGAGGATGAGGACAAAAAGGACAAGGTGTGGGCGGTAAATGTTACAGGCACGGAAAATATTGCCCGGGCCTGCAATAATATAGATTGTAAAATGGTTTATCTCAGCACCGATTATGTTTTCAATGGTGAAGGCACTGAGCCATGGCAGCCGGATTGCAAGGAGTACAGGCCTCTTAATGTGTATGGTGAAACCAAGCTGGAGGGAGAAAAGGCGGTAAGCAAGCTCCTTGACAAGTATTTTATTGTGCGTATTGCCTGGGTATTTGGCAAAAATGGCAATAATTTTATCAAGACCATGCTGAAGCTGGGCAAGACTCATCCGGAGCTGCGGGTGGTAAGCGACCAGATCGGGACACCAACATATACCTATGATTTGGCCCGATTGCTGGTGGATATGTGTGAAAGTGAGAAATATGGTTATTACCATGCTACCAATGAAGGGGGCTTTATCAGCTGGTATGACTTTGCCTGTGAGATTTTCCGACAGGCTGGACTGGATGTGAAGGTCATGCCGGTGACCACTGCTGAGTATGGACTCAGCAAGGCAAAGCGGCCATTTAACAGCCGCCTGGACAAGAGCAAGCTGATTGAGGCCGGCTTTGAGCCATTGCCAACCTGGCAGGACGCCCTTGCCAGATATCTTAAGGAGATAGAATAAATGGGACAGATAAAGGTTACAAAAGCACCTATTGAGGGCTTATATGTGATAGAACCAACGGTGCATGGTGATGACCGTGGATATTTTTGTGAAACCTACAACCTGCAGGATATGAAGGAAGCAGGGCTCGACATGGTCTTTGTGCAGGACAACGAAAGCATGAGCAAAAAAGGCGTACTCCGGGGGCTGCACTATCAGAAGCAGTATCCTCAGGGCAAGCTGGTGCGGGTTATTGATGGCACAGTTTTTGATGTGGCTGTGGACCTGCGGCAGAACAGCCCTACCTTTGGTAAGTGGTTTGGCACAGTGTTAAGCGCGGACAACAAGAAACAGTTCTACATTTCGCCTGGCTTTGCCCACGGTTTCTTGGTGTTGTCTGATGTTGCCAGATTTTGCTACAAGTGTACAGATTTCTACCATCCCGGTGACGAGGGCGGCTTGGCCTGGAACGACCCGGAAATTGGCATTGAGTGGCCGGAATTGACTGGAGTCTACCAGGGCAGTGCTGATGGTGTTGGCTACAAGCTGGCAGACGGTACTCCGTTGAATCTCAGTGACAAGGACAAAAAATGGGGCGGATTGAAGGATTCGTTTATATTCACATGAAAAAGACGTTGCACAAATTTTGTGCAACGTTTTTTATCGCCTTAATTCATCCTGGCACCTGTTGACATGGGATAAATCTCACTTGCTCCTTCGGGATAATTAAAGTAAAATTGTAATAGGTGATTCTATGGAAAAAATTCAAATTGAAATCGGTGATGTGGTGCGTATGAAGAAGCCTCATCCCTGTGGCAGCCATGAGTGGGAAATAACCAGAGTTGGCATGGATATTGGTCTTATTTGTCAGGGGTGCGGCCATTTTGTAATGATGCCCAGGGTGAAGTTCAACCGTATGGTGAAAAGCGTTGAACATAAGCAATAGCTTCCTTCCTGCACCGTGATTAGCATAATACAATCGTTCTGATTTTTCTATTGGAGTGAGGGGACCCAGTTTATGAATGTGAAAAAAATAATTCTAAATAAATGGCTGGTTTCCATAGTGGTGTTCCTGGTGGCAGCAGGGGGCGTTTATGTTGGCCTCATGGGTATGTACCACTATATTCACAAGAGTAATATGGAGGATACCCAGAGGGCGGCGGACCAGTATGGTGCCAGCCTGCAGTATCTCACCAGGGACTTTGCAGCCAATACAATTTATTTGGCGGGAGTGGCAGAAAGGCAGCGGGCCAATGATGCCTGGTTCGTGCCGGCAGCCCAGTCGGCCATCCAGAGTGACGGCCATGTGGCGGGAGTTCAGTACACTCCGGCAGGGCGGCCGCCTATGTCGTATCCTGCCGGCTTTAGCTTTGCCAGCGACCAGAAGCTGGCAGCAGTATATGCCAAAATGCAGGATATGGTCATGTCCGGGGATGGGGAGTCCCTGGCTGTGGGTCCTGTCACCAGGCAGGACGGCAGCATGGTGGTTATTGCCATGTCCCCGGTTTTGGCCTACAATAACCGCACTGCAAAATTTGATTATATAGGCAATGTGGCGGAAATTCTTAAAATGCCGGATGCCATTGAGGATGACTCCTATAAGGCGTTGATGAATTCTGGCTATGACTACGCCCTTTATGGCAACAACAAGGACATGGAGCATGATGGCCTTATAGGCCGCTCCGAGGGGGATATAGGCGACAGCTTTGCCTCGTCATCAGCAAGGGTGCCGGGAGGCTACTGGCAAATCAAGCTGGCTCCTCAGGACAGCTGGACCCAGCAGGGCAGCTATCTTAGCCTGGGAGTGGGCGTGGTTATGGGCCTGCTGCTGGCAGCCCTTACCTTCCTGACCCTTAAGGGGAGAGAACCAAAGAAGCTGGTGCCGTCTCATGCGAATCGGGAGTTGGACAGTGATACGCTGCCTGAGGAAATATCTATAGAGGATATTCCGGAGGAAGAGCTGGATGATATGGAAAGGGCTCTTTTGCAGCGCCGTCGGTTCCATCAGCAGTTCAGGCAGTCCAATGAAGAGGGGGCTGTTGTGGAATACGAATTGCCAAGTCTCCAGGCTGAAAATCAGGAAGAACAGGATAATCAGGACAGTGGGCAGGATATTGAAAGCCTGGAAAATAAAGAAGCTGATGAAACCAGTAATGACAATAAAGACAATGGTGAAAAAAATGGAAATAATGACAAGACTTAATTGGATATTAAAAAATATGATTAACTCCCATAAAAGAGCTGTGACCCTGGTGGCCGCGGCTCTCACTTTGACTGTGTGCCTTATGGGCATATTTGCTGAAGGAAATATCGCTGAAGCATCCCATAAGGTGGACCGCCATTTTGTGGACAGCCTGGACGGCACCGGTTACTATGTGGACGTGAATACCATCAATGTTCAGGAAAACATGGTTACCGTTGATGTGTATATGGTAAAGGCCCTGTACAACACCATGTATTGCTATGGGACAGTCTTCAATCTGCCAGCACAGTCATATCAGTACACCTACACCAAGATATACCAATATGAAACAAAAAAACTTACATCCTACAGTGAAGTGCCTTCCATGGCCTATGGCTATACCAATGTGGCGGCGGGAAACAATATGATTATGGCAGAGGTGCTGCGGTTCTGTTACGAATGGTCTCAGGGGCATCAGGACTCCAGCAACAACACAGATGTAGGGGAATATTTGGACTAAATTTCAGTTGTTGTAATTGGATTAAAACAAGATTAAATTTGCCTAAATAATAAATTAGTTTTGTGAAAATACTTGCATTATTAGTTTGACTATGTTACTATACGGATGTATCAGGGTTGAAAGATGCTTGAACGTTGAGGGAACATGGATACTCGCGGAAAGAGCTTCTGAAAAACTCTGATGTCGAATAATAATTTATTTTATTTCAAAGGAGGAGTTTCTAAATGAAGAAGACTCTCGTATCCGCATTGACTACCGCTCTGGTAGTAGGCGCTGCTTCCACTACTTTTGCAGCTGCTAATCCTTTCGCTGATGTTCCTGCTGACCACTGGGCTTATGACGCAGTTTCCGAGCTGCAGGCTAAGGGTGTAGTAAATGGCTATGCTGTTGACAACACTTTCCGTGGCAACCAGAACATGACCCGTTATGAGATGGCTCAGATCGTAGCTAAGGCTATGGCTAAGGTTGAGACTGGCGATGCTGCTACCAAGGCTATGGTAGACAAGCTTGCTGCTGAGTTCCGTGATGAGCTGGCTAACCTGGGCGTTCGCATGGACGACCTCGAGGCTCGCATGGACAACGTAAAGCACAGCGGTTTCATCCGTTATCGTTGGGACAGAAGCGGCGGCAACAACAGAGATGGCCAGCTCGATGAGCAGTTCATCCGTTTCCGTTTGAACTCCGCTATGAAGATCAATGAGAAGGTTGATGGTTTTGCACGCGTTGAGTGGAACCACAATGTAAATACCTTATTTAATGATGATCGTGGCGCTCGTGTACAGCAGTTGTGGGTACATGGCAAGGTAGGTACTACTGATATCTATGCTGGTCGTGAGAACCCTAATGACCATGCTTCCTTCGTTCATGGTCTCGTATTCGATACCGAAATTACTGGTGCTCAGGTAACCTTCAACAAGGCTATGGGCAAGGATGGCAAGGTATCTTGGACTCTCGATGCTGGTAAGACTGAAAAGGGTCTCCGTAACGCTATGGATGCTCAGGCTCGTATCCTCGGTACTAACGTAAATTACGCTAACGGCAAGTTTGATGCTAACCTCGGTTACTACAACTTCAGCAACGGCCTTCGTCAGGTTGATAACAGCAATTCTGTTGGCGTTTGGGGTGTTGGCCTCGGCTACAAGGCTGGCGACTTCTACATCACTGGTGACTATGCTCATTCCAATAAGGAATTGAACAACATGGGCAAGGACGCTTACAACATTCAGGTTAACTACAAGGGTGCAAAGGCTTCTCAGCCTAAGTCTTGGGGCGCTTATGTAGGCTATCAGAAGCTGAGCCCTACTGCTTCTCCATTTGCAACCTATGATACCGTTTACATGAATGACAGCACTGTATTGGGTACCAAGGGCTGGAAGATCGGTGTTGATTATGCCTTCATGAAGAACATCGTTGGTTCCATCCAGTACTTCGATGGCAAGGTTGTAAACCGTGGCGGCAACGACAAGGCTAAGAAGATCTTCACTCAGGTAACCTTCTCCTTCTAATCTGAATTAGAAAGAAATAGTTACTAACTAAACAAACAGACCTGCTACCAGGTAAAACTGGTGGCAGGTTTTTTTGTTTGCCCCAGCTTTTTTATTTGGTAAAAAGGAATATGGATATATTTGTGGAATAACTACAAGAGAAGTGGGGTGGAAATATGAAAGACCGAACCGTAATGCTTATAGTGGATGATGTGGAAATAAACCGGGCCATACTTTCCCAGTTTTTTCAAAGTGAATATGAGATTTTGGAGGCCCCCAACGGAAAAGAGGCACTTGATATTCTGGAGTCCCGTAATGTGGATATTATACTTCTGGATTTAATAATGCCGGTTATGGGGGGCATGGAGCTGTTGGCGGTACTCCATAAGCATCCCCGTTTTCAGCATATTCCTGTGGTGGTGACTACCTCCCAAGGGTTGCTTAACAGTGAAATTCAGGCCCTGGAAAACGGAGCGGCGGACTACATCACAAAGCCATATAATCCCATAGTGGTTCAGTGCCGGGTGCGGAACGTTATGGCGCGGCAGGAGAATGAATGGCGTAAGGAAAATCAGAAGGCCCAGGCGGAAAAAATCAGCGCCATGCAGACCATTATTGAAACGGACCAGCTTACAGGCCTTTACAACCACCATACAATGCTGGTAAAAACCGCAGAGATGATACAGGAGAACCGGGCTACCCAGTACTGCATAGTGTATCTTGATATCAGCTGCTTCAAGGTTATAAATGAGCTCTTTAATATGGAAACGGGGGACATGATATTAAAGACAGCGGCAGCCTACTTCAAGACGGTGGTGGGTACTAGGGGATTGGCTGCAAGGCTTTCGGCGGACCACTTTGCCCTGTGCATGCCGGAGAATGCCCTGGACATGGAACTGATTATTCAGGGGCTGGATGCTGTTATGCGTTCTCTGGCAGTGTACCGCAGCATTATGTTTTACGCCGGCGTGTTTACGGTGGATAATGTTTATCTTACGGTGAACAAGATGCTGGATCGGGCTCATATGGCCATGAATACGGTAAAGGGGAATTATAACCGACGTTTTGCCTATTATGATGAGCAGCTGCGGACGGCTCTAATGGAGGAGCAGATGCTGGTGCGGGATATGGAAGGTGCCCTGGATAACAATAATTTCTGCATTTATCTCCAGCCAATCTATGATGCCACCACCGGCAAGATAAAGTCCGCGGAGGCCCTTATCCGCTGGAACCACCCCCAGCGGGGCATGATAAGTCCAAGTGTGTTTATCCCTGTATTTGAAAAGAATGGCTTTGTGACCAGGCTGGATCGGTTTGCCTGGGAATCTGCCTGCCGTTTTCTCAGTCGTCAGCGTGACAATGGCCTTGATGTGGTGCCGGTATCGGTAAACGTGTCCCGGGTCAACATGTACGACCATAATTTTGTGGACTATATGACCTCACTGCTGGCCAAATACGACCTGGAACCGTGGATGCTGAGGATTGAGATGACAGAATCCGCCTATGTGGATAATCCGTCCCAGATGCTGAAAATTCTTCGGCGGCTGAAAAATGCCGGCTTTACGGTGCTGATGGATGACTTTGGCAGCGGCTATTCATCCCTTAACATGCTGAAAAATCTCACCATGGATATTTTGAAGCTGGACATGAAGTTTATTCAGGATATAGAGACCTCCCAGCGGGCAGCCACCATAATGAAGAGCATTGTGAACATGACCCATGACCTGGGAATGGAGGTTATCGCCGAGGGTGTGGAGACTGAGCCCCAGGTGAAGTACCTTAAGGACATTGGCTGCAAGCTGATACAGGGCTATTACTACGCCAGACCAATGAGTACAGATGAGTTTATGAATAAGCTGATAGCAGAATAAATTATAGGAAAAGTTGGGTAGGAGTTTGTCAAACGAATTACCCAACTTTTTCCTATTTTTGGAAGAAAAACAGATAAAAGTAGACATTTTCCCTAAAAAGTTATATGATGTATTTGTTAGCAAGGGAAGTTATACTTTACGGGGTAAAATAGAGGAGGACAGAAAGTATGAACATTCATGAGTATCAGAGCAAAGAGGTCCTGAGACAATTTGGTGTTAATGTGCCAAATGGCAAGCCAGCCTTCACTGTCGAGGAAGCAGTGGAAGCTGCCAAGGCGCTTGGCTCTAAGGTAACTGTTGTTAAGGCCCAGATTCATGCCGGTGGCCGTGGAAAGGCCGGCGGTGTCAAGATCGCCAAGAATCTGGACGAGGTAAAGGCTTATGCAACTGAGCTTTTGGGCAAGATTCTGGTAACCCACCAGACCGGCCCTGATGGCAAGAAGGTTAACCGTCTCCTCATTGAGGAAGGTTCCAATATAGCAAAAGAGTATTACCTGAGCTTTGTAAACGACCGTTCCACTGCCAAGATTGTTATGATTGGCTCCGAAGAGGGTGGTATGGAAATCGAGAAGGTGGCTGCTGAGTCCCCTGATAAGATTATCAAGGAGTACATTGACCCTGCTATTGGCCTTGCTCCGTTCCAGGCAACCCGCATGGCTTACAAGATGAACTTTAAGCCTGAGGCCATCAAGAAGGCTACTGCTACCATGATTAAGCTTTATAATGCATTCATTGGCAAGGACTGCAGCCAGGTTGAGATTAACCCATTGGTTGTTACTGCAGAGGACGATGTAATTTGTCTCGATGCCAAGCTGAATTTTGATGACAGCGGACTTTTCCGTCATCCTGATATTGTTGAGCTGCGTGATGAGACCGAGGAGGATCCAAAGGAGCTGTGGGCTTCCAATGAGGGTCTGAACTACGTTAACCTGGGTGGCGATGTTGCCTGCATGGTTAACGGTGCCGGACTTGCCATGGCTACTGTGGATATTTTGAAATATTATGGCGGTGAGCCAGCAAACTTCCTGGATGTAGGCGGCAGCTCCACTCCTGAGAAGATTGCCACTGCTTTTGAGATTATGCTTGATGGTGGCCAGTCAAAGGGTATTTTCGTTAATATCTTTGGTGGTATCAACAAGTGCGATGTTATTGCCGAGGGTATCCAGAAGGCAGCTCAGATTATTGCTGATAAGACCGGTCAGGATGGCATTCCAGTTCCAGTAGTTGTTCGCCTGGAAGGTACCAATGTTGAGCGCGGCCGTCAGATTCTCACTGAGAAACCGGTGAAGAATGTGTTTATGGCTCCTACCATGGAGGGCGGCGCCCAGGATATTGTTAAACGGGTCGAAGAAGCTAAGAAGAACTAAGGAGGTCTGCTGACATGGGTGTTTTAATTAATAAGGATACAAAGGTAATTGTACAGGGTATTACTGGTAAGACGGCAGCCTTCCATACCAAGCAGATGCTGGAATATGGCACCAACATTGTGGCTGGTGTTACTCCGGGCAAGGCTGGTCAGACCGTAGAGGGTGTACCTGTTTATGATACTGTAGAGGATGCAGTAAAGGCTACTGGTGCAACTGCTTCCGTAATTTTCGTTCCAGCCCGCTTTGCTGCTGATTCTATTATGGAAGGTGTAGAGGCTGAGCTGGATTTGGTAGTATGTATCACTGAGCATGTTCCTGTTCAGGATATGATAAAGGTTCGCCGTTACATGGAGGGCAAGAAGACCCGCCTTATCGGTCCTAACTGCCCTGGTATTCTCACTGTTGATGAGGCCAAGATGGGTATTATTCCTGGTTACATCCACAAGAAGGGCCATGTAGGCGTTATTTCCCGCTCCGGTACCCTGACCTATGAGGCAACCTTCCAGCTGTCCAATGCCGGTATCGGTCAGACCACAGCCATTGGTATCGGTGGTGACCCTATCAAGGGTACTGATTTCATCGATGCTTTGAAGCTCTTTAATGAGGATGATGAAACCAAGGCTATCATGATGATTGGTGAAATCGGCGGTACTGCTGAGGAAGAGGCTGCCCAGTGGATCAAGGAGAACATGAAGAAGCCGGTTATTGCCTTCATCTCTGGTGTACAGGCGCCTCCGGGCAAGCGCATGGGCCATGCCGGTGCTATTATCGCCGGCGGCAAGGGTACTGCAGCTGACAAAATCAAGGCTTTGAACGCTGTAGGTATTCCGGTTGCCGAGACTGTGGCAACCATGGGTGAGACTGTGGTTAAGAAGCTGAAGGAAGCCGGCATTTACGACGAGTGCCATACTTGCTAAGTAAGACGTCACAATTGAATAAATCTTAGGAGTCGGGGGACTGCTATACGAAAGCATTAGGGCGAAGGTCGTTAATAAACTGCTTTTTGCATTCCTGCATTAGCTGAAAAAATTATTTGTTTGAGCGACGCGAAGCTAGTCCTGTAAGGGCGAAGCGAGTTATAATTTTTTTAGCTATTTAATAAAGCAAAACAGTTTTAGACCTGAGACCCGAGCTGAGTATAGCAGTTCCTCGGCTCTTTCTTTTTTTTATTGAAAACTTTGCCCTTTTATATTATATTTAGTATATATCGATAAAAATAGGCGAGGTGTGTTTAGTGCGCCTGTATATAGATGGAAGGAAGATGTTTTAATGTTTGGTATGTCAATGGATATTGGCGTTGATTTGGGTACAGCAAATGTTTTGATATACATAAAGGGCAAGGGAGTGGTGCTGCGGGAGCCATCTGTGGTGGCGGTGGACCGGGATACCAATAAGGTTTTGGCCGTTGGTGAGGACGCCCGTCGTATGATTGGCCGTACTCCGGGAAATATTGTGGCTATTCGTCCTCTCCGTGATGGCGTTATCAGCGACTACGATATTACTGAGGCCATGCTTCGTTACTTTATCGAGAAGGTTACAGGACATAGCTTTGTTTTCCGTCCCCGCATTATGATTTGTGTTCCTTCCGGTGTTACCATGGTGGAGCAGCGGGCGGTTCAGGAGGCTGCAGAGCAGGCTGGGGCCAGAAAGACCTTCCTTATTGAGGAGCCTTTGGCAGCGGCCTTGGGTGCCGGACTTGATATTTCCGAGGCCTACGGCTCCATGGTGGTGGATATTGGCGGTGGTACCACTGATGTGGCTGTTATCAGCCTTGGCGGCATTGTGGCCAGTGACAGCCTGCGTACTGCCGGGGATGCCTTTGATGAGGCAATTATTGACTATGTTAAGCGCAGCTTTAACCTGATGATTGGTGAACGCACTGCCGAGGATATAAAGGTTACCATTGGCGCGGCCTTCACCGGGGCCAGAAATGGCAAGCTGGAGGTTAAGGGCCGTGATATGCTCAGTGGTCTCCCAAAGCTGGTGGAAATGACCACTGACCAGGTGGCAGAAGCACTTAATGAGCCGGTTACCAAGATAGTGGAATGCGTCAAGAAGGTGCTGGAGGAGTGCCCTCCGGAGCTGGCAGCGGATATTATGGACAGAGGTATTGTCCTGACAGGCGGCGGTGCTATGCTTTATGGTCTGGATGATTTGATTCACCGTGAAACCCAGATTCCGGTAGGTCTGGCTGATGATGCCCTGTCCTGTGTGGCACTGGGCACTGGCAAGGCGCTGGAACATATTGATAAATTGGACGACAAGAAATCCATGTCTTTCTGGAGAAAGTAACGTGTAAAAGGGAGGATTAAGTATGTGGCGAGGACTTTATACAGCTGCTACGGGCATGATTACGGAGTCATACCGTACAGACACTATTGCCAATAATCTGGCAAATGCCAATACCACCGGCTTTAAACGTGATGATGCTGTCAGCAAGGAATTCGAGCCAATGCTGATTCATAGAATAGATGATTTGTCCAAGGTTCAGCGGGATGTTACCACCTTCAAGGGATTCTCACTGAACAACAATGCACCTGTTATCGGCCAGCTGGGCATGGGCTCCGAGGTGGATGAAATAGTTACCGACCACTCCCAGGGGGCTTTCCAGTCTACGGGCAATCCTTTTGATTTGGCTATTTCCGGAGAGGGCTATTTTATGGTGGATACCCCTCAGGGGCAGCGATATACCAGAGATGGTAATTTCTATCGTACTGCCACCGGACGGCTGGTAAACGTCAGTGGGCATAATGTGTTGGATAACCGTGGCCGCCCTATTGATATTCCGGATGAAGCCACTACCATCATTGTGGGACCCAATGGCAATATAACCATGGATGATAATGTGCCTGTGGCCCAGATTGGTTTGTTCCAGTTTGATGGGGGCGATCAGGTGATGATAAAGCAGGGAGATAATCTTTATCGTACCAATGGCAACCCGCGCCGCATGAATGCCACCGGGGAGATTCAGCAGGGTATGCTGGAGCGTTCCAATACCAATGTGGTTTCGGAAATGGTAAACATGATTGCCAATTATCGTGCCTATGAGGCCAATTCCAGGGCTGTAACTACCCAGGACACCATGCTCGAAAAGTCCGTCAATGAAGTGGGACGTAATATGTAAATTCGGACATTGAGTTTAATGGTTTTCTAATGTAACCATTAAGGAAATCCAATGTTTTGACGATATAGTAGGATAAGATGAAATCGTGTTTTGTTTTGGTCGTGTTATATAAAATGGAGGTTTTTGCCTTATGATGAGATCATTATGGTCTGCTGCTTCCGGCATGAAGGGCGAGCAGAAACAGATGGATGTGCTTTCACACAATATTGCCAATGTTAATACCTATGGTGCCAAGCCTCAGCGTGCAGAATTTCAGGATCTGATATATCAGACATTGCGGGCCGGCGGTGCGGAGAGCGGTGACGGTACTATGTTCCCAACCCCTGTACAGATTGGTCTTGGTTCCAAGTTCTCTGCAACTACCAGAGTTTTTACCCAGGGTAATATTCAGGTTACTGATAATGTTACAGATATAGCCATTGAGGGTGAGGGCTTTTTCCAGATTCTCCTGCCGGACGGAACTACTGCCTATACCAGAGATGGTTCCTTCAAGGTGGATGCTGACCGCAATCTGGTTACCACGGACGGCTATCCGCTGACCCAAAATATTCAGTTTGATGCCAATGCTCCTGCGGACAGTATTACCATTTCGTCCACTGGTGCGGTTTCTGATACTCCGGCTGGTGGTACTCCTACTGTTATCGGTCAGATTACCTTGGCCAGATTCCTGAATCCTTCCGGTCTGACTTCTATCGGCAAGAATTTGTTTATTGAGTCCGCTGCATCCGGCCAGCCTCTTGAAAATAATCCTGGCACAGACGGCACTGGTACTCTTATTCAGAGTGCATTGGAAATGTCTGCTGTTCAGATTGTTGATGAAATGGTTAATATGATTGTAGCTCAGCGTGCCTATGAGTCCAACTCCAAGGCTATTACTACTTCCGACTCCATGCTGGAGATTGCCAACGGGTTGAAGCGCTGATGAATAAAGTCCTTGGCTTATTACTGGCAGTTTTTTTACTGCTGCCTTTATCGGCTTCCGAAGGAGCCAAGGTGGTGGTTGCCCCCACAGCTCAGTTACCCCAGGTGATTTTGCGGGAGCACTTGATTCAGCAGGCTGTTATTGGCATTGAGGATTATCTCCAAAAAGGTGGGGAACTTCGGCGTTATACCATCGAGGCAATAAATGCCCCGGCGGGGCTAAGGTTGCCGGAAGGACGTGTAACCTATAGAGCGACTCTTCCCAATGGAGTTAGACTCAGCAAGGGAACCCAGGTAAATGTGGATGTGCTTTTGGATGGCAGTAAATATGTTACTATGCGGTGTATGATGCGGGTACGTGTCTTTGACCAGATGGTGACGGCCAGCAAGCAGCTGATACAGGGCAATGTGATTACAGCACAGGACCTGCGGATAGATGAGCGTGAGTACAAGGGCGAAAACTGGAAATATTTCACGGACATGAGCCAGGTCATCGGCAAGGTGGCCAGCCGCGGAATCTCTCAGGGAGAGATTATCACTTCAAGGAATATCCAGAATCCTGTGATTATCCATTCCGGTGATTTGATAGATCTTTCTGCGGTGATTAATGGCATTAGAGTGACTACCCAGGGCAGGGCCATGGAAAATGGCCGTGAGGGGGACTATATTAACGTGAAGAACATGACCTCCGGCAAGGTGGTCAGAGGCAAGGTTATTGATAAGAACAACGTGGAGATTTCGCGTTGATATTGTATGATTTGATTGTTAAAGTTGGGGGCAGGTGACCTTTATGAAATATATTTTGTCCGTTATTATGGGGACAATGATGTTTTTTCAGATGGGAATAATGATTCCGTCCACCGCCGGGGCTGTAAGCCTGTGGAGTGAGGACAGCCGTAATATTTTTATGGATCACAGGGCTTCCCAGGTGGGAGATATTGTAACCATTATTATAAGTGAGACCGCCAGTGCCTCAACTTCCAAGAATTCCAGTAATTCCAAATCCGGCAGCCAGGACCTTGGTGCCGGTATTGGTATTTTTGACTTTTTGACTGCGGCAAGTGCCAGCCAGAAGGACAGCTTTGATGCCAAGGGCAGTGCCACCAATACCAATACGGCCAAAGGCACTATAACAGTGACGGTTGTGGATGTGGCACCAAATGGCAATTTGATAATTGAGGGCAGCCAGTCTATCTGGAATAACAAAAATGAACACAAGATTACCCTTCAGGGAATTATCCGTCCTGAAGATATTACCTATCGTAATACCATTCCTTCCAATAAGGTGGCGGAGGCAACCCTGAGGTTTGATGGCAAGGGCCCATTGAATGCTAAGCAGAGACAGGGTATTCTCACTCAGATTTTCAACTTCCTGTTCTAATTATACGGAGCACTACGGAGGATTCAGAATGAAACGCATTGTGAAGATATTATCACTGGTGATGTGCCTGTGTGTGATGGCCACCAGTGTGGTGTTTGCGGACAGCGCAACTACCAGAATAAAGGATATTGCCAAGGTTCAGGGGGTTCGCTCAAACCAGCTGGTGGGCTACGGTCTGGTGGTTGGTTTAAATGGTACCGGTGATTCCAACAAGATGACCCCTACCATTCAGTCCATCGGCAATATGATGTCTTCCTTTGGAATGGGCATCGAGGTTGCCGGCCTAAAGCCGAAGAACGTGGCAGCGGTTATTGTAACTGCTACTCTGCCTCCTTTCGTAAGAGAAGGAGATAATATTGATATTACTGTTTCCTCCATTGGTGATGCCACCAGTATTCAGGGAGGTACTCTGGTACAGACACCGTTGAAGGCCGCCAATGGCAATGTATATGCTGTGGCCCAGGGTGCGGTGTCTACAGGCGGTTTCGTGGCAGGCCGTGGCGGCGGTTCCGCCCAGAAGAATTTTCCAACTGTAGGCACTACTCCAAATGGTGCCATAGTGGAGCGCACTGTGGAGGATGACTTGACCGAGCTGGGGGGGAAGCTGTCCCTTTCCCTTACCCATCCTGACTTTACCACTGCCAGCCGTATAGCGGCTGCCATTAACCGTAATTACGGCGGTATTGCCAAGGCAGCCAACCCTGGACGTGTAGATGTAACCATCCCGGCATATTATCGCAACGGTGTGGTGGATTTTGTGGCCAGTCTGGAGGACCTTTATGTTACTCCTGATAACGTGGCCAAGGTGGTATTGAATGAACGTACCGGTACTATTGTTATGGGTGGTAATGTTTCCGTTGACAGCATTGCCATTACTCAGGGGGGCCTCAGCGTAAGAATAAAGAAGGATACTGAGGTTGATCAGCCGGAGCCGTTCAGCATGGGACGTACTGTGGTTACTGAAGATGAAACCGCAGAGGTGGATGAGCAGACGGCAAATTCCATCGTTCTTCCAGCCACTGCCAATATTAATGATATTGTGGGGGCTCTCAATGCCGTAGGGGCAACTCCAAGGGATATTATTTCCATATTGCAGGCCATTAAGGCCTCTGGAGCCCTTCATGCAGATTTGGAGATTATCTAAGCAGGTGATGTTATGAATATAGATAACGTAAGCAGCAACTGGATAATGGCCCAGCAGGCCACTGACAAGGGGGCCAGGGCTGTGGAGGAGGCTCAGGGCTTCGCCGATGAGTTGAAGCGTGCCAGTGAATATGTGGCAAGACCACGGGTTAAGGCAACGGACCCGACAGGGGAGAAAACGCCTGAGCAACTGGCTTATGACAAGAAGCTGCGGGAGGCCTGTCAGGGCTTTGAAGCCATGTTCCTTAACATAATGTACAGGGAAATGCGTAATACCGTACCTGAGGACAGCCTCTTTGGAGAATCCAACGCAGACAAGATTTTGATGGATATGCGGGATACTGAAATGGTCAATCAGATGTCCAAGGCCGGAGGCGTGGGATTGGCTGATGTGCTTTATAAGCAGCTGACCCTTGAAGACAAGGCCAGGGCAGATTGGACTCAGCGGATAGAGAATATGAGTCCGAAGGACAAGGTCGTCAGGACTTGATTCAGTGGGAGATGAATTAATGGGGGCTATTGCAGGTAACGCAATAGCCCTCTTGCTATACCATTATAGGAGTTTATTATTTATGAATTTTAACAGGAAAAAAATTGCAGCTGCCTTTTTGGCGGCAGCTTTTACTTTAAATTTGGCAGGCTTTGCAGACAGTTCTGCCTATGGAGCAGCCAAGAAAAACAACAACAGACCGGGAGTACAGACTACTCAGTCGGTTAAGCCGGGACAGGCGGTCCAGAACGGCAGACAATCCCTGCTGAACAATATCCGGGTGGGGGATAATGCCAAATACACCCGTGTTGTGCTTGACTTGACCAATGCCAAGAAATATAAAACAGCGTATGAGAACAACAACACACGTCTCGTTATTACTATCGATGGTATTTCTACCCCTTTGGCAGCAGCTCCGGCTGGAAGAGGTGCCGTTAAGAACCTTATTTTGGGAAAATATGGGGATACTCTGCAGGTTATAGTGGATATGCAGGCTGCTATGCCCAATAAAGTGTATACTCTGCAATATCCTAACCGCATCGTTATTGACATCAACAAGGAATATGAAGAAGAGTCTTTAGATAAGGTGGAGGATGGTCTCATGTCGGGCAAGTATGTCCGGGTGGACGGCAGGGGCATGCTGACGGCATATATGCTTGATATTGACCCATCCAAGTTTGATGTGACCATGGCCTTGGGAGCCGGAAAGGTGTCCTCAGGACTTCGAAAGCTGTCTACTATTGCCAGCAGCAATGGGGCTGTGGCCGGGGTAAATGGCGGTTACTTCGATTGGAGCGGTGATTTCCTCATTGGTGATATCCGCATTAACGGCAAGACCGCAGGAATCGGAACCCAGAACCGCACCGGGCTGATTAAGCGCAAGGACGGTTCCTATGATATTGGTCGGGGAAGCTACTCCGGTGGCGTGAATGTCAATGGCCGCAGTATTTCCTTCTGGGGTGTAAACTGCCCACGGGGTACTGATGCTATTATTATGTATAACTCCCTTTATGGATATTCCACCGGTACCAATGAGTTTGGTACGGAGTATGTAATTGTTAACGGCAGGGTGCAGGCAATTAACAAGGGTAACAGCGTCATTCCAGCCAATGGAGTGGTGGTATCTGTTCATGGCCAGTCCCAGGCATATTTTGCCGGTATTAAAATTGGTGACAAATTGACCGTGGAGGAAGGCTTCGGCCCTGAGGTGGGAGATGCTCCTGACTTTTATGGTGCAGGCCCTCAGCTGGTGGCCAATGGCCGTGTCAGTGTGGCTTCCTCTGCGGAGCAGTTTGGCAATGATGTGGCTGCAGGCCGTGCCCCAAGAACAGCAGTGGGGCTGAAGGATAACGGCCATCTGCTGCTGATGGTGGTGGATGGACGCCAGAGCCATAGTATCGGTGCATCCCTTACAGAAATGGGCCAGTTACTGGTCAAATATGGTGCTGTGAAGGGATTTAACCTGGATGGTGGCGGCTCTTCAGAAATGATACTGAACAATCGCATTGTGAATTCTCCTTCTGAAGGAGTAGAACGTCGTATAGGTAATGCTATGCTTGTAATGCGAAAGAACTAATATAATGGCAGGGGCAGTTAACTTGAACATTAAGCTGTGGTGCGTCAGAAAATAATATTTTTAGTGCCACAGCTGAGTGAAAGAAAACTGTTACTGCCGTTTTAAATTGTTACTGTCGTTTTTCAGATAGATAAGTTATAATTGTTTCTGTGAGGTGATTAAAATAAACAGATTTTTACATAGATTGAAAAGAAATACATTAGCTACTTGCATTGCCCTTAGCGTGTCTGTAAGCTCCGTCTGCTTTGCCATGCCGGAGATTATGCCTCTCACTGAGGTGACACCGGGCATGACTGGCAAGGGGTATACCATCATCGATCAGAGCGGGGAAATCCGTTCCTTTGATGTGTCAGTAGTTGGTGTAAATGGCAGCAGCAGCAAGCTGGCCTCACCGCGGATTCTGGTGGATTTGTCCGGAGATATGATCAAAACCACAGGTGGTATTGTTTCCGGTATGAGCGGTTCTCCCATTTATGTGGATGGCAAGCTTATCGGAGCCGCCTCTGCTTCCTTCAGCAATGTGTATCTTGATAAGCGGGTTATGGTAACTCCAATTGAATATATGCTTAAATTATGGGAGCTGCCGGATACAAAGAATAAGTCGGAGCTGCCACAGGTGGATTTGAAGAAAATCCGTGAGGAGGCAGCCAAGAAAGCAGAGGAAGAAGCCAAGGCCAAGGAAGAAAAAGCAACCAAGGATGAGAACGATAAAACAACCAAGGAAGAGGCTGACAGCAAGGACGCAGCAACAAAGGAAAATGTCAGCGGTGAAAAAGCATCTGAGGACAGCATAGCCGATAAGGATTATGTGACCAAGGAGGAGCTGGAAAATAAAAAGAAGGAGTCAGAGCCTGAGGAGAAGGTGGAGGCTCCTGAGAAAAACGATATTCAGGACAAGGAAAAGGCCTGGAAAATGGTTTCCGGCTTTACGGATAAGGGTGTGGACTTCCTTTCGGACAAGATTCCCGGCATAAAGCTGCGGGATGTGGCCAACTGGAATTCCAATGCAGGTCCGGCTACCATTGATTACAACGCATCACTGGAGCCTGGAGGAGCTGTAGGTGTGGCAGAAGTGGTGGGAGACTACTACATGGGTGCCATGGGTACAGTAACAGCCGTGGATGGCAGAAGGGTACTGGCCTTTGGACATGGCCATACCAACCGGGGCAATGTAAATTACTTTATGACTGGTGCGGATGTTTTTTCAACGGCCCATGGCCCGTTGGATGGTATGAAAATCGGTCATATGACCTCCATAATTGGCCGGGTTAATCAGGACCGCATTGATGGTGTGGCCGGCATCCTGGGGGAATATCCCCAGAATATACCAGTGATTCTTTCCGTTAATGACATTGATCTTTCCAATTCCCAGACCTATCACTCTCTGGTGGCTTATGATGAGGAAGTGGTACCTCTTTTGACAACGGCCATGGTTTATGATTCCATGTACAGGACGATAGACCGGGGCATGAATGGTACGGCCAAGGTGAATTTTACCATTCGTACCGATATGGGAGAAAATGGGAAAATTGAGCGTACCAACATGTTCTACAACGCCAATGACGTGGGCAAGCAGGCGGTGGCCGAGCTTAATGAGATAATGAACACCATATGCAACAACAAAGAGCGGGAGGCTAACATCTATGATGTCAAGGTGAATGTATTCATTGGTGAACAGCGCATGACGGCTTCTATTTTGTCAGCTACCCCTGATAAGACAGAGGCATGTGCCGGTGATACTGTAACCTTTAAGACTACCCTGAAGCCTTATCGTCAGGAAAAGATAACAGTGGATGTTCCTTATACTATTCCAAAGACCCAGCTTCCGGGGACACTGAATCTTGACCTTCATGGTGGCGGCCTTATAAATGTGGCCAAGCTTTTGTTGGCTCAGCAGGCTGGTGATGAATCCCTGGAGGAGGACCAGAATGTTAAGACCGAGACCAAAATCAAGGAAATGCTGAAGACTGCCAAAAACAATGATATTGTGGTGGAGCCGGCAGCGGCACCTATCTTGACTGATGAACAGCAGAAGGCTGCTGTCAAGGAGGCCATCAAGCTCTCCAAGAAGCTGGCAGAAAAGGGCAAAAAGGCCGCGGCAGACAATGGAAAGCCGGTAGAGGCAGTACAGAGCACCCCTACAGACTACGTTATAGAGAATGTAATACATACAACTTTAAAAATCGTGGAAAAAAAGGAGAAAAACTGATAATATTATGGCAGGGAAAGTTGACTTGAACAAGTGAAAGGAAACTGTACCTGCCATATTTATTTTTATGTTTTATGGAGGCTTAATAATAAATTATGTTTGTTAGGTTTCTGGAGATAATCGGTGCTTCAGTTTTGGAGCTGTTATATTTTATCGGCGATGTAATGCTGCTGTTTATCGGCGCGGTAAAGCAGATGCCGGTGAAGATTCGGCCCGGGCATGTAATCCGCCAGATGTCCCATCTGGGAGTGGATACCCTGCCTATTGTATCCCTGACCATGATGTTTACGGGAATGGTTATGACCCTTCAGGTGGCCAATGAGTTCGTCAAGATGGGGGCAGAATCCACCGTTGGCGGTATTATTGCCATTGCCATTGGCCGTGAGCTGGGGCCTGTACTGGTGGGAGTTGTGGCCGCCGGCCGCGTAGGCTCTGCCATGACGGCGGAAATCAGTACCATGAAGGTGACGGAGCAGATTGATGCCCTGCGGGTTATGGGCACAAATCCTTTGGGCTATCTTGTGGTACCTCGGATGCTGGCCTGCATGATTATGGTTCCCCTGCTGACGGTTTACGGCGATGTAATCGGCGTTTTTGGAGGCTGGTGTGTAGCCAAGATGTATGCTGGCATTTCCTCCCATGTATATGTGAACTCCATTCCGGAATATGCGGTGTTGAACGACATGACCGGGGGCCTGGTGAAGGCAGTGGTATTCGGAGTGGTTATAGCGGTATTGGGCTGCTATTACGGCATGAAGGCTCCGGAGGGGGCCGAGGGCGTTGGCAAGGCTACCACCCGTTCCGTAGTAAGTGCCATTATAGTTATTTTTATGTTGAATGTATTGCTGTCTATGGTACTGTATTGATGGTGTTGGAGACGGTTTATGATTAAAATTGAGAATGTATCCATGTCCTTTGGGGATAAAAAGGTATTGGACAACATAAATCTGGAAATAAAGGACGGGGAGACCCTGGCCATCATTGGTGGCTCGGGCTCCGGAAAGAGCACCCTGCTGAGGCTGATGATAGGGCTTAGCCGTCCCACTGCGGGAAAAATATGGCTGGGGGACAAGGATATTGCCCATATGTCGGAAAAGGAGCTGGATAAAATCCGCCTGCACATGGGTATGGTTTTCCAGTATTCCGCCCTGTTTGACTCCATGACCGTAGGAGACAATGTAGCTTTTGGTCTTAGGGAGCACACGGACTACAGCGATGAAAAAATAGCAGAAATCGTCCGGGAAAAGCTGGAGGTAGTGGGGCTGCCGGGGACCGAGGACATGATGCCCGGGGAGCTTTCCGGCGGTATGAAAAAGCGTGTAAGCCTGGCCAGGGCCATTGCCTTTGGGCCGGAGATTATATTTTATGACGAGCCCAGCTCTGGTCTTGATCCGATTATGACGGACAAAATAGATGAGCTGATTATTTCCACACAGAAAAAGCTGGGGGTAACCTCGGTGGTGGTAACTCACGACATGGACAGTGCAATTCACATTGCAGACAGAATAGCCATGATATATGAGGGAAGGCTCATAGCAGTTGATGCAGTAGATAAATTCCGCAGGATAGAGGATCCGCGGGTAAGGGCCTTCCTAAGGGGCCTGTATATTGGCAAGGAGGCATAGGGGTGAATACAGAGGTTAAGGTTGGTGCCTTTACGGTAGGGGGCTTGGCCCTGGTAATGGCAGTATTTGTATTTCTCACAAACTTCAGTTTTGGTGGGGACAAAAGCTATAATCTTTATGTGAATTTTGGGCAGGCCATAGGTCTGACTCCGGGAAATGCGGTGGCTTATGCCGGCGTTACTGTGGGCAGCGTGGAAGCAATCAGCCCCAATGGCCCCGGGGTTCTGGTGAAGGTAAAGATCAAGGATGAGGTTAAGATACCTAGAAAATCTGCCTTTACCATTACTTCAAACGGTGTAATGGGGGCAAAGTTTGTCAATATTCAGCCAGCCCAGGACAGTGACCTGTCAGACTGCTACCAGCCCGATGATTATGTGGAGGGGCAGGGTGAAACAGGCATTGATAACGTAATGGAGGGTGTCAGTGCGGCTCTGGACCAGGTTCATGAGCTTCTGGCCAATTTGAATGATATTATTGGCGATAATGAGACCAAGACAGCTTTAAAGGATATTTCCATGAATATGCGCCAGGTTACGGAAAACATGAATGTTATGACGGCAACCTTGGCCAATGTGGCGGTAAGCTCCCAGGATGATATCCGCAATATGGCCCGTAACCTCAATCTTATGACAGCCAGCCTCACCAGAAGTGCCAACAGTGTGGAGGCCATGGTAAATACCTTCAGTGGTGACGGCGCCACTGCGGAAAATCTGAAGGTGGCAGTGAATAATCTGTCTGAGGCCAGTGTGCGGCTCAATAATATGGCCAAATCCCTGGAGGGTGTGGTAACTGATCCTCAGGTGGCAGACGATTTGAAGACAACTATTCACAATACCAGAAATCTCACGGAAAGGGCGGACAATATGATGTCCAAGATTTCCAGCATCAAGGTTGGTGGTGGTCTGGAGACCATGTACAGTGGCAATAAGCATGACTGGTCCAGCAATCTTGATTTGGGGCTTTATAGTGGCAACAGCTACGGCAAGATTGGTGTCTCCGATATTGGCCGGGAGAATTACTTTAATCTCCAGGGGGGTACCCGCTCCGGCATGTTTGGAGCCCATGGTGGAATTATTGACAGCAAGGCGGGCCTTGGCATAGACCTTTTCGGGGGAAACAAGGTACAGCTGTCTGTGGATGCTTACGACCCAAATGATTTTAAGCTTCGCTCCCGGCTGCAGTTTGAGGTGGCACCGGATACATATCTTTTCACCCAGGTAAATGACATTAACCGTAGCCGTACCAGGGCAACCTATTTTGGCATACGGAGAAGCTTTTAAGTAAGGATTTTTAATCTGATTCTCATGTTTTTTTCAACAATTGGTAGTAATATTACCCTAGTGGAGGTATGTATTAATGAAAAATAATAGATTTAATAAATTAACTGCCATGGTGGTCGGCGGTATTATGACCATGTCTGTGGCCGGTATTGCTTTTGCTGAAACCATGGATGTAAATATTGATGATTGTATTAAAATGGCAATGGAAAACAATCATACTGTCAAAAGCTCCATTGATGACTATGATGCTGCCCTGTGGGCCCGTCATGCAGCCCGTCGGCAGCATGGTCCCAAGCTTAACTGGACCAGTGCAGCCCAGCGTGTTGGGGGCAGGGGCTATGACAAGATTCATGTGAACGCCTTGTATTCCAATACAGTGGCTGTCAGTATGCCGATTTATTCCGGCGGTCAGTTGGAGGGCTCCATCAAAGCGGCAGATTTGTCCCTGGATGCCAGTGAGCTGAGTGTAGAGGCCACAAAACAGAATATTAAGGCCAAAACCCAGTCGGCTTATTATAATGCCCTTAACTGCCGCAATCAGATAAAGGTAAATCAAGATGCTGTAAAGAATTTGACAGAGCATCTCAAAAATGTAAATGCCCAGTTTGATGCCGGAACTGTGGCCAAGTCGGACGTGCTGGCTTCTCAGGTTCAGCTTTCCAATGCCCAACTGTCACTTCTTTCTGCCCAGAACAATTATGATGTGGCTATTGCCACACTAAACAATGTGGTGGGACTTTCCAGCGGTACGGAACTGAATCTTAAGGATGAGCTGGGATATGTGCCTTATGAAATTTCTTTGGAACAGTGTTCTGAGTACGCTCAGCAGAACCGGCCTGATATTTTGGCTGCTGAGTACAAGGTGAAGATTGCCGAAGCTCAGCGGGATGTGGCTGCCTCCGGTAATTTGCCAAAGGTTAATGCCACTGTTTCCAAGACAATTACCGGTGAGACACCATTTAGCGAGGATGACGGTCCGGCAGAGGCTTTTTCTTCCCAAAATACTTGGTATGCCGGCATTGGTATCAGCTGGGATATTTTTGACAACAATGTAACCCAGGCAAAGGTCAAGCAGGCAAAGGCTGCCATCGAAAAGGCCAAGGAGGCTGCTCTGGAGGCCCGTGATACCGGTGATCTTGAGGTACGGACTGCTTATCTCAACCTTACTTCCGCAGAAAAGAGTATCGACACCGCCAAGGTGGCTGTGGAAAAGGCGCGGGATGATTACAAGATTGCCCAGGTCCGCTATTCTGCCGGCGTGGGTACCAATTTGGATGTAATGGATGCAGAGGAGAAGCTGGTGGCTGCCCAAAGCAAATATTACAACACCCTCTATCAGTACAATTCCAGCAAGGCTGCCCTGGACCGTGCCATGGGTATCATGGTGGACTTGGATGTAAGCAAATTTCAGGATAAATTGGCAAAAAATTAATATAATTTTCAAATAGTTTACAGTTTATTATGTTATACTTTAATTGCAATATGCATTAGTGATAATAACTGCCGCGTTATTGCGTGGCAGTTTTCTTTTTAGGGGGATGTTGGATGGACCGTAAGGTAATGGGGAAGGGCCTTGGCCTTCTGGCCGTGGTCTTTATAGTAATGGCCTGCATTTACGGTTATATTTCATCTTCTGTCTTTATGGCGAAAGCAGCGGAAAACGCAGCTTCCATTGCCGGTGAGGTGCTGGATACCAAAGTCGAAATCGGCCTGGTGAAGGTGGAATCCTTTAACTCTGTGGATATAAAGGACATTGCTGTTTACGATAAGCAGGATAAGATTATTGCCAGGGTCGCTGATGCTAGGGTGGGCTTCAGCTACTTTAGTATGTTTAAAAATTCTGTTTCTGAGGGAATCAGGGATGTGTATCTTACAGATGTAGAGGCAGATATCCATCAGCGCAGCGACGGCTCCTGGAATTTTTCAGATCTTGTTTCTGAAGAGCCTTCCGATAACAAGTTTACCGGCATGGTACACATTGTTGGTGGTACGCTGAGAACAGTCTATAATGGTCAGGATATTCTGGTGGAGGATCTGCAGGCCGAGCTGGATTTTGACAATTATCCGGCAGTGCGTATAGAGGGAACCGCCAAACACCAGGGAGCCGAGGTAAAGGTGGCTGCCAGCTATGGTGGTCTTAAGGATACCTTTAATGTGGAAATTTACGACCTGGAGCTGGCCAATTATATTCCTTATGTTCCGGGAGGTACTATTCCTGAGGATATATTGCAGGCCGGCAGTATTCGGGGCAGGGTAACCAGGGTTGTGGCAGCTGGAGAAAGGACAGGATCGGAGCTTTATTACAGCGGCGAGCTGGAGCTGCAGAACGGTGAGGCTATTATCCTCGATAAAAAGGTAGAAAATATAAAGGGACTCTTCTCCTTTACGGAGAAGGACGTTCAGGTGTTTATGAGTGCTGAAACCAGTGGACAGAGAGCTGCAGCCAAGGGAAAGGTGAAGCTGGTAGAGGGACGGCCAATTCTTGATTTGACGGTGACCTCCGACGGTTTTGAACCGGGAGTTCTTACAGATGATATTCCTTATAGTGGTCCGGTGGCCTTCAATGCCAGAGTTATGGGGGATGCCACCAATCCAGTGGTGGATGCTGATGTGAAAATTGACCGGGGCAGTGTCAGCGGCTATGATTTTACCAATTGCACTGCCAGGGTAAGGTATGCTGAGCAGGCTGTTACGGTTACCGGGCTCAATGGTGACATCTTCGGTGGGCATATAGCTGCCGAGGGCGATTTTGATGCCAAAAGCTTTGATTTTGCGGCCAAGGTTAAGGCGGAGGGAATCAACCTCAGTCAGGCAGCAGCCCATATTCCGGCTTTGGCAGAGGCCGGAGGGGTTGTATCTGCTGATGCTCTGTTGACGGGTAATGTCAATGATTTGACCAATACAAAGGTAACGTCTACTGTCAGCTCTAACGGAGCCAGCTATATGGGGGTTGGCGCCTCCCGTCTGGATGGTTCTCTGATTTATCAAAACCGCAGCCTTCATGTGGATTATCTCAGTGTCATGTTGGCCCGTGGTGGTGAAGTGGGGCTTCAGGGAGACATTCTTTTGGGTGAGGAGTTGGACATAAGCTTCTATGGTGCCGAGGTTGATTTGTCCCTGTTGCAGGATATTGAACCGGAAGCGGATGATATTACCGGTTTTTGGGACTTCCGGGGCAAGCTGAAGGGTACTTTGGATAATCCGGTAATAGGTGCCTCTTTTGCGGCCCGTGATGGTTTATTGTTCAGCCAGCCATTTAAAAGACTTCACGGCAAGGCCATCGGCGGCCTGCGGGGTGTGGGGGTGAAGGATTTTGTTATTGAAGGTGACAATGGCAACCGCTGGGAAGTAGATGGTATTGTGGGCTTTATGGGAGAAAGGAAGGTAAAACTGAACATTTCCACTAAAAATGCCCGCATGGAAAATATGTTGAAGGCCGTAGATGTGGATTTGCCTCTTACAGGAAGCGTGGATAATGAAATAGAAATAACCGGCACCTTGGATAATCCACTGGTGAATGGTCATTTTACTTACCGTTTGGGTAAGTTTAACGACGAAATTGTCATTCAGAGCATTACTGGTAATTATTCCTATGAAAATAATTTACTGACACTAAAGGACATACATATCCTTTCTCCTGGAATTCGGGCCTATATTGGCAACGGTACCATAACCTCCAAAGGAGACATGAATATTACGGTGGAAGCCAAAGATATAAATTTGGATGATTTTGATAAGCGGTCACCTATTCCTTTGGATGGCTATATCGACTTTACAGGTACCCTGACGGGAAATGTGGAGGCACCAATCTTCCACGGCACTGTGGCTTCCAAGGGTATTGTTGTTCGTGGTGAGGAATTCGATGAGGTGGCGGGAGACATTGATTACCGCAACCACCGTATTTTCTTCAAAAATATGTACGTAAAGCAGGGAGAGGGCAAGTATACCCTTAATGCCAGATATAATTCTGCAACAGAGGCTATTGGTGGCAGCATTACTTTGGAAAATGTAGATATCAAGTCTTTGGGGGTCGTTGCTGGCTGGGAGAATAACAATATTACCGGACGGCTTAACGGCAACTGTAATATTGCGGGTACTGTCCAGAATCCGAGTCTGGTATTTGGCGCCTATGTTACGGATGGCCGTTTTGGCAAATATCCAATCAATGATGTTTATTGCAGCGCAACCCTTGATAATAGGGTTATTACCATAAAGAGTCTTACAGGCACAGAGGGAGAACACGGTAGATTCACTGTCATGGGTACTGTGGATTTGGATGGAGAACTGTCCTTGACGGCAGATGCTTCAAATATTGATGCGGGGGCGCTGGCCGGAGCTGCCGGATATGTTGGTGATATTACTGGTAAGGTTAACTGCCATGTAGAGGCTGCAGGAGAAACTGTCAACCCTATGGCGGAAATTACTTTGACTGGTGAAAACCTTGGAGTTCAGGGGGCTGCCCTGGATAGTATTTCTGGAAAATTCAAGCTTCAGGACAAGACTGTTCATATTACTGAGCCTTTTATTGCCAAGAAAATGGTGGGGAATAATGCCAACAGAGTTGTGGTGAGCGGTTATGCACCCTTGGGGGCTTTCCGGTCTGATGCTTCTGATAGCAATGAGCAGATGAATCTAAAGGTATCCCTGGAGGATGCGGATCTCAGCCTATTGCCAACCTTGTCAAAATATATTGAGTGGGCAGTGGGACCTACAGATGGTACAGTCAATATAACCGGTACTGCAAATCATCCATCCTTTGAGGGGAATATCGTGGTATCTGACGGTGCATATAAGATAAAGGGCGTGACCAAGCCAGTAACCGATGTGGGGCTGCGTCTTTCCATGTTGGGTAGCACTTTTATGCTGGAGAACTGCAC
Organism: Anaerovibrio sp. JC8; assembly: GCF_002100115.1. Classification (GTDB taxonomy): domain Bacteria; phylum Bacillota; class Negativicutes; order Selenomonadales; family Selenomonadaceae; genus Anaerovibrio. The sequence continues at coordinate 76,341 of NZ_ANBM01000002.1, read as the reverse complement.
CGGCAGGATGGGTGAGGGCACATATAAACTGACAGGCTATGCAGAAGTTGATGGCCTGACACCTGTAAGCTATCATCTTGGTTTTGATGCTGATAAATTGGATGTGAAATGTGATTTCTTCAGGGGGCCACTGACCACAACTATTAATCTTGACAGCCTGGAGACACCTGATGGAACAATTCCTAAATTATCGGGACGCTTGTTCCTGGAAAATGATGTTATTTCCACACCGCCAATTCCTACTGATAGTACGGAAATGCCGGAGGTGGGGCTGGATTTTGATGTGGAGCTGGGCAAGGGAGTCCGTTTTGTCAGTGCAAATCTGGGGAATCTGTTGCTTGTAGGGGAGGCTCATTTTAAGGGTACAACCCTTGCCCCCCACACCAGTGGGGCCATTACTGTGAAGAAGGGTACTGTCAACTATCTGAAAACCAATTTCATGGTGTATGAGGGGGCTATAAACTTCAATAGAAATGACAGCCTTTATCCTTCAATTACGTTGAAGGCAGGTACCAAGGTGGCAAGTACCCATGTGTATGTAAGTCTTGAGGGGCCGGTAGAGCACATGAGATTTAAGCTGATGTCATCACCGCCTATGTCGGAGCAGAATATCATTCAGCTTCTGACACTTAGAAGTGATTTCAATGCAAATATGAGTGATTCAGCCAAATTTGCAGCTATGTTCAATGTGGGACTGCAAATGACGGTTCTTTCCGAGGTGGAAACAGCCCTTCGTAATGCCCTTGCACTGGACCTGTTCTCCATAGAACGGGATACCTCGGAATATCTTAATAAAAAAACAGGCGACAAAAATTATGCGGAAGTGTATAATATCAAATTGGGTAAATATATATCTGACAGATTTTTGCTGACCTATACCAAGAGTGTTAACACCAACGATTATAGGGCAGGAATTGAATATGAGCTGACAGATAATACGGAGCTTATATATTATCGTGATGAGGATAATGCCAATATTTTTGGTATAGGGGCACGGTTTAGATTTTCCACGGCTTCTCCAGGAAATGACGTGGTGGAGGAAAAATTCATTTATGATGATATGGGCTACGCAAGAATAACCCGCTAAAAGAAGGTATGTTATGAAGCTGTCTGAGTACATGCAGGAACTTAATAAGGTGCAGGTGCTAGAACCAGAGAGGGAACGGGAGCTGTGGTATGATTTTAAGCATCATCACAGTGCTGAGGCCCGCCGCTACATCATTGAGGCTTATCAGCCACTGGTGTTTAAGACAGCCATGCCATTTAAGGATATGGATAACATTATGGATGTCATCCAGGAGGGAACAGTTGGGCTTATTGAGGCTGTAGAGAGCTTTGATCCTGATAGGGGTGTGGCCTTCAGCCTTTATGGCGTCTATCGCATAAGGGGCCGTATGTACCGCTATTTAAAGGAAGAGGGCAATGCAGATATTGCCTGTCTGGAAGCGGAAATGGAATCCGGATTGTCCAGATTGGATATGTTGGCGGATATGGGGACTCCCATACCGGAGCTGGCGGAAATCCGGGTGGCATCCGACATGGTTATGGAGGCCATAGACCGGCTTCCCCATAAGGAGCAGCTGGTATTAAATCAGGTTCTTGTAAACAGTCAGGAGATAAAGGATGTGGCTGATATGCTAAATGTCAGCACTGCCCACATATATCGCCTGCAAAAAAGCGGAGTCCGCCGGATTCGGGGGATGTTGTCCCGTTTTATGCATAACTGGAAGTAGGTGGTATAAGGCAGGGAAACGGACATATTGGGAGATTTTGCCCAAATTCGCCGTTTTTCACCTTAATTTCATGTTTTGTGTTTAGGATTAAGCTTGTGATTATATTCCATGGGAGCGTTTGCTTGTGGAGGCTTTTATGGATAAAGAACGCAAAATAAAGGACAATAAGGCAATAAAAAAACATATATCGGCAGCCAGGGATTGGCTGGGCAGGGCTGAAAGCTCCATGGACAAGGAAAACAATCTGCGGGGGGACCTGGATGTCATGCTGGCTCAGGCTGAGCTTCAGCGGGCCCAGGAAACCAAGTTTGGCCATGGATGGCGGAAATGGCTGCTGCGGCTGGCACCACTTGTTGTTGCGGTGCTGGTCGGAATAGGCTATTTGGCGTTTCTTCATAGCAGCAGGCCGGCAGAGGTTCCCGCCAATGTACCTAAAGTGAATGAGCAGGATACTTCCTCTAAAGGTTTGGAGAAAGCCCAGATGGTGGAGGTACCACCATCCTTGGAGGCACATGAATCTGTTGCACCAAAGAGTGCAGACAGTACTGAATCAGGCTTCGTGCGGCAGGAGATTCCGGCAGTTGAGAATGTACAAAGGGTACAGCAACCTGCCAGAGAAGCTTACAAGCCGCCGGGTGAGGTGCCTGATGCTGAGATGCAGCAGCTGATGCAGGCTGCGGGCAAGACATTAAGGGAATAAAAAATTAAATTAATATAAAAAAGAAATATATTACAGGAGGTTTTTCCTTTGAGATTTACTTCAAAGAATTCCAAAAGAAATATTAAGGCTTTGGCTTTTGCCGTGGCAATGACAACAAGCCTTTCTGCAGCCCAGGTGGTTTCTGCCGAGGAGCCGGTTGATTCCGCTGTAGTATTCAATATGAAGGATGGCAAAATGGCAGCCGTTGCGGAGAACGGTGCCATGGCAGATATCAGGGATAAGCAGACTGGTGCCACTAATGAGGACAGGGCCGGTGCAGCAGAAAATGTTACCAATACTCCGGACACAGCTGCAGCAGCCAAGGAGGCAGCTGCGAAATGGAATGGGGAAAGACCTACTGATGCAGAGGTTACAACAGCAGCCCAGGCTCTGGTGGGCAAGACCATTATGGATATTAAGGTTGAGGGGGCCACAGAGGATGTGTACAATACTGCCAAGCTGTCCCTTTACTCCAAGGTGGGGGATACGCTGACTATTGATGGACTGTCCAAGGATGCCAACAATATTTATGAAACTGGATATTTCTACGACCTTTATCCAAGCTTTGAGGAAATTCCTGAGGGAGTAATCGTTACTTACCACGTGTTTACGACCCCAATTATTTCTGATATTGAGATTACCGGCAACAGTAGCCGTGAATCCACGGACAAGCTGATTAATGCCATGCAGTTAAAGCCTGGTGATCGCCTTAACCGTGTTTCCCTGCAGGAGGATCTGGCCAATATCAAGAAGGTCTACACCAATGACGGTTATATTATGGCCAAGGTCCATGATATGGGTATTGATGAGTATGGCAAGATTTCCATTCAGGTTAATGAAGGAATTTTGGAGGGCTACAGGGTCAAGGGCCTGAAGAAAACCAAGGAAAAGGTGGTTGTCCGTGAGCTTCGTACCAAGGTAGGAGAACCCCTTAACAAAAAGGATGTAGTCCGCAGCTATCAGCGCTTGTCAAAACTGAATTATTTTGAATCCATTGATATTAAGCCGATTCCTGGTGTAGAGCCTAATGCCTGCCTGCTGGAGATTGATTTAACAGAGAAGAATACCGGCACCTTTGGTGTAGGTGCCGGCTACAGTACAGCCGATGGTATCATTGGTATGATCAGCGTAGGTGATACCAATTTCCGTGGCGTTGGAGATTCTATTGGCCTTAGCTATGCCATGAGTGGTTCCAGTACCGATGCCCGGGGCTGGACATTCTCCTATCGCAAACCGTGGCTGGATAAAAAGGAAACGGCTGGAGTAATCAAGATTTATAATCGTACATATAGATATAACGATTATAATGAAAATGGAGATCTGCTGGAGGAAATGTTGCGTAGAGCCAAGGGCTTTGAATTTGGCTTTAGCCGTCCGGTAAGTGAGTATTCTTCCAATAGTATTTATTTTAAAAACAGTGATGATACCTATGATGCTCATAAATCCGGACCGATTGATCGCAGTAAGCCAGGATGGGCTGATTGGAACAGCAAAAACTTTGGACTGACCAGGTCCATTACATTGTCCCATACAACCGATACCCGTGATAACATTATGTATCCAACAGATGGTCATAATGTAATTTTAGCAGCGGAGTTTGCCGGCTTGGGTGGTGACTTTAAGTATCAGAAGTATACCATTGATGATTCCGTATATCGGAAGGTGGGCCGAAATCAGATTGTAGCCCTGCGTAATTGTTATGGTCATTCCACCAGTGACTTAAGCTATTTCAATAAGTTCAGAATCGGTGGTCAGGGAACTCTCCGTGGTTATCGTGATGACCAGTTCCGGGGCAACAGCATGTATGTTGGCAGCCTGGAATTCCGCTTCCCATTGGCAAATAAGATAAAGGGAGCCCTGTTTACTGACTGGGGTGCTGCCTGGAATTCTGGTTGGGTACCAAAAGACTTCCATGCTTCCGTGGGCTTTGGAGTCATGGTGGATACACCGGTGGGACCAATCCGTATAGATGTTGGTCATGGTTCCCAGGGCAATAGGGTACACTTTAATGTTGGTGCATCCTTCTAATGGAGTGGCTGGAGTTTTGTAAAGCTAACTTAATAAAGAGATGTGCAATTTTTTTGATGCTGGCCATGGTTTCCGTGGCCGGTATCAGTTTTTCTTCTACTGATATTGCCAGTGCTGAGGCTGTGATTTCTTCCAAAGTTCATGGACAGGTGGAAGACGTTAGGGCTTCTGTTTTGGGTGATGGTCATATTCCCGTGGATGTATGCCAGAGGATGGAAAAGAGTGTCCAAGCCATTGGGAATCAGCTGCTGGAGGGCAAGAATATCGATGAAGTAGCATCACGTAGGAGCTATTATGAAGGTATTATACAGCAGGTATTTGACAAGGTGCTGGTTGGTTATACTGTTAAGTCAGTGACAATTGCACCAGGGGATAATCTGCAAATATTTGTTGAGTTGCTGGGCTGGAACGACAGGATAGAGTCCATCACCGTGGAAACACAGGTGATAGGCATGCCAGCGGTGGTGGAAAAGCTACTGTTGGATGATATTGCCGGCATAGACCAGCTTTTCAAGGAGATGCTGCAGGAGCTGCCGGTGGCGGCGGTGGATTGGACCAACGGAGTCATGAAGCATCGCGTAAGGGCTTTTATGCAGGAACGGGCACCGGAATTTCGGGCGGACTTTGATGTGGAGGTTGGCGAAAGCACCAAAGTTACAGTTGATATTTATCCTCTGCTTCCAGTGGTCCGAACCATTGATCTCTGTATGCGTTCTGATACGTTACCCAATGCGGCCCTGTTAATGGAGCGCCAGACCATGCAGGATGGTGCGGATATGTTCGTGGGAGTACCAGTGGCTTTTGTGAAGCGCCATCAGGACACCATACAGGATTTGTTGTCCCATCGCATTGATGATTTGGAGGAAGCCAAGTTCTGGGGTGTTCATACCAAAGTGACAATTACTCCGGCGGAGCGCATGGAGGTAATGAGCCGGTCAGATTCCAGCACGGTACTGGTCCGTTTTGAGGGCCGGGGGGAGTTGGGGCACAAGAGCCGCAATCAGGATGGTGAAATTATGTTCCGGGGGCTCTTTGGTAAGCAGCTGTCAGCCCGCGATGGTATATTTACTTTGATAGATTTCTATCCAAAGGATACCCGCTGGAATTTCGATCTGGGAGTTTATCGGGAGCTGGTGCCGAAAATTCGTGGCAATGTCCGTTATTCCCTTAGTGACAGCTACTGGAAGGCTGGGTTGGAATACAATTTCCACAAACGCTGGTCTCTCCTGTATGAATACCGTGGTCAGGATAGTATCAATGAGTTTGCCGTAAGGTATAAGCTACATGATTTCCTGTCGGTGGAGGCAGTCATGGATAATGATGATAAATGGCTTCGTTTTATAGGATATTTTTAATTTATATTTTATTGAATGAAATCTGATACTTTGTTATAATATGTGCAGTCATAGGGCGAGTTTGTGGCCTTGGCGAGCAATAATTATATTAATTTTACTCACAAAAAGGAGAAGAAATTATGGTACAGTTAAAGAAAACTCAGGTAAAGATTATCAGTGTTCTCATTGCTCTGGTATTTGTTGGCTCTGTTGTGGCCCTGGCATTGTCCCAGTCCAATAGCAGCATTGCCAATGCAGCTGCATCCTCCAATGTAGGTGTGGTTGATTATTCCCAGTTTGGTTCCATTAAGGATGTAACCGATATGCAGGCTCAGATGCAGCAGTTGACCAATGATGCCCAGAAGGACTTTGAAGAGAAGTCTGCCGGCATGAACGACCAGCAGAAGGCCGAGTATTATCAGCAGACCATGCAGCGTCTCCAGCAGCAGCAGATGGACATGATGGAGCCTGTCCGCAACAAGATTGAAGCAGCTGTAAAGGAAGTTGCTGATGCCAAGGGCATTACTGTAGTTCTCAACAAGGAAGCTGTAGTATACGGCGGAACTGACCTTACTCAGGATGTTCTTAAGAAGCTCAACAAGTAAGATAAGCTGAAATGAGATAATAACGGTGCCGAGCACTTTTGTGCTCGGTACTTTATTACAACAAGGGGGATTCTTATGGCTGTTAAGGCGCAACAGGATACAGACAGGAATAACAGCTTAAGAAACAGGCGGATATGGATGGGTGCAGCGGCTATTACTATACTTGTTTTAGCGCTTTTTTTTCTGTTTAACCGTCAGAATACCCCAACCGCAATCCAGGAGCCGGAAATCGGGATTATGGATATGGCACAGGTTATCAGGGTTCACAAGGATTATGGCCAGCTTCAGACATTGCTGCGGGAGGCTGCGTCCATGGAGGCAGAATTAAAGCTGAAGAGCTTTGAATTAACCGCTCAGGCTGTTACGGCTGATAAAAAGCTGTTTGAGGATGCGGCCAAGCAAAAAGCCAATTTGGAGATTATAACCAGCCATTCAGAAACGATGGATGAGCTGAAGGCTCAGGCTGATGCCATTTATGACCGCATGAAATCCCAGTTTGACCAGGAACGGGCTGCCATTGACCGGGAGTATGAAAATCGTATTTTAAATATTCAAATAAAGGCGGATAATGCAGCTACCTTGGAACTAAGTGAGGCGGAACGGGCCAGCCTGCAGGCTGAGTGGAATCGTCTGAAGGATGAGCGGAATGAACGCCATAATCAGTTGCTGAAGGATCAGCAACACCGCTACGAGGTTGCGGTGGAGGCCGCAACTGGGGAAGCCCGGCGCAATATGCTGGCTGAGGAAAACAGCATAAGGGGGCAGGCCCAGACCGATGCAATGCAGCATTTTGCAGAGGTGCAGGGGCGAAATGCCCAGGCTATTGATGAAGCCATGAAGCCTATCCAGCTTAAAATGGATCTTGCCAGGAAAAAGACGACTTTGGAGCTGAAGCTGAGGGAAATTGACCTGCTGGAAAAGAAAATTTTTGAGGATATTTCCAGTCGGGCTGCCAAGCTGGCCATGGTTCATCATCTAAATTTGATAATTACAGATCCTGTAGATAATATTCTGGGCCTGGAGTTTGACCGCCTGGGGTTTGTGACATGGCATGAACTTAGGTCACCGGTTATTGGCATCAATACTCTGGACTTGACGGATGAAATGTTGCAGGAGATGAAAAATATACAATAATGTTTAATTTTTATATGAAAAGAGGCCAAATGCAATGATTTTTAAGAAGAAAGCCCTGGTGCTGGCTCTGGCTGCACTGTGTGCATTGTTTATCACTGCCGGATGCGGCAAGGTAAATGTTGGTTATGTGGATTATGAGCGTGTTCAGACCGAGGCTCCTCAGATAAAGAGCTCTCTGGAAGAAATGCAGAAGCGTATGGAGGATTTCCAAAAGGATGCAGAAAAGCAGTTAAAGGAGCAGAGTGCCAATATTAATTCTGAGGAGGATGCCCAGAAATTTCAGGAGCTGCAGCAGCAGTTGAGAATGCAGGCAGCTGGCATCCAGCAGCAGTACGCTACTCAGGTTCAATCCAAGATTTATGCCGCCATGGACAGTATCGCCAAGGAAAAGAAGCTGGATACTGTGGTAAAGAGCAATGGCAAGGATGGTATGGTTACCGGCGGAGTGGACGTCACGGATGACGTTATTGCCAAGCTGCAGTAAGCCGCTGATTAGGGGAGATTTGGGAATATGAAAATGACATTACAGGAGATCGCAACACTGGTGGGAGGCCGTTTGGCCGGGGAACCTTCTATTGTCATTACTGGAGTAAACAATATTGAAGGGGCTGATGGCGAGGCTGTTACCTTTGCTGACGAGGCCCATGTGGAGGAGGCAGCAAAGTCCAAGGCAGGGGCGGTTCTGCTGCCGAACACTGTGGATGTGGATTTTCCGCTACCTGCCATTTACGTGGAGAATCCGCGGGCAGCCTTTGCGGTGCTGCTGACAACATTTACACCTCCAATTCAGCATGAAAAGGGCGTAAATCCGGAGGCACATATTGGCAAGGATGTTACAATTGGCAAGGATGTTACTATTTTGCCTTTTGCCTATGTGGATGACCATGCGGTTATCGGGGATCGGGTAGTAATTTACCCTCATGTTTATGTTGGTCAGTATGCCACTGTGGATGATGATGCTACCCTTTATTCCAGCGTGACCATACGGGAACACTGCAAGGTGGGTAAGCGGGTTATTGTCCATAGCTCTGCTGTTATTGGTGCTGACGGCTTTGGCTTTACCACCAAGGATGGAGTGCATACCAAGGTACCTCAGGTGGGCAACGTGGTGCTGGAGGACGATACGGAGATTGGTGCCCATGCGGGTATTGACCGGGCTACCATCGGCTCCACCATAATCGGCAAGGGAACCAAGATTGATAATCTGGTACATATCGGTCATAATTGCCATATTGGTCCTAATAATCTGATTGTGGCTCAGACTGGCATTTCCGGTTCCACCAATACGGGGACAAATGTTACCTTCGGCGGCCAGACCGGTACTGTAGGGCACATTGATATTGGAGGCAACTCAGTATTTGCGGCCCGTAGCGGTATTATTGGCAATACTCCTGAGGGAGTATTCTATGCCGGATTTCCTGCGAGACCACATCAGGAATGGTTGCGCATGCAGGCTCATATGAAAAAGCTTGCGGATATGGGCAAGCAGATAAAGGCTCTGGAAAAGAAAGTAGAGGAGCTGTCCAAGTAAGTATAAGACCTCTGAACTTAGCGCAGGCTTTGTTCAGAGGTCTTTTATTATTTATAAGGAATTTAAGACATAATACCCATGCAAAAAGGACCAAAATTGTATAAACATTCTTTCAATTTTCTGCTATACTGATTATAGATTCATTATTTTAAGGGGGAAATAAAATGAAATTGAATCGTAAAAAAATTGCTATGGGTATTTTGGCAGCAGTAATGGCAACTGGGGTAGCCGGTGTTGCTGATTTGCCACAGGCTGAGGCAAAGGTTGATTTTGCAGGGGTTTTCGACTTTGAGCCACATCGCGGCGGCCGTGATGCCCGCCCAGAGAATACTTTGTATTCCTACGCATATGCCATTGAAAATGGCGCAACCTGCATCGAGTGTGACATGCAGTTCACCGCGGATGGTGATATTGTAATGAGTCACAATCCGTTCCTGAATCCTGACATCACCCGTGATGCGAACGGTAAGAGGGTTGAAGCCGGCAAATACGATATTCGCAAGATGACCGTGGCTGAGATTCAGAAGTTCAATGTTTCTGACATCAATCCTGATATTGAGTATTACAAGCTTCATGGCTTGACCAGAGTAAACCCTGAGTTCGCTCAGATTCCAACCCTGGAGCAGCTGTTCCAGCTGGTAAAGGAATCAGGCAATGAGAATGTTAAGTTAAACATTGAGACCAAGTCTTATCCTGATCCACTGAATGTGGCTGAGCATGCCGGCAATGCTGACAAGAAGGCATTCCTTACCCGCTTCAATGAGCTGGTGCAGAAATATGGCATGGAAGACCGCGTAGTCCTTCAGTCCTTCGACTGGGAGACCCTCATGATGGAAAAGAAGATGAATCCAAACATCACTCTTTCTGCATTGATTGAGGAGGAGCCATCCTGGGGCAAGTCTGCTGAGTCCCTGAGACCTTTTGACAAGGAAAAATCTCCTTGGTTAGGTGGTCTGGATATTAAGGACTTCAAGGGCGATGCAATTGCGGCTGCTCATTCCTTTGGTGCTGATATTGTTTCTCCATATTACGGTGAAATCAGCAAGAACATGGTGGATGAGGCTCATTCCTTAGGCATGAAGGTAGTTCCTTGGACCGTAAATGATGTTAAGGACATGGAAATGATGTACGACATGGGTGTAGATGGCCTTATCTCCGATAAGCCATGGATTCTCCGTTCCTTCCTGGAGAAGAAGGGTGCGAAGCTCTATCCTAAGCATCCGTTCCAGTCCAAGTATCATCTGGAGCCAGATCATATTGAGGTTCAGACCGACAAGGTTACTGGCGGTGCTGATGCATCCTACTAAAAAAATATAGTTTAACCTGGACCAGGGAGTATGTGAATACCCCCTGGTCCTTTTATATTACAAAGTTTGCATAAATGTGATAGAATAGTACAGGCAAATTTAAATCTGACAGAAGGTGTAATTTTGGGCTACTATTTGATGAAAATGTTTAGTTGGCTGGCCTGTCGGTTTTCCATGGCTGGCTGTAATAGATTTGGTAAGATTTTGGGTAAGCTGACCTGGGGGGCAGTACCGAAACGCCGCAAGGTGATGGCAGTGGATAACATCAAGCGTTGCCTGGGTGTAGATGATGCTGAGGCAAAGAGTATTGCCAAGGCTTCTTGGGTGCAGTTTGGACCAATGCTTATGGAGGTACTGCGTTACCCTGAATTGTTGAAAAATGACCGCATGAAGGAATATGTCACCATTGATGGTTTGGAATACCTTCAGGAGGCCATTGACAAGAAACAGGGGGCGGTTATTGCTACCTCACACAGTGATAGCTGGGAGCTGATGGGAGCGGCTTTAGCCCAATATGGCGTGCCGCTGGTAGGTGTTGCCCGCAAGCAGAAGGATGGTGCCATGGACCGGTTTATTAATGAATACCGTACCATGGTGGGAATGCATATTACATATACTAAAGGCATTCGGGAAATGTTCAAGATGATAAAGGAGGGGTGGATGATCGGCCTTATTACCGATCAGGACCCGGCCATCAATGATGGTATAATCCTAAATTTTTTCAATCGACCTACCAACTGCTTTACGGGGCCAGCCCAGTTGGCCCGTTTTCAGAACGCACCTATTTTTCATGGACAGATAGTGCACCGTCCTGATGGGGGACACCATATTACTATATATCCGCCAATTTATGTGGATAAGACTAATAATAAAAAAGCAGATATTGAAAAGGCAACCCAGCAGGTTATGGACCTTTTGGAGGCTCATATAAGAGAGTATCCCGAGGATTGGTTTTGGCTCCATGACCGTTGGAAATCAGCGCGTGAGGCAGGTCTGGAGTAGGAATTTTGCACTATTGATGGAAAATATGTATAATAAAAAATACAAAACTATGTCAAGGAGGGCTGAATTTGAGTAAACAGACCACCCTAAACTCAGAAGTAAGCTATGTGGGAGTAGGGTTGCACTCTGGTGTGGATGTTCATTTGACTCTGCAGCCGGCTGAGGTGGATACGGGAATCGTTTTTGTAAGAAACGATTTGGAGGGGGCCCCTCAGGTGGAAGCCAAGGCCGAAAATGTTACCTCTACTCTCAGAGCTACTACAATTGAAGATAATGGAATCAAGATGTTCACCATTGAGCATCTTATGTCGGCGTTTAATGCCATGCAGATAGATAATTGCCGTGTACTTATTGACTCGGAGGAGCCACCGGTGGCGGATGGCAGCTCCAAGGTTTTTTGTGAGCTGATTGAACAGGCTGGAATCAGGGAGTTGGATGCTCAGCGTCAGGAAATTGTCATTGATAAGCTGTACCGGGTAGACGATGGGGACAAGTTTATCCTGGCTATTCCGTATGATGGATTCAGGGTAAGCTTCACATCCATCAATCCGCATCCGCTTATTGGGATTCAATATGGTGATTATGAAATAACTAAGTCAGAATATATCAAAGAAGTGGGAGCCGCAAGAACTATTGCCTATGAGGCAGAGGTGGAGGCTCTGCGTAAAATGGGCCTGGGCTTGGGCGGCACTATGGAGAATGTTATAGTGTACAATGACCAGGGCTGGATGAATGAGCTCCGTTATCCGGATGAATTGGTCCGCCATAAGATTCTGGATATTGTGGGCGATTTGCGGTTGGCCGGCTTTATCAAGGGGCATATTATTGCCGTTAAATCCGGCCATGCCCTGAATACCACCATGGCCAAGCATTTGGCTGAAGCATTTGCCAAGTAAGTTATTTTTAAATATCTGTAAACATCTAAAAAGGAAGAAGGTATTAATATGATATTGGAAGTAGATGAAATCAAGAAGATTTTGCCTCACCGGGCACCATTCCTGTTGGTTGACCGTATTATTGAGATTGACCCATTCAAATCTGCCACCGGCATCAAGAATGTAACTTATAATGAGCCACAGTTCCATGGTCATTTTCCACATCAGGCTATTATGCCAGGTGTGCTGATTTTGGAGGCCATGGCCCAGGTGGGTGGCATTGCTATGCTTTATCCTGAGGAAAACCGTGGTAAAATTGCCCTCTTTGGTGGCATGGATAATATTAAGTTCAAGAAGCCGGTAGTACCAGGGGATCAGCTGATAATGAAGGCAGAGCTGGTAAAGGTTCACGGCGATTATGGCAGATTACACGCTGAATCCTTTGTAGATGGTGTTTTTGCCGCACAGGGTGACTTCACCTTTGCATTGCAACGTCCAGCCGGAGAGTAAAATAGACATAAAATAAAGAAAAGCAGAGAAATATTTAGTATTTGCCTAAAAATGATGGAAAATAGGCCAAAATGGCGTGTAGCAGCATACAACTATTTCATGACTTATACCATAGTAAAGATATGTCATTGATTGTGGCTATGGTTGTATGCTGAATGCTGTTTGGCTTTTTTCGGGCGTACTAAAGGAGTGTAGTTTTATATGACAGATAACAATAATTCTGTTGCTGATATACATAAGTTTTCCGTGGTCCATCCCAATGCCAAATTGGGCAAAAATGTTAAAATTGGTCCATTCACTGTTATCGGGGAAAATGTTGAAATCGGTGATGGTACGGAAATTGGCCCTAACGTGGTAATTACCGGCTATACAAAGATTGGGCAGGATTGCCATATTTTCCAGGGGGCTTCCATTGGTGAGGAACCTCAGGATTTGAAGTTCAAGGGTGAACGCAGCTTTGTGGAGATTGGCAACCGTACCAAGATTCATGAGTTTTGCACTATACATCGCGCCTGTGGAGAGGACGAGGTTACACGGATTGGTGATGACTGTCTGCTAATGGCCTATGTTCATGTGGCTCACAATTGTGTTTTGGGCAATAACATTGTCATGGCCAACGCTGCCATGGTGGCTGGTCATGTGGTGGTAGAGGACAGAGCGGTTATCGGCGGGATGGCCGGGGTGCATCAGTTTGTTCGCATTGGCCGCAACGCCATGGTCAGTGGCATGTCCCGCAATATTCATGATATTGTTCCGTTTACCATTGTGGATGGTTCTCCGGCCAGAGCATGTGGCCTTAACAGTGTTGGTATGTCCCGGGCTGGTATTACAGCGGAGAATCGCAGCAAGATAAAGCAGGCGTATAAATTCCTGTACCGTTCCGGCCTTCGTTTGCCGGAGGCCATTGAGGCCATTGAGGAGCAGGTGGATTCCTGCGAGGAAGTAGAGCACTTACTTAATTTCCTCAGAAATGCCGATCGGGGGATATGCCGTCCAAATGTGAAGCATACTTCCAAATCCGGCGAGGAATCTGAGGAGTAATATCGGAGGCTAGGTATGGAAAAAATTGGTCTTTTGGCTGGTGTGGGCCGTTTGCCTGTGGAATGTGCAATGGCGGCTAAGGCTATGGGCTATGAGGTATATTGTGTGGGCTTGGTTCCTGGAGTCGATGAGGAGTTAAAGGAATGCACCGCTGGCTACAAGGATATAAATGTGGCCCAGTTGCAGGCTATCATCGACTACTTGAAGGAAAATAGGGTTCAGCAGGTAACCATGATTGGCAAGGTTACCAAGGAGATTCTCTATAGTGGTCAGCATGTGCAGCCGGATCTTCGTATGCTTTCCCTGATATTTACTTTGCCGGACCGTAAGGATGATACCTTGATGCTGGCCTTTATTAAGGAGTTGGCCAAGGATGATCTGGTGGCTTTTGACCAGACAGCACTGATTAAATCCCTAATGCCTGAGGTGGGTGTTCTCACTAAGCGGCAGCCGACTGATGAAGAAATAAAGGATATGAAGTTCGGCATGGAGATGGCCCGGGAGATTGGCCGTCTTGATGTGGGACAGACTGCTGTGGTAAAGCAGCTGGGGGTTATGGCACTGGAGGCTATTGAGGGTACCGATGCCTGCATTCGCCGTGGCGGCGAGCTGGCCCGTGGTGGTGCCGTGGTAGCCAAGGTTGCCAAGCCAAATCAGGATTTGCGCTTTGATGTTCCTGCTGTTGGTACTACAACTCTTGAAAGCATGATTTCTGTGGGAGCCAAGGCTTTGGTTATTGAGGCTGGCAGAACATTGCTGGTGGACAGGGCCAAGGTTATTGAAATGGCCGATGCCAATGACATTACCATTGCTGTTATGGAATAAAAATATGAAAAATAATGGAAAAGGGGCTGAGATTTCAGGCCCTTTTCTTGTGCGTTTTAGAGAAATGTGCGATAACGTGATTTAAGATATTTCTTTTGAAATAAAAAATGTTATATCTTCTATCACGTTGAAACGCGTTATAAGGTTATTTTGCCTGTGGCAAAATTTGAACAACTGCGTTATAATATATTGTAATGCTTTTTTAATGGATTTTTGCGCGTATTTTTAAGGAGGGCCTATTGTGAAAATAATGTTTTCTGCTGGAGAACCCTCTGGGGACGTGCATGGGGAAAGCCTGGCCAGGGCTGTTTTGGAAAAGTGTCCCCAGGCGGAGTTAGTCGGCTTCGGGGGGCCTAAAATGGCAGCGGCAGGAGTTCGCCTGTGCTCTGATATGCGGGAATATAGCATTATGGGGGTCTGGGAGGTTATTAAAAACCTTCGGAGGATATTTGCTCTTTTGGATAAGCTGGAGGCTTTTATGAGAGCAGAGAAGCCCGACCTGTTAGTATTGATAGATTACCCGGATTTTAACTGGCGGTTGGCAAAAAAAGCCAAGGCCATGGGTATACCGGTGTTTTCATACATTCCGCCTTCCGCCTGGGCATGGCGGAAAGGACGGGCCAGAAAATGTGCAGCCATTGCAGATGAATTTGCGGCCATTTTTCCTTTTGAACTGCCTGTATATGAGGCTGCGGGAGCCAATATTTCATTTAATGGTAATCCGCTGGTGGATACGGTTAAGCCATCCATGACGGAGACAGAGGCACGCCGATACTTTGGTGTGCCTGATGGAAAGCAGCCTGTTATTCTGTTGCCGGGTAGCCGTAGGCAGGAAATAAACATGCTGCTGCCGTCCATGCTGGAGGCTGCAGAGCTTTTGCGGCAGGAAAATGATGTATTGGAGTTTTATTTACCGGTGGCACCGGGGATAGACAGGAAGCTGGTTACGGATATTGCGGCCCCATATAAGGTGACTGTCCATTATACTGAGGATAAGAACTATGACCTCATGTCCATTGGGTCATTTGCGTTGGCAACATCTGGTACGGTGGTAATGGAGGCAGCTCTTTTGGGGCTTCCCTGTGTTTGCCTTTACAAGATGGCATCCTTTAACTATGCCATTGGCAAATTATTGGTTGATATCGAATTTTTTACATTGCCAAATATTTTGATGGGACGTCAGGTGCAAAAGGAGCTTTTGCAGAATGAGGTTACGGGCCCAAGAATATTTGAAGAGGCAAGAAAGTATTATGCAGAGAAGGGCTTTCGGGACAGGGTCCTGGAAGGCCTGAGGGAAGCTGTAGCCAAGCTGGGCAAGCCTGGTGCAGCATCCAGAGTAGCAGAGAAAATATTGGCGGCGGCAGAAAGATATGGCAGGGACCGCCTGGAGGTTAGTAAATAAATGAAGAATTATAAGCGTCTGCTTATGTATATAAAGCCTTATACCAGAAGACTGGTGGCGGCAGTATTTTGTATTATTATGGCAGCAGGAGCCAATCTATATCTTCCATGGATTATCAAGGACATGATTGATAAGGTGCTCATGGAAAAGGATATGTATATGCTGAACCTGATTGCCATTGGTATTTTGGTGGTAATGTTCCTTCGGGGCGTGTTCTACTATGGTCAGAGCTATCTGGTGTCCTACGTGGGGGAAAAGGTTATTATTGATGTCCGTAGCATCTTGTTCCGCAAGTTTCAGAAAATGCCGCTGTCCTACTATGACAAGCAGCAGACTGGTACGGTAATGAGTTATATTACCAACGATGTGGCTGCCATGCAGAGTGCCATTGTCAATAACCTTATTGAGATGGTAACTGAGGCATCCGTATTGGTGGGATCGCTGGTAATGATGGTTTATCTGGACTGGCGTTTGAGCTTGTTGACCTTGATGACCATCCCGCTGGTAGGCTATGCCATGAAGATTTTTGGTCGTAAGCTTAAATCTTCCGGCACTCTTATACAGGAGCGCTTGGCTGATATTACCTCCATGCTTCAGGAGAGCATTGCGGCTATCAGGGTGGTAAAGTCCTTTGTCCGTGAGGCCTATGAGATTAAGCGTTTTGATCATCAGAATGTGCTGAATTTTCAGGCAGCCATGAAGAATGTGAAGCTCATGAGCCTGTTGACTCCTACTGTGGAGTTTCTGGCCGCAGTGGCGGTGACCTTCATAGTATGGTTCGGTGGCTATGAGGTTGTCAACGAAACCATTACTGCCGGTGAGCTGGTGGCATTCCTGACCTATGCCGTTAATCTGGCCAATCCCGTAAAGCGTCTAAGCCGTGTCTATGGCGCCATTCAGAAGGCCATGGCAGCTGCTGAGCGCGTGTTTGAGGTTATGGATATGGATGAGCAGATTAAGGATGGTCCTGATTCCAAGGTGCTGCCTAAAATCGAGGGCAAGGTGGTCTTTGATGATGTTACCTTCTCCTACAAGGAAGGCCAGGCAGCCTTGGCCAATGTCAGCCTTACAGCGGAACCTGGCCAGATGATTGCCCTGGTAGGTCCAAGTGGTAGCGGTAAGTCCACCATAGCTAATTTGATTCCAAGATTTTATGATATAGATTCCGGGAGCATTACCATTGATGGCTATGATGTGCGGGAGGTGACCACGGCCTCACTGAGAGAACAGATTGGTCTGGTACCTCAGGAGACCATGCTGTTCAGTACCACCGTAATGGAGAATATCCGTTATGGCCGGTTGGACGCCACGGATGAAGAAATAATTGAGGCCTCCAAGGCTGCCAATGCAGATGAATTTATCCGGGAGCTTCCTGATGGTTATGATACCAAGATTGGTGAACGGGGGCTGAACCTTTCCGGTGGCCAGCGTCAGCGTTTGGCTATTGCCCGGGCTATTTTGAAGAACCCGCGGGTGCTGATACTGGATGAGGCAACCTCGGCCTTGGATACGGAAAGTGAGAAAATAGTGCAGGAGGCCTTGGACCATCTCATGGTGGGCCGCACTTCCTTTGTTATTGCTCACCGTCTGTCCACCATTTTTAATGCAGACCAGATTTTTGTAGTGGAAAATGGACATGTGGTTGAGCATGGCACCCATGAGGAGCTGCTGGCCAATGATGGTTTGTACAGCAACCTCTACAATATACAGTTCCGTAACAGTAATGCGTAAGTTTCACGTTTTTGAGGAGAAAATTATTATATGCTCCATTTAGTGTACAATATTGCAGGCATATTGGCGGTCATTCTCATGACTCCCGTATTCTGCATCAGGGCTGTCCGGGAAAAGGGATTCGTAGAACGAATCAGGCAGCAACTGGGATTTTTGCCCAAGCATGCCCTGGACAAGGTCGCCCGTAAAAATTGTATATGGGTTCATGCGGCCTCTGTAGGTGAAATTGTGGCTGCCAGTCCGCTGATTAAGGAGTTCCACAAGGAATTCCCCCAGAGCCCGATTCTAGTATCGGTGTTTACCAACAGTGGCTATGAAATGGCTAACCGCATTATTAAGGACGCGGACAGCATAATTCACTTCCCTTTTGATTTGCCGTGGTTATCAGCCAATCTTCTATATAGGGTGCGCCCACGGGTGTTTATGCCAGTGGAGACCGAGCTTTGGCCCAACTTCCTCAGAGCCTGCAAAAAGCTTGATATTCCGGTGCTTATGGTTAATGGCCGAATCAGCGACAAGAGTGCCAAGAGCTATCGTTATATGATGGGCCTGTGGGATGAAATACTGAGCTCCATTAAGGTTTTTGCCATGCAGTCCAATGTGGATGCGGAAAATATTCTGAAGCTGGGGGCCGATCCGGACCTGGTGACGGTAACCGGCAATACTAAGTATGATCAGACCTATACAGATGTAAGCCCTGAGGAAAAGCGCAATCTGCTGCTGGAGCTGGGGCTGGAAGATAATCAGGGGGTACTGCTGGCCGGTTCTACACACAAGGGTGAAGAAGAACATGTAATTCGGGCATTTAACGATATACGTCGTCTTTTTCCAAAGGCCAAGCTGGTTATTGCTCCACGGGCTATTCTTCGGACCAATGAAATTTTGGAGATTTGTGATCAGTACTGTTTTAAGGCAGTGACCAGAACCCAGCTGCAGGAGAATTTCTCCACTGACCATGACGTGGTAATACTGAACACCATTGGTGAGCTGGGAAAAATGTACAGTGTGGGTGATGTTATTTTTGTAGGTGGTACCCTTGTGCCACATGGCGGCCATAATATTTTGGAGCCGGCTGCCCATGGCAAGGCCATTATCGTGGGTGAAAACATGCAGAATTTTAAGGATACCCACGTATTATTCAAGAAGCGCAATGCGGTAGTTACCGTCAAGAATGGGGACGGGCTGGCAGTGGAGGCACTGCATCTCTTCAGAGATGATGTGGAACGTCATCGCATGGAAGCTGAAACCCTGGCCATTGTTAAGGAGAACAAGGGGGCAGCACATAGAACTGCCATAATTCTTAATGATCTTCTCACCAAGGTGGAAATGAACAAGGTCAAGGCCACCGACAAGTTGGAAAACTTTCAGACCTATTTCATGCAGATTATCCATAATAAGGAACCACAGGGCTTTTTTACACGTTGCGTAATGGCTGTACTGTTCATACTTTCCAAGGTGTACAGTATGCTGGTAAATCTGAAGCTGGACAGCTATAAATTTGGTATTGTAAAGACCAACAAGCTGGATTGCTTCGTAATCAGTTTGGGCAATATTACTGTGGGTGGTACTGGCAAGACCCCTACGGCCCAGCGTTTGGCCAGATATATTCGGGATCTGGGCTATAAGGTGGTTATCCTTAACCGGGGCTACCGTGCCAAGTGGCAGGGGGAGGTCGGTCTGGTATCAGATGGAGGCCATATCTACATGGAAGCTGATCAGGCCGGTGATGAGGCCTATATGCTGGCCAAGCACCTGCCGGAGGTTCCGGTGTTAATTGGCCGTGACCGCTATAAAACCGGCCGGTATGCCGTGGAGCATTTTGGTGCTGAGGTGGCCATACTGGATGACGGCTTCCAGCACTGGAAGCTGGCCCGTGATTTGGATGTGGTGCTTATTGATTCAGTTAACCTCTTTGGCAATGGCCATGTGCTGCCAAGGGGCACACTCCGTGAGCCAATTACCCACCTGGAGCGTGCTGATGTGTGCCTTATGACCAAGGTGGATCAGGGGCTTCCAGGCTTCAAGAAATATATCAGGGATCAGATTGCCAGGTATGGCAGCAATCCTACCATAGTGGAGAGTATCCATCATCCTCAGTCCTGCATAGAGCTGTGTGACTGGAAGCGCAATGTGGCCAGCGAGGGAATGTCCATTTCCGTCATTAAGGGCAAGAAGGTAGTTGCCCTTTCCGCCATAGGCAATCCGTCATCCTTTGAGCAGACGGTGGCCAGTGCCGGAGCGGAAATTATCGAAAGCTTCCGTTTCCCGGATCACCATGAATATACCCAGGAGGAAATGGTGGATGCCATGGAGCAGGCTGTCCGTCAGGGGGCTGAGGCCATTGTAACCACTGAGAAGGATGCGGTTAAGCTGCCGATGGAATTCCTGGCAGCGGTGCCTGATGATAAGGCTATTCCAGTACTCATACTCACTGTTGAGGTGGTACTCCAGAATGGCAAGGATGAATTTGAGGAGCTGCTGCAGAAGAAAATTGCTGAAAAGCTGGGGCAGCGGAAAGTCTAATATTAAAGAGAGGCTGATATGTCAATGAATACACTTTGTGTAATTCCGGCGCGTTTTGCATCTACTCGCCTTCCGGGGAAGCCCCTGGCAGATATATGCGGCAAGCCTATGATTTCCAGGGTTTATGAGCAGGCAGCCAAGGCAAAACGCCTTACGGGAGTTATTGCGGCTGTTGATGATGAGCGGGTTTATGAGGCTGTGGTAAAAAATGGCGGCCAGGCAATGATGACTGCCAAGGACCATCCAACGGGCACAGACCGTTTGGCAGAGGTGGCTGCAGCTCATCCGGAGGCAGAGCTTATTATCAATGTTCAGGGTGATGAGCCTATGATAGAGCCATCCCTTATTGATGAATTGGCAGCAGCCTTTGACGATGACCCGGATTTGCAGATGGCCACAGTGAAGTCACCCATGACCAATTCTGAGGATATCAAAAATCCAAATAATGTTAAGGTGATTACTGATAAAAAGGGCTACGCCCTGTATTTCTCCAGAAGTGTCCTTCCATATCCGAGAGAGGATACGGGGGTCACAGTGTATAAGCACATTGGCATTTATGCATACAAGCGGGATTTTCTGCTCAATTATGCCAAGATGGAACCAACGCCTCTGGAGACCACTGAATCTCTGGAGCAGCTTCGGGCTTTGGAAAATGGCTATAAAATCAAGGTTATCAAAACTGACTTCCATTTCGTTGGAGTGGATACAAAGGAAGATCTGGAAGCAGTAAATAAAGCATATAAACAGCGTTTAGATGGGCAGAATGCCTAAGGAAGAAGGGTGGTAGCATTATGAATACTGTTCAGGTAGGAAATTTTGAAATTGGCAATGGCAAGCCACTGGCTCTGTTGGCTGGCCCATGTGTCCTGGAGGAAATGGACCGTTGTCTGCTGATTGGCCGCACTATCAAGGAAATCTGCGGTAAGCTGGGTATCCCTTATGTTTTCAAGGCTTCTTTTGACAAGGCCAACCGTTCTTCCTTTAACGGTTTTAGAGGTCCTGGCCTGAAAAAGGGTCTGGAGATGTTGCAGCATATCAAGGATGAGCTGCAGGTGCCTATTGTTACTGATATTCACACTGAGGAGCAGGTCAAGCCTGTGGCCAAGGTGGCAGATATTATACAGATTCCGGCTTTTTTGTGCCGTCAGACTGACTTGCTTTACGCTGCTGCCAAGAGCGGTGCCGTGGTAAATGTCAAGAAGGGCCAGTTTATGGCTCCTGCAGATATGCGTAACGTAGTGGATAAGCTCCATGAGGGAGGTTGCTCCCAGATTATGCTTACTGAGCGCGGTGCAACCTTCGGCTACAATAATCTTGTGGTGGATATGCGTGCATTTCCAATTATGCGTTCCTTTGGATATCCTGTAGTATTTGATGGCACTCATAGCGTTCAGCTGCCTGGCGGTGCGGGAACCTGCTCTGCGGGCAATCGCGAGTATGTGCCAAATCTGGTACGGGCTGCTGTGGGCGCTGGTGTTGATGCCCTCTTTATGGAGGTTCATGACAATCCTGAGGAGGCTCTCTGCGACGGTCCAAATATGATTTATCTGGATAAGCTGGAGGAGCTTTTGAAGGATGCCATTGCAATTCATGATATTGTAAGAAAACAGTTGTGATTTTTTGTGAGGCTTGTAGTAAATGATTAAGGATTCTGCAATCGAAACTCTTCGTATTGAAGCCGACTCAGTTTTGAAGCTGATTGATCATGTTGATGAGGAATTTGTGCAGGCAGTTCAGTGTATATTGGAGTGCAAGGCACGGGTAATTATAACCGGTATGGGCAAATCCGGCCACGTGGGCAGAAAGATTGCCGCCAGTCTTGCCAGCACCGGTACACCATCATTTTTCATGCATCCTGCCGAGGCATTTCACGGCGATTTGGGTATGGTTACTGCAGATGATGTGGTTGTAGCTATTTCCAACAGTGGTGAAAGCACGGAGGTAGTTAATATCCTGCCGGTGGTAAAGCGCATTGGTGCCAAAATTATTGCCATGTCAGGCCGTCGGGAATCTGCCCTGGGGCGTAATGCTGATTTCTTTATTGATGTCAGCGTGGAAAAAGAGGCATGTCCTTTGGGGCTGGCGCCTACAGCCAGCACCACGGCAACCCTGGCCATGGGTGATGCCATTACGGTGGCACTCCTTGAGGCCCGTAACTTCACCCGTCAGGATTTTGCACTGTTTCATCCGGGTGGTTCCTTGGGCCGTCGTCTGCTGCTGACAGTGGAAAATGTTATGCACAGTGGTGAGGATAACCCTATTATCCACTACAGTGCTACTGCCAAGGAGGCTCTCTTTATGATGACCGACAAGGGGCTTGGTGCTACCTCCGTGGTGGATGATAATGGCAATTTTATAGGTTTGGTGACAGATGGTGATATCCGTCGCTGTCTTGCCAAGGGCAGTCAGTTTCTGGATGAGCCGGTGGAAGAGCTTATGACCAAAACACCGCAGACTATTTCCAAGGAGAAGCTGGCAGCTTCTGCACTGAGTATTATGGAAAAGCATAAGCCACGTCCGATTACTGTTTTGCCGGTGGTGGATGCTGATAATAAGCCGGTTGGTATTGTGCATTTGACAGACCTTTTGCGTCAGGGAGTTGTATAATATGAAAACGAAAAATGCTGCTTCAACAATTGCCAAGAAAATTAAGATGATTATTTTTGACGTGGATGGAACTCTTACCAATGGCCGTATTTTTATGGGGCCTGAGGGAGAGGCCATGAAGGCTTTTTCAGCCAGGGATGGTATGGGAATTGCCATGGCTCATAAGGCAGGGCTGAAGAGTGCCATTATTACCGGCCGTAGCTCCCGCATTATGTCCAGACGGGCTGATGAGCTGAAATTCACTGCTGTTTACCAGGGGTGTATCGACAAGCGGGGAGCTTACGAGGAGCTTAAGCTTAAATTCTCCCTTAAGGACGATGAGATTGCCTACGTAGGTGATGACATAAATGATATTCCTCTTATTATGCAGGCCGGTTTGGGTTGTGCAGTAGGAGATGCAGTGCCGGAGGTCAGGGAGTTGGCCCAGGTGGTGGCTGATGCCCAGGGAGGCAATGGTGCGGTTCGGGAGATTATTGAGTTTATACTGAAGGAGCAGGGGAAATGGGATTCCCTTGTGGGAACATTTATTGGAAAAAAACCAGTTGACGGTGTGGGTCAATAAATATATTATTCTTTGTTATAGGGATAGGAGATTTGGATTTTTATGGTATACAAGCTTCTTATGTTTCTGAGCTGGGTGTCATGCAGAACCCCTTACAGCTGGCTTATGGCAGCGGGCAAGGGCTTGGGCATCCTGTATTACAAATTAATAAAGAAACAGAGAAATCTGGCGATTAAGCAGATGAGAGAATCCTTGAAAGTTTCTCAGGAAGAGGCTGAGAAGCTGGTTCGGGAATCCTTCATCAATATGGGCCGCAATTTCTTTGAAGTGTTGTATATGCCAGCCCTTAACAAGGAAAATTTTAAAAAGCATATTGAAATCGACCATCTGGAAAGGATGGAGGCGGCTTTGGCAGAAAAGCACGGCGTTGTTGTCCTGACAGGTCATGTGGGTAACTGGGAGTGGCTGTCAGCGGCCTTTACCATGAACGATATGCCTGTCAGTGCTATTGCCAAGCCACAGCCGAATATGGATTATACCAATGCCCTGAATGATTTGCGGGCGACTATTGATGTAGAGATTTTCTCCCGGGGTACCAGTGAGCTTCTGGCTGCTGCCAAGGCCCTGAAAAAAGGGAGAATATTAGGATTTTTGGCCGATCAGGATGCTGGTCCTGGTGGCGCTTTTATTGAATTTTTGGGCAAGACGGCTTCTACTCCTATGGGAGCTGCTGTATTTGCCAAGAAGTTCAATTCACCGATTTTGCCAGCCTTTATTCTTCGCCAGCCGGATGGCCATCACAAGGTTGTAATCGGAGAGGTTCTTCGATATGAGGATACCGGCGACAGCGACAAGGATTTATTCGATTTGACCTATAAGATGACTAAAATTCTTGAAAAAATTATTATTGAAAATCCGACTCAGTGGCTTTGGTTCCAGAAGCGTTGGAATACAGCCCCTGAGCAGAAGGTGCAGAAGCATCATATAGTAAAAACAGAGGTAGCAAGTGATGAATAAAAAAGGGAAGGCCTTAATAGGCATTGTGTCAGCCTTGCTGGTAATCCTCATTGTCTGGGCAGTCAATAGTATACCGGAGCCACCTGGTGATGGCGGTGAACTGGACAAGCGTGTTGTAAATTTTGACGGCAATACTATCCGCGAGGAAAAGGACGGCAGGGTTATATGGACTGTTACAGCTGAAAGTATTGATATGGATATTGATACCAAGGATGTTTTTCTCAAGGATATGAAGGCAGTTTATAACTTTGAGGATGGCCGGAATGTAGAACTGAGGGCGGCCAAGGCTATTTATCGTGACAAGACACACAATCTGGAAATCCTCGATGGTGTGGAGGGACAGTCCAGTGATGGCGGCAAGTTTTCCTGCAAGGAAGTGGAATGGCTCCATGATAAGGATATGCTGGTCATGAAGGGTGAAGCCAAAATAGATTATGAGCAGGCCCATGTAAAAGCTTCCGGTGACCGTATTGAAAGCTCCGATGGCTTCAATAAGTTTAAGGTTATAGGCAAGGCACATCTGGAAAAGGGCAATTGACAATAGGAGATTAAGCTATGAGCATGAGATTAAATATAAAAAAAGCCATCGTTATGGCTGGTATTGCTACTATGGCAGTAACAGGTACCATCTATGCGGCTGAAACCAATGAGCCGGCCACTTTGGACGCGGAAGAGGTTGAGTATGATATGAGGACCGGTCAGGCCAGTGCCAGAGGCAATGTGGTTATGACCAAGGGTAATGCCACTGTTACGGGGGATTATGCCGAGTATAATTCCAATACCCAGGAGGGAAAGTTCAGTGGCAATGTTGTGGCTACCAAGGATGATATGCGGGTTACTGCTGAGCTGGTAACAACCGATGGCAAGGACCATTTAGTTGCCCAGGGGGCGGTGAATGGTATAAAGGCCGATACCCATTTTATTGGTCCGCGGGTGGAATATTTCCAGCAGGATGAGTATGTGCTCATTCCGTCAGGCGGCAGCATTACCTCTGCTGATGGTACTTTTAAGGCAGACCTTATTCGCGGCTTCATGAAGGAAGATCATTTTGTGGGCAGTGGCAATGCCCATATGGTAAGTCCGAAGAATAACATGGAAGCCGGCGGTGACCAAGTGGATTATTGGGGCAAGGAACAGGGAAAGGCGGTTATTACCGGCAATGCCTGGGCCGTGCAGGACAACAACACTATGAAAAGCAAAAAGCTTACAGTATATTTGGCTGATGACGGCAAGGCGTCTGTTAAATAATTAGGAGGTCTATTCAGTGCATATAGAGGCCAAAAATTTAGTAAAGACATTTAAAAAGCGCAACGTGGTAGATGGTATTTCCTTGACGGTAAGCAAGGGAGAGATCGTAGGCCTGTTGGGACCAAATGGTGCCGGTAAGACTACCACTTTCTATATGATAGTAGGCTTGGAGAAGCCAACCAATGGTGAGGTATATTTATCTGATGTGCCTATTGGTGATATGCCTATGTATAAGCGTTCACGGCTGGGTATAAGCTACCTCGCCCAGGAAGCATCTATTTTCCGCAGCCTGACGGTGGAGGAAAATATAATGGCTATTCTGGAGGGAACCATTAAGGATAAGGACGCCCGGAAAAAGCGGGTCCAGCAGTTGCTGGAGGAGTTCCATGTATCCCACGTCATTGACCGTTTGGGTACTGAGCTGTCCGGTGGTGAGCGCCGCCGGGTGGAGATTGCCCGCTGCCTGGCTTTGGAGCCACAGTTTATCCTTCTGGATGAGCCCTTTGCCGGGGTTGACCCGCTGGCAGTAGCAGATATTCAGGGAATTATTAAGTACCTGAAGGAACGTGGCATGGGCATTCTTATTACAGACCACAATGTAAGAGAGACCCTGCACATCGTTGACAGGGCCTACATCCTCAATAATGGTAAAATCCTTCTTGAGGGTGACAGCAATACCATAGCAAACAGTGAACTTGCCAAGAAATTCTATCTTGGTGATGACTTTACATTATAATAGGGGTAGGAAGATGCAGATTCGAATTTTAGATAAATACATATTTAAAGAGGTTTTTAAGACCTTTATATTTGGTATATGTGCATTTTCTGCTGTTTTTATTGGTTCGGGAACCCTGTTCCGTATTGCACAGTACATTACTGAATACGGTGCTTCGCTGACTTCTGTGGCCAAGATTTTCGTACTTAGCCTGCCGGGCGTAGTGATTTGGACCTTCCCTATGTCCATGTTGTTGTCCGGCCTGCTGACCATAGGCCGCCTGTCCGGCAACAGTGAGATAACTGCCATGAAGTCCTGTGGTGTCAGCTTCTATCGCATTGCGGCACCGGCTATTGTTTTGGGTGCCTTTGTAAGCGTATTTGCTGTCTATTTCAGTGAATATGTGGTGCCATGGTCCAACGAGGCCTACAGCAATGTTCTGAACTATGAAATCAGGGGAAACTTGGCACCTCAGTCTCAGGAGCATATTATCATTAAGGACATTAAAAACGGCAATATTGAAAACCTGATTTATGCCCGTCAGTATGATGCTGTTACCAATAAAATGTTGGGTATTACCATGCAGTCCTTTGAAAAAGGGGAGCTGAGCCATGTGGAAAATGCGGAGTACGCTGAATGGAAGGATAATCAGTGGACCATGCATCAGGGGATTATTTATGATGTATCCAGTGGCGAGTCTCGTCATACCATGCATTTTGACAGTCAGGTTCTGCCGGTAAATGAAAGTCCTAAGGAAATTGTCCGGGAGCAGAAGAAACCAGAAGAAATGTCCATGGCTGAGCTGACGGCCCAGATTGAGATTATGAAGAGCCAGTATGTTAATACTGCCAAGCTGGAAACTGAGCTTTATCAGCGCATAACCATTCCTATGGCCAGCCTTATATTTACATTGGTGGCAGTTCCGTTGGGGATGCAGCCAAACCGTAACAGCTCTTCCCGGGGCTTTGTTATCAGCATAATAATTATCTTTATTTATTACAGTATGATGACCATGGCGGGAGCAATCGCCCAGGGAGGTACCGTTCCACCAATTATTGCTGTATGGCTGCCTAATATTGTGGGACTTATAGCTGGTGGCTGGCTCATGCATAGGGCGTCAAGATAATTGGAATAATTACACAAAATGACAAATTATTTTGTTGATAGTTTATTGAGAAAGGGAGTGACTTCGCCGTGTATGGTCTGTTTTTGATTGTGGTTCTGGTAGTAGTTGGCGGAGCCATAGCCTTTATTGGTGATAGACTGGGGTCCAAGGTGGGCAAGAAAAAGCTGACTATTTTTGGACTCAGACCGAAGCATACTTCTGTTTTGGTGACTATTCTTACGGGTATCAGCATTACCACCATGACCTTGGCAGTAATGACCACGGTATCTGATAATGTTCGTACTGCCCTTTTTGGCATGGAAAAGCTTCAGCAGACCATGGCCCTTACGGAAACCCGTTTGGCGGCTGCTTCCAGGGAGCTGGAAAATGCCAAGGCAGAGCAGTCCAAAACTGAAGCAGCTTTGGCCACTACCCGTGATGATTTGAACCAGCTGATGGATCAGCGCCGTGCCTTGGAGGAAAGGGCCGATGAGCTTCAGCGGGGCAATGATATGCTGGAGGCTGCCAAGGCTGAGCTTATGGCGGAAAATAATAACCTGGTTGCCAAAAATCATGGGCTGGCTGATGATAATGCCAAGCTGGTGGATGACAACAAGCACCTGGAGGACAGAAATGCCAGCCTGACCACCGGTATACAGATTATGCGGGAGGGTGATATTACCTTCCGGGCCGGTGAGGTTCTGTCAGGTGGTGTGGTTAAATGTGGCCGCAGTCCTGAGGAGACCATGAATGACCTGCGAATGCTTACAGATATTGCCAGGGAAAATATTGCCCGTCGGCTAGGTGACAAGGCTACAGAGCAGGAAAAGCAGATTTGGATTTTGGAGACAGATTATCAATATGCTTCCCGGATTATTTCTGAAAGTAAGGACGATATGATTGTCCGTATAGTCTCTATTGGCAATCTGGTTCGTGGTGAGGATGTCCGTACTGTATTGCAGCTGTATCGCAATAAGCGGGTATTTAATGACGGTGAGCTCATTGCCACCAGGAGTATCCATGTTGATGCCAACAAGGATGATGCTGTGGATTCGGAGATAACCAGATTCCTTCAGGAGGTTAATGGCATTGCAACCCAAAAGGGAGTGCTGCCTGACCCTCTTTCTGGCAATGTGGGACTTATTGAGGGCGAGGAAATTTACAACGCCATCAATGGCCTGAAGGCTGCCCACGGCAATGCAACTATATATGCTTACGCCAAGGGGGCCTGTGAGGTATTCGGGCCGTTGAGGATTAAACTGAAGATTATAGCCTCCGGAGTTATTGGTGCATTTTAAAATACTGAAAAAAATTTACATAGGGCAGATACTGTTGCCTTTCGCTCAGTTTCGATGCTAAAAATATTTTTTGCATTAAAATTAACAGCAAGAAAAATCCGAACTCGCTTCGCCCCTACGGGACTAGCTGCGCGTCGCTCAAACAGCGGGTGTTTTCTCGCTGTGTAAGTACGCAAAAACTATTTTCTTACGCTTCGAAACTTAATGCTTAAGGCAATCAGCATCTGCCCTTGACAATATATAGGAGTATTTGTTTTGAGTACGAAATTGATTGGAAAAACTATATTATCTGTTGACCCGGGACGGGATAAATGCGGTGTGGCTGCATTGAACATAGACGGGACAGTCCTTTACCAGCGGGTGGTGGAGACTGCAGCCATGCCTGGAAAAATTAGCCGTTTGAAGAGAGAGTATGAAGCTGATATACTTGTAATTGGTAATGGTACAACCTCCAGTGAGGCCCAGGAACATATTAAAGGTGAATGTCCGGAGCTGCAGATAGTGGAGATGGACGAGTACTTTACTACCCAGCTGGCCCGCCGTGAATACTGGAAGGTAAAACCGCCAAGGGGATGGCGGAAGCTGTTGCCAACCAGTATGCAGGAGCCACCGGAGCCGGTGGATGATTTTGTGGCGGTTATTTTGGCTAGAAGGTATTTGGAAGAGCATAGTAAAAAGTGATCAGAGAAGGGGAGAAAGAAATGGCTGATGCGTCAAAAAGACCTGAATGGAATGATTATTTTCTTGATATTTCCAAGGCAGTGGGCAAGCGCTCCACCTGTCTTAGACGTAAATATGGGGCAATTATCGTAAAGGATAAGATAATTATCAGTACCGGCTACAACGGAGCTCCCCGGGGAGAGGCCAACTGTATAGACACGGGGCTTTGCGAGCGTCAGCGTCTTGGTATCAAGCCGGGACAGAATTATGAGCTGTGTGTGGCAGTTCATGCGGAGCAGAATGCCATTATTAATGGTGATCCGGAAAAGATGAAGGGAGCTACGGCCTATATTGTAGGCTATAATGCAGATGGCACTTTGGCCAGTGGCAAGCCATGCCTCCTTTGCCGCCGTATGCTGAGAAACGCCATGCTGGACAAGGTTATTTATCTTGAATCGGATGGTTCCACGGTGGAAGTGGCTCCTAAAGATATAGAGTAAGCGAAGGACTGAGGCTGATTATTGGAACAATTAGGACATGGGACGTTAAGAAACTCTTATGTCCGTACCTTGATTATAGTGGAAAAAATCATTTGTTTGAGCGAAGCGAGTTATGATTTTTTTCACTATATAATCGGACAAAAAGCTTTAGGCACATGGCCGACGTGACAATAAGCAGTCTCAGCCTTTTGAGGTTCAGAATCCCTGCTTTTTATCCTGTTGACATAGTGAATTTCGTGCAGTAAAATTGGTATGTTCTAAAGAAAGCAGGTGACTTTTTTATGCCGAATTTTATTTGGGCATTGTTGATTGCACTGGTGGTATCCCTTGTGATTACTCCGGTGGTTATAATTTTTGCAGATAAAACTGGTGCCATGGATGCACCGGATGCCAGAAAGGTTCATCAAAAGCCAATCCCACGTATTGGCGGATTGGGTATGTATATTGCCTTTATGGCCGGTGTGCTGGGCACCCTGCAGCTGGACCTTTTGCCGGAGGATGTGCGCTCCGGGGTAATCGGTCTGCTGGTGGGCAGCACCCTGATTGTGATTCTTGGCCTGGTGGATGATTATAAAAATCTTCCGCCAAAGGTGAAGCTCCTGGGACAGATAGTGGCTGCCGGGGTGCTGGTGGCCTTTGGAGTTCA
Organism: Anaerovibrio sp. JC8; assembly: GCF_002100115.1. Classification (GTDB taxonomy): domain Bacteria; phylum Bacillota; class Negativicutes; order Selenomonadales; family Selenomonadaceae; genus Anaerovibrio. The sequence continues at coordinate 45,762 of NZ_ANBM01000002.1, read as the reverse complement.
GATTGACTTCATAGCTGATCCTTTTGGTGATTATTTCTATCTCGAATATTTTGCCGTTCCGGCTACTATCTTTTGGATTGTTGGCCTGACCAATACAGTGAACCTTATTGATGGACTGGATGGTTTAGCTGCAGGCGTGGCAACCATTGCCTCCATCACTATTCTGCTGGTGGCAATTCAGAACGAATTTTTCCTGGTGACCGTTGTTACAGCTGCGTTGGCTGGAGCAGCTATCGGTTTTCTGTGGTATAATTTCAACCCGGCCAAGATTTTCATGGGGGATACAGGCAGTATGCTCCTGGGCTTTGTGTTGGCTGGTATTTCTGTAATTGGTGCTGTAAAGAGTGCAGCTACCATTGCTTTGATCGTGCCTATTTTGGCTCTGGGTGTGCCAATTCTTGATACGTCCTTTGCCATTATCCGCCGTTATCGGGGCGGTGTGCCTATTTTTAAGCCTGATAAGGGACATCTCCACCATCGTTTGCTGGATATGGGCTTTAATCAGCGTCAGGCCGTGCTGCTGATGTATATTATCAGTGCCATGCTGGGCCTCAGTGCCGTGCTTTTAAATGAAGTATCCGGAGGAATAGCCATTGCTATCGTTATTGCGGTCGTTTTGGTTGTATTTTTAGGTGCGAAAAAATTGGGCATTCTCAGAATGAAGAACCCTTAATTGTGCGGAAGGAGAGAATGATGGGTAAGAAAATAAAAGTAATGACCGTGTTTGGTACCCGTCCAGAAGCAATAAAAATGGCTCCGGTAGTGCTGGAGCTGGCCAAACATCCTGAGGAAATTCAGCCGGTGGTGGCAGTTACTGCCCAGCATCGTGATATGCTGGACCAGGTGTTGAATCTTTTTCATATAAGGCCTGACTACGACCTGGATATCATGGCCGCCGGTCAGACATTATTTGATATTACCACCAGGGCCATGATGGGCCTGGACAAGGTGCTGCAGAAGGAAAAGCCTGACATCGTGCTGGTACATGGTGATACTACTACTACCTTTGCGGGGGCTTTGGCTGCGTATTATCATCAGACTGCAGTAGGCCACGTGGAAGCTGGCCTCAGAACTCATAACAAGTATTCGCCATTCCCTGAGGAAATGAACCGCAAGCTGACCGGCTCCATTGCCGATATGCACTTTGCGCCTACCAATACTTCCGAGAACAATCTGTTGGCTGAATCCATTGACAAGGATGGCATTTATGTAACCGGCAATACGGTTATTGATGCTCTCCATAAGACTGTGCGTGATGATTTCGTATTTGAAAACGAAACCCTGCAGAAGATTGATTACAAAAACAAGCGGATTATTTTGGTTACCACCCACCGCCGTGAGAATCTTGGTGAACCAATGCGCAATGTATACAAGGCTCTGCGTCAGCTCACTGAGGAATTTGAAGACGTGGAGATTGTGTTCCCTGTACATAAGAACCCTAAGGTTCGGGAAGTTGTTAAGGCAGAGCTGGGAGGCCATGATAAGGTTTACCTTATCGATCCATTGGACTATGAGCCATTTGCCAACCTTATGCACAGAGCTTACATGATTCTTACTGACTCCGGCGGAGTGCAGGAGGAGGCTCCGGCCCTGGGCAAGCCTGTACTGGTGCTTCGTGATACCACTGAGCGTCCAGAGGCTGTAGAGGCTGGCACTGTTAAGCTAATTGGCACTGATGAAAAGGTAGTATATGATGAAGCCAAAAAGCTTCTGACTGATGTCAAAGAGTACAACAGCATGGCTGAGGCCTGCAACCCATATGGTGATGGTCAGGCATCCCGCCGCATCGTGGAAGCCATTCTCCATAAGTATGGCAAGGGTCATGCAAAGCCGGACCGCTTTGTAGCAAAATAATTGTGTTTAGGAGACTGTTTTATAGCAGTCTCTTTTTTATTTAAATAGCTTATAATGCCTCAGTAAACCGCTCGCGTTCCCCTGAGCACTCCAATTTGAAAACATCATAAATGGAAATTATGAAAATATTAATATGAAATTATTTTCATAAATTTCACAGAATTGTTTCACAATTAACAATAATTTGCTATAATTACAAATGTTGCAAGTGTTGTAGATATTTCAAGGGCCAAAGGCAGGTGAAGCACATGAAGGCGGCGAATAATCACGATGATGAGCATAAGGAGAAGGAAGCCAGCGGGCTGGCTCAGGCTCTGAAGGCCTTCGGTGTTTTAGGCGGCGTAGGGATTTTCTTCGCGGTAGTCATGGGAATATGTATTTTCCTGGGAGCTATGGCAGATGAATTTCTGGGCCTTGAATACGGAGGAAAGCTGACGGGGATCGTCCTTGGATTTCCCATTGCTTTTTATCTGACCTACAAGCAGCTTAAAGGCATAATTTAAGCCGTATTCATGGGATTTTCTTTTATGAAAATTAGATGAATACAGTAACCATTTATGCTATAATTATTCTGTATCGGAATAATTCCGGTGCAGAGCAATACTATATTCAACGAAGACGGGTAAATAAAAACTTGTCGGAGGAGGAATATGCGGGAAGTTATATTGACTAACATCATCAGGATGTTAAAGATACTGGGAATTTTGACCGCTATGGCGGCGGTTTCTCTCCTGGTATATCAGCAGATAGTCCTGCTCTGTGGACTGGCAGCCGGTTATCTTATGGGCTTTGTCTGGTATGGAGTTATGCTGGGGCGACTGTGGCGCAGCTCTGAAATGACTGTGGCACAGGCGAAAAGCACCATGGCAATGGGACTTATTTTACGGTTGGTGCTGCTTTTGGTTGTGTTGGGTGTGGCCATTCAGATTTCGGTGGAACAGTTTGCGGCTGTTGTCGTAGGCTTCGCCATTGTTTATTTATTGGGAATGGTTCTGCTGATACAGACCAACTACAGCAGGTATCTGTAAGTCAATGTAAATTCTCATGTTGTGTTTGGCATGTGCCAGACACATTAGAAGGGGGTATAGGTTATGCACGAAATCGGTGTTCGCGAAACAGTGCAGTTTGCCGGACTGACCTTCAATTGGGAGACACTGGTGATGACCTGGATTTGTATGGCGATTTGCTTAATCATTGCTGTACTGGCTACCAGGAACCTCAAGATGGTACCAACGGGTACCCAGAATGTGGTTGAAGCACTCATAGTGTGGCTCAGAGAACAGGTTGCGACCAATCTTGGTCCAAAGGGCGATTTCCTTTGTCCTTTGATCGTAACCCTGTTTTTGTTCCTGATTGTGGCAAACTGGTGGGGCCTGGTTCCAACCATGGCGTCGCCGACAAACGACCTGAACACCACATTTGGTTTGGCTCTCCTCATTGTGTTGATTGTGCATGTATTGGGACTTTACATGAAGGGAATGCATTATATCAAGCATTTCTTCCAGCCGTTCCCAATCTTTGTGGTTATCAACGTAATCGAAGAAGTAGCAAAACCAATCACACTGGCCTTCCGTCTATTCGGTAACATTTTGGCAGGTGAGATTCTCATCATCATCCTGCTGAAGCTGGTACCAATCTGGATGCCAATTCCATCAGTAATATGGCTGGCTTTCAGTATATTCATCGGCGGAGTTCAGGCCTTTATCTTCACAAGCCTTTCTATGGCTTACCTTGCAAACGCTGTTAAGGATAGTGAAGAGTAATGGCTGTGGTTGCGAAATTTTAAACGTAACTGTTACAGCGAGATTTGTTCAAATTTAAGGAGGATTATCAAATGGAAAATGCAATTATGGTAGCGGCAGCTATGATCGGTGTAGGTATTATCATGGGTTTGGCAGCAGTTGGCGCAGCTCTTGGTGACTCTTTGGTAACCAGTAAGTTCATTGAGGGTCTGACCCGTCAGCCTGAGGCTAAGAATGCACTCTTCACTAACACCCTGATCTCCGTAGGTCTGATCGAGGCTATGTGTATTATCGCAACCGTTATCGCGTTGATTATGCTCTACGCTAACCCACTTCTCACCAAATAATAAAGCTTTTGGGTGACGTGATAAGTAGAGGAGGTAATATAATTGATAGATATAAACGCAACATTACTTGCGCAGATGCTGAACTTCCTTCTCTTGGTTATTCTTCTCCGCGTAGTAGCTTATAAGCCTATCGTCAAGATGCTCAAGGAGCGCGAGGAAAGAATCGCTGACAGCATTAAAAAGGCTGACGACGATGCCGCGGCTGCCGAGGCTACCCTGAAACAGTATCAGGACCAGTTGGCCGGCGCCCGGGTTAAGGCTCAGGAAATCATCGACAAGGCAGAAAAGCGTACTCGTGAGGATCATGAGGCCAGCATGCAGACAACCAGAGCTGAGATCGATCAGATGAAGCATGCAGCCCAGCAGGAAATTCAGAGGGAACGCGCTCTGGCAGTTGAAAAACTCAAGGGTCAGGTTGCTGCACTCTCCATTGCCGCAGCTGAGAAAATCGTTTCCAAGAATATCGATGCTGCTGAGAATGAAGCACTTATCAAGGAGTTTATCGACCAGCTCGATAAGGACAAGATTGGTGATTTGCCATGTTAAATATACAGCTTGCCCGTAAATACGGGGTTGCAATCTTTGAGATTGCCAAAGAAGAAAATGAGCTTGAGAAATACGGAAAAGAGCTTACCCAGGTAAGCCAGGATCTGTTTTCCCAGGCTGATCTTAAGGGCTTCCTGACCAACCCGCAGGTACAGCCTCAAGCCAAGAAAGATCTCATTACCAAGCTTTTAAAGGGTGAGATTTCTGACTTGATGTTTAAGTTTTTGCTGCTTCTGGTGGACAAGCGTCGTATTGTATTGCTGGAGGCCATTAACGAGTGCTATCAGGAACTGTCCAATAAGGCACAGGGCATTGTAATCGCTGATGTGACCAGTGCATTTGATTTGAAGGCAGAACTCAAGGCAAGTCTTGGCAGCAAATTGGAAGAAGTGACCGGCAAGAAGGTACAGCTCCGCATGCACGAGGATAAGAAAATCATCGGCGGCGTGGTTGTAAAAATCGGTGACAGGCGCATCGATGGCAGTGTAACCGGTCGTTTGCAGGCACTCAAGGCTGAATTGATGGCAAGTAATTGAGAAATTGGGGTGACAGCGAAGTATGAAAATGAATCCGGAAGAAATAACAGCCATTATCAAGGATCAAATCAAAAACTATAATGTTGATTTGAATGTTGATGATGTAGGTACTGTTATCGAAATCGGTGATGGTATCGCCCACGTTCATGGCCTCAGCAAGGCTATGGCCGGCGAGCTCCTGGATTTCGGTAACGATATATATGGTCTTGTTCTTAACCTGGAGCAGGACAACGTTGGTGCAGTTATTCTTGGTGGCGATACTGCTATCAAGGAAGGGGATATGGTAAAACGTACCGGCACCATCATGCAGGTTCCTGTAGGCGAAGCCATGGTTGGCCGTGTAGTTGATGCACTTGGCCGTCCAGTTGATGGTAAGGGACCTATCAACACAACCGAATATCGTCCAGTAGAGTACAAGGCTCCTGGTATTGCTGACAGAAAGTCAGTACATGAGCCACTCCAGACTGGTTTAAAGGCAATTGATGCCCTGGTACCTATTGGCCGTGGCCAGCGTGAGCTGATTATCGGTGACCGTGGTACTGGTAAGACTGCCATTGCCGTAGATACCATTCTGAACCAGAAGGGTCAGAACTGTACTTGCGTTTACGTTGCAATTGGTCAGAAGGCGTCCACCGTTGCCCGTGTAGTAAAGACTTTGGAAGATGCCGGTGCTATGGAATACACCATCGTAGTTGTTGCTACAGCTTCTGATAGTGCTCCACTCCAGTATCTGGCTCCTTATGCCGGTGTTGCTATGGCTGAGTACTTCATGTACAAGGGCGGTCACTGCCTCTGCGTATATGATGACCTTACCAAGCATGCGGCTGCATATCGTGCAATGTCCCTGCTGCTCCGTCGTCCACCAGGACGTGAGGCATATCCGGGCGATGTATTCTACTTACATTCCCGTCTGCTGGAGCGTGCTGCGAAGCTCTCTGATAAGCTGGGTGCCGGTTCCATTACCGCACTGCCTATTATCGAGACTTTGGCAGGTGACGTTTCTGCATACATTCCTACCAACGTAATCTCCATTACTGATGGTCAGATTATGCTGGAGACTGATGCGTTCTATTCCGGTATCCGTCCTGCAATCAGCGTAGGTCTGTCCGTATCCCGTGTAGGTGGTAGTGCTCAGATTAAGGCTATGAAGCAGGTTGCCGGTACCATGCGTCTGGATCTGGCTCAGTATCGTGAGCTGGCTGCATTCGCACAGTTCGCTTCCGATTTGGATAAGGCTACCAAGGCCCAGTTGGACCGTGGTGCCCGTATGGTTGAGACCCTGAAGCAGGCTCAGTATTCTCCACTGGCTGTAGAGGAACAGGTTGTAGTAATCTTCTCCGCAGTTCGTGGCTTCCTGACCGATATTCCGGTAGACAAGGTTGTTACCTTCCAGGGCGATCTCCTGAAGTTCATGCACAATGAGCATGCAGAGGTTCTCCAGAAGGTTGCAGACCAGAAGAAGCTGGATGATGCTTTAGAGGCTGAGATTTCCAAGGCTATTGAGGAATTTAAGGAAACTGTAACCTACAAAATGGCATAAGGCAGCGAGGTGATTTTATTTGGCTAGTTTACAGGACATACGCCGTCGTATCAAGAGCGTAAAGAGTATACAGCAAATCACAAATGCCATGAACATGGTAGCAACCTCCCGCCTTCGTCAGGCCAAAGAGGCTGCTGTTGCCAATAAGCCTTATGCAGATAAAATGGCTCAGGTCGTATCTGATGTTGCCGCTAATGTGACTGATTTCAGCCACCCTCTCCTGGAGGTTTATCCGGGAGGCAAACGTCTTATTCTGGTTATGGCTTCTGATAAGGGCCTTGCTGGTGCCTATTCCAGTAATGCAATTAAAGAAGCGGTTTCCCAGGTGGCGGATAAGGGCAATACTCAGTTTATTACTGTAGGCCGTAAAGCAAGAGATTATTTTTCCAACCGTAGCTATGATGTTTGCAGCGAATACATCGGCATCAGTGAGCGACCAAAGTTCGAGAATGCCAAGGATATAGCTGAAAATATCATTGAGTGTTTCAAGTCCGGTGAAATTGAAGAGGTGTACATGGTTTATACCAGATTCATTTCTGCAATTAACTGCGTTCCTGAAACTGTCAAGCTGCTTCCTTTTGGTGATTTGACCAGTGAGGAGGGCGAGGAGAAGAAGATTCGTTCCGAATACATCTACGAGCCTGATGCAGCGGAGGTGCTGGGGTATCTTCTGCCACAGTATCTGGTTACCACCATTTATGCGGCACTCTTACAGGCATCTGCCAGTGAGCTCAGTTCCCGTATGAATGCCATGAGTAACGCTACGGATAATGCTCAGGAGCTTATCGCAAAACTTGATTTGCACTATAATAAAGTTCGTCAGGCCGGCATAACCCGCGAGATTACAGAAATCGTGGGCGGTGCTGAGGCGCTTAAATAAGGGGGTTTACCATTGGCAAACGGTAAAGTCGTACAGGTAATCGGACCTGTCGTAGATATTGAATTTCCTGCAGGTGAACTGCCAGAGATTCTTAATGCAATTACAATCAAGGGTAAAGCCGGCGACGTGGAAATAGATCTGGTAGTAGAGGTTATGCAGCATTTGGGTGACAGCGTTACCCGCTGTATCGCCATGAGCTCTACTGATGGTCTTACCCGTGGCATGGAGGCTGTGGACACCGGGGCACCTATCAAGGTTCCAGTAGGTGATGCCTGCCTTGGCCGTGTATTTAACGTATTGGGTCAGACAGTTGACCATAATCCAGAACCTGTTGGCAACAAGGAGTTCTGGCCAATTCATCGTCCAGCACCTAAATTTGATGAGCAGGAGACTGCTACTCAGATTCTGGAGACTGGTATCAAGGTCGTTGACCTTATTGCTCCATATTCCCGCGGTGGTAAAATCGGCTTGTTCGGTGGTGCCGGCGTAGGTAAGACAGTTCTTATCATGGAGCTTATTCATAACATTGCTACCCAGCACGGTGGTTATTCCGTATTCGCCGGTGTAGGCGAGCGTACCCGTGAGGGTAATGACCTGTGGTCTGAGATGACTGAGTCTGGCGTTATTGACAAGACTGCTCTTGTATACGGCCAGATGAATGAGCCACCAGGAGCCCGTATGCGTGTAGGTCTGACCGGTCTGACCATGGCGGAGTATTTCCGTGATGTTCAGGGTCAGGACGTGCTTCTGTTCATCGACAACATTTTCCGTTTCATTCAGGCTGGTTCTGAGGTATCCGCACTGCTGGGCCGTATGCCTTCCGCAGTAGGTTATCAGCCAACCCTGACCACGGATATCGGTGCCCTTCAGGAGCGTATTACCTCCACCAACAAGGGTTCCATCACTTCTGTACAGGCTGTATATGTACCAGCCGATGACTTGACAGACCCTGCACCAGCTGGTACCTTTACCCATCTGGATGCTACCACAGTTCTGTCCCGTCAGATCGCTGAGCTGGGTATTTATCCAGCCGTGGACCCACTGGATTCCACTTCCCGTATTCTTGACCCTAACGTAATTGGCGAAGAGCATTACGAGGTGGCCCGTGGCGTGCAGGCAGTTCTCCAGAAGTATAAGGAATTGCAGGATATTATCGCAATTCTGGGTATGGAAGAACTTTCCGATGATGATAAGCTCACAGTAGCCCGTGCCCGTAAGATTCAGAGATTCCTGTCCCAGCCATTCGCTGTAGCAGAAATCTTTACCGGCACACCTGGTAAGTATGTTCCTCTCCGTGATACTATCCGCGGCTTCAAGGAAATCCTGGAGGGTAAGTACGATGAACTGCCAGAGGCTGCTTTCTATATGGTAGGTGGCATCGAAGAGGTTCTGGAGAAGGCAGAGAAGATGAAAAAGGAGGGATAATCCATGGCTACAATAAAGCTAGAGATTGTATCTCCGGATAAGATCGTTTATTCTGCTGATATCGATATGCTGATTGTCCGCTCCACTGCCGGTGAACTGGGTATTCTGCCTCATCACGCACCATTGGTAACTGGTCTTGTACCACATGCCATGCGGGTGAAGATGGAAGGTACCGAGAAGCTGGTGGCTGTAGGCGGTGGCTTTATGGAGGTGCAGCCGGAAAAGATTTCCGTCCTGGCCTCTGTGGCAGAGCTTCCTGAGGACATTGATGCAGATCGTGCCCGCAAGTCCATGGAACGTGCCAAGGAACGCATCGAGGCTTATAAGGCTGGTGGAGAAGGTCGTGACCATATTAATCTCCTCCGGGCAGAGGCTTCCCTGCAGCGTGCGTTGGCCCGTCTTAAGGCTTTGGGAACCAAGGGTGAAATTTAATAAAATGCAAAAAGACTGGTTTTCGGACCAGTCTTTTTATGTATAAAACTGCAATAAAAAACGGCTTTCTGAAGAAAGCCGTTTTAAACTTTGATTTTATTATGCAAAATACTGCATGTACACGCTGAGTCCCAGAAGACCAACGGAAGCAAAGAGGGTACCCATGCTTACGCCCACGAGAATTCTGTGTACCTTGTCGGTAAAGTTGCCATGACGGTTAACGTATACCACACCCATACCAATGATAAGGCAGGTGTACATGGCGACACCGATGGAATCCAATGCCTCCCAGCCCAGAGCCATAATCAATACGGAAAAGGCCATCATGATGAGGAGCAGTAAATCTCTGGAAGCCTTTGGCTTCATATTGGATTTTGCCTGGCCTGCATCTGCAGCAGGAGCATTTTTCTTCTGAATCTTCTTATATTGAGTAGACATTTATAAACCACCATTCTTTTATTTTTTGCCTATTATATAAACAGACACTGAGATTATACCATAATTGGAGTATTGAAAAAAGCCAGTAAACAAAATATTACATTATATAAGATAAAATATGGTCTTAATTGTAACTTTTAGGCGGGAAAATTTGCAGAGAAAAATCACTAATGTTAAAATAGGTGTATATGATTAGTTTTAGAAAAGTTTTACTTTTAGCTTTATAGAATTAAGAGGATGGGAGTGTGAAGGTTTTATGATTAGAGAACGTCGTAGTCGAGAAAAGCTTGAAGCATATTATCATAGATTTATCGAAACGGGTGAAATTGACCCTAATGTACATCCCTGGGTGGCCAAGTCCTGGGAGAAGAGTGCCAAACTGAAGGTACCATCTGACAGGATGTCTACTGTCAAACGCCTTTCTGAGGCTGAGCTGAAGGAGGCCCAGAGACTCCATGAGCCGGCAATAAAATACTTGGAGGATATTTGTGCCAATGTTCGTGAATTCTTCCAGAAATATAATATAAGTCTGCTTATTTTGGACGCCAACTGTACGGTACTGAAGAGCTATTCCATGCCTTTTTATCAGATGACACCGGGAGAGATAGAAGGTGTGCGGGTTGGTATCGAAGAAGTAGGTACCTCAAGTATAAGTATTGCCTATGAGCACAAGGCTCCTTTCTGGCTTTTTGGCCCTGAGATGTGGGCGGCTGAGTGCCAGCAGAGTGATGCCTGCTCTGCACCAATTATCGTGGATAATGAGCTCAGCTACATTATTTCTCTGGTGGCAGTAGAGCAGACCGATATGCCGCAGGATGCCATCATTGCCATGCTGCTGACCATAAAGGAGTCCCTGGAGGTTTACCTCCATCAGTTCACCCGGATTAAGGCCCAGGAGGCTATTTTGGATGCAACTCCGTTTGCTGTTTATCATGTTATGGCCGGAGATGAGGTAGCATACGCCAACAAGCTTGGTATGAGCCGTCTTATGGGAATCGGAGCCAAGCCACAGGACAGCAAGGAGGTCAAAACCAACCTCAATGAAGTGATAATGAATTATCGTCACACCCCAATATATCGTGGCTTTAACGGTGTGCCATCCTATAACAAAGAGGTCACCTGGATTACCCAGGCCAAGACCTACGAGGATATTACCACTGTTGTGCCTTTGGACTACAATGGGGATGAAACAGTCCGCAGCGTGGTGGCTGTGTCCATGCCAATTGAGGACCTGCGTACCCTGGTGGCCCATGCTGCCGGCTTTACCGCCAAGTACAGCCTTAATTCTCTGGTCAGTGCCGGCACCAACTTCAGTTCCATCAAGGACAAGGCTCTGCGTATTGCCCGTAACAAGCATCACATGTTGATTCAGGGTGAGGCTGGTACTGGCAAGCAGCGTATGGCCCACGGTATTCATCAGGCCAGCCCACGGGCAGCGGGACCGCTTATTACCATTCACTGTGGTGACACCACACCGGAAATTTTGGAACAGGAGCTTTTTGGTGTGTCACTGAATTCCGAAATCAGCCACCCGGGCAAGCTGGAGCTGGCTTCCGGCGGAACTCTCTTTATTGATGAAATTGAGAAAATGCCGAAAAATATTGCCGTTGAATTGGCAGCAGCCTTGAATACCAGTCAATCCAACCGTGTAGGTGAGGACGTGGACCGGTCCATTGATGTGCGCATCGTGGGCGCCTGTGACAGTGATTTGAAACGTCTCACGGAAAGAGGCTTGTTTGCAAGAGAATTATATGATATTATTTCGAGAAGTGTGATTCGTATTCCATCCCTGCGGAACCGTCGGGAGGATATCCGTGATTTGGCGGTTCACATTGTCAACGAGCTGGCCAGCCAGCATCAGATGCCGCAAAAGACCATTGCGGAGGAAACTGTCAATATTCTTACCAATTATGATTGGCCGGGGAATATCAAGCAGCTTCAGGGAGTGCTGGAGGTTGCCTTCTTTAAGACTACTGATGGTGTTATCCGTCCTGAGGACATCAACCTTATGGGGGATGTGAAGCCGGACAACAAATGGAAAGAAGACAAGGACATCTTCGTCAAGGCCTGGAAGGCAGCCGGGGGCAACGTATCCCGTATGGCGAATCTGCTCCATGTAAGCCGGGTTACACTCTATCGCTATTTGAAAAAATACGGTTTTGAAAAGAAATAATAGAATAGGAGAGATTCTGTGCGTTTAAGAAGAAAGCCTTGGGTGGACCAGGCTATTCATGATTTTGACGATTTTGTATTTCCCAAGGATGCTCCTGCATCTGAGGACCAGAAGGGCAAATGGCATGAGGTTTTCGGCCGCAAGGCAGACCTTCATGTGGAGCTGGGCACCGGTAAGGGTGACTTTATCAGCCAGATGGCCCTGCGCCATCCCGACATAAATTTCATTGGCATTGAGGCCCAGCAGGACGTACTGTATATGGCTGCCAAGAAAATTCGTGAGCTAGGCCTTACCAACGTAAAGCTTCTGGTGTTTGATATAAATAATATTGAGGATATTTTTGCCGAGGGTGAGGTAGACCAGTTCTACATCAATTTCTGTGACCCATGGCCAAAGGCAAGACACGCCAAGCGCCGTCTTACCCATGTGGGCTTCTTGAAGCGTTATGCAAAGCTGTTGAAGCACCCGGGTAAGCTGGTGTTTAAGACAGATAACCGCCCTCTCTTTGATTTCTCCCTGGAGCAGTTTGAAGAAGCTGGCCTTCAGGTGGATGATGTGTCCTTTGACCTTCATGCAGAGAACCGTCCTGACAACATCATGACGGAATATGAGCGGAAGTTTAGTGGTTTTGGTGAGAAAATTAATCGTTGTGAGGTAACCTTCCAGTGAGTAAAATAGAGCCACTGGCCCGTAGGCAAGGCGTTAAACTATGGAAAAACAACCATGAGGCAGTAATGACTCTGGTGATAATATTGCTTATTGCCGGGCTGTTCAACGTATTCAGCTCCACCTTTGTCATGGCTGAACGGGATTATGGCAGTCCCTATGCCTTTCTCATACGCCATGCAATCAGCATGGTGCTTGGCTTGCTGGCATGCTTTGTTGGGGCCCGGGTTGACTATCACAAATGGCGCAGTCTGATTATGCCTGTGACTGGCATTATAGTTGTGGCTTTGGTAGTGGTTCTTTTGTTTACGGCACCGATTAATGGAGCCCGTCGTTGGATTTCCCTGCCGGGCTTTTCCTTCCAGCCGGCAGAGTTCGCCAAGCTGGTAAGCATTATGCTGGCAGGATATTATATATCCTTTCGAAATGGCCTGGGGAAGGAACTGAATCTCTTTAACCGTCAGCTGGCAGTGGTGGGGCTTATGGCCCTACTGGTTTATGTGGAGCCGGATATGGGTACTGCCTGTATCGTTATGGGTATTCCCATTATAATGATGGTAGTGGGAGGCCTGCATTTTAGCAAGATAAAGTGGCTGGTACTTGGAGCTTTTATTCTGGTGGGTGTTATGATTTACATGCAGCCCTATCGTTTGGAGCGCCTGATGGTAACCTATGACCCATGGCCCTATGAGCAGGATCAGGGGTATCAGACAGTACGCTCACTTATGTCCATAGGCTCCGGTGGGCTGTTTGGCATGGGCATTGGCGAAGGCCTCAGCAAGTACGATTATTTACCGGAGGCCCATACTGATTTTGCGTTTGCGGTATTTAGCCAGGAAATGGGCTTTTTTGTGGTTTTGGGTATTTTGATTGTTTATATGATGTTTTGCCGATATGCGGCAAGCATTGCCAAACAGGCCCAGGATATGTACGGCCAGATGCTGGCGGTGGGAATACTTCTTCTTATTGGCGGGCAGGCTGTGGCCAATCTGATTATGGTCAGCGGCATGATTCCAGTGGTAGGTGTGCCACTGCCGTTCATAAGCTATGGTGGTACTTCTCTTGTAATGTCCCTGTTTGCTGTGGGCATTATGGTCAATATAAGCCGCCAGACTGTGAGAATAAAGGAAAGAGATCTTATTCGGGAAGCTCTGAAAAAGGAACCTCATCTAATAAAGCGCCCAAGGCCAAATTTGCGGCGGGTAAAGTAAGTTTTGACTGGATTGAAGGTAGATTGTTTAATGAAACGACAGAAGCGCATTGCGTTAGTTAATGATATTACAGGCTTTGGCCGTTGCTCAATTGCGGTGGAGCTGCCCCTGATTTCTGCCATGAAAATTCAGGCCTGTCCGCTGCCAACCGCCATATTATCGGTTCATACCGGGTTTGAGAATCCCTTTATTGATGATTATACCCAGCGCATGACTCCATATATGGATAGCTGGGCTCAGCATAAAATTGAATTTGATGGCATCTGCACCGGTTTTTTGGGCAGTCTTGACCAGATTAATCTGGTGGAGGAGTTTATTCACCGTTTTAAGGGCGATAACACCCGGGTTATGGTGGATCCCGTTATGGGTGATTATGGGAGGTTGTATTCCTCCTATACTCCGGAGATGTGCCGGGAAATGCGCCGCCTCCTGAAATGGGCGGATTTGGTAACACCAAATCTTACGGAGGCCTGCCAGCTTCTTGATGTGGAATATCCGGAAAATGGCCGCATTACGGAGGAAGAACTGGCCGGAATGGCCAAGGCCCTGTCAGAACGGGGTCCGGAGCAGGTGGTTATTACCGGTCTTAGCGATGATAGTCATATAAAGAATTACCTTTATGAAAAGAATGGAGTTCAGCGGATTATCAAAAAGGACAAGGTGGGAGATGACCGGTCCGGTACGGGGGATGCCTTCGCTGCCATTGTGGCAGGCAGCTTGGTAAACGGAGAAACTTTGGAGACGGCAGTTATAAAGGCTGCTGATTTTATAAATAAGGTTCTGGAATACACCTGTGAGCTGGATTTGCCGTGGAATTACGGTCTGGCCTTTGAGGAATTTTTAACAGAGCTGAAATAGCAGTGTAAGTGTTTGGAGTAGTACGGGGTGGCAATATGATAGTTTATGCAACTCACGCCGGCGGCCGCTATTTGCAGGTGGCTGACAGCTTAAAGGAACAGCCTGAGGGCAAGCGCAGTATATATGTCAATCTGACCAACAAGTGCAACTGCGCCTGCACCTTCTGTCTGCGCAATATGAAGGAAATGGCGGAACAGAGCAGCCTGTGGCTGAAGGAGGAGCCTGCCGTTGATGAGGTGAAGCTTCTTCTTGATGAGCTTCCTTGGGAGAAGGTATCGGAAATTGTATTTTGTGGCTTTGGTGAACCTACCTGCCGAATTGAGGCAGTGGTGGAGCTTTTAAAGTATGTTAAGAGTACTCATCCGGAGGTGAAGACCAGGCTGAATACCAACGGCCTGTCTGATTTGATGTACGGCCGTAGTACTGCCGGGGATTTTGCCGGGAATATTCTTGACACTATTTCCATCAGCCTGAACGCCTCCAACAGGGAGCGGTATCTGGAGCTGACCCGTGCCAAGTACGGTATTGAATCCTTTGATGCCATGCTTAATTTTGCCGTGGACTGCAAGGCCTATGTGCCCAATGTGGTCATGACCGTGGTGGAAAAGGTGGAGAACCAGCAGGAAATCGACCTGTGCCAGAAGATTTGTGATGAGCGGGGCCTGAAGCTTCGTGTTCGTATATATGAGGACAGCTAAGAAATGAAACAACTTATTATGATTAGGGGCGGTGGCGAGCTGGCAACGGGCATTGCCCATCGTCTCCATAATTGCGGATATAAGGTGCTCATGCTGGAGCAGCAGTATCCATCCGCTATCAGAAGAAATATTGTTTTTTCCGAGGCCGTTTATGACGGTGAAGCCACTGTGGAAAGGGTTACCTGTTATAAGGCTGATAATGCCAAGGAAGCTGCCAAAATGTTAAAGGATGGTAAGCTGGTCATTATGGTTGATCCTGGCCTTGATAGCCTGCATATCTTCAAACCCAATGTACTGGTGGATGCCATTTATGCCAAGCGCAATCTTGGTACCAGAAAAGATATGGCTCCGTTGACCATTGGTATCGGTCCTGGTTTTGTTGCAGGACAGGATGTAACATGTGTTATTGAAACCGCCAGGGGACATAATTTGGGGCGGATTCTCCATGAGGGGATTGCTCTGCCGGAGAAGGATATTGCGGAAGCACGGGCTATTATGCGGGCCTCCCATTCCATTAATTCTCCATGTGATGGTTATTTGGAGGCCGGGCATCCTACAGCGTATATTATTGACAAGAATGAGCTGATTGGCCGTCTGCATGTGGATGGGGGCCATGTAATGGAGATTCGGACCCCGATTGCTGGAGTACTGCGGGGCATGCTTCACGATAACTGTCCGGTGCGTACCGGCCTGAAAATTGCGGAGATTGACCCAAGCACCAAGCCGGCCAACTGCATGAGTATTTCTGCCAAGACCAGATGTGTATCCGGCTCCGTGCTGGAGGTAATTGTGGGTTGGGAGCACTCCCATGTGAAGAAGTCACGGTTGCCTTGGAAGAAGTAAACTAAATAAAATTTGAGGATGGTAATAGATGTCATATATAGTTACTAAGCTGCTGACTACGGAGAACAGTACTGATTTTTTCCTTATTGGCAGTTTTTCCGATATGAAGCAGGCGGCGGCAGCAGCCACGGATGAATACAAGGAATACAATAAGCAGGCATCCTTCATGAATCTGGAAATGATTAATGAGTGGTTAAGCACCCGGGGAGAGTATTCCTTCCGCAAGGACCGCCACAACCGTATTCAGCTGGATATCAGCATTGCAGAGGAAAATCAGATAATCAAGAAGGATCACCAGAAGATTTTTACCTGCACCTCGGCAGATGAGGAATTTGTGAAGCTCAGCGGTGCCCTGGTATCTGATGGAGAGAAAAAGGCTGAGATTTAAAATTTTCTTAAAAAGTATTTGACAAATATTCCTTATTAGGGTAATATACTCGTGTTGGTTATTTAAGACCGACCATGACTCAGTAGCTCAGCTGGATTAGAGTACTTGACTACGAATCAAGGGGTCGGGGGTTCGAGTCCCTCCTGGGTCACCATTGCATATTAAGCGCGAAGCATTTGCTTCGCGCTTTTATTTTCTACTATTTTGTGTTATACTAAACAAGCTGTTAAAAAGTGAATGGGATTCATTAATTGTGGATTCATGGAGGTAACAGAATGACAGGACATCCATTGACTTTAGATAAAACAGAAATACAGGATGGTCAGGAGCAGGAGGAGAAGCTGGGCCGTCGGGAGCAGAAGAAAATCAAGGCCCGCAATGATATCTTGAATGCGGCAGTAATTCAGTTCAGTGAAAAGGGCTTTCAGGCCACCTCCATTGCAGATATTATGGCTGGGGCGGATATGGGCCTGGGGACTTTTTACAATTACTTTACATCCAAGGAAGATATATTGATTAATCTGCTGAACCGCTTTGCCGGCACCATGTCGGAGGAGCTTCAGGCACTGATGAAGACCAGGCCTGGTTATAAGGTGATTCTGCGGGAAATGGTCATGCTGACGGCGAAGCTGGTGGGTGAGAACCGGTATCTGCTGCCGTTGCTCTTTACAGGGGCAATGACTCAGTCCAACCCAAGGGGCGGCCATAAAATAGATATGCCGGCACCGAAGTTCATGGGCAAGTTCCTGGACTTGTTAAAGGCAGGGCAGGCCAGTGGCGAGTTCCGCAACGATATCCCTCCGGAAATAATGGCAGAAATGTTCCATTCCATGTTTCAGGCGGCGGCCTTCAGCCATATTCCGGTTTCCTTTGAGGAGAATATCGAAATGAAGCTGACTCTGCTGTTGGCGGGAATTTGCAGTCAGAAAAAATAGTGTGTGTAATTTTATATTAGATTTATATTTAGGTGGAAAAAGATGATCAGTGTAACAAAGTTATTATTCGCTAGAGAGTATTATGGGGATTCCCTGCGCTATACCAAGGGTGCCCATGCTCAGAGAAACGGTGCCGGTGAAGGCATGGGGCCTGTGGTGGTGTGGAATTCCACCAAGACCTGCAACCTTAAATGTCGTCATTGCTATATGAGTTCTGATAACAAAAAGTATCAGAATGAGCTGACTACCCAGGAGGCCAAGGAATTTATTGACGATTTGGCTGATTTCAAGGTACCGGTGCTGCTGTTCTCCGGCGGAGAGCCTCTTATTCGCCCTGATTTCTTTGAGCTGGCAGAATATGCCCAAAAGAAGGGGGTTCGTCCAACCTTGTCCACCAATGGTACCCTGATTACCAGAGAGGTGGCTCAGCGAATTAAGGACATCGGTGTTGGCTATGTAGGTATTTCCCTTGATGGCCTGAAGGATGTCAACGATAAGTTCCGGGGTGTGGACGGAGCCTATGAAAAGGCGATGCAGGGCATTCAGAACTGCGTGGCAGTAGGTCAGCGGGTTGGCCTGCGCTTTACCATTAATCATCACAACATTCAGGAATTGGATAATATCTTTGATTTCATCGAGCGGGAAAACATCAACAGAGTATGCTTCTACCATCTGGTATACTCCGGACGGGGCAATGCCATGATGGACGAGGATGTAACACCTGAGGAATCCCGCAGGGCCATGGATACCATTATTCGTCGTACCAGGGACTTTGAGGAGCGGGGACTGGAAAAGGAGATTCTCACAGTAGATAATCACTGTGATGGTGTTTATATGTATTTGAAGGCCCTGGCAGAGGGTGATGAGAAAATCGCTGCCCAGATTAAGGAATATATTTCCATGAACGGCGGCAATCGTTCCGGCATTGCCTTCGGCGAGGTGGACCCATTTGGCTATGTTCACCCTGACCAGTTTACTCAGCATCATACCTTTGGCAATGTTCGGGACAAGAAATTCAGCGAAATCTGGACAGATACCAGCCACCCAATTATGACAGGGCTGAAGGACAGAAAACAACTCTTAAAGGGACGCTGCAGCCAGTGCAAATTCCTAGATAACTGCAATGGTAATTTCCGTACACGGGCAGAAGCACGGACCGGGGATTTCTGGGAGTCAGATCCGGCCTGCTACTTGACGGATGAAGAAATTGGTCTGGCTGGAGGTGCGAGATAATGATAGTTTCCTGGAATGTAACCAATGCCTGCAATATGTTTTGTGACCACTGCTATCGTGAGGCCGGCTGCAAGGCAGAAGAGGAGCTGTCCACAGAGGAGGCCAAGACCCTGCTGGCTCAGATTGCCAGGGCAGGTTTTAAGATAATGATTTTCTCCGGTGGCGAGCCGCTTATGCGGCCGGATATTCTGGAGCTGGTGGCTTATGCCACCGGGCTGGGGCTGCGGTGCGTATTTGGTACCAATGGTACCCTGATTACCCTGGATATGGCCAGGAAGCTGAAGGCTGCCGGAGCCATGGGCATGGGAATTTCCCTGGATTCCATGGATAAAAAGAAGCACAATGAGTTCCGCAAGTTTGAAGGGGCTTGGGAAGGTGCTGTTCAGGGCATGCGGAATTGCCGGGAGGCCGGGTTGCCATTCCAGATTCATACCACGGTTATGGATTGGAATAACCATGAGTTGGAGGCTATTACGGATTTTGCAGTAGCAGAAGGGGCAGTGGCCCATCATTTCTTCTTCCTGGTGCCAACGGGGCGGGCCAAGACCATCGAGGCTGAGTCCCTGCGGGCAGAGCAGTATGAGGAAACCCTTACCCGTATTATGAAGAAGCAGCAGGAGGTCGACATTGAATTGAAGCCGACCTGTGCACCGCAGTTTATGCGGATTGCGGCCCAGATGGGCGTAAAGACCAGATTCCGTCGGGGATGTCTGGCCGGCACTGCTTACTGTATTATCAGCCCACGGGGCAAGGTACAGCCATGTGCTTACCTAAATATGGAGCTGGGTGATGTGCGGGAAACTCCATTTGATGAAATCTGGAAGAACAATGAGGTGCTAAATACCCTGCGTACCTTGGAATATAAGGGCGGCTGCGGCGAGTGCCAGTTCAAGAAGGCCTGCGGTGGATGCCGGGCCAGAGCTGCGTATTATCACGAAGGGGATTATATGGCAGAAGAGCCATGGTGTCTGTATCATGGGCGCAAAGGATAAAATATAGTAATTATAAAGGGCAGAAGCAGTTGTCTTTCACACGGTCACGCTGCTAAAACTTTTTCTTGCTCTATTAAATAGCAAAAAAAGTCGAAACTCGCTACGCTCAGACATCGACTTTTTTCACTAGGTGATAGTATACCAAGAAAAAGATTTATTAACGCAGCGATGCCGTACGTTCAAGACAATCTGTTTCTGCCCTTTTTCTATTGAAATACTTTAATCATCTGCGTTATTGCGGTATAATGTAATGTAATATTGATATGCAGGTGAATATATGATAAAAATTATTTTTTCAGACATGGATGGTACCCTGCTGGACGAAAACGGGAATCTGCCGGAGGAGTTTCCGGAGGTCATGGCGGAGCTGAAAAAGCGCAATGTTATTTTTGCCCCTTCCAGTGGCCGCCAGTATTTTGCCCTTTTGGAGCAGATGGGGGAATATAAAAACGAGTTCATGTTTCTGGCAGAAAACGGCGCCTTCAACATTTATCAGGAAAAGGAAATCTGTTCCAGCGTGCTGGATATGGATTTGGTTCACCGGGTAATTGCCGAGGCGGACAAACATCATATTTACGCCATTCTCTGCGGCAAGAAAAATGCCTACGTGCGGAAGGAATGGGAGCCTTATATCCATGAGGCCCGTCGCTTCTTTACCCACAGCGTGTTTGTGGACAGCTTTGATGATATCGACGATGAGTTCGTGAAGATGGCCTTTGCGGACTGTGAAGGGCTGGATGCAGAGCACAACCTGATGCCGGTACTGAGTCGGTTTGAGCCGGAGCAGCAGGTGTCATTAAGCAGCAATTACTGGGTGGACGTACTTAACCCAGGTGCCAACAAGGGCTGGGCCATTAAGAAGGTTCAGGAAAGGTTTGGCTTTAAGCCGGAGGAATGTGCTGCTTTCGGGGATTATATGAACGATTACGAAATGATGCAGGCGGTATATTACAGCTATGCTATGGAAAATGCCCATCCTGAGCTTAAGAAGGTGGCACGGTTTACCACCAGAAGCAACGTGGAGCACGGGGTAATGTACCAGATTAAGGATTTTATAAAACAAGGGTTAATCTAAGATTTTTCGATAAGCATATTAGGGGTTTATAGGGGTAAGGAGAAAGTATATGAAATTCGATTACCACATGCATTTTGAAAAAGGCGATTACGACGTTGACTGGGCCAAGGGTTTCTTTGAGGCAGCGGCTGCCCGGGGATTGGACGAAATCGGTATTTCCGAGCATAGCCATACCTTTCCGGAGTTCAAGCAGCTTTACTACGATGACTTGATTTTGGATGATTCCTTTGTGGGCCGTTTTCAGCAGCAGTGGCTGAAATCCAACAAATTCAAGCATACCCTGGATGATTATTTTGAGTTTATGGAAAAGCTGAAATCCGCCGGCTACAATGCCAAGACCGGCATTGAGGTCTGCAATTTCCAGAACCAGGAGCAGGTGGCAGAAATCCTGAAGGAGTACGATTTCGATTATATAATTGGCTCCATTCACTTCATTAATGGCTGGGCCTATGATTCTGAGGAAATTATGGCAGAATGGAACCACCATAATTTGGATGAAATATATGATGCCTACACCAAGGAGATTGAGCATATGGTGACCAGCGGTCTTTATGATATACTGGGTCACCCATACAATATCCGCCTTTACCGCATTATTCCGTCCTTTGATGCCACTCCTTATCTGGAGAGGGCTATCGCGGCCTTAAAGAAGGCCAATATGTGTGTGGATGTAAACACCGGAACCGTGTACCGCTATCCAATTGCGGAAA
This sequence comes from Anaerovibrio sp. JC8, assembly GCF_002100115.1. Taxonomy (GTDB): domain Bacteria; phylum Bacillota; class Negativicutes; order Selenomonadales; family Selenomonadaceae; genus Anaerovibrio. The sequence continues at coordinate 24,240 of NZ_ANBM01000002.1, read as the reverse complement.
TAACCCCATATTATAAGTTTATGAAGTTGGCAGCCCAGGCAGAGCTGCCGGTTATCACCAGCTCCGATGCCCATAAGCCGGAGGACTGCGGCAGCTACATAGACGAAGCCGTAGAGTACGTAAAGCGCTATGGCTACACCCAGGGGGTAATGTTCGACAAGCGCAAGCGTATCATGGTGGATTTGGGGTAAAAAATAAAGAGGTATTTTGCACAGAAACGTGCAAAATACCTCTTATTTGTTTCCGGGATTAGTGCAATGGTGTTGGTGGCTTTGGAATGTTCAGTGCCACGGATTGTTTTATTAAAGCATTGTCACTCATGTCCTTGGAGCTGTGCTTCTGCCATACCCGCTGGAGGGTGGTGACAAAGGCACCCGGAGTGATGGAGCTTTCCAGCTGCTCCTGGACCTTTTTCTGGAGCATGGCGTGGAAATCCTTGTCTAAAGTCACGGTGCGCTGGGCCAGGAGAATTTGTAGGTTGGTGTCCACCAGATAAAGGTGCATAACCGGGTCATCCAGATCGGCAATGCATGGCTTGTTCCCCGGTGGCAGCAGATGAATGCCCAGAGGGGAGTCGCCCCAGCCTTCTTTAAAAATACCGTCTATCTTGTAGAGGAAGAACACAATCCCCTCATCTTCAAAGAGTCCCAGCTCCATGGCCCCGGTGCGGAAGGCCTCAGTGGCAATAACGTCCGTGTGGCTCAGCTGTAAAATAAACATGGCACCGTTGGAGTCTATCTGGAAAAGTCCTCCGTCTCCCTGATTTTTTATTGGTAGCGGGAATTTCTCTCCCACCTGAAAATTAGTATAACTCATGGTTTACAACCCCCTATTTGTCTGAATGCAGTTTATCATATCCTGAAATATCTCACAAGGTTAACAGGCTTATCTGTCCAAAAATACTGTTTTATGATAAAATATATAGTGCTGAAGTATTTGTATCTCTTTATGCAGTGTCAGAAGAGATTATGAAGGAGTGATATATGATGATACGCCGATTCATAGTTAGCTTTATGTGCTTGTGCAGCCTCATGATGATGTTTACCGTGGGATATGCTGCCAACGATAGTGCAGAATGGTACTGGATTTCCTCCGATGATAAATACAGTAAGTTTTATGCACCGGATAAGGTACAGGTACTGCGGTCCTTTGGTAATATAGCAGTCCAGATAAGTGCCTGGACCAAGACAACCTACAGCCCTGCCGGGGCAAAGGAGACCTTGGACAATTATGGTATCAGCGATATCAAGCCGGAGCAGCTGGCTTACAGCTTGGCAGAGGTGGAGGTAAATCCTCAGAACCGTATGTTGGCTTATATCCATGAGACCTTCTATGATCAGAATGACCAGAAGCTTTGGGAAAAGCAGTATAGTCCGGTTCGTCCCAAGGAAATGAATTCCCAGGAGTTTGATGAGGACTTTTATTGCTACATTGTGGACAGCTATTTTAAGCAAGGGGAAAATGAGCGGCGCACTGCCGGTGACCGCTGGCTTACCCTGTGGCAGGACGTGGCCGGGGATGGAGATGTTCTGTACAGCATGGCTGATACATCCACCATGCGCCTGAAGGGGCAGAATGTGATTTTCTGGGAATGGCAGGAAAAGAAAAAATCCGGCGGTGAGGTGGACAGCATTATCTTCCAGAAAAAGGCCGTGAATATTCCTATGTACACCGAAAAGGTGGTTCGGGTCATGACCTGGAATGCCAAAAACGGCTGGAAGGATATTACCAATACCACAGATGGCATGTATCACGCCATCGAAAAGGGCACCAACAGTGAAAAGGCCCTTAATGCTCTCAAAATTTACGGGAGCACGCATGAAAACTGGTTAAAGCGTTACAGCCTGGATGAGGAGTAACCGGTTTTCAATAAATGTTTTTGAGGTGATTTTGTGCCAATTAAGATACCCAATAATCTTCCGGCAACGAAGATTTTAGAGGGTGAGAATATATTCGTTATGGATTCTGACCGGGCATACAGTCAGGATATCCGCCCACTTAAATTGTTGATTTTGAACCTTATGCCCATAAAGCAGGTAACAGAAACCCAGTTGTTGCGCCTGCTGGGTAATACCCCGCTGCAGGTGGAGGTGGATTTCATTTATACGGAATCCTACGTACCTACCCATACAGCCACGGATTATTTGACTGAGTTTTATGGAACCTTTGCAGAGGTTCGCCATAAGAAATATGACGGATTTATCATAACCGGTGCCCCTGTGGAGCAGATGCCCTTCGAGGATGTGGCCTATTGGGACGAGGTGGCTGAGATAATGGAGTGGAGCAAATCCCATGCCTATTCCACCTTCCATATATGCTGGGGGGCTCAGGCCGGTCTTTATTACCATTATGGTATAAAGAAGTATGATGTGGCACCAAAGATTTTCGGTGTGTACAGGCACCATCTTTGTGTAGAAAATGAGCGACTGTTCCGGGGCTTTGACGATGAGTTCTATGTGCCTCATTCCCGCCATACGGAAATCCGCAAGGCGGATATTCTGAAGGTGCCAGAGCTTACTATAATGGCAGAATCCGATGAGGAGGCCGGGGTTTACGCCATTGCCAACCTGGAAAAGCGTCAGTTCTTTATTACAGGCCATGCCGAGTATGATCCGTTATCCCTGAAGGCAGAGTACGACAGGGATATGGCAGCTGGCATGCCAAATGTCAATGTACCAATTAATTATTATCCCGATGATGACCCTTCCCAGCCACCTATAGTTAGATGGCGGTCTGTGGCCAATCTGCTTTTTGCCAACTGGCTCAACTATTATGTATATCAGGAGACTCCATATGAACTGGATACTCTTACACCGTCTGATGATCGGGTTTAAGGAGATGTTTTCATAATTTTTTCATTTTGATGGGTTAGAGTAAACTTTTGAAGATGTATGTATGGAGGCATATTTTGTGATGAAAAAGTCTGTGTTTGTATTATTTGCAATTCTATGTACCTTGTGGACCGCCGTGGCCGGTGCCAGTCCCCAGGTGGATGAGTCTATATTTAAATGGGTCCAGTCCTCAGCCAGATGTGATTATTTCTTTAACATGCAGCAGATATGCTATGCTAAGGACAGTGAGGGCAACTATGACTATAATAAGCTGGTAGTGCCTGCCCTCAAGGTTTACGATGAGCTTATGATTAATGATGTGGTGGCCAAGCGCCGCTGGAACGGTAACTCCGTGGAGGGATTTGGCGATCTGGTAGGTGCGGCTGAGTATTATGTGATAAATATTCAGGACAAGACTGTTGATTTTAAGCAGCAGGATTTTCTGGACTCTACCTGGACCACTCTGGCAGAGAATAAGCCGGATCAGACCGTTAAGATGGAAAAACTCTCAGAAAAGAGCTTCGACTATAAGTTCTACAACAGAATCATTGATTATGCCCTGCGCAATAGGGTGAAGCTGGTACTTAGAAGCAACAGCAATGCTGATGATGAGCTTCTTGCCCGTATGCAGGCTGACCAGGACAAATACCGGGCCGAGCATAAGCCATGGGATGCAAGGGACAATGAGGAACTGGATGAGAAGTCAGCTGCCAAGTTAAAGGCGGCTATGGAGGCTCAGGGTAACGATAAGGACAAAAAGAAAAAGAAGGAAAAGAAATAGTGAGAAAAACAGTCGGTGCTTGTGGCACTGACCAAATGAGGGATGATGAGTATGTCAAATGAATTTACCTTCGTGGTGGAGAAGCAATGCCCTGTTTGCGGCAAGGAAACCAGAGTTGTAAAAGTTAAGTCCAGACTGATGATTTCCCGCACTGATGATGATTACTGCAATCATTACCGTGACTTCAACCCGTATTACTACACCATTTGGGTTTGCGAGCACTGCGGCTTTGCTGCTGATGAAAAGCATTTCCTCGCAGCATTGCCTGACAGGCACAAGGAAATGCTGGCAAAATTCCTTCATGACAAACGGGTGCGTTTTGTATTTACTCCGGAAAGAGGTCTGCCGGAGGCTATTGCCTCCTACCAGCTGGCTATTTATTGTGCTGAGGCCATTTCAACCCCGCCTTCAAGGAGCGCTGGCTTATCCCTGCGCCTTTCCTGGGTATTCCGTACTGTTGGCCTTAAGGAACAGGAGCTGGAATGGGCCAGAAAGACAGTGCAGCTCTACGAGCGTTCCCTTATGACGGAGCGTTATCCGGTGGAGAGTCTTTCAGACAATACGGTAATGTATCTGCTGGCTACCCTCTTTAACCGCCTTGGCGATCGGGAGCATTGTACCCAGTATTTGGGCAGAATGATAAACGACAAGGATCTGAAGATGACGGATAACAAGCTCTATAATGATGCACGCAAGCTCTGGCAGGATATCCGGGCAGAGGAAGCTGAGGAAAACAAGGCTCCGGAGCAGCCTGCGAAGAAGTAATCATAAAAAGGATGACCAATAGTGGATTTACCTGCAGCTATAATAGAGGCTGCTTCAAATATAGATTGGTATCAGGTGTCAGAGGTCATTGAAGATTTTGGCCCTGTGGTTCAGGTGATACAGCATACCTGGAGTCACCAGTCGTTAATGGACATTATGAATGGCAGTATTTCCGTGCCGGATTCTGTCATTAATGATGCTCTGGAGCATCGCCTGAGTAAGGAAGAGTATAATATTAAGACTATGACTGTTGCTTCCCATGAAAATGGAAAGATTGACATTAAGGCGGATACCAGAAAATTGGGGCGGATTGAGTTTTCCTGTCTTATTGAGGATATGGTACATAATACCGATGATTCCCACTTAACCTTCAAGGTGAAGGAAAGAGCCCTGAAGGATCATGGCCTGGCCTCCTGGTTCTTTTCCCGTATGTCCCTTTCCATGGTGCAGGACCTCTTTGGAAAAATAGAGGTGGAGGATATACCCACTACCATTAAGGGCAACCGGGTAACTGTGGATTTAAAGCCTGTTCTGGAGAATACGGAGCTGGCCACCACAGAGCTTAGGGGACACCGCCTGCTGGATTTGTTCAGGGTTGAGTCGGCCACTCCACATGAAGGGTATATTACAGTTCAGACCAAGGTGGATGTTCCTGATGATATCAAGGAAATGGCATTGAATGTATTGCGTTAATTGTTGAGTGAGTTTTTGATAATTGAGAGAATATGAAAAAATTATTTGTTTTATTTATATGTCTTTTATGTTTGATGGTGGCATCGGGCACTGAGGCTGCCAAGAAAGTAAGTGATAGTGCATCCAAGGGCAAGATCGTATTCGTTCCCCATGATAACCGGCCGGTATCCGATGAGATGGCGGCTGAAACTATCAGAAAGCTGGGCTACGAGGTAATTGTACCTCCTGACGAGCTGCTGGGAAGCAATGACAATATGGGGAATCCTGAAAAGCTTTGGATGTGGCTGGAAAAGAATACAACCGTGAAAAGAAAGCCAAGCAAGCTGGAACAGAAGCGTTTCCATACCGGTGGTCAGATATGGGGCCTGGACCCTAATATCAAGGCCATCGTTATTTCTGCTGACAGCATGATTTATGGAAGTCTGGTAAGCTCCCGCAAGCACAGTATTACGGAGCGGAAGCTCAAGGAACGGGTGGCTAATTTTGCTGATTACAAATATCGTCACGATGATGCCAAGCTTTATGTCTTTTCCTCTGTTATGAGGACTCCGACCTCCGGAGAAAACTCCGGGTCTCAGGAGCCGGATTATTATAAGGCCTATGGCCGGGATATTTTTCGTTATACGGCCCTTAAGGACAAGGCAGATGACAGGGGGCTCAATTCCCGGGAAAAGAAGGAGCTGGAATTCCTTCAGGAGCTGATTCCATCTGAATATCTTCGGGACTGGAATAACCGCCGGGATAAAAATTATCGGGTAAATGAGGCTCTTATTGATTTGGGCGCCAAGAATAAATTTGAGTGCCTCGTTCTGGGGCGGGATGACAATGCGGCCTGGTCCCAGACCCACATGGAGGCCCGTCATTTAAAGGAATACAGTAATTCCAAGCTGGCTGACCGGGTACAGAACATTGCTGGTATTGATGAAATGGGCCTGCTGCTGTTGACCAGGGCCGTTAATGAGATTACCGGCAGACGACCGGTGGTAACAGCTGATTACAACTGGGGCAGCGGCAAATATCTTATTCCGCCATATTCCGATGAACCGGTGGATACCACGGTTCGGTCCCATGTCAAGCTTTTGGGCGGGGAATATGTGGACAATGGCACTAACGTGGATTTGCTGCTGATGGTGAATACCCATCAGACCGGAGATAATCTGGGGGCCAACTGGTTCAGCAATGCCAAAAAGGTACGTCCTGATATTAAGACATTTGTATCCTATATGGAGCGGGCCATTAATCGTGGCGAGCCCGTAGGTGTAGCGGATGTTTCCTTTGTAAACGGCTCCGATAATTCTCTGATGGAGGAGCTGAGGGACCGGGGGATGCTTTACAAGCTCCAGTCCTATTCCGGGTGGAATACTCCTACCAACAGCATTGGCTTTGCCCTGGCTCAGGGTGTGTTGGCCAAGGATATGAAGAAGAAGGATAAGGACGAGCTTCTTACCATTCGTTATATGGATGATTGGCTCTATCAGGCCAATATCCGTCAGATGGTGAACCGCCAGCTTTCCTGGTTCAAGGATGCGGGTGTGTATTCCGAGCTGGGGGCCGATAAGGGCGATGTGGAGCGTCGGGCTACTTCCTTGATGCATACCTTTGCCGTGGATAATCTGCCTGCAGATAAAAGCGATTTTATTAAGAAAATGCAGATAACCTGTCCATGGAACAGATTGTTTGAGGTTAAGATAAGTCCTGAAAAATAAATATACGGCAATTTAAAAGCCAGTTTCCTGAACTAGCAGGAAACTGGCTTGTTTTTATGTAATTATATTGTAATTGGAGACTGGCTTACTTATTTGCCTTGTGGAATTTCTCCATGAAGTCTGCCAGCTTTTCACACCCTTCATAAGGCATGGCGTTGTAAATGGAGGTACGCATACCGCCCACACTTCTGTGACCCTTTACACCGCTGAGGCCGTTTTCCAGTGCCTCGGCTACGAATTTCTTTTCCAGCTCCTCGCTAGGGAGACGGAAGGTTACATTCATGAAGGAACGGCTGTCCCTGTCAGCATGACCCTTGTAGAAGCCATCACTGCTGTCGATAACACCGTATATCAGGTCAGCCTTTTTCTTGTTAACCTTGGCCAGAGCCTCCAGACCACCCTGGGCCTTAATCCACTTGGCAGTCTTGCCCACCATGTAGATGCAGAAGGCTGGTGGAGTATTGTACAGGGAATTCTTATTGTAGAAGGTGTCATAGCGCAGCATGGTTGGCAGAGTTTCCGGACTCTTTTCCAGCATGGACTTTCTGGCTACTACCAATACTACACCGGCAGGACCAAGATTCTTCTGGACACCGGCATAAATGAAGCTGAATTTCTTAAAGTCCAGAGGGCGGGAAAGAATATCGGAGGACATATCGGCAATCAGTGGCACATCACCGGTCTCAGGAATATAGTGGTACTCAGTTCCGTAGATGGTGTTGTTGTAGCACAGATGCAGATAAGCGGCATCATCGCTCATCTTGATTTCGTCCTGGGTTGGAATGTGCTTGTAGTCCACATCCTTGCTGGAAGCTGCGGAATAACCTACACCCAAAATCTGGGCTTCCTTGAAAGCCTTTGTAGCAAAGCTTCCGGACTGTACATAATTGCCCCGCTTTTCCTTGGTGGCAAAATTCATAGGAATCATATCGAACTGCAGGCTGGCTCCACCCTGGATGAACAATACTTCGTAATCGTCACCCAAACCCATCAGTTCAAGAATATCTGCCTTGGCCTGGTTGTGAACATCGTCATAAGCCTTGGCACGGTGGCTGATTTCCAATATGGACATGCCGGTGTTCTGGAAATTCAAAAACTCGGCCTGGGCTTCCTTTAATACATCCAAAGGCAGCATTGAAGGGCCTGGATTAAAGTTATATATACGATTTGCTTCCATGGGACAACCTCCTAAAAATATAAAGTAGTATTGTTTAAAACGTCTATCCTTAATTTTACATCAGAAAAAGGAAAAGGGTCAAGGAAGTTTGTGGTACTGTTACAAAAAGTTTTACTCCAGAATACACTTGATTTTTTGGTGTAAATAAAATATGATGTAGGGTATAGTGAAATGAATATATATTATTCTATTCTTAAAATAACAGGAGGCTTACCATGAAAGTATTAATTGCAGATGGCGTTTCTCAGATGGCGGTGGACATTCTTAAGGATGATTATGAATGTGTTATTAAAGACAAGCTGCCAGCCGAGGAACTTTTACAGATTATTCCAGAGTTTGACGCTTTGATTGTCCGGTCAGCCTCCAAGGTGACTGCTGAGGTTATTAATGCCGCCACCAATCTGAAGATTATTGGCCGGGCCGGTGTTGGTGTAGATAATATTGATGTGGCGGCTGCTACTGCCCGGGGCATTATCGTTATCAATTCCCCAGGCGGCAATACCAATGCCGCTACTGAGCATACCTGTGCCATGATGCTGGCCATGGCCCGCAATATTCCAATAGCCAATGAGACACTGCAGAAGGGCGAGTGGAATCGCAAGCAGTACACCGGCGTGGAGTTAAAGGACAAGACCCTGGGAGTTATCGGCATGGGCCGTATCGGCAGTGGCGTGGCAAAGAGAGCCTTGGGCTTTGAAATGAAGGTTATCGGTTACGATCCTTATATTAATGAGGAACGGGCCAAGGATATGGGCGTTGAGGTTGGTACCTTTGACGATGTTATTGCCAAGTCTGACTTTATCACTGTGCACATGCCTCTTACTGATACCACCAGAGGCATGATTAACAAGGAAGTTATGTACAGGATGAAGAAGGGGGTTCGCCTCATTAACTGTGCCCGTGGTGGCATTATCGTTGAGGAAGACCTGCGGGATGCCGTGCTTGACGGTCAGGTGGCCGGAGCAGCTGTGGATGTATTTACCAGCGAGCCTATTCCGGCAGATCATCCGCTTTTGGGTGTAAAGAATATCTTTGTTACCCCTCATCTTGGTGCATCTACTGTAGAGGCCCAGGTAGGTGTGGCTGTTGATGTGGCTCAGGGTATCAAGGCAGCACTCCGGGGTGAGCCTGTTATGACAGCAGTTAATATGGCTCCTGTAGACAAGTCTGTAATGCAGGTCATTGCCCCTTATTTCGATTTGGCAGAAAGACTGGGCTGTGCTGCACGGGCTTTGGTAGAGGGTGGCATCAAGAAGCTGGAGGTTACCTACAACGGTGAGATTGCCGATGTGAGCACCCGTATGATTACCACTGCTGCCCTGAAGGGAATTTTGAGTGCAGAGCTGGATGATGTTGTAAACTTCGTCAATGCCCCTGGTCTGGCCAAGGACCGTAATATTAAGATCAGTGAGGTTAAGAACAAGAATACTGAAAGGTTTGCCAATACCGTTACTGTCCATGTAACTGCCGGCAAGAACCAGACTGTAAGCATTATGGGTACCCTGTTTGGGGATAAGGCCCGCATTGTACAGATCGATGATAACAGAGTGGATGTGGCTCCGCGCCGTTGCCTGCTCCTTTGCCCTCACAACAACCGTCCGGGCGTTATCGGTCAGGTGGGCTCCATCATGGGCGCAGCTGGTGTAAACATTTCCGGCATGCAGGTTTCCACCACCGGCAAGGAGGATGTAAACCTGATGATTCTTACACTGGACAGTGAGGTTCCGGCTGATGTGCTGAAGCTCATTACCTCCATGGAAGAAATTTTCGATGCCAAGATGATTATGTTTAAATAAAAAAAGACATATTTGACGCCAGAGATTTGTGTGATAACATATTTCTCTGGCATTTTTGTTTTAATGGGAAAATGACCATGACTTTTGTTGCCATGAGCCACAAAACTAAGTTATAATCATAATAGGTATGTATACTTGTAAATATTGTATTCTACTTTTTATGGATAACAGGTGATTAATATGAAAATAGAAGGCTTAGGTACCAGAGGAACAATGCCTGCCATGGGCAGCAGCTCCAATCGAAAAGCCAATGCCATGGAATCTGATTTTTCCTCCGAGTTTGAGGATCAGCGAAGCAGTGCTTCTCATGAACAGCTGCAGCGCCTTTTGGATCAGATTGATGAGCAGGGGGCCAAGCTTACAAAGACTCCTACATATGATGAGCTCATTGAATATCGCAGTCTCATCAAGAATTTTGTGGGAACTGTTGTCAGCCAGATGTATGATGTCAGCACCCAGTCAGGCTGGGACCGTATGGGCCGTCAGAAGGTGTATACCACTGTGCGGAAAATTGATACGGAGCTGGAAAGCATGGCGGAAAAAATTCGCCTGGGACAGTCTGACCAGCTGGATGTGGTGGCCAGCCATGATGCCATCCGTGGTATGCTGGTAGACTTATATATGTAATGAACATTTCTTGGAATAATATTACAGGTCACAAATCTAATATTGAACGCCTGACAACCCTTTGCAGGGAGGATATGGTGCCCCATTCCATGCTGTTTTGCGGCATTGATGGCATAGGCAAGAAGCTGGCTGCCCAGGCTATGGCGGCCACTCTTTTATGTCATAATCCTGTTGAGGGTGCGGCCTGTGGGGAGTGTCCCTCCTGCAGGGCCCTTTTGGCCGGAACTCACCCGGATTTTTTTACTGTGGAGCCGGAGAGAAAAAAAGGCAATGCAAATATTGTCATTGATTCTATTCGTGAAATGCAGGGGAAAATCGCCAGGGTGCCTATTATGTCGAAGGTACAGGCGGTGATTATTGACGATGCCCAGACCATGAATGAGGCGGCTGCCAACAGTCTGTTGAAGACCATTGAGGAGCCAGGGGGGCAGGTTTATTTTATTTTGGTGACTAATTCACTTATGGCCCTTTTGGACACTATTATTTCCCGTTGTATGCGGGAGGAGTTTGCCGGATTGAGTTCTGAGGATATCAGTACCGTGCTGGTGCAGCAGGGAGTGGCTGAATATCAGGCCAATTACCTGGCAGCCTTTGCAGATGGCAGTGTCCGTCACGCCATGCTCCTTAATGATGAGGAGGGGATTGCACTGCAAAAGTCAGCAGTGGAGTTCTTTGAAGCCTGTGTCAATCATGGGCTGGACATGGAAAAGGTATGGAGCGAGGGCAGCAGGCTGGGGGCCATGGGCAAGGAAAATAAGGCAAGGCTTAAGCAATGGTTCAGCTTTTTGTCTATGGTTATCCGTGATCAGCTGGTACTGTATAGTGGCAGTGAGGTCAGCCTTTATAATCAGACAGATATCGCAAGAATAAATCAGCTGGCTGGTCAGCTTTCACAGAACCGGCTGATTGCTATGCTTAAGCTGGTGCGGGAGTATCAGGGGAGACTTAGATACAACATAGTCCCGCAGCTGATGGTGGAAAGCTTTATTATAAAAGTTAAGGATTTATTGGAGGATTAAGGTGCAGACAGTAGTTGGTGTTCGCTTTAAGCGGGCTGGAAAGATATATTATTTTAGTCCGGGAAAGCTGGAAATTGAAACAAATGATGATGTTATTGTGGAAACCGCCAGAGGTATTGAGTATGGTACTGCTGTAATCGGTCCCCGTGAGGTTCCGGACAGCGATGTGGTGCTTCCACTGAAGGAAGTGCTTCGCAAGGCCACTGAGGCCGATAAAAACAAGGTTATTGACAATGGCCACAAGGAGCAGGAGGCCTTTGGCATCTGCGAGGAGAAAATCCGTGCCCATGGTCTTCCTATGAAGCTGGTGCAGGTAGAATATACCTTTGATGTCAACAAGATTATATTCTACTTTACTGCTGATGGCCGTATTGATTTTAGAGAGCTGGTAAAGGACTTGGCTGCCGTATTCCGTACCCGTATTGAGCTTCGTCAGATCGGTGTGCGGGATGAGGCAAAGCTTATGGGGGGCATTGGCTGCTGTGGGCGTTCCCTTTGCTGCCATACCTTCCTGGGAGAGTTTGAGCCGGTGTCTATCCGTATGGCCAAGGAACAGAATCTGTCCCTTAATCCTACCAAGATTTCCGGTATCTGCGGCCGTCTTATGTGCTGCTTAAAGTACGAAAACGAGTGCTACTGTGGCAAATCCCAGAAGCGGATTAAGGTGAAGCCACCTACTCAGGGCTGCAAGGTAATAACAGCCGAGGGTGAGGGCAAGGTTATTAACCTAAACCAGCAGCGCCGGACTGCTACTATCCTTCTGGATAACAGCAAGACTATTGTGGCATCCTGGGAGGATGTAATCGAGAAGGACGAAGATGACATTTGATAAGGAGGCCCATGGGGATATGGAAATTGAACTGGGGCCTGATGAACGACTGGATGATTTGCTGCTGGGCGGCCGAAAAATAATCCAAAATACCAAGGAGTTCTGCTTTTCCATTGATGCGGTGCTGTTGGCACATTATCCCAAGTACCATACAAACTGGCGGGTTTTTGACCTTGGTACCGGTACTGGAGTGATGCCTCTCCTGATTGCAGATGAGGTGAAGGAGGTTCATGGACTGGAGCTTAATCCGGTAATGGCAGAGCTGGCCCAACGAAATGTGCGGCTGAATCATTTGGAGGAGAAGATTACCGTTCAGCAGGGGGATTACAGGAAAATTCGCGAGCTGTATCCTCCGGAATGCTTTGATTGTGTTATTGCAAATCCACCCTATCGTCCATTGAATCAGGGCACCCTAAGTGCTGAGGATGGTGTGGCCAGGGCAAGGCATGAAATTACTGCTACCCTTGAGGATGTGGTAAAGGCTGCCAGATATCTCCTGAGATTTCGGGGGAAGTTTGCCATGGTACATCTGCCGGAGCGGCTGGGGGAAATCATTGTGGCCATGCATGAAAATCAGATAGAAATTAAGCGGTTGCAGCTGGTACAGCCTAAGCCCGGCAAGCCTTCCAACCTTATGCTGGTGGAGGGGATTGTGGGGGCAGTGCCTGGTGGCATGAAGGCTGAGCTGCCTCTTTTTGTGCATAATGACGATGGGAGCTACACTGATGATATTTTGCGGATATACAATATGAAGCAGGATTAAAAAAGGAATGACGCATTTATGTCAGAGGAAAGCAACAAAAAAATAGGTATGCTGTATTTGTCAGCTACCCCAATTGGCAATTTGGAGGACATGACCTACAGAAGTGTGCGGATACTAGGTGAAGCGGATTTGATTGCCGCTGAGGATACCAGGCATTCCCGCAAGCTGATGTCCCATTTTGATATACATACACCTCTTACCAGCTACCATGAACACAACAAGCTGGAAAAGGGGCCGGAGCTGGTGGAACGGATGCTGGCGGGAGATACCATTGTTTGTATCAGCGATGCGGGCCTGCCGGGAATATCTGACCCTGGAGCTCATTTGGCTGAATTGGCCATTGAGTCGGGGGTTCAGGTAAGTCCTTTGCCAGGAGCCAATGCGGCATTATCCGCCCTTATATGCTCAGGACTTGATACTACGGCCTTTACTTTCTATGGCTTTTTGCCAAGGACAGGGAAAAAGCGTCGGGAGCTGTTGGAACGCATTTCCAAAAGTCCTGAAACATTGATTTTTTATGAGGCACCCCACCATTTAAAGGGGACCTTGGAAGATTTAATCAAGGCGTTAGGAGGCCATCGTCGGGCAACAACAGCCCGGGAGCTAACCAAGACCTTTGAGGAATTTAACCGCCGTACCTTGGGTGAGTTAAAGGAATATTATGATGAACGTGAGCCCAAGGGTGAGTTCGTCATTATAATAGAAGGCTTTGATGCGGATAATGATATTTTCGCTGAGCCGGAGCAGCAGCTTAGTCCCGAGGAAATGGTGGCCAAGCTGGAAGCTGAGGGCATGGGCCGTAAGGATGCCATGCGGGAAGCTGCAAAGAAGCTGGGAATCAGTCGCCGTGATGTTTATCAGGCACTGCTAAAATAAATAGAATTTATAATTACACTTTAGGAGGCATTCTTTCGTGAGTAATAAGAGCTTTTACATAACTACACCAATATATTATCCAAGTGCCAAGCTGCACATTGGTCATGCGTACTGCACCACTATTGCGGACGCTGTGGCCCGTTATCATCGCTTGGCCGGGGATGATGTATTTTTCCTTACTGGCAGTGATGAGCACGGCCAGAAAATTCAGGAAAAGGCAGAAGCTGAGGGTATTAAGCCTATCGAATACACTGACAAGATTGTGGCAGGTTTCCAGAACCTCTGGAAAATGCTGAATATTTCCAATGATGATTTTATCCGTACCACCCAGCCACGCCATGAGAAGGTGGTTCAGGAGATTTTCCGCCGTGTTTACGACAAGGGCGATATATATAAGGGCTCCTACAAGGGGCTGTACTGCACTCCATGTGAGAGCTTTTGGACTGAGCTGCAGCTTGATGAGAATGGCTGCTGCCCTGATTGCGGCCGTCCTGTTAAGGAAGTAGCCGAGGAGGCATATTTCTTCAAGATGTCCAGATATGCTGACAAGATTTTGCAGTATATTGAGGATAATCCTGAGTTTATCCAGCCAGTATCCCGCCGCAACGAGATGATTAATTTTATCAAGCAGGGACTGGACGACCTTTGCATTTCCCGTACTTCCTTTGATTGGGGCATTCCTGTGCCAATAGATGAGAAGCATGTTATTTATGTATGGTTTGATGCTCTGACCAACTATTTGACTCCAATTGGTTTCCTGGATGATCCTGAAAAGTTCAGGAAATTCTGGCCTGCCAATGTTCATCTGGTGGGCAAGGAAATTGTGCGCTTCCATTCCATTATCTGGCCTTGCATTCTCATGGCTCTGGATTTGCCACTGCCTAAGCAGATTTATGGCCACGGCTGGTTGGTGGTGGACGGTACCAAGATGTCCAAGTCTTTGGGCAATGTAATTGACCCTATTGAGTTGATTGAGAAATATGGACCAGATGCTATCCGTTATTTCCTGCTTCGTGAGATTAATCTGGGACAGGATGGCAACTTCTCGGAGCTGGCATTGGTGCAGCGTATTAATTCCGATTTGGCCAACGACCTGGGTAATCTGCTGCACCGCAGCCTTAACATGGTGGGCAAGTTCCAGAATGGTGAGGTATTGGCTCCTGAGGGCCGGTCTGAAATTGATGAGTCCCTCATTAATGAAGCCCATGAGGCAGTTAAGGCCTTTGATGATGGCATGGCCAATATGAAAATCAGCAATGCAGTGAAGGCTGTGTGGGCATTTATCAGTAGGGCCAACAAGTACATTGATGAAACTGCACCGTGGGCTTTGGCCAAGGATCCTGCCAAGAAGCAGGAGCTGGCCAATGTAATGTACAATCTCATTGAGTCCATGCGTGTTATCAGCGTAATGATTGCTCCGTACATGCCTGTAACTGCTGAGAAGGTTTGGCAGCAGCTGAACATTCCGGGGGATTTCAAGGATGTCCGTATTGATGATATCCGTAACTGGGGCGGCACTCCTGCCGGTATGCATATTGGTGAGGCGCAGCAGCTGTTCCCACGTATTGAGCTGGACGAAGAGGATAAGGCCAAGACTCAGGCTCCAAAGAAGGAAAAGCAGCAGCCTAAAAAAGACAAGGCTGAGAAGAAGGAGGCACCAGCCGGGGATGGCCTCATTACCATTGATGACTTTGGCAAGGTGAAGCTGCAGGTGGTAGAAATTGTGGAGGCGGAGCCAGTTCCAAAGGCAGATAAGCTCTTAAAGCTCATTGTGGACACGGGTGAGGCAAAGAGACAGGTGGTATCCGGCATTGCCAAGCATTATGAAATAGACCAGCTTATTGGCAAAAAGGTAATTTTGGTGATGAATTTGAAGCCTGCAAAGCTCCGTGGTGTAGAATCACAGGGTATGATTTTGGCTGCAACCAAGGGGGATGACCTGGAGGTTGTCACTGTGGATATGCCAGTGGGCAGTATTGTTAGATAAAAAATATTTTATGGGGGTTGCTGCGTTTTGTGGCAGCCCTTATTTATATAGGAAATTTCTTGAAAAAACATTGTAATTAAAGTGGCAAAATTAGAGCAAAATTTTGAAAAAATTATTTTGGAGAAATATATAATATGAAAGAAAATATTTTAATTGATACACATGCTCATGTAAATAGTGAAAAATTTGACCAAGATAGAGGAAAAATTATTACCAACGCTATCGAGAATGGCGTGGGGGCAATCATTAATTTGGGCGACACCATAGAATCATCTAAACACGTGTTGGAGCTGGCTGAAGCCTATGATATATGCTATGCTGGTGTTGGCGTACACCCTGAGGAAGCCTTTGAAATGAAAAATGATGATTTTGATAAATTGTCAATTTGGGCGAAAAATAAAAAGGTTGTCTGTATCGGGGAAATCGGACTAGATTATTATTGGGAAAAAGATCCGGAAAAAAGAGATTTACAAAAACGTATTTTTATTCAGCAGCTTGATCTGGCAAGACAGCTGGACTTACCGGTGTGTGTCCATAACCGGGATGCCCACGGAGACACCATGGAAATACTGAAAAAAGAGGGTAAGGGCATTGTTGGTGTTATGCACTGCTATTCAGGCAGCCTGGAAATTGCCCGGGAACTGGTGAAAATGGGCTGGTATATTGGAGTGGACGGTCCCCTCACCTTCAAAAATGCGGCCAAGCTGCCGGAGATTGTGAAAGATATTCCTCTGGAAAGAATTTTGGTGGAAACGGACTGTCCGTATATGGCTCCTGCACCTATGCGGGGAAAGCGCAATGAACCGGCTTTTGTTAAGTTTGTGGCGGAGAAATTGGCGGAACTGAAAGGTATGGATTTTGAGGCTGTGAAAAGGCAAACCACAATTAATGCCAAGTCACTATACACAAGGCTTAAATAAGCCATCAAGGGCAAAAATATACCAATGTGGGAGACGGCTGCTATTTTGCAGCCGTTTTTTCATATTATTTTCATGTTTGGAGTATAATATTACCCCCAAAGTGGTGATTGAGAATTTCTAAAATTTGACAAAGCAATTTTTTGCTGATATACTAACAAACATGTTTTCAGAACAAGGGAGGAATTGAATGAATTTTGACAAGTCCCATGTCCGATGTATCCGGGATTTCCGGTTCCTGATATTCATTGGACTGCTTACTGTGATGACCATGGTAACAGGTTTTGTGTCCCAAAGACATGTGACAATTTCCGTTGATGGTCAGCACATTGAGCTAAGCACTCCATATCACGTTGTGGATAATATCCTTTCTCAGGCTGGTGTCATCAGAAATGAGAAGGATGTGTATAAGATAACTGCTGATGAAAATGGCAATGAGGTCATCAACATCAGAAGAGCTGTACCAGTTGTTGTTGAGTACAAGGGCGAGCAGAAAGAGCTGCTTACTGCCAATGCTACTGTAGACGACATCATGATAGAGCTTGGTTATGTAGGTAACAGATATAAGATTGATAAGGCCGGAGAAACAGACGTTGTAGCTGGTATGCACATAAAGGTTACTGATGTACCAGTTGTTCCGGTAAATGTAGTAAATACCCCACAGGGGTCCATGACTTACAAGAGTCATTTAACAATGGAGGCCACAGCATATATTCCAAGTGATGGTGGCGGCAGCGGTATAACTGCTACCGGCATGGTTGCACAGCATGGAGTAATCGCTGTTGATCCAGATGTGATACCGCTGGGAAGCCGCGTGTTCATTCCGGGATATGGAATGGCAATTGCCGCAGATACCGGTGGAGCTATCCGAGGCAATAGAATAGACTTGTGCATGAATACTTATCGTGAGGCCATTAACTTTGGCCGTGGTACTGTAGAGGTGTACATATTAAACTAAAACCGGAGATTGTTTCCTGAAGGGAAGCAATAGGAAGCGGGGATTAGTAAGGGTAACAACGGCCTTTACTATTCCCCGCTTTCTATTTTTGCAGGTAAAATGAAATATTGCTAAAAAGTAGTATTTGTTTTACAATAATAGTTATCAATAGTTAATAAACGTTACGATAAATGGGGCTTTGTTATGGCTTTAAGAGTAGGAATAGATAATCTTCAAAGAGCAACTGAAAAATTAATAAAGCGTCTGTTTACCGAGGGAGTAGTGGATGCCATAGCCGATGTGCTGGATGATAATGTAGTGGGCTTCAGCCCGTCGGATCATTATTATTTCCGCGGCAGCTGGGAAGTTAAGAGGTTCCTGCAGGGAGAATATGAGCGGTTTGCTCCGTGCAACATCAGCAAGATCCGCAGCCGGCAGTTTATCCGGGAGGGGCAGCTTTCCATTGAATCCCATGTAATCATGACCAGCCTGCAGCAAAGAAAGCTGCTGCTTTTAAATATCAACACCATGTACCGCATGGTACCGGATGGCTTCATGATTAACGGCATTAATATGGCTCTGGACTATGACCGGGAAAAAACCTACAAGGTTTTGACAGAGACTGCCATGGACGATTTGGAATTTTTGGCGTCCTATGACAGTGCTACCGGCCTTCTTAATCGTGAGGCTTTTTGTGCCCGGGCGTCGGATATGATGACGGACTATCCGGAGAAATCCTTTGATATCCTGCGCATCAACATTGAGAGGTTTAAGGTCATTAATGAGGTATTTGGCGAGCATCAGGGAGATAAGCTGCTGAACTATATAGCGGGCTTTCTTAAGAGTATTGACCTGGAGCTGTGTCTTTCGGCCAGACTTTATGCCGATAACTTTGTGGTTTGCTTTGAATCTGGTGAGGGCGATGCAGAAAAGCTGATTTATACCATGCAGATAGTGGCCAATAGCTTTGAGATATCCCATCGCACGGTACTGACCTTCGGGATATATCATGTTGATGATAAGAGCATACCTGTCAGCACAATGATTGAGAGGGCTAATATGGCCCTGAATCAGGCAAAGGGCAATCATGTGATGCCTTATTGCTTATATGACAACAAGATGCGGGACCAGATGCTTTTGGAGCAAAAAATAGTCAATGAGTTTGATGCCGCATTGGAGCACAGGGAATTCAAGCTGTTTCTTCAACCAAAATATGATTTGGTTACCAAGGACATCATAGGAGCTGAGGCTCTTGTACGCTGGATTAAGTCAGATGGTACCAGTGTGATGCCTTCGGTGTTTATACCGGTTTTGGAAAAGAATGGCTCCGTTTATTCTGTGGACCGTTACATTTGGGAGGAAACCTGCAGGAATCTCCGGAGATGGATGGATTTGGGGAAGGAAGTTAAGCCGGTTTCTGTAAATGTATCAAGAATAGACCTGTATGATCCGGAGCTGATCAATGTATTGGTGGGGCTTACGGGGAAATATAACATTCCTAAGCATCTGCTGGAGCTGGAAATTACCGAATCGGCCTATACAGATGACCCGAGGATGATTATGCAGGTTACGGAATCCCTCCAGAATGAAGGATTTCTGATTCTTATGGATGATTTCGGCAGCGGCTATTCATCTCTGAACATGCTGAAGGATATTCATATAGATATATTAAAGCTGGATATGGAATTTTTGCGGAGCACCGACCAGACCGGCAGAGGAGGCAATATTCTCAGTGCCATGGTTCAGATGGCGGGCAGCCTTAATCTCCACACTATTGCCGAGGGGGTTGAGACTGAGGAGCAGGCAGAATTCTTAAAATCCATTGGCTGTAATTGGGTGCAGGGATATTATTTCTCTCAGCCACTTTCCGTAGAAGAATTTGAAAAGCTTATATAATAAAAACAAAAACTGTAGCAGGCTTGATGCTTGCTACAGTTTTTTGGTTACAGCATGTCTTTCAGCTGATTGATTTTTCGTTGGTGGGCCTTAATGGCAAAATCCATTCTGGCATTTTCTTCTTCGGAGAATTTGCCGCTGTCAAGGGATTCCTGAATTCGTGCAGCCCGGTCCTTCAGATCCTTTATCTCATCCTCCAGAGGCTTCTTATCCTTCAGGGCGATGCCATAAATGGTGTGGATGTTGTCAATAATGTGCTGGGCGTAGCCTCTTTCTGCAGAAACGGCTTCCAGATAATTAGCTATCTCATAGAGAATATCATAAGGACTGGCAGCCTGCTGGACCATTTCCAGCATCTTCATCTTGATGTCTTCCTGCATACCGTGGGCCATATCTATAAGCTGCTGATTGTTATTTTCTTCCATAAAATGTCACCTCTGAAGGTAATTAAAGCATAAGCGGATGTATACATCAAGAGGTTATTTATTTCTAAACTGAAAATATGTTATAACTCGGCTGTTGCCTCGTTGAAACGCTAAGAGGAATATTTTTCCATTTCAAAAAATGGAAAAATGTGAACAATTGCGTTATAATACTATTTGTCATTTGCCACACACTTATCCACAGAAATTGGGGAAAAGTTGGCAAAAACATGGCTGATTTTTCGGGTTATCCACTAAGTTATTCACAAAAAGGGGTATTCTGTGCATAACTTATTAACAATATCCACAAGAAATTGGCTGTGAGATAATGTTCAATTTTAGGAGTTGGGTTAATTGGAAAACAAGAATCTTAAACGAGGCTTGAAGAACCGGCACCTGCAAATGATGGCACTGGGGAGTGCTATCGGCACAGGTCTTTTTTATGGTTCGGCCTCAACTATTGCCCTTACCGGGCCGTCAGTTATGCTGGCATATCTGGTAAGCGGCATAGTAATTTATTTTATCATGCGTATGCTTGGGGAAATGTCAGTGCATGAGCCAGTGGCAGGTTCCTTCAGTTATTATGCCACCAAGTACTGGGGGGGATTCCCGGGCTTTTTGGCAGGCTGGAATTATTGGTATTGTTATATTATGGTGAGTATGGCAGAGATAACTGCCGTGGGTATATATGTAAATTACTGGTGGCCTGATGTGCCTCAGTGGCTGTCAGCACTTATTTGTCTTATTGTAATTACGGCGATTAATCTGGTTAATGTAAGTGCCTATGGTGAGACTGAATTTTGGATGGCCCTCATTAAGGTAGTGGCTATTCTCAGTATGATTCTTTTGGGAGCTTATCTTATTATTACAAATCCTTTGGGCTATCCTGACAATATCAGCAATTTGTGGAGCTACGGCGGATTTATGCCAAATGGAGTATGGGGCCTGGCTATGGCCTGCGTTGTGGTTATGTTCTCCTATGGTGGTATTGAGCTTTTGGGTATTACGGCCGGTGAAGCAGAAGATCCTGACCGTTCCATTCCAAAGGCTATCAACCAGGTTATCTGGAGAATTCTGATATTCTATGTGGGCACCATGTTTGTGCTCATGTGCCTGTGGCCTTGGAACCAGGTGGGGATGGAGTCTTCTCCGTTTGTACAGATTTTTGATAATGTAGGTATTCCGGCGGCAGCCCATATTCTGAATTTCGTTGTGCTGTCAGCTGCGGTATCTGTTTATAACTCCGCTATCTACAGTAATGCCCGTATGCTTTACGGCTTGGCTGAAAAGGGAGATGCACCTAAGGTGTTTATGAAGCTGTCCTCCCGTGGCGTGCCAGTAATTGGTACTCTGGTATCATCCTGTATAACCCTTATTATTGTGGTTATGAACTATCTGTTCCCAAGCCAGATATTTATGTATCTTTTTGCGGTTGTGGTCATTTCTGCAGTTATAAATTGGGTATGCATTACCCTGACTCACATGCGGTTCAGAAAGTATTGCGAGGAAAATGGTGTTCATTCCAAATTCAAGTCTGTACTTTATCCGCTGACCAACTATATTAGTATGGCATTTTTGGTGGGGGTAATTGTAATGATGACCCAGATTCCGGATATGCGAATGGCGGTTATTGCACTTCCTATCTGGCTGTGTATTCTTTATGCAGGCTACCGTTTTAAGATGAGCCGGGAGAAAAAGGGCAGCGTGGAATAATATATAATTTTGGGGTATTTTAGGGGATTTTACTATGTCAGAGAATTTATCAATTTATAATAGAATAAAAGAGGCATTGCTGCCGGATGGCACCCTGCCTGATGATTTTGTGCTCCGTCAGTTGCCGGAGCAGGGGCTTCGTTTTGCTGATGGTGCTATTGATGGCACTGTCCGCTATCATATGGGACCTACCAAGAATCCGGATATCAGTGCCTTGACACTGGTGCTGGAAATGGCTTCCCAGGAGCGTTTTAAGGATTCTGTTAACGCACTGCTGACTCATTTCCAGGCAGGAGGCGTTATGCTGCCTGTTATGGATGCTCTTCAGGATTGGGTATTTGAACATCCGGAGAAGCTTTCTCCGGAGGCACTGGGCCGTTTTTGCATGACCCTGCTGGTGCAGAGTGAGGATGTGGAATCCGTAAAATTTGCCATTACTATTCTGGAGCTTCTTGACCGTGAGGAAAGCCAGGAACTGCGGGATATTCTGCTGGTATTGGCTGCATCTGAGGAGCTGACATTATTCTGTCTGTTCCTTTTGAGTACCTTTGAGGATGGCAATGCCCTGATTTATTCTGTTGCCAAGCGTCTTAAGGGCTGGGGCAGGATTCATGCCGTGAGCATGCTGAAGCCTGAAAATGATGAGATGGCCCAGTGGCTGTTGGAGGAAGGCTGGAAGAATGAGATTATGCCGGAATATTCTGCCATTGTAGCCATTAAGCGGGGCGGGCTTTTGGAAAAGCTGTCTGCTGATGATGCAACCAAAGAGGATTTTGTATTGGCGGGTCAGCTTATTGGTGCCTCTTTGGAGGATAATCCGATTCCGGGACTCAGTAAATACAAGAAAACCAACGAGTTGCTTACTGCGTATTTCAATTTGGCGGACAAATACGCAGAGGAGCTGGAGGATTACAGTAATATTTTTGATATTCGGGACTTTTTGGAGAAAAGCGAGCTGGCAGAAAAGGGCAGTTTGCTGAATAGTGCCGCTGTAATTCTCGATTCCAAGGAGTGTATTGATTGTGTAGAAGCGTCCATGGATGCAGGTGAAGGCTTCTATCTTGGCAAGGCATTGGGACTTGACTATGCTGATCGGGCTATGGATACCCTGCGTCATGATTGGCAGACCAAGTATGATATGATTGACCTGCTGCTTCCGGAAAAACAGTACGTGGATGAAATCATTGAGCTCTTTGAGGATGAACTGCCATTGGAGGATATGGCTTCCGGCCCGGAAAATGAAATGGGCAATGATGAGAAGTTTGCCGATTATGGTATATTGTCTTATGTTATTCAGGGGCTTCAGGCTGTTCCGGGCAAGGGTGAGAAGCTTATTTGTGCAGGACTCTATTCTCCAGTTATAGGCACAAGGAATATTGCCTTAAATACTGTTGATAAGTGGAGAAAGTCAGACTTTCAGCTGACCAGTGCCATGGAATCAACCCTGTTGAAGCTGAAGGACAGTGAAGTAAATGAGCAGACCAAAAAACGGCTGGAAAAATTCTGATAAAGGATTGAAAAGCTATTGGTCATGCTCTATAATGTATTAGTGTCGCTGACATAGCACAGTTGGTAGTGCATCGGATTCGTAACCCGAAGGTCGCCAGTTCGATCCTGGCTGTCAGCACCATTGAGTTTCAGGGCTCCCGTCCATGCGGGGGCCTTTATTTTTCAAGCTAAAGGATGAAAAATAAACTTTTTTGAAAAAAGTGTTGACAAGAAAAGCCGAAAACAGTAGAATATGTTTTGTCAGTCAGCGAAACGCTGGTGCGGGAAAGCTGATGATAACTACATAAAATGCGGAAATAGCTCAGTTGGTAGAGCATCACCTTGCCAAGGTGGGGGTCGCGAGTTCGAGTCTCGTTTTCCGCTCCATATCATGCGGAAATAGCTCAGTTGGTAGAGCATCACCTTGCCAAGGTGGGGGTCGCGAGTTCGAGTCTCGTTTTCCGCTCCATAAAGTTTGCGATTCTCGCATTGGTTAACAGTGCGAGATTTTCTATCAGTAAATAAAGGGCCTATAGCTCAGTTGGTTAGAGCAACCGGCTCATAACCGGTCGGTCCCAGGTTCAAGTCCTGGTGGGCCCACCATTTCACTGATCAAGCAGCATAACCTTTAACATGACTCAGTAGCTCAGCTGGATTAGAGTACTTGACTACGAATCAAGGGGTCGGGGGTTCGAGTCCCTCCTGGGTCACCATATTATATTGGGTAGGTGCCCGAGTGGTTAAAGGGAACGGACTGTAAATCCGTCGCCGTAGGCTACGATGGTTCGAATCCATCCCTGCCCACCATTTTTCTTTTAAAAACTAAGTCAAATACAGCTTTAAAAATAGTTTTAAAAAGTGCTTGACAAGATAGGTTTTAAAAGATATACTAAACAAGCTGACTCACGAAGTTGAGGCTTCTGAGAAAGCGGGTGTTCTTTGAAAACTAAACAATGCAATGAGGAATCATGCACACATGATTCAAGCCAGATGATGGTACTACTTTTCATAAAGTAG
>NZ_ANBM01000001.1 GCF_002100115.1 Anaerovibrio sp. JC8 | reverse complement strand
TTCGGCAATGTGGAATGGAAGGACAGCGGGGCCCTTATTGCCCATGCGACAGATACAACTAAGAACATCAACTTTAATGGGGCGGCTGTAGACACTTCCAATATTAACTTTACCAATATCAAGGAGCTGGAAGCCAACAAGCAGATGACCTTGGTATCTGATTTTGGCGATAATGTTGGCACTATTACTGGCACCAAGTACAAGGTTGGCTCCACATTGCAGGGTGAAGGCAAGGCTTCACTGGTGGGAGAAGATTTGATTTTTACCACCGATACCACAGCGGAGAAAATGACCGTGCAGGAGCAGACCCATAATACTGTTATGGGAGCTGAAGTAGGCATGGCAGCCCTGTCAGCCGGTAATGATTTTGTTGGTGCTGCTACGGAAGGCCTTGCTATGGCTGGAAATACAGGCACTGACGGTATGGCCACCTATGCCAATATGGGTGGCGGTTCCATGAATGTGGAAACCGGTTCACATGTAAAGACCCATACATGGAATGCTATTTTGGCATTGGGCCATAAGAATGAAAAGAAGCTATCCACCACAGAGTACGGAGCTTTCTTTGAATACGGTACTGGCAACTATTCTACCTTTAACGGTGATGAAAGGGGCGACGGCTCCACCCGCTATACTGGTGGCGGTATCCTTGGCAAATGGCAGAAGAATAACGGCTTTTATGTAGAGGGGAGTCTACGGGCCGGTTCTATCCATGATGATGCCAATAACGTGCTTCGTGATGCAAATGGCAATCCATACAGCTATACCACTGATGCCACCTATTGGGGTGCCCATATTGGTATAGGCCGTGAAATAAAGCTGAACAAGACGGCTGTATTGGACCTTTATGCCAAGTACTTCTATAACCATAGGGGCAGTGTGTCCTTTGATGCAGGGGGCCACTACGATTTGGGAGCAGTGGAATCCAGTGTACTTCGTGTAGGAACCCGCTATACTGTAAAACAGAACGATAATATTAATTACTACGGCGGATTGGCTGTAGAGCATGAATTCTGCGGCAGAGCATCAGGCTTTGCTGATGGTGTTGCTATTCGCGGTGCAGACATCAGCGGAACCAGCGTAAGGGGCGAAATCGGCGCCACTTTCAGGCCTGGGGAAAAGAGTAATGTAACCCTTGATCTGAATCTCAGCGGCTTTGCCGGGAAGAAGCAGGGCCTCACCGGGGGACTTTCTGCGGTATTCCATATTTAAGATAATAAGGGGCTGCTTCGGCAGTCCCTATTATTTAGGGGCGAATGATGTCAAGTTTCTGTTATCAATATTTTGGGACACACCAATTTTCCTTCAAATCAAATACCTGTTACAATATACATATCACCTGAACCGGAACAGGCTATTAAGCAGTCTTGGCGCCTGGGAACTACCTCTCTGCTTAATCGGCATCATTACCAGGAGTGATGGGCGGCAGCTGGCCTTGCCGCTTTTGGTGCTACAATAAGGTAATGTAAACGGCACTCTGAGGCCAAGCTGAGCAAGGGCTCAGAATAAATGATACAAAGTGGTCATATATGAGAATTAAGACACCGCCTTTTAGGTGGTGTCTTTTTATGGCATAATTGAATTATCGTTTAACATAATAATTTTTAAACAATTACTATTATAGTTTAAGGAATTAATGTAATATAATCTTTAAAATTAAACAATATTGTGCTATAATAAAATAGTCCTATAGGGGAAGTATAGCTATGGAGGGGATATAATTGGAACTTGGTGTTGGAGGAGAGGCCGAGATCCTTCTGATAGATGATGACAATCTCATCTACAAGTATTATAGTTACAACAATAATATGACCGGGTATGAGAACAAGAGCAAGGTTGCTGATGGATTGATTAAGTTCAAGAGATCATGCTTCAAGCATCCTGACTACATCAATTATCCGAAATATATTAAAAAGGGCCTAATCAAAATAGAGAACAGCTATAACTGCTGGAATGTGTCGGATGATGGATATGATATGATGGCAATCAGATTTATTGGCAGATTGTTCCAAGAGTATCATTTTGAAAGGTCAATTCCCAAAAAGCTGGCGATTCATTATTAATAACGACCGCCAGAGACGCGTTTTAAGGCCGATTTCAAATCAAATAGGTATAATTACTCCAGCCGGGTTTTAAACTCGGCTGTTTTTTTATGCTCAAAAATGGAATGAACCTCCAGTGATAAGCAGGAGGTGTTTTTTTTTATGGAAAAAGTTCTAAAAATGCCACTGAGCGTCCTTTTACTTGTGAGGTGGTACAAATGACAAATTTGGAAAAACGTCAGGTTATGGACCTTCGGGAAAAAGGATATGGCTATATAAGGATTTCCAATGAACTGGGAATATCGGTCAACACTATTAAGAGCTTTTGCAGGAGGAGTCTTGTCTCCAAAACAGATGATAAGCACTACTGCAGATGCTGTGGCAAGGAAGTGGAGCAGACCAAGGGAAGGAAAGAGAAGAAATTCTGCTCTGACTCTTGCCGTATGAAGTGGTGGAACAGGAATCTTGACAAGGTTGATAGGCGAACATATCAGAGCAAATCATGTCCAAACTGTGGGAGTGAGTTTACGGTTTATGGCACATTTTCCAAGAAGAAGTACTGTTCACATAGCTGCTATATAAAATTCAGGTTCGGAGGTGACAGCCATGCAAAGTGATGATTTTAAGCGGGAACTTACCTACCAGGCCACTTTGGCACATATCCGTGCATGGCTTAACAAAGGCATAATTACCGAGGAAGAATATGCCGATTTGGCAGAATTCTTTGATGATAAATATCATCCTATTATAGGTAGTCTTTGCTTGACTTAACCCCTTGGCAGAGTGATGTATAGTGTCGGGAGGTACTTATGAAAAGAATAACAAAGGTGCCTTTAAACCTGGCACAGCAAACAAAAAAGAAGAGAGTTGCAGCATACGCACGTGTTTCTGTTGAAACGGAGAGAACACATCATTCCCTTGGGACGCAAATCACTTATTACAATGAGCTTATCCGTTTAAATCCTGCATGGGAGTTTGCAGGTATTTATTACGATGAGGGCATAAGCGGTACGAGTAGGGAAAACAGGGATGGCTTCAACAGACTGATAAAAGATGCTGAGGCTGGCAGGATAGACATTATCCTCACAAAGTCCATATCCCGATTTGCCAGAAATACGATAGACCTTCTTAAGACAATACGACATCTTAAGGAAATAGGCGTGGAAGTGAGATTTGAAAAGGAGAATCTAAGCACCTTCGGAATGGAGGGCGAGTTCTGGATTACCGTTCTTGCTTCATTTGCCGAGGAAGAGGTGCAGTCCATACGAAGAAATGTGAAATGGGGAATAAGGAAACGTTTCAAACAGGGACTCATGCATGGCGGCAGTCAGATTTATGGCTATCGCTGGGTTGATGGTAACTATGTAATAGTGCCGGAGGAAGCTGAGGTTGTAAGACACATATTCGCAAATTACCTTGCAGGTATTTCAGCAGAAAAAACAGCAAAGGAATTAAAGGGAATAAAGGCTTTCAGGGGCGGAGATTTTGATGATGCTACCATAAGAGGAATGCTCGGCAACATCACTTATACCGGCAACCTTCTCCTGCAGAAAAAATTCTATACCGATGATATTGAACACAGGAAGATAAAGAATAATGGGGAGCTTCCACAATATTATGTGGAGAATAGCCACGAGCCTATTATCGATATGGCCACGTTTGAAAAGGTCCAGAAAAGGATAGCAGAAAGAAGAAAGGAACTGTATTTTAGGGATCCTTCGATACCTATTTATCCGTACACTGGAAAAATCATCTGCGGTAATTGTGGTAAGAACTATATCAGGTGTGGCAGAGATGGCTGGTGTTGCTCCAGCAAGAAATACCATAAAGCCTGTGATGGCATTAATCTCAATGAGAAAATGCTGGAAAAAATTACAGAGGGTATGGATTTTACAAAAATAGAGGTAGCAGGTGATGAGCTTCTGATTACTTTATCCGATGGTAAATCAGTAACCAAGAAGTACATTTCTACTGCAAGAGCTGACTATTGGGCAGACAGTCGGAATGTGGAAAAACATCGCAGGTGCCTTGCCAAAGGGAAAAGAGCCTCAAAGTATACGGGCCTTTTGAAATGTACCAATTGTGGTGAGTATTTCTGCCACAGGAAGAATGAAGCCAAGGGGCTTGATTACTGGAGGTGCAAAGGCGCAAGAAGGCCTATGCCCTGCAGTAACTGGAATTTGAAAACATCACTTCTTGAAAGCCTGATTCCTGAGACCGAGGGAATAGAAAGAATTGATGTGAGTGATGGAATACTTTCCGTAAACTATGAAAGCGGAGGCAGAAAGGAAATAGCATGGAAAGAAGAGTAACAACAATTCCTGCCACAAGGTTCATTTCACAGGAGCCTGATAGGCAGGAAGCAAAAAAAGTAGCTGCCTATGCAAGAGTGTCCACGGATAACGAGGAACAGCTTACAAGCTACAATGCACAGGTCAGCTATTACAGCGAGTACATAAAAGCAAATGCAGAGTGGGATTTTGCGGGGGTATATACTGACGAAGGAATATCTGGCACAAGCACCAAAAATCGTGACGGCTTTAACAGCATGATAGCAGATGCCATGAACGGCAGGATAGACCTAATTCTTACAAAGTCGGTCAGCCGATTTGCAAGAAATACGGTAGATACCCTCACCACAGTAAGAAAACTCCGGGATAGGGGCGTGGAGGTCTATTTTGAAAAGGAGAATATTCACACGCTTGACGCAAAAGGGGAGCTGCTCATCACGATAATGAGTTCCCTGGCCCAGGAGGAAAGCAGGAGTATATCAGAGAATGTCAAATGGGGACAGCGGAAAGGATATGCCGATGGTAAAGTCAGTCTTGGTTATAGCAGGTTTTTGGGATACGACAAGGGGCCTGATGGAACTCTGGTTGTAAACGAGGAACAGGCCAAAACAGTCAAACTGATATACAAACTGTATCTTTCGGGACTTTCCCTGAAAGCCATAGGAGAGGAACTTATGAACCGAGGGCTTAAGTCTCCGAGCGGCAAAGAGAAGTGGCACAAAAACACGATAATGAGCATTCTCACCAATGAGAAATATAAGGGCGATGCACTCCTTCAAAAAACGTATTCCACGGATTTCCTTTCAAAGAAGCGAATAAAAAACAGGGGCGAGGTTCAGCAGTATTATGTTGAAAATGACCATGAAGCGATTATAGAGCCAGAGATGTATGACCTGGTTCAGAGGGAAATTGCCAGAAGGGCAGAGGGCGGCAATAAGTTCAGCTCCAGCAATATTTTCTCGGGAAGAATAAAATGCGGATGTTGTGGCAGCTGGTTCGGAGCCAAGGTATGGCACTCAAATGATAAGTACAGAAAAGTTATCTACCAATGCAACAGGAAATATAACAAAGCGTGCCCAGCCCCCAATATAGAAGAGAATGAAATCAAGGAAGGATTCATAAAGGCAATAAACAAATTGCTTAAAAATAAAGATGAGATTATGGCCAATCTTGAAATGGCATTGGAGCGGATTTCTGATTGTGTAATATTTAATAGAAGGAAACAGGAACTTTTTTCATTGATGGAGCATTGCATGGAGGAAATTTCAGGTGATACCAACTACATAACATCACCAGAGCAATATATGAAAAAAGAAAAACTTACCAGGGATTATGAGGACGCACGGACGGAGCTGGAAGAGATTGAAGAAAAGATTAAGCAGAGAAGCTCCCACGGCAAAATGATAAAGGAACTGCTCAGGACAATCCAGGCGGCAGGAGGAGGGATTAACTCCTTCGACCGAGAACTTTGGACAAGCCTTGTCGACCATGTAGTTGTCGATGGGAAAATAAAATATTATTTCAAGGATGGCAGCAGAATATAATAGCTGACACCTCACCTTCAGAAAAGGTGGGGTGTCTTTTTAGTTGAAAGACAGAATATGCTGCTATAATTTGGTGTAAAAATAGGGTGCAGAAAAAATATGTAAAAGGCCAAATAATGCGATTATATAGGGGGTTCATCGTTAAGAGGGTAGCGGGGGTAATCGTTAGAATTGTATCAAGTAGTCATGCTAAGAGATGTGGGGCAGGGGGACTCTGCATTGGTAGTTACTCCCCATGGTCACGCCTTTATGATAGATACCGGGGGAACAAGCCAGGGGACCTATGATATTGGAACAAAAGTGGATGTGCCCTATTTGCTCCATTATGGTGTGCGGAAGCTGGATTTTATTATGCTTACCCATGCCCATGAGGACCATGCGGGTGGAGTTGGGGGTATTTTGCAGAAGATACCGGTGGGAACCGTACTTATTGGCCATGAAGGGGTGGCGAATTATCGCAGAACCTTTGGGGAAAGTCCGGCCGTCCGCAGGGAAAGCATGACTGTCCTGCAGGAAGGCACTGAAATGACCCTGGATGGAGTGCGGATACAGATTTTATACGCCCCCGCAGAGAATAAAACGGGCAGCAATACAGGCAATGAATTTTCCAATCTCATTAGGGTTTCCTATGGTCAGCACAGCTTTCTGTTTACGGGGGATTTGTCCAAGGAGCACGAAGCCATATTGGTACAGCGGGGAACACCCCTTGCCAGTACGGTGCTGAAGGTTGGCCATCATGGCAGTGATACCTCCAGCTCCGAGGCTTTTTTAAGGGCTGTAAAACCGAAATGGAGCGTTATAAGTGTGGGCTATGGCAATAGCTTTGGACACCCCAGGGAGGAGATAATAAGCCGTCTGCACAGGTGCACCGGCAGTGAAATACTGCGGACCGATGAGCAGGGGGCTGTTGTCTTTGCCACTGATGGAGAAAAATTGCGTGTTAATACCCAAATAGTGTATGATGATAAAAGGTGATAATATGAAATTTGGGGAATTGAAGACACGCTTAAAAAAAGGTGATCTGAGCCAGCTGTATTTATTGGCTGGGGAAGAGAACTATTATATACAAAAGGCTGAGGAGGCCATTTTAAAGACACTGTTCCCGCAGGGGCATAATGTGGAGGATGTTCAGATTGTGGACGGCAGTCTTTCCATTAACGATTTAATCGGCCTGGTGGAGACGGTGCCCTTTTTCTCGCCTAAAAACGTGATTATCGTTCGTGATGCAGTGATGTTTAAGGCCAAGAGCAAAGGCACAGATGAGGATGCTGCCTCCGGGACCGCCAAAAAGACTTCGTCTGTGGAGGACAGGCTGTTTAAGCTCTTTGCCAATATGCCGGAGTACAGCATTGTTATTTTTGAATTGCGGGGCAAGCCGGATGGCCGCAAAAAAATCTACAAGGAATTTGCCAAGCATGCCCATATTATGGAAGCAGAGCCTATTAAATCCTACAACATTGATGAATGGCTGCAGGAAAAGCTTCAGGCAATGCACAAAACAATGGACAGCGAAGCCCATGCCTATTTTGTGCGGGCAGTGGGTATGATGGAGAATGTTCCTTTGGGTTTTCTGGATAAGGAAATGGAAAAGCTGTCCCTGTTTATGGGGGCGGAGCAGAAGCAGATAAATCGGGAAACTTTGGTGCAGGTATTTTCCGATATGCCGGAAATCTATGGCTTCGCCATGAATGATGCCATCAGCAACCATGACATAAAAAAAGCCCTGTACTTATTTAATAAGCAGCAGGAGCAGGGTGTTTACATTGTATTGATAATAGGTCAGCTGGTTCATTTTGTCCGTCAGATGTGGCAGGCGAAAACCATGCTGCAAAAGGGTCTGCGGGATAGGGCTCTGGGACAGGCTATCGGTGTATCACATCCCTTTATTATCAAAAAGATAACCAGGGAATGTCAGGGGTTTTCCGAGGGTACTCTTAAGGATGCATTCCTGCGTCTGGCAGAAGCGGATTTTGGTGCGAAAACCGGCCAGCTGGATTCGGCAGAGGTGGAGGCTGTAATCATCAGTCTTTGTGCCAATGAGAAATAAAATAAGACACCAAAAAGGGGATTTGGAAAATCATGATTTTCCAAATCCCCTTTTATTTCATGCGAATCATTATGCCATTGCGTTAACCTTGCGAGCTAAACGGGACTTCTTACGGCTTGCACAATTCTTGTGATATACATGATTTGCAGCAGCCTGATCGATAGTCTTGCATGCAAGTGCAAGGAGGGCCTTTGCTTCTTCAACGTTACCAGCTTCAACAGCGTCCATAACCTTGCGGGAAGCAGTTCTTACGCGAGACTTCTCAGCCAGGTTCTTAGCGTGGCGCTTCGCGTCAGTCTTTACACTCAGAATAGAAGATTTGATGTTTGGCAATTAGTTCACCCCCTTGAAATTTCAGTACCTATGTATTCTAGCACGGAGAAATGAAAAATGCAACATTTTTATTTTTATATTATTAGGGAACTTGTCTGCCTGCTTGCCTATTGTATCTGTTGGATGGTATAATATCTTGTCTTATTATGTATATTTGGAAGGAAGAGATTATGGATACAAAGAGAATTCGTAATTTTTCGATTATAGCCCATATTGACCACGGCAAGTCTACCATTGCCGACCGTCTTATAGAATATACCGGTACCCTGTCCAAGCGTGAAATGGAAAATCAGGTGCTGGACAACATGGATTTGGAGCGGGAGCGGGGCATTACCATTAAGGCTCAGACCGTGCGCCTCGACTACAAGGGCAAGGATGGGGAAATGTATTGCCTGAATCTTATTGATACCCCGGGTCATGTGGATTTTACCTATGAGGTATCCCGCAGCCTGGCTGCCTGCGAGGGTGCCTTGCTGATTGTGGATGCAGCCCAGGGCG
Source organism: Anaerovibrio sp. JC8 (assembly GCF_002100115.1). Taxonomy (GTDB): domain Bacteria; phylum Bacillota; class Negativicutes; order Selenomonadales; family Selenomonadaceae; genus Anaerovibrio. The sequence goes on along the minus strand of NZ_ANBM01000001.1, from coordinate 357,180 downwards.
TGGAGGCTCAGACTCTGGCCAACGTGTATATGGCTCTGGAGCATGATCTGGAGATTATTCCGGTTATTAATAAGATAGATTTGCCAAGTGCTGACCCGGACAGAGTAAAGCAGGAAATCGAGGATGTTATCGGCCTTGATGCCTCTGAGGCTATTTTGGCCTCTGCCAAGACCGGTGAAGGCATTGAGGATATTCTGGATGCCATTGTGGAACGTATTCCGGCTCCTTCCGGGGAGATGGACAAGCCTCTCAGTGCCCTGATTTTCGACTCCTATTTTGACTCCTATAAGGGTGCCATTGCCCATATCCGTATCATGGATGGCGTGCTGAAAAAGGGCATGGGGCTGAAGATGATGGCCACCGGCAAGGTATTTGATGCCACTGAAATCGGTTGCTTCCGTCCGCAGACCACTGAGCTGCAGGAAATGGGCCCGGGCTCTGTAGGCTATCTGGCCGGCTCCTTAAAGCAGGTGCGGGATGTGCGGGTTGGTGATACCGTAACTCTGGCGGAGGGTGGCGTAGCTGAGCCACTGCCGGGCTACCGTGGTGTTACCCCAATGGTATATTGCGGCCTTTATCCGGTGGACAGTGCCGATTATGACAACCTGAAGGATGCCTTGGAAAAGCTCCAGCTTAATGATGCGGCCCTGGTATTTGAGCCGGAAACCTCTGTGGCCCTGGGCTTTGGCTATCGCTGCGGTTTCCTGGGCCTGCTGCACATGGATGTTATTCAGGAGCGTCTGGAGCGGGAATATAACTTAAAGCTCATTACCACGGCTCCAAGCGTTATTTACCATGTATATAAGACTGACGGGGAAATGGTGAAGGTGGACAATCCGTCTGATTTGCCGGACCCAACCACCATTGACCACATTGAGGAGCCATTTGTTAAGGCCACTGTTATTGTGCCAAAGGATTTCGTAGGCGCCGTTATGGAGATTTCCCAGAACAAACGGGGCGAGTTCAAGAGCATGGACTATCTGGATGTGAACCGTGTTATGGTGATTTATCACATTCCACTCAGTGAAATTATTTATGACTATTTCGATAAGCTGAAGTCCTCCACCAGAGGCTACGCTTCCCTGGACTATGAGCTGGCGGATTATCAGGCAGCCAAGCTGGTGAAGCTGGATATTCTCATGAATGGTGAGGCGGTGGATGCCCTGTCTACCATTGTTCATATGGATAATGCGGCCTCCCGTGGCCGTTCCCTGGCTGCCAAGCTGAAGACCATTATTCCTCAGCAGATGTTTGAGATTCCTATTCAGGCGGCTATCGGCAATAAGATTATTGCCCGTGAAAATGTCCGTGCATTGCGCAAGGATGTATTGGCCAAGTGCTATGGCGGTGATATTTCCCGTAAGCGCAAGCTGCTGGAGAAGCAGAAGGAAGGTAAAAAGCGCATGAAGGCTGTGGGCCGGGTAGAGGTGCCACAGGAAGCATTCATGGCTATACTCAACATAGATTAAATTATGTCGGAAGGGTGTTGTCCTTCGCTCGGCTTCGTCACTAAAACTATTTTTTCTTTTAATTAGCAGTGAGAAAAATCCAAACTCGCTTCGCTCAAACAATGGATGTTTTCTCCCTGTGTAAGAACGAAAAAAACGGTTTCTTAACGTTCCTCAGCCTAATGTCTCAGGACAATCACCCTTCCGACAATTATTTAATAGAGGTGTGTGTTTATTGTTACAGTCACATACCTCTATTTTTTAAATACACATAAAGCTGGTGCAGATGATGAAGATTGATTTTGGTGTATATATTCATATCCCTTTTTGTAAGCAGAAATGCTTTTATTGTGATTTTCCATCCTTTGCGGGGCGGGAGAAGTACATAGATGATTACCTTAACAGTCTGCACCACGAAATGGAGCTGGGGGCAGAAAGAATTGCTGAAAAGGGGAAATTGACTCCCCATACTATTTATATTGGTGGCGGAACCCCTAGTCATTTGAATTTATCTCAAATGGAAATGCTGTTTAAAAGTATTCATGCCAATATGCAGGTGAAAAATGTGGCAGAATTTACCATGGAAGCCAATCCCTGTACCATAGATGAAGAAAAACTTCATTTAATGAAGGATAATGGTGTAAATCGCGTAAGCATCGGCGTTCAGAGCTTTGATAATGGTTGTCTTAAGCGTATTGGCAGGGTTCACACAGGTGAAATGGCCATAGAAAAGGTTAGTATGGCCCAAAGGGCTGGTTTTGATAATATCAGTATTGACCTTATGTATGGCCTGCCGGGGCAGAGTATAGATATCCTTAAGGAATCCTTGGACAAGGCGGTGGCATTAGGAGTTCAGCATATTTCTATTTATGGTCTCCAGCTGGAGGAAGGGACAGTGCTAGCTAAGCAGCAGGAACTGCATAAATTGGAGTTGCCAGCTGACGAAGCCGTGGAGGAAATGTACGATTATCTGGTGGAATATCTGCCAGCCCATGGCTTTAATCGCTATGAAATTTCCAACTATGCCCTTGAGGAATATCATAGCCGTCACAATACTCTTTATTGGCAGGATGTTCCCTATCTGGGATTTGGCTCCGGTGCCCATTCTTACTGGCAGGGGAATCGCTATGAAAACCCTGTGACCATTGGGGATTATATTGAAGCTGTATCGAAGGATAAATTCCTTCATATTATGGAGGAGTCTGTCAGTGAAAGGGCCCACATGGAGGAATTTTGCTTTCTGGGTCTGCGTATGACCAGTGGCATCAATAAAAGAAAATTTAGGGAGATCTTTAATAAGGATATTAATGAAGTTTTTGGCAAGGTTATAGATAAAATGGTTGCCAAGGCGCTGCTGGGGGAATCGGAAACGGCTATATTTCTTACCCCTTTGGGGATGAAATACGGAAATGTGGTGTTTGGGGAGTTCATCTTGGAATAAAAAATAAGCCAAAAAATAAAAAGTCAAATATTTTGTCTTGACTTATTGACTTTTTATTTTTATGTGTTATAGTTTGTATAGAAGTTAGCACTCAGTGACATGGAGTGCTAACAACAGGAGAGTGGAAATATGATTGACGAGAGAAAGCAGCATATATTGCAGGCCGTCATCCAAGATTATATCTCATCTGCCGAGCCTGTTGGGTCCAGGACTTTAGCCCGCAAATATGATTTGGGTGTCAGTCCGGCAACTATACGTAATGAAATGGCTGATCTGGAGATGCTGGGGTATCTGGAGCATATCCATACATCATCAGGACGGATCCCTTCTTCCAAGGGGTATCGTCTTTATGTAGATTCCCTGCTGCCGGTTAAGCCTATGACCGACGCTGAGAAGGCCATTATTGATAAGTGGTACAAGACCAAGGTACAGCGCATTGATCAGGTGTTTCAGGAAACAGCCAAGCTGATTTCCAAGATGACCAAGAATGTGTCACTGGTGCTGGCACCACAGATTTCCAAGGCGGCCTTTAAGTGCATGCAGTTCCTGCCTCTGGATGACCATCGGGTCATTGCGGTGCTCATGACGGATGCAGGCTTTGTGGAAAACCGCATTATGGAAATGCCGGATGGTGCTTCCTTTGAGGATTTCCAGCGGATGGCTCAGGTTGCCAACGGCCATCTGGCCGGGCATACCCTGGAGAATATCCATACCAAGAGCCTGAAGCAGATAGAGTCAGCCATCGGTGACAAGGGACTGTACAATTCAGCCCTGGAGCTTATTGGCAAGGCACTGGATTCAGACCGCAAGGAGCGGCTGTATCTGGGTGGCACCACCGAGCTTATGACTCAGCCGGAGTTCCACGATGTGGACAAGGTAAAGGAAATCCTGCTGATGCTGGAGGAAGACCAGCTCATGAAGGATATTATCCGTTCCCATCTGGGGGATGGACTTACAGTATCCATTGGACAGGAAAACGAGTACAGTGGCATCAAGGATTGCAGTATCATTACTGCCACCTATCATCTGGATGGTGAGCTGCTGGGTTCCCTGGCGGTTCTTGGACCGACCAGAATGGAATATGGCAGGACCATGTCACTGCTTAATTATATGAATACAAATCTCAATGAGGTCGTAAAACGGCTGAATTGGTAGAAATAACAAAGAGGTGAATAAACAGAATGCCTTTCGATAAAGACAAGCTTAAGAAAAAGGATGAAGAAAAGTTGGAGGAAATGCAGAGGGAGATTGATGAACATGACAATGCAGAATCCGAAAATGAAATTGAAAATCCTGAAGCAGAAGTAGAAGACATTCCAGAAGAAAAAGACGAGGCAGAGGAGCTTAGAGAAAAGCTGGCTGAGGGCGAGGAGAAATACAAGCGCCTGCAGGCTGATTTTGAAAATTTCCGCCGCCGTACCCGTCAGGAGAAGGAGGAGCTGTCAGCGCTGGTGGTACAGAACTTTATTTCTGAGCTGCTGCCAATGGTTGACAACTTTGAACGTGCTCTGGCCGCTGAGGCAACTGATGCCACCAGCTTCCAGCAGGGTGTGGATATGATATTCAACCAGTTCATGGAAGTATTGAAGAACAGGGGCCTGGAGGTTATTGAAACCAAGGATGCCAAGTTTGACCCAAATTATCATCAGGCAGTAATGCGTGTTGAAAATCCTGAGCTGGAGGATGATACCATTGCCAACGAGCTCCAGAAGGGCTATATGGTAAAGGGCAAGGTAATCCGTCCATCCATGGTTCAGGTTGTATCTAACTGAGGTTAGGATAAATAAATTAGTTTGTTACTTTTAAGGAGGAAATATAAAATGTCTAAGATTATTGGTATTGACTTAGGAACAACTAACTCTGTTGTATCTGTTATGGAAGGCGGCGAGCCTACAGTTATCACCAACCCTGAGGGTAGCCGTATCACCCCATCCGTTGTTGGTTTTACCAAGACCGGTGAGCGTCTGGTAGGTCAGCTGGCAAAGCGTCAGGCTGTATCCAACCCTGACCGTACTATCGCTTCCATCAAGCGTCACATGGGTGAGAAGAACTACACTGTTTCCATCGATGATAAGAGCTATACTCCACCAGAGATTTCTGCAATGGTTCTCCAGAAGCTGAAGGCTGATGCTGAGGCTTATCTCGGTGAGACCGTTTCCCAGGCTGTAATCACTGTACCAGCATACTTCAATGACAGCCAGCGTCAGGCTACCAAGGATGCCGGCCAGATTGCCGGTCTGGAGGTTCTCCGTATTATCAACGAGCCTACTGCTGCTGCACTGGCTTATGGTATTGACAAGGAAGATGCCCACACTGTTCTGGTATTCGACCTTGGTGGTGGTACCTTCGATGTATCTATCCTGGATATTGATGGCGGTATGTTTGAGGTTCGTGCAACCAATGGTGATACCCATCTGGGCGGCGACGACTTCGACCAGGCTGTTATGAAGTGGATCGTTGAGGAGTTCAAGAAGGAAAATGGTATCGACCTGTCCGCTGACAAGATGAGTGCACAGCGTGTAATCGAGGCTGCTGAGAAGGCCAAGATTGAGCTGTCCAGCATGATGTCCACCAACATCAACCTGCCATTCATCACTGCTGATGCATCCGGTCCTAAGCATCTGGATCTGACCCTGACCCGTGCCAAGTTTGATGAGCTGACTGCTGATCTGGTTGAGCGCACCATGGTTCCTACCCGCAAGGCTATGGAAGATGCAGGCCTCTCCGGCAACGATATTGACAAGATTCTGTTGGTTGGTGGTTCTTCCCGTATTCCAGCAGTTCAGGAAGCTATCAGAAAGTATTTGGGCAAGGAGCCACATCGTGGCATTAACCCTGATGAGTGCGTATCTGTTGGTGCTGCTATCCAGGGCGGCGTTCTCTCCGGCGATTATGACGAGAAGGGCGTAGTTCTTCTGGACGTAACTCCACTTTCCTTGGGTATCGAAACCCTGGGCGGCGTTTGCACCAAGATTATTGAGCGCAACACTACTATTCCTACTTCCAAGAGCCAGGTATTCTCCACTGCTGCTGATAACCAGCCAGCTGTTGAGATTCATGTACTCCAGGGTGAGCGTGAGATGGCAGCAGGCAACAAGACCTTGGGCCGCTTCAACCTCACCGATATCCCACCAGCACCTCGCGGAATTCCTCAGATCGAGGTTAAGTTCGATATTGACTCCAATGGTATCGTACACGTATCTGCCAAGGATCTTGGCACTGGCAAGTCCCAGAACATCACCATCCAGTCCGACAGCGGCATGAGCAAGGAAGATATTGACCGCATGGTTAAGGAAGCTGAGGCTCATGCAGCAGAGGACAAGAAGCAGAAGGAGAACATAGAAATCCGCAACAATGCTGACTCCATGGTTTACCAGGCTGAGAAGGTTGTTAAGGAAATGGGTGACAAGGCTGACGCTGCTCAGATCGAAAAGGTTAAGGCTGGCGTAGAGAAGGTTAAGGAAGCTCTGAAGGGTACCGACAACGAGGCTATCAAGAAGGCTACCGAGGAGCTCCAGCAGCCACTGTATGAAATCAGCGCAGCAGCATATCAGGCTGCACAGCAGGCTCAGCAGGCCCAGGGTGGCCAGGCTGGTGCAGGCGCTCAGCAGGCTCCAAAGGATGATAATGTAGTGGATGCAGACTTCACCGAGGTTAAGGAAGACAAGTAATCCCTAACTTTATTGAGGCAGATATGCAGCTATTGCATAAAGCATAAAAGTATTGTAGTATATATGGGCTGCTGCCTTACGGGTGGCAGCCCATACTTGATAAGATAAGGTGGATTATATGAGCGAAAAGCGGGATTATTATGAAGTCCTGGGGCTCCAGAAGGGTGCTTCAGAGGCGGAAATAAAAAAAGCATATCGCAAGATGGCTATAAAATATCATCCTGACCGTAACCGTGACAACAAGGAAGAGGCCGAAGCCAAGATGAAGGAAATCAACGAGGCTTACGACGTCCTTAAGGACCCACAGAAGAAGGCACAGTATGACCAGTTTGGCCATGCAGCCTTTGAGGGCCCTGGTGGTGGCGCCGGTGGCTTTGGTGGCGGTTTCGGCGGCTTTGGCGGCGGTGATTTCGGCGATATTTTCGAAACCTTTTTTGGTGGTGGCGGCGGCTTCGGCGGCTTTGGCGGCCGTTCACGGCGTCCGGGCCCTGAGCAGGGTGCTGACCTTCGCTACGATTTGGAGATTACCTTTGAGGAAGCAGCCTTTGGTAAGGAAGTGGAGCTGAGCATTCCACGTACCGAGAACTGCGAGAAGTGTCATGGAACCGGTGCAGCAGAGGGGACCTCTCCTGAGGAATGTCCTCAGTGTCATGGTACCGGACAGGTGCAGACTGTCCGCAATACTCCACTGGGCCGTATGATGAGCACTTCAACCTGTAACCGCTGCAGCGGAACTGGTAAAATCGTCAAGACTCCTTGTAAGGAATGCGGTGGCAAGGGCCAGAAGAAGGTACAGCGCAAGATTAAGGTTAATATCCCGGCTGGTATCGACGAGGGTCAGCGCATCAGAGTGGCTGGCGGCGGCCAGGCCGGCAAGCGTGGCGGTGCCAACGGCGATCTGTATGTATATATCTACATTAAGCGCCATGAGCTCTTTACCAGAGAGGGCGCCGACGTAATGTGTGAAGTACCGATTTCCTTTGTACAGGCTGCCCTGGGTGACACCATTGAGGTTCCTACCATCCATGGCAAGGTGGAGATGAAGGTGGCAGCTGGCACCCAGTCCGGCACCATCATGCGTCTCCGTGGCAAGGGTATTCCTATCCTGAGACGTTCCGGTGCCTTTGGTGATCAGCACGTCCGCATTAAGGTACTTACCCCACAGAAGCTGTCTGATAAGCAGAAGGAGCTCCTGAAGGAGTTTGGCGAAATCAGCGGCAAAAAAGTAAATCCTGAGCAGGATAGCTTCTTTAATAAAATGAAGAAGCTGTTTAAGAACGATTGATAATATTTACCCTGGGCGCATTTTTGCGTCTAGGGTATTCGTCATGTATAGGATGTTTTTTAAGGAGCGTATAAATTATGAAATGGTGTGAAGTAAGCATTCAGACAACCCATGAAGCTACGGAGCTCATTGCCGAGATTTTCAGCGATTTGGGGGCTACTGGCGTAGTCATTGAGGACCCGGAGCTGATAAATGACTACATTACCTCCGGCAAGTGGGACTACACCGATATTCCTATTGCCACGGAAACCGAGGTGGTAACCGTCAAGGCTTATTTGACGGTTAATGGTGAGCTGGAAGGCCGCCTGCAGACCCTTAAGCAGGAAGTAAAGGCCTTGGAGGGCCGTGGAGTAAGCATTACTCCGGGTATTATTACCACCAATGAGCTGGCCGATGAGGACTGGTCCGACACCTGGAAGCAGTATTTCCACACGGAAAAGCCGGGAGACCGCATTGTTATCAAGCCAACCTGGGAGACCTATGAGCCACAGGATGACGAGGTCATTGTCGAAATGGACCCGGGAGCTGCCTTTGGCACCGGCACCCATGCCACTACCTCCATGTGCATATGTGAACTGGAGCATCTGGTAAAGCCGGGCATGAAGGTGTTTGATGTAGGCACCGGTTCCGGCATTTTATCCATTATTGCGGCCAAGCTGGGAGCCAAGGATATTCAGGCAGTGGATTACGATGAATCCGTATTAAAGGTGGTGCGGGAAAACCTGCAGCAGAATCATGTTGAGGATGTAATTTCCGTGGCCCAGAGTGATTTGATGCAGAATGTCCATGGCAAGGCTCAGCTGGTTATTGCCAATATTGTGGCGGATATTATTATTCGTCTCTTTGACCAGCTGGATGACCATCTGGAAGAGGATGGCACACTGCTCACCAGCGGTATTATTGAGGACCGCATTGATGATGTATTGGAGGCGGCAGCAGCTCATGGCTACGGCGTGGTTAAGCGCAGGGAAAACAAGGGCTGGGCGTGCATTACTTTTAAGAAGCAGGCTTGATAATGAGAAGAATCTTTATATCTGACTTATTAAAAGAGAATATTACCATAACCGGGGCGGATGCCCATCATCTGTCCAGGGTTATGCGGGCCAAGGCCGGGGACCATATTGTGGTGGCTGATGATGAGGGCAGGGTTGGCGAATACGTTATGACCGGCTTTACTGAGGACAGCGTGGCCATGGAGCTGGTAAATTATATTGATGAAAACACCGAGTCCCCGGTGGAAATCATTTTGGCCCAGTGCCTGCCAAAGGGAGATAAGCTGGAGCTGATTACCCAAAAGGCTACTGAGCTGGGGATCAATACCATTGTGCCTCTGTCCAGCGACAATTGTGTGGTCCGTTATGATGCCAAGAAGGCCAGGGTCAAGCAGGAAAAATGGCAGAAAAATGCCAATGAGGCCGGCAAGCAGTGTGGCCGCAGCTGCCTGCCAACAGTGCAGGAGATACAGCCACTGCAGAAATGGCTGGAGGAAATGGCAACCCAGCAGGAGGATATTGCCATTTGTATGTGCTATGAAAATGAGGAACAGACTGGCATAAAGGAATTTTTGGCCTCAAGTGGCCAAAAACGTTTTGCGGTGGTTATTGGTCCGGAGGGCGGCTTTTCGCTGGCGGAAGCGGAGAAGGCCCGCCAGCTGGGGATTCCGTCCGTAAGCCTGGGAACCCGTATTTTGCGGGCAGAAACGGCGGCTATTTCCGCCATGACCATTATTCAGTATGAAAAAGGTGACTTGGGAGGTAGAAGTTAATGTCAACAGTGGCGTTTATTACGCTGGGCTGCAAGGTAAATCAGTTTGAAACAGAGTCCATGGAGGGCCTGTTTAAGCAGGGGGGCTATGATATAGTTCCTGCAACTGATGTGGCCGATGTGTATGTAATTAACACCTGCTCAGTTACCAGCTTTGGCGATAAAAAGTCCCGTCAGCTTATCCGACGGGTACAGCGCCTTAATCCCCAGGCCATTATTGCCGTTACAGGCTGCTATGCCCAGGCGGCTCCTGACCAGATAAAGGCCATTGAGGGAGTACGGGTGGTATTGGGTACCAGCGATCGGGCCAACATTGTCAGCTATGTGGAGCAGGCCATGGAAGAGGATGGCATCATTGACCGGGTAGATGACATTATGAAGGTGCGGGAATTTGAGGATATTCCACTGTACGAAATGCCGGCCCGCACAAGAGCCTTTTTGAAAATTCAGGAGGGCTGCACCAATTTCTGCAGCTACTGCATAATTCCTTATACCAGAGGTCCGCTCCGTTCCCGCAAGCTGGACAGTATCCGCCGGGAGGCCAGGAAGCTGTTGGATCATGGTTTTAAGGAAATTGTATTGACTGGTATTCATCTGGGAGCCTATGGCAAGGATTTCAAGGATGGCACTTCCCTTTATGATGCGGCCAAGGAAATTCTTGATTTGCCGGGACTCAGGCGGTTGCGTCTCAGCTCGCTGGAGTCGATAGAATTGTCTCCTGAGCTGCTGGAGCTGATTAAGACTCATCCAAGGTTCAGCCATCATCTTCATTTGCCATTGCAGGCCGGCTCCGACGAGGTGCTGAAAAAGATGAACCGTCACTATAACCGTGAGGAATTTACGGCTCTAATCAAGAACGTAAAGGAAAAGGTGCCGGGAGTGGCCATTTCCACTGATGTTATCGTGGGCTTTCCGGGGGAAACCGAGGGAATGTTCGCGGACAGTCTGGAGTACATTAAGACACTGGGCTTTGCCCGTATGCACGTATTCCCGTATTCTCCCCGCACTGGTACACCGGCGGCAAAAATGCCGGATCAGGTGCCGGAGCCGGTTAAAAAGGACCGTGTACACAGACTTCAGTCCCTGGCGGACCAGATGGGGGAGGAATTCCACCGCCAATATCTGGGCACAGTGCAGGAGGTTCTCTTTGAAACCAATACTGACGGGATTACCGATGGCCTTACGGACACCTATATCCGGGTGTACACTGATGATGAAGTTGAGACCGGGGAACTATATAAAGTGCGGCTGGAAAAATTGTATAAAGACGGCGTATATGGTAAAATATGTACGTATGAGTAACATTTAAGCATCATGTAAAGGGAGGTGTACCGAAATGGCAGATTGTATTTTTTGTAAAATTGCAAATAAGGAAATTCCCTCCACTGTTGTATATGAGGACGACCAGGTCATTGCTTTCAAGGATTTGGAGCCTCAGGCACCAGTACATGTGCTGGTTATTCCTAAGAAGCACGTTGCCAGCATTGCAGCTTTAAAGGCTGAGGATAAAGAGCTGGCTGGCCACATTCTCTGTGAGGTTATTCCTGAGATTGCAAAGGAACAGGGCATCGCAGTCAGTGGCTTTAGAGTAGTGGCCAATACTGGCTCCGAAGGCGGTCAGACCGTCAACCACTTGCACTTCCATGTTTTGGGTGGAAGATCCATGCAGTGGCCTCCAGGTTGACATACACCTATGGGCTGTGTTTATTAATTCCAGGGGAATATTGACATGGCTAAAAACTTTGTGTATAATAATCGGGTGTAGTTATGAAATACACTCCCAAGTCAATTGGAGGGGGGGAAAAATAGATGGCAAACGAAATTAAAGTTGGTAAGAACGAGAGCATTGATAGCGCACTCCGTCGCTTTAAGCGCATGAGCCAGAAAGCTGGTACCATCGCTGAGGTTAGAAAGCGTGAGCATTATGAGAAGCCAAGTGTTCGCCGTAAGAAGAAGTCTGAGGCAGCTCGTAAGCGCAAGTTCAGAGCTTAATTATTGAAGCTTAATATGAAATTAAAGGCTATGGCCGTCCTGTATCTGTAGGATGGTTATAGCCTTTTCTTATTATCATTAAAATTAAATTATAAAAGAATAAGATTTAAATTATAAAATAATTGCCGCATTAAACTTGCGTTAAATAAAGTAAAACCTATTGTCAACGAACTTTTTTGTATGTTATCCTTTGCATAGGAATAATGAAAAAAAAAGGGTGATGGATATGAAAAAGAAATTGGCAGTTGCTATTGCCCTGGCGGTAGGCCTGAATATGGGCCTGGGGCAGATAGTGCAAAATGATTTTACCGCTAAAATGGGTTTAAACAGCCGGGCGGAGGCCTTTAATATTTTCAGCCTCTTTGCCCCGTCCAAGAGGGAGATTCAGAATTCCTACAAAAAGATGATTTCCTATTATATGGCAGGCTTTGAGCTCAGCAGCCAGGCTGCCGCGGTTTCCCATGAGCTGCTTAATGATTACGGTGTTCAGGCGGAGCTGGTCAACGTAAACGGCATCAATGCCTCCACTGCGGGCTATGATTCATCAGTGGATATGGTAATGAAACGGGGAAATTCCGGCAAAACTGTAAAAATGCCAGAAATAGATGCAGTCCGCTTCTTCAACATGGTGCCGGAAGATGACACCCGTCTGGAAGAGGCCAAAAGGCTGGTAATGCTTAAGGATGAATATTTTTCCAGAGGCAGGGATGAGGTTACCTTCCTGGCAGCCCAGGTTTTGCTGGGTGGCGGGGACCGGACACAAAATATTGGTATGTTAATTGGCAGCGCCTTGCTTCTAAGTGAATGGAAGGACAGCCTGGACAGCACCACCGGTGCCAGCTACCGTCACTTTGAGGATTCACTCCGTACCATGAACAGGGTGGAGGTTGACAAGAGGAAAATCAAGGAAGCAGCTGACCACCTCCCAAAATTATAGTTTTAATAGTATTCTAATTAGCCTCTAATTGCCCTATAGGGCAAAGGGGCTATATTTTATTTAACAAGTTGAAATTGCCAACTAAATGGGGGATGGAATGTGAAACGGGCATTGGGCACAATTTTAATGGTAGCTGCTGTAATGGTACTTTGGGCAGGTTCTGTTTCAGCAGGGAAACCGGTGGTTTACATCCAGCCGGCTCTTACCTACGAAAACTCAATAAATAAAATAAAAATTGATGAGGATACCCGCCAGCAGGTGGAACGCATAATTGGTGAACGCCTTAAGTCAATGTCAGATGCCGGGGATTTGCCCTATGAGGTCAGGGTTATGAAAGGCGAGGACTATCACAGCACCAATGAGCATTATACAGGTGACGACCAGATATTCCTTTATCCAACTATTATGGTCAGCACCTCCATTGACACAGCCAACAGCAACTCCCTTGAAACAGCATATACCTCCACGGTTATTGCCGGTATTTCACTACTGTTTTGCATGCCGGAGGAAAATCTGGATTATTCAAGGGTTACGGAAAGCGGCAACACGGTGAGCCTAAGACTGCTGGGAATTGTCCCAATGGTGGAAGCGGAGACCATTGGCCTTTCCAAATACAATGCCAGCACCGACAGATGGCAGAATATCCATAATACTCCCATAAGCGAGGAGGAAAAGAAGGGCAAGTTTATTTCAATGGTCCGCCAGATGGTGAAGAAGGATATCAGCTTCTCCAATATAACAGGCAATCTGAAGAATGATAAGGCAAAGCTGGGAAGAGATACCTATCAGGTGACCAGCGTGGATATGTCATCGGGAAAGGCTCAGGAGTTGTTTGAGGGGAAAGAGGCTGAGGACCTTAAATTTTTGGTAGGCTACTTTTATACCTCAGCTTACCAGAAAAAGACAAAGCGGGTCGTTTATCCTCCGGCAGCCGGGGACCAGAAGTTGGTGGGAGATATTATAGATGGAGCCTACAAAATGAGTCTGGACAGTGCCAACGGCAAGGTGGATGTAAATATGAGCAATCCTGGACACCACATAAGGCTGGACATTTCCGGTCTGGCCAGTGATGTGGTGGATTCAGGGGACAGCATATATACTACACTCCATAAGGTCTGGCTGGCAAAAAGCCCCGTTGAGGGCAAGGAAAAGCGGGAGCTGAGCAGGCTTAATGAGCGGACGGTAAAGCTGCCGCCGGGTACCAGCACCGACTATGATGACAAGCGGGTGTACACCGCCTTGCTATTGGGTCTGGCCCAGGAGCTGGGCGGTCAGAATAAATGATTTGCTGTAAGTAAGAAATGGGTTGATGGGAATATGATCAGGGCAATAAAGAAAAAATGGATTATTCCTATATTGGCGATGGGGCTATGCTTAATTGCCAGTGGGCTGCTAAATCCAACTGCCTGTTCCGCAGAAATAGTGGAGGGTGTTGCCGTATATGGTGGCGATACGGGCAAGGCACGGGAGGCAGCTATTCGGGATGCTATGCGAACCCTTTTGGAATCCAAGGTGGGGATATATATCCGCAGCAACAGCGAAGTGGATATGGGGGGTTCTGGTGACAGACAAAATTGTGGCCCGGTCTACCGGCTATGTCATGATTCGTGATGTGATATCCGAGAGAATTGACGGTGATGTATATGTGGTACAGGTGGACCTGGATGCCGATGATACCAGCATAGAAACCAAGTACAGGGATGATGTGGCCAAGGCCATGGCAGCAGCACTGGAACCACGGGTAGCCAATGTGGCTGTGGTGGATTATGGCATTGATGGCAGCATAAGGCGGGATGAACGGGCTGTAAATATTGTGGGCCAGTATCTCAATGATATGGGAATCCAGCTGGTGGAAAATGAAAACGTGGCACAGCTGTTATCCCATAGTGCTCACCCGTATCCTTCAGATCTGCGTCGGCTGGCCCGCAATGACGGTGACAATGAAGCCAATTCCGTACTGGCGGGTACCATGAGGGATGTAAATGTTGTCCGTGACAGCAGCGGCTACTATAAGGGTATTGTGGAAGCCAGCTTCTCCCTTGTGGGAATTCAGAACGGCTATGCCAATACATATATGGAGCAGTTCATGGGGCTGGGAAAAACAGCAGATGAGGCCTTGTTTGCAGCCAGACGGGAGGCAGCAGCCACTGCAACGGAGCAGCTGGCAAGGGCAGCCCTGAAGACAATGCAGTTTGAAAACCGGGGCGGCGTAAGTAACCTGAATACCACGGTGGAGATCCACGGATTGTGGGACAGGGTTAATCAAAGTGCATTTTTCAACAGCCTTCTTGAGGGGGCCAGCTGTCGGATTACCAGAACCGGCTTTTCTGCAAATGGAGCCTACAGGGTGAAGCTCATAGCCCAGGGCTGGGAAAATCTGTATGAGCTGTCACAGGAAATCATAAAGGCGGCAGCAGCCAATGGCATACCACTGATACCTTTGGAAAGCACCACCAAAATAATATTACAGGTTCAGTAAAAGAGCGTATATGTATAGTCTGTCGGAAAGGAGGACGGTCATCATGACCAGGATATATTTGCAAACCAATTGGCCCATATTATTTATAATGCTGCTGGTATCCCTGCTTTGTGGGATATTGACCGGTGGTGACGCCGAGGCTTCACCTGTTGATGTGGTGAAAATCAGCGGCAGTGCCCCGGTGGGACAGGAGCTTAAGGCCATAGAGGATGCCAAGAAACGGGCGGTTTTCAAGGTATTTTCCCATGATACCAGGGCCGAAAGCGAATCGGACAGTATATTTTCACAAATGATGGAAAGATACGGGGATTATGTTGTATCCAGCAAGGTTTTAAGCAGGGACAACAGTGATTCCAGGATGCTGGTAATAGCTGAGGTCACTGTAAATCACAATAAGCTGAAGCAGGATTTTCAGGAAAAAGTGGGAATTAAACAGGAAAAGCATGATGATATGACTGCCAGTATCCTGATGAGGGTAGTCAATACCACAGATAATCAGGGCTATGGTGACAGCCTCCACGAAGCCTTTAGCCATAGATTCAGCAATTCAGGATTTCAGACCGAGGTAGAAGATGACGATATAAATATTGTGAGGTCTTTGAACGGTGCAGCCTCTTATGGAAAATATTTAAGCAATGTCAGAAGCCTTATAGAGAATAATTCCATTATGGCCAACTTTGCCATAATTGGTGAAGCCTGCATTGAGAAACTGACTGCCGCTCCGGCGGGAACGGGCTATATAGCAAAATCATCGGTCAAGGTCCAGGCCTATGACTGTATACGGAAAACGGTTTTGAACGGCTTTTATGAAACCTACGAAATTCTTGCCAATACACCTCAGGAGGCGGAACGGCTGGCCATTGAAAAGGCAGGCCTTGATGCAGCAGAGGAAATGGTGAATGGTACCCTTAAGTATTGGCGTAGTTATAAATAATAATTAAGCATAAATTTAAATTGGGAGGAATAATTATGAAAAAGGTATTTTCTTTAATCATTGCAATGGCAATGATGCTCATGGGTTGTACTGCATTTGCAGCAACAGACATCACTGACGGGGTTCTCAGGGTTGAGGGTGTTGGTGCCCTGCAAAACCCTAATGCGGCATCCGGCTACAGGGCAGCCAAGATGGATGCCATGCGCAATGCACTGGAGGAGGCTCAGGGTGTGTATATTGATTCTGAGACCACTGTCCGTGACAGCATTATGGCCAGTGATGTGATTAAAACCCGTATCAACGGCATGATTAAGGGAGCCAAGGTAGTTCAGAAGTATCAGGATGCAGACGGCTACCATGTGGTTATTGAAGTCCCTGTTCATGGTGCCCAGTCCCTGGCAGCTGCAGTTATGCCGGCCACCGCATCTGTTCCGGCTCCACTGCCTGAGGCAACCACCTTTGTTCCGGAGATTCCGGCAAGCACCGGCCCATATACCGGTCTTATCGTTGACTGCACCGGCCTTGGTCTTGAAACTGCCATGGCACCGGGTGTGTTCACTCCTGACCATCAGCTTGTATACGGCAAGGCCAACTACAGCTATGACCAGATAGTGAATAAGGGCTATGTGGGCTATTCCAGAAGTATTTACAATGGTGTATCCCGTGCAGGCAGCAATCCGCTTATCGTAAGAGCCCAGTCCGTTCAGGGCTTCGTAAACCCAGTGGTATCTGCCGCTGATGCAGCGAAAATCCTCAGTGAAAACCAGATCACCGGCTTCCTGGGCCAGGGTAATGTGGTATTTGTAAAATAAATTGTAGAAAAACCAATAATGTGTTATATTCATAAATAACCTGCTAAGGGGCTGTGTATACAGCTCCTTTGTTTTTGCAAAATATACATTGGAATTTTATCGGTGGTGACATTAATATATGAAAGAGCTTGTAAAAAGAGCCCATATTTGGATGGATGAATACATGAAGTCCTTTTACGAAAAGGATGAGGAGGTCATGCTGGGCATCAAGACCAAGGAGCTGCATACGGGCTATGTTACATCCTATGCCCGGGAGCTGGCCATGCATCTGGAGCTGTCAGAGCATGATGTGCTGCTGGCGGAGCTGGTGGGACTGTTTCATGATGTGGGACGGTTTCGTCAGTGGAAGCTGTACCGCACCTTTTCCGATGCCCTGTCGGAGGATCATGCCAACCTTGGCTTAAAGGTAATCAAGGAGCTGCCATTTTTTCAGGAGCTGTCTGAGGAAGACAGGGACATTCTGCTCTTTGCCATTGGCAACCATAATAAAAAGGATATTGCCCCGGCGCCAACGAAAAAGCATCTGCTGTTTGCCAGAATAATCCGGGATGCCGACAAGCTGGATATTTTCCGGGTGCTGGAGCCATATCTGACGGGGAAGAAAATCCAGACCTTTTCCAAAATCAAGTTTGAGGACGAAAAAATGATGTTTGCCCCTGGCTTTATTGACAAGTTTGTCCGGGGAGAGCAGGTGGATTACAACGAAATACGTACCAACAATGACCGCATTCTTGTGCGGCTCATGTGGGCCTATGATATAAATTTTGCCTGGACCATGATCCGTATCCGTGAAAAGGGCTATCTGCCAAGGGTTATGGAGCATCTGCCACAGATTGACAAGGTCAAAAAGGGATATGAGCTGCTGAACGATTACGTGGAAAAAAAGTGCAGTACCCCTGACTTGCCTTTAGTGTACTAACAGGCTGATTTGTGCTATACTTATTTCTATTGATAAAATAATCTGTCATGAATGATTTAGAGGAGCGATTTATTATATGGCTGAGAACACTTCTGTTGTTTCCAACTTTATACAGAATGAAATAAACGATGATTTGAAAAACGGGTATTACCCTGAAGGTGTACACACCCGTTTCCCACCTGAGCCAAATGGCTATCTCCACATTGGCCATGCCAAGTCCATATGCCTGAACTTTGGTTTGGCAAAGCAGAATGGCGGTATCTGCAACCTGCGTTTTGATGATACCAATCCTGTAAAGGAAGATGTGGAATATGTGGACTCCATTCAGGAGGACATTAAATGGCTGGGCTTTAGCTGGGATGACAGAATGTTCTTTGCGTCCGATTATTTTGGCAAGCTCTATGATTATGCCGTTGAGCTCATTAAAAAGGGGCTGGCTTATGTGGATGACCTCACTGCTGAGGAAATCCGCTCCTATCGTGGTACCCTTACTGAGCCAGGCAAGGAGAGTCCATACCGTAACCGCAGTGTTGAGGAAAATTTGGAGCTCTTTGAGAAAATGAAAAATGGCGAGTTCGCTGACGGTGCAAAGGTGCTTCGTGCCAAGATTGACATGGCATCACCAAATATCGTTATGCGTGACCCGGTTATCTATCGTATTGCCCATGTGGCCCATCACCGCACCGGGGATGAGTGGTGCATTTATCCAATGTACGACTTTGCCCATCCGCTTTCCGATGCTATTGAGGAAATTACCCATTCCGTATGTACCCTTGAGTTTGAGGACCACCGTCCATTCTATGACTGGCTGCTGGAAGCCCTTGACTTCAAGGTGGGGGCCCGTCCACGCCAGATCGAGTTTGCCCGTCTGAATCTTACCAACACCGTAACTTCCAAGCGCAAGCTGCGTCAGTTGGTGGAGGAAGGCTTTGTTTCCGGCTGGGATGATCCTCGCATGCCAACTATTTCCGGCCTGCGCCGTCGTGGCTATACTCCAAATTCCCTTCGTGCTTTCTGCGAGGAAATAGGTGTGGCCAAGGCCAACAGCCTGGTAGATGTGGCTATGCTGGAGCATTGTGTACGTGATGATTTGAATAAAAATGCTGACCGTATCATGGCTGTTCTTCACCCATTGAAGGTGGTTATTACCAACTATCCTGAGGGGCAGAAGGAATTCATGGTAGCTGACAATAACCCTAATACCTCTGCACACCGTTATGTACCATTCTCCCGTGAGCTCTATATTGAGCAGGAGGACTTCATGGAAGACGCACCAAAGAAGTTCTTCCGCTTAAAGCCGGAGGGTGAGGTTCGCCTTAAGCACGGCTATATCATTAAGTGCGAAGAGGTTATCAAGGACGAGGCCGGCAATGTAGTGGAGCTCCACTGCACCTATGACCCTGAGTCCAAGACCGGTGGTGCTACTGCCAACCGCAAGGTAAAGGGTACCATTCACTGGGTATCTGCTGAGGATGCCATTGAGGCCGAGGTTCGCCTCTATGATTATCTCATTGAAACCGATGAAAACGGCGAGGTGCCGGCTGACTTTCTGGCAGCAGTAAACAAGCAGTCTCTGGAAGTTATTGAGCATGCGCTTATTGAGCCAAGTGCCAGCTTTACCGCTGCAGGCACCCATTATCAGTTCCTGCGTACCGGTTATTTCGTAGTAGATAAGGATACTACCCCTGATAAGCTTGTATTTAACCGGGTAGTAGGTCTTAAGGACAGCTGGGCCAAGGCCAAGAAAGGATAATAGCCATGGGAAAGATACCAAAGGGATTATCCGATAAGGATATGCTGGATGGTTACGTAGAAGAAGTAACCATGGAGGCGCAGTTCATGGCCGCAGAGGCAGCCGAGGACAAGAAACGCCGGGAAAAGATTTTCGGCACTGGCAAAAACAGCCTGTCCATGTCCGGCCTGGACGATGAAACCTTGGAAAAGCTGGGAAGAAAGCTTCTGGAGCTGAAAATGGAGCTCTTCCGTGAGGGCATTAAGAACTATACCCTCAAAGTAAAGCGTGAGGACTGGGATATTGTCATCACTCCGGTGGTCAAGGGTCAGTCCATGAAGAAAAAGTAAAAATATAGAAGTAATATAAAAATATGAAAGTATAGGGGGCTTCACTGTGGAGAAATACATGCCACAAAAAATAGAAAAGAAATGGCAGTCCAAATGGCTTGAGTCCAAGGCTTACAAGACCGAAATGGACCCTAAAAAGCCAAAATATTATACTCTGGAGATGTTCCCATATCCATCCGGTAACCTTCACATGGGTCATGTGCGCAACTATTCCATCGGTGATGTGCTGGCCCGTTACAAGACCATGGAGGGCTTTAACGTAATCCATCCAATGGGCTTTGATGCCTTTGGTATGCCTGCAGAAAATGCTGCTATCAAGCATGGGGTAAAGCCAGCGGATTGGACTTATTCCAACATGGACAACATGAAGCGTCAGCAGCGTGAAATGGGCCTGTCCTATGACTGGGACCGCGAGGTGGCAACCTGCCGTCCGGACTATTATAAATGGACCCAGTGGCTGTTCCAGCTCTTCTACAAGCGGGGCCTGGCCTACAAGAAAAAGGCATATGTAAACTGGTGTGACACCTGTGGCACTGTATTGGCCAACGAGCAGGTTATTGATGGCCTGTGCTGGCGTTGCGACAACGAGGTAGTGAAGAAGGACCTGTCACAGTGGTTCTTTAAGATTACCGATTATGCTGATGTACTGCTGAAGGATCTGGACCTGTTAAAGGGCTGGCCAGAGCGTGTTAAAATCATGCAGGACAACTGGATTGGCCGCAGCGAGGGCCTGGAGTTCGACTTTGAGATTCCGGAGCTTAAGGAGAAGCTGTCTGTTTACACCACCCGTCCTGATACCGTATATGGTGTTACCTTCGTAGCCTTGGCTGCTGAGCATGAGCTGGTGGAGAAAATCTGTGAGGCCAAGCCAGAGCAGGCTGAGGCCATCCGTGCTTTCGTAAAGAAGGTTCAGAGCCAGTCTGATATTGAGCGTACTTCCTCCGAGTCTGAAAAAGAGGGTATCGGCACCGGGGTATACGTAATTAATCCGTTTAACGGCAACAAGGCAGAAATCTGGGTTACCAACTATGTATTGGCTGACTACGGTACTGGTGCAGTTATGGGTGTACCTACCGAGGATCAGCGCGACTGGATGTTTGCCACCAAATATAATTTGAATAAGATTGTTACCCTGCAGCCAAAGGGTGTTGAGCTGAAGCTGGAGGATATGACTGAGGCATACACCGATAAGGATGGTGTTCTCTGTAATTCCGGCGAGTTCACCGGCCAGGATATTAAGACTGCCAGCAAGGGTATTATGGACAAGGCTGAGAATGAGGGCTTTGGTAAGCGTCGGGTGAACTACCGTCTCCGTGACTGGCTGATTTCCCGTCAGCGTTATTGGGGTGCTCCAATTCCAGTAATTTACTGTGAGGACTGCGGCGAGCAGCTGGTACCGGAGGATCAGCTCCCGGTTATGCTGCCGGAGAATGTAAACTTTGAGGCCGGTGCTGTATCTCCACTGGCTCAGTGCGAGGAATTCGTAAACTGCACCTGTCCTAAGTGCGGCAAGCCAGCCAAGCGGGAAACTGATACCATGGATACCTTTATCTGTTCCTCCTGGTATTATCTCCGCTACACTGACCCTAAGAATGACCAGAAGCCATTTGACACCGACAAGGTAAATTATTGGGCTCCTGTAGACCAGTATATTGGTGGTATTGAGCATGCCATCCTGCATTTGCTCTATTCTCGTTTCGTAACCAAGGTTCTCCGTGATGAAGGCCTTGTGGATTTTGCGGAGCCATTCAGCAATCTGTTGACTCAGGGCATGGTTTTGAAGGACGGCAGCAAGATGTCCAAGTCCAAGGGCAACGTGGTTTCCCCTGAGGAAATTATCGGGGAATACGGTGCAGATACCGCCCGTCTGTTCATCATGTTCGCAGCACCGGTTGAGCGTGATTTGGATTGGAGCGATGAGGGCGTAGCAGGTTCCTTCCGCTTCCTGAACCGTGTATGGCGTATTATCAGCCAGTTTGAGGACAAGATTAAGTCCGCCGCTGATGATTATGATAAGAGCGTACTTACAGATGATGAGAAGGAGCTGCGCCGGGTTCTTCATGCTACCATTAAAAAGGTTACTGAGGATATCCGTGACCGCTTCATGTTCAACACTGCCATCAGTTCCATCATGGAGCTGGTAAACGAGTTCTACAAGTTCCAGAACAGTGAAGCTGTAAATGCCGGCCTTGTTCGTGAGGTGTCCCTGAACCTCATTAAGATGCTGGCTCCATTTGCACCACACATGACCGAGGAGCTGTGGTCTGAGCTTATTGGCGACAGCAGCGTACATGCCCAGAAGTGGCCTGAGTGCGACGAGGCCGCTACTGTTAAGTCTGAGGTGGAGATTGTGCTTCAGATTAACGGCAAGGTTCGTGACCGCATTATGATTGCCACCGGCATCAGCCGTGAGGAAATGGAAGCAGCCGCCAAGAACAACAGCCGTGTTCAGGAATTAACCGAAGGCAAGACCATTGTAAAGATGATCTGTGTTCCTGATAAGCTGGTTAACGTGGTCGTTAAGTGATTTTCTAACCTGAAAACATTGATATTTGGGCTCTGCCAAAGGCGTGTGCTTTTGGCGGAGCCTTTTGTTTGTACCGGAAATATCCATATGGAAAAGATTTTTAGTATATGTGTCCATATGGGGTGGATTTTTCTTGACATAAGTGTCTCGTACCACTAGAATATGTTTCTAGGTGGTGTACCACCTAGGTTTTATATTTTAAATTAAGGAGTTAATAATTTATGGTAACAGCATTCAGAAAATGGCAGAGCATTAGTTTGATTCTGCGTATTGTATGTGGTCTGGCTGTGGGTATTCTTTTGGCCCTTGCTATGCCGGACAATGGTGTGGTGCCAATCTTTGGTAACCTGTTTGTAGGCTTATTGAAGGGTATCGCTCCTATCCTGGTATTTGTTTTGGTAATCAGTGCCTTGGCCAATGCCTCCGGTGATATCGGCGGACGGTTCAAGACTGTAGTATTTTTATATGTAACAGGTACCTTGCTGGCAGCAGCCGCTGCGGTTTGCTTCAGCTTTGCAATGCCGGTGGGTATGGTTCTTACCGATGCGGCAACCAACACTCCACCAGGTGGTATTGGTGAGGTTATCAAGACCATCCTCTCCAATATGGTGGCCAACCCGGTAGCAGCGCTTATGAACGCCAACTATGTAGGTATTCTGTGCTGGGCGATTATTTTTGGTATGGGCTTCAAGAAGCTGGCCTCCGAGGGGACCAGGGAAATGGTGGCTGAGATTGCTTCTGTAGTTTCCAAGGCTGTAACCTGGATTATCCAGCTGGCTCCTTTCGGTATTATGGGTCTGGTTTATTCCGCTGTTTCCGAAAACGGTATGGCCATCTTCGTTGATTATGGTATGCTGCTGGTAGTGCTGGTTGGTACCATGTTCCTTATGACCTTTATTGTAAATCCGCTTATCGTGTTCATGTTCCTGAAGAAGAATCCTTATTCCCTGAACTGGAAGTGCCTCCGTACCTCCGGTGTGACTGCTTTCTTCACCAGAAGCTCTGCAGCCAACATTCCTGTAAACATGGAGCTCTGCAAGGAACTGGGATTGGATGAGGATTTCTATTCCGTATCTGTTCCACTGGGTGCTACCATCAACATGGAGGGTGCAGCTATCACCATTACAGTTATGACCTTGGCAGTAGCTCACACTCTGGGCATTCAGGTGGATATTCCTACCGCCATTATTCTTTCCGTATTGGCCACTGTAGGTGCCTGCGGTGCTTCCGGCGTAGCTGGCGGTTCCCTGCTGCTGATTCCTATGGCCTGCTCCCTGTTTGGTATTTCCAATGACATTGCCATGCAGGCAGTTGGTGTAGGCTTTATCATCGGTGTAATTCAGGACTCCTGCGAAACTGCCCTTAATTCCTCCACAGATGCCCTCTTTGCGGCTACTGCTGAATTCAAGGAACGCCTTGATCGCGGTGAGGAAGTAAATATGAATTTCTGATTTTTGATTTTGTCTGAAATTTAATAATAAAAAAGAGGATTTTCTATCTTGTCGGTAGAAAATCCTTTTTGATTGGAAAAATAATTTGGAGTGAAATGTTTATATACATTGTGTGAAGAACAGGAGCGGTTCCTATGAGTATTTCAAGTGCAGATTCGGTGTGGCTGAGCAGACCAAAGGCTTTTATCAATCCACAGGAATTCAAAATCTTTGCCGGTGATGATGCAACTGTGCGTTATCTGTTGAACCAGTACATGGACGCAGTGATTTACTTTACCTTTGCAGATGGCGTAATGCATATTGAATTGGCCAATGATAAATATGAAGAAAATATTCTGCCTCAGGCTTCTCTTGACAGGCTGGGTGTTGAGGGGCAGTGGCAATTTTCCAATGACGAGGAACAGCAAAAATTCAAAAGACTGTTAAAGTCGGCTGCCACCAGCAGGGAGTATGAAGCGGAGGGAATATGGTTCCGGTCCTTTTCACAGTGCTGCGGTTATCAGGAGTGCTGTATTTATTTTCAGGTCCGCATGGTGGCCAAGCATGATAGTGATGTTTTATATTGTGCATTGCTGAGCGATAACACGGAAATGCAGCACACATTTAATGATGTCTCTGCCAATGAAACCAAGTTCCGCAAGGCGGCGGAGCTGGCTAACATTTATGCCTGGGAATATGATATTGCTACCCATGAAATGCGTCCGTGTACCCGGTGTATGAGAGACCTGGGTTTGCCGCCGGTTTTGAAAAATTATCCGGATCCAGTTTTTGAGGCTGGCATTTTCCCACGGGATTATGAGGATATGTATCGTAATTGGCATGAACGGTTGGCCCAGGGGGAGCCTCAGATTCAGGGGGTTATTCCCCTAACCCCGGACAGAATTCCCTTCCATGTGCGTTACACCACGGAATTTGATAAGGACGGAAAGCCGGTAAAAGCCTACGGTTCTGCAACACTGGCGGTGGATAACGAAAAAGAGGTTGAGCTTCGGGAAATAATTTCAACCCTTACCATGAGATATGCCACGGTACTGAAGGTAGACCTGACGTCAGGGGATACGGAAGTACTCAATGTGGGGCACGAATCCTCCGTTGAGGTTCAAAATTTATTTTACGAAAAAAAGATTTTCAAATTTGAGGACATAAAGGACGATTATCTTACGGAATATGTGCATCCTGATGATGTGGAGAAAATGAAATCCCTGTTCTCCCTTACTTCCATCAAAAGTATTTTGTCCAAGGAGCAGGATTTTTCCCATAGTTACCGGATTATACGCAAGCAAAAGACTATATATATGGTGTGCCGGCTCTTTAGCATGGCCGACAAGAAGCATGCCATTATAGCTATCCGCAGTGTTGATGATGTTATGAAGCTGAAGCTGGAGGCAGAGGACAAGCTGAAGCTGGATGTCCAGAGCGTCAGCGACATGATGGACGTGAACAATGCTGTAATCAATAATATGGCAGATAATATGGGTGACGTAATGTTTATCCTGGAGCGTATTGTTGAAGGCAAGGAAACGCTTGATGCGGCGGAAGTTGAGCATCTTCGCATGAATTTTGCCCTGATGGCAGAGCTGGCCCGGGATATAAAAAAGGCAAGCGAGCTCAAGCTTTCAATGGAAAAATCACAGCCGGAGACCTTTGACCTTTATGATATTTTCAACTATGTTAAGGCCTTCGCCTTACCTATTGCCAAGAAGAAAAATATTGAGCTTTACGCAGAGGAAAATATCAGCAGCCTAAAATACTCTGAGGTTGTGGGCAATGAGCTTTATGTAAAGCGTGTACTGTTTAATATTGTACATAATGCCCTGAAGTACAGTCCGGAGGGAGCGGAAATACATTGCTCGGCTGAGGCCAAGGCCCACGGAGGCAGGATAAACTGCAGGGTGAAAATTTCTGATGAGGGAATTGGCATATCACCGGAATTCCAGAATAAGATGTATGATGCCTACACCCAGGAAAACCGTCAGGTGGATCCTTGGGCCAATGGGCAGGGATTAGGCCTTTATGTGGTGAAGCAGCTGCTGGCCAAAATCGGCGGTAATGTGGCCATATACAGTGCCGTGGATGTGGGCACCATAGTTACAGTAACCATGTCCTTTGATATAGCATAAACTTGTGGGGCAGGAGGCAGTCGATGAATAAGTGGCTGCTTCCTGATTTTTATTTTCTATAATTATTTTCCGTTAGGAAAAATTTTCCTATGGTAAAATTGGGGGAACTGGGGTATAATAACGAGAGTATGTTCTATTAATGTTCGTTTTTTAGGGAGGTAAGAAAATGGCAGAGGTCCCTAAATTAAATAATATAGATTTTGGAGAGGGAATTCCCTTTAAGGTGGTTGCTCCATTTGATCCCATGGGGGACCAGAACCAGGCCATTGAGGATTTGGCCGGGGGCATCGAAAATGGGCAGGAGGCCCAGGTGCTGCTGGGAGCCACCGGTACCGGCAAGACCTTTACTATTGCCAAGCTGATTGAGAAGGTGCAGAAGCCAACCCTGGTCATTGCCCACAACAAGACTCTGGCGGCCCAGCTGGCCAGTGAGTTTAAGACCTTCTTTCCAGATAACTATGTGGGTTATTTTGTTTCATATTACGATTACTACCAGCCGGAGGCCTATATAGCTTCTACTGATACATATATTGAGAAGGACGCCTCCATCAATGATGAAATTGATGAGCTGCGTCATTCTGCCACCTGCTCTCTCTTTGAGCGGCGGGATGTGGTTATTGTGGCCAGTGTGTCCTGTATTTATGGTCTGGGCTCCCCTGAGAGCTACCACGAGATGGTGCTGTCCCTTCATAAGGGGCAGGAAATTGACCGTAATGATATTTTGCGGCGGCTGGTGACCATGCAGTATGACCGCAACGATGTGGTGCTGGAGCGTGGTCATTTTCGGGTTCGTGGTGATGTGGTGGAAATCTTTCCTGCCGGTTACAACAATCGTGGGGTCCGTATTGAAATGTTTGGGGACGAGATAGACCGTATTGTGGAGTTTGACGTGCTGACAGGAGAAATCTTCGGCGAGCGGACTCATTCCATGGTTTTTCCGGCTTCCCATTACGTAACGCCCAAAGAGGATCTGGAAATTGCCATGGGCACTATTAGGGCGGAATTGGAGGAGCAGATCAAGTTCTTCAAGGAGCATGACAAGCTCATTGAGGCCCAGCGCATTGAACAGCGGACCAACTATGATCTGGAAATGATACAGGAAATGGGCTATTGCTCCGGCATCGAGAATTACTCACGCCATCTGACCCAGCGGGCTCCGGGGGAAGCACCTTATACTCTGCTGGATTATTTTCCAGAGGATTTCATGATTGTTATAGATGAGTCACATGTTACCCTGCCGCAGCTGCGGGCCATGTATGCCGGGGACCGTTCCCGAAAGGAGTCCTTGGTGGACAATGGCTTCCGCCTGCCATCGGCCTTTGATAACCGTCCGCTGAAATTTGATGAATTTGTGCAGCGGATTAACCAGATAGTGTATGTGTCGGCTACCCCGGCCCAGTACGAATTGTCCGGGGCTCAGCAGGTGGTGCAGCAGATTATTCGTCCAACGGGTCTGTTGGACCCTGAGGTGGAGGTGCGGCCTCTTGAGGGGCAGATTGATGATCTGCTGGGAGAGATTAAGTTTAGGGTAAAGAAAGACCAGCGGGTACTGGTGACCACACTGACCAAGAAAATGGCGGAGAACCTTACAGATTATTTGAAGGAAACTGGCATAAGGGTTCGCTATCTCCATTCGGATATTGCAACCTTTGAGCGGGCGGAAATTATCCGGGATCTGCGGGCCGGCGAATTTGATGTGCTGGTGGGCATAAATCTGTTGCGTGAGGGCCTGGATATGCCGGAGGTTTCTCTGGTGGCTATATTGGATGCGGACAAGGAAGGCTTCCTGCGGTCCGACACCTCCCTTATTCAGACCATTGGCCGTGCTGCCCGTAATGCAGAGGGCAAGGTTATCATGTATGCAGACCGCATTACTGACTCCATGAAACGGGCCATGGATGAAACAGAGCGCCGCCGTGAAATCCAGCAAGCCTATAACAAGGCACATGGAATTGTACCTAAAACTATTATTAAGCCGGTCAAGGCATTAATTGAGACCACTCTGGTGGCGGAAACTGCCGCTGCCTATCAGGCCGACGGCAAGAAGAAAAAGAAGCTTACTGCCAAGAACAAGGAGGCTCTTATCAAGACCCTTACCCGGGAAATGCAGCAGGCCTCCCGTGCCTTGGAATTTGAGAAGGCGGCAGAGCTCCGGGATATGATTTGGGAGCTGGAAGGCAAGAATTAATGTTGTTTTGATATATAAAAGAGGTTATTAAATGGAAAAATATATCAGGATTAAGGGCGCCCGCGTCCATAATCTGAAAAATATCAATGTAGATATACCACGGGATAAGATGGTGGTTGTAACTGGGCTGTCGGGGTCAGGGAAATCTTCCCTGGCCTTTGATACGGTGTATGCAGAGGGCCAGCGTCGTTACGTGGAGTCCCTGTCTTCCTATGCCCGCATGTTTTTGGGGCAGATGGACAAGCCGGATGTGGATTATATAGAAGGGCTTTCCCCGGCTATTTCCATTGACCAGAAAACCACCAGCCGCAATCCCCGCTCCACAGTTGGTACTGTAACTGAGATTTATGACTATATGCGTCTGCTTTTTGCCAGGGCGGGACGGCCCCATTGTCCAAAGTGCGGCAAGCCGGTTAACCAGCAGTCCATTGACCAGATGCTGGCCCAGCTGCTGGAGCTGCCGGAACGTACCAGGCTGCTTATTATTGCCCAGGTGGTTCGCGGCAAAAAGGGTGAACATAAAAAGCTGCTGGAGCATATCCGCAAGGAGGGCTATATCCGGGTTCGCATTGATGGTGAGCTGATGGATGCCAGCGAAGAAATTAACTTGGAGAAAAACAAGAAGCATACTATTGAGGTGGTAGTGGACCGGCTGATTATTCGGGAGGAAATTCGCCAGCGTTTGGCGGAATCCATGGAAGCGGCCTTGAAGCTGGGTGAGGGCGTTGCCTATGTCCAGATTGTGGACGGGGACATGCTCATGTTCAGCCAGAACTTTGCCTGCATAGACTGTGGCATCAGCTTGCCGGAAATAGCTCCACGTATGTTTTCCTTCAATAATCCATTTGGTGCCTGCCCTGCCTGCAGCGGCTTGGGCAGCCACAGTGAGTTTGATATAGAGCTGGTAATGCCGGATACGAGCCTCAGCCTGGCCAATGGGCTGATTGCACCCCTTACCAATAATCCGAAATCCTATACCATGTGCCAGATGGGCTCTGTCTGCGAGGCTTATGGGGCAACCCTGGACACTCCTTGGGATGAAATGAAGCCGGAGCTGCAGGAGGAATTGCTCTATGGCACCGGGGACAAAAAATACAGCTTCGGCTATGAGAATATGTTTGGTGTCTATAAAATTCATACCGGCCCATTTGAAGGAGTTATGCCTCTGCTGGACCGCCGCTATCGGGAGTCGGAGTCTGATGCCATGCGGGAGGATTTGGAAAACTACATGACTATTCACAAGTGTCCTGTATGTAACGGTGCCCGCCTGAAGCCGGAATCCCTGTCCGTGACCGTGGGGGAGAAGAATATCCAGCAGGTGACGGAAATGACGGTACGGGACTGTGCCACCTTCTTTGATAATTTGGAGCTGAATCAGCGTGAACAGAAAATCGCGGCCCAGATTTTGAAGGAAATCCATGCCCGTCTGGGCTTTTTGGTCACTGTAGGTCTGGATTATCTGACCCTGTCACGGGCGGCGGGCACTTTGTCCGGAGGCGAGGCCCAGCGTATTCGTCTGGCCACCCAGATTGGCTCCGGTTTGGTGGGAGTTTTGTATATTCTGGATGAGCCGAGTATCGGTCTGCATCAGCGGGATAATGAGCGGCTCCTTACTGCCTTGAAAAATCTGCGGGATTTGGGCAATACCCTGCTTATTGTTGAACACGATGAGGACACTATGTTTGCTGCGGACCATATCATTGATATTGGCCCTGGGGCCGGAACCCATGGGGGGACTGTGGTGGCCCAGGGTACGGCCAAGGAAATCATGAAGGTGGAGGAATCCGTAACTGGACAGTATCTCAGCCGTAAAAAGTACATTCCGGTGCCTCAGGAGCGTCGCCCCGGCAATGGCCTTTTTGTGGAAATCGTGGGGGCTCAGGAAAATAATCTGAAGAATCTGTCCGTAAAGCTGCCTTTGGGCACATTTACGGTGGTTACTGGTGTATCCGGCTCCGGAAAGAGTACCCTTATTAATGAAATACTTTATAAGGGTATCGCTTCCAAGCTGTACCGCACCAAGGGCAAGCCAGGCCACTTTAAGGAAATCAAGGGCCTGAAAAATATCGACAAGATTATCAATATTGACCAGTCACCTATTGGGCGGACACCGCGGTCCAATCCGGCAACCTACACCGGAGTATTTGACATGATAAGAACCCTGTTCAGCCAGACCACTGAGGCCAAGTTGCGGGGCTATAAGCCAGGGCGGTTCAGCTTCAATGTGAAGGGGGGACGTTGTGAGTCCTGCCGTGGTGACGGTATTATAAAAATCGAAATGCACTTTTTGCCGGATGTGTATGTGCCTTGCGAGGTCTGCAAGGGTGCCCGCTATAATACGGAAACCCTGGAAGTAAAATATAAGGGCAAGTCCATTTCTGATGTGCTGGATATGATAGTGGATGAGGCAGTGGAGTTCTTCAAGAATGTGCCGCGTATTGCCAATAAGCTGCAGATTATGCAGGATGTAGGTCTGGGCTATGTGAAGCTGGGACAGGCGGCTACAACCCTGTCCGGTGGTGAGGCCCAGCGGGTGAAGCTGGCCACGGAGCTGTCAAAGCGTTCCACTGGCAAGACCATGTACATACTGGATGAGCCTACTACGGGCCTTCATGCAGCAGATATTCACAAGCTGCTGGCCATTCTCCAGCGTCTGGTGGATGGCGGGGACACCGTGGTGGTTATTGAACATAATCTTGATGTAATAAAGTCAGCGGACTACATTATCGATCTGGGGCCGGAAGGTGGCGACAAGGGCGGTACCATTGTGGTGGAAGGGACGCCTGAAAAGGTGGCCAAAACCAAGAAATCCTATACTGGCCAGTTCCTGAAGCCATTACTGGAGGAAAAACACTAAAAATATTATTATGGGACAGAGGCGTTGCCTATAGCACGAAGCTGTTGCTAAAAATTTTCCTTGCCATAATATAACGGTAAAAATTACAACTCGCTGCGCTCAGACAAGTAATTTTTTCCGTTAAAATAAGTGAGGGCAAGAAAAATATTTTTTGACGCACCAGCTTCTATTGCTCTAGACAATCGCCTCTGCCCTTAAAATAATGCGGTAAAACGGTTAGTAGCCGATTGGCTGAAGCCAACTTCACACTGACCGCTAATGTTATGCCTTCCCCTTGCGACGCGAAGCTAGCCCGTAGGGGAGGGGAAGTACCTAAAGGTACTAGGAGCAGTGCTCCGTCGGTGTCAACGAAGTTGACGGATGAGGTGCATTTTATGGGGGTGACAGAATGAACAACATAATAGAGGAAAAGTTGGTGCTTCTGCCACATTCTCCCGGCGTCTACATTATGAAGGACGCCAAAGGCAAGATTATCTACGTGGGCAAGGCCATCAGCCTTAAAAACCGCGTAACCCAATATTTTCGTCAGAACAGCAGCCATTCCACCAAGGTTAAGGCCATGGTGGCCCGCATTGAGGATTTTGAAACCATCCTCACGGGGTCGGAGGTTGAGGCACTGATTTTGGAGTGCAACCTTATAAAGAAGCATCGGCCCAAGTACAACATCAGCCTTAAGGACGACAAGAATTATCCTTATTTAAAGGTTACTACCAATGAGCCATTCCCTCGGGTTCATATAACCCGCCGGGTGGCCCGGGATGGAGCCAAGTATTTTGGTCCTTATACCAATGTGACGGCCCTTCATGAAAGCCTGCGTCTGCTGAAAAGGCTGTTTCCGTTGAGGAGCTGCCGTCGCATGGATGCAGACCGGCCTTGTCTGGAGCATCACATTAAGAGGTGTCTGGCTCCCTGTGCCGGGAAGATTTCCCAGCCGGAATATCAGCTGATGATTGATGAAGTCCTGCTGTTTTTGGAAGGACGCACGGAGCAGGTGGAGTATAATCTCAAACAGCGTATGCTGAAGGCTGCAGATAACCTTGAATTTGAACGGGCGGCCCGATTGCGGGACCAGCTCATGGCAGTTCAGAAAATAACCGAGAAGCAGCGGATTATTACGGGCATTGGAGATCAGGATGCCATCGGCATGGCCCGGTCCGGTATGGGTGTCTGCATGCAGATTTTTTATGTCCGTAGTGGTAAAATGGTAGGCAGGGATTATTTCCTGCTGGACGGCAGTGAGGAAGAAACTGATGAGGCACTGCTGCTGGCTTTTTTGAAGCAGTATTACAACCAGGCCACATTTATTCCAAGAGAAATCCTGTTGCCTATGGAAATTCCCGAGCAGGAGCTGCTGGAGGAATGGCTGGGGGAGCAGAGCAAGTATAAGGTCAGCCTCAGCGTGCCCAAACGGGGTACCAAGCGGGATATTGTTGAAATGGCCATTGGCAATGCTGAAAAGGCCCTGGCGGACGAAAGCGCCCGTCTTAAGCAGGCCAATGCCCAGACTGTCGGGGCTGTGCTGGAGCTGGGAAAATACCTTGGGCTGGTTAATCCTCCCACCCGTATGGAGTGCTTTGATATTTCCCATACCCAGGGATCTGAAACTGTGGCATCCATGGTGGTTTTTGAGGACGGCGTGCCGAAAAAGTCCGATTATCGGCGGTTCAAGATACGAAGTGCTGAGGGAAAACCGGATGACTTCAAATCCATGCGGGAGGTTACAGAACGCCGCTATGGGAAGCCGGACGCAGAGATGCCGGATTTGATTATCATAGATGGCGGTAAGGGGCAGCTTAGCTCTGCCTGCGAGATTATCCGGGGGGCCGGGCATTTGACGGTGCCGGTGGTAGGTTTGGCCAAGCGGTTTGAGGAAGTATATCGGGAAGGGGAATCTGACCCGGTAATTCTGCCCCGCAGCAGTCAGGCCCTGTATTTGATACAGCGAATCCGTGATGAGGCCCATCGGTTTGCCATTACTTATCATCGGAAGCTCCGTAACAAGCGGAATCTGGTATCCATCTTGGATAATGTGGAGGGCATTGGCCCGAAACGTCGCAAAATACTTTTGGATTATTTTGGCACCATTGAAAAGATTAAGCTGGCCTCCGTGGAGGAAATGGCCGGGCTGGATGGCATGAATACCCCATCGGCCGAAGCAGTATATAATTATTTCCAGCAAATAAAAAAGGATTGAGATTTTTATGATAGATTTACATGTACATTCCACCGTGTCAGACGGAACCTACACACCACGGGATATTATTCACCTGGCCAAGGAGCGGGGGCTGGAGGCCGTTACTCTTACAGACCATGAATCCATTGCGGGAAATCAGGAGGCAGCTGAGGAAGCCCAAAAGGTGGACATGAACTTTATTAACGGCATGGAAATGACCGTGGCCTACGAGGACCACAAGCTGCACATCGTGTGCCTGGGCTTTGATCAGGAGAATCCTGATTTTAAGGAGCTTTATGCCAAAATCCGCCATAACAAGGAAAAGAACATGGATCAGGTGGTGGAGTATATCCGCAGCAAGGGTGTAAAGCTTACCATGGATATGGTGCAGAAGCACGCGACGGTGCATCTGGACCGATATGCCATTATGCGTACTTTGGTGGCCATGAATCTGCCATGCAAAATCCAGACTCTGTGGGATGAGCTGCTCAATCCGGGCCTTAAAGTCGCCGGAGTCTACGGGGATATTCCGGCTGAGGAAGCCCTGCCGGTTATCAAGGCCGCCGGGGGAGTTACTTCCCTGGCCCATTATCACAAGGCAATAGGTATGGGTGGCTGGTCCTGGGTGAAAAAGGAAGCGGCCCTGCAGGAGCTGATGAGCTACGGCCTGATGGGTATGGAGCGTTACTATCCCAACTATTCCGAGGAGGATGAGGCCTTTGCGGCCCGCATGATTGAGAAATACAATATGCTGGCCACCGGGGGAACCGACTTCCACGGCGCCAACCGCAGGGGAATCGAACTTGGCACCGGCCTAAATAATAATATGAATGTTCCATATGAATTTTGGGAAGAAATAAAACGTCGAATTCCATAATACCCTTATTTCATTGATTATTTCATAAGTATTTGTTATAATACTATTAGTTTAATGTTCAGATTGTGACCATACGCAATCTGTCGTAAATAAAAGGAGGAATTGTAAAATTATGAAAGTTACAGTTGTAGGTGCAGGTAACGTAGGCGCTACCGCAGCAAATGTCATTGCAAGTGCTGGTTATGCAAGTGAAGTAGTACTTCTCGATATTAAAGAGGGTGTTTCCGAAGGTAAGGCTATGGATATGATGCAGACCGCTCAGATCCTTAACTTCAACACTACTATCACTGGTGTTACTAACGATTACTCTGCTACTGCAGGTTCCAAGGTTGTTGTTATTACTTCCGGTATTCCTCGTAAGCCAGGTATGAGCCGTGAGGACCTCATCGGCGTTAACGCTGGCATCGTAGGCAGTGTTATTGAGCAGGCTGTTAAGTACTCCCCAGATGCAATCTTCATTGTTATCTCCAACCCAATGGATGCAATGACTTATCTTGCACTGAAGAACTCCGGCCTTCCTAAGAACAAGGTTATCGGCATGGGCGGTATGCTCGACAGCTCCCGCTTCCGTTATTTCCTGTCCTGCGCACTGAAGAAGAAGGGCTATCCTGCAACTCCTACCGACATCGAGGGTATGGTTATCGGTGGTCATAGCGACAAGACCATGGTTCCACTCGGATCCATCGCAACTTACAAGGGTATTCCTGTATCTCACTTCCTCAGCGAGGCTGAGCTTGAGGATGCTATTGCACAGACCAAGGTTGGCGGTGCTACCCTGACCGGTCTCCTGGGCACTTCCGCTTGGTATGCTCCAGGTGCTGCAGCTGGCGAGCTGGTTAAGTCCATCATCACTGATGGCAAGAAGCTCATTCCTTGCTGCGTATACCTCGAGGGTGAGTATGGCGAGGATGACCTCTGCATCGGCGTTCCAGTAATTCTGGGCGAGAACGGCATTGAGAAGATTGTTGAGCTGAAGCTCGAGGGCAAGGAGAAAGAGCGTTTCGCTGAGTCCGTACAGGCAGCTCGCAACACTCAGAACAACCTGGGCGATGCACTGAAGAAGTAATTTTACTTCTAAACATCATATTTAATATGTACATGAAAGGTCTGCAGATTTCTGTGGACCTTTTTTGTATATTTTAAAAGTATACATGGATTTTTCAGAAAAATGTGTTAATTTATAGGCAAATAGTACCGATATATGTGGCAAGAAGAGATAATTAGTTAATTTTGGGGGATTATGGTTGATGTATTAGTGAATTAATAAAGTGAGGTGATCATCATGTTAGAGAAAATTGAAAGAGTAGCAAGAGTAAAAGGCGTTGACTGTGATGTGAACAGCCCATTCCTGCGGAAAAATAGTCGTGATGATCAGAATAATGGTAAATCCCCGTTCCACAAAATGCTTACTGAAAAGATGAGACAGCAGCGTGAGGATGCCCCGATTTCAGAGGCTTATGTGCTGGATTGCCAGCAGGTAACCCAGTCCCTGTTCTACGAGGATGGCGTGGATTTGCGATTCTTTAGAGGAGGAGCTGAGGCGTAAATGATATTAGATGACGAAAAGTATATGAATCTTGCCCTGGCTGAAGCTCAGAAGGCTTACGAGCTCGGGGAAGTTCCTATAGGTGCCGTCCTTGTGGCCAAGGACGGCACTACTGTTTCTGTGGGACATAATCTGCGGGAGACCAACAGGGATGCCACGGCCCATGCGGAAATTGAGGCTATCAGGGCTGCAAACAAAAAGCTGGACAGGTGGCGGCTTAGCGGTACAACCCTTTATGTTACCATAGAGCCCTGTCCTATGTGTGCCGGTGCCATTGTCAACAGCCGCATTGACCGGGTTGTTTACGGCGGGGCAGATATAAAGGCTGGGGCGGTTCACTCTATTTTTAACGTGCTTACCAATGCCAACCTGAACCATCAGACTGAGGTTACTGCCGGGGTTTTGGAGGACAAATGCTGCGGTATCATGAAGGATTTTTTTAAAATGAGACGGGAACAGAATAAACAGAAAAAATTAAACAAAATATCCGAAACTTCTCCAAAAGAATAATAGGCAAACCGTTGACAAATGGTTATAATTTAAGTATCATACTAAGCATATTGATATTACCTACTATTCAAGTTGGTAAAGTATGTCTATGAAGGAGAGGGAAGGATATGTCAAACGAAAATGATGTGCAGAAGAAAGCCCAGGAGGCCATCAAGCAAACTGACCAGAAGGCTCAGCTGAAGCAGATGGTTTTATGGTTTGGGGCACTGGTAGTGGGTGGTGTTCTGGGATGGCTCAATATTCCGGTTCTTAACGATTTGTTTAATTTCGTTGCCACCGTGTTTACCCGCCTGTTCCAGTTTGTGGCTGTACCTACCATAGCTTTGGCGGTTATTACCACCCTGGCTACCTTGGGTACCAAGAAGGAGACTGGCCGCATCTTTGGCCATGCTGTGGTGTATACCATGCTGACCACTATTGCTGCGGCAGCAGTTGGTCTGGTTCTTTATATTTTTATTGCACCGGAAAATCTGCCGGCAGATGTAATTGGTGCGGGAGTTGCGGATGTGCCTGACAAATTGGGCAAGCTGTCGTACTACGACCATTTTCTCTCGGTTATCCCGAATAATTTGCTTCAGCCATTTTTGGCAGGCAATGTTTTGTCTATTTTGCTCATTGCCTTTGGTGTGGGCTTTGGCCTGGCCTATATGCCAAAAACGGAAAATGCCCAGATGCTGCTGAAGGTCATCAACGGACTTCAGGAGCTGCTCTTTACCCTTATCAGAGGTATTGTATATGTACTTCCTGTCGGTATCGTGGCCTTTGCCGGTCAGCTGGCGGCCCAGATTGAAGCCGGTGTTATTGTAGGTTCACTTGGCAAGTACGTGGCTGTAGTTATGGGTGGAAACGTAATACAGTTTTTCATCGTTTTGCCAATCTTCCTGCTCCTGAGAGGGCTTAATCCGCTTACAGTTTTCAAGAAGATGTCCCCGGCCCTGGCAGTTGCCCTGTTCACCAAGAGCTCTGCAGCTACCCTGCCGGTAACCATGGCTTCAGCAGAGGATAATTTGAAGGTGAACAAGAAAGTATCCCGTTTCGTTCTGCCAATTTGTACTACAATTAATATGAATGGCTGTGCAGCCTTCATTTTGGTTACTTCATTGTTCGTTATGCAGAATGCCGGCTTTGAGCTGTCCATGGGAACCATGATAACCTGGCTATTTGTGGCAGTGTTTGCGGCAGTAGGTAATGCTGGTGTTCCAATGGGCTGCTATTTCCTAACCTTGTCCTTGATGTCTTCCATGGGAGCTCCGTTGGGGATCATGGGTGTAATTCTTCCTATTTATACAATCATTGATATGATTGAAACAGCGGAAAATGTTTGGTCCGACTCCTGCGTATGTGCCATGACCAACAATGATTTGAAGGATAGCCTGGATTAAAAAACATACAACAATAAAATATTATAGTTTTTATATCGGCTGCCTGAGGGTGGCCGATTTTTTATGCTGCATTTCCATGTGCTATTGACTTTTATTGGTACTCCGACCATAATTATCACGTAGGAGTTGGTAAAACATGTTTGATATGTTATTGGAAAACAGACTTATTTTTTACGGCATGATTGTCGGTATATTTATATTGATAAATTTTGTGGCGTACATACTATTGAAGTTTATTCTCCCATGGCAGGCCATGCGAACCCTGCGGAGATTCAATATTCATGCCAGAAGCCGCAAGCTTCTTCCATTACTGCATCTCACTGGGCAGCTGGTAATGGGCTTGTCCGGTGCTGTTACAAAGGGTGTGCCCGTAATATATGACATTATTCCTGCGGGAATAGCTCCCTCCAAGCTCATGACCTTTGCGGCCTCTGCGGAGGCCGGAGTCAAGCACCCTTTGGCTGAAGCTGTTGCGGAGTGGGCTGATGAGAAAAGACTGGAGCTTTCCGAGGCATCAGCCAGCAATATTGTGCCGGGCAAGGGCGTGGAGGCTCTCATCAACCATCAGGAGGTCCGTGTTGGTACGGCAGCCTTTTTGCAGGACCATGATGTAAAGATTCCTGCGGAGATACTGACCAAGGCAGACCAGATGGCTGGAAAGGGAAATGTGGTTTCCTTTGTCAGCATAGGCGGCTTTTGCCGTGGCTTCATTGTGTTCAGTGATGCCCTGCGGCCTACGGTGCCTGGAGCAGTTCAGACCCTTAGGGAATATGGCATTTCCACCTCTATCATGACCAGTGCTGCCGGCAGTACTGCCCGCAATATTGCCCGTCAGGCCGGCATCAGCAATGTTCAGGCTGAGCTGGATACCATGGAAAAGGCCAAGAAGATTACCATTATGAAAAATACCGATTCCCTTATTGGAGCGGTGGCGACTACCAGGAATACTCATGTTTTGGCCCAGTCAGCTGATATCAGCTTTGCCCTCAGCGTTACTGATGAGTCCATTAAGGAACAGTGTGACATATATGTTGACAGCGTGGATTTTGGCAATATCATGAGTGCGGTTGATATTGCAAAATATACCTACAGCAAGCGGAAGACCGGCATTATCGTTACAGTGCTCTTTAATCTTGTTTTGGGGGCCATCACCAGCTATATTGTGGCGGAGCCGGCCCTGCCGTTTTTCGCACCGGTTTTGCCGATTTTGGCGGGCGTGCTTTTCCTTATCGGAATTCTTGCCAACCAGTTCACTTATAATTACTAATGAATCAAAGGAGTTTTTGTTTTATGGATAAAGAGGAATTTTCCAGCCTTGTAGATACAGTTTTGGATAATATAGCCCGTCCACCGGCGGAGCTGTTTGAAAATGGCGTTGATGACTGGCATTGTCGGGCCCGTTTGGGACATTTTCTGGCTATGCCGGAATTTAACAATATAGCCAAGGCCAAGGAGCTGTTTTTGTCGGTTCTTGATGTGGAGCCGGATGAGGAAAACAGCCAGGATATTGAAGAAAAGGCATATGCCCTTCAGCATCTCAGCCAGCTGGAAAAGGGACAGAAGGATTATAAAAATGCCCTGGAGCACATAAATCTGGCCATCGAACTGGCTGAATCCTATGATTATCTCTACAAGTATATTCTGCGGGGTGAGCTGTGGGCTGACCGTTGGAATACAATGCATCTGATGAAGCAGACCGAGGCTGCCGAGGCTGAGGTGGATGAACGCATCGAGGTGTTCAAGGATATTCCTATTGAGCACAACAGCTACCTTTATTATGGTTATCGTTTTAAGGCCCAGCTGGCGGCAGAGCGTGGCGTACCATTGGTAGCCAAGGATTATATGCACATGGCTCTTCATAATATGGAGATAAATGATCAGCATAAGAAGCGGCTGGATCAGGCCTTTGCGGCCACTCATGATAATATTTCCTGGATTTTGTCGGAAATCGACAAGGCTACGCCAAATCCTGACAAGTTACACTGGGACATTTGATGCCGATAAAGGAAAGCGGAATATATAGAAGCATGACGCAAGGTACATATAGTGAACGCTCCCGCTCACTAGTTTGCGTAGCGGATACTAAGCTCACCTGTGGTTCGCTAAGTACCGACGCAAAATACGTCACTATATGCACCTCACGCCAGCTTTTCACGATCGTAATAGACCTAGAACGTTGTTTTATAATGTTCTGGGCCTTTTTGTTGATGAAATTTGTCAAAATATGATAGAATTTACTGATGGAAAAATGTATACAGTATATTTCTAAAAGGAGTGGGAACATTGAGTTCCGATAAAATCGAAATACAGGCGAATGCCAAAATTAATCTGACTCTGGATATTCTGGGAACCCGGCC
Source organism: Anaerovibrio sp. JC8 (assembly GCF_002100115.1). GTDB lineage: Bacteria > Bacillota > Negativicutes > Selenomonadales > Selenomonadaceae > Anaerovibrio. The sequence goes on along the minus strand of NZ_ANBM01000001.1, from coordinate 317,428 downwards.
TGATGGCTATCATGAGGTGGCCATGGTCATGCAGGAGGTCAGCCTTCATGATAATCTGTATCTGGAAAAAAGGGACAGCGGCATTGAGCTGAAAATCCCCGGTTCAGATTTGCCGGCAGACAAGACCAATCTTTGCTATCGGGCAGCAGAGCTGATTATAAAGGAATGTGGCCTGAAAACAGGTGTCAGCATAAAGCTGGACAAGCATATCCCTATTGCCGCCGGGCTTGCCGGAGGCTCTGCAGATGCGGCAGCAGTATTAAAGGGCATGAATCAGCTATATGAGTTGCAGCTGTCCGAAGAAAAGCTGTGTGAGCTGGGAGCTCAGCTGGGGTCCGATATTCCTTTCTGCATAATGGGCGGCACCATGCTGTCCACCGGCCGGGGAGAGATTCTGGAACGGTTGCCGGATTTCCCCGAGGTGGATGTGGTTTTGGCCAAGCCAAAGGTGGGTGTGTCCACTGCCTGGGCCTACAAGACCTATGATGCCGGTTATGATGGTCCACACCCTGATAATACGGCAATGATAAAGGCTATTGTACAAGGTGATATTTTATCTGCAAGTAAATTGTTGTGTAATGTGCTGGAAAGTGTTACTATTAACAAGCATGCCATTATAGACAAATATAAACAGGAAATGCTGAACAAGGGGGCGCTGGCCAGCATGATGTCCGGCAGCGGACCGACTGTGTTTGGCCTGGCACCTGATGAAGCAGTGGCCAATGAAATGGCAGAGGCAATCCGTAATATTGACAGTGAGGCGGCTGTATTTACAGCAAAAACTGTTGGCAGAAATAGAGGTTGATTATGGATACAAAATTATCACCTATTAAATTGGATAGTTACCAGCCTCTCCGTGAGGTGGTTTGTGAAACCCTGCGGGATGCTATTCGCAAGGGGAAGCTGAAGCCCGGCGAAAGATTGATGGAAAGCCAGCTGGCTGAGGATTTGGGCGTAAGCCGTACCCCGGTCCGTGAGGCAATCCGCAAGCTGGAGCTGGAGGGCTATGTTATTATGATGCCTCGCCGGGGGACCTATGTGGCCAATCTGTCCATCAGGGATGTAAACGAGGTTTTTGAGATACGTACCTCCCTTGATTCACTGGCCAGTGGCCTGGCAGCAGAACGCATTACCGATGAGGAGCTGGAGCGTCTGCAGCGCCTTTTGGTGGCCATCGGCGGCTACATCGAAGAAAATGACATGGATAAAATCGTGGAATGTGATACGGAGTTCCATGACCTTTTATATCAGGCCAGCCGTAATTCCCGTTTGGTAGGGATAATTTTCAATCTGCGGGAACAGCTTACCCGCTTCCGTTCTACTTCCATGGCATTCCCAGGACGCTTAAAGGCTACTCTGGAGGAGCACCGCCGCATTGTGGAGGCCATTGCCCAGGGAGATGTGGCAGAAGCCAGGGCGGCAGCCGAGTATCACATGGAAAAGTCTGAGCAGACGCTTCTTGAGAGCATGGAAGCCATGAAGAACAAGGAATAAATTATTTAAGATATCAATTAATTGGAGGCAATTATTAATGCTGGATTTAGTAACAGTAATTTTAGCAGCTGGCAAGGGAACCAGAATGAAGTCCAAGCTGCCAAAGGTTTTACATAAGGTTGCAGGCAAGTCTATGCTGCAGCACGTTTTGGATGCGGCAACCAAGGCCGGCTCCAAGCGGAATGTTGTTGTAGTTGGCTTTGGCGGGGAAACCGTAAAGGAAGCCATCGGCGATCAGGCGGAGTTCGTGGTACAGGCGGAGCAGCTGGGTACTGGTCATGCAGTACAGCAGGCAGCCCCACTTCTTGCCAAGGAAAATGGTACTGTTATGGTATTGTGCGGTGACACCCCATTGGTTACTGCTGACCTTATCAGCAAGCTTTATGAAGGACATAAGGCCGCTGGTGCCAAGGCCACTGTGCTTACTGCCATTATGCCGGATGCCACCGGCTATGGCCGTATTATCCGCACTCCTGAGGGGGATGTGGCCCGCATTGTGGAGCAGAAGGATGCCACTGAGGAAGAGCGCCAGGTGAAGGAAGTTAATTCCGGCATTTACTGCTTCGAGTGTCAGGATTTGTTCAAGGCTCTGGAAAAGGTGGGCTGCGATAATGCCCAGGGCGAGTATTATCTCCCGGATGTACTTGGTATTCTCCGTGAGCAGGGCGAAAAGATTTGGGCTGTTGCTGCCGATGATTTTGAGTCCACCCTGGGGATCAATTCCCGGGTTCAGCTGGCTGGTGCAGAAAAGATTCTGCGTCGCCGTAAGAACATTGAGCTGATGGATAATGGCGTAACCCTTATGGATCCGGACAGCACCTTTGTTGATGCTGATGTTGAAGTGGGGCCTGATACAGTAATTTATCCATTCACATGGCTTGAAGGCAAAACCAAGGTTGGTGCCAACTGTGAAATCGGCCCTAATTGCCGTTTCAGCAATGTTACCATTGGTGATGGCGTAAAAGGCCATTTTGCTTATGGTCATGACTGTGTTGTGGATGACGGTGTAGATTTTGGTCCTTACGTTCATCTTCGTCCTAATACCCATATTGGCAAGGATGTTCATATTGGCAACTTCGTTGAGGTGAAGAACTCCAATATCGGTGAGGGCACCAAGCTGCCACATCTCCAGTACATCGGTGATGCTGATGTGGGTAGCCATGTAAACTGTGGCTGTGGTACTGTTACCGTAAACTACGACGGCAAGAACAAGCATCGCACTGTTATTGGTGATAATGCCTTCGTAGGCTGTCAGACTGCCCTGGTGGCTCCTGTAACTGTTGGGGAGGGTGCTTATATTGGTGCCGGCTCCACTATTACCAAGGATATTCCGGCATCTGATCTGGCCATTGCCCGGGCTCACCAGAAAAATATTTCCGGTTGGGCAGATAAACGTAAAAATTAAAGTGGATATTTCAGTGGTTTACTGATAATATATATACGGAAATTTTCCAAGAGGCAATTTCCTAAAATGAATAATGTTTTATTAAAGTTTGGAGGCTTTATAACAAATGTCACAATCTGCAAAGAGTAACATGCGTCTTTTAGCTGGTAATGCGAATCCTGAGCTGGCCCAGGAAATCGCTGAGCACCTCGGTATCAGTCTTATCGAGGCTCAGGTGGGTCATTTCAACAATGGTGAAATCCAGGTTATGATCAGTGAAAGTATTCGCGGCAAGGATATCTTTATTATCCAGCCTACCAGCCAGCCAGTTAATGAGAATCTGATGGAGCTTCTCATCATGACTGATGCTTGTAAGCGTGCATCTGCTCATAGCGTAACTGCTGTAGTACCATACTATGCTTATGCCCGTCAGGACCGTAAGACCCGCGGCCGTGAGCCAATTTCTGCCAAGCTGGTGGCCAACCTGATGCAGTCTGCCGGCATGGACCGTGTTGTTACTGTTGACCTGCATGCTGGTCAGATTCAGGGCTTCTTTGATATTCCGGTGGACCATCTGGCAGCTGCTCCTGCCATGGCAGATTATTTCAAGGAACTGAATTTGCAGGATGCTATCGTTGTATCCCCTGATTTGGGTGGTGTTACCCGTGCCCGCCGTATGGCTGACCTTCTGGATGTAGGCATTGCCATCGTGGAGAAGCGTCGTCCACGTCCTGGCTGTGCCGAGGTTATGAACCTTATTGGTGACGTTAAGGGCAAGACCTGTATTATGATTGATGATATGGTTGATACCGCCGGCTCCCTGTGCGAGGGTGCCAAGGCCCTCAAGAAGCTGGGTGCCAAGGAGGTTTATGCCTGCTGCTCCCATGGTATTCTGACTGATCCTGCAGTACAGCGTATCAATGACTCTGTTATTAAGCAGCTTGTTATAACCAATACTATTCCATTGGCTCCGGAGAAGAAGTCCAACAAGATTGTGAGCATTTCTCTGGCTCCAATGCTGGCTGAGTTCATTGATTGTATCTACAACAATGGCTCTGTAAGTAAGCTCTTCAAATAATAACTTAATAATGCTAAGGGGCGAATCTCGGTTCGCCCTTTTCGTTTATTACTGGATTTTGGGGTGATATGGATGAAATTTGCAAAAAGAATGGACCAGTTCGGCGAAGGAGTCTTTTCCAGATTGGCAGAAATGCGTAAACAGCGGGTGGCCGCCGGCAAGAATGTAATTGACCTTAGTATTGGCGCACCAAATATTCCGCCGGCAAAGCGGATTATGGAGGCCATGGCCAAGGCGGTAATGGACCCGTCCAATTATGTATATGCTATCTCTGACCGAAAGTATATGCTGGATGCAGTGGCCCAGTGGTATAAGCGTCGCTACAATGTGACGCTGGATCCGGATACGGAAATCTGCTCCCTTTTGGGTTCCCAGGACGGTCTGGCCCATATTGCCCTGTCTATTTTGGACCCGGGGGATATTATGATGGTTCCGGACCCATGCTATCCGATTTTCGCGGACGGACCTCGGATTGCCGGGGCGGAGCTTTATTATATGCCTCAGAAAAAAGAGAATAATTATGTTATTCAGCTGCAGGATATTCCGGAGGAAGTGGCCCGCAAGGCAAAATTTATGCTGGTGTCCTATCCTAATAATCCGACGGCGGCCATGGCACCAATTGAGTTTTACAAGGAGCTTATTGAGTTCGCCAGGAAATATGACATTATTGTGCTTCATGACAATGCCTACAGTGAGCTGGTATTTGACGGCCGCACCTGGGGCAGCTTTTTGGAGCTGCCGGGAGCCAAGGAGGTGGGCGTGGAGTTTAATTCCCTGTCCAAGACCTATGGTTTGGCCGGAGCCCGCATTGGCTATTGCTTAGGCAATGCCAAGGTGGTGGGAATGCTGAAAACTTTAAAATCCAATATGGATTACGGCATGTTCCTGCCAATTCAGGCTGCAGCTGTTGAAGCTATTTCTGGGGATCAGTCCATAGTGGCGGAAACCAGAGCTGCCTATGAACGCCGTCGTGACGTACTCTGTGATGGCCTGATTGCAGCTGGCTGGACTATGGACAAGCCACCGGGAACCATGTTTGTCTGGGCCCCAATCCCGGCTCAGTATGAAAGCTCTGAGGCCTTTGTCAAGGACCTGTTGGACAAGACCGGTGTGCTGGTAACTCCGGGCAGTGCCTTTGGACCTTCCGGGGAAGGCTATGTCCGCATGGCTCTGGTACAGTCCGAGGAGGATATGCAGCGGGCAGTGGATGAAGTAAAAAAATCTGGTATTTTTGCTTAATGTAGTCTGTCAATGGACTTATGTTATGCCGAAATGTTATATTAAATGTCCAAAATATACATATTTAGTTGTAAAATAATTTATTTTGTATTAAAATAAACGAGTATTTATTCTTAATATAAAAGAAAGTAGGAAAAACACATGGTAGAATCTGTATGGTCAATATTGCCACCTATAATCACTATTGTGCTGGCATTGGCGACAAAGGAAGTGTATATGTCACTGCTTATCGGTATTTTATCCGGTGCTTTGTTATATACAAATTTCAATGTTATTGAGGCAGTCATGACTATGTTTGATGTGCTGGCCGACAAGGTGGGGGGCAACGTCAATATACTGGTCTTTTTGGTAATTCTCGGTATTATCGTGGCGGCCATTACCCGTTCCGGTGCTACCCGGGCCTACGGTGAATGGGCTGCAGAGAATATCAAGGGCCGTCGCAGTGCCATGCTGCTGACCGCATTTTTGGGTATCGTGATTTTCATCGACGATTACTTCAACTGTCTGACTGTAGGTACTGTAATGCGTCCGATTACGGACAAGTTTAAGATTTCCCGGGCCAAGCTGGCCTATATAATTGATGCCACTGCGGCACCGATTTGTATCCTGGCTCCTGTTTCCAGCTGGGCAGCCGCTGTTGGCTCTTCCCTGCCGGAGAACAGCGAAATTGATGGCTTTGCCCTGTTTTTACAGACCATTCCATTTAATCTGTATGCCCTGCTGACCATGGTGTTTATGGTATTCATCATTGTTTCCCAGCGGGACGTGTTCGCTATGGCGGCTTATGTAAAGAAAAATCAGGAGAACTTTATCGTTCCTAAGGAATATCGTGACAGCGAGCAGGAGGGGCCTACCGGCAACGGCCGCATTATCGACCTTGTACTGCCATTGCTTGTACTCATTGCGGCTTGTGTATATGGTATGCTTTATACTGGCGGTATCAATGAGGGCAAGACCATTGCCGAGGCCTTTGCGGATTGCGACAGCTCCAAGGGCTTGGTATTCGGTTCCTTTACTGCCTTTGTATTCACGGCTTTGCTGTATCTGCCACGGCGGGTTATTTCCTTCAAGTCCTTCTGCGAGACCTTTGTACAGGGCTTCAAGGCCATGACTCCTGCCAATCTGATTCTCTGCTTTGCCTGGACCCTGTCTGGTATTTGCAGTGAGAAGTATCTGAATCTGGGCGGCTATGTTGGTATGCTGGTTAGTGCCAACACCGATGTGGTAATGTTCCTGCCAGTTATCTTCTTCGTGGTAGCTATTATTTTGGCCTTTGCCACTGGTACCTCCTGGGGTACCTTCGGTATTCTCATTCCAATCGCAGTAGCTGTTATTGGACCAAATGATGCAAATATGCTGGCTATTACTGTGGCAGCAATTTTGTCCGGTGCTGTAGGCGGCGACCATGCATCCCCAATTTCCGATACCACCATTTTGGCTTCTGCCGGTGCCCAATGCAGCCATCTGGACCATGTGGGGACCCAGATTCCGTATGTACTCATTGTGGCTGGTGCCAGCTTTGTGGGCTATATCGTTGACGGCTACACCATGAATGGCTGGGCAGGTCTGGCCACTGCTGCGGCTATTTTGGCTGTGGTTATGGTGATTATCTGTGCCAAGGTTAAGCCGGTGGATGTGGATCACTAAAAAATCATAAAATTACAGGATGTGCCAAGGGAAGAAATCCCTTTTGGTACATCCTTTTTTCTTGACATTAAATTCGTATTGATTTATTCTTAATTAGTTTGAAGGAAGAATAAAGAAAGTGAAGGAGATGTATGAAGTGGTTACCACTATACGTCACAAGGTAAACTTTTATGACACGGACGCCATGGCTGTTGTTCATCATTCCAACTACATCAGATGGTTTGAAATCGGCCGGGTGGAATTTCTGCGGGAAGCTGGGATAACTCTTAATCAGCTTATGGCTGACGGCTATGTTTTCCCAATTACTGAGGTCAGTGCCAAGTATGTCAATTCAGCTAAATTTGACGATGAACTGATTATTGAGACAGCACCGGAGGCTCTGACCAAGGCAAAGATGGCCTTTACCTACCGTATTTTGCGGGCGACCGATAATACCTTGCTGGTAACTGGCAGGACCCAGAATGTATTTACTTCCATGGAAACTGGTAAAATTACCCGTTTGCCGGAGGATTACTATAACAAATTGAAAGCAATGCTGGACTGATAAGGAATAGCATTAGCAACTTTGGAGGTATATTTATGGAAACCGTTTTATTGTGTATTATAGCTGTTGTGGCTTTGTCGGTGATTTTGGTGAAGGTATATTTCTGTCAAATGGGCGTGGAGAATATCATTGCCAAGGTGGACAGCCGCAGTGCTTTTGAGGTGGATGAGCAGACTGAGGATAGTCTGACCTTCAGCACCAATATTGAATTTGTAAATGAAGGCAAGCAGTGTGGCGTATTGATGGACTGCTTTGTTCGCCCACAGCTCCCTTATGAGCAGTATGATGGCGTTGAAACAAGAGGGCATGGGGAGCTCCTGTCCGCTCCCCGTGAGGATGATTATTTCGAGGCTTATATCATTCAGCGGAAGGGATATGGAAAGGATCTTGACCGCGCTACCATTAAGGCCCAGATTAAGCTCATTGCCCGTCATGGCATGACAATTAAGGAAGCCATTTCCAAGATGCCTGACTTCAATTTCCTGATTATTTGGTTGGAAGCTGGCCGCATGGAGGCTCATTACCGTCAGGTTCGTATCGGGGTATCGGCAGCGGAAATCGCCAAAATCGCTGGTACTGAACTGGTTGAAGCATAAGGAGGGCATTTGATATGAGTAATGATGCAAAAATTGAACTGATTCCAATCCCTACCAGAATTCTTACTGATAAGGATGACATTATTGATACAGTAGAGCGTTATACCAAGGACAAGATTGGTCCTGATGATGTTATTTCCGTGGCGGAAAGTGTTGTGGCCATTACTCAGGGCCGGGCCGTGCGTCCTGAGGAATTGAAAATTACCAAGGTGGCAAAGTTTTGTTGCCGGTTTATCCCTGATTATGGCTCCTTGGCCACCCCACACGGCATGCAGTCCTTGATGGATGTGGAGGGCAAATGGCGGGTGGCCGCAGCTCTTTTTGTTGGCTTTTTGGGAAAAATTGTGGGCTTAAAAGGCCTGTTTTACAAGTGGGGTGGCGAGCAGACTGCCCTGATTGATGATGTTACCGGTACCATGCCACCATTTGACAAGCATATTGTTTACGGTCCAAAGGACCCTGACAAGGTGGTTGAGCAACTGAAGGAGCGTTTGGGCTGCTTCGGCGGTCTTATTGCGGACGTAAATGATTTGAAGCGTTCCCGTGTGGTTGGTGAGTCCAAGGGCCTTAATGGTCTTATGGCCGCAAACCTGCTTATTGATAATCCTTTTGGTAACGCTTCCCAGAAGACCCCAATCGTTATTATCAAGAACTTCAGACAGTATCAGGAACAGAACAGCTAAGATTTTTGTGCCCCGTCGCCAGCATAGGTGGCGGGGATTTTTTTAAGGAGGAAAAATAATGGAAAGAAAAGATGGCCGCAAGAATGACCAGCTTCGCAAATATGATATAAGCCGACATTTTCAGATTCATCCCGCCGGCTCCGTGCTTATTGAAATGGGCAATACAAAGGTGATTTGTGCCGCCACCATTGAGGATCGTGTGCCCAGCTTTTTAAAGGGAACTGGTGAGGGGTGGCTCACTGCTGAATATTCTCTGCTGCCAAGTGCTACCAATACCCGTACCTCCAGAGAGGCTGCCAGAGGGAGACAGACCGGCCGCACCCAGGAGATTCAGCGACTTATTGGCCGTAGCCTGCGTTCTGTAATGGATTTGAAGGCTTTGGGGGAAAGAACACTCACTGTTGACTGTGATGTTATCCAGGCTGATGGCGGTACCCGTACTGCCTCCATAACCGGCGCATTTATTGCGGTGGTGGAGGCCTGTGCCACCATTTATGATGGAACCAAGCCATTTCCGGTAAAGGATTTTCTGTCTGCTATTAGTGTGGGCATTAATGCTGAGGGTGAGCCAGTGCTTGACTTGAATTATGAAGAGGACTCCAGCTGCATTGTGGATATGAACGTGGTTCGCACCGGTATGGGCCAGTTTGTGGAGGTCCAGGGAACCGGCGAGGGGAGACCTTTCAGCCGTGAGGAAATGGACAAGCTGCTGGAGCTGGCAGAAAAGGGCACCGACGAGCTGATTTCCTATGAAAAGGACATTCTTGGGCATGATTTGGTGTGGAAGGTGGGCCGGGAATAAAAAAGTTTTTGGCTTGTAATAAAACACTAATGATGGGGTGCATATTCTATAAACACTGATTATCACTGAATTGTCAGACAATCGGAAGAAAATTACGAATGCCATTCACTTTTTTGGGGGTAAACCCTTGTGGTTATTGGCTTGAAAGCATATTTAAAGTGTGATAATATAAGATATGTATGCGAGTGTAATTTTTTATTTTAGGGAGGGTTTAATTTGCGTACGATCAATGTTGAACAGATCACAGCAGAAGTAGCGCAGATGTGCAAGGAAGCTGCCTACTATTTACCTCAGGACGTGTATGAAGCTCTTAAGAAGGGCCGTGAGACTGAAGAGTCTCCAGTTGGTCAGGTTGTTCTTGACCAGATCATTCGCAACTCTGAGATTGCTAGAGCTGAAGATCGTCCTATCTGCCAGGATACTGGTATGACCATTATTTTCCTGGAAGTAGGTCAGGATCTTCATATCGAAGGTGGCGATCTGACAGAAGCTATTAACGCTGGCGTTGCCAAGGGCTACACTGAGGGTTATCTCCGTAAGTCCGTTGTTGCTGAGCCTTTATTCGACCGCAAGAATACTCAGAACAACACTCCGGCTATTATTTATACCAAGATTGTTCCAGGTGATCAGCTTAAGATTGAGCTGACCTGCAAGGGCTTTGGTTCCGAGAACAAGGGCGGCATCAAGATGCTGGTTCCTGCGGATGGTGTTGAAGGTGTTAAGAAGGCCGTTCTTGACATTATTCAGCATGCAAGCTGCAACCCATGCCCACCAATGGTAGTTGGTGTTGGTATTGGTGGTACCATGGATCAGGCTGCTTATCTTTCCAAGCGCGCTCTCATGCGTAAAATCACTGAGCGCAATGCTCATCCTGATTATGCAGCACTGGAGAACGAGCTCCTCGGCCTTATTAACAAGACCGGTATCGGTCCTCAGCTTGGCGGTACTACTTCCGCTTTGGCTGTAAACATCGAGTGGGGTCCTACTCATATTGCCGGCCTGCCAGTAGCAGTTACCATCTGCTGCCATGCTTGCCGTCATTCCCATCGTGTTCTTTAATATAGGAGGTTTATATAATGGCTGAGACAATTCGTATAACTACTCCTCTTAAAGAAGAGGATTCCCGCAAGCTCCGCGCTGGCGACAGCGTGCTTATTACCGGTACTATCTACAGTGCCCGTGATGCTGCACACAAGGTTATGACTGAGGCTCTGGCTCGTGGCGAGAAGCTGCCAATCGACTGGAACAATCAGATCGTTTACTATCTTGGTCCTACACCTGCTAAGCCAGGGGACCCAATCGGCTCCTGCGGTCCTACTACTGCTGGTCGTATGGATGCTTATACCCCTACCATGCTTGAGCAGGGTATCAAGGGTATGATTGGCAAGGGCTCCCGTGCCCCAGAGGTGGTTGAATCCATGAAGAAGAACGGCGTTACTTACTTCGCTGCTGTTGGCGGTGCTGCTGCCCTCATTGCAAAGTCCGTTAAAAAGTACACCGTTATTGCTTACCCTGAGCTGGGCCCAGAGGCTCTTGCAGCTCTTGAGGTTGTAGATTTCCCTGCAATCGTGGTTATCGATTCTGAGGGTAATGACTATTACGAGATTGGTCAGAAACCATATCGTAAGTTATAATTACATAAATACTTTCCTGTGTGAAAGAAAATTTTAGGAGGTCAAGAATGATTAACGTATCTTTTTATCTTCGTCGACTGCATTCCCTGTGCGGACTTGTACTGCTCGGCGGTGTGCTGATTGAGCATTTGCTTACAAATGCATCAGCAATGGGTGGCCCTGAGGTGTTCAACAACGGCTTGGCAATGATGGAGCAGATACCTCAGCCAATTTTCCTTGGCATTGAGATTTGCTTGTACGCTGTACCTATTCTGTTCCATGGTATCTACGGTATCTACATTGCTTTGCAGGCTAACAACAACCCTAGCGACTACGGTTATTCCCGTAACTGGAAGTTCGCCCTCCAGAGATGGACTGCTTGGTACATGGTAGTATTCCTCATCTGGCATGTTGGTTACCTTCGTATTTACACCAAGGGCATTATGGGTGAGCACATCAGCTATGCTTTGGTTCAGTCCACTCTGGCTAACCCAGTTGTATTTGCTCTGTACGCTCTCGGTATGTTTGCTGCAATCTTCCATTTCTGCAATGGTATCACTACCTTCTGCATGACTTGGGGTATCACCAAGGGACCTCGTTCCCAGTGTGTGGTTGACAAGGCTGCCATGGGCCTGTGCGTGCTCATGTGCCTGTTCACTTTGGCATTCATGTCTTCTTACTTCATGTAATAGAGTAAGAGTGTCGTAGTAGTAAAGATTTATTTATAAGGAGAGAACCTACGTGGCTAAAAATAAGATTATTGTAGTAGGTGGCGGCTTATCAGGTCTGATGGCTACCCTTAAAATTTGTGAGGCTGGCGGCGAAGTAGATTTATTCTCTTACTGCCCAGTAAAGCGTTCTCATTCCCTCTGTGCACAGGGCGGTATTAATGCCTGCATGGATACCAAGGGTGAGCACGATTCCATTTATGAGCATTTCGATGACACCGTATATGGTGGTGACTTCCTGGCTGACCAGCTGGCTGTTAAGGGCATGGTTGAGGCAGCTCCAAAGCTCATTAAAATGTTCGATCGTATGGGTGTACCTTTCACCCGCACTCCAGAAGGCGTTCTTGACCTCCGTAACTTCGGTGGCCAGAAGAATAAGCGTACTTGCTTTGCTGGTTCCACCACTGGTCAGCAGCTCCTCTATGCTCTTGACGAGCAGGTTCGTCGTTGGGAAGTTAAGGGCGGCGTAACCAAGTACGAGTTCTGGGAATTCGTAAAGATTTTCAAGGATAAGAATGGCGTTTGCCGTGGTATCATTGCTCAGAGCATGAACTCCATGGAAATCAAGGCTTTCAAGTCTGATGTTGTTATTCTTGCAACTGGTGGTCCTGGTCAGGTATTTGGCCGTTGCACCGCTTCCACTATTTGTAATGGTTCTGCAGTTTCTGCAGTTTATCAGCAGGGCGCAAAGATTGCTAACCCTGAGTTCATTCAGATTCATCCAACCGCTATCCCAGGCTCCGATAAGAACCGTCTGATGTCCGAGGCTTGCCGCGGTGAGGGTGGTCGTGTGTGGGTTTACAGAGATGGTAAGCCTTGGTACTTCCTCGAGGATATGTATCCTGCTTATGGTAACCTGGTACCTCGTGACGTAGCATCCCGTGCTATCTTCAAGGTTTGCGTACACATGGATCTTGGTATCAACCATGACCGTCGTGTATACCTCGATCTGTCCCACATTCCTGCAGATTATCTGGAGCGCAAGCTGGGCGGTATCATCGAGATCTACACTGAGTTCGTTGGTAAGGACCCTCGTAAGGTTCCAATGGAGATTTTCCCTTCCGTTCATTACTCCATGGGCGGTATCTATGTAGATAGAAAGCATTTCACCAACATTCCTGGCCTCATGGCTTCCGGTGAGTGCGACCATCAGTATCACGGTGCAAACCGTCTTGGTGCTAACTCTCTGCTGTCCGCTGCTTACTCCGGCACCGTTTCCGGTCCAGAGGCTATGAAGTGGGCCAAGGAGAATGTATCCAAGCTGTGCGAGATTACCGATGCTGAGATCGAGGCTGCACGCAAGGAGGTTCAGGATGAGTATGACAAGATCCGTCAGATGAACGGTCCTGAGAATGCTCATAAGCTCCATCAGGAAATGGGCGAGATCATGTACGAGTATGTATCCATCGAGCGTGATAACAACGGTCTGGATATCTGTCTCGGCAAGCTGAAGGAAATCCTGAAGCGTTGGGAGAACATCGGTGTAACTGACCATGGCAACTGGGCTAACCAGGAGGCTATGTTCGTTCGTCAGCTCCGTAACATGATTATTTACGCTATGGCTATCACCAAGTCTGCTCGTTCCCGTGATGAGTCCCGTGGTGCACATGCAAAGATTATGCTGGATGAAAATGGCAAGCGCATCGAGAAGGATGGCGAGTTGCAGTTCTATCCTCGTAACGATGAGAAGTTCATGTTTACATCCGTTGTAAGCTTTGATGCAGCAACTGAGGAGCCAGTTGTAACTTATGAGGAGTTCGAGCACTCCCTCATTAAGGCACGTCCTCGTAACTACGCTGTTGCAAAGAAAGAGTAATAGGGGGATAAAATAGAATGGCAGAACAGAAGAAAACAGTTAAGTTTATTATTGAGCGTCAGGATAGCCCTACCAGCAAGCCTTACACTCAGGAGTTCGAGATTCCATATCGTCCTGCTCTGAATGTAGTAGCTTCCCTGATGGAAATCCAGAAGAACCCTGTAACTACTGATGGCAAGAAGGTTGCTCCAGTAGTTTGGGAGTGCAACTGTCTGGAGAAGGTTTGCGGCGCTTGTATGATGGTTATTAACGGTCGTGCTCGTCAGGCATGCTGCGCACTGATCGATGAGCTGGAGCAGCCAATCCGTCTGCAGCCAGCAAGAACATTCCCTGTAATCCGTGACCTCCTCATTGACCGTTCCGTAATGTTCGAGTCCCTCAAGCGCGTACAGGCTTGGGTTGAGGTTGATGGCTCCTGGGAAGTTAAGGATGCTCCTATCCAGAATCCTTACACTGCAACCACTGCTTATGAGATTTCTCACTGCATGACTTGCGGTTGCTGCCTGGAGGCTTGCCCTAATGTTGGACCTCAGTCCGACTTCATCGGTGCTTCTCCTTCCGTACAGGCTTACCTGTTCAACCTCCATCCACTTGGAAAGTTCGACAAGGAAAAGCGTCTTGAGGCTCTTATGGGTAAGGGCGGTATCACCAGCTGCGGTAACTCCCAGAACTGCGTAGAGGTTTGTCCTAAGAACATTAAGCTGACTACTTATCTTGCACAGCTGAACCGCGATGTGAATAAGCAGGCTCTTAAGAACATTTTCAATAAGTAATTTGGTATTTGTTGAATAGAAATGACTGTCGTGTTGATTTCAACACGGCAGTCTTTTTATATGTATAATTGCCATCTTTAAATATAAAAAATAAAGGTATTAGCACTGTTTTTGTCGTAATAATCAATAGAGAATGAATCTGGAGGTGTTTGTATGTCCTTTCTTGGAGCTTGTGCTGTTCCTCATCCACCTCTTATTTTGCCGGAGATTGGCAGAGGTGAGGAGAAGAAAATATCCGATACTATAGAGGCATATGAAAGTGTGGCGGAGTGGGTTGTGGAAAATAATCCTGATTTGGTGGTTATTACCAGTCCCCATGCCACCATGTATGCAGATTATATGCAAATTTCCTCCGGGGCTTCGGCAGAGGGGAACTTTGCCAATTTTGGACATCCTGAGTTGGCCTTTCATGTGGAATATGACGAGGAGTTCGTTCAGCAGGTGTCAAAGACTGCCGAGGAAATAAAACTTCCTGCGGGGACATTGGGGCGTCAGGGGAGTGAGTTGGATCATGGAACAATGATTCCACTATATTTTCTCCAGAAGGCGGGATATAAAGGAAAAATTGTGAGAATAGGTCTTTCAGGTCTTTCCAATACTCATCACTATACCTTGGGAGTCCTTCTCAGGGAAACGGCGGATATTATGAATCGTCGCATGATGATAGTAGCCAGCGGTGATTTATCCCATAAACTGAAGGCCGATGGCCCTTATGGATTTGCCAAGGAGGGGCCGGTTTTTGACCAGCGTATGGCAGATTGCTTTGCAACAGGAGATTTTTTGGAATTGCTGACTACTCCGGTCAAATTGGCAGAGGGGGCAGCAGAGTGCGGTTTGCGTTCATTTTGGATAATGGCAGGGGCCTTCGATTGCCTTGACGTAGATGCCAAGCTGTTATCCTGTGAGGGACCCTTTGGTGTGGGCTATGGAGTGGCACGATTTATCCCTAAGGAAGAAAACAAAAGACGCAACATCGGTGAACAGGCAGTGGAGGATCACAGAAAATCCATGGAAGAGCTGCGGGAAAAGGAAGATGTTTATTTGCGCCTTGCCCGTAAAAGTCTGGAAAGCTATGTCCGTTATAATAAAAGAATAGAGGTGCCAGAAGGACTGCCTGAGGAAATGCTTAATACCCGTGCAGGCGCCTTTGTGTCCATAAAAAAAGCAGGGCAGCTTCGGGGGTGTATAGGAACCATATTACCTGTAAGGGACAGTCTGGCATCGGAGATAATTGCTAATGCCGTATCAGCAGGAACCGCAGACCCTCGTTTTCCGGCGGTAACAGAGGATGAGCTTGAAGATTTGGTATACGATGTGGATGTATTGTCGGAGCCTGAGTCTATTGAGGGGCCTGAGCAACTGGATGTGAAGCGGTATGGCGTGATTGTGTCCAGTGAGGATGGGTATCGGAGAGGATTGTTACTGCCGGATCTGGAAGGGATTGATACTGTGGAGGAACAGATTGACATAGCCCGTCGCAAAGGCGGAATATCGCCGGATGAAAATGTCAAATTACAACGCTTTGAAGTCACCCGACATGAGTAAAACTGTATAGTATAATCAAAGTTTATTTGAAAAACACTGGAATATATAGTAAAATTATATGGTGCTAGATTGTGATTTGAGAGGGAAAAGAATTGACTACTAAGTTGTTTGATATCATAAAGTCAGATTTGGATGAGTTGGAGACTGCTTTGTATGAGTCTGTAGTCTCTCCGGTAGATACAATTACGGAAATTGGAAATCACCTCATTAAGTCTGGTGGCAAGCGTTTGCGCCCAGCAATGTTTTTTCTGGCTGCCCGCTGTAGCAAAGACTTCGACTTAAAAAGAGTTATGCCGCTGGCGGTAGCCCTGGAGCTTATACATATGGCTTCTCTGGTGCATGATGATGTACTGGATAGTGCCTCAACACGGCGGGGAGAGGCTACGGCCAATGCCAAGTGGGGAAATCAGCTGGCTATTCTGGCTGGGGATTATCTCTTTGCCAAGGCCTTTATGCTGGTGACCGATAATGGCTATGGGGATTATGTCAACAATCAGCTTTCACGCTTGTTGGCTGATTTGTCTGCCGGTGAATTGATTCAGAACAAGGAAATCTACAAGGCTTCCTGTGACACAGAGGAATATTATGAGCGTATTGCCATGAAGACAGCCAACTTTTTGGCTATCAGCTGCCAACTGGGGGGCCATGTAATGGGGCTGCCTGAGGCGGAGGTCAAGGCACTGTATGATTATGGCTATTCTGTGGGCATGGCTTTCCAGCTTACAGATGATTTGCTGGACCTGACGGGGGATTCCAAGACCATTGGCAAGCCTGCTGGAAATGATATTTTACAGGGCATTATTACACTGCCGGCTATCAGGGCGTTGGAAACCAGTTCTGACCGGGATGAGCTTCTGAACATAGTAACTGACCGCAATATGAACACGGAAAACTTGGAAAGAGCAATAGAGATTGTCAGAGCGAGTGGCGGAATAGACTTTACCAAGAAAAAGGTTGAGGAATATCTGGACAGAGCCAGAAATGTCCTTCCAGATAGCATTCCAGTAGATGTACGAGAGGCTTATTACTTTGCAGCGGATTTTATTGCCGGCAGAAAGTTCTAAAGGCTGCAGTATGCAGCTTTCACGGAGGTAACGTGATGTTTGGTATAGGTGTACCGGAGCTCATAATAATTCTTATTATCGGCCTAATTGTATTTGGTCCTGGCAAGCTGCCGGAGGTGGGGCGTACTCTGGGGAAAACCATCAGGGAATTCCGCAAGGTGTCCAACGGTATCATGGATGATGAACCAACACCGAAGGCAACAAAAGAAACTAAAACAGTAGATAGTGAGCAGAATAAGTAAAATGATAATATAAATTAAGGTATGGCATTTATATGCCATACCTTTTTGGTTGATGCGTAATAATTAAATTGTTTCTTTAAGTAATAAAAGAATTGGACGTTGTTGAAGAAAAAGGTGAAAAGTGATACAATGTCATAGGTTATGTTTAAACTGAAATACTGTGTGCTAAATTAAGGCATGTGCTGGAGTGTGGTAATGTTTTGCAAGACAATGTAAAGGGAAGAAGGTCATCAAGGAGACATTATGCCACCATGTTGCTCTTCATTATAGTAGACTATATTGCCTTGGTACTTGCTCAGGAAACTGCCTATCAGATTAGGGAGCTGTTTCAGGGATTTTTGCCTACTGTTTTTGTATTGCCGATAAATTACCAATTCATATATATACCTTTGGTATTTATCTTATGCATTGCTGTACAAAGTGGTTATGAGTTCAACCGACCTTCACTGGACGTGAGCCAGGGGGTGTTCAAAGGTCTTCTCTTTGGCATGGTTATGAGCATAATTATCTTGTTTGTAATCAACGCCAGTGGTAAGGTATCTAGATTCTTTTGCTTCTTATTCATATTTACCTCCTTGGGCTGGGTGGCGACACTTAGATACGCCATATCCAAGTTTATCAAAAGCTCCACACTGCTAAAGGAAGAAATAATAGTAATTGGTGCCGGAAAGACTGCTGAACGCATTAAGGCCTATTTTGATAAAGATTTAGCTTACCGCTATGAGATAGTGGGGCTCATTGACGATAATCCCATATCAGATGAACTCCCATCGGAGTACCCTCTATTGGGAAAGATGGATGAAGCAGTAAGTATTGTACAGGACATGGACATAAATACGGTGCTGGTGTCAGCTCCGGGTATGGACAAGGACAAAATGGACCAACTGCTGACAGATATTCGCCCTTATGTGAGGAATATATTGTTTGCACCTAATTTGGTGGGGACCCCAATGGGTAGTGTACAGATACAGACCTTGTTTAGTGAACAGATAACCTTGTTGAAAAGCTACAATAATCTGGCCCGTGTCCGCAGTAGGGTATTGAAAAGACTGTTTGATTTTTTCTTTACTTTGACTTTTATGCCAATAATTATCCCTATACTTTTTGTACTGGGAATTATCATAAAGCTGGATTCCAAGGGCAGTGTGTTTTACAATGCCCAGCGTCTAGGGGAGGGTGGCAAGAATTTTACCTGCTATAAATTCCGTTCCATGTATACTGACGGGGATGAAAGGCTAAAGAAATACTTGGCCGAGAATCACGAGGCAGCAACGGAGTGGAAAGAATTCGCCAAGCTAAGAGGCTATGATCCCCGGGTAACCCGGGCTGGCCGTTGGATGCGCAAAACTAGTCTGGATGAGCTGCCACAGCTACTTAATGTGCTGGAGGGAACCATGAGTCTGGTGGGTCCAAGACCATATCTGCCAAGAGAAAAGGCAGACATGGGAGCTGATGTGGAAATTATAACCATGGCAAAGCCAGGTATTACAGGCTTTTGGCAGATCAACGGTCGCAATGACGTAACCTTTGCAGACCGCGTGGCCATGGATGTCTGGTATGTAAAAAATTGGTCCTTGGCAAGAGATATAATGTTCTTGGCTAAGACCTTTAAGATAGTTTTAGAAAAAAGCGGAGCTTATTAGTTAAGCCTTCCCCTTTGGGGAAGGGAGACCGCTTGCGACGCGAAGCTAGTCCCTGTAAGGGGCGGTGGATGAGGTTCAACAAATAATATTTTTTAATTGGAGAGTTTGTTATGAAGAAAAAATCATTATTAGCGGCCTGTATTTTGGGCGCGGCATTAACTATAGGCTGTCATGCCAGTGCAGTATATGCTGCACCGGTATCCCAGGATAATGTGGTGGTAGTAAAAGACGGCGATGACAGCGTATTTAAAGTAAATAAAATGCGAAAGGATAATATGCTTGATGAGTATAGGCTGTTTAAGTATGACAAAATACAGCTTATAGCTATTGGATTTGAGGAGTTTGCAGCAGCAACTTCAACCTCAACTAGAAATGATATAATGATTGGTGTAGATGGCATAGCTCAGATTCCTTATGTGGGCAATGTAAAGTTGGCCGGCCTAACTTTAGAGGAGGCAAGAACCTTACTTGAAGATAAACTGGGCAGGTATTTTAAATTGTCTGGTTTTAATGTGTTCTTAACTGAGTATGGAAAACGTAAGGTTTATGTTATGGGGAATGTTAGATCTCAAGGCATAAAGGAAATGCCTGTAGATAACATGAATGTTTATGCAGCCATTTCTGCTGCCGGCGGTGTGGATAAGAGAGGTCGGTCCAAGCATGTGCAGGTTCTTCGTCAGATTGATGATAAATTATATTTCAGGGAAGTAAATCTGGATGGCTTTGTGAAGAATCATGATATGAGTCAGAACATTGTTATTGAAGATGGCGATATTGTTTATGTACCAGATTCAGGTAAGGTTATTTGGAGTGAAGATATTGCTCCTTATATTAATATCTATTCTGTATATAGGAGCATTGTAAAATAAAGAAACTTCCGATAATGATTAGTTATAGGAAGTTATAGTGAATAATAGCCTTCCCCTTTGGGGAAGGGGGACCGCTTTAGCGGTGGATGAGGTTTAAAGCCTTCTCCTTGGGAGAAGGTGTCAGCGAAGCTGACGGATGAGGTCATATAACACTTTTAATTAGGAGATTTTACGAAATATGGAAGAAAAACTTAAAGAAGATGATGAAATTGAAATTGATTTGGGGAAACTCTTTGGCATTTTATGGGACAGAAGAAAAATCGCAGGGGGTATTATTGCCGCCTGTACTATTGGTGCTATGATTATTTCTTTAATAATTCCTCCCACCTTTGAGTCAAATACCTTGGTGCAGACAAATAAGTCAAGTAAGCTGGATTTATCTTCTAGTGCCGCCACCGCTTTGGCTATGTTGGGGGGGGGAGTGGTTCATCATCTGTTACAATGAACTATATCGAAATAATGAAATCTCGTGCAGTACTGGAACCTATTATGGATCAGTTGGAGGATATTACACCAGAGACACGGGAAAAAATGACAGCTGCGGGTTTCGCTAAGAGTAATTTGGAAATTGAGAATGTTAAAGGTACCAACCTTATAAATGTTATTGGCAGAGGTCGAACGCCAGAGGAAGCACAAATGATTTCTGCCAATGTAGTAGATAACTTCTTAAAAGTAATGACAGATGTTAACCAGAACAGTCAATCATATATGGTGAAGTTTCTTAATGAACGCATAGATAATACCAAGAAGGAGTCTGATGAGGCTGCCAGCAAGCTTGAATCTTTCAGTAGAGAACATAAAGTGTATTTACCAGATGAGCAGGCAAAGGCAATGGTAGAGAGAGAAACTATTTATGATAAGGCTTTAGGTGAGTTTTTGGTAAAACAGCAGGCTGCTGGGGCTCAAATTGAGGCTGCTAGCAGTGAGCTTGGTAAGCAAAATGCAAATCTTTCTACGTTTAATATTGCAGATAGTACAGTAGTAGTTGAGTTAAGAGAAAAGATTGCTGAACAAGAAGTTGAAATAATTAAGCTTGAGCAAAAATATACGGAAGAACATCCGGAACTTATTAGTGCCAGAGAACAACTCCGTTCCTTAAAAATCAGTCTTTCTAGAGAAGTAGCTGATGCAGTGGCTGGAGGGACGGCTTCTATGAATCCTACACAGGCAGCATTGGTGCAAGCCCAGGCTCAAGCTCAGGTTGATATGGCAGTGGCAAACGCCAGCGAGATAGCTGTAAGAGCACAGATGGCAGAGGCTGACTCTGACATGGCGCAGCTTTCAGAGGATGCACTTGAATATCTGAAATTAAAACGCGATGCTGAAATAAAGAATGAGGTATATATAGCTCTAGTTAAGCAAAGTGAACAATCTAAGATTGAAGCTACTATGGAAAGCATGGATATTCAGGTGATAGATAAGGCTAATCTGCCTATAAAAAAGTGTGCTCCAAATAGAAGGCTGATAACTCTAGGAGGAATGTCAATAGGGATATTAATTTGCCTAATATATGGTTTTTGGATGTATAGAAAAGAAGGATATTAATGGAGATGAAGGTGCAAAATTGATGGAGATTTGATTTTGTACCTTTACCGCTGTTTTGGAGAGATTAATTTTAATGTGTGATGTTCAGCATGTGTTTATTATAGGAGCCAAATCCATTGGACAATATGGTGGATACGAAACCTTTGTAGACAGGTTAATTGGCGAACATGAAAATGAACTGACAATTAAATACCATGTGGCCTGTAAAGCTAATGGTGAAGGATATATGGATGAAACGAAGCTTTCATCCATTTCTGATGTTGTTAATGACAATGACGGCAGAGTTTATGAGTTTACATATAAAAATGCCCATGTATTTAAAATTCCTTGTCCTAACATTGGTCCTGCCGTAGCCATTTATTATGACAGAGCTGCGGTGCAGTATTCAATCAATTATTGCAAGGAGTACAATATAGAACACCCAATTTTTTACATTCTGACTTGTAGAATTGGTTTGTTTATCAATGGTCTGGTCAAGCAAATCAAGTCCATAGGAGGAAAATACTATTTGAATCCTGATGGACATGAATGGAAAAGGGCTAAATGGTCACTACCGGTACGGAAATACTGGAAGTGGTCAGAAAAAAAGATGGTTAAATCCTCGGACTTAATTATATGTGACTCAGTGAATATAGAGAAATATATGAGAAAAGAATATGGTGTAGAAAATACAACCTATATTGCTTATGGCGCTGATATTATTCCATCAAAGCTTGATGATAATGCCCCAAAGTTTGTGGAGTGGCTCAATAAAAACGAACTCAAGCCCGATCAATACTATTTGGTAGTGGGCCGCTTTGTTCCAGAAAATAACTATGAAACAATGATCCGGGAATTTATGCAGTCACACACTACCAAGGATTTTGCGTTAATTACAAATGTAAATGATAGATTCTTGGCAAAACTAGAAGCAAAACTGCATTGGAATTCTGATCCCAGAATAAAGTTTGTAGGAACAGTCTATGATAAGGAACTTCTGAAAAAAATTCGCGAAAACGCCTATGGGTATTTTCATGGTCATGAAGTGGGAGGGACTAATCCAAGCCTTTTAGAAGCATTGGGTAGCACTAAGCTGAATTTATTACTTGATGTTGGATTTAATAGAGAAGTTGCTAAAGAGGCCGCTTTATATTGGAACAAGGTTACTGGTGATTTGGCGTCCTTGGTTGACAAGGTTAATAAAATGGACAATAAACAGCGTTGCGAATACGGAGTTATGGCCCAGAAAAGAATTATCGATGAGTATAGCTGGGGATATATAGCTCATAAATATCAGGGAGTTTTTTTGTATGGCAGAGAGGTATGATAATTTAGATGGTTTGAGAGTAATAGCTTGTCTGGGAATAATAGCTATGCATATCAAGGCGAATGCTTCCTATGTTTTACCATCTGTATTTGATGATGTGGTTGGTTCTTTTACACATTTTGTCCCATTATTTTTAATAATCAGTGGATTTGGAATGTTTTGTGGTTACTATACAAGGTTAAAAAACAACAACATTGATTTAGACAGTTTTTATAGCAAAAGATACAAGAAATTATTACCATTTTTTGCAACGTTAATCCTTATTGATATTATTGTAGACCAGAGTTTTGAACATATTATTGAGGGATTTACAGAAGCAACATTGGTATTTGCGCTATTACCTAACAACGAACTAGATGTTATCGGCGTGAGTTGGACATTGGGAGTAATTTTTCTTTTCTATATGTTGTTTCCGTTTATTGTTTATCTCTGCTGGACCCCCAAAAGAGCATGCGTAACATTTGTGTTAAGTATGATATTATCACTATTTTGTTCGTTTTATTTTTTTACGGATAAGTATGTTATTGCAGATTTTACTCATCGACATAATTTTTTGTATTGTGCGCCTTGGTTTCTTTCTGGGGGGGTAACATACCTTTATAGGGGTAAAATAAAAGAATTCATATCTCGTTACAGATTGGCTTGGTTATGCTTATGCGTATTTTTGACTGTTTCCTATTATGTTGTGCCGGTAAATATACCATTGGTACCCAAATTGTTGATAGTTTTTTGGCCTTGGCTGATATACTCCATTAGTGTTGAAAGTAGGATTTTAAGCAATAGTGTGATGAAATATCTTAGTGGTATAAGCTTAGAATTATACTTGGCACAAATGGTAATATTTCGTGGTGTTGAGAAGCTTCATGGCTTATATATATTGGGTAATGGATTACTTGGTTTTATGACAACATGTTTGTTTGTTGTTGGCAGTTTAATAGTTTTTATTGAAGTATGGAAGTACCTTGAGAGATTTGTTATGGAGATGTTTACAATGGAGGCAACATGCAGGAATTAACAATACGCGAAACACAAGAAGTTGCGCTAGAGGTGTTGAAAACAATAACCGATTTATGCGAAAAAATAGGTAGTCGATATTTCTTGGCTTATGGGACTCTGCTGGGTGCGGTAAGACATAAGGGGTTTATTCCCTGGGATGATGATGTGGATATTATGATGCCTAGACCGGATTATGAGAGACTATTGTCATACTTCAAAGAGCATGCAGAGGAATACCCGCATATACGATTGTTTAATTATGATGAATGTCCAGAATATCCATATATGATTTCCCGGTTTAGTGACAACAGATATAAGTTAGTAGTTGACAATGAAAAGCCATATGGAATGGGTGTCTTTATAGATGTATATCCTTTGGATGGATTGGGAAATGATTACAAATTAGCAGTAAAAAAAGCAAAAAAGGCAGATTTTCTTTCTACATGTTGTTTTCAAGCAACACGTCAACATTATTCTACGGAAATTAATACTTCTGGTCATAAGATATTAAAAAACATACTGAAGATTCCTGTGTTCATTTTTTCAAAAATTATGGGTAAAGATTATTTTCAGAGAAAGCTGAAATGCATTAAATACGAAGAGTATGAAGCATCAGACTATGTTGGTTGTGGTGTTTGGATAGTTGGTGGAGAAGAAGATGTGTTTCCTAGAAGTATGTTTACTGAGCTTATGGATAGCAATTTTGAGAATTATTCATTTAAAATACCTAAAGAATATGATGCTGTATTAAAAAAGATATTCAATGATTACATGAAATTACCACCAGAGAAAGACAGGGTTGGGCATCACCATTATAGGACATATAGATTATGAATATGAAAGTTAAGAAAAATGTTGGAATCGCTATTGGCTCTGATAGATCCGGTTTTGTATATAAGAAAAAACTTATATGTTATCTGAAGGCTCAAGGATACCATGTTGAAGATGCTGGAACCTTTCAGGAAGAAGTTTGTGATTATCCAGTTTTTGCTCAAAAAGTAGGAGAACTGGTTTCAAGTCAATTGTCCGATTTTGGTATTTTAATTTGTGGTTCAGGCGAAGGTATGGCTATAGCCGCAAACAAAGTACCAAATGTTCGTTGTGGTATTGCTTATAGTGATGAAGTAGCTGCATTGCTTAGGCAACACAACGATGCCAATATCGTGGCCTTTGGAGCTAATTTTATGTCGTATGAAGATGTAAAAAGAAGAGTGGATATTTTTTTATCTACGAAATTTTTGGGCTTATATCACGTGGATAGGATTGCTATGATAAACAAAATGGAGAAAAGGAGTAGATAAAATGTACTATGTTGATCCGGTCATAAGGAGTTTTTTAAGAACAAAGCAGCCAGAAGGACGTGGGGCATATATCAGACTTGATCAGAATGAAAACCCAGATGGTGTTCCTCAGTGGTTGTTCGATGAGACCATGAGAAAGGTAACACCGGAATTTTTGTCAATTTATCCTGAAGATACAGCTTTGACAGAAAAATATGCAAGTTTCTTTGGCCTTCAGGCAGATAATGTAACATTGACTGATGGAAGCGTAGTTGCTATGGGCTATGTCATCAAAGTTTTTGGTGAGCCAGGGAAAAATCTTATTTGTGCTACGCCTACCTTTGGCATGTACAAGGTTTACGCAGACATGCAAGGTATGAATACAGTATTCGTACATTATGAGGATGATTATACATTCAATATAGATAAGTTGCTTGATGAGATAAATGAAGAGACTGGTCTTGTGTCTCTTGTTAATCCGAATATGCCTATTGGAAATGTTTACTCTGAGGAAGAAATAAAAAAAGTCATAATCAAAGCTAGAGAATACAATGCTCAAGTAGTCATTGATGAGGCGTATTATTATTTTTATGATAAATCATCAATTTCTTTAGTAAAAGAATTTGACAATGTTATCATTCTAAGAACATTTTCAAAAATGTTTTCCATTCCGGCTTTGCGATTAGGTTTAATAATATCCAACAAGGATAATATTCAGTATGTAAACAATTACAAACCACACTATACTATTAATTCAGTTGCACTGGCCTTTGGCAAAAGCATTATGGATAACCACGATAGGGTCGTTAGGGAACTTACGGATAAGTTCCAACAAGGCAAGAACTATTTGTTAAAAGCTTTGGATGATGCTGGATATGAATATTTACCTACAGAGGGCTGTTTTATCTGTGTATATCCAAAGCATAAGACTGCAGAGGAAATAACTGATCAGCTAAAAGAAAAAGGAATTCTGATTTTCTGTGGTAAAGGTGATTCGGCTGGCTTTTTAAGAATCACTATTTGGGATGAAAAATATATGAAGTCATTTATGGATGCACTTGTAGAGATTGACGCGTAACATTATCTAGGAGGAATTGAATGAACTGCGTCGCTATAATTCTTGCCGCAGGGCAGGAAACAATTGGAACTGAAAATATCCCCAAGCCTTTCGTGAATGTTTTTGATAAACCTGTACTGATGCATACATTAGAGGTTTTTGAGCATAATCCACAAGTAGATTATATTGAATTGGTTTGCCTTAAAGGTTGGACTGAGATTGCACGTGCTTATGCAAAGCAATATAACATTGAAAAGCTGAAGAATATTGTAATTGGAGGAGAGACAATACAGGAGACCATATATAATGGTTTGTTGGGATTGGAAGATATACTTCAGAATAAGGATATTGTTATAATACATGATGGTATACGTCCGCTAGTTGAGGATGCTGTATTGACAGATGTTATACAGATAGCTAAGGAAAAAGGTAATGCAATATCTTCTATACCTAATAATGAGCAAGTATTTGTTGTTGATGAAAATGAACCTAAAACTACCAAACAGTTTATTCCTAGAGAAACAATTAGACGGGTTTCTACACCTCAGGCATATTGCTATGGTGAATTACTGGAGGCATACAAATATGCTTTTGCAAATAATATCGGAATATTTGGACCATCTTACGCAGATACGTTGTATGCGGATTTAGGAAAAAAATTATTTTTTTCAGCAGGTTCAGATAAAAATATCAAGATGAATACAGAAGAAGATTTGGGCATATTTGAAGCATATTTGAACAGGGACAAAGATCTTTGGCTAAAGTAAACAGGAGTACGCGATGAACTATGCACTTATAATTGCTGGTGGGTCTGGCCATAGAATGGGGCAGGACATTCCTAAACAATTCATCAATGTCAATAATAAACCTATTTTGCTCTATACATTGGAATGTTTTCAGAAGCATCCACTGGTAGATAGAATTCTTGTTGTATGTATAGCTGGATGGCATGAAGCATTGTGGGCATATGCTAGGCAGTCAGGTATAGATAAACTAAAATGGGTTATCTCTGGTGGTGAAACAGGTCAGGAAAGCATCAGAAATGGGGTTTTTTTTCTGGAAAAAGAGGCTCAAAAAGATGATGTGGTTATTATTCATGATGGAATACGACCATTGGTTGATAGTAATGTTTTGGCAGATGTGATCAATATTGCCAGAGAAAAAGGTAATGCAGTTACCTCTATGCCATTCAGAGAGCAAATGTTTGTAGTTGATGATGGTGAAAATTCTACTTGTGAATACATTCCTCGGGAAACGCTTCGTCGTGTTTCAACCCCTCAGGCATATAATTTTGGCTTGTTAGATGAAAAATATCATGAGGCATTTGAAAAAAAGATTGGCATATATGGTTCGTCTTATACCAATACGATGATGGTTGAACTTGGAGTGACGTTGAACTTCGCGTTGGGATCTGAAAGCAATATAAAACTGACAAATAGAGATGATTTGGATTTGTTTAAGGCGTATTTGAAAGCAAATAAATGATGGTCTACAAGATATGAGACATTTAATTTAAGTGTAGGGTAGTGGATATGGGATTAAAAGAAACATTTCAAAAACAGGGTGGCATCAATTTAATAAAGCAGTACTTTAGAAATGGTTCTTTGCTAACAGCAATTTGCGAGTTTATTTTGTTGGGTAAATCACGCACGGCACTGGAAATATTAAGATTATCCACGCAGTTGAAAGTCAAGCAGCGTTTAGAGCGAAAGTACAAAAAAACGCTTGAGATATTTGATAAAACATATGATAAATCTCTTAAGCATGAGGCCTCTAATAAAGTATGGATATGTTGGTTTCAAGGTATGGATAACGCTCCGGACTTGGTGAAGAAGTGCTATACGAGTGTTAAAGATAATCTTATTAATAAAGATATAGTGCTTATCACCTCTGATAATTTGGAACAGTATGTTCAATTTCCTGATTACATAATTGATAAGTGGAAAGCTGGAATAATCACTCATACACACCTTACAGACTTGTTGCGGCTTGAATTGTTAATTCGCTATGGTGGTTTGTGGCTGGATGCTACGGTATTTTGCACTAGTCCAGAGAAAGACATACCAAGCTATTTCTTTAACTCGGATTTGTTCTTTTTTCAAAATTTAAAGCCAGGGCGAGATGGAAATGCAACTTATATATCAAGCTGGCTTATAAGTGCAAAGACTAATAATAAGATTCTCATGGCTACACGTACTTTGTTATATGAATATTGGGAAAAAAATAATGCCATGGATGATTATTTTTTGCTCCATGACTTTATGTCTATTGCGCTTGATAAGTATGAAGATGATTGGAAGCAAATAGTGCCAAGAGATAATGCAACGCCTCATATTTTGCTTTTGAGGGTATTTGATAAGTATGATAAGGACATTTGGCAAGCTATTAAGGAACAGACGCCTTTTCATAAATTAAGCTATAAGTTTACGAATAAAGAAAAGCCCAAGGGAAAAACTTATTACAGTGAGTTAATTATAAATTAAGCATAAATAGGCGGAATTACTTATGATAAAACTATCAATAATCATACCAATATACAATACCCCCATTATAAAGTTGGACAGATGTCTGAAATCTATTGAGCGACTTACAGAACAGATAAATGCGCAAATTGAGTGTATTTTAGTGGACGATGGTTCAGATGATTACATAGAAGACTATTATAACGAACGCATCCAAGAGACTTTTTTAAAATTCTTAAAAAAAGAAAATGGCGGTGCAAGTTCCGCAAGAAATTATGGAGTAGAACATGCAGAAGGGCAATATATTTTATTCGTTGATGCAGATGATATAATTATTCCTGAGGCTGTCAAAGATATGCTTTATAGAGGGTATACGGCTGATGTAGTAATATCTGACCTGATATATGTGAATAATAGTAAACAGACTGTGTGGAAAGCATTTCCGACAGATAAAGAAGATGTGATAATTGAAGATATTCTTAAGCAGTTATCCATAAATGGGAAATTAAATGGGCCATGTTGTAAAATGATTCGTCGAGATTATTTACTAAGATGTAATGCGAAATTTCCGGAAGATATGATCACTGGGGAAGATGCGGTATTTTTTTATGGTTTAATAAATCCTAATGTACATATACAGTATCATAGAGAACCAACTTATATATATTATTACGAGTTGAGTACGACAAAAGGAAGGATTCGTAAAGACGCTAATAAGATGCTTATGAATTATAGACATGTATTGGATGAGTATGCATTAGCTGTTGAACGAAGTGTTTTATCGTCGTCTGTTAGGGATAAACTGCTAAAAAACAGTGTGGAACATTGTATTAAGCAAATATTTAATCTTAAATTATCACTCTATAGAAATCGTTGGCAAAATACTGATATTATAAAACATATAAAGACTGTAACCTCTAGTATTACACAGTGTAAAAGATATGATATTAACAAAGTTAGTAAAGTGACTAAGGTTAGGTTACTGATGCTTAAGTATAATATCAAACATTTAGACTTTATTATGGCGTTATTGCAGGATAAATATTTAAAAATAAAAGGAAGTTTATCATGAAGTTGACAAAAGGTAGTGTTTTTTGTTATGCCTGTGAAATCTATTATACCAGTTTACTTATAGCGGTCTCTGCTCTTCCGTATAGTGAATTAATAAAAAAAATAGGTATGTTGGTGTCTTTTGTAATCTTTTTATGCCTAATAATTAGAAATATATCCAGTCCTGCTAAAATAAAGGAAAAAGGTATTATTACTTTTGTGGTACTGGTCGTGTTGTTATTAGCATCAGTATTATCAAATGACTATGTGTTACTAATGTTGGTAACAATTGGATTTGCATCGGTAGGAATTGATGATAAGTATATAGATGAAATAATGTTGATGTGTATTAAAATTACGGTTGTTACATCGGTTTTGTTAGTGCTAGGCTGTGCTGTTGGAGTTGTGCCCAATGTGGATACTCCTAGAAGTTGGGGAGGGGATAGCCGACTCGCATGGGGGTTTAATCATAGTCAAAACCTTCCGTTATTGTCATATTATGCTATACTTTATTATTTTTGTGTTAAAGGCAAGGTGCGAGTGGTTGAATGTATAGGGAGTCTACTCCTTATGACTGTAATGTGGCGAATTTTTGATGCACATAATGCGTTATTTTCAATATTATTTTTCATTGTGTTGATTGCAATATATAAGAATACAAGAAAAATTAAAAAAGATATAAAGTGGCCATATAAATTATGCACGATTATTCCTGCAATGATGACACTTTTTACATTTATTACAATATACCTTTATGAACGTGGAGAACAATTAGCTATCCTTTTGGATTTATTATTTACTGCGAGAATAAGAACCGCTTTACTCAATATTCAAAAGATGCCTATAAAATTTATTAATTTTGTATCATATGACGAATATGAAAATCAGCTAGCTAATACAGTCGATAATGGGTATTTGTATATAGTATTAAGATATGGAATAGTTTTTGTTTTATTAGTTTGTGTACTATTCTATATGGTAGCAAAACATTATAATGTTAGGCAAAATCCGGTAGCCTGCCTGGCAGTTATATCAGCAGGAGTGTCAAGCTACATTTCAAACGCATTTGTAGGGTGCCTTTTTTTACCGTTTTGGATTATTGCAGTAAGTAAGGCTATGACATCTGTGCAAATTCTCAAAGATAAAATAAATGCTAGGTAATAAAAGTTGTGGCTAAAAAATATTAGGTGGTGTATAAAATGCTGTTTAGTATAATAACTCCATGCTATAATAGCGAAAAAACAATCGAAAGAACATTGGAATCAGTTAGTAAACAGACTTTTGATGATTATGAATATATTATCATTGATGGTGGATCTACTGATGAAACCCTTATGATTATAGATAAATATAAAGATATATTTGGTAGCAAATTAACCGTGATATCTGAACCTGATAATGGTATATATGATGCTATGAACAAAGGGATAAGAATGGCTCAAGGTGAACTTATAGGAATAGTTAATAGTGATGACTATTATGAGCCAAGATGCCTAGAATATGTAGCAAGCGAATATGATAGGAGTAAGCCATTTCAGATAATATATGGGATGATGAGGATAGTTAACAAAAAGCAAGAAGAATTGTCAGTAGTGTTTTATCATCACCGAAATTTGAGGAATACGATGATAAATCATCCAACCTCTTTTTTGACACGGCAGGTGTACGAAAAAAAAGGATTATATGATGTAGCATATAAATCAGCTGCTGATTATGATTATATGCTGAAAGTATCAAGCGATAAGGATATTATCTTTTATCCAATATATAAAATACTAACAAATTTCACACATGGTGGTATTTCTTGGACATATATTGGAATACAGGAGAGTAATAAAGTACGGTACTGTCACGGAATAATTGATAAGAAAAAGTATTATTTCGTAAAACTTAAAGCATATCTAAAGAATTTAGTTGAAGGATTTGAATAGTAGTATTAAAGGATAGTGTGGCGGTTTTCTCAAATACAATATTGTAGATTAGTTTATAATGTGTTTTTTTACATACAATTGCCTAAACAGATTTGCGAATTGTTTTGAGATTTTATTTAAACTTTTTACAATATTACTATATGATAGGGGCTGTTATTAAGGGAGTTGGGGGATGTAGTTTGACCTATGATTTCCCGCGTAAATAACAATAGTTTTGATTAGAACGACTAGACAGTGATTATTATGCAACGTTAAGAGTGTTAATTGTTATGGCCTCGTTTGTACTTATTTTTACCATTTGATAGTTAATTTGTTAAAATTTATACAATGCAGTTAATATTGGATGAGCTGGATGTTCTCAAATATCACTAGTATCTAGATAAGGTATATCATCTTTCAAAAATAAGTAGCAAACAACAGAAGCTTTATGAACATATGGATTTGATTCGTCTTGGCATAAAATGACGGGACTTCAGGTTATTTGTGGAGGTAAATTTTGAATGGAAATATGTACAGCAACAAGAACATTGAACTTTGTATTTTATGCATATACACCATATCAATTTTTTATTATGTCATATTTGGCTCATAATATAAAAAAAAAATTAAACAGTCAAACATTATTTTAATAAAACATTCATTACTAAATGAATGCTGGGAATACTTTAACACATCTTGCTGGGATGATGTTATTGATTGTAATGATGGGGCTATGGATCCATTAGGTTTTTTATTTAAAAAAATATATACAGATGGCATAAAAATCTAATATACCAAATAGGACAAGTGGAGGATTGTTTAAGTAAAATTTCAAGATATAAATATGTTAATGCTTTTTTTTTCTCTAGTGGAGATAATGCAATTGTTCCCCCAATTATTCAAATGTTTCCTGAGGCAATTGTCAATTGTGTTGGAGAGGGAAGTGTAAGCTATGCAATAGAAATCAAGAGGCAAAAGACGAATTTTATCAAGAAATATATAAAAAACACATTATATAGTGTGATATCTTATCTCTATGGTTTTCCTCTTAATGACTCATATTATAAAATTCATGGGGATGAATCAGTTAATGTATTTATTGATGCTCGTCCAGAAAAGGCTAACGCTTTATTTGGAAGTAAACGAATTCTAATTAAATATAATTGGGACGATATAAAAAAAGAGATAGGTGAGATTGTAAAAGTAGAGAAAATAATTTTACCACAAGATATTAATGGCAAAAAAACAGCTATATTACTTACTGAGCCGTTGTCTGAGGGAGGGTTTGTTTTAGAAAGAGATGAAATAGATTTTTATCAAAATATAATACATCGGTTACAATCTAGAGGGTATACAGTATATATAAAACCCCATCCTCGTGAATCAAGTAACAAGAGGAACTTACTTCATATGGATGATTGTTTGTTGAATGATTTATCTGGATTGCCTATCGAAGCATTGTTTTCATTATTAAATATAGAGATATTGATAGGGCTTGGGACATCGGCTTTATGGAATGCGTATGACATGGAAATTGCACAGAAGTATGTAGCTGTAGAAAAAATATATGAAGAGCAAAGTACAGGTAAAAAAATTGTGTTTAATGGGGGAACAATAAAGGAAAAATCTAACGTTATTCACCCTCATAGTTGGAAAGAATTTGAGGATTGTTTATGATTTGTGTGACTACTATTGTTGATTTAAAAAATGTGAAAGACCTTATAGTAGTGTATAAAGCATTTGAACGAGTTTTTCATGGGGAATGTGAGGTGTTATATGAATTCTAGGATATACAACACAAGACGAAATCTAGTGGCTTCTTATATTCTCATGGTAGCTCAGATTATGTTTTCGTTTATTTCTCGAACAGCAATTGTTTATACATTGGGTACTGATTACTTAGGATTATCCAGTTTATTTACTTCAATCTTACAGGTATTGAATATTGCAGAATCAGGCTTTTCTTCTTCGGTTATTTATTTTATGTATAAACCAATAGCTGCCGGTGATACCAGACTAGTATGTGCCCTTCTTAATTATCTTAGGAAGGTATATAAAGTTGTTGGTTTGGTTATATTGTTTGTTGGTATATTGGTAACACCTTTTATAGATTATCTAATAAAAGGTGATGTACCAAACGATATTAATATCTACATATTGTATTTACTTTATTTAGTAAATACGAGTATAAGTTATTTCTTGTATGCATATAAAACTTCACTTTTAACAGCAATACAAAGGCTTGATCTTACAAAAGTAGCAAATACCATTACAATAGTTATACAGTATGGACTACAATTAATAGCACTTTTCATATTTCATAGTTACTATATGTTTGTTATAGTGATGGTTTTAGGAACTGGCTGCGTAAATATTTTTACTGCATATATAAGTGATAAAAAATATCCTGAATATAAATGTGAGGGCGAGATAGACAGCGCGGCTAAAAAGAACATATTACAGAAAGTGAAGGGACTACTGATATGTAATATTAGTGGTGTTACATATAATGCGTTTGATAGCATTATAATTTCAGCGTACATTGGACTTTCATCGGTAGCAATTTATAATAATTATTATGTTATTATCAATACAGTATCGTCGTTTATTTTATTAGTAAGAGCATCTATGCAGGCAAGTGTTGCTAATAGTGTGGCGTGTGAAACAACAGAAAAAAATCTTAACGATTTAAAATTGTGGCAGTTTTTGTTTTCACTGATAGCAACACTGTGTACTGCGTGTTTGATATGTTTGTTTCAACCTTTGATGAAGGTTTGGATGGGCGAGCATATGCTTCTACCATTTGTCGATGTTATTTTACTTGGAATGTGGTTTATTTCAGGAACAGTTCAGCAGGCCTTTTATTTATATTTAAATGCTGCTGGGCTGTGGCATGAATTGAAGTGGGTATATATTTTTAGCACTATTTTTAATTTATGTATGAATATATTGCTAGGAAAGCTTATAGGAATGACCGGCATTATTTTGGCTAGCCTTTTGGCAGGGATTGTTTTTGGGTTGTTTTGGCAATGTACTATTATACTTAGACAATGTTTTAAAATACCATCAGCTGAGTATATTAGGCAGCAATTTTTGTATTTTGTTATTGCTGCGTTTATAACTATTGTCACATATACAAGTTGTAACCTTATAATATGGGAAGGTATTGAAGGGCTAATTATTAAGGCTGTGTTGAGTGTTGTAGTTGCAACATTGTTAATACTTTTAATTTATCATAGGAGTCCTTATTTCAATCGCTCAAAGCAGATATTTTTAAAAATTATTCATAAACAATAATACATTCGTTTATTAAGTATTTTGCACCATTTGGAGGGAAAATATGTTTACAAATAAGACAATATTAGTTACAGGTGGAACTGGTTCTTTTGGCAATACTTTTGTACCAATGACATTAAAGAAATACAATCCAAAGAAGCTCATAATTTATTCACGTGATGAGATGAAGCAGTGGAATATGGCTAAGAAGTTTCAAGGTGATGAGAGAGTCAGGTTCTTCATTGGTGATGTACGGGATAAGGACAGACTTTATCGTGCATTGGATGGCGTGGATTATGTTGTTCATGCTGCCGCAACTAAAATCGTACCAACGGCTGAGTATAATCCATTTGAATGTATTAAGACCAATGTAAATGGTGCCATGAACCTTATTGATGCCTGCATTGATAAAGGGGTGAAACGTGTAGTAGCACTTTCAACAGATAAAGCAAGTTCACCAATTAATTTATATGGTGCTACGAAGCTTTGTTCAGACAAGATTTTTATTGCAGGTAATTCTTATTCTGGTGGAAAAACTAAGTTTGCAGTTGTAAGATATGGAAATGTAATGGGGTCCCGTGGATCTGTTATTCCGTTTTTTATGGAAATTGCAAAGACAGGGAAGTTGACTATAACTGACAAGCGGATGACCAGATTTATGATTTCTCTTGAGCAGGGCGTAGAACTGGTGTGGCATGCCTTTGATGATATGGAAGGCGGCGAAATTTATGTTAAAAAGATCCCATCCATGAATATCTGTGATATCGCCATGGCGGTAGATAATAACGCTGAACAGGTTGAAATTGGCATCAGACCTGGTGAAAAGCTCCATGAGCAGATGATTGGTGTGGAGGATGCCAATTTCACTTATGAGTATCCTGAGCACTTTAAGATTTTGCCACAGATTTGCACTTGGGGAAAAATGGAGTCCATGATAAAGGGCGGTTCCCAGGTTCCGGAGGGATTCAGCTATACTTCCGACAACAACAAGGAATGGATGACCATTCCGCAGCTTCAGGAATGGATTGAGAAAAATCGTGTAAAGATTGGCAGTATTTAATATGGGGGCAATTACAGTGGATGAGTTAGCAATCAACGGCGGAAAGCCAGTATTCGAAAAGAAAATTGGCTATGGCCATCAATATATTGATGATGATGATATTCAGGCGGTAGTTGATGTTTTAAAAAGTGATTATCTCACTTGTGGCCAGAAGATTGAAGAAGCTGAGCGAAAGCTTTGTGAAATAACAGGGGCAAGGTATGCTGTTCTTATTGCCAATGGTACAGCTGCACTCCATGCCATGATTTTTGCGGCTGGCATTGGGCCTGGGGATGAAATTATCACTACCCCAATTACCTTTGCGGCTTCGGCTAATTGTGCCCTTTATTGTGGTGCTAAGCCAGTTTTTGCTGATATAAATCCCGAAACCTACAACATAGATCCAGCAAGTATCAAAGCAAAGATTACCAATAAGACCAAAGCTGTTGTGGCGGTGGATTTTACAGGACAAGCTGTAGAAGTAGATAAAATTCGTGCTATCTGCGATAAGCATAATCTGATTTTTATTGAGGATGCTGCCCACTCTCTGGGTACTAAATATAATGGCAAGCCAGTAGGCGGCTTGGCTGATATGACGGAGTTCAGTTTTCACCCAGTGAAGACCTGTACTGCTGGTGAAGGCGGTGCCATTACTACTAATAGTGAGGAACTGTACAAACGTCTGATTCTTTTTAGAACTCATGGCATTACACGTAGTCAGGAACTTATGGATAAGACTAGTGAAGGCGGCTGGTATTATCAGCAGGTGGAGCTTGGTTATAACTATCGCATGACTGATATACAGGCGGCTTTGCTTAGTTCTCAGCTCGATAAGCTGGAAATGTTTGGTAAACGTCGCAAGGAATTGGTAAAGCGTTATGATGAAGTTTTTTCTGAAATGCCGGAAATAGTTGTGCAGAGTGAAATTACTGAGTCCGATACGATTCGCCATCTCTATATAATCCAGCTAAACTTGGATTTATTAAAATGTACCCGCCGAGAGGTCTTTGAGGCTTTGCAGGCTGAGGGCGTTGGTGTAAATGTTCACTACATCCCAGTATATTCATTCCCATATTATCAAAAACTGGGTTACAAAATGGGTGAATGTCCAAACGCTGAGAAGCTGTATGAACGAATCATATCTATTCCATTGTATTACTCATTGACAGATGATGAGCAGAGCATGGTAATTAAAGCCGTGAAGAAAGTAATACATTATTACAGGAGCTAAGTGGTGAATAAACGATGAGTGCGGTAGCTATCATTACTGCCCGAGGTGGCAGTAAGAGGATCCCAAAGAAAAATATTAAAAATTTTTGCGGTAAGCCAATTATTGCTTATTCTATTGAGGCAGCGTTGAAATCGGAATTGTTTGATGAGGTGATGGTCTCTACTGATAGTGAGGAAATTGCTGAAGTTGCACGACAATATGGGGCGAAAGTACCTTTTATGCGTAGTGAAAAGAATAGTGATGATTATGCTACAACAGTGGATGTTTTAAGTGAAGTAGTTTCAAAATATCAAGAAGAAGGTAGTGAGTTTGATATAATCTGTTGTATCTATCCTACTGCCCCATTTTTGACGGATATGATTTTAATTGAAGCATTTAAAACGTTAATGTCATCTGATGCAGATTCCTTAATGCCCGTGGTAAAGTATAGTTTTCCGCCGCAACGAGCGGTCATTGTAAGAGATGGTAAGCTGGAATATCAATATCCACAGCATATGAATTCTCGTAGTCAAGATTTAGAGCCGATATATCATGACTGTGGAATGTTTTATATTTGTAAAACATCGTATTTTATAAATAATAAGAAAATATTTTCTGATAGTACAGTTCCATATATTATGCGAGAAGAATTAGTTCAGGATATTGATACTTTATCTGATTGGAAAATTGCGGAATCAAAATATAGAAGCTACTACGATTTGTAGGAGGAATTAGGGGAAAAATAATGAATAATACTAATTCACATAACATATACCCTTTTTTGTGTGATTCCCATTTGCATTTTAATGCAAAGGCTGCTAATCCGTTAGAGGATTTAAAAAAGTATCTTGGTAATAGTATTTCGTTTGGGACATTAATTCTAAACACAAGTGATGAGTACAATTTTTTTAGGAAATCATATGAAATTGATCCAGAAATATTTGATAACCTGTTTATTGTATTTGGATTAAATAAAAATGATTTTTTTATCAAAGAAGCGAATGAATTCGCAAAGAATTATAAGTTGAAGTGTGGGATCAAAATTCATTCACGCTTATTTCGGATAAATTTCTCACAGTTAGAGTGGTACTTTGAAGAGGTTAAACGATATAATCCGCGGGTAGTGGTTGTGGATGATTTCGTGTACGGAAATGATGTAGAAGAAGAACTAAATATAACACTTGCCTGTGGATTGGCCGAAAAACTACCGGATAGTAAGATAATACTTGCTCACTCTGGTGGTGCGATGTTATTAAATCATGTGATGCGTACAAAGGTATACTCCAATATTTTTTATGATTTATCTTTGACAATCAATTATATGGCAGGTTCTTCAATAGATATGGACATTCAATGGATGATTCGTTTTATGCATAGTAGAACTATGTTAGGGTCTGATTATCCTGATTTTACAAATGAAAAGGCTTATCAACGTCTTAAAGAACTTACTTCAAATAAAGATTTTGGCAAAATAGTAATTGACGATTTGTGCGTTAATACTTACCGTAAGGTATATTTGGAATAGATTTAGTAAATGATGTTAGTATGATTTAGTGGACACAAAAAGTGCGACACATTAAAATCTTGATTAAGAAAGGATGTGTTTCACATGGCCCACAATGGCAACCGATACTCTAAAGAATTCAAACGACAGATTATCGATTTGTACCTATCTGGCAAACCGGTTAAAGAGCTCGCAGATGAATATGGCTTAGTCGAGCAAACCATCTATAAATGGAAGAAGCTATATGCAGCAACCATTAAGGTTGATGAAAATAAAACTATTTCTTTGAAAGAATATAATGATCTTCAGAAGAAGATGCGTGAACTTGAGATGGAAAATGAAATCTTAAAAAAAGCTACAGCCATATTCGCCAGAAAACAATAACTGAAATCGTTGCCTTTATAACAAAATATCAAACTATATACCCTATTAAGCTCATGTGTAAAGTACTCGGAATTAACAGGGGTACTTACTACAAGGTTGCTAATAAGGTAGATTCTGCTCGAACTATTGAAAATCAAACTTGATGCAGATATTTTGGCGATTTACTTTGCCACTAAGAGACGCTATGGAGCTCCCAAAATCCATCACGAACTGCTCAATAAAGGTTGGAATATTAGCCTAAAAAGAGTACAAAGACGAATGGCTGAGCTTGGCATTCATTCAATTGTGATCAAAAAATATCGCCACTATTCCAGTAACAAACGAGTTACTGAAAAAGATAATATATTGAATCAGGACTTTACAGCCTCTGGAATCAATCAAAAATGGTGCACAGATATCACCTACATTCACACTCAGAAAGATGGATGGACATACCTGGCATCTGTGATGGATTTATACAGCCGAAAAATCATTGGTTGGGCTTATGACATAAATATGTCTGTTGAACTTGCAATTAAGGCTGTGAAAAATGCTTGCTTAAATGTCTCTAATCCTGAAGGGATTGTTCTTCAGAGTGATTTGGGGACACAATACACCAGCGACATCTTTGAAAGATTTCTGGCTGGTAAAAAAATACGTCATTCATACAGTAGTAAAGGATGTCCATATGATAATGCCTGTATAGAGTCATTTCATTCTTTAATTAAAAAAGAGGAAATCTACAGGCATGTTTACAAAGATTCAAAAGAAGCTTATGATAGCATCTTTGAATATATTGAGTCTTGGTACAATCGCCAACGGACTCATAGTAGCTTAGGCTACAAGACACCAGCTGCAGTTCATGCAGAATGTGCGGCGTAAAGTCGCACTTTCGGTGTCCACTTTATTGACATAAGACCAAAAAACTAATATTTTGGAAGGGCGTGGTTTGGTAGAATGAATAATAAAGATATTTTGAAAAATGGTGTGTATATAATTGCTGAGATGAGTGCAAACCATGCTGGAAAAATCGAAAATGCTATTGAAATTATCAAGCGAGCGAAAGATGCAGGGGCTGATTGTGTAAAGATTCAAACATATACAGCGGATACCTTGACGATAAAGTGTGATAAACCCGATTTTAAAATTCATGGTGGTTTGTGGGATGGTTACACTTTTTATGATTTATACAATGATGCTTATACACCTTGGGAATGGCAGGGGAGATTGAAAGAAGTTTGTGATGCTGAGGGGATAGATTTTCTTTCAACCCCCTTTGATTTTACAGCAGTTGATTTTCTCGAAAGTATAGGAATTGAATTCTATAAAGTTGCTTCCTACGAATTGGTGGACATACCATTAATCGAATATATTGCAGAAAAGAAGAAGCCAATGATCATTTCCTGTGGGATGGGAAGTAAAGAAGAGATTGGTGAGGCTGTAGAGACCTGCAAAAGAAAAGGAAATGAGGAAATTATTCTCCTTAAGTGCTGTAGTGAATATCCTGCGGTGTTAGAGGATATGAATTTGAATTTGATTCCTAGGATGAAGGAACTATATGAGGTACCAATCGGTCTTTCAGATCATTCTGAAGGTTATGAGGCTGCTGTTATTGCGACTGCTCTTGGGGCTCAGGTTATTGAAAAACATGTATGCCTTGATAAATCTATCAAGAATCCTGATAGTGATTTTTCCATGGAAATCAAGGATTTTGCTACAATGGTCAGGAAGATACGGGAAACAGAAACCATAATGGGACATGGTGATTTTTACCTTACTGAAAAAGAAAGAATGGGAATGACTGGCAGAAGGTCACTTTATGTGGTGGAGGATATTAAAGAAGGAGATCTTTTGACTGAAAGTAATATCAGGTCGATACGCCCTTCTTATGGGTTAAAACCAAAGTATTATAAACAGGTGCTAGGTAAAAGGGCAACACGGGACATTGAAAGGGGTACTGCTTTAAAATGGGAACTATTTGAATAATGTGCGACATAACATTTTATGTAAGAGCACGGGGACAATTATGAATAAATTATATTTTAGGGTAGATATGAACGAAAGTATCGCAACGGGGCATGTTATGCGGTGCTTATCTATTGCAGCAGCGGCCAGAAAAAAAGGGCTAGATAGTATTTTTATTACTGCAGATGAAAATGCCAAGGAAATTATAAAAAAGAATGGATTTCAATGTCTAGTTTTAAACAGTGATTGGAACAAATTGGATAATGAATTACCACAGCTAAGAGAGTATATTCAAAAATATGGAATAAAACATTTGTTGGTGGATACATATCAGGTTACGGAAGTATATTTAAGAAATTTATCCCAAATTACTGAAGTTACATATTTGGATGATATGGGAAAAGTGTGTTATGATGTTCAGCGAATTATCTGCTATGCAAATTATTATCAGAATTTGCACTTGGATTCTCGCTATGAAACAGCTTTTAAGAACAAACAAATTTCTCAAATTCCGTCTTTTGTACTGGGAATATCTTATGCACCTCTACGGGAATGCTTTGTCAATCTTCCATTAGAAGAAACTAGTAAAGAAATTCAAAATATTTTAATACTATCAGGTGGTACGGATGAGCTGGGTGTGGTGCCTAGGATTCTTTCAGTTCTTAAGGAACCTTCAAGCAAAATAATTACGGCAATTTGCGGGAAGTATTCTAAATTTTATGGGAAACTGCAAGAAGAGTACAAAGATTATGAGAATATAGAGATTTTAAGCAATGTAAGTAATATTGAATATTATATGAAAAAGGCAGATGTTGCGATTTCAGCGGCTGGTACTACAATATATGAACTGTGTGCTTGTGGTACGCCAACCATCATATATACCATTGCAGATAATCAGTTATTGGGTGCTAGACAAATGGATAGGGATGGTATTATGC
Source organism: Anaerovibrio sp. JC8 (assembly GCF_002100115.1). Taxonomy (GTDB): domain Bacteria; phylum Bacillota; class Negativicutes; order Selenomonadales; family Selenomonadaceae; genus Anaerovibrio. Next base: position 275,767 of record NZ_ANBM01000001.1, on the reverse strand, counting down.
TTTATGCTGGAGATTTTAGGGTTGAAAAAGCAGAAAATAAAATATCTGAATTATTGCTAAAGTACGAGAATAGGGCACTTAGAGAGTCTATGTCTCAAATAATGAAAATTGATGGATGCGGAGCCAAAAAAATTGTAGAAGAAATTTTTTATTTGTAGTATAGATGTTGTTTCATTTGAAAGTGTGAGGTAAAAAGTTTGGATACTAAATGTATAATTGAAATTGGAGGAGCTGCAAGTCAATGTCATGCTGTAGAAATATTAAAGTCATGGGGATACTATGTAATAGTAGTTGACTTAGATGATAAATGTGCTGGCAGTGTATTAGCGGATAAGTTTTATAATGTAAGTACTTCAGACGTGGATTCCATTGTGGATATTGCTAAAAAGGAAAATGCATGTGCAGTCTTTTCTGTTCAAAGCGACCTTGGAATGATGACAGCAGCTCGCGTTTCTGAAATACTTGGGTTAAAAGGAACGCCTTTAGAGATTGTAGAATTATTTACGAATAAATCTCGGATGCGTGATTTTTTAAAAAATAATGGGTATTTATATCCAGAGTACAGAATGTGTTATTCTGATGAGGACATAAAAGAATTTGCAGAAAATAATGGTTATCCTTTTGTAATAAAACCATTGAACTCACAAGGAAGCAGAGGCGTTAAAATCATAGAAAATGAGGATATGCTTCCTCGGTTGGAAAATAGTGAGCAGTATAACCGTGGAATTAACGGCGTTATAGTGGAAGATTATCTGGGGAATGAAGAGTATACTGTCGAGGGAATAGTTATTGAAGGCAAACATTATACTCTTGGCATTTCCCAAAAAACACATTACGAAAATTTGAACTGTGTTAGTAAAGAGCTATATTATTCCTGGAGTCCAGAGTATGACGAGTTGATTTCTTCTCATAATCATTTGATAGAATTGACAGGACTACCTTTTGGTATCACACATTCTGAATATATTAAATCCAAGAAAGGATTTATTCTCGTTGAGTTTGCTGCAAGAGGTGGTGGTTCAATGATTGCCTCGCATGTAGTGCCAGCAATTTCTGGTTGGGATGTAGAGGAAATATATTTAAGAGAATTATTAGATGAGGAGGTAATAATAAAAAAACAAGAACACAATTATTCTGTGTTAAAATTCCTAGAGTTAGAAGAAAGAATAATAGGACGCATAGAAGGCATTGATGATATTCTGGCGATGGAAAGCATATTACATTTTGAGCTTCATTACGGAGTAGGGGACAAGGTGCAGCCGGTACTTAATGATACTAACCGTCATGGCTTTTACATTGCGTGGGCAAAGTCAGCAGAGGAATTGCATGAAGTTATGAACAAGGTAGAAAAAATATTAAAAGTAATTTATAAGGAGTAGTATGATGGAAATTAAGGAACAAATTATTGACTACATAAGGAAAAATCGTGTATCCACCACAGAAGTAGCTGATTGTCTTGGTAAATCAGGAGTATTGGAAAATGTTCTTCCTATCAATGCAAAACACTTTGCAGTGGGCGAAATACAGTATCTGTATGCTATCGAGGATTCTAATTGGTCAGTACATGAGTTACTGGCACAGGATCCTTGCGAAGATAAAGTAGTATTGATTGATGCCATGGATGTGCATGGAAGGGCAGTTATAGGGGATATTGTATCAAAATATATTCTCTTATATTTAGGGAATAAGGCCATTGTATGTACTGGTAAAATGCGAGATGCACATTATCTTATTAAAGAGAATTATCCAATTTGGTGTACTGGTGTTTCTCCTGTTGGTTGCTTTAACACCCCAGTTAATGCAAGCAAGTTTGAACAAGAAATAAAAAAACGTCGTGATTTTTATCAAGGTGCAATTGCTGTATGCGATGACTCTGGTGTGGTTGTTATACCTAAAGAACAAATAAATGAGAGCTTCTTAAAGAAGTTACATGCTATAGAGGAACAGGAAGATATTTGGTATGATTGCATCGATCGTCTTAAATGGACTACATTTAAAACTATTTGTTTAAAAGATTATTTAAAAAATAATGATTAATTAGAGGAGAAAATGAAGTGGGTAAGTTACTGGTAATCACAATTTACGAGTCATTTTTTGATAATTATTGAAAGTGTTGGCCTTGATGGGACGAAGGAAAACTAATGCTTTTCAGAAGTTAGCATATTATTGTATTATGGTGACCGGAGGACTTGAAATTGGTGCGTCAAATCGTCTTGAAATACTGGGACTTTTTCAATCTTGCCAAGTATGAGTTTGGGGAGATGGGACTTAGTAGAAATAATATGGCCTACATTGGATATTTTGATAAGAAAACTACAGTAGAAAAGATTATATAAAAGTGTAATGTCCTCAAGGGTAAATAATGGTTAGATATGACTAATAGTGTGTACATAAGTTGTATTGTGGAAAATGACTGTAGAAAAAATCGCTTATTGATGAGAATACGATTATTTGACGATGGGCTCAGTCGAATTGGCTTACATTGGTGAGCCATGTTGTACCGAAGCAAGTGGAAAGGGCTTTGAAGTGGCAACATTATTTTTCCCAAAACTACCACACCGTATTTATAAGATGTTTGTGCAATTGTAAGTGTAAAGATTAGGTAATGGATAAATCTTTTTTTACTGTAATATAGTTTTGTTTGCCCACACCACTGATTTTGTTGAAGATGTGGCAAGTATTGTTTTGGGAGGAAACATACTTGAAAAAGAACTCTACATTATACAATGCTTATGGTGGTGTGGGTAGTTCCTTTTTCTTGGAGCGGAAATAATTAAGGTTGTGATGTAATTACTGATAATAATATTCTATGTAAAAATATCTAACTTAGGCCTAGTGATGAAGTATTGTGATATGTTTCTAGAAAACATTTGACTAGTTAAATTAAAAATGGTACTTTGGTTAATTGGAATAAATATACTAGAGGGTAAGAGGATGATTGAAATAGCGCAGGTAATAAAATTTTATGTTAATAAGTGTTTAGAATGTATGGGAGTTTCTATGCAAGACATACACAATTTTTTTGACCACTTACGGGGTTATGATATTTGCCGAAATGTAAATAAAACCAGTTATGGAAAAGATGCATTGCTTTGTTATATAACAAAGCCTTTCTTTTCTCAGAAAGTACATTATAGACATCAAAATCAATGGCAAGCAGTGGCTATAACAAAGGTTTTGGGTGAGTTTGGCTATAATGTGGATGTCATTGATTATAATAGGAGTACACCAACCCTTAAACATAATTACGACTTAGTGATTGATATGGCTCCAGGATGGTATGGTTCCAAGGTGTATAATGGGTTTATGAATCAGGGGTGCAAAAGGATTTTTTATGTGACTGGTTCTTACCCTGCATGGGCAGAGGAACAAAGTAAAGCACGTAGGGAGGCTGTATTTAAGCGTCGTGGTGTGAGATTTATGGATCACAGAGAGTTTCGACCAATCCCTGATTATATTACTGACTTTGATGGTGTTTTTATGTTTGGTAATGAATATAATTGGGCTACTTATACCGCGTCATTTAATATGCCGCCAGTAAATTTTATTGCAAACTCTGGTTATAAATTTCCTTATGCTATTAATAATAATAAACGGTCTGCCAATAAATTTTTGTACTTTGCCAGTGGTGATCAGATTCACAAAGGGTTGGATTTATTACTAGAAGTATTTGCTCAACCTGGATTTCCTTGTGAGTTGTTCATTTGTTCGTCCTTCAAATCGGAAAAGTTGTTTTGCAAGACATATTACAAGGAGTTGTACGAGACTCCTAATATTCACGCCATTGGCTTTGTGAATATTATGGGGGATGAGTTCAAAGAAATATTGGAAAGCTGTCAGTATGTGATAGTTCCTTCCTGTTCGGAAGGGCAGATGGGGTCAGCTCTAACGGCTATGTCTGCGGGCCTTATCCCTATTCTTAGTCGCGTTTGTGGTTTTGGTGAAGATGTAGCGATTTTGTTGCCGGATTGTGAACTTTCTACAATAGAGAGTGTTGTACGAGAGTATGCAAACAAAGACGTTGATTGGTGTATGAAAGAATCAGACCGACTGGTTAAATTGGTGGAGAATCGTTATAGCAATGAAAATTTTGTTCGTTCAATTGTTGAAGGATTGATAAAAGTAACTGGTGAAGAAATAGAAATTTGTGCGGACCGAATACGGGAAATTTCTGAGGGGTAGTTTTGTACGACAAAGGTTTAATTTGTGGTATATACAATTTTGGGGGCATCCTGAGAGAAAAATTCTTTTATGAAGTTTATTCATATTCGTGAAGTTTACGGAAATGGAATGAGGAGCGGCTGAAGTGAAATTGATTAATATATTAAAAAATGCTTATCATGGAGCAATTATCAGTTATAAAGTCGGTTACCGATATAATGGTGAGGATGAGTTTGTAATTATACCTAATCCATGTGGAGAATGGTGTGCTGACCCATTTGTTATAGAGTTTGATAGCAAAATTTTTATTTTTGCTGAAGCATATAATGCCTTTAGCGGGCGCGGAAAAATCAAGTATTGTGTATTAGAAGATGGACTAAGTATCAAGTGGAAAAATGCAATTGAGGAGTCCTATCACTTATCCTATCCATTTATATGGCAGGATAAAAGTGGGATTCACATCTGTCCGGAATCTTGTTCCATCAATGATATTCATCGTTATGATTGTGTAAGGTTCCCAGACAAATGGGAGAAAAAGTCAGTACTATTGGAAGGAAAAAAATATGCGGACTCCACTTTCTTCTTTCATGAAGACGGAAGGCCAGAATATTGTTTTACTCATGAAGTCACAGGCCCCATGAGGGGCAATCTTTTTCGGTATAGGTTTAAGAAAGATGGCATAATTGATAAGAAAACAGAAGAATTTATCACCGATGATCCGATGATTTGTCGTCCAGGTGGTAAGTTTTTTATGAAGAATGGAAAAACCTATAGAGTAGCACAAGATGGTTTTGAGGATTACGGTAAAAGGCTTATTTTTTTGGAAGTGCTTAATATGGAACCATACCAAGAGGTGATGGTAGGTGAAATTAGTTATAAGGAGCATACATATGTAGAAAATTGCATAGGCATGCACACCTATAATGTTACAGACCAAGTGGAAGTGGTTGATTTTCGCATTAAGCAATTAAGTTATTTGCGGTTGTTCTGCAATTTTGTACATGTAGGTTGGAGGATTATAAAGGAAATTATAAAAAAATTGCTTGGGAGGTAGTGTTTTGCCAAAATTAAAGCTAATGATTCCTAAGGAATTCTACAAGGAGGAAATTCGCGATGAGTATCTAGTGTCTACTAAGCTGAAAAAAGTATGGGCGGTAGAGCTGGATTTGTTGCATGAACTTTTGCAAGTGTGCAAAAGGCATAATATTAAGTTCTTTGCTTTTGCGGGAACGCTTTTGGGGGCCATTCGCCACAAAGGTTTTATTCCTTGGGATGATGATATGGATATATGTATGGACAGGGAAAATTATAAAAAACTATTGCACGTGGCTGATGAATTTCAGGAGCCATATTTTCTACAAACAGCACTTTCAGATAGAGAATTTTTCTTTGGCTATGCAAGATTGCGCAACAGTGAGAGCACAGGCTTAATTATCGGAAACGAGTCGCCAGAATATAACAATGGCATTTATATTGATATATTTGTGTTGGATGGTTATATAGAAGATGAAAAGAAGCTTCATAGGCAGTTGAAAAAAAGAAAATGGTTGCAGAGATTTGCATCTCATTATTATTGGGAACCTTATCACAGTAAAGGTCGAAAAATAATTGCTCATTGGTTATTGAAGAAAATGGCAAGAGTACTATGGTCATATGAAGAACTAATAGAAAAATTTGATAGGAATCTTTCTAAATACACACATGATACGGATAGGTTGGCACTTATGACCCATACTTATGATTTCATTTGCAAATACTGGTGTAATAAAGCCGATTTGCTGGCAATAAAATGGGTCCCTTTTGAAATGCTGGAAATACCTATTCCTGCTAATTATGATTCGATGTTGAAAAATATGTATGGGGACTATATGGTATTTCCACCAGTCGAGAAACGCGGTATTTGGCACGGGGGAATATTGGAATTTGCACCAGATATTCCATATCGTGAGTATATGAAAAAGTTTTTTTTAAAGATAATATTTATCTGAAAAAACATATGGTAGTTGTAAATTATGAATGCATTAATACTAAATTCAAGAGTGAGACATCGTATTCCTATTACCAAAAGAACGTATAACCTCATTACTAATTGTGGCTTTTTTCATTACAATTTATGGAGGTTACATGGGACTACCACCAGTTGATAAACACGTACTTATGAGCACGTAGTATTAAATATTGGTACATATGAAAGTATATTTGGGGGATAAATGGTGAAAATGAATATATCATATAGTTACGGAATGGTTGACCTTATGCACTTTGGGCATATTAGTGCTTTGCAGAAAGCATCAGTTGGTTCTGATTTAAGTATTTTTGGCCTAGTTAGTGACGAAGCTTCTGATGCTTGGTTTGGTACACATGTATCTAGTGAAAATGAACGTAGGGCTGTGTTGGAGAGTATAAAATATATAAATGAAGTATGGCCACAGGAAACGTTTGATCCAATAGATAATTTACGCAAATTACATAGAAAATATCCAGATGCTATTATTACTTTGTTTACGGGGAATGAATGGGGTGTTATAGCAGCGCGTAAATATGTGGAATCTATAGGTGGTAAGGTGGTCAAAATTGATTATTATGATAAATTGTCTCCTGAAATGATTTTGGCTACATTAAACAAGAAAGATACAGAAGTAAAGTTCAAAAGTAATAATTTGATTTCCACGAAAGCAAACACGCTGCAATCACTCAAAGAGAAACTTACTAAATCCCACATTGAAGATATGTTTGTATGCACGGTTGGGGAGTTTATTGCTAATGAGGAGAAAATTTTTGATGAAATATGTAAAGTTTTTGTATCTGGAAAAATTGTCGTTCGGAGTTCATCAAAACGTGAAGATGCTTTTGAGGAATCAAATGCTGGACACTTCACATCAGTATTAAATGTCATTGTTTCTGATAAAAAGGGACTTAGAAATGCTATATCAGAGGTAATATCTTCCTATGGTGATGATATTGAAAACGATGAGCAAGTTTTAATACAACGACAAACTGAAAATGTAGTTGCTTCAGGTGTTATATTTACTCGAGATATACAGAAAAATCGTCCGTACTATGTAATAAATTATGATAATAGCGGTAGCACTGATACAGTGACATCTGGAATAGGTGGCGCGACGGCTTGGATTTCGTATACTGTATTGAGAGAAAATGTTCCTGAAAGATGGAAAAAACTCATGGAGGCTGTGTGGGAGATAGAGAATATTCTTCCAGGTGTATTTTTGGATATAGAGTTTGCAATAACAACAGATGATGTTGTTATTTTTCAAGTGCGTCCATTGGCAGCTGCTTATAAATTCTATAGACAAAAAAATGACCATAGTATAGAAGTGCTAAAAAACGAAGCTATATTAAAGTACAGAAAACGAGAAAATACAGGATTGACCTGTTTTTCAGATATGGCTTTTTGGAATCCTGCCGAGATTATTGGTGATAATCCGAAGAATTTAGATTTTTCGTTGTATAGGGAAATAATAACAAAATTATCATGGAATGTTGGATTGGTTTCTATGGGGTATAGAGCTGTTCCTAAAGAATTGATGTATAAATTTGGCAATAAACCATATATCAGCGTGGAAAGGTCATTTGAAGCATTAATTCCAGGGGCACTTCCTGATGAATTGGCAACTAAACTTACTAGATATTACGTTGAGGTTCTCAAAAGAGATTTGTCAGCACATGACAAGATTGAATTTGAGATTTCGCATAACTGCTTTGATTTTTCTTTGAACAGCAGGTTGGCCCAATTGATGATGGATGGCTTTTCTCCTGAAGAAGTTTTTACGATTGAAAACGCTCTAAAAATATTAACTTTAAAAGTTATCAGCACTTATCATGATACCTTAACTGCCGATTTAGTAGATTTAAAATGTCTAGAAGGAATAAGACTGGATATTCAAAATATTGTAAAAGGTAGCAGGGATTTTAGATTAGTTGCAAAATCTGTTTCAACCTTGCTTGAAGCAATTAATAAATATGGGACACCTCAATTTGCACGCCATGCTAGGTGTGCATTTATTGCAAAGTCAATATGCAAGTCCCTTGTAGTAGAAGGATATATAAATTGTCAACAATACAATGATTTCATGTCAGGTATTAGGACAATTGCTGTGGATTATGATGAAGATTATCATGAAGTAATCAGTGGGCATATGAATATTGACGATTTTCGTTTGAAGTATGGTCATCTTCGTGCTGGAACATACAATATAAGAAGCTCTCGATATGATCAAATGAATAAGCTGTTTTCTGATAGGTGGCAATCATATGAACGATCAGAACGGGCACCACAAGAACTCGATGGCGTGTTTTGCCTTGCAATAGACAAAGCAATGGAGAGAGTAGGTTTTACTGGTGTTTCAGGAGAGGAGGTCGTAAGCTTCATTAAGATTGCTACAGAACAGCGGGAATATTTTAAATATATTTTTACGAAAAGTCTAAGTTTTGCTATAGAACTTATTAAGAGTATGGGGAATATAGCAGATATTCCCTTATCTGATCTGTCATATCTTGAGTTGCCGGAGGTTTATGCAGCAGAATATTATTCTGATGTTGAGCGATTACATGAGTTTTGGTCGCTTATAATTGATAAAAGACGCGGATTGTATAAAAGCAATTCTGAGTTAATATTGCCGGCGGTTATATGTTCTGAAAAAGATTTCACGTATATTGAACATATTAAGTCGAGACCAAATTATATAACAGAAAATTGTATTACCGGTGAAGTAGTTGTCCTTGATGATGAAAATGAAAAATATGTCGATGGAAAGATAGTGGTAATAGAGAAAGCAGATCCTGGGTATGACTGGATTTTTTCCAAAGGAATTGTTGGGCTGGTTACAAAGTATGGTGGGGCGGCATCACATATGGCGATAAGATGTGCAGAATTTAAAGTTCCAGCGGCAATCGGTTGTGGTGAGTCTATTTACGAATATGTTGTTGCTGCGAAAAAACTGACCATTGACTGTAAAAAAGAGAAGTTGATAAGAGAAGAATAATGGGAGTTACTGCATGAAAAAGATTATCTATACACAGAGAGTAGAAATCATAGAATCATATGGTGAGAGGAGAGATTGTGCAGACCAGCGTATAGCAAAATATATAAGAGAATGTGGTTATATTCCAGTACCTGTACCCAATATACCGGATATTGTTAAGGAATTTGTGGAAGAGATAAAACCAGATGGCATAGTTTTAACAGGTGGTAATAGCTTGGTAAAATATGGTGGAAATGCTCCAGAAAGAGATGCAACAGATAATCTTTTAATAGACATTGCTGTTAAGAGAGAAATTCCTTTGTACGGTTTTTGCCGTGGTATGCAATCAATTTTTGATTACTTTGGCAACGAGCTTGTACGAGTTTCTGGACATGTAGCTGTAATGCACGATATTAGTGGCGAAGAGGTGTCATCCCAAGTAAATAGTTATCACAATGAGGCTTGCATTGAACTAATGACGACAGAGTTGACTGTGTTGATGAAGTCAAAAGATGGTGTGATTGAAAAGATAAAACATAAAAAATTACCTATAGTCGGAACGATGTGGCATCCAGAAAGATATACTCATATTCGTAATTGTGACTTAGAGTTGTTAAAAAAAATTGTAGAAGGAGAAAAAAATATATGAAAGCTATTATATTGGCAGCTGGTTCTGGTACGCGGTTAAAAAGATACACCAAAAATATTCCCAAAGGGATGCTTTCATTTATGGGAAAGACGATAATTGAAAGACAAATAGAAACTTACCATAAGTGTGGAATAACGGATATTGTCATTGTTCGTGGATTTGCGTCAGATAAGATAAACTATGCTGGTATCAAATACTATACAAATAATGATTATGCAAATACTAATATGGTTGAATCTTTGATGACGGCAAAATCTGAATTTGACGATGATGTGATTGTAAGTTATTCTGATATTCTTTTTGAATCAGACATGCTTAGGAGCATGATGACATCAAGTGGAGATTTTTGTTGTGCTGTAGATGATAATTGGAAAGAATATTGGCTAAAAAGATATGGAAGAACCGATTTTGATACTGAAAGTCTTGTCATTGATGGAAATGGAAATATTACCGAGCTCGGTCTTGAAAATCCGCCATTTGAGAAAATTAGTGCTAGATATATTGGATTGCTAAAATTTTCCACAAATGGTCTGAGCGTTATTCAAAAGTTGATGGAAGACGCGTACACGGAATATGAAAATAAGCCTTGGCAGCAGTCAGGTAAGACTGTACGCAAGGCGTACATGACCGATCTTCTTAATGCAATTATTCAATCTGGGCAGGAAGTAAGGGCATTGCATTTCAATAATGGATGGATAGAATTTGATACTAATGAGGACTATGAGCAAGCAATAGAATGGGTAAAAGACAATAGTATTATTGATGTTATTAAAATATGATATAGCATTTATTAATTCCTTATTAAGCTTTCGCCCGGATGTGTAATTAATATCCATGATACTGGCGGTCGGCTGGTCAAATGAAGCTCCTTTTATAAGGCCTAAGCCTGTTGCTCTTTCTGGTGTTGTATTCAATATCTACTAAGATAGCGAATTGGTCAGCAAAATCCATATCTTTGCAACGAGGATCCTGTAACTGATTCCAAAATGCATCTGCCATGGCTGAAAGACGCATTTCAATTAGCTTATCTTTAGTGCTTTGGTTACTCATGCGTCTCACCTCCGATAATAGTCTGCACCACGTGTAATGCCGTGTGGTATACATGCTTTTACTGCCTTTTCATTAGGCAATAATTCATTTTTCCGGGTGACAAGTATATTCTTTATATTTTTATAGCTCGGAGATGATGAAAAAGTAAGTGCTTTTTGGCAAGCAGCTTCCAGTAATTCGGCTGAGTGCTTATTTGCCAGCTGCAAAAGCCCCATACAGCTGCGATAGCCTTGCTGTTCTATCTTATTAGAAGAAAGTATTTTACTTACTACAATATGCGTATTAACACCTATTCTTGAAGCCCAACTGCGGAAGCACTCACCATTCCATTGTAAATATTCCTGATGATTTTTGGGCATGTGTTCCGCGACGGTGCTGTATTGTCCTGCAGGGCCATAAAGCCTCATATGAGAGGCAATTCTCTCATGATTACTGAATATCTCTATTAATCTGTCTGTTACCCTGGCGCTCACTTTTTTCTTAATGTATTCATAAGGAACAGAGTATAGCATTCCTTCAATTGATATGTGATAATTGAATTGGACGGTTGCGAGCTTCCATTCGCACAGTTCAAAACGGGTAGCAGGTAATGGTGCCAGATATGGTTTTTCTTCCCCAAGAAAAATACTTTCCCTGCTGCCTTCTCTTTTTTGGAAAGGTCGCTGATTAAAAAGTATTAATCTCTGTCTGATAGCTTTATTTAGCTCATGTAGGGAGAAAAACTGCTCCTTACGTAGTGCAGCGATAATCCATGTGGATATATTGCCAACAGCACCTTCTGCATTTGGTTTATCCTTTGGTGCCATCACCCTGGCAGGTATTATTGCTGTGCCGTAGTGCTCTGCCATTTCTTGATAAGAACGATTAATACATTGCTCATTCCAGTTACCAGAGCGCACCACTGCAGTTTTACAATTATCCGGTATGAGTATTTTGCTTACACCGCCAAAGAATTCATACATGTGAACATGGGCATTAATCCACGATTTTTGTTTCATATCCAGAAATGCCTCTGCATAAGCATATTTACTGTAGGAAAGGACTCCAACAAAGACATATGCTTTAACTGGTTTACCAGTTTCTGGATTGATAAAAGTCGCTGTGTCTCCTGCCCAGTCTACTTCTATCTGTTCCGCAGAATTACGTTTTATATGCATAGAAGCCCTGCGCTTTTGTTCATCCTGCTGAATGTGGTAACAGAACTGTGAGTACATTAACGGCTTTTGACTGCACTTTTTGCAGTCTTCCACATATTCCATCCAAAGAAGTTTCTTGCTTACGCCGTTGTGCATTAATTCCTTACGAATAAGCTCAAAATTTGGCATTGGCCTGGCAGGAACTTCCCGATGCGATGGAGGAAAAAGTCTGGAAGCTAATACTGCATCTGTGTCGTTAGGGCCTAGAGACCAATGAATATTCAGTTCATTGGCGCGTTTTAGCACACGATTCACAGTTTTCTTAGAAACACCACAACTAGTTGCGATGTTTTGCTGGCTTAATCCTAGACTGGACAGTCTAAGGATTTCGCGGTATTTGGTCATGTTTGTGACCTCCCAAAATTAAATTTACACCATTGGGTGCATGGTTTAATTTTAGGAATATCTGAAAATGGTTTCCAGCACCGGAATGCTGGTTTCCTTAAGAACGGAATAGCAGTTTCCTTCCGCCGGACAGATGGGACACGGAGACCAGATTATTCAGCTGGTCAAGAATATTACGGCCGAGCACGTTTTCCTTGCTTGCGGCCATACGGATATGCGAAAATCTATTGATGGTCTGGCTGCCATAGTTCAGCAAAATTTTAAACTGGATCCCTTTTCAAAGGACGTGTTCATGTTCTGCGGACGGCGCAAAGACCGCATAAAGGCTCTTTTCTGGGATGGTGATGGCTTCAGCCTGCTGTATAAACGTCTGGATAACGGCAAATTTTGTTGGCCAAAATCCCCAAATGAAGTTATAAGCATTTCTGAACAGCAGCTTCGTTGGCTGATGGAAGGGTTGGAAATCTGCCAACCTAAATCCATAAAAATGTCCCAAACAAAGTCCATAATTTAATACTGTATACTTCGTCCAAAACCCTTGTAAATGCTGCATTTACAAGGGTTTTGTGGTACAATAAAGGTATACTAAATGGGGGAGAAATTGGTGTGTCAGATAATAGTTTATTGGAAAAACTCAAAGCTGAATATGAACAAAAAATTGCTGAGATGGAGCTGCGTCATAAGCAGGAAATGGACCTAATGAAGGAACAACTTGCCTCTATGCGCAAGCTCCTTTTCTCGTCCAAATCTGAACGCACCAAGATAGTATTGCCAAATCCTGACCAGTTGTCCCTTTTTGACGAAGCTGAGCAGGAAGCTGCTCCAGAGCCATCCGAGGAAGCTACAACTGTTAAGGCACATAAGCGCAAGAAGCAGTGCACCCAGAAGAAGCTGGATCTTTCCAAGGCAGAGCGCAACGTTGTTGTCGTGGATATTCCAGAAAAGGACCGCCATTGCCCAGCTTGCGGTAGCGATGAACTGGTTCCTGTTGGAAAAGAGCATGTCCGCGATGAAGTACGCATTATCCCGGCAAAGATTATTGTCGATGAGATATACCAGACGGTCTACAAATGCAAAGCATGTGAAAATGACGAACATGTGGAATTTGTAAAGGCACCGACACCTAAGCCACTGGTTCCCAATTCGCCGGTTACCCCATCCGTAATGACTGCCACCATGCTTAACAAATTCCAGTTTGCATTGCCACTGCAGCGGCAGGAAAAACTGTGGCAGATTATGGGACTTAATCTCAGCAAGCAGACCATGGCTAACTGGATTCAGTACGCATACAGGGATTATCTCAAGCCACTTATTGGGCTTATGAAAAAAAGCTTCTTAGGGAAAATATCCTTCATGCGGATGAAACACCGGTTCAGGTGCTTAAGGAGAAGGGACGCAAGAACAAGAGCAAATCCTATATGTGGCTGTACTCCACTGGCCAATATGCCAAGCACCACATACGGGTCTTTGAATACCAGCCTTCCAGAGCCGGCGCATGTGCCAGTAAATTCCTTGACGGATTCCATGGTTATCTTCATACGGATGCCTATGCAGGATACAAACCTGTGGATGATGTAATCCATTGCTGCTGTATGGCCCACGCAAGGCGTAAATTTGTTGAGGCCCTGCCAGAAAATATTGAGCATCCAGAGGAGACCATACCAGGACGTGTCATTAAGGAAATGGGCCGCTTATTTAAAATTGAACAGGATTGTCAGGAGCTTTCAGCTGAGGAACGGCAAAAACAGCGGGAAAAAGAGGCCAAGCCTATTCTTCTGGCTTTATTTGAGTACCTTGAAAAAGAACAGGGTCATGTTCCACAGTCATCCAAGCTTTCCAAGGCCATAAATTACTGCTTATCTCACCGCAATGAATTGATGAACTATCTGCGTGACGGCGATTGCAGCATTTCCAATAACCTTGCTGAAAGAAGCATCCGTCCATTCACCATCGGTCGAAAAAACTGGGTATTTTCCGGCTCACCTGCCGGTGCCGAGGCCAGTGCCGCAGCATACAGTTTAATAGAGACATGCATAGCCAACAAAGTTGATACCAAAGAATATCTGGAATACATCTTTACAAACATGTCCCAGGAAGAATCCTTAAAGGACGATTCAGTTTTGGAAAAGTATCTCCCATGGAATGTATCCTTACCAACTGAATGATGAAGTCATTACGCAGCCGACCGGCTGCGTTTTTATTTGGGCTTGTTTAGGCATAGGATATTTTGACGCTTACCATGGAGCCGTAAGGATTCATTTTGTATTGGACAGTATGAAAATATTGAGCAGCCTGAAGAATTTCCTACGGCAAAAGTAAAAACCGCTATACGTCAGCTTCCTCATGAAAGCTCTGCAACATTCGATAAATTCAATTTCGGTGATACGGAGGATATGTGGAATGACTGATATGTTTGAAAATATTAATGACTGTTGTGTAAACCTCAAGATTGATCTCTGCGGAGCTGAGCTTGCAAAGATTGCCGTGGATGGAAACTATACAGCAGAAACAATGGAAGCCTTGTCACATCTTTTCACGTATCTTTCGACTAAAAAAGATGCAGCCATGGTTAAGGATATATTAAACAAAAGCAGATTGCCTAAAAGTGCTCCGAAAACCTTTGATAACTTCGACTTTACACGTATAAGGGGACAGGATGTGGAGCGTATAAAAGGTATAAGTAGTTTGGCAACACTGTACTCTGGCTCCAATATTACATTTGTAGGCCCGCCTGGTATTGGTAAGACTCACCTTGCCCAGGCATACGGTTATTAATGTGCGCAGCGCAGAATAAAAGTCTATTTTATTAAGGCAACTGAGCTGAGGGATAAATTCAACAAAGCAAGAAAATCCGGTTCAACAGCCAGCTGTGTTAATACCCTTGTTAGATACCAATGTCTAATTATAGATGAGATTGGCCATTGTAGATTCGACAAGGAAAATACAATGCTATTCTTTGATGTAATTGACAGACGGTATAATAAAGAGGGCATGTTCAATACGGTATTTACAAGTAATAAGCAGCCATCCCAGTGGAAGGAGTGCTTTGAGGAGGAAGATGCTCTTCTCTGCTCACTGGACCGTATATTTGATAATGCCATAGTTTTTAACCTTAAGGGAAAAAGTTATCGGGGCCGGAAACTCAAAGTAGTAAATGTTCAGGTTGACAATCTGAACAATGAAGATAAATAGTGTTTAGATAAGGCTAACTAACAGCCATAGCTGGGTTATTGGTCAACAAAGCTGACTGTTGAATTGGTCATTTTAGACTGACTCTGAAATGGCTATGCTGACCGACCCGTAGGTGGTTAAATTACGCCGACGCTAATAGAACCTCTCTTTACAAATGGAAAAGACAATTAATTCCACATGGAGAGGGCTTTAAAATGATTGATGAAAATGACAGTGAAGCAAAACTAATATCAGAAATAGCAGATTTAAAACAACAAACCGTTTTATTACAAAAACAAGTTCATAGGCTTCAATTAGAAAAAGACGCATTAGAAAAAGCTACTGAATTAATAAAAAAAGCAAAGGGCATCAATCTACAAAAGTTACCAAACTACGAAAAGGCAATAATCATTGATGCCCTGCGAGAAAAATATTGCCTAAAAGAATTACTAAATCTTTTTGAAATATCAAAAAGCAGTTATTTCTACCAGCACAATATAATAAATCAACCTGACAAATATAAAGATCTCAGAAAAGAAATCGTAACTGTTTTTACTGAATCGGGCGATACATACGGTTATAGAAGGATTCACGCTATGTTAAAGCGTAAATCAATTACTTTGTCCGAAAAGGTTATCAGGCGTATCATGAAAGAAGAAAAGCTGATTATTAAGAAGGTAAGAATTCGTAAATATTCTTCATATATGGGAGAGATATCTGATGCTGTGCCTAATCTAATAAATCGTGATTTTAAAGCAGTCAGCCCTAATCAAAAATGGCTTACAGACATAACTGAGTTCCAAATACCATCCGGCAAAGTATACCTATCTCCTATAATAGATTGCTTTGATGGGCTTCCTGTAGCTTGGACTATAGGTACAACTCCAAATGCTGAATTAGTTAATACCATGTTAGATACTGCTATTAAAAATCTACCAGAAGGTGCTCATCCAATAATTCATTCTGATCGCGGAGCGCATTATAGATGGCCAGGCTGGGTTAATCGAATGGAAAAGGCAGGCCTAAAACGTTCGATGTCAAAAAAAGGATGCTCTCCTGATAATGCTGCATGTGAAGCATTTTTTGGGCGACTAAAAAACGAAATGTTTTATAATCATTTATGGACGAATATATCTATTGATGAATTTATAGAAATATTAGATACCTATATCAGATGGTATTCAACAAGTAGAATAAAAATGTCACTCGGAGCCATGAGCCCGATGGAGTATAGACGTAGCCTTGGATTAATTGTTTAGTCCAAGAAAATGTCCGCACCCTCAGTGGCTCACATTTAGATTAGCATTTATACCCCTGTGCCTTGTCTATGGAAATATTAGTTATGATACTTTGTTTCATTGTTCAATAATGAGCCACCCCACAAAGCACTGCAACCCACAATTAAAGAACTTAAGATCATATAGACCCCTCCCGTTAATACAATGTCAATACTAAAAGTAAATGAAAGATTTACCGCCAATTTGACTAGTATGCTCACGAGAACGAAACAAAAATAATATATCTCACTAATATAGCCAATTGCTGATTTACATTTATATTATATCATTATTTAGAAAAATTGATGTTAGTATGATTTAGTGGACACAAAAAGTGCGACACATTAAAATCTTGATTAAGAAAGGATGTGTTTCACATGGCCCACAATGGCAACCGATACTCTGAAGAATTCAAACGACAGATTATCGATTTGTACCTATCTGGCAAACCGGTTAAAGAGCTCGCAGATGAATATGGTTTAGTCGAGCAAACCATCTATAAATGGAAGAAGCTATACGCAGCAACCATCAAGGTTGATGAAAATAAAACCATTTCTTTGAAAGAATATAATGCTCTTCAGAAGAAGATGCGTGAACTTGAGATGGAAAATGAAATATTAAAAAAGCTACAGCCATATTCGCCAGAAAACAATAACTGAAATCGTTGCCTTTATAACAAAACATCAAACTATATACCCTATTAAGCTCATGTGTAAAGTACTCGGAATTAACAGGAGTACTTACTACAAGGTTGCTAATAAGGTAGAATCTGCTCGAACTATTGAAAATCAAAAGCTTGATGCAGATATTTTGGCGATTTACTTTGCCACTAAGAGACGCTATGGAGCTCCCAAAATCCATCACGAACTGCTCAATCAAGGTTGGAATATTAGCCTAAAAAGAGTACAAAGACGAATGGCTGAGCTTGGCATTCATTCAATTGTGATCAAAAAATATCGCCACTATTCCAGTAACAAACGAGTTACTGAAAAAGATAATATATTGAATCAGGACTTTACAGCCTCTGGAATCAATCAAAAATGGTGCACAGATATCACCTACATTCACACTCAGAAAGATGGATGGACATACCTGGCATCTGTGATGGATTTATACAGCCGAAAAATCATTGGCTGGGCTTATGACATAAGTATGTCTGCTGAGCTTGCAATTAAGGCTGTGAAGAACGCTTGCTTAAATGTCTCTAATCCTGAAGGGAGTGTTCTTCAGAGTGATTTGGGGACACAATACACCAGCGACATCTTTGAAAGATTTCTGGCTGGTAAAAAAATACGTCATTCATACAGCCGTAAAGGATGTCCATATGATAATGCCTGTATAGAGTCATTTCATTCTTTAATTAAAAAAGAGAAAATCTATAGGCATGTTTACAAAGATTCAAAAGAAGCTTATGA
The DNA here is from genome assembly GCF_002100115.1 of Anaerovibrio sp. JC8. Lineage (GTDB taxonomy): Bacteria > Bacillota > Negativicutes > Selenomonadales > Selenomonadaceae > Anaerovibrio. Next base: position 257,521 of record NZ_ANBM01000001.1, on the reverse strand, counting down.
TAGCATCTTTGATGATGTGTTTACACATATAATTGTTAAAGCAATAGAGTATATCAATAAAATAGAAAAGAGTAATTAAAGCTAAAGGCACAACCTTGGTTGTGTATTAACCAACCCTAGAGGCTGTAGCACTTTTTTCGGCAGCAAGGTAATTGGCGACTATGCAATCCAGCGAAGATAATACAAAACACTTGTTTTACATTATACAAAGTGCTAATATGAAGGTGGAAGTGATGAGATTATTCTTTGTTGATGGGATGATATGCTGGAAAGGGTGCGGATAATGGATTTTAAAGATCCTAGTAATAAAAAAATATTAGAAAAGGCCATAAAAGATTTATTGTCGGAATATCAATCGGCATTTGACTCTTTATTGAATGATGAGCATGGATATAAAAAGGGTGCGTTATTGTATTATTGGCTGCGAGATTATAAAAATTATCTTGAGAACGAGCTTGATTTTAGTCCTAATTTTTTCCCAAATTTTAAACGTGGAAATATAGTAAATGTCAATCTTGGTTTTAATATTGGAGCTGAAATGGGAGGGTTGCATTATGCTGTAGTGTTAGCTGACAGCAATAGGATGAATCCTAATATTGTGATTGCTCCGTTAACCTCGGTAAAGAGTACCAAGGATGTGTCTAAATTACGTCCAACAGAACTTTATATTGGTGAAGAACTTTTTTACATGATAAAAGGCAAATATACTGCTTTAAGGACCTCAATACCAACAGAAATTAAATTGTTAGAAGAGGCTGCAGAACATGGTGCATGTGGTGAAGAGTTGGATAAAAAGATAAAAGAGCTTGTTCTTAAAATTGATTTGTTGGAAAAAACAATGAAGAAATTTTTGGTTTTAAAGCACGGTAGTATTGTAGTATTAAATCAAATACGAACAATAAGTAAGATGAGAGTCGTAGATCCTACGGATAAATACGATATTCTTTATGGCTTGAAATTATCCACTCCTAATTTAGATGCTATGGATGAGAAAATGTCAAGTCTATATTTAAGACATTCTTGACATTTGTTGGGGAAACGATTATTATTATAGTACAATACAGCGGTTTACCCGCACCTAAGTTTAGGACACAGTGGGATTCCCACACCTAAGACAAAATAGCCTTGCACCATTGTGGTGTGAGGCTATTTTTGTAGTGCGCCCAGCATGGGCGCACTTTAATGGGGGAAAGTCCCTAACCAGCCCTAATAGCGGGAATGGTACAGCTGAACACCAAGGGTGTCCATCGTGAGGTGGAATCTGAAGGAAGGTGTAGGCAAATCTCCGGTCTGACGAACCCTAAATGACCGATATGTAATGACCTCTTGTCAAGTATAAAATGACAGGAATCACCACAGATGAATATTTTTGTCCGAGGAAACCGTGTGTCTGGTGAGTATTACGACGAAATAGAGCCACTAAATCTGACGTAGAGAGCCACTCGTTCCGATGGTGGGAGCCACCGTTTCTGTTAGCAGAATCTCCTGTTGAGAGCCACTTGGTGTCACTGTACAATGGACATTGGAGATACCCCAAATATGTTCAAAGGAGTGATCAACAATGTCAAAAGAACGGGAAATCCTGCAAATGTTCCAGACTGGCATGAGTCAGCGGAACATTGCGCTAGGGCTGCATACTAATATTCATATGGTTCAGTTCTTTGGTGGTGCAGCCAGACTCTTGATTCTGGATAATCTAGAAACGGGAATAGTTTCCAATCGGAAACATGAGGATCCGGTTGTAAACCAGTCATATAAGCATTACCACACGGCAATCCTGCCAGCCAGAGTACTTGCACCAAAAGATAAGGCCGCCGTCGAAGGATATGTTGGAAATGTGACCAGCCAAATCATTGCCAAGCTCCGCAGCGAAAAGTTCTTTAGCATAGCTGAACTCAACCGTGCCATTGCTGAACTTCTGGAAAAGTTTAATAAAACTCACTTCCAGAAACGCGACGGATCCAGACTATCTGTATTCTTGGGGGAAGAAGCTCCGTTCTTGCAGCCTTTGCCAGCACTGCCTTATGAATACGCACATTGGAAACAGGCTACTGTACAGCTTAACTATCATGTGAGCGTAGACAGCCAGAACTATTCATGCCCTTATCCAGATAAATTTTCAGATATGACCTTTGATGAGCGTATGACTACCATGATCGACAAAGAATACGATGCACGAACCAACAATCGCATCAAACGTCTGCTGAAAAAATCTGGTTTACCATATACTAAAGCCAGCATATGTGATATTGCCTGCTTGCCGGAGCGTCAGCTGAATCGTGAACTCATAAACAGGCTTGGAACTTGCGATTTCATAAGTCAGAAGCGAAATGTATTGGTTCTCGGAGCCACAGGTGCTGGCAAAACTTTCTTGGCAAATGCCATAGCAGCTGATGCTTGCAGGGATGGCTTGCATTCTCTTTACATTCGGCTTCCAGATTTCTTCATCGAATACGCCAACGCATCAGTCCTTCATAAGGAATTTGAGATTTTTAAAAAGTACCAAAAAGCATCGCTGTTGGTTCTTGATGAATTTCTGCTCATACCCGCAGATGATAACCAGCAACGCATACTTCTGGAGCGCCGCTATGGCAGGTCTTCCACCATATTCTGTTAACAGTTCAGCCCAGAAGGTTGGCACGACCAGCTTGGTGGCAGTGCTATTGCAGACTCAATTCTTGATCGCATCACACCAAATTCTTACACCATTAGCATCCATGGAGATGTCTCAATGAGGCAAAGGCTATCTGATAATGATTAACCATAAATTATAACGAGCTTTAAGATATCCCCTTCCTCTTTAGGTGGGGGAAAACAAACTACAACAGCTGGTGAGCATATATCCCAGCTCGTTGAAACGCTAATTGGAAGATTTTTCTTCTAAAAGAAGAAAAATTTGAACAATGGCGTTATAATCTGCTGGGGAGAGCCATCTGTGTCCACTGTACACGGATGGCTCTCTCGAGCATATTATAAATTCATATATGTTCTAAAAGGTGGCTCTAGGGAGCATATTGCCATGCTCCCGGCCATCGTAATATTCACCTGCCAACTGAATAATAATAACATTATACTTTGTCGCAGTCTACGGGCTGCTTTTTATTTGTGCTTGTTTGGGCATAGGATATTTTGACAATTACTGCTAAAGGTTGCTAAATGATACTATAGTATGATATAGTTTAATAGAACAGAGATTCTAAATAGTATTTTGGTTGTGACAGATATTTCAAAATGAAATAATAATGATTATAGTGTTTGTTAGTTAGGTAATGGGGAAATTATGGAGCTAATAATCATTATATATAATATCAAATAGGTTGGTTCAGATATTAACAAAAGGGGAGTGCTGGTTAATGCTTGATAGAACACCGAAAGTTTTTATCTCATATTCGTGGACATCTAAAGAATATCAGGAAACTGTAATTGCTTTGGCGAGTCGAATGCGACATGATGGTGTTGATGTAAAGCTCGATGTATGGGACCTAAAAGATGGGCAGGGCAAGTATACTTATATGGAGCAGTGCGTATCCGATAATAGCATCGATAAGGTATTGATATTGTCAGACAAACTTTATGCCAGCAAGGCGGATAAGCGCAAGGGTGGCGTAGGTGACGAAACAACAATAATTTCAGCAGAAATATATGAAGATGCCGATCAACAAAAATTTATTCCTGTGGTAATGGAACGTGATGATGATGGGCGTGAATATTTGCCAGTATATCTTAGATCACGTATATACCGGGATTTATCCGGCAAGGATTATGAGCTGGAGTATAAAGCATTACTTCGTACAATATTTGAGGCTCCAACTTATCAAAAACCACAAATAGGCAAGCAACCGGATTGGTTAAAGGAAGAAACGCCCGATGCAATTTATGCATTAAAAGAGGCATCAAAACGGATATCATTGCTAGATCTGGAGAAAGTGAAAAAAACGGCAGTACGTGATTTTTTAGATACATATATAGAGGCGATGAAGCAATTCTATAGTGAAAACTGTGATGGAGAGCGGTACATCAAAAATTTTTCTGAAATGAAAGCGTATAGAAATGTTTTTTTGGATCATATTGCTGCTATTTCAGAAAATGACAACTTTGGAAGTATAATGGCAGATGAATTTGAAACAATGTATAATACCCTCTACAACGTTGATACATTTAATCTAGGGGCAAGTTCATGTAATAATGACGATTTTGATTTGTTTCAATTACATATTTGGGAATTATTTGTGTGTGCAACTACATATATGCTTCATTTTGATATGTATAAAGATATCCATGAATTGTTGGTTCATACATATTTTTTAAAAACGTTGCCGTTAGGAAATGAATTCAGACCATATGATTATACAAATTTTAGATTTTATTCGAAAATGATAGAAGAAAGGGTAAAACCACAATTGCCGGAGCCTTTATCTAATAAATATACACTTACGGGACATTATATTGTATCCGAAAGAGCATATATGCCTATATACACGCCCAAGGCAATGGCCAATGCTGATTTGTTCTTGTATCAAGTATACAATGGTTTAAATTTGGAACAACTGATGGGGTGGGGGGCATGGTTTCCTACTTTGTACGTATATGCAGATCAGAACCATTCAATTTGGCAAAAATTATGTTCAAAGAGGTTCTGTGAGAAAGTTATGCCTTTATTTGGGGTTGAAACTGTAAAAGATTTACAAAAAGCTATATCTAAATGCGTAATTGAAAAGGATTATCGTTACCAAGGCACTTGGCATGGTGCGTCTTCAATTCTCACGTGGATAAAACTCGAGGATATGGCGACGCTTCCTTAATCTGGAGGAAAAAATGATTTATGCAGAGTACACTGATAAGATTTACTGATAGCAAATATATGGACTCCTATTTGAAAGGAGAACTATATTTATCATCGTTATCCACATTCTGGGATATATCGAAGAACAAGATTCCATATTTTCAGCACATGAACGCAGAAGATATATCAGAGTTTTTAACAAAAATACCATTAGATCAGCAAGATTTTTCAGAAGGTGTGGCTGCGCAGATACCAAGAAATTATATTGCAGATTATTTTGGCTCGATTAAAACGCATATAATCCATGATGTCAGATTTCGTCTCTCAGCCTATAAGTATTGTAACTTACTTTGCTTCTTCAGAATTGATGCAGAGAGTTATGACAAATATGGATTGCTTGATGAAGATAACATTTCGTACATTTTGAATGCGCAAGGAGAGAATGTTTCTGCCGCGTCCATTAAAAACATGGGAATAGGGGAAGTTAAGCAGTTTATAAAACGCGTCTCTAAGGTAAACCATTTGTTGTCATCAAATAAAATTCACTTGGTTCAATTACCTTCAGTTGATATGGATAATTTTGGCGATATAGTTATTGTTATCAAGGATCAGCAAGAATTTGAGCATCGTGTTATTTCGGCTGTGAAACGAACAGGTGGACATGTTCTACTTGGGGATATCAGGTACCATCCAATGCTTGACAGAGTAGATCCGAATACTCTTAATCAACATAGTATCACTATGATATCGTCAAAGGCTGTGGGAGAAGCGGATAATGCAATGTCGTTTACAGATGATGGTTCATTTCATATATCCATTTTGGATGGGATAAAAGATATATACTGGAGAGGGTGTTTTGATAAGTATGACAGATTTGCCCATCAAAAGGAGTGGAGGGTTTGCTGGCTTCCAAATGAAAGGAATTATAAATCTAAGATCTTATCCGTAGGGCCATTAGAGGATATCATTGATATTGTTGCTACAAAGGATATTCGCGAATATCTGTTGAACAAATTTAAGGGATATATTCCGGGAATCGTACCAAATGATCGCCAGCAGATAACCGGCACAAATAGCTATAACGCGTTCAAAGAGTATGTAAAAATGATAGATGGTCTTGGCGAGTTCGTTGTAGAAATAAGATGACAGATATTGTGACTAAGTTTAGTTTAGCATGTATACGGAGTGGGATGAAATGTATATCTACAAATATCTAACATTTACACAGTTCATTGATATGGTTGAATCTCAACGATTGTATTTGACACGTATATGTCCCGACAGGCAAAAGAAAAAGCAGCCCGAAGGCTGCGTCATTGTGTGATGGCATCATTATTCAGTTGGCAGAGTCACATTCCATGGGAGATACTTTTCCAAAACAGCATCATACTTTAAGGATTCTTCCTGGGACATGTTTGTGAAGACAGCTGTAATACTGTGGGGGCTTGCGTCCTTTGTATAAAAAAATAGACTTTTATACAAACATATGTTACTATTGTGTTAACAAACTATTGTTTGGTTATATTAATTTTGGATAATAAAAATACTTGAAAATATATCTCACTGAAAGGAACGGACTATGTTTTTCTTCTTTTTTGATGATAACATTGAAGATAATATAATAATTTATAATACGGATGACGGTAAGGCTAATGTGAAATTGTACGCAAATGATGGCACTGTGTGGGCTACACAAAAAGCCATGGCGGAATTATTTGATGTTAATATACCAGCAGTCAACAAACACATAAAAAATATATATGCAGAAAGTGAACTTAATGTAAATTCAACTATTTCCAAAATGGAAATAGTTCAAAAAGAAGGGGAGAGGGAGGTCAAACGGCAGGTTGAGTGTTATAGTTTAGATATGATACTTGCTGTAGGTTTCCGCGTTCGCTCTCCGAGGGGGGCTCAGTTTAGAAAATGGGCAAATACTACCCTGCAAGAGTATTTACAAAAGGGATTTGTGTTGGATGATGATAGACTGAAAAATCCTGATGGGCGTACAGATTATTTCGATGAACTTCTTGCTCGCATTCGGGATATTAGAGCCAGTGAAAAGAGGTTCTATCAGAAAATTAAAGACTTGTTTGCACTATCATCTGACTACAACAGTAATGATAAACAAACACAGCAGTTTTTTACTGAAACTCAAAACAAATTAATTTATGGTGTGACTGGGATGACTGCTGCTGACTTGATTGTTGAGCGTGCAGACTCCAGTAAACCTAATATGGCACTGACTTCATGGAAAGGTAAACAAGTAAGAAAAGCAGATATTACTATTTCAAAAAACTACTTAACTGAGGATGAGCTCGATTCATTAAATAGATTAGTAACTGTCTTTCTTGAAAGTGCTGAATTGCGTGTGAAAATGAGGAAAAATCTTACATTGAAGTATTGGAAAAAAACTGTTGATAGTTTGCTGTTAGATCATGGCATACCAATTCTTAATGGTAGCGGCAAACACTCTCATGAGTTTATGGTAGATTATGTTTCAACAATATATTCTGACTTTGATAATAATCGCAAACATCAGGAAGCTGTTTGTGCTGACCGGGATGATATGGCAGAACTTGAACAGGCAATACCTTTGCTTAAGGGGAATAAACGGTAATATCATGGTAGACTTGATATTGATAAAATTATTTATATAACCGCTCCAATCAATTCAGGACAATATACATTTGAACTTTATTTTCCTGATGAGAGTTTGTATAAAAGTGCCAGAAATCAATTCCAAAGCCGCTAATTCAAATTGCAAACAAACCTATTCTGGAATGGGAGATTGAAAGCTTAGTTAAGCATGGCTTGTTACTTTATTTACTCATCCCAATTCTCATCCCTATGATTCTGGTCTTATCATTGCTGATAAAAGTAATGCAGTAGTATCTTGGCTTACTAAAGAAGATGTTAGACCTGAGTATTACAAAAATAGAGTAAATGCTGGGCTTCATGTAATAAGTCCTGATGCTCTCGATATGTTGGATATTGATATTGAGAAGATTGGTAAAGTTGATGAATCAACTGGAAAGACAATAAAACTTGATCTCGATAGACAGGTATTAAAGCCGTTATGTGGCACCGGCAAGATATTTTGTTATGATTCCCCGGAATATGTAAAGGATATGGGGACACCTGAGCGATTTGAAGCTGTATGTAAAGATTTTGAAAATGGTGTAGTTTCAGCCAAAAAATTGGCTAATAAGCAGAAGGCTGTGTTTTTGGATAGAGATGGTACGATTAACCTATATAAAGGATTCTTGCGCCATGTTGATGACTTTGAATTAATTCCTGGTATTGCAGAAGCAATCAAAAAGATAAATGCCTCTGGCTACTTATGTATAGTGGTTACAAATCAACCTGTTATTGCTCGTGGAGAGGTTACTGTTGATGCTCTTGATACTATTCATAAGAAGCTGGAGACAGAACTTGGTCTGAAGGGGGCTTATATAGATGGGCTATATTATTGTCCTCATCATCCTCATAAGGGCTATGGGGGCGAAGTGCCTGAATTAAAGATTGAGTGTGAATGCAGGAAACCCAAGCCAGGCATGTTGTTGAAGGCTGCTGCAGACTTTAATATTGATTTAAGCCAGTCATATATGGTAGGAGATAGTGAGAATGATATTAAGGCTGGTATCGCTGCTGGGTGCAAGAGCATATTGGTTAACGGCGTAGGCTGTGATTACCATGATGGTGACTACGGACAGATAGATACTGTTGAATCTGTGTTGGCGTTTGTGGATAGGTATATTGTGTGAAAATTGTTTGGGTGATGTGAAGGATGAGGTTTATACTAGGGATATTTTTTGTAGGGATTAGAGATGATAAAAGCAGCCTAACGGCTGTTTTTTTGGTTGGATTCTTTTTAAAACAAACTCTTGTTTTGGTAATGCGATAGTGGTAAGATGATGGTGAAAGATTATTAAAAATGGCTTAATATTATGACAATAGTTTGGCAAGTAACTTTATAATTAGAGGGGTAAATGTCAATCATAATGAAAAAGAGGAATGACGAAAAATGTTTTATAATCAATATCCATATAGTATTTTCAATCAAAATTCATTGAGTCTCCATAATGAACTACAAACAGAGAAAGATGCCAAACAACATCACCTTGAGCAACAAAAATATATTTTGGAGATGCGAAAGGCGATTGCAGATTTTTGTAGAGCAGCTAGAAAGATTACTGAAGATTATCAGCAGCAGTCAATGAACGCCTGCATAGAGGAGATATTAATACAAGCAAAACAAGATGGATATGGTGGTAGTAAGTGAAAAATGCACGATTGTATTGTTTGTGGGTGTAACTTAATCATATTTGTATGCACCATTGCTTATTGTAACAGTATACGAGGTGGGCTTATAAATGATTTCTGCTAATCAATACAAATTGACTTGGACTCACTTTGACGACATAAATCCAGATAAAAGAATAGCTTTTGAAAATCTTTGTCGATCTTTATTTTGCAGGAAATATGCAGATAAATATGAGGTAGTTCATTCTAATCCTAATCATCCTGGAGTGGAAGTATCACCAGTACATTCTCAAGATGGTATTGAGATGATTAGCTTTCAGGCAAAATACTTTGATGGCAACATTGAATATGATCAAATTAAATCTTCCATGAAAACTGCGATAGAGTATTATGGCGGAATACTTGATAAGATTTATCTTTACTGTAATAAGGATGTAAATACTACCACAAAGTCATACATTGATATTGAAAAGATGTTGACGAATGCTGGTATAGATTTAGTTCCGATTACCGGCCAAAGCATTTTGGACGGAGCATTGGAGTTTCCGTCTATACTTGCTTGCTATTTTGGATTAGATAAACTTGATAAGAGTTGGTTTGAGTTAAATCTAAAACTGTCATTAGACAACTTGGGGGGCAGATATAATGGCAGATTTAACATTGATACTGATGCAAAACGGAAGATGGCGCTCTTTCTTCATAATGCAGAAGGTATTTCATTATTAAACAGAAAAAAGGCGGATGTAGTTGAAGAGTTAAAAGATATTAGATGGCGATGTGATGGGAATTATAAAAGAATAATAAATAATCTTATTTTTGCGATTGAGAATCTGGAAGATGTGCAAATTGATTCAGTTTCAGATGTACTTAAGTGGAAAGAATTAGTAGAAAAAGCAAGCAAAGAAGAACTAATCAGGTTGACTGAATCAATACCTGTAATTGAAGGAGCAATAGACAAAGAAAATCATGGCTCAGAGCAATATTATAAGTTGAGTAGCGAACTTTATGTCGTTAATTTCATTTTAAGATGCGTTGAACGATTGGCAATAACTCAGTCTGAAAAGAGTTTGCTTTGTTGTCAGGCATTGTTTGTTACGGGGGAAATGGGGACAGGAAAATCTCAGTTATTGGCAACATCAGCAAAGAATGAATTGAGTGAAGGGAGAAATGCTTTGCTGATGCTTGGTCAGACATTTACATCCAATGAGCCGGTTGAAATGCAGATGATGAATGGACTACTGCAGATTGATACCAATGAATCGTTTGACGCATTGTTGGGAGCAATGGATGAGATTGCTTATGAAAGCAATGAACGAGCGTTTATATTTATTGATGCCATTAACGAATCGCGAGACAAGGATATTTGGGTAGATGGATTAAATCGCCTTATAACGATTATGGGGCAGTATGATAATCTTCGTTTGGTTGTGTCGCTACGAAGTGGATTTGAACAGGTACTGTATAGTGACAAAGTCCAGAATGAGTTGAAGGCTGGGAAGATTGCATCTATCAAGCATGAGGGGTTGATGGACGATTCACCCAAACCAATTTTTGAATTTTTGTCAAAATATGGTGTTCCAGCTTCGCCAGAGTTTTATCTTCAGCGGGAGATGTGCAATCCATTATTCATCACATGGTTTTGCCAGACATATGCAGGTGAGGAGCATGGATTGATATCTCTTATTTCAACTGTTTTGGATCAGGCTGATAAAGAGGCGTCTAAGGCTACTGGTCATGAAGAACCATATCGACTATTAAAAGATTTACTATTTGAATATATAGACATATCTGAAAAGGATTATGTTACTAAAAGAAGATTGTTAGGAATGGAAACTTGGCAGCTGTATGGTGTGGCCGATAAAGTAGCATACATTAACGCAAGTGAACGTGCTGGTGTTTTGATATCGTATATAAGAAATGGAGAAGAATATTACTATATTGGGTATAACTTACTGGAAGATTATATCCGAGCCTCTAGAATTGTCGAAAAATATGATTCTATAGAAAACCTAAAGGATTATTGTCTAAAAGAGTTGTTTAAAATTGATTCTAATGGAAATGTTACCGATTACGGCAATGAATCTATCTTTGCCATGGTTTGTTCTTTGTATGCTATCAAAAACAATGAGGAATGCATAGATATAATCGATGCTATAAAGGTAGGTTGGGAGAGAAAACGGATAATAGATGCTTATTTTAAAACATTTACTTGGAGAAATCCGCAATATTCATTGATGCAGATTGTCGAACTGATGAATAAATATAAGATTGCCAGAAGTGTCTTGTGGTCTATTTTTATTGAGTGTGCCACAAAAGAAAACTCGATTTTAAATGCGGATGGTCTTTTTCAATTGCTAGACAGATATTCGTTGAGTAAGCGTGATTATTTGTGGACGATAGCTATAAATGATTTGACGGAAGATGACAGAATAATTAGCTTGGCATATTATTTAGAATCTGGGAATGAGCTGAGGGGGCTTTCTGATACATCTGTAAAATACTTATTGAGTCTTTTTACTTGGATGCTTTCATCATCTAATAGGGTTCTGCGTGATCGTATTTCAAAAGCGATGATTGAGGTTCTAAAGGGCCGATTCAGTCTTTGTTCAGTTGTTCTGGAGAAATTTAAAAATGTAAATGATCCATATATAATTCAGCGTTTGTATGGAATTATTTTTGGTGCAGTAATGAAACGTTCACAAACGCAGATAAGAGAATTTGAAAGTCTTGCTCGTTTGGTTTATTCCGAGGTGTTTGATAAAGAAAAAGTATACCCGGATATTTTACTAAGAGATTATGCTCGGTTAATTATTGAACGATTTATATATGAAAATCCGGACAGAGAGGGCTTTTTTGAAAAAGAAAAAATAATGCCACCATATTCTTCATGCCCAATACCCCAAGCAGATGTCGTTGATTATGACGAAGGAAAATACCATGAAAGTGGAATGTTGAAATTGTTGTATTCAATGAAGTTTAACATGGATGTTAAGGGGGCTGGCATGTATGGTGATTTTGGAAGATATGTATTTCAATCAGCGTTACATGATTTTATTGGTGTAGATATGAAAAATGTATATTACTATGCTCTTGAATACATAATTAAAGAAATTGGATATTCAAACCAATTGTTCGGAAAATATGATACAGATAGAGTTTATATTGACAGACACCAGCTTAAAAAAGTAGAGCGAATTGGTAAAAAATACGAATGGATAGCAATGTACAACATCCTTGCGCGACTATCCGATTATTTCAAGGTAAGAGGTGAAAACTGGAACGACGAAATTGGAAAAGATTATTCTGGCCCCTGGAATCTATATGTAAGAGATTTTGATCCTACATTAAATACCAAGATTAAGCATGATAGAAGTATGTTTCCTGTATTTGAAGAAGCAGTACTGAATGAAGTCCGCTTTATTGATTCTGATTCATCAGATGAAGAGATAAACGCATGGGTACGAGGTGATGATGAAATATATCAGCATTTCCCAGATAGATTTATACGAATAGATCGAGATGGCGTGGAATGGATTTCAATATATTTATATCAGGAACGTAAGAAAGAATTTCCTGGGGTAGAAGATTCTTTCCTGTCGTTGCCACGTGGGGAACAACACATTTGGGCAATTTCTGCAATGCATATTGCAGATGATTCCCAGAATGTCTCAATAGAGCTTCTGCAAACATCGGGTTATCTAAGAAAACATTCAGGAATAAATCCTACTAGGGACAGTTATACATTATTTTCAAGAGAGTATGCTTGGAGCCCTGGGTATATAAGTGAGTTTTTGGAAGATGACTTTGATGAATGTGAAGTGAAAGCAATTCCTGCCACAATTAATACCATTTGGGGAGAACAGTATGATGCTTCCCAAGATGAGACGACATCATATTACATTCCCACGGGAGATATTATTTCGGCACTAGGCCTTTATCAGAAATCGGTGGATGGAGCTTTCTTCTATAACGACCAGCTTGCTGCATTTGATACCAGAATTATTGGAGATAAACATGGAGAACTTCTAATTAGAAAAGATCTCTTAGAATTATTTATAGCTAAGAGAGGCGTCAGTGTTTTTTGGGATGTTGTGGGAGAGAAACAGTTCTTTTTGGGAAGAGATGGTGGACAAATATGGCAACGGAGAGAGGGCTATTTTCTTTACGATGCAAATAGGATTGAGGGAAAAATAGAGATTGTTCCAAATATCATTTAGTTCGTATTTGTTGAATAATTTGGCGTTTACCACCTGCCATTTGGACGTGGTGTACTGATTTTGAAGATTTTCTGTAAGAGTCAAAAATATCACCGGTTTTTATCCAGCCTAGTTTGTGTCATAATAGCATCATCGAATAGGAGGGGGATAGATTCAATCTGGACGTGTATTTACTATTGGAATTTTTTATAGAAATAGATACCTAGTTAAATCATTTTACGGTAGTATTTTTTAAAGAAATATTAACAAATACACTGCTAACTTGAAATAACGGTGTATTTTTGTTATTCCTGTGTAGGGGAGGCGTTGGTTTTAAAATCCCCGCTATATGTATGGGCACAGATAAATTGCTGCAAAAGCGCAATGGTATAATCCATGCCAATATTATGGATTTCATGAAAGCTGAAAAGGAGTTCTGATTATTGGTTGTGACACTGTTGTTAGATGTAGTGAAGTTTTTGTTTACAATGTATGATTGAATATATAACAAAATTATTGTATAATTTTGTTATAAAAGGAGGCGGTGGACATGCCTAACATTAGATCTAGTGCGGACTTACGTAATGGTTACAACGAAATTTCCAATTTATGCCATAAATACAACGAGCCTGTTTTTATTACGAAAAATGGGAAGGGTGATTTGGCGGTTATGAGTGTTGAAGCTTATGAAGCCCTTATGGGACGGTTTGAGCTTTATAACCTCGTACATGAAGGCATGGAAGATATCGATGCAGGCAGAATGCGGGCTTTTTCTGACGCAATGTCTGATATAAAAGCGAGACGCAAGAAATGAATTACAGTATTATTATTTCGCAAAAAGCCGAGAAAGATATTATAGAGGCGGCCGACTATATTGAGTTTATTTTGCATAACCCAAAGGCGGCTGATGATTTGCTGGACAAAGTAACAGAGGAAGTCGAAAAATTATCTGTTATGCTGGCAAAGTTTGCTACGGTCGATGAACCGGTATTGAAGGCTTGGGGCATCAGGATATTTAGTGTGAATAATTATCTTGTGTTCTACAGGATTGATGAAGCTGCCCATGCTGTTCATATAGTTAGATTTCTTTATGGTAAACGAAACTGGAAGTCTATTCTTAGAATGGACGTTGTGTGAATGGTACAACAACATGTCAACAGTCAAAACCAAACGAATTCAATACACCCCATCTCCTTTTGCCAGGGCGTCGCTGCTGCATCTGGCGGAGGTGGGGAGCCTGACAGCCCTTAAGCCCCATACTTCTCAGCGGAGTAATTTGGGGGGCTTTCTTTTGCTTGCAGTAAAAAGCGGCTCCGGCATGGTGGAGATTGAAGGGCAGCAATACGAGTTGGCTGGTGGTGATGTGGCCTTTATTGACTGTTCAAAGCCTTATTCCCACAGAACAGGTGATGATTTGTGGACGGTTTATTGGGCTCATTTTGATGGTCCGGCATTGCTGGCTATATACAATAAGTTTATTGACCGGTCGGGGAAGCCGGTATTTGCCACCCAAGATATCACGCAATATATTGATTTATTGCATGCCCTTTATGAAATTGGGGCTGGGGCTTCCTATGTCCGGGATATGAGTATCAATACTATGTTGTCTTCCCTTTTGGAAAAAGTGATGCGTGACTGCTGGAACGAAGGGAAGTCTACGGGCAATACAAAGGTGGAGAAAATCAGGCTGTATATGGAGAACCACTATATGGAGTCTATTACTCTGGAAAGTATGTCCAAGGAGTTTTTTATGGAGAAGACTTACTTGGCTCATGTCTTTAGCCGTGCCACGGGAACCTCACCTATAAAGTATTTGTCGGTGGTGCGGATTCGCAAGGTAAAGGAGCTGCTGCGGTTTACCAATGATACATTGGCAGAGATAGCCAAGCAGACCGGCTTTTCCA
Organism: Anaerovibrio sp. JC8; assembly: GCF_002100115.1. Taxonomy (GTDB): domain Bacteria; phylum Bacillota; class Negativicutes; order Selenomonadales; family Selenomonadaceae; genus Anaerovibrio. Next base: position 242,375 of record NZ_ANBM01000001.1, on the reverse strand, counting down.
CAGAGCAGTATCTGTCCAGAGTTTTTAAGGACATGGAGGGAATCCCGCCTCGGGAATACCGGAAACGCTGGAAATAATTCGTTTTCCAAAAAGACAAGATTGTATAAGTTTTACCCAAGAAACTGACTTCAATTTGCAGGTATAATATGAAAGAATATGCGATGTAGCCGAAGAGGGCTGCTTGCATTGTGTGTAGGTCTCTCTGTTTCGGCAGAGAGATTTTTAATTATAACTTTGGAGGATAAATAATGAAAAAAGCATTGATTACCGGTGTAACCGGCCAGGATGGTTCATATTTGGCAGAGTTTTTGTTGGAGAAGGGCTATGATGTTCATGGCATTATCCGCCGTTCTTCTGTCGATTATCGTGAGCGTATTGCCCATTTGGAGGGCAAGCCTAATTTCCACCTTCATTATGGTGATATGGGTGATTCCATGGGCTTGATGGCGGTTATCAGCACTGTTCGCCCGGACGAAATCTATAATCTGGCGGCCCAGAGCCATGTTCAGGTGTCCTTTGATGCTCCTGAGTTTACCGCTGATGTGGATGCTACCGGTGTACTGCGTATTTTGGAAGCAGTTCGTCTGTGCGGTCTGAAGGATACCTGCCGCATTTACCAGGCTTCTACCTCTGAGCTTTATGGCAAGGTGGAGGAGGTTCCTCAGAACGAGAAGACTCCGTTCCATCCATATTCCCCTTATGCAGTAGCCAAGCAGTATGGTTTCTGGATTACCAAGGAATACCGCGAGGCCTACAATATGTTCTGCTGCTCCGGTATTCTCTTTAATCACGAGTCCGAGCGCCGTGGTGAGACCTTCGTTACCAGAAAGATTACCTTGGCGGCAGCACGTATTGCCCAGGGCAAGCAGGAAAAGCTGTTCCTTGGCAATCTGGACAGCCTGCGGGATTGGGGCTATGCCAAGGATTATGTTGAGTGCATGTGGCTGATTTTGCAGCATGATACTCCGGAGGATTTCGTTATTGCCACCGGCGTACAGCACTCTGTCCGTGAGTTCTGCCAGCTGGCCTTCCATCATGCCGGTATTGAGCTGGAATTTACTGGTGAGGGCATGGATGAAAAAGGTATCGACAAGGCTACCGGCAAGGTGGTTATTGAGGTTAGTCCTGATTTCTACCGTCCAACAGATGTGGTTAATCTTTGGGGTGATCCAACCAAGGCCAAGAATGAGCTGGGCTGGAATCCTACCAAGACCACCTTTGAAGAGCTGGTAGAGATTATGGTTAAGCACGATATGGAAAAGGTTGCTGCAGAGCGTCTGAAGGAACATGTTAATTTGGCGGAATTTCTGGAAAAGGGTGTTGTAAAATGATGGAAAAGAACGCAAAGATATATGTAGCTGGTCATCGTGGCATGGTAGGCTCTGCCATTGTCCGTGAGCTGGAGCGCCAGGGTTACACCAATATTATTACAAGAACCCACAAAGAATTGGATCTGTGCCGTCAGGAGCAGGTGGAAAAGTTCTTTGCGGAGGAAAAGCCAGAGTACGTCTTTTTGGCGGCTGCCAAGGTAGGCGGTATTGTGGCCAACTCCGAGGCATTGGCTGATTTCATGTACGATAACATGATTCTTGAGATGAATGTCATTAATTCCGCCTGGAAAAATGGCTGCAAGAAGCTGGAATTTTTGGGTTCCTCCTGTATTTATCCCCGCATGGCACCTCAGCCTATGCCGGAAAGCTGTCTGCTGACCTCTGAGCTGGAAAAGACCAATGAGGCCTATGCCTTGGCCAAGATTTCCGGCTTGAAATACTGCGAGTTTCTGAACAAGCAGTATGGCACTGACTATATTTCTGTAATGCCAACTAATCTTTACGGACCGAATGACAATTATCATTCGGAGCATAGCCATGTGCTGCCGGCTCTTATCCGTCGCTTCCATGAAGCAAAGGAAGCTGGTTTGAAGAGCGTTACCTGCTGGGGAGATGGCTCTCCATTGAGAGAGTTCCTATATGTGGATGATTTGGCCAACCTCTGCGTATTTTTGATGAACAACTACAGTGGTGATGAAACTGTAAATGCCGGTACCGGTAAGGAACTGACCATCAAGGAGCTGACTGAATTGGTAGCCAAGGTGGTTGGTTATGAAGGGGAAATCCTGTGGGATACCTCCCGTCCTAATGGTACACCGCGCAAGCTGCTGGATGTATCCAAGGCAGAGAAACTGGGCTGGAAATATAAGACCGAGCTGGAAGACGGCATAAGATTGGCCTACAAGGATTTCCTGGAAAATCCAATGCGGGCTGAGCGTTAACAGTAAATGAAGGTATTGAAGACTCTATGAATATTATTTTATTATCCGGTGGCTCCGGCAAGCGTCTGTGGCCACTTTCCAATGATATTAGAAGCAAGCAGTTTATTAAGATTTTTAAGCAGGAAGATGGAAGCTACGAATCCATGGTGCAGCGTGTGTACCGTCAGATCAAAAAGGTGGATTCTGATGCTACTGTTACCATTGCCACCAGCAAAACCCAGGTTTCAGCCATTAATAATCAGCTTGGTGAAAATGTAGGGATTTCTGTGGAGCCATGCCGCCGGGATACCTTCCCGGCCATTGCTCTGGCTACAGCCTATTTGGTGGATGTTCTTAAGGTAAGTCCTGAGGAATCCGTTGTGGTATGTCCAGTGGATCCGTATGTGGAGGATGATTATTTCGAGGCCTTAAAGGGCTTGTCCCAGCAGGCGGATAAGGGTGAGGCAAATCTGGTTCTCATGGGTATTGAGCCAACTTATCCTTCAGAAAAATATGGTTATATTATTCCAACCTCTTCCGACGCTACTTCCATGGTGTCTACCTTTAAAGAAAAGCCAAGTAAGGAAGTGGCGCAGCAGTACATTGAGCAGGGGGCTCTTTGGAATGGTGGCGTTTTTGCTTACAAGCTGCAATATGTCATGGATATTGCTCACAGGCTGATAGATTTTGAGGATTACTATGATCTGTATTCCAAGTATGACAGCCTGAAAAAGATATCCTTTGATTATGCAGTGGTGGAGAATGAAGATAAAATTCAGGTGCAGCGCTTCAAGGGCCAGTGGAAAGATCTGGGAACCTGGAATACTCTCACTGAGGCCATGGAGGAGCCGGTAATTGGCAGTGGAATTTTGAACGAGACATGCTCCGACGTGCATATTGTAAATGAGATGGATGTGCCGGTTCTGGCCATGGGGCTTCATGATGTGGTTATTTCCGCATCTCCGGAGGGAATTCTGGTTTCAGATAAGGAGCAGAGCTCCTATATTAAGCCTTTTGTGGAAAAGTTTCAGCAGCAGGTGATGTTTGCGGAAAAATCTTGGGGCAGCTACAAGGTACTGGATGTAGAAACTGGTTCCATGACCATCAAGGTGACCCTCAATGCCGGGCATTCCATGAATTACCACAGCCATAAGAACCGCGATGAAGTGTGGGTGGTTATTGAAGGAACAGGACGGACCTTTGTGGATGGCATGGAACAAAAGGTCAAGACCGGTGATGTAATTTCCATGGCTGCCGGTTGCCGCCACACCGTTTTTGCGGACAGTGAGTTAAAGCTTGTTGAGGTGCAGATAGGCGAAGATATCAGTGTGGATGACAAGCAAAAGTTTGAATTGGAGCTTTAAATATAGTAGACTATAGTGAGTGATTAAAAGCTCTTTACAGAAAGGATCTACTATATAATGCTGTTTTCGAAAAAAATAACCTGGTGTGTATTGTCTATATTATGGCTGGGACTGATGTTTTTCCTCTCCCACCAGAATGGCCCGGATACCTTTAATACCAGTCATGGATTTACTGCCTGGCTGGCCCAGTTGTTGGGTGTAGATACGGAGTTCCTACATGGTATCGTGAGAAAGGCTGCTCATGGGGTGTTGTATTTTGTTCTGGTGTTGCTGCTTTGTGGCTGGCAGATTTTGGCCGGTCGGAAGCTATGGGTGGCGCTGGTACTGGCCGTTGTATTCTCGGTATTTGACGAGGGTACAAAACCACTGGTGGCAGGACGCCACTGTGATATTGAGGACATCCTGCTCAATGATGTGGGGGCAGTCCTGGGCTATGTTGTTGCCAGATTTATAAGGATGGATAGCCGGCTGGGCTAGGGAATAGGGTTCGGAGTTTGCTGAGATTTCGGCATTGCTCCGAACTTTTTTTGTATTGTGTGCGCTATTGAGATTTTTACCGTACCTATGTATAACTCGGTGCATGAGCACCTCGTTGAAACGCTAAGCGGAATATTTTCCCATTATGTATGGGAAAATTGGAACAATTGCGTTATAATTTAAGATGAAATTTTATGTTGAGTATACGGAGGATATCTTATGTTTGGTGGATTTGGCGTTCCTGAACTTATTTTGATTTTAATTATTGGTCTGGTTATCTTTGGCCCTGGCAAGCTGCCGGATATTGGCAAGGCTTTTGGCAAGAGCATCAAGGAGTTTAAGTCTGCCCAGAGTGACAGTGAGGACAAGAACACTATTGAGGCAAAGGCTGAGCTGGATGAGCCAGGTAAGGAAGATAAATAATGGCAGCTGAGGAGAATTCTGAGGTAAGGCCTGAGGATATGGCTGAACGGGAAGGCATGGCCGATCCCGGGGAAGAGGCTATTGAGGCTAAAAACATAGAAGAGGCTGATACAGAAGATTCTGTGGAAAATGATGCTGAGGAAATTTCGGACGATGACAATATGTCCATTCTGGAGCATCTGACAGAGCTTCGCAAAAGGCTGATTCGCTGTGTGATAGCCATTCTTGTGGGCAGCTGTATCACTTATGCCTTTGACGAGAAAATAATGGAATTTTTGCTGCAGCCGGCGGGCAAGTTGTATTTCATGCACCCCGGGGAGGCATTCTTTTCCTATGCCAAGGTGGTACTGTTTTCCGGATTTTTATTGGCCACTCCTGTGGTCTTTTATGAAATCTGGCGTTTTTTTGTGCCGGCCTTTACCAGACGGGAGCGGATGGTGCTGGGAATCATGGTGCCAAGCTCCATTCTATTGTTCTACATAGGTCTGGCCTTTTCGTTTTTTATGATAGTGCCAATCGGTATCAAGTTCTTTATGGGCATGGGCTCCGATGACCTGTCACCACTCTTTTCTGTAGAAAAGTATCTTGATTTTATTATTACATTCCTGTTGCCTTTTGGACTGGCCTTCGAGCTGCCGCTGATAATAATTATTTTGGCGGCCTTGGGAATTGTTACATCGAAGCAGCTTCAGAAGTATTTCAGGTATGTATTTTTTGTGTCCTTCATTATTGGTGCCCTGCTGACACCGCCGGATATAATCTCCCAGATTACCCTGGCGCTGCCGTTGACGGCCCTTTATGGACTTAGTTATTTGGTAGTTAGATTTGTATTGAGAAAGTAGGAGGCTAAGCATGGCTTTTAAGGATTTACGGGAGTTTATAGCTGAACTGGAGAGCCGGGGCTTACTGAAGCGTATAAAGACAGAAGTGGATTGTGAGCTGGAGATTACGGAGATAACAGACCGGGTTTCCAAGATGGAAGGCAAGAAGAATGTGGCCCTGCTCTTTGAGAATGTAAAGGGCTACGATATGCCGGTTCTTATGAATGCCTTTGGCAGCATGGAGCGCATGGCCATTGCCTTTGGTGTGGAAAAACTGGATGATATTGGGGATGAATTGCGGGAGATTTTGCGTCTGCCGTATATTTCTGTTGCCCACAAAATGGATTTGCTTAGTATTATTCCAACAGCCAAGGGTGCTATTAATTTCCCTAAGTATGTGAAAAAGGCCCCTTGCCAGGAAGTTGTCATTACCGATAATCCATCTCTGGACAAGTTCCCTATTTTGAAGTGCTGGCCTCAGGATGGCGGCCGCTTTATTACCCTGCCGCTGATTTTTACCAAGAATCCTAATACCGGCAAGCGCAACGTAGGTATGTATCGTCTGCAGAAGTATGACAGCAATACTACTGGTATGCATTGGCATATTCACAAGAATGGTGCAGACAACTATCGGGATACCAAGGCCCAGGGGGCCCAGCGCATGGAGGTGGCTGTGGCTATCGGCACGGATCCGGTGGTAACTTATGCGGCTACAGCTCCGTTGCCAAGGGATATTGACGAGATGGTATTTGCCGGCTTCCTGCGCCATAAGAGCGTGGAAATGGTCAAGTGCAAGACCGTTGATGTGGAGGTACCGGCCCATGCTGAGATTATTCTGGAGGGCTATGTGGATGTGGATGAGACCCGTTGGGAGGGTCCATTTGGTGACCATACCGGTTATTACTCCCTTGCAGATTATTATCCTGTATTCCATATAACCTGTATTACCCATAGAAAGAATCCTATTTATCCGTCTACCATTGTGGGCAAGCCGCCAATGGAGGACTGCTTCCTGGCCAAGGCTACGGAGCGTATTTTCCTGCCACTGCTGCAGCAGGTTATTCCGGAGATTATTGATGTTAATATGCCTCTCGAGGGCGTTTTCCATGACTGCATTTTCGTGTCCATCAAGAAGACATATCCGATGCAGGCCAAGAAGGTTATGAATGCCCTGTGGGGTATGGGACAGATGATGTTCATCAAGATGATTATTGTGGTGGATGCCCATGTGGACGTGCAGAATCCAAAGGAAGTATGGTGGCGGGTGTTCAACAATATCGATGCCAAGCGGGATCTGGTCATGGTGGAAGGCCCGTTGGATGTTCTGGACCATTCTTCTCCTATGGCAAAATGGGGTACCAAGGTGGGTATCGATGCCACCAAGACCTGGCCGGAGGAAGGCCATACCCGGGAGTGGCCTGATGAAATTGTTATGAGTCAGGATATTAAGGATATGGTTGATGCAAAGTGGAAGGAGCTTGGTCTTGACTGATAGTAGGAATAGTTTTTGGGAGAAGATAGATGCCCATCTGAACAATGTGGCGTTCTATCAGACCGTGTTTTCCCTGCCCTTTGCCTATATGGCGGCTTTTCTGGCGGCAGAGGGACAGCCGGATATTATGGTGATGGTATGGATTACCCTGACCATTGTGGCGGCCCGCAGTGCCGCGTTGGCCTTGGATAATCTCATTGACCTTAAATATGATGTGGACCAGCCCCGGTTTAAGGGACGGCCAATGGTGGCCGGCCGGCTTAACAAGAAGGACGTTTATCTGCTGATTGTACTGTGTTTTGCAGTATTGATTTTTTCCGTATTGCAGCTCAATCCTATCTGCATTAAGCTCCTGCCAATAGCGGCGCTGCCCTTTGTGCTTTATCCGTATATGAAGCGTATAACCTGCTTCTGTCATTATGTGTGCGGCATAGCAGTGGCCATGGCTCCGGCCGGAGGCTGGGTGGCTGTTACGGGAACCATTGACTGGCCCATGATTGTTTTGTTTATCGCAGTAGCCCTTTGGATAGGGGGCTTTGATGTGGTATATGGGGCCCAGGATGAGGAATTTGACAAGGCTCATGGCCTTCATTCCATGGCTACGGCCCTGGGGGCGAAAAATGCCCTGCTGCTGGCCAAGGTGACCCATGTGGTTTGTCTTGGTGTCTTTATCTATCTGGGTACGCTCTTTAATCTGGGAGCGGTGTACTACGTGGGAGTGGCTGTTTCAGCGGCTGTCCTGTATTATCAGCACCGCCTGATTTCCGTTAAAGGCTTTGGGGCCTTTACCAGGGAGTATTATATGCGTAATGGTATAGTATCAGTGGCCATGTTCTTTTTCACCTTGGCCAGTGTTTATTTGAAGTAAGGGGATGTATGTATGACGGCTAGATTGTTGGAAGGCAAGGTTTTTGCCGCAAAAATCCGTGAGGAGGCTGGCAAAAAGGCAGCAGAGATAAAGGAGAAGTACGGTGTTACTCCCGGCTTGGCAGTAATTATCGTAGGGGAAAATCCTGCTTCTCAGGTTTATGTACGGAATAAGCATAAGGCCTGCACTGAGCTGGGCTTTTATTCCGAGGGCGTTGAAATGCCCGAGAATACCACCAGAGAAGAGCTGCTGGCTGAAATCAGCCGTCTGAACAATGACCCGAAAATCCATGGTATATTGGTACAGCTGCCTCTGCCTAAGGCCTTGCAGCCTTATGAGTCCGAGGTGCTGGAGGCCATTGATCCATTGAAGGACGTGGACGGCTTCCATCCAGTTAATGTGGGCCGCCTTGTTACTGGCCAGAAGGCATTGGTTCCATGCACTCCCCATGGCTGTATCCGCATGCTGGAATTGGCGGATATTCCAATGGAGGGGGCCAAGGCGGTGGTTATCGGCCGCAGTAATATTGTAGGCAAGCCAATGCTGCATCTGCTTCTTGGACGCAATGCCACCGTTACCATCTGTCATTCCCGTACCAAAAATCTGGCTGAGGTGGTAAAGGACGCTGATATCGTGGTAGCTGCCGTGGGCAAGCCTAGGTTTGTTACTGCTGACATGATAAAGCCGGGTGCCACCGTCATTGATGTGGGCATCAACCGCATCGCTCCGAAAAAGCTGGTGGGGGATGTGGACTTTGAGGCCGTTAAGGAAGTGGCCGGGGCCATTACACCGGTTCCGGGTGGTGTTGGTCTGCTGACCATTGCCATGCTTATGCAGAATACGGTGGATGCCGCCGAGCTGCAGCTCAGTAAATGAATAATAATAAAAAATGACACAACAAAAGGCTCCTTGCAGAGGTGATTGACCTCCGTAAAGAGCCTTTTTATTATGCTGATTAAATTGTAATACAAGCCAAAGCTTATTTGACCTGGCCTACCAATACCTGAATCTCCTCTTCAGTAAGACTGGTATACTTAAGAATCTTTTCAATAGGTTCCTCAGCCCGCAACATACGCATGGCGGTGCGACGGTTAGCCGCATTCTCACCCTGAATGATGCCCTTGGACATACCTTCGTTATAGGATTCCATCAGTTTTAATTCAATACTCATATTATCACGCCCTCTGTAGGTTATCATTAATCACTAATATTATCTTAAATTATAATACATTTTTCGTTTTATAAAAAGGGCTGATGTGAAAATATTGGAGAAATTACCATGCTATTCATTGTTGGCAGGGGTTGGGGTTTGTAGTATAATTATACGGTATATATGTTATATATAAAGTAAATATGAGCGACAATTGGATTGGATTTTAGGAGGATGCTAAATGAAAACTGATGTAGAGATTGCCCAGGAAGCTAAAATGCAGCATATCGCCCAGGTTGCCAAGTCACTTAACATTGCGGAAGATGACTTGGAAATGTATGGAAAATACAAGGCCAAAATATCCCTTGATGCCTGGAATAAGGTTGAGGACAACGAGGATGGCAAGCTGATTTTGGTTACCGCAATTAATCCTACACCAGCCGGTGAAGGAAAGACCACTACCAGCGTTGGCTTGGCAGATGCCTTTCATAAGATGGGCAAGAATGTGGCCGTGGCACTTCGTGAGCCTTCCCTTGGCCCATGCTTTGGCTTAAAGGGTGGTGCTGCCGGTGGCGGTTATGCCCAGGTGGTTCCAATGGAGGATATTAATTTACACTTCACCGGAGATTTCCATGCTATTACCACAGCCCACAATCTGTTGGCTGCTGTATTGGATAATCACATTCAGCAGGGTAATGCCCTGAACATCGATGTTCGTCGTGTGGCCTGGAAGCGGGTACTGGATTTGAATGACCGCGCTCTCCGCCATGTGGTTATCGGCATGGGGGGCAAGGCTCATGGTGTACCACGGGAAACCGGCTTTGACATCACTGTTGCCTCCGAAATGATGGCTATTTTGTGCTTGGCCACTGATTTGGAGGATATGAAGAAGCGTCTGGGCCGCATTGTGGTAGCTTATACCATGGATGGCCGGGCTGTACGGGCTGATGAGTTGAATGTAACCGGTGCTCTGGCCCTGCTTTTCAAGGATGCCATTAAGCCAAATCTGGTTCAGACTCTTGAGGGTACACCTGCATTTATTCATGGTGGTCCTTTCGCAAATATTGCCCATGGCTGTAACTCCGTCATGGCAACCAAATTCGCTCTTAAATTCGCTGATATTGTGGTTACTGAGGCCGGCTTCGGTGCTGACCTTGGTGCCGAGAAGTTCCTGGATATCAAGTGCCGCTTTGCCGGTCTTAAGCCATCAGCTGTGGTTATTGTGGCTACAGTTCGTGCCTTGAAGATGCATGGTGGTCTGGCCAAGACTGAGCTGGACAAGGTTCATATGCCATCTCTGGAAAAGGGTATGGAAAATCTGGTTAAGCATATTGAGACCGTTCAGGCCTTTGGTTTGCCTGCAGTGGTGGCAATTAACGCTTTCCCTACAGACACCAAGGAAGAGCTGGACTTTGTTGAGAAGAAGTGTAACGAGCTGGGGGCTGAGGTTGCCCTGTCCGAGGTTTGGGCCAAGGGCGGCGAGGGCGGTATTGCCCTGGCTGAAAAGGTTTTGGCGGCCACTGAGAAGCCAAACGAGTTTAATTTCGCCTATGAGGTGGAGCAGTTTATTCCTGAAAAGATTGAAGCCATCGTTAAGCGGGTATATGGCGGTGACGGCGTAATATTTACAGGTCCTGCCTTAAAGCAGCTGAAGGAGATTGAGGCCCTGGGACTGGACAGAATGCCAGTATGTATGGCCAAGACTCAGTATTCCCTGTCTGATGATCCGTCCAAGCTGGGCCGCCCAAAGGGCTTCAAGATTACTGTCAGAGAGCTGCGGGTTTCCGCCGGTGCCGGCTTTATCGTAGCCCTTACGGGGGATATCCTCACTATGCCGGGTCTGCCTAAGAAGCCAGCTGCTGAGAATATGGATATAGATGTAAACGGTAAGATTACCGGTTTATTCTAAATATATAGTTGAAAAGAAGTGAAATAATTGGGGAGAATTTCCGTTGAACTGATTCCCCGCAGCGAAGAGGGGCTGCGGGATGATTTGCAGATTGTTAAAGACAACGCTCCAGGGGTGGAGCTGATAAATATTCCTGATCTGCTGCGATTTGATATGCGGAGCTGGCAGGGGGCGGCCATTGCCCAGGAGTATTTTCCAGCAGTGATGCCTCACATCAGGGCAATTGATGTGGACCTTACCCAGCCTCTGTCCATGCGTCCGGAGCTGCGCCAGAGCGGTATTACGGAGGTGCTGGTTATAGAGGGTGACCCGCCTCAGGATATGAGCCATAAATTTTATCCGACGGTTACCACTGATGTTATTTCCAAATTTCATCAGGAGATGCCGGAGGTAAAGGTTTATGCGGGCATTGACCAGTATCGGGGCAGTATGCGTCAGGAGCTGTACCGCATTCAGCGCAAGCTTCAGGCCGGCGCAGTAGGCTTCTTTACCCAGCCGTTCTTTGATATCCGCTTCATGGAAATGTATGCAGATATGCTGGAGGGGCAGAATGTGTATTGGGGTGTTTCTCCGGTCATGTCTGAGCGTTCCCAGAGCTATTGGGAGCTTAAAAATAATGTGATTTTCCCAAAGGGCTTCCAGCCTACCCTGGAATGGAGCATTGAGTTCTCCAGAAAGGCTTTGCAGTTCGCCAAGGAACGGGATGCCAATCTGTATCTCATGCCAATAAAGAGCAATCTGGAGGCATATCTCCAGGGTGTTTTGGGTTAAGTGTATTTAGAGGGGAGTAAATATGTTTAAGATTGTGTACAAGAAGGAGCTTTCTCCTGGTATTTTCCATATGGATATTGAGGCACCACGGGTAGCCAAGAAAGCCAAGGCTGGCCAGTTTATTGTACTGAGGGTTAATGAGCTGGGGGAGCGTGTTCCTCTTACTATTGCAGATTTTGATGTTGAAAAGGGCACCATCACCCTGATTTTCCAGGTGCTGGGTGCTTCTACCATGCAGCTCAGTGCCTTAAATGAAGGGGATTCCATTGTGGACTTTGCTGGTCCTTTGGGTCAGCCTTCCGAGATTTCCGGCAGCATGGGTACTGTAGTCTGCATTGGCGGTGGTATCGGTGTGGCACCGGTTTATCCTATTGCCCGGGCTATTCATGAAGCCGGCAACAAGGTTATTTCCATCATGGGTGCCAAAACCAAGGATATCCTGATTTTTGAAGATAAGATGAGAGCAATTTCCGATGAGGTTATTATCGCTACTGACGATGGCTCTTACGGCGTAAAGGGCTTTGTTACCACTGCTTTGCAGCAGCTGGTGGACCGCGGAGAGAAGATTGACCAGGTTACTGCCATTGGCCCTGGTATCATGATGAAGAGCGTCTGCGATGCAACCCGTCCATTGGGGATTAAGACCATCGTTTCCCTTAACCCTGTAATGGTTGATGGCACCGGCATGTGCGGTGGCTGTCGTGTACAGGTGGGGGACGAGATGAAGTTTGCCTGTGTAGATGGTCCTGAGTTCGATGGTCATCTGGTGGATTTCAACAATCTTATGTCCCGTGGCCGTATGTTCCGCGAGCAGGAAGCTAAGGCCAAGGATCATGTTTGCAACATTGGACTGGGGAGGTAATTGGGAATGGCTCTAGTATTGGAAAAACATAAAATGCCTGAGCAGGATCCTCAGGTCCGTGCTCATAATTTTCAGGAGGTAGCTTTGGGCTACGATGAGGAAACTGCTGTGGCAGAGGCTAACCGTTGCCTGGGCTGCAAGAATCCTCAGTGCCGTCCTGGCTGCCCGGTTGGAATTGATATTCCGGCTTTTATCGGCAAGATCAAGGAGCGGGATTTTGACAGTGCCATTGGTATTATCAAGGAGTCCAGCTCTCTGCCGGCAGTTTGCGGCCGTGTATGTCCACAGGAGAATCAGTGCGAGAAGAACTGCGTGCTGACCCACAAGGGTGAGTCTGTGGCTATTGGCCGTCTGGAGCGTTTTGTGGCTGATTATCAGCTGGAGAAGAACGAAGAGGTTAAGCCTATTGAATTTGCCCCGGATGCCCAGAAGGTGGCAATTATTGGTGCCGGTCCTTCCGGCCTGACCTGTGCCGGCGATCTGGCACGCAAGGGCTACAAGGTTACTATTTTCGAGGCCCTCCATGTAGCCGGCGGCGTACTTTCCTATGGTATCCCGGAGTTCCGTCTGCCAAAGGACAAAATCGTTAAGCGTGAGGTGGAGAACCTCCAGAAGATGGGCGTAACCATTGAGGTTAACTCCATTGCCGGCCGTCTATTTACTGTTGACGAGCTTATGGGTGAAATGGGCTTTGATGCAGTATTTGTAGGCACTGGTGCGGGTCTGCCTCATTTCATGAATATTCCGGGTGAGAGCCTTAATGGCGTGTACTCTTCCAATGAGTTCCTTACCCGCTGCAATCTCATGAAGGCCTATGATTTCCCTAATCACGCAACCCCAATTGCCATGGGCAAGAAGGTGGCTGTAGTTGGTGGCGGCAACGTTGCCATGGATGCGGCCCGTACTTCCCTGCGCCTTGGTGCTGACAAGGTTTACATTGTATATCGTCGCAGTGAGGCTGAGCTGCCAGCCAGAGCCGAGGAGGTTCATCATGCCAAGGAGGAGGGCATTGACTTTAAGCTCCTCAATAATCCGGTAGAGATTATTGGTGATGAGAATGGCTGGGTTAAGTCCCTGAAGTGCATTCGCATGGAGCTGGGTGAGCCGGATGCATCCGGCCGTCGTCGTCCAGTGGCCGTAGAGGGCTCCGAGTTCGAGCTGGATGTAGATACTGTTATTATGGCTATTGGTAATGGTCCAAACCCTATTGTGGCTTCCACTACTCCGGGTATGGACACCAACAAGCGTGGCAATATTATTGCTGATGAGGAGACCGGTGCCACCACCAAGGAAGGCGTTTTTGCCGGTGGTGATATTGTTACTGGTGCAGCTACTGTTATTTTGGCCATGGGTGCCGGCAAGAAGGCAGCTGCGGCTATTGATGAGTATCTAAAAAGCAAGAAGAAGTAAAGTAGGTATGTAAATCCGGTGGGTTGGTGCAGGGATGTGCCAGCCCACTTCTATGTAAATGAGTTTGAAGGTTTTATAATGATTTTAGTTTCATCCTGCCTATTGGGCAATAAAGTAAAGTATAGCGGAGGTTCCAATGATAATGGGCTCCTTATGCGCTATAGCCGTTATCTGACAGCTGTCTGTCCGGAAACGGCAGCCAATCTGCCTATTCCCCGTCCACCAGCTGAGCTGCAGCATGGTGACGGCATGGATGTTTTGAAGGGTACAGCCAAGGTTGTAAACAAGCTGGGAGGAGACGTTACATTACACTTCATTCAGGGGGCCAATAAAGTACTGGATATGGTGAAGAAGCACCGGGTGAAGGTGGCTATTTTGAAGGCCAACAGCCCGTCATGCGGTAATGAAATGATCTACGACGGCAATTTTAATGGCAATAAGATAGCCGGTGAAGGGGTTACAGCAGCTTTGCTGAGGCAGAATGGTGTAAGGGTTTTTTCAGAAAAGGATCTTAATGAAGATTTATTGCAGCGAATAATCGCAATGTATCGGGAGGAATAAAAGATGAGCAAAAAAGCAGAAATTTTCCAGGAATATTTGACCAGCCACAATTTGACCATGTTTACCCGTCAGGATCTGAATGATCAGCTGCAGACCTCTATTTTCCGGTCTGCCTTCAGCATTGATGGCCAGAACATTCCATTCATTATCGTGGTGGATGAAAGTGCCTTTGCCATGCTGCAGGTGCAGATCGCTCCTGAGGCAGTGACCAATGACAACAAGCTGAAGGTATATGATGCCGTCAACAATTGGAATATCTCCTTAAAGCCGTTTAAGTACGTGGTTGACAATGAGGGCAGCCTGATTCTCACCTGCTGCATGATGAATGCCGACGGCCAGATGGACGGTGACAAGACCAACGCCATGATGAACATTATTCTTGATTATCTGACCAAGGAATATAAGAATATTCTGGCAGCTATCGGCTGATAAGGAGCCACTTGACAATAAACCGCAAAGATTGATATACTTAGTAAAGTTTTTGCGGGCGTGGCGGAACTGGCAGACGCGCTGGACTTAGGATCCAGTGCCGCAAGGCGTGGAGGTTCGACCCCTCTCGTCCGCACCAGATAAAGTTAAATATTTTAGATACGATGATAAAGAGGAGTACCTGCAACGCAGCTCTCTAGAGAGGAAGGATAAGGTGTGAGCTTTCCGGGTGTGCAGCAGGAAAGGTAGCTTTGGAGTTTTCCGGCTGAACTGACAGTAGGCCGGAACGCAGAAACAGCGTTATGTAAATGAGCTTAAAATCCTTTGGGATTTTAAGGAATTTAGGTGGTACCACGAAAGCAGGCACTTTCGTCCTTTGTAGGATGGAAGTGCTTTTTTATTTACATTTGATTAATTTGAGGAGGTCTTGAACATGGAAGAAAACAACATTCCTAAGGTATATGACCCGAAAGCCTTTGAGAAGAAATGGTATGGCTATTGGGAAGAAAACAAGCTGTTTCACGCAGTGGTGGATGAGGAGAAGGAGCCTTACAGCATCGTTATTCCGCCACCAAATGTAACTGGTCATCTTCACATGGGCCATGCTCTGGATAATACCCTGCAGGATATTCTTATCCGCTGGCGCCGCATGCAGGGCTACAATACCCTGTGGATGCCAGGCTGCGACCATGCCGGCATTGCTACCCAGGCCAAGGTTGAGGCTGCTCTCCGTGAGGAAGGAACCAACCGCTACGAGCTGGGCCGTGAGAAGTTTCTGGAGCGCGTATGGCAGTGGAAGGAGAAGTTTGGCAGCCGCATCATGAGCCAGCTTCGTTCTTTGGGTTCTTCCCTTGATTGGGACAGAGAGCGCTTCACCATGGATGAGGGTTGCTCCAGGGCGGTTCGTGAGGTATTCGTAAGCCTTTATGAGAAGGGCCTGATTTATCAGGGGACCCGCATCACCAACTGGTGCCCGGACTGTAATACCGCTATTTCCGATATTGAGGTAGAGCATGAAACTGAGCAGGGCCATCTGTGGCATATCCGCTATCAGGTGGAGGGTGAGCCGGATAAGTTCGTAGAGGTTGCCACCACCCGTCCTGAGACCATGTTCGGTGATACCGGTGTGGCTGTTCACCCTGATGATGAGCGCTATAAGGATCTGGTAGGCAAGAATGTTATTCTGCCGGTAGTAAACCGTGTGATTCCACTCTTTGCTGACGAATATGTTGATTCTGCCTTTGGTACTGGTGCCGTAAAGGTAACTCCAGCCCATGACCCTAACGACTATGAAATGGGTTTGCGCCATGATCTGGAGCAGGTGAAGGTTATTTCCAATACTGGTAAGATGCT
Organism: Anaerovibrio sp. JC8; assembly: GCF_002100115.1. Taxonomy (GTDB): domain Bacteria; phylum Bacillota; class Negativicutes; order Selenomonadales; family Selenomonadaceae; genus Anaerovibrio. The sequence goes on along the minus strand of NZ_ANBM01000001.1, from coordinate 226,234 downwards.
GGAGGGGGCCGGCAAGTATGAGGGCATGGACCGTTATGAGTGCCGCAAGGCTCTGGTTAAGGATCTGAAGGAGCTTGGTGCTCTGGTATCCGTTGAGGATCATGAGCATGCTGTAGGTCATTGCTCCCGCTGTCATTCCACCATTGAGCCAATGATTTCCACCCAGTGGTTCGTAAAGATGGACACCTTGGCCAAGCCGGCTGCCGATGCCGTTCGTGATGGCCGTATCAAATTCGTTCCTGAGCGCTTTACCAAGATTTATACTCAGTGGCTGGATAATATCCGTGACTGGTGTATTTCCCGTCAGCTTTGGTGGGGCCATCGTATTCCAGCCTGGTATTGTGATGATTGCGGTGAGACTACTGTATCCCGTGATGATGTTTGCCAGTGCCCTAAGTGCGGCAGCAAGAATGTCCGTCAGGATGAGGACGTATTGGATACCTGGTTCAGCTCCGGTCTGTGGCCATTTGAAACCATGGGCTGGCCTGAGGATACTCCTGAACTGAAGCAGTTCTACCCAACCTCTACTCTGGTAACCGGTTACGATATTATTTTCTTCTGGGTTGCCCGTATGGTAATGATGGGCCTGGAATTTGGCAAGGATATTCCATTCAAGACTGTTTACATCCATGGCCTGGTCCGCGACAGCCAAGGCCGTAAGATGTCCAAGTCCTTGGGCAATGGTATTGACCCACTGGAGATGATTGAGGAGTATGGTGCAGATTCCCTGCGCTTTATGCTGATTACCGGCAATACTCCTGGTAACGATATGCGTTTCTACAACGAGCGTGTTGAGTCTGCCCGTAATTTTGCCAACAAGCTGTGGAATGCTTCCCGCTTCATGCTCATGAATCTGGAAGGCTTCGACAAGAGCTTTGTACCGGCAGCTGAGGATTACACCATGGCCGATAAGTGGATTTTGTCCCGCTTTGCCAAGACCGCTCAGGGTGTTACCGAGAATTTGGAGAAGTACGAGCTGGGTGAGGCTGGCCGTCTGATTTATGAATTTATCTGGAGCGAGTTCTGCGACTGGTACATCGAGCTCAGCAAGGCCCGCCTGTACGACAAGAATAATGTTAAGCCACGTCAGACTGCCCAGTATGTATTGGGCTATGTTCTGGAGCGTACCCTGCGTCTGCTGCATCCATTCATGCCATTTATCACTGAGGAAATCTGGCAGCACATTCCACATGAGGGCAAGAGCATCATGGTGGCAGAGTGGCCGGCTGAGGACAAGACAATTGCTGACCTTATTGATGAGGATAGCGAAAACAGCATGACTACCATTATGGAGGCAATCAAGACCATCCGCGCCCTGCGTCTGGAGGTTAATGCGGCTCCTAGCAAGAAGAGTGAGGTTGTGCTGAACTTCACTGATGAGTCCCTCCGCCAGGTATTTGCTGATAATGAGGGCTATCTGACTGTCTTGGCATCTGCTGAGCCTGTAACCCACATGGCTGCCGGTGCAGATAAGCCGGATAATGCCATGGCCGGCGTAGTAAATGGTGTGGAGATTTTCCTGCCACTGAAGGACTTGATTGATGTGGAGAAGGAAACTGCCCGTCTTAACGGTGAGATGGCCAAGCTGGAGAAGGAAATTTCCCGTCTTGACAAGAAGCTGTCCAACCAGGGGTTCCTGGCCAAGGCTCCTGCTGATGTAGTAGCCGGCGAAAAGGAAAAGCTGGCTGGCTATCAGGAAAAGATGGATGCCGTAAAGGCCCGTCTTGAGGATTTGGCCAAGTTATAATACACCTCATCCGTCAGCTCTTACGGGCTGACACCTTCCCCTCAAGGGGAAGGTAAGATTAGAGGGGGGATAAGATGAATTATTCAGAGGCAATGGACTACCTTGAAGAACTCAATGTTTTTGGCATGAGTCTGGGGCTGGACCGCATCAAGCGGCTCCTGGATCTGATGGGTAATCCCCAGAATACATACAAGACAATTCACATAACTGGTACCAACGGCAAGGGCTCCGTAACCTGTATGGTGACGGAAGTCCTGAAAAAAGCCGGGATAAAGGTGGGTATGTATACTTCTCCCCATTTGGACTCCTATACGGAACGGGTCGTTATCAATGGTGATGAAATTAGCCGGGAAAAATTGGCGGCTGCCATTACTGTGGTGCGGGACCTGTGTGATTTCATGGTGGGAGAAGGGGATGAGCACCCTACCCAGTTTGAAGTACTTACAGCTGCGGCATTTTATCTGTTTTCCAAGGAACAGGTGGAGTATGCTGTTATCGAAGTGGGTCTGGGAGGTCTGCTGGATTCCACCAATGTTATTACCCCGGAAGTTTCGGTAATAACCAATGTCTCCTTTGAGCATGCCGATAAATGCGGTGGCACCCTGGAGGGAATCGCCCGGCACAAGGCGGGCATTATTAAGCCTGGGGTGCCGGCGGTCACAGGCGCCGAGGGTCAGGCACTGGATATTATCCGCCAGGCAGCTGCTGATAATAAGGCGGCTATCTATGTGGCTGGTCAGGATTTTGATGCCAGGCCTGTAAAACCATTGGGACAGCTCAGTATTCCACCGAACTTGGGGAATACCAGTGTAGGCAATATGAGCCCATCCATGATTGATTTGCAGATAGAGGCCTTGTCCACCTTGCCTTATGGACGGTGTGAATCGGAAGGGGCAGCAACTAGAACCCAGCTGGTGGAGTTTACTTCACGCAATGACCAGATGGCCAGCCTTGACTATAAGCTGTCCTTGCTTGGGTTGCATCAGGTAAGTAATAGCGCTTTGGCGGCTGCTGCGGTTATGCTCTTGGCTGTCAATGACCTGCGCATAACCCAACGGGCCTTGAAGCAGGCCATGGCCAATGTAAAGTGGCCGGGAAGATTTGAAGTAATTCCAAGAGATGGCTTTGAGCTGATTATTGACGGGGCCCATAATCCGGCGGGGATTAAGACCCTGCGGGAGAGCCTGGATTATTATTACCCGGACCAGCAGCGAATTTTCGTATTGGGAATTCTGCGGGACAAGGATTTTGAAGGCATGCTGGAAATCCTGCTGCGGCCGGAGGACAGGGTGATATTTACCACACCGTCCTCAGAGCGGGCGGCAGATCCGGTGGAGCTGCTGGAATGTACCAAGGTTGAGGCAAAGGAAGCCATCGGGGACCCTGCCAAGGCTTTGGAACGGGGACAGGAACTGGCGGGCTCTGATACCATTTTGGTTTGCACCGGTTCCCTGTACTTAATTGGATATTTGAGGACCCTGCTGAAATAAGCTGTGGTTCAGTTAAAAAGGAGTCATTGTATTGACTCCTTTTTTGCGTTACAATTATATAGATATAGTTTTTTAGTATATTTATAAATTTTGAGGTGAATTCTGTTGAGTGGGTTAAAGAAACTGGCTGCTTCCAGAGCAGTTAAGGACACCATTTACATGACAATATTATTGGAGGCTTTTTTCATCGGATTATCACAAACGGTTGCTATAGTATGTATGGGCGTCGGCATAGCATTGTTTTTGTTCCGTTGGTGGAAGGATCCGGAATTCAAGGTTAAACGCACCAGCTTTCATTGGCCAATCATTGTATATCTGATATGCAGTGCAGCTTCTATTTTGGTGTCGCCGGATAAGATATATACCCTGACCATATGGTTCGTATTGGTTATAATTTATCTGCTGACCTATGTGTTGGTAACACAAAATATTGATGATAAGGCGCAGATAAAATACATTGCCTATTCCTTGGGGGCTTCGGCGGCCCTTATTGTGGGATATGGTTTTTTCCAGTATATCTTCGGCATTGATACCAGCGAGATGAAGTGGGTGGATGGGGAAGCCTTTCCGGAGCTGAGCAAGCGGGTGTTTTCCACTCTGGAAAATCCAAATATTTTGGCGGCCTATCTGGACATTGTGGTCTGTGTTCTTTTGGGATTTTTTGATGCTTTTAAAGAAAAGCGTACGCGGATTATTCTGGGAGCAGCCATGGTGCTTACCCTGGCCTGTCTGGCCATGACCTACGCCCGTGGTGCCTGCCTTACCATTGCCCTTATCATGGCTGGATATGGTATATTGAAGGACAGACGGGTTCTTGGTGTGCTGGCTGTTTTGGTCGTTGGCTATTTGGCTTATAATCCGGTGTTCCTTGAGCGGATGAGTACCATGTTTTCTGTGGCAGATACTTCCTCGGAAATGCGTATTGCCATGTGGGAAAGCACGGTGCAGATGATTCTGGACCATCCGGTTTTTGGCATTGGCGGTGGCGCATATTCCCTGGTTTATCCTATTTATGATACCTACATTGTGGATGGCAGCGTAACCTTGGTTCATGCCCATAATATTTACCTTAACTATTTGGCTGAGATTGGTATCGTAGGGGGCTGCGCCTTTTTGATGTTCTTCCTGGGGTATACGGGCACGGCCTTATTCCCCCAGAAGGAGATGCCGGATACCTTAACTAGGGGATTTATGCTTGGTTTGGGCATGGCTTTGGTATCGGTGGCCTTAAACGGTCTTACTGATGATGTATTGTATAATGTTCCGTCCTCCATGTTATTATGGATGATGTGCGGACTGGTTTTCGTGTTAAAGGAGAAGATATAATTTGACTGTTTTTACTGTAGAATTTTGGACAGCCTTATTCTCTATTGTTATACTGGATCTGGTATTGGCCGGAGATAATGCGGTGGTAATTGCCATGGCAGCCCATCGTTTGCCGGATGAACTGAAAAAGAAGGCTGTTTTGGTGGGTACTGCCGGGGCGGTGATTATCCGTATTGTCATGACCCTGTTGGCGGTGTATCTCTTGTCTATTCCGTATCTTCAGGCTCTGGGTGGTCTGTTGCTGCTTCCAATTGCCATTAAGCTGCTGGCTCCGGCCAAGGAGGGCCATGTGGAGGAAGCGGATAATTTCGCCGGGGCGGTAAAGACCATTATTGTGGCGGATGCGGCCATGGGTATTGATAATGTACTGGCAGTAGCCGGAGCGGCCCACGGCAGCTTTTTGCTGGTGGTTATTGGTCTGATTATCAGTGTGCCAATTGTGGTGGGCAGCAGCCAGATTATTGGCAAGCTGTTGGATAACTGGCCTGTGCTGATTTATCTTGGGTCTGGTATTTTAGGCTGGACAGGAGGCAGCATGCTTATTCATGATGCCAGCATTGGTCCCGTAATTGAAGGTGCTTTGGGGCCTATGGCCTCGATTATTGTGCCGGCTGTACTGGCTTTGGGCGTTTGCATTATCGGGTATGGCAAAAAGAAGCAGGTTCAGGCGGAATAAACTGGTGTTGTGTGGGAGAGTTATATGAAATTACAAGGGTTGTCTTTAAGTGAAATTGAAGAACGCCGTGCCAAATATGGCAGCAATTCCCTGACTCAGCTGGAACGGGATTCCCTATGGAAAAAAATAATGCAGGGGTTTAAGGACCCTATGATAATGATTCTCTTGGTCGCTCTGATTATTCAGGGCGTACTTTATTTTATGGGTCAGGCGGAATGGTTTGAGCCGGTGGGCATTTTAGTTGCTATCCTCATTGCCAATGGGGTGGCATCTATCAGTGAGTACAAGCAGGAGGGCAAGGCCGTGGCCCTCAGAAATGACGAGGCGGCCAAGGATATGACCAAGGTTCTGAGGGAAGGAAGCCTGTCTGAGATTCCTGTAGCCGATGTGGTGGCTGGGGATATTATTTTTTTGCAGGCCGGTGACCGCTTGCCAACGGATGGTGTTTTGGTGGAGGGTTCGGTTAATCTGGACCAGTCCGTATTAAATGGCGAAACTGAGGAAATTTATAAATATCCTCTGACGGAGGAGGAAAACTCCTACGATATAGATGATTTGCTGAATTCCCACTATGCTTATCGGGGTACTGTGGTGTGCAGCGGTGAAGCATATCTGGAAAGCTGTGTGGTGGGGGATAACACCTTGTTTGGCAAGCTGGCCTTGGAGGCTCAGTCTGTGGCCCGTCGGACACCGTTGCAGGTGAAGCTGGACAAACTGGCCCATCATATTTCCACCTTCGGCTATGTGGGAGCCATCGCTATTGTGTTGGGTATCCTGATAAAGACCTTTGCAACAGGAGCGGCTCCGGACTCTGTATGGGAATGGGTGCGGCTGATTATTGATGCCGTAACAGTGGCGGTAACGGTTATTGTCTGTGCAGTGCCGGAGGGACTGCCTATGCTTACCTCCATGCTGCTGTCAGTGCAGAGCCTTAAAATGGAAAAGGACAATGTGCTGGTCAAGAAGATAAATGGTATTGAAACCTCCGGAAGTCTAAGCATTCTGTTTACTGATAAAACCGGTACCATTACGGAGGGCAAGCTGTCCGTGGTGGATATAACCCTGGGAGATTTAAGCAATATTAAAAGCATTGGCAGGCTGGAGCTGAAGCACCCGACGGGGGCAGCGGCTTCTGAGGATTATATAGAAAAATTCCTTATGGCTGCAGGCTTAAATAACAGTGCCCACGCGGGCAATGGGGCGGTAATCGGTGGTAACAGCACCGACCGGTCCATCATCAAGGCACTTATGGATGCTGAGCTTCAGGACGAGATTAAGCGGGATACGGCCATTGGTTTTAAATACTTTAATTCCAAGGATAAGTACTCGGCGGTGGCAGTGCGGGAAAATAATGAAGCCGTATGCTATTTAAAAGGTGCTCCGGAGGTTTTGCTGGATAAATGCAGCAGCTATTTAGGGGCAGATGGCACCGTTCATTCTCTGGCAGCTGACAACGGCCTGCAGCGATATATTGATGAACAGGCGGCCCGCTCCATGCGACTTTTAGCAGTGGCCTATGGTCCAGGGCAGGTCAATGAGCATGGGGAGGCTGAGGCAGCTGGCCCTCTTACGCTGGTGGGAATTATCAGTATCCGTGACAATCTGCGTCCGGAAGCCATGGGAGCTATCCGCGAGGTGCAGCAGGCCGGGGTACAGGTGGTCATGATTACCGGCGACAAACGGGAAACTGCCGTGGCCATTGCCAAGGAGTCCGGCCTAATTCATTCTGATAATGACGTGGTGCTGACTTCGGCGGAAATGAAGGCCATGTCCGATGGTGAGCTTAAAGCTGTTCTGCCAAAGCTGCGGGTTGTAGCAAGGGCCCTGCCAACTGATAAGAGCCGTCTGGTGCATGTGGCACAGGATTTGGATTTGGTTGTAGGCATGACCGGTGACGGGGTAAATGATGCTCCTGCCCTGAAGAAGGCGGAGGTGGGCTTTGCCATGGGCAGCGGCACTGAGGTGGCCAAGGAGGCCGGCGATATTACTATTCTTGATGACAATTTCCAATCGGTGGTAAAGGCAATTTTGTATGGCCGTTCCATTTTCAAGAGTATCAGAAAGTTCCTGATTTTCCAGCTGACTGTCAATGTGGCAGCGGTGCTGGTCTGCTTTTTGGGGCCGATGCTGGGGGAGAATATCGTGCTGACGGTTATTCAGCTTCTGCTGATTAACCTGGCCATGGATACCCTGGCGGCCATTGCCTACGGCAGTGAGCCGGCCTTGAAGGAATACATGCAGGAAAAGCCGGTGGCACGGCAGGAAAGCATCGTGACGAAAAAAATGTTAACGCAGGTTATCATTAATGCTCTGGTAATTACAACAATTTGTCTGAGCATTTTGTTCTTTGAACCGGTGCGGAATTTGTTTGGTGATGTGACCACCACCTATTTGAAGTCAGCCTTATTTGCCACCTTTATGATGGCCATTACCTTTAATGGCTTCAACGCCCGTACGGAGCATTTGAATGTATTTGAACATTTGGGCCGCAATAATACCTTCCTGCTTGTGAGCTTTGCTATCTTCGCCATGCAGTGGGTGTTCGTGGAATTTGGCGGTGAGGTCCTCAGCGTGGAACCACTGTCATTACAGACCTGGCTGTTGTGTGCCGGTATGGCCGTGTTGGTTATTCCGGTGGATGTAATCAGAAGAATAATTATTAGATAGTAGGTATGCCTATGGTGATATATCAATACACCATAGGCATATTTTCGTAATAACTCGGCACAAAAGATATCTTTCGCCTCGTTGAAACGTTAAGTGGAATATTTTTCCTTTAAAGGAAAAATTTGAACCATTTCGTTATAATTGTCATACAAATATGCCTTGCGTGCATTGACAATTAATATATAACGATTTAGAATGAAATTAATTGAATAGAGTACGGACAGGTGTCTGTTTATCAGACTTAATAGAGAATCCGGTAAAAAGCCGGAGCGGTCCCGCCACTGTATAGGGGAGCAAGGTACATTTATGTCACTGAGTCACGGGCAATGTGATTTGGGAAGGCGTACCAAGCTGAGAACCTGAGCCAGGAGAACTGCCTGTTTTATCATTTCCGTTAGCGAACAATTTCAAAGGGCTGCCAGCAACCCTTTGATAACAAGATGCTTGTACCTGCGAGCGATGGGTAGGGGATGGACTACGATGGGTGAATATCTGCGAGTTTAGGCGATTCATTTATCTGGTATCAATCTCCGGCTTATTTATGTAAGTCGGATTTTTATTTTTCCAGACAGATATTTTTCCGTCACTCCATCTGCACACTCTATGCAGATGGTTTTATTTTGTGTGAAGGAGGTAAATTCAATGAATGAGGAGAAAAGCGGTCAGGCCCAAGAAGAGCTGGATCTTCAGGCCATTCTGAAAAAGGCTGAGCAGCAAACAACATTTCCTGATGTGCCTTTGGATGAATTCCAGCCGCCAACGTATGATGAGTGGAAGGAAGCATGCATAGCACTTTTAAAAGGTGCTCCGTTCGAAAAGAAAATGTATACCAAAACTTATGAGGGTATAACTTTTTCACCAATGTATTTTAGAAAGGATACTGATCCTATCCTGCCTAAAAAGTCCTTCCCGGGAATGGACGATTTTATGAGGGGTGCAAAGCCAAATGGCTACATAGAATCTCCATGGGGTATCGCTCAGTCCTGTGATGAAACCATGCCAAAGGAGAACAATGAGCTCCTGAAGCATGAAATCGACAGAGGCTCTACAATCTATAATGTATGTCTGGATAAGGCCACTGTATCCTGCGTGGATGCCAAGGATGCAGATAAGCCTGGTGAGGGTGGCTGCAGTATCACCACCCTGCAGGATATGCATGATTTGTTAAGTGGATTAAAGCTGGACAAATATCCACTGTATATTTATGCCGGAGCTTCTGCTGTACCTATGCTGTCCCTGGTGGTGGCAACCTTAAAATCCAGTGGACAGGATGTAAAGAGCTTAAAGGGAATTATTGGTGCCAATCCAGTGGGGGAACTGGTGGCAACAGGCAAAAATGGTCAGTCCCTTGCCAAGCTCTATGATGAAGCTTATGAAGCCGCCAAGTGGGCCATCAAGAATGCTCCGGGGCTGAAAACCTGCTTCGTAAGAAGTGATGTTTTCAGTAATGGCGGTGCTAACGATATACAGGAAGTAGCCTACAGTCTGGCTGTGGCTACTGATTATATCAGAGCTATGCTGGAACGGGGACTTACAATTGATGAGGCAGCCGGACAGGTGGCCTTCGAGTTCTCCATGGGCGCCAACTTCTTTATGCAGATTGCCAAGCTTCGCGCCGTGCGTCCTATCTGGTCCCAGATTATCGAAGCCTTTGGTGGTAGCACAGAAGTGCAGAAGATGTTCATCCATGCCCGTCCAGCCCGGTTCTTCAAGACGGTTTATGATCCTTATGTAAATATGCTGCGCAATACCTCGGAAATCTTCTCCGGCGTGGTAGGCGGCCTGGATTCCTTCGAAAATCCTCCATTTGATGAGGTTATCCGCAAGGGTGATGAATTCTCCCGCCGTATTGCCAGAAACGTGCAGATTATGCTTCAGGAGGAGTTCGGTCTCCTGCAGCCTATTGATCCGGCTGGCGGTTCCTGGGCTGTAGAAACCCTTACCAAGCAGGTTAAGGAAAAAATCTGGGAGGAATTTAAGGTTGTTGAAGCCAAGGGCGGTATCGTAGATGCCCTGAAGGAAGGCTATCCACAGGAGCAGATTGGCCTTATTCTGGCTGACCGCTTCAAGAAGCTGGAGCTGCGCCGCGACCGTATCGTTGGCTCCAATATGTATCCTAATATGACAGAGGTTCGGCTGGACCCTAGAGAAGAGGATTTTGCCGAGAATAAAAAGCTCCGTAGTGCTGATATTGCTGAATATGTTGAGGATATTGACAGCAAGTTCTGCCAGGATGCTTTGGCCAAAATTAAGGAGGCCAAGGGAAGCATGGAGGCTGTCATTGAGGCAGCCAAGGCAGGTGCCACATTGGCAGAGCTGCGTGAGGCTCTTACTTGTCCTAAATGTGCGGAGAATGCGGAGGAGATTGAGAAGATTGATGCCCATCGCTGGAGTGAGCGCTATGAGGCTCTCCGCATGATCACTGAGGAATATAAGGAAAAGAATGATGATAATGTAAGAATTTTCCTGGCTAATATGGGGCCTATTCCACAGCATAAGGCCAGAGCAGACTTCACCACCGGCTTCCTGCAGGTAGGTGCCTTTGAGGTACTGGGCAACAACGGCTTCCCAACTGAGGAGGAGGCTGCAGCCACCGCCAAGGAATCCGGGGCAGACGCAGTAGTAATCTGCTCCACTGATGCTACATATCCTGATATTGTGCCTAAGCTGGCTCCAATGCTTCACGAGGCATTGCCTAATGCCACCGTATTCCTGGCTGGTGAAGCACCAAAGGATTTGAAGGAAACTTACGACAATGCCGGTATAGATAAATACATTTCTGTCAAGGCAAATTGTTACGAAATCCTGCAGGCACTGCAGAAGAAGAAAGGGATGATTGAGTGATGGCTTCTTTTAACAACCCTGATTTTACCAGTATGAACCTTAAAGAAGCTCCAGAGAGAAGCCCTGAAGAATGGCGCAAGCTGTTTGAGGACGCTGCCGGTGCCAATTTTGACAAGCTGACTGGCAAGACAATGGAGCATATTCCTATAAAACCGTTGTATAACTATGATGAATATGAGCACATGAATCATCTGGATTTTGCCTCTGGCATTCCACCATGTCTCCGTGGCCCATATTCTACAATGTATGTATTCCGTCCATGGACCGTTCGTCAGTACGCCGGTTTCTCCACTGCAGAGGAATCAAATGCATTCTACCGCAGAAATCTGGCAGCTGGCCAGAAGGGTCTGTCCATCGCCTTTGACCTGCCAACCCACCGTGGTTATGACTCCGATAATCCACGAGTTCTGGGTGATGTTGGTAAGGCCGGCGTTGCCATTGACTCCATTTTGGATATGCGTATTCTGTTCAGTGGCATTCCACTTGACCAGATGTCCGTATCCATGACCATGAACGGTGCAGTATTACCAATCCTGGCCTTCTACATTCTCTCCGGTGAGGAGCAGGGTGTAGACAAGAGTGTTATGGCCGGAACTATTCAGAATGATATTCTGAAGGAGTTCATGGTGCGTAATACTTATATTTACCCACCTGAGATGTCCATGCGTATTATCGGTGATATTTTTGAATATACCACCAAGTACATGCCGAAGTTCAACAGTATCTCCATTTCCGGCTATCACATGCAGGAAGCTGGCGCTACGGCGGACATTGAGTTGGGTTATACTCTGGCGGATGGTCTTGAATACATCCGCACTGGTGTGGCAGCAGGCCTGCCAGTAGATGCCTTTGCTAAGCGTCTGTCCTTCTTCTGGGCTATCGGTAAGAACTACTTTATGGAGGTTGCCAAGATGCGTGCGGCCCGTGTACTGTGGGCAAAGATCGTTAAGTCCTTCGGGGCTACCAACGACAAGTCCATGGCCCTCAGAACCCACAGCCAGACCTCCGGCTGGTCACTGACAGCCCAGGATCCATTTAACAATGTATCCCGTACCTTGATGGAGGCCATGGGTGCCGCTTTGGGACATACCCAGTCACTCCATACCAATGCACTGGATGAGGCCATTGCCCTGCCAACTGACTTCTCGGCCCGTATTGCCCGTAATACTCAGCTGTATATCCAGGATGAAACCAGCGTATGTAAGATCATCGACCCTTGGGGCGGTTCCTACTATGTGGAGGCTCTCACTAATGAGATCATCCGCCGCGCCTGGGCTCATATTCAGGAGGTTGAGGCTCTGGGCGGTATGGCCAAGGCTATTAACAGCGGCTTGCCTAAGATGCGTATCGAGGAAGCTGCTGCCCGCCGTCAGGCTCAGATTGACTCTGGCAACGAGTCCATCGTAGGTCTTAACCGTTTCCGTCTGGAAAAGGAAGACCCACTGGAGATTTTGGCCATTGATAATACTGCTGTACGTCAGGCTCAGATTGAGCGTCTGGAAAAACTCCGGGCTGAGCGTAACGATGATGATGTTCGCCGTTGTCTGGAGGGCATCACCAAGGCAGCTGAATCCCGTGACAATGGTAACCTGCTTGAAGCAGCTGTTGATGCGGCCCGGGCTCATGCATCACTGGGTGAGATTTCCGATGCAGTAGAGAAGGTTTCCGGCCGATTCCAGGCTGTTATCCATACTATTTCCGGCGTATATTCCTCCGAGTTCACTGATAAGAGTGCCTTGGAGAAAGCCCGTGAAATGGCTGATGAATTTGAAAATCTTACTGGTCGCCGTCCAAGAATCTTCGTGGCCAAGATGGGCCAGGATGGTCATGACAGAGGCCAGAAGGTTATAGCTTCTTCCTTCGCCGATATGGGCTGGGATGTTGATGTAGGTCCTCTTTTCCAAACCCCGGAGGAGACTGCACAGGATGCCGTCGATAATGATGTTCACATGGTAGGTTTCAGTTCCCTGGCCGCTGGTCATAATACTCTCCTTCCACAGCTGGTTCAGGAGCTGGAAAAGCTGGGCCGTGATGATATCATGGTTTGTATCGGCGGCGTCATCCCGGTTCAGGATTATGATTTCCTGTACGAAAGCGGTGCAGTGGCTATCTTCGCTCCAGGAACCAATATTCCTGAGGCTGGTATCAAGCTGCTTACACTGTTGATTGACAGAGCTAAGGAAGACTTAGCAGAGGAGTGATGGTGACGGGTTATGGCAAAATACACCACTTCAAAACCAAGCTGGGTTCCTGATGAGCCCAATGAAAAGTTCGCCTGCAGCGTTATGGGCGGCATAGAGGGGATAAAGGACACCACCGTAGGCAATATCAACCCTAACTTATTAAGTGGTAAGACGAAACCAAAACGGCGGCTGGTCTTAAGTGAGGATGATTATGTCAATGGGGTTCTCAGCGGAGACCGCATGACATTATCCCGGGCTATAACTCTCATTGAAAGCAATAATTCCAAGCATTTTGCCAAGGCACAGCGGGTTTTACAAAGGCTTTTACCACATACTGGAAAGGCACTTAGAATAGGTATTACAGGCGTGCCAGGTGCCGGCAAGAGTACTATTATCGAAGCCTTCGGTAATATGCTCTGCGATGCCGGCCATAGGGTAGCCGTCTTGTCCGTTGACCCAACCAGCTCTGTTACCAAGGGCTCAATTTTGGGCGACAAAACAAGAATGGGGACTCTTTCCCGTAGACAGGAGGCCTTCATAAGGCCTTCTCCTGCCGGGGGAACCCTTGGCGGCGTGGCCCGTAAAAGCCGTGAAACCATGCTGATGTGCGAGGCTGCCGGTTATGATATTATCCTTATTGAAACCGTTGGCGTAGGTCAGTCGGAAACTACAGTAAGATCAATGGTGGATTTCTTTATGCTGGTGGTTCTTACCGGTGCCGGCGATGACCTGCAGGGCATCAAGAAGGGTATTATGGAGCTGGCTGATGCCATTGTTATCAACAAGGCTGATGGGGATAATCTCCTGAAGGCCAAGGTGGCCAGGGCTGAATACGAGCGGATGATAGAATATATACGTCCTGCTACAGAGGGCTGGCCAACCCACGCATATCTCTGCTCTGCCTATACAAAGTTCGGTATTTCGGAGTTGTGGAAGGTTATCCAGGCTTTTAAGGAAATGACAACGGAAAGCGGTGTTTTCAACAAGCGCCGTAACCGTCAGCTGCTGGAATGGATGTACAGCATGATTGATGAGCATCTCCACAGCCTGTTCTTTGATGACCCGGTTATAACAGGCCGAATGCCGGAGGTAAAGGATGCTGTATTAAACGGTGTCATTTCTCCAACTCAGGCGGTAAAAGAGCTGGTAAACATGTTTGATGTGGACATGGCTGCCCGCCGTCAGGTGGATATTTTCCATCCGGAAGCCGAGGTGAAGCCGTAGATGTATACCAAGAAAATATATTTTTCCGGTGGCAGCTTTCACGAGCTGCAGGCTGTGTTTGAGATTCTGACGGGGGTAATCAGTGTAAAAGCCGGTTATATAAATCCTGAGTCACAGCCAGTCAGCTATGAAGCTGTGGAGCAGGGGCACGTAAAGGCTGTAATGGGTATATGCGCAGAGTATAATCCAAAGAAAATTGATGTTTCCAGCTTGCTGGATATTCTGTTTTCCGTTACTGATCCTTATAGTGAGCATGGACAGGGGAACCTAATTGGTCCGATGTTTATGTGCGGTGTATACAATAATACCCCGGAGGATTTGCCACAGATTCAGCTTCATCTGAATTTCATGGCCAACAAAAAGAATCCACCGGCTGTGGCTGGCAGCAATCTGACCATTAATGATCCGGTCAGTGACCAGAAACAGAGGCGGAAGCTATGTGTAAGGTCAGAGGAATTACATGTATTTGTGGAAGCAGAGGAGGAGCATCAGGATTATCTGAAAAAGAATCCTACGGCCCCAACCTATGTGGATATCCAAAAGTTTAAGAATTACATAAGCAAGTAATAGAGTTGAGGATAGCGAAAGCTATCCTCTTTATTTGTATGACAATTTCTACATCTTTCCTTGACTGAAAAAGGCTGGAGTGGTAGACTTTGAGTGATGTATAATGTTTATATGTGGGAGCGTATAACTATGGTTTGAGCGTATTATAACTAAAAGTTATAATCACCAGTCACAGGGGAAAAGAGGGTACGCCCCGCACAGAAAATTTTAGGTCGTAGTCATACGACTTTAGGGGAGGATTTTCGATGATTGACATTCTCGACAGGGTACGCAACAAGGAATTGCAGTCCAGGATTGTAACTGCGGAAGAGGCAGCTGCTTTTATTAAGCCTGGAATGAATGTTGGTACCTCCGGCTTCACACCATCAGGTTACCCAAAGGCTGTTCCAATGGCCTTGGCTGCTCGCATGGAAAAGGAGCATTTCAAGATTAACCTTTGGACCGGCGCTTCTACCGGTGATGAAGAGGACGGATGTCTTGCAAGAGCTGATGGTATTGCATTCCGCATGCCATATCAGACAAACAAGGATATGCGTAACGCTATTAACAGCGGCAAGATTGAGTATGCAGATTTGCATCTCTCTGAGTCCGCACAGCTGGCCCGCTATGGTTACTTAGGCGGCAAGATTGATGTGGCTATCGTAGAGGCTTGTGCCATTACTGAAGAGGGTAACATCATTCCTACTACCTCCATGGGTAACACTGCATCCTATGTTCAGACTGCGGATGTTGTTATTGTAGAGGTTAATACCAGCCAGCCACTTGAGCTGGAGGGTATGCATGATGTGTATGTTCCTCTCGATCCACCAAATCGTCTTCCAATTCCTGTTGTTAAGCCTAATGACAGAATTGGTACACCATATATTCCTTGTTCTCCGGACAAGATTAAGTACATTGTACCTTGCGATATCACCGACAAGGTTCGTCCGCTTGGTGAAATTGACGAGAACTCCCGCAAGATGTCCCAGAACTTTATCGAGCTGCTCCATGCAGAGGTAAAGGCTGGACGTATGCCTAAGAACCTGCTGCCATTGCAGTCCGGTGTAGGCGCAGTTGCTAATGCTGTTATCAGTGGATTCGTTGAATCTGACCTTAAGGATCTCTCAGTATATACTGAGGTTATCCAGGATGGTATGTTTGACCTCATCGATGCAGGAAAGCTGAATTTTGCATCCGGTACTTCTCTCTCTCCATCCCCGGAAGGTCTGAAGCGTTTCTACGATAATATCAAGGAATACAGAAAGCATATTGTGCTTCGTCCTCAGGAGGTAGCCAATAGCCCAGAGGTTGCACGTCGCATTGGTGTAATCGCAATGAACACCGCCATCGAGGCAGATATTTATGGCAACATCAATTCTACTCATATTATGGGTACAAAGATGATGAACGGTATCGGTGGTTCCGGCGATTTCGCCCGCAACGCTTACCTGACTGTATTCTTTACTGTATCTACAGCCAAGGACGGTAAGATTTCTTCCATCGTTCCTATGGTTTCCCATGTAGACCATACTGAGCATGATGTAGATATTATCGTTACTGAGCAGGGTCTGGCTGACCTCCGTGGTCTGTCTCCACGTCAGCGCGCAAAAGTTATAATAGAGAATTGTGCGCATCCAGACTTCAAGCCTATGCTGATGGATTATTATGAGAGGGCATTAGCAGAAACCAAGAGTGCTCATACTCCACACCTTTTAAATGAAGCACTTTCTTGGCATGAAAGATTTATGAAAACAGGCACAATGAAGAAATAATAGGAGGATATTTCACTATGAGCAATGAAAAGATTCAGGCTGGTTTAGATAAATATAATGCCAGCGTAGAAAAGGCTATCGCTAAGTTCCCAGAGCGCGCTAATCTTCCGGAGCAGCGCCTGTACACTCCATTGGATATTTCCGAGACCGACTATGCTGATGAAATCGGTTTCCCTGGTATGTATCCATTTACCCGTGGTGTACAGCCTACCATGTACCGTGGTCGTTTCTGGACAATGCGTATGTACGCCGGCTTCTCTACTGCAGCTGAATCCAATAAGCGCTATCGTTATCTGATTGAGTCCGGTGCTACCGGCCTTTCCTGCGCATTTGACCTTCCTACTCAGATTGGTTATGACTCTGATGACCCTATTTCTGAGGGTGAGGTTGGTAAGGTAGGCGTTGCTATCGACTCTCTGGCTGATATGGAAGTTCTCTTCGACCAGATTGACCTTGGCAAGGTTTCCACCTCCATGACTATCAACGCTCCTGCATCTGTACTGCTTTCCATGTACATTGCAGTTGCTGAGAAGCAGGGTGTTCCTGCTGATCAGCTGAAGGGTACTATTCAGAATGATATTCTGAAGGAGTATGCAGCACGTGGTACTTATATCTTCCCTCCACGTCCTTCCATGCGTCTGATTACTAATATCTTTGAGTATTGCTCCAAGAATGTTCCAAAATGGAATACCATTTCCATTTCCGGTTATCATATCCGTGAGGCAGGTTCCACTGCTTCTCAGGAAATCGCATTCACCATTGCAGATGGTATCGCATATTGCGAGGCTGCAATCAAGGCTGGTCTCCATATCGATGATTTTGCAGGCCGTCTGTCCTTCTTCTGGAATGCTCATAACAACGTACTTGAGGAAGTTGCCAAGTTCCGTGCTTCCCGTCGCGTATGGGCCAAGGTTATGAAGGAGCGTTTCCATGCTGAGAAGCCAAAATCCATGATGCTTCGCGTACATACCCAGACTGCAGGTTCCATGCTGACTGCTCAGCAGCCTAACAACAACATTATCCGTGTTGCTCTCCAGACTGCAGCAGCTGTTATGGGTGGTACCCAGTCCCTCCATA
The DNA here is from genome assembly GCF_002100115.1 of Anaerovibrio sp. JC8. GTDB lineage: Bacteria > Bacillota > Negativicutes > Selenomonadales > Selenomonadaceae > Anaerovibrio. The sequence continues at coordinate 208,682 of NZ_ANBM01000001.1, read as the reverse complement.
CTAACTCCCGTGATGAGGCTTTGGCACTCCCTACCGAGGAGTCTGTAATGATCGCTCTCCGTACTCAGCAGATTGTTGCTTATGAGTCCGGCCTGGCTGACGTAATCGATCCATTGGCTGGTTCCTACTATGTAGAGGCCCTTACCAATAAGATTGAGAAGGAAGCCTGGGAATACATCAACAAGATTGATGAAATCGGCGGCGCAGTTGCAGCTATCGAGAAGGGCTATATCCAGAAGGAAATCCAGGATTCCGCTTACAAGTGGCAGATGGATGTTGAGTCTGGTGCAAAGACCATCGTTGGCGTTAACAAGTTCCAGATTGAAGAAGAGCCACCTAAGGGCCTGCTGAAGGTTGATGCTTCCGTAGGTGTTGCACAGTGCAAGCGCCTGGCTGAAATGAAGGCTAAGCGTGACAATGATGCTGTTAAGGCTGCACTGGCTGATCTTAAGAAGGCTTGTCAGGATGAGAATGAGAACCTCATGCCACACATTCTTAATGCAGTTCGTACCTATGCAACTCTCGGTGAGATTTGCGGCGTAATGCGTGAAGTATTTGGTGAGTATGAAGCTCATGTAAATCTGTAATAATTTGGAGGTAAATGAGAAATGGCTAAAGTTAGAGTATTAGTAGCAAAACCAGGCCTTGATGGCCATGACCGTGGTGCAAAGGTTGTTGCCAGAGCACTTCGTGATGCAGGTTTCGAGGTTATTTATACCGGTCTTCGTCAGACTCCAGAGCAGATTGCTGAGGCAGCTTTGCAGGAAGACGTTAATGTTGTGGCTATGTCCATCCTTTCCGGTGCTCATCCACATCTCTTCCCTAAAGTTGTAAATCTGATTCGTGAGAAGGGCATGGATGATGTTCTCATCATCGGCGGCGGTGTTATTCCTGAGACTGATATTCCGGCTCTCAAGGAAGCAGGCATTGCCGAGGTATTTACTCCAGGTACCCCAACCGGCGATATTGTTGAATTCATTAAGGCTAACGTTAAATAATTAGTTTTTTGCAGCAGGGGTGGCAGCTGCTGGGGCGGCTGCCATCATATTGCTGGTAACGGTGGTGCATAGATGGACATTGTAGAAGAGCTTTTAAAGGGGAACCGACTGGCTTTATCCCGTGCCATTACAGCCATTGAAAATGAGTATGATGAAGCGATGGATATTATGAAAAAGCTTTATCCTCATACTGGCCATGCATTTGTTCTTGGTATTACCGGCCCTCCTGGTGCCGGCAAGAGTACCTTGACCGACAAGCTGGCCAGAGCTTACAGAGCACAGGGCAAGACAGTTGGTATTATTGCCATCGACCCTACCAGCCCATTTACTGGCGGCGCAATTCTTGGTGACCGTATCAGAATGAATGGTCTGACCACGGATGAGGGAGTTTTCATACGCAGTATGGGAACCCGCGGCAGCCTTGGCGGACTTTCTCATAAGACAGCTGATGCAGTCAAGGCCATGGATGCCTTCGGTAAGGATATTATCTTCGTTGAGACTGTTGGTGTTGGACAGTCCGAGGTAGATATTGTCAAGGCGGCTGATACAACCATGGTTGTATTGATTCCTGGTATGGGTGATGACATTCAGGCTATCAAGGCAGGTATCCTTGAAATTGGTGATGTGTTTACCATTAACAAGGCAGATCACGACGGAGCTGACAAGCTGGTACGTGAGATGAACATGATGCTTGATTTGGACGGCCTGATGACGGATTGGCGTCCACCAATTCAAAAGGTAATTGCCAGTCAGAATGAGGGGATTACCGAAACAATTGAAAACATTGAAAAGCATTTCAAGTATATCTCTGAAAACGGAATATTGACTAAACGCCGTACAGAACGTTCCAAGAACGAGATGCTGGATGTGCTCCATAGCAATATCGGTTCTTATATTACCAAAAAGCTGGTAGAATCCGGCAAGATGGACGAATATGTAGAGCAGATTAAGGCCAGGGAGACCGATCCTTATACGGTGGTAAGCAATGTAATGAAGGATATGCTTAAGTAAGTGTGAATAAAAGATTTAGGGGGAAAACAAAATGGCATTCAAAATTTTAGGCGTTGACCACATTGGTATTGCGTGCAAGGATTTACAGGAAGGCAAAGACCTCTGGACTACTATTGGTCTTGCCTGCACTGGTGAGGAAACTGTTGCAGAGCAGAAGGTTACCACTACCTTCCATCCAACTCCAAATGGCTCCGAGATTGAGCTTCTGGTTGGTACTGCTGATGACAGCCCTATCGCCAAGTTCATTGAGAAGAACGGCGGCCGTGGCGGCATCCAGCACATCGCTCTTCGTGTAGATGATCTTCCTGCAGCAATCGCTGACCTTCAGGAGAAGGGCATTGTTATGATTGACAAGGCTCCTCGTAAGGGTGCAGGCGGCGCTGATATTGCTTTTGTTCATCCAAAATCTGCTGGTGGCGTTCTGCTCGAACTTTGTCAGCACGAAGACCGTTAATCTTATTCAAAATACAGCCACTTGTGGCTGATTAGGAGGCAAAAAATGGCTACAGTTCAGGAAAAAATTGAACTTATGAAGGAAAAGAAGGCTCACATTGAGCTGGGCGGCGGCGAAGCACGTATTGCCAAGCAGCACGAAAAGGGCAAGATGACTGCCCGTGAGCGTCTTGAGCTCCTCTTTGATGAGGATTCCTTCACAGAACTGGATGCTTTCGTAAAGCATCGTTGTACTAATTTTGGTCAGGAGAAGAAAGATCTTCCTGCTGAGGGTGTTGTAACCGGTTATGGTACTGTTGATGGCCGTCTGGTTTATGCCTTCGCTCAGGACTTCACCGTAGAGGGTGGTTCCCTTGGTGAAATGCATGCAAAGAAGATCTGGAAGGTTCAGGATCTGGCAATGAAGATGGGTGCTCCTTGCATCGGTATCAATGATTCCGGCGGTGCCCGTATTCAGGAGGCGGTTGACGCTCTCTCCGGTTATGCTGGTATCTTCTACCGCAATACCGCAGCTTCCGGCGTTATCCCTCAGATTTCTGTAATCATGGGACCATGCGCAGGCGGTGCTGTATATTCTCCAGCTATCACTGACTTCATCTACATGGTAGACAAGTCTTCCCAGATGTTCATTACCGGTCCGGCAGTTATTAAGTCCGTAACCTATGAGGAAGTTACTGCCGAGGCTCTTGGTGGTGCTATGACTCATAACACCAAGTCCGGTGTTGCTCACTTCGTAGCATCCGATGAGCAGGACTGCATTGAACAGATCCGTTATCTCTTGAGCTTCCTGCCAAGCAACAACATGGAAAATGCACCAATGTTTGACACTGGTGACGATCCAGACCGTATGGACGAGAGCTTGAACACCGTTATTCCAGATGACCCTAACCAGCCTTATGATATGAAGGATATCATTGCTGCATTGGTTGATAACGGCGAGTTCTATGAAGTTCATCAGCATTTTGCTACCAACATCATCACCTGCTTCGCACGTTTTGATGGCCGTAGCGTAGGTATCATTGCAAATCAGCCTAAGGTCATGGGCGGCTGCCTTGATATTGATGCTTCTGATAAGTCTGCTCGTTTCATTCGCTTCTGCGATGCTTTCAACATCCCACTTGTTAACCTGGTTGACGTACCAGGCTTCCTGCCAGGCGTTGGTCAGGAGCATGGCGGTATCATTCGTCATGGTGCAAAGATGCTGTATGCATACAGTGAAGCTACTGTTCCAAAGATTACTGTTATCACCCGTAAGGCTTATGGCGGTTCCTACATCGCTATGTGCTGCCGCGAGCTGGGCGCAGACCAGGTTATGGCTTGGCCTACCTCCGAGATCGCAGTTATGGGTCCTGCAGGTGCTGCTAATATCATCTTTAAGCGTGATGAGCCAGATGTTAAGGCTAAGCACACCCAGGATTATGTTGATGAGTTCGCAACCCCTTATAAGGCTGCAGAGCGCGGCTATGCTGATATGGTTATTGAGCCTATCGAGACCCGCCCTCGTATCATCACTGCATTGAATGCATGCGCTTGCAAGCGTGAGGCTATGCCTGCCAAGAAGCACGGCAATATTCCACTTTAATCCGATGCTAACTGTCACTAAGACTCCTTCCTCTTAGGTGGAAGTCAAGTGCCAGTAAAGCCCTGGGTAAAATTCGACTAAATTCAGATGGAGTTTAAAACTCCACCTGAATAAGTCTTCATTTTATCTGAAATATTACTAAAAATTTGGAGGAAAAATAAATGAAGAAGTTCAATATCAAAGTTAATGGTACCGCTTATGAGGTTGAGGTTGAGGAAGTAAAGGGCGCAGCTCCTGCTAAGGCTGCTGCTCCAAAGGCTGCACCAGCTGCTCCTAAGGCAGCTCCTGCTCCAGCTGCTGCTCCTGCACCAGCTCCAAAGGCTGCTGTAGCTGCAGGCGCTGGCGAGACTGCAGTTTCCGCTCCAATGCCTGGTAAGGTTCTGAAGGTTGTTGCTGGCGAAGGCACTGCTGTTAAGTCCGGCGACACTGTAATCATCCTCGAGGCTATGAAGATGCAGAACGAGATTCCTGCTCCATGCGATGGTACTGTTAAGGCTGTTAACGTATCCGAGGGCTCCACTGTATCCGCAGGCGAGGCTATGGTTATCATCGGCTAATTTGATAACAATAACAAAGATAAAAGAGGGATGCTTCCTTATGGAGGCATCCTTTTTATTTTTATAAATTGCGAGTCCTTACGTGGGATGTTTCATTCATGCGCTCTGCTAGTGTCACATTAAATAGTTCTCCGCTTCGTCGTGATATTGACGGGCTTCGCAGCCGTCTGTCACAACTCTACGGCATAAATAGATTTTGTGCTGATGTGTCATTTTACGCTACGCTTATTCATAAAATCATCTGCATGTCACCCGCTAATCATATGTTTTAATAGCATATTTAAAATAGCCAGCCCTGGAGTATATCCGGGACTGGCTATTTTTGTAATAAGGTGACCAATTAAAATAACACATTAATGGTCATTGACAACCTCGCTGTTTTCAAGTGCGAACTCTAGCAACATGCCAATCAGCTCATTGCGTGTGCGTCCTGTATCGTCTGCTAGTGCATTTACTTGGTCGAGAAGTTCAGTTTTTAGTCTTACCGAGAATACACGATAACCGTCATCACCGCGCATTTTCTTCGTGATGAGCAGCTTACTACTCATGTTCATCACCTCTTTAGGATATTTTATACTGGAAAACATAATATATAAATGCTTGTAAGTATGTTATAAAAACACATTTTAGATATTTTAAACTATAAACATGAAAAATATATTTAAAAATAAAATTAGCTATTTTTAAATATGGAATGATTATTATGTTATAAAATATGTTATAATAGATAACGCGTAAGCATTGAGACTAGTACGAATATTCGATTATTGTTAAGTAAAAGAAGCAAGCGTTATTGGGGAATGATAGGAGGGGAAAATGGAGCACGTATTGGTAATAGCTGAGGCTGGAGTAAATCATAATGGTAGTGTAGACTTAGCGGTTCGGTTGGTGGAGGAGGCTGCCAATGCAGGAGCAGATGTAGTTAAATTTCAAACTGGATTAACTGAAAAACTGATTAGCAGATACGCACAGAAGGCAGATTACCAGAAAATTACCACCAGTGAAATGGAATCACAGTTGGAAATGTGTAAAAAATTGGAGTTCTCATGGGATGATCATGCAAGGGTTATAAAAGCATGTAGAGATAATAATATTAAGTTTTTATCCACACCGTTTGATATTGACAGCCTTCACTTTCTGACAAAAAAATGTGGTGTTGATACCATAAAAATTCCTTCTGGTGAAATTACGAATGCTCCACTACTGTTTGAAATTGGTAGATTGGGCAAGGATGTTATTCTTTCAACAGGAATGAGCCTATTGGGGGAGGTTGAGCAAGCTTTGGCGATATTGGCATATTCATACATTAATGATGTTGTACCAAAGTCTGTTAATGAATGTTATGAATCATATAGTTCTAAAGCCGGCCAATCGTCATTACGTAAACATGTTTCGTTGCTTCATTGTACAACTGAATATCCGGCTCCTTTAGAAGAAGTCAATCTAAGATGTATAGATACATTAAGAAATGCATTTTCATTACCAGTAGGTTACTCTGACCATACTCTCGGAATAACAATTCCAATTGCGGCTGTTGCACGTGGCGCAACCATCATTGAGAAGCATTTTACATTGGACCGTAAAATGGAAGGACCGGATCATAAGGCGTCGTTGGAACCAAAAGAATTAGGTCTAATGCTTAAATCAATAAGGCAAGTTGAATTAGCAATGGGTAACGGTATCAAAATACCATCAGAAAGTGAAAAGAGAAATATGGCCGTGGCACGTAAAAGTTTGGTTACTACCTGTAATGTTAAAGCTGGAACAGTATTTACGGGGGATAATTTGACAGTTAAAAGGCCGGGAGACGGGGTATCGGCTATTTATTATTGGGATTATTTGGGAAAGACTGCGACACGTGATTACTACGAAGATGAAATTATAAGGGGGTAATGTTTTATGAAAGAGGTAGCATTATTAGGTGGCGGTGGTTTAGCTTTGGAACTGATGGAGTATATGCTTGATGATGATATAAAAATTGCGGGATATTTTGCACCTCAAGAGGATACTGATTGTAGTCAGTATATTCCCTATCTAGGGGATGAAAGAGATAATTATTCAGATAAACTTATATATCTGTTGGCTTCAGGTTTGATCAGTTTACGTCGAAAAATGATTAATTTTATAGAGTCGCATAATTTGGAGAGCGGACAGTTCATCAGCAGAAAGGCACATGTTTCACCGATGGCGACATTTGGGAAAGGAGTTGTAATAACACCTTTCGCATCAATCACAGGTAATCCAGTAATAGGTGACCACGTACTTATGAATATTTACTCCAATATAAGTCATCATGCAGTAGTAGGGAATAACATAGTTTTGGGACCTGGCTCGCGTGTTAATGGCCATTGTTGCTTGGGAAATGAAGTATCACTTGGTTCAAATGCGTGTCTTATTCCTGGTACTAATTTGGCTGATGGAGTGGAAATAGGCATTTTATCATATCCGAGAAGAAAAGTTAAAAGCAATAAGTTTGTACTTGCGCCACCAATTAAGGCAATGGATAAAATATAGTATTGGAGGAAATAAAAAATGACTGAACAGGAATTTATTGAAAAAATGCAGGAAGAAGTATTGGATACAGATAGTGAGATCGTTTTGGATATGGCTTTAACCGATGTGGAGGAGTGGGATTCCCTTAGCTTTGTCAGCTTTATTGCTATGGCCAAGGAGTCTGGTTTCACAAATGTAAACCGTGAAGCCGTAAACAAGGCTGTTACAATAAAAGATTTGTATGAGTTAGTAAAGTAATATTTGATGTTGGAGAATATCAATGGGAAGAGTTCAATATGATTTTTCTGGTGAGCGCTTTGTAGTAACTGGCGCGTCCTCTGGTATGGGGCGGGCTGTTGCTAAAGAACTTGCAGCGGCAGGTGCAACCGTGCTTGCCGTCGCACGGCGGGAAGATAGGTTGGTGGCATTACAAAATGAGTTTACTGGCCAAATTGTTCCGTCAGCATTGGATGTATGCGATAGCAAAGCTTTGTCGGAAGCTATTGCCTCGTTTGTGAAGACCTATGGTAAGCTGCATGGTGCAGTCCATGCAGCGGGGATTTTTTCCAGTACACCATTGAGGGCTTATGATGAAGATGAAGCCAGAAAAATCATGGATATTAGTTATTGGGCTGGAATAAGGTTGATGCAAATTGTCAATAAGAAGAAAAATGCAGAGGATGGCTGTTCCAGCGTGCTTTTTTCTTCAGTTGCAGCAGCTGTTGGAGAAAAGAGTAATTTTGCCTATTCATCAGCGAAAATTGCCATGCAGGCTGCGGTTCGTTCTATTGCCAAAGAAATTTATCAACGGAAAAATCGTATAAATACCATAAGTCCAGGTTGGGTTCATACAGAAATGACCCGTAATGAAGATGAAAATTCTGCATTAAATAAGAAGTTCTATGATTGGCATCTATTGGGAATTGGTGAACCGGAAGATGTTACTGGTATGGTGCTATTTCTGTTAAGTGAAAGGGCTCGATGGATAACTGGCACTGACGTGGTGGTGGATGGTGGTTATCTACTGGGGGGGTATAACTGACCATTGTGGGAGTACTATAACAAAAGAGATATTTAGTGTCTTTAAAATGGAGTGAAATAAAAACTTGAAAGCGTATATTAAAGATATAGTTTACTATTTGCCAGAGAAGGTTGAGCGGAATCAAAATGAAAGATTACGGGAGAAGACAGGTATAGAGTGCCGTCATGTAGCTGAGGAAAATGAAACAGCGGCGGATATGGCGGTGAAGGCAGCTGAGAAACTCTTTGAAAAAGTTTCTCGTGAGTCTGTGGATTATGTGCTGTTTTGCAGCCAGTCGCCAGATTATCTTTTACCTACGACCGCCTGTGTTCTTCAGGATAGACTTGGATTGTCAAAGTATTGTGGGGCACTTGATTATAACCATGGATGCACAGGATATATTTATGGACTTGGCTTGGCAAAAGGACTTATTGAGTCAGGGCAGGCGAAAAGTGTTCTACTGTTGACGGCAGAAACCTATAGTAAATATATTCATCCAAAGGACCATGCTGTTTTGCCATTATTTGGCGATGCTGCAACGGCAACTTTGATTGTTGCTAAAGATACAGAGGATGATGGCATATATGGTTTTGAGTACGGTACTGATGGTGCTGGATTTGAAAACCTAATTGTTCCCGTCGGTGGAGCTCGCCAGCCCTATCAGTTGACTGAGATAAAATCAACAACAGACAAGTATGGTAATATACGCACAAACCAGAATTTATTTATGAATGGTGGGGCGATTATGGACTTTGCCTTGGAGGTTGTTCCTGAAACTCTGTCCAAGATACTGTCAGATAATAATCTTGAGCGTAAAGACATAAATTATTATATATTTCACCAAGCGAATCATTTTATGCTAAAGAGTTTGCAAAAGATATGTAGATTGGGTAAATTCCAGTATTGGAATGATGTTAGGGAATATGGCAATACGGTGTCCAATTCTATTCCTATTGCATTGGTGGATATGTTGAAAGAAACAAAAACAGATCAACTGCATCGGTGTTTGTTGATGGGATTTGGAGTTGGACTATCCTGGGGCGGATGTATTGTAGATTTAACGGATTGTTAATAAAAAAGGATAATGTTTTAAACGAAGATGCTTCCTTTAGGAAGCATCTTTTTCGATACGTGTTTAAATAGACATTGGTTCCTAATTATGTTAAATACTTTCTTTAAAAACTTATTTAAAGTTTACAAATATAGTTCTTGCTAATAAGATAGGCTAATGATATACTTCAAACAAGAATTGTAGGAGGTGTTGATTATGACTGATAATACTGAAGTTAGAGAAGAAAGTCAGGAGCAAGTAAAAAGAGTCGTACTTAACTCTCGTAATAGTGAGGCCATCAAAGAAGCAATGCAGGAAGTATCTCAGGAAATAATGAAAAAGAATGAGGAACTTTATCGGAGGCTGGCGTACAAATGACTTATGCTGCTATAGAGTACATCACTGAAATTTTATTGGATGACATATTGCAGTTTCATAATGATCTAGAAGCAAGTGATATTCCGGTAGAAGATGGTGTTCGCGATATGGCTTTATTGGAGTCGGCAATAAATGCACCATTTCAAACTTTTGGAGGAAAGGATTTATTTCCCACTTTATTTGAAAAGGCGGCACGTCTGTTTTTTGGCATTGCCAATAATCATGCGTTTGTAGATGGAAATAAAAGGACTGCTGTTCATGCTATGGAAGTTTTTCTTTTTATGAATGAGAAAACTTTATTGTATGAAACTGAGGAAATGGAAACACTGGTAATAGGGGTTGCGAACGGCAGCTTTTCCTGCGAATATGTTACAGAGTGGATAACAAAGCATGTAGAGAAAAAGGGAAAAACTATATAGTTGTTGAAGTAGAGGGGTATAGAGTTTTAGAGTGGAGGTAAAATAGCATGGCAAAGAGTATTTGTGAGGTTCTGGGGATTAAGTATCCGATTATTCAGGGTGGTATGGCCTGGATTTCTGATGCAAGGATGGCGGCAGCGGTATCTAATGCCGGGGGAGCCGGTATTATTTCCTGTGGTGGTCGTACCACAGATTATGTAAGGGATGAAATCCGCAAGGCCAAGACTTTGACCGACAAGCCTTTTGGTGTAAATATTATGCTGATGGCCCCAAACAAGGATGAAATACTGGAAGTTATCTGCGAGGAAAAACCGGCCTTTGTAACCCTAGGTGCCGGTAATCCTGTACCGTTTGTGGAGCCTTTGCACAAGGCTGGCATCAAGGTTATTCCGGTGGTGCCAAATGTTAAGCTGGCCAAGCGGCTGGAGCAGAACAATGCGGACGCAATCGTGGTAGAGGGCATGGAAGCCGGCGGACACATTGGTGTGCTTACCACCATGGCGTTGATGACCCAGGTTATTCCTGAGGTGAATATTCCGGTTGTTATGGCTGGTGGTATTGCTGATGGCCGTGGCATTGCAGCAGCTCTGCTGATGGGAGCTGCCGGAGTGCAGATGGGTACCCGCTTCCTCATCGCTGAGGAATGTCCTGTTCACGATAATTTCAAGCAGAAGCTCATTGAGGCAGTTGATACGGATACCATTGTAACCGGTCAGACCATCAAGAGTGCAGTGCGGGGACTTAAAAATAAGTTCTCCGAGGAATATCAGGCACTGGAATTTTCCGGCAAGGCCACCAAGGAGGAGCTCCTTAAGCTGGCAACTGGCACCAATAAGCTGGCGGCTGTGGACGGCGATATGGAAAATGGCATGATCCAGGCGGGACAGAGCCTGACTCCGCTGAAGAAAATCGAGCCAATGGCCACGATAATTGAAACTCTTGTAGCAGAGGCTCGGGCAACCCTGGCTGAGGTCCAGAATATCAAGCTATAACAGCTCATATGCATATGGTGGTCAGTGATAGTTGACTTCAGCTCGGGTCTCTGGGCTAAAACTATTTTTTGCTTTTAATTAGCAGCGATAAAAGTCGAACTCGCTTCGCTCAAACAACGACATTTTCTCGCTGTGTAAGAACGCAAAAAAATAGTTTTTGACGCCCATCGCCCTAATGCTTCAGTCAATCTATCATGACCACCATTTATGTACATAAAAAAGACGTCTGGATTTTTCCAGACGTCCTTTAAGTTGACTATACTTATCCCATATCAGTTATTAGTTTTCACCAACAACCTCGTTCAGACCTGCAATAAGCTGGTCAACGTCAATGCCATGGGCAGAAGCACCCTGCTCAATGTTCTCGAAGTGTGCAGCTGCGCAACCAATGCAGCCCATGCCACTCTCCATGAAAACAGGAACGGTATCAGGATATTTGGTAACAACCTCCATGATGGACATGTCCTTGGTAATAGCCATATATAACAACCTCCTTAATAATTATTATTAATTACACTCCATGATTATATCATAAATAAGAAAATTTTCCTAATAAATATGGGAAAATTAAAATGATTGCGGTATAATGTAGTGGTGCAAATTGATATGGAGGAATATGATGGTTAATCTCGAGGAGTATGTTCAAAAATATAGATTGTTTCTGATAGCTGGAATTATTCTGCTGGCTGTTGGTCTGATAGCGTGTATGGGCAAGAAGGAAGAGCCTGTGCCGCACCCGATGGCCAAGGAGGAAGATCATAGAGGCGTTACGGTTTTAAATTATCACAAAATCGATAATACCTTCCATTCACTTTCGGTTAGGCCGGAAGATTTTGAAAAGCAAATGAAGTGGCTAAGCCAGCATGGTTATCACACCATTACACCTGATCAGCTGTACGATTTTGTGACCAATGGCGTGGAACTGCCGTATAACCCGGTGATGATAACCTTCGACGATGGTTACGTTGACAACTATAATAATGCTTATCCAATAATGAAAAAATATGGTTTTGTGGGAACTATTTTTGTGGTTACCACCTATTTGGACCAATATCCCAACTATCTGACCTGGAGTCAGGCCCGGGAGCTGGAAAACAATGGCTTTTCAATTGAGTCCCACACTGCCACCCACAAGTCCATGACTGAGGCCAGCGATAGCCAGATTATGGAGGAGCTGACCAAGTCCAAGGAAATGCTGAGGGAAAAGCTGGACAAGGAGTCCAATTATATCGCTTATCCAACCGGTACCTACAATCTTCATATTGCCCAGCTGGTAAAAAATGCCGGCTATAAGGCTGGCTTCACCATCAAATATGATGCGGTAAACCGCAACAGTAACGTCTACGCCCTGGAGCGTGTACCTATTTTCCATACAGAGGATACCAATAAGGATTTTCTGGAAAGAATCCAATTTATCCCACTTATGAACAAGGATGGCTGGTTGAAAAAATAAATAATGTTGTTTAACGTCTTTAGCTTTATGCTAAAGGCGTTTTTTATTTGGAACTTAACTTATCTCAAGGCCCATAGAATGGGGCTCTGGGACTAATTTCCCTTTTTTATTTTTTTAGAAAAAAATGGGGTGAAAATTAGCCAAAAAGTGGAAAAAAGTGGGGGATTGTGGTAGACTATGACTACAAGGTGGTGATGAAGGATGTTAATGGGCGAATATAATCATTCGCTGGATGCGAAGGGCCGTGTGATTTTACCGGCTGATTTTCGCAGTGAATTAGGCGAATCCTTCATTATTACCAAGGGATTGGACAACTGCTTGTTCATCTACCCACAATCTGAATGGGAGCAGCTTTCAGTAAAGCTTCGTCAACTACCTTTAGCAAAAACTGAAGCCAGAGCCTTCGTAAGATTTTTCTTCGCCGGTGCCCGTCAGGTTGAACTGGATAAAATGGGCCGTTTCCTGATTCCTGCCACCCTTCGCCAGCATGCATCCCTGAAAAAGGATGCTGTGCTTATCGGTGTATCCAACCGTATAGAGGTTTGGGGCAAGGAAGAATGGCTTAAGTACAATGAAGAAATTACTCCATCTGTTTCTGCTATTGCTGAAACATTGGCAGAGCTGGGAATATGAGGTAGCAAATGAGTGAGAAATTTCATCATGTAAGCGTAATGCCAGAGGAAACTGTCAATGGGCTGATAACGAGCCTGTCCGGTACTTATGTGGATTGCACCTTGGGTGGTGCCGGTCATTCCAGAATGATTGCTGACAAGCTCAATGCTGATGGAAGATTAATCGGCATTGATCAGGACGCGTCGGCCATAGAGGCTGCCACTGAGCGGCTGGCTGACAGCAAGTGCCGGGTGGATATAGTAAAGAGCAACTTTTCCAATCTGGAAAATATACTGCGTGAGCAGGAGGCAGAAGAAATAGATGGTATTCTCTTTGACCTGGGGGTTTCCTCCCATCAGCTGGATACAGCAGAGCGGGGATTTTCCTACATGCAGGATGCACCCCTTGATATGAGAATGAACCAGGATGCAAAATTTTCTGCTTATGATATAATAAACAAGTATGACTTGGATGAGCTTTGCCGCATTTTTAAGGAATACGGTGAAGAAAGATGGTATAAGCGTATAGCTCAGTTCATCGTGGAGGCCAGAAAGAACGGCCCGATTAATACCACAGGTGAGCTGGTGGATATAATAAAAAAAGCGGTTCCGGCTGCAGTGAGAAATGCCAAGGGGGGACATCCCGCCAAGCGCATTTTTCAGGCAGTTAGAATAGAGGTTAATAACGAGCTGGGGATTCTTGAAGGAGCTTTCCGTACCGCAGTAAAGCATTTAAAGCCAGGCGGAAGAATCGCGATTATTACCTTCCATTCCCTTGAGGACAGAATAGCCAAGAATATCCTTAAGGAAATGTCAAGCAGATGTATTTGTCCGCCGTCCCTTCCAGTTTGTGTATGCAACCATAAGCCGGAGATAAAGCTGCTGGTAAAGGCAGCTGTGGCTTCGGACAGTGAGCTGGAACAGAATTCAAGAGCTAAGAGCGCAAAGCTGCGTATAGCGGAAAAATTGGATTGACACTCAGGTCAATAAGCACGGAAAGGAGGTTACTTGTGTGCTTGCCCGTCAATTAGTAGAAGAAGAGTACTTTGAGGAGCTTCCCCAGGAACAGCAAAAAATCATACGACGTAAAATTGTAAGGCGTAACGTACATAAGGACCCCCGTCGAAAGAAGGCAGTCTGCTTTTTAGTAGTAAGTGCACTTATTTATGGATTAATCTTATGGTTCAGTAGCTGCCTGGCAAGTGAAGTGTATGAAGTAGGCCGTATTCAGGCTGAAGCTAGTGCCCTGGAGAAAAGCAACGAAACACTCAGAGTGGAGAATGCAAAGTTAAAGTCTCATTCCCGGATTAAGGAGATAGCTGTGAATCAGTTGGGGATGACTGTTCCACAGGAAAATTATTTTGCAGGGAATCAGACAAAGCATTAAAAGAATAGGCGATGTGAAAAAGGGATTTGCGCAAGCAATCCCTTTTTCTATTTGAAATAATATCTGAAAGCCCAAAATAAGTATTTTATGGTAGAAAAATACTTGTTTTAGCGGTATAATATCTTAGTTATGTTATGACAAAAATTAGGAGGATTTTCTAATGGCAAAAACATTAGGTTCACTGGCTGCTCTCATTGAAGGAGCAGAGATTATTGGCAACAGTGAGACTGTAATTAAAGATATAGAGCACGATTCCCGCAAGGCAACCGAGGGTACTCTGTTTGTCTGCATGGTAGGTGCTCATGTGGATGGACATGATTTTATTCCTCAGGCCAAGGAAAAGGGCGCGGTAGCCATTATTACCGATAATGAGAATGCCTTTATGCCGGCCGGAATGGATGTACTGCTGGTACCGAACCTGAAGGAAGCCCTGAAAATCATCGTGCCATTTTTTTATGACTATCCGGCTCAGCGGATGCGCATAATTGGTATTACCGGTACCAACGGCAAGACCTCCATCAGCTACATGACCAGAGCCATGCTGCGTAAGATGGGCTTTAGGGTAGGCCTGATTGGTACCATCCAGATTATGATTGAGGACGAGGTGCTGCCTATTCACAATACCACCCCTGATGTGGTGGAGCTGCAGCATACCATGGCCATGATGCTGGAAAAGAACATGGACTATGTGGTAATGGAGGTATCCTCCCATGCACTGGATCAGGACCGTGTGGCTGGTGTGGAATTTGATACGGTAGTATTTACCAACCTGACCCAGGACCATCTGGATTATCACAAGACTCTGGAAAACTACAAGCTGGCCAAGGCCAAGCTTTTCGATATGGTAGGCCGGCCTGATAATGTGAAGAATGGCAAGACTGCTGTGGTTAATATTGATGATGAAGCTGGCAGGGTAATGCTGGAGCATGCCAACTGCCGTCATATTACCTATGGCATTGAGAATGATGCATCCCTCAAGGCTGAAAACATTCAGGTGCTGGCCAGCGGTGCCAAGTTTGATATTAAGCATCAGTTTGGGGCATTGCCACTTGATTTGAAGATTACTGGTATTTTCAATGTATATAATGTAATGGCAGCTGCCGGTGCAGCTATGGCAGAGGGTGTACCTCTTCCGTTCATCAAGGCGGCCCTTGAGGAGTTCAGTGGTGTGCCGGGGCGTTTTGAGCTGGTCCGTGGTGGTCAGGATTTTGCAGTTATTGTTGACTATGCCCATACCCCTGACGGATTGGAGAATATTCTACACACAGCCCGTAAGATTTGCGATAACCGTATTATTACTGTATTTGGCTGTGGTGGGGACCGGGACCGCACCAAGCGCCCAATTATGGGCCGTATTGCAGCGGAGCTGTCCGATGTAATTGTGGCTACCTCTGATAATCCTCGTACTGAGGATCCTGCCTTTATTTTAAGTCAGGTGGTGGAAGGTGTAGAGCAGGCTGCCGGGGATAAGCCTCATGAGGCTGTCATCGACCGCCGGGAGGCCATTTTCAGAGCGGTGGAAATTGCGGAAAAGGGTGACATTGTTGTTATTGCCGGCAAGGGCCATGAGGATTATCAGATTTTGAAGGACAAGACAATTCATTTTGATGATAAAGAAGTGGCAGCAGAAGCCATTAAAGCAAAAATGGGAGAATAATTATGCCTGAGTTTTCTTTAGCAGATATAGAAAGTGCCCTTGATGGGGCAAAAATATTGGAGAAGGGACAGCAGAATTTTACTGATATCATTACTGATACCCGTAAAATTCAGCCTGGCTGCCTGTTTGTGGCCTTGAAGGGTGAGAGATTCAACGGTGAGACCTTTGCGGAGGAGGCCCTGAAGCTGGGGGCCAATGGCGTGCTGGTCAGCAATGAATACCAGCTGCCTAAAGCAGAGCTGGGAGGCACTGTTATTCAGGCGGCTTCTGATACTCAGACAGCATATCAGCAGCTGGCCCATTTCTGGCGCATGAAGTTTGATATTCCGGTGGTATGCATTACCGGTTCCAATGGCAAGACTACCACCAAGGATTTGACTGCTTCCGTGCTTTCGGCCAAGTTCCCGGTGTTAAAGACCCAGGCTAATTACAATAATGAGGTTGGCCTGCCAATGACCCTGCTGAACATGAATGAAAGCCATAAGGCCGCAGTAGTGGAAATTGGTATGCGCGGCCTGGGACAGATTAAGGCTCTGGCTCCTATTGCGGCGCCTACTATTGGTATTGTTACCAATGTGGGGGAAACCCATATGGAGCTGTTAGGCTCCATGGAAAACATTGCCAAGGCCAAGGCGGAGCTGGTAGAAGCAATTCCAACTGGTGGCACGGTTATTTTAAACAATGACAATAAGTATACTGCGGCCATGAAGGACAAGTGCAACAGTGGTGTGAGGGTTATTACCTTTGGTATTGATAATGAGGCGGATATTAAGGCCTTTGATGTAGAAGGTGGCCTGAACAGCACCACCTTTAAGTGTCGTTTGGGCATGTCCGGTGATGTAGGGGAGTTTGTTCTCCCAATGGTGGGCCGTCATAATGTTTCCAATGCTTTGGCAGCCGTTGCGGCCGGCTTTGCACTGGGCCTTGATGCCAATGAAATTCAGCGGGGCCTTGATGGCCTGGAAATGACCGGCATGCGCTTTGAAGCCAAGCGGGTAGGCCAGTACAATGTCATAAATGACGCTTATAATGCCAGCCCGATGTCCATGGAGGCTGCCATTAATACACTGGCAGAGATTACCAAGGGCCGTCGTATTGCCGTGCTGGGTGATATGCTGGAGCTGGGTGAGGTTTCTGTAGCCGCCCATCAGAAGGTGGGTCAGCAGGTGGCTGAAAGTGGAGCCGTGGCTTTGGTGGCCTTTGGCACCATGGGCAAGGAAATCGCCAAGGGGGCTCAGGCGGCCGGCATGGAAAACGTATTCCACGTAGACAGCCACGAAGCGGCAGCCATTAAGCTGAAGGAACTGCTTCAGCCGGAGGATACAGTGCTCTTTAAGGGCTCCCGTGGCATGAAGATGGAAGCAATTATTGACCTTATTTAAGGAAATAAGATAGACTAAGTTGATTCATTTGGAGGCTTTTACAATACTATGTTGGAATTTACAATAGCAGGCACCGCCATTGCCCTTCCTATGAGCTTGGCGTTTGCGTTGGCCTTAAGCTTTATTCTGGTGCTGGGAGCCGGTCCCTGGCTGATACCTCAGCTGCATAAGCTGAAGTTTGGCCAGGCTATCCGCGAGGAAGGTCCCCAGAGTCATCAGGCCAAGAGTGGTACTCCCACCATGGGCGGTATGATGATCATTCTGGGATTAGTCCTGTCCACATTGGTTTTTGCTGACCACACGGTGGAGATGATGCTGGCCCTGTTCATAATTTTGGGCCACTTTGCCCTGGGCTTTCTCGATGACTACATCAAGGTGGTACGTAAGCACAATGAGGGCTTGAAGCCACGGCAGAAGCTGCTGGGACAGATTATCATGGCAGCACTGGTGGCTGTGTTTGGCGGTTTGCCTACGGATTTGTGGGTACCATTTATTGGGGTCATTGATTTGAGCTATGGCTTTTATGTCCTGCTGTTTTTATTTATGGTAGGCTTTACCAATGCGGTTAATCTGACTGACGGGCTGGATGGGCTGGCCTCCGGTACCGTGGCTGTGGCGTCTTTCTTTTATATGCTGGTGTGCGCTGCCATGGGCAAGACAGATTTGGCTATATTGTGTGCCGCAACTATCGGTGCCTGCCTGGGCTTTTTGAAGTTCAACTATAATCCTGCCAGGATTTTTATGGGTGATACAGGCTCCCTGGCCTTGGGTGGTGTGATGGCCGCGCTGGGCATTCTTACCCACACTGAAATTATTTTGGTGGTTATTGGCCTTATTTTTGTTTGCGAGGCCATGTCAGTTATAATACAGGTTACTTCCTTTAAAACTACCGGCAAAAGAGTGTTCCTCATGAGCCCGATTCATCATCATTTTGAGCTGAAGGGCTGGAGTGAGGTTCGGGTAGTATGGACCTTCTGGACCGTTGGGGCCATTGCGGGTGCTCTTGGCCTTGCTTTATATATTTTCGGTATTTAATGCCGTTTTTGGTCATAAATAGGAGATGTGAAAATGGAGTTCATGGGAAAGAAAGTGTTGGTAATCGGGGCTGGTATCAGCGGTAATGCTGTAGCCAAGATAGCCAAGAATATGGGGGCTGATGTTACCCTCAGTGACGCCAAGGCAGAGGCGGATATCAGCTATGATATGCAGGAGCTGCGGGAGGCTGGTGTGAAGCTGGTTTTCGGCAAGCAGGAGCCAAGCCTGTTGGATGGAGTGGACATGGTGATTCTCTCTCCTGCGGTACCAGTAAGGATTCCGCTGGTGCAGGAGGCTTATAAGCGTAATATTCCTGTTACCACTGAGGTGGAGGTGGCCTACAAGCTGGCGAAATCTCCAATTTTGGCAGTAACCGGTACCAATGGTAAAACCACCACCGTCAGCCTGCTGGGACAGCTTATGCGTACCCGTTATCCAAATGCCGGTGTAGGTGGCAATATTGGTATTCCTCTCTGTGAGGAGGCTCTTAAAGCCGGGGAGGACAGCTGTATAGTGGCGGAAATTTCCAGCTACCAGATGGAGGCCTCCAATAGCTTTAATCCTCATGTGGCCGTTATTCTGAACGTTACTCCTGACCATGTGGTTCGCCATGGCAGTCTGGAAGTATATCAGGCCATGAAGGAGAAGATGTTTGCCAACCAGGGCCCTGATGATTATCTGGTGCTTAATTACGACGATGAAAAGACCCGTGATATGGCCAACCGGGCCAAGGGCAGGGTGTTTTTCTTCAGCCGCAGGGAAATTCTTAAGGAGGGTGCCTTTGTCAATGAAGGTTGGCTCACCATTTCCTGGAATGGCCAGACTTGCAAGCTGTGCCGCACTGATGAGCTGAAAATCAAGGGCGGCCATAATATAGAAAATGCTTTGGCAGCGGCGGCAGCAGCTTATTTGGGCGGCGTCCGTCTGCCTAAGATCGGTGAGAGCCTGAAGTCCTTTGAACCAGTGGAGCATCGTATTGAGCCGGTGGCCACTGTAAATGGTGTACCATATTTCAATGATTCCAAGGCTACCAATACTGATTCTGCCATCAAGGCACTGCAGAGCTTTGATGGTCACCTTATTCTCATTGCCGGTGGCGATGACAAGCACACGGACCTCAGTGAGTTCATGGCCCTTGTGAAGGAGCGGGTGGATGAGCTGATTCTTGTGGGAGACGCTGCTGAACGGTTTAAGGAATGTGCCCTGGCCGCCGGCTATGCTGCGGAGCATATCCATGAGGCAGGCTATTCCATGGACAAGGCGGTGGAAATTGCCCATAATATTGCGGGGATTCCACAGACGGTACTACTTTCTCCGGCCTGTGCATCCTTTGATATGTACTCTGGCTTTGAGGAGCGGGGCCGCGATTTCAAACGTTTGGTAAAGGATTTGCTTAAATGAAAATAATCGTATCCGGTGGTGGTACTGGCGGACATATTTATCCGGCAGTTACCATTATCCGGGCATTGCAGAAAAGAATAGATAATCTGGAGGTTCTTTATGTGGGAACCAGCCGCGGCTTGGAGGCGGATATTGTTCCCAAGGAGGGCTTTCCTTTTAAGACCGTTGACATACAGGGCTTTAAGCGTAGCCTGAGCCCGGTTAATTTTATTCGGGCTGTTAAGGCGATAAAGGGTATGGGCAAGGCCGCAGGCATTGTGCGCTCCTTTAAGCCGGATGTGGTAATTGGAACTGGTGGCTATGTTTGTGGACCTGTATTGATGGCGGCCAGCCTTATGGGGATTCCTACCCTTATTCAGGAGCAGAATGTGGTGCCGGGGATTACCAACAAGATTTTATCCAACTTTGTGTCCCGCATTGCTACGGGTGCCATTGAGGCCAACAAGCATTTTCCACAGGATAAGGTGGTATTTACCGGCAATCCTATTCGGGATGAGGTGGTTAATACCCAGCGGGAGCCTGGCTACGATGCCTTTGAGCTGGACCCGGACAAGAAAACCGTGCTGGTTTCCGGTGGCAGCCGGGGGGCCCGCAGTATTAACCGGGCCATGGTGGATGTGTTAAAGCATTTCGCCGGCAGCAAGCGGGTTCAGATTTTGCACGCCACCGGCAAGGCAGAGCATGAGGATATTATGCGCCGTATTGCCGAGGCAGGCGTGGAGCTGGAGAGGTTCCATAATCTTAAGGTATTCCCATATCTTTACAATATGCCACAGGCTATGGCGGTGGCTGATTTGGCTGTGTTCCGGGCTGGTGCTACCGGCTTGGCAGAGCTTACGGCCAAGGGGATTCCGGCGGTGTTGATTCCATACCCTTATGCGGCGGAGAATCATCAGGAGTTCAACGCCCGGGCTATTGAGAAGGCCGGGGCCGCCAGGGTTATTCTGAACAAGGATATCAGTGCGGATATTTTGATTTCTACTATCGAAGAGCTGCTGGCTGACGACAAGAAGCTGCAGGATATGGCAGACAGGAGTCATAGCCTTGGTCATCCTGAGGCGGCAGCTACCATTGCGGAAATGATTATCGAGTTGGCCCGCAATAAACAATAAATTACTGGAAGGGAAGTATTATAGTGCTTACAGGCATTAATAAGGTTCATTTTGTAGGTATTGGCGGTGCAGGCATGAGTGCCCTGGCCAAGATTCTGGTGGAAAAGGGATATAAGGTTTCCGGCTCTGATGTGAAGGAGTCTGTTATGACCGGCATTCTGCTGGATTTAGGTGCCAAGATTTATATTGGCCAGCGGGCAGAGAATGTGCAGGACACCGAGGCCATTGTGGTATCCAGTGCCATTCGGGAGGAGAATCCTGAGGTGGTGGAGGCCAAGCGTCTGGGCTTAAAGCGTCTGCACCGTTCCGATGTCAATGCTTTTCTGATTAATAACTCCAAGGGCATAGCTGTAGCCGGCGCCCATGGTAAAACAACTACCACTTCCATGCTGGGTGTTTCCCTGGATTATGAAGGGGTATCACCAAGCATTATTATCGGCGGTGAAGTGGATTATCTGGGCAGTAATGCCAAGCTGGGACAGAGTGATTATCTGGTCTCCGAGGCTGATGAAAGCGATGGTACCTTCCTGAAATATTATCCTTACATCGGTATTGTTACCAATGTGGAAAACGACCACATGGACCATTATGGTACCATGGAAAATATTATCAAGGCCTTTACCCAGTTCCTTAACCAGATTCGGGAAGATGGCTGGGGCGTGGTTTGCTTTGATAACGAGAATATCAGAAATATTGTAAAGAACGTCAATCGCAAGATCGTGACTTATGCCATTGACCATGAGGCCGACTATATGGCGGCCAACATCAAGGCGGATGCCAGCGGTACTTCCTTTGATGTAATGCATAATGGGGAGAATTTGGGCACAGTAAAGCTGAACGTGCCAGGCCGTCACAACGTGCTTAACGCTATGGCCTGTGTGGTAACTGGTATAACCATGGGACAGACCGTGGCTCAGATGGCCGAGGGCCTTACCATGTTCAACGGGGCCAAGCGCCGTTTCCAGACCAAGGGCAAGGCCCAGGGCATTTGGGTTGTAGACGACTATGCCCATCATCCAACGGAGATTGCCACCACCCTGAAGGCAGCCCGTCAGACTCAGCCAAAGCGGCTGGTGTGTGCGTTCCAGCCACATCGTTACAGCCGTACCCAGCTGTTGCAGAAGGAATATGGCAGCTGCTTTGCTGAAGCAGATTTGCTGGTGCTCACGGATGTTTATTCCGCCGGGGAGGATCCAATTCCGGGGGTTGACGGTGAGCTGTTGGTAAGGGAAGTGGCACAGCAGACTGGTCAGGAGACAGTTTACATCCAGGATAAAAAGGAAATTGCGGCTTATCTGAAGTCCATCGCCCGGGAGGGGGACCTTATTATGACCATGGGTGCCGGCGATATTGTCAAATGCGGTGAAGAGCTGGTCGAGCTGTTGAAGTAATTTCATAAAAATAAATACGTGGGAGTTTATTTATACATGAGTAAGAAGATTGTTGTTGTAATGGGCGGGCCGTCCAGTGAAGGGGAAGTTTCCCGTCGCAGCGGTACGGCTATACTAAATGCTTTAAAATCCAAGAATTATAATGCAGTGGGCTTGGAGCTGGTTCCGGAAACCTTTGTGGATCAGATTCGGGAGATGAAGGCGGATTTTGTGTTCAATGCCCTTCATGGCAAATTTGGTGAGGACGGCATTATTCAGGGGACTCTGGAAATGCTGGGGATTCCATATACCAGCTCCGGGGTCTGTGCTGCGGCGGTTACCATGGACAAGGTGGCTACCAAGCGTTTCTTCCAGGCTGGGGATATTCCAACTCCACGGTCCCATACATATTACCGCTTTGAACATAAGCAGCGGGATTTGGCCAAGGAAATTGTGGAGGAATTCACAATTCCGGTAGTAGTTAAGGCGGCAGCCCAGGGCTCCAGCATTGGCGTGGTTATTGTAAAGGAGACCAAGGAGCTTGAGGATGCCCTTAATGAGGCCTTTAAGTATGATAATGCTGTTCTGGTGGAAGAATTTATCAAGGGGCGGGAGCTCACTGTTGCTGTATATGGCAATGAGGAGAAGCAGGAGGCTCTGCCAATTATTGAGATTACTACCTCAGAGGGCTGGTATGATTATGTCAACAAGTATAAGGTTGGTGCTTCCCAGCATATCATTCCGGCACCTGTGGGGGATGAGCTGACCCGGGAAATCCAGAATATTGCCAAGAAAGCCTTTGCTGTCTGCGGCTGCTGTGGTGTGGCCCGAGTTGATTTTATGCTCAGTGAGGATAATAAGCCGTATGCTATTGAGGTCAATACAGTACCAGGCATGACGGAAACCTCTCTGGTTCCTGATGCTGGCCGTGCCGCCGGCATGGAATTCCCTGAGCTTTGCCAGAAGATTCTTTATATGGCCGGTTTTGAGGACTGATAATTATGAAGGATAAAGACATTGACAATGTCGAAAACAAAGAAATAGTCGATAATACGATGGAATACAGGCCGCTTATTGCGGGGGAACCTATTTCCAGGGAAGCTGCTTCCACAGAATCCATTGATGATACGGTCATCAATGGAAATGTATCAAAATCAGCAAGAAAGGCAGCTGAGGCTGCTGATAAAGCTGCTCATGAACGCCCTGCCCGCAAGATGATAACACGTCGCGGCATTTTAAGGGTGCTGGGGGTGTTGGCGGCATTTTTGGCCTTTATAGCCATTGCCCTGTCTCCTGTGTTTGTGCTGAAGCACGTTAATGTTCACGGCAACTCCTATCTTCCTGATGAGGAGATTGTTCGTATATCCGGTATTAATCTGGGGGAAAATCTCTTTCAGCTGGCTACTGATGAAATTATGCAGACCATGTCCAAGGATATTCGAATTGAGCAGGCCATTGTAAGGCGGAAATTCCCTGATTCCTTGGATATTCAGGTGGTGGAGCGTATTCCACTGGCCATTATAAAATGTGATTATGGTTACCTTGAGGTTGGCCGGGGAGGTATTGTTCTGGACGCGCACAGAACCCTGGCCCAGATTCCGGTGCCAATTGTCAGTGGAGTGGAGGTTTCCAACCTCTTTGTAGGGGATACTGTGGAAAATGAACAGCTTAATAAGGTTCTAAACTTCCTTGATAAGCTTAACCATGATACAGCCATCAGCATTGCCGAGATTAATATTACAGACCCCAATAATGTGATTGTTTACATGAATCATTCAGTTCAGCTGAAAATGGGGGCGTTGGACAGCCTGCAGAGAAAGCTGGAAATTACGGAGAGTGTTAACCGTGAGGTCAAGCAGGCCAAGCATCCTATCGAATATGTGGATGCCAGATTTGATGGTTCCTATTCTATTAAGTTAAAGGAATAGTCGGTATAGGAGGAGAAAAATGCAGTTGGAAAAAGGGCGATTGTCTATTGCCTGTGTTTGCATGGTTCTAGGTTTTATGCTGGTTATCCAGTTCAAGAGTACAGAGGACATCCGGGCCTCCCAGCCATCCCAGCGTGTGGAGGAGCTGGCAGCCCGCCTTCATCAGGCAGAAGCAGAGAATAAAGAGTTGGAAGAGGAAAACCGTGTTTTGAAGGGAATGTCCGGGGATGCCAAATCGGAAAAGCTGGCAGATGATATTCTGATGATTTCCGGCATGACCCCGCTGGAGGGACCAGGGGTTATAATTACCATTGATGATAGTGCCAAAAAGGCCAAGATGGAAAATGACCCCAACCTGTATCTGGTTCACGATGAAGATATTTTAAAGGTAGTCAACGAGCTGCGGGCAGCTGGGGCAGAGGCCTTGTCAATTAACGGACAGCGGCTTACGGCAAATTCTGAGATTCGCTGTGCCGGCCCCACTATTTCTGTTAATAATGTTCGTTCAGCACCTCCTTTTGAGATTCGTGCCATAGGTGACAAGGACAATCTGGTAAATTCCATTAATATGCGTGGCGGCGTGGCAGATTCCCTTAAGGTATGGGGTATCAGCCTGACAATTCAGCCAATGGATAATGTTTGGATTCCGGCTTACAAGGCAACAGCAAAATATAAGCTGGCAACTACTTCCAAAAAAGAGGAGGAGACAAAATGATTTATGCGGCAGTAGGTCTCCTCATCGGTGCTGTTTTGGGCTTTTTGGTGCCCTTTGGTATACCGGCCGGGTATTCCAGCCTGTTTTCAGTGGCTCTTATGGCCTGTCTGGATTCAGTTTTTGGCGGTATAAAGGCAGCCTGCGGTGGAACCTTTGATGATAAGATTTTTATTTCCGGTTTTTTTACAAATTCTTTAATGGCGGCATTCCTGGTATATGTGGGTGATAGACTGGGAATTGATTTATATTATGTAGCCCTATTAGCATTTGGCTTAAGAATTTTTAATAACCTTGGTTTTATTCGCCAGCACCTGCTTAAAAAGCAATAATTCGGGTCCGCTAACTATGGATTTTGAAATTGATAAATGTTATAATATTCAATGTATGAGTATATTGACAATATTTACGAATTAAAGAATACATGTGGGGGTTTTTCGAGTGCCAATAGAGTTTGATGATTTTGATTTTGATGACAAGGCCGTAATTAAAGTTGTTGGTGTCGGCGGTGGCGGCAGCAATGCAGTAAATTGCATGGTCAATGCCGGTGTTAAGGGTGTTGAGTTTATAGCTGTAAATACTGATGCCCAGGCATTATCCCAGTCTTTGGCTTCCATCCGTATTCAGATTGGTGGCAAGGCTACCCGTGGTTTGGGTGCCGGTGCCCGTCCTGAGGTTGGTGCCAAGGCAGCTGAGGAAAACCGTGAAGAAATTCTTGAAGCACTTCAGGGTGCTGATATGGTATTTATCGCAGCCGGTATGGGCGGCGGTACCGGAACTGGTGCGGCTCCTGTGGTAGCAGAGTGTGCCAAGCAGATTGGTGCCCTTACCGTTGGTGTGGTAACCCGTCCGTTTTCCTACGAGGGACGTATGCGCTCCAAGCGAGCTGAGGCTGGTGTAGAGGCACTGCGTCAGCGTGTTGATACCATCATTACCATTCCTAATGAAAAGGTTTTGAGCATTATTGACAAGTCCACTTCCTTCATTGATGCCTTTAAGGAAGTAGATGATATTCTTCGTCAGGGTGTACAGAGCATTTCCGATCTCATTAATGATTCCGGTTATGTAAACCTTGACTTCGCTGATGTTGAGGCTGTAATGAGCAATGCAGGCCCGGCTCTCATGGGTATCGGTGAGGCCAGCGGTGACAATGCCCCTATGGCAGCACTTCGTGAGGCAGTTAATTCTCCGTTGCTGGAGGTATCTGTAAGCGGTGCCAGA
This sequence comes from Anaerovibrio sp. JC8, assembly GCF_002100115.1. Lineage (GTDB taxonomy): Bacteria > Bacillota > Negativicutes > Selenomonadales > Selenomonadaceae > Anaerovibrio. Next base: position 182,458 of record NZ_ANBM01000001.1, on the reverse strand, counting down.
GGCGTCATCATTAACTTCGTTGGTGAGACATCACACCTGAACATGATGGAGCTCAATGAGGCCAGCCAGAGCATTACTGCAGAGGCACATCCGGATGCCAACATCATTTGGGGTGTATCTGTAGATGATACTATGGGTGATACCATTCGTGTTACCGTAGTGGCTACAGATTTTGAGTCCGAGCAGGGTCGTCAGAATGTGGGTGCACCTGCCACTGTGGGGGCTCAGCCACAACAGCCGCAGGCTCGGCCAAATGGCATGAGAGTTCCGGTATTTGGCAACCAGGGTGCGAATGCGGCCAACATTGGCATGCCTAAACAGGACTTCTACAAGGCCAACGGAATTGACATTCCGGTGTGGATGCGCTCAAACAAATAATTCAGTTTAAATTGCAAGTCCTGCAAGGGTGTTTCATTTCCTTGCAGGATTTTCTTTAATTTTAATTTTTTCGTGTTTTTGAATCGATGGTGTATAGTATATGAAAAGATATTCAATGCTGCTGATAACCTCGTTTCTTATGATTGCAGCCTCCATATTCTGTGCCCTGTATTTCACCAATGGTGGTATTGGCTATGATGACAGCCGGCTGCAGGGAAATATTGTTGTCTATACTACCCTGCCGGCGGAAAATGTCAAGCCGGTGGCAGAAGCCTATGAAAAGAGCTACAGGATTCGTGTGACCTTCGTTCCCATGACCGAGGCTGAGCTTGTGAATAAGATAAAGGATACCGGGAAGGCAGATCTGATAATGACCGACAGCCGCGTGCTCAGAAGGACTGCCATTGATGGCTGGCTCCAGCCTTATATTTCCGAGCATGGTGATGTGGTCAGCGACCGTTTTAAGGATGACAGGGGCTTTTGGATTGGACTTTGGTATGACCCGGTGGTATTTTGTATAAATACTGATTATATGCAGCGTTTGCCACATATTCCTGCATCCTGGCGGGAGCTGGGACAACTGCAGAATTATCGTCTGGGCATTACTGATTTTATGGCTGCTGATAATGCTGCCAACATATACATGTTTATGGTGGCCCAAAATGGCGAGGATAATTCCCTGGGGTATATGAGGCAGCTTCACCCCCATGTGGTGCAGTACGCCAAGTATCTGTCCACTCCGGCCCGTATGACCGGAATGGGAGAGGCGGATATTTCCATTGTGGTGCAGAGTGAGGCGTTGCGCTATATAGGTGAGGGTTACCCTTTGAAGCTTATTTACCCGGAGGAGGGTACGGCTTACACTCTTACGGGAGTAGGACAGCTTATTAACAGTCCCAACAGTGATAAGGCCCGGGAATTTATTAATTGGATGCTTACGGATGAGCCACAGCTTGTCATGATGAATAACGGCTTTTATTTTATTCCAGCCAATGGTTCTCTTATGGCGGCCAAGCATTTTTCGGGCAAGAATGTGATTTTGTACGAGCAGTTGGCGGATTATCCCGAAAAGGAACGGAAACAGTTGTTGGACCGCTGGCTGAAGGAAGTAAGATTTGGCAGATAAAACGGATATTTTAGGAGGTAAAGCTTGAAAGCAGGATTTGTAAGTCTTGGCTGTTCCAAGAATTTGGTAGACACAGAGGTAATGCTGGGCCTGATTAAGGAACGGAATATTGAACTGGTAAATGCCCCTTCGGATGCAGACATTCTCATTGTAAATACATGTGCCTTTATTCAGTCTGCAAAGGAGGAATCCATAAATACAATTTTGAATATGGCTGAGTATAAACAGCCGGATAAGGGCCATTGCAGGTCCCTGATTATTGCTGGCTGTCTGGGACAGCGTTATGGCCAGGAGCTTTTGGATGAGCTGCCGGAAGCAGATGGCATCATTGGAACTGAGGCCTGGGACCGTATAACCGAGGTTATTGATGAAACCTTAAAGGGCAACCGGGTTGTGGTGAAGGGCGAGGATGAAATTATCTATGATGCGTCGGTTCCCAGAATTCCTACTACTCCTAAATATACCGCCTATGTGAAAATTGCCGAGGGCTGCAATAACCGTTGTGCCTTTTGTGCAATTCCTCTTATCAGGGGAAAGTTCCGCAGTCGTAAGCTGGAGGACATTGTAGCAGAGGTGAAGCAGCTGGCAGAGAACGGGGTTAAGGAAATTGTCCTTATTGCCCAGGACACCACCAATTATGGCCATGATATTTATGGCGAGCCAAGGCTGGCCCAACTGTTAAAGGAGCTGTGTCAGGTGGAGGGGATTAAGTGGATCAGAACCCTTTACAGCTATCCACGCTTCTTCAACGATGAGCTCATTGATCTCATGGCCCAGGAAGAAAAAATCGTTAAATACGTGGATATTCCATTGCAGCATGCCAGCAATGAGGTGCTGAGAAGGATGCGCCGTCCGGATACCAAGGAGCAGATTACGGAGCTGCTGCAGAAGCTGCGGGATCGGGTGCCTGGAGTAGTTATTCGTTCCACCTTTATAGTGGGCTTCCCTGGGGAAACTGATCAGCAGTTCCAGGAGCTGAAGGCCTTTGTGGAGGAGCAGCGGTTTGACCATGCGGGGTTCTTCACCTATTCCAAGGAGGAGGATACTCCTGCTGCGGATATGGAGGATCAGGTTCCGGAGGAAGTTATGCAGGACCGCTATCACGAAATCAAGGCTGTGCAGAGCCTCATTTCCCAGGAGATTAACGAATCTCTCACGGGACAGGTGCTGGAGGTTATTGTGGAGGGGCATACTGATGAAGGCATGCCTTATGGCCGTTCCTATCGTCAGGCTGATGATGTGGATGATTTGGTTTATATCGAAGATGATGAAACCAGTCAGGTGGGAGATGTGGTCAAGGTACGAATTCTCCAGGGCTTTACTGAGGACCTGGTAGGAGAGCTGGTTGATTAATTATGGAAAAAACATTAGAAGAACAGGCGGGACAGGCACTGCTTGATACCCACCAGACCATCGCCTGTGCTGAATCCTGCACCGGGGGACTGTTGACCAGCCGCCTTACGGATGTGGCAGGCAGCTCCGCTTATGTTCTGGGATCAATTGTGTCCTATACCAATGAAGTGAAAATGTCACATTTGGGGGTAAAGGAAGCCACATTAAAGGAATTTGGTGCAGTAAGTGAACAGACTGCAAAGGAAATGTCCAGTGGGATCAAGGGGCGAATTGGTGCCGATATTGGAGTAGGAATTACCGGAATTGCGGGTCCCGGTGGTGGCAGCGTGGAGAAACCGGTGGGCTTGGTGTATATTTCCGTTGCCGGACCTAAAGGCGTGGTTGTGACTAAAAACCTATTTTCCGGTACCCGTACTGAAATAAAGCGGCAAACTACTGACAAGGCCTTGACAATGCTGATAGAATATATAGGTAAGTTTTAATGCTTATTTAATACAACTTTCACTAGATTTTCAAAATTGGTAACTAGAATAACCATTAGAGAAATTCAACTTAAATTGAATTGTGGGGGAATAATAATGAAGATTAAAAACGTGTTATCAAAGAGCTTAATGGCCATCATGATGGGAGCTTTTCTCATGGTGCCTGCCATGTCCTCTGTATCTGCCGAGGAGGCAGCAGCACCGGCAGCTGCTACTGCAAATGCTGATGCCAATGGAGATGTTACGATTGATGTTTCACTGCCATACAAGTACACCAGCACCCGCTACGGCTACAGCATTATGTGCCCAACCCAGCCTAACGTGGTACCGGCCAGCCTGTTTGACGAAACCGCCAAGGGTGATATCCTTATTTTCGAGGGGAATGTGGATGATGTAAAGAAGGCCTGGATAGTGCTTATCAATGCTTATGATGAGGGAGAGATTCCGGCCAATGCCGGCAGTGTTTCCGATGATGAGCGCAAGACCATTCTGGACAACTTTGCCAACAAGCATGTTTTGACCAATACCCGGGTGGTAGAGGTAGCAGAAAATGTTTATGGCATTTATGGTGTTACTCCGAAGGAGCTGCAGGTTGATACCAACGGTGATGGTACCTTTGATGATACTATTACAGCAGAAAGCCAGATGGTACAGACCTATTTGCCAGGAGAGTTCGGCGGTCATTTCATGATTTCCTTAATTGACAGTCCGGAAATCTCAGTGCCTGGTGTAGCAACCTACAATGCTGGTCTGACCACCTTCAAGCAGTGGCCAACCTCTGAGTATCAGGAATTCCTGGAGCTTTCCAAGCTGCCAAAAAAGAAGAAAAAATAATTAAGAAGTGAATTTCCAAGAACCTGTACAAAAGTACGGGTTCTTTTCTTTTGCGACACTTTGACATTTTTGACTTTTTGATGTATTATATCAATTGTGAGTTAGCACTCAGACTATGGGAGTGCTAAAAATTATCAAAAACATCATTTATATAAAGGAGTCTTTAAAAATGGCAAAAGAAACCCATGAATTTCAGGCGGAAACGAAACAGCTGCTGAATCTCATGATTCACAGCATTTATACAAACCACGAAATCTTCCTGCGGGAACTGATTTCCAACGCTTCCGATGCAATCGACAAGCTGCATTTTGAATCCCTGACCAACAAGGAAATTTTGGAGGGCAACGAGGATTATGAGATTTTCCTCATTCCTGACAAGGAAAGCCATACCCTTACCATTTCTGATAACGGTATTGGCATGAACAGGGAAGAGGTAGTGGAGAATCTTGGTACCATTGCCAAGTCCGGTACCAAGGCTTTCCTGGAGCAGCTGAAGAAGGAAAAGGAAAATGCCGGCAATATGGAAATCAGTGATAATCTGATTGGTCAGTTCGGCGTAGGCTTTTATTCTGCATTTATGGTTGCAGAAAAGGTTACTGTAGTGACCCGCAAGGCCGGTGAAAAGAACGCTGTACGCTGGGAGTCCACCGGTGACGGCTCTTACACCATGGAGGAGTGCGATAAGGAAACCAGAGGAACTACCATTACCATTACATTGGGCAAGGATTTCTATGGTGACAATGCCGAGGAAAACTTTGCTGACAATTGGAATATCCAGAGCCTGGTAAAGAAGTATTCTGACTATGTTCGTTATCCTATCAAGATGAATTTTGAAACTGAGGAAACTCCTCGGGACGAAGAGGGCAAGGAAATTGAAGGTGCAGAAAAGATTAAGAAGACTGAGGTTCGCACCCTTAACTCCATGCAGCCATTGTGGACCAAGAATAAGTCCGATATTACCCAGGAGGAATACAGCAAGTTCCTGAAGACTCAGTTCCATGAATGGGAAGAACCAATGGAGGTATTCCACAACAAGGCTGAGGGTACCGTAGAGTACACATCTCTCCTGTACATTCCTGCCAAGGCACCATTTAACCTTTATCATACTGACTATGAGCCAGGTATTCAGCTCTATTCCCGTCACGTATTTATCATGGACAAGTGCAAGGATTTGCTGCCGGATTACTTGGGCTTCGTAAAGGGTCTGGTTGATTCTCCTGACCTTTCCCTGAATATTTCCCGTGAGCTGCTGCAGCAGAGCCGCGAGCTGAAGACCATCGGCAAGAACATGGAAAAGACCATCCTGAAATCCTTGGAGAGAAAGCTCAGCAAGGACCGTGAGGGTTATGAGAAGTTCTGGGCTGAGTTCGGCAAGTCCCTGAAAATCGGTATCTATAACAGCATGTTCACCGGCAATGATATCATCAACAAGCTGAAGGAGCTGCTGCTGTTCGTATCCTCCAAGGAGGGCAAGAACGTATCCCTGAAGGAATACGTGGAGCGTATGCCTGAGAGCCAGAAGAAGATTTATTATGCAACTGGTGTGGATCAGGCTACCATCGAGAAGCTGCCACAGATGGAGCTTTTGAAGGAAAAGGGTATTGAGGTTCTCTACCTTCTTGATCCAGTGGATGAGTTTGCCATTGAAGCTATCCGCACCTATGCGGACAAGGAGTTCCAATCCATCAGCCGTGGCGACCTGGATTTGGACGATGCTGAGTCCCAGGAGGTTAAGAAGGAAACTGAGGAGCTGGCAAAGACCAACGATGACCTTATCAAGGACATTAAGGAGGCCTTGTCTGACAAGGTAGCTGAGGTTAAAATCAGCGCCCGCCTGAAGTCCAGTGCTGTATGCCTGGTGGCTGATGCTCAGGGCCCGTCCCTGTCCATGGAGCATACCTTCGCAGCCATGGATAACCCTATGTTCAAGGCTAAGCGTATTTTGGAGATTAATCCACATCACGCCCTCTTTACCCGTCTCCAGGGCTTGCACTCCGCCGGCAAGGATAATCAGGATTTCAAGGATTATTGCGACCTGCTCTACACTCAGGCCCTTATTATCGAGGGTATTATGCCGGAAAATCCTGTTGACTTCGCCAACAAGATTGCAGAGCTGATGGCAAAATAAGTTCTCAAATAGAATAAAGCTATAAAATAAAAAAGTCCTATGACTAATGCAGGAGTAGCTGCAAAAGTCATGGGACTTTTTGTGTTGTTGCTTTTTAGCCTTTTCGGTATTCTCTGGCAGAGACTTTGAACTGCTTTTTAAACTCCCGGGAGAAAGCAGAGTAGTCACGGAAACCGCACTGGAAGCAGATATCCGTAATAGGGGAAGCGGTGGTGTTTAGAAGCTCCTTGGCCAGGAGAAGCCGCTTGCTGGTGATGTACTGGTGGACGCTGTAGCCGGTTTCGGCCTTGAATTTTCGCATGAGGTGGTACTTGCTGACAAAGGCAGTATCGGCAAGCTGATCCACGGTCAGGTCCTCCTCTAAGTGAGAATTTATATATTCCAGAACCAGTTGGACCTTTGGGTCGTAGGAGGCATCATGAAGCTGCTGCAGCTGGTTGTCCTGCAGGGCCCGGTTTAGCAGTATCATAAACTCGATAAAGAGAATTTCGGTATATAGCTGGTTGGCAAAGCCCTGCTCATGGTCCACCCGTTCCAGCTTATTCATGTGGTATAGCAGATCATGCTCCGGCCCCTTGGGCATGTGCATAACGCTGGAGGTTTCCCGGGCCAGCTTGAAGCACTGGGAAAGATCGTTTTTATTTTCTCCCCAGGTGTTGTTCTTCCAGTGGGTAAGAAACTCCTGGGACACATAGATAACGATACGCTCATAAAGCTTGCCGGGATAGGTGACCGGACGATGAATTTCTCCGGCACTGACAAAAAGAATATCCCGGGGCTTCAAAGGATAGTTTTTTCCTTCAATAATGTATTGTCCTTCACCGGCAATAAAAAGAATTATTTTATGGAAGTCATGGTAGTGAAAGGGTACTTCCTTCATGGAAACATCCTTCAAATGAAAGATGCGAAAGTGCTGGTGCAGGTATCCTCTCTTAAAATATTCAGACATAGTAGTATCTCCCGTAGTTAAGCAGTTGCAGAGCTCATGGGGGTAGGGGGCGGTTACATAGAACAGTTAAGACACAGGGCGTTTTAGCACTGTGGCTGTGTTCTGGATAACTGTCTCTACCACTAATATTACCTTTATGACCCTATTATAGCACTTTTTGCAATATAAATAGCAATATTTTCATATTTTGTGTAAAATATGCCTGCTATAATAAAACCATCAAAGGTAAGGAGGTTTTGACCATGCAAATCGTATATGGCTTAGACATAAACAACATTAAATATCTGGTACTTGACTACAATGAATCCCTCATGAACGGCCGGACTGTTCAGAAGCTGGCAGCTTTCAGAAATGGTATTGGGGCTGACAAGGTGGTATTCATGGACATGGTTAATGATACTGTTATTGCCATCTACAACGCAGAGGGTCATAACGTAGTTCCTGACATGGATGATTTTAAGGCAGCAAAAGCAATTTCTGCCGGCAGCTTTGACCGTGAATATCATGTAACTGATTATTATTTAAGTACAATTGTGGTCGAAAAACCGATGATAAAGACTGCATGTTAATAGCAATCAAGCTGAAGTAATATAGACACTGTTGACAGGGGAGGTAAAGGGCTCCTTTTCGTTGACAGTGTTTTATTTTTGATGTTATATTGTATGGGTAAGTTATCGTCTGGTAAGATTCAATTTTTAACAGAGGAGTGAAGAAGGAAATGAAAGCAGCCATTATTATGGGTAGCGATTCAGATTGGCCAATCTTAAAGCCGGCATATGAGCTTTTAAAGCAGTTTGGCATAGAGTCAGAGGTTGTTGTAGCTTCGGCACACCGTACCCCTGGCAAGGTTAAAGAAATAGTGTCTACTGCACCGGAGCGAGGTGTAGGAGCATTCATAGCAGCAGCTGGTGCTGCAGCACACTTAGGTGGCGTTATTGCGAGTTATACCACCCTGCCGGTTATTGGAGTACCTATAAATGCTACTTCCTTAAACGGCATGGATGCATTGCTTAGTACAGTTCAGATGCCTTCAGGCATACCTGTAGCTACTATGGCAATTAACGGAGCAAAAAACGCCGCCATTTTTATTGCAGAAATTTTCGCTCTGTCCAACAAGGATATTGCTGATAAGCTTGTTAAGTATAGGGAAAAGATGGTTTCCGATGTTGAAGCAAAGGCTAAGCGGGTTGAGCAGTCACTTAACAAGGACTAAGCTTTTGTTTTTACATATAGATTTATTTTTTAGGTTTATTTAATGGAGGTTATTTAAACAATGGAAAAGAAGAACGCAATCTACGAAGGCAAGGCAAAGATTTTGTACGCAACTGAGAACCCTGACCAGCTGATTTGCTACTACAAGGATGATGCTACCGCTGGTAATGGTGCTAAGAAGGGTACAATTGTGGATAAGGGTATCATGAATAACAAGATTACCATGTTCTTCTTTGATTTGTTGGCAAAAGAGGGCATCGAGAACCATGTTGTTGAGGTTATTGATGACCGCAATGTTTTGATTAAGAAGCTGGACATCGTTCCTTTGGAGGTTATTATCCGCAATGTGGCCGCCGGTTCCCTGGCAAAGCGTCTTGGCCTGGAGGAGGGTACTCCTATGTCCATGCCTGTTATTGAGCTGTGCTACAAGAATGATGATTTGGGTGATCCAATGGTAAACCGCTATCATGTACTGGCCTGCAAGCTGGCTTCTGCTGAGGAGCTGGACGAGATTGAGGCTCAGTCCCTGAAGATCAACAAGATTATGGTGGATTACCTCAAGACCAAGAACATTGATCTCATTGACTTTAAGCTGGAGTTCGGCCGTGACAAGAATGGCAAGATTGTCCTGGCTGATGAGATTTCTCCTGACAACTGCCGCTTCTGGGATTCCGTAACCAAGGAGAAGCTGGACAAGGATCGCTTCCGTCGTGACCTTGGCAATGTTGAGGACGCTTACAAGGAAATCTTAAAGAGATTGACCGGCGAAGTTCGCTAATTCACGATTATTGAATATTTAGATAGGATGGTTTTAGAGTGATTGATTTAGAAGAAGACAAGATGAAGGAGGAGTGTGGCGTCTTTGGCGTTTACTCCCGGGAATTCAATGTCTCCGAATTGACTTACTATGGACTTATTGCCCTGCAGCATCGCGGCCAGGAAAGTACAGGTATTGCTGTCACTGACGGAGCCTGGATGGACGTGAGCCGTGGTATGGGCCTTGTCCGTGAGGTGTTCCGCCATCAGATACCTCAGATGGAAAATCAGTATATTGCCATCGGCCATGTGCGTTATTCCACCACTGGCTCCAGCCTGTTGGCCAATACTCAGCCATTAATGGTTTCCTATTCCGGTGGCAAGATTGCATTGGCTCATAATGGTAATCTTACCAATGCCGGTGAAATCCGCAAAAAGCTGGAGGAAAGTGGCACTATTTTCCAGACTACCATTGATTCTGAGGTTTTTGTAAATCTTATTGCCCGTTCGAGAAAGGTTACCATTGAGGAGAAAATCATTGATAGCCTGAAGAAAATCAAGGGTGCATACTGTCTCACAATAATGACTGAGGACAAGCTCATTGGAGCCAGGGATCCTCAGGGCTTCCGTCCGCTTTGCATTGGAAGGCTGGAGGATGGTGGCTATGTGCTCAGCTCCGAAAGCTGCGGTCTTGACGTGGTGGGGGCAGAGTTCATCCGTGATGTGGAGCCGGGTGAAATGGTGGTAATTGACGAGCATGGTATTGAGTCTCACCATTTTGCCAAGCCTAAGCCATCCATGTGCGTATTTGAGTTTATTTATTTTGCCCGGCCTGATTCCATCATTGACGGTCAGAGTGTTCATGAGTCACGCTTTGAGATGGGACGCATTTTGGCAAAGAAGGCAAAATGCAAGGGTGATATCGTAATATCTGTTCCTGATTCCGGCAATGTGGCGGCCTCCGGATATGCCTACGAGGCAGGACTGCCTTATGTCAGCGGTCTTATCAAGAACCGTTACATTGGAAGAACCTTTATTCAGCCAAGCCAGAAGCAGCGCGATACTGCGGTAAAGCTGAAGCTGAACCTGGTTAAATCCGTGGTAGCCGGTAAGTCTGTTATCGTGGTGGATGATTCCATTGTTCGTGGTACCACCAGCGGCAAAATTGTAAAAATGCTGCGGGATGCCGGAGCCAAAGAGGTGCATATGGTTATCAGCTCACCACCGATTGGCTTCCCTTGCTTCTATGGAATCGATACCTCAGCCCGCAAGGAGCTTATTGCTGCCACCAAGTCGGTGGAGGAAATCCGTGAGTATATAGGTGCTGATTCACTGCTTTATATGGAGCTGGAGGACCTGAAAAAGTGTGTACCGCAGCTTAATCCAAAAAATATGTGTTTTGCATGCTTCAATGGCGGTTATCCAATTCAGCAGAAGACCCAGTCTCCTGCTGAGGCAGATAAGTATATTTTTGAAACCAGAAAGAAAAAGAAAGATTGTTAATGGGGGATATAAATGGAAGAAAAGCTGACCTACCGTGACGCCGGTGTTGACATTGATGCCGGTAATTACTCTGTAAAGCTTATCAAGGATAGCGTAAAGGCTACCTATCGTCCTGAGGTTTTGGGTGATTTAGGTGGTTTTGGCGGTCTCTTTGCCCTGAACACCGGAAAGTACAAGGAGCCAGTGCTGGTTTCCGGTACTGATGGTGTTGGTACCAAGCTTCGTCTGGCATTTATGCTGGACAAGCATGATACCATTGGTCAGGATGCAGTGGCCATGTGCGTAAATGATATTCTGGTACAGGGGGCTGAGCCACTTTACTTCTTGGATTATCTGGCAGTTGGCAAGCTGGATCCTGAGCAGGTTGCAGCTGTTGTAAAGGGTGTTGCCAATGCCTGCAAGGAATCCGGTTGTGCTCTCATTGGCGGCGAAACTGCGGAAATGAGCGGTTTCTATCCTGTTGGGGAATATGATATTGCTGGTTTTGCTGTGGGGGTTGTGGACAAATCCAAAATCATTACCAGTGAAAAGGTAAAGGCGGATGATGTACTTCTGGCGCTGCCGTCCTCCGGTGTTCATTCCAATGGCTATTCCCTTGTACGCAAGATTGTATTTGAGAAGATGGTCTACAAGGGTGACGAGTTCATTGAGGAGCTGGGCAGGACCATTGGTGAGGAGCTGCTGACGCCAACCAGACTTTATCCGAAAACCTGTCTGCCACTGATTGAGAAATATGATATTCACGGTATGGTTCATATTACCGGTGGTGGCTTCTACGAGAATATTCCGCGGGCATTGCCTGATGATATGGGCTGCGTAGTGGATACCACCGCCTGGGAAGTTCCGGCTGTCTTTAAGCTCCTTCAGAAATGGGGCAACGTGGACTGGAAGGAAATGTACCGTACCTTTAATATGGGTATTGGTATGGTCCTTATTGTGTCCCGTGAGGATGCTGAGGCCATCAAGGCTGACCTTAAGGCCAAGAATGAGCCGGTATTTGAGATTGGCCATGTAACTACAGGCAATCATGAGGTTATTACCAAAGGCGGCGTGTTCAATGAGTAAGCATATATTAGGTATTCTCTGCTCCGGCCGGGGTTCCAATATGCAGTCTATTCTGGCTGCTATTGAGTCCGGCCAGATCAAGGCTGAGGTAGGAATAGTGCTTACCGATAAGCCGGAGGCCAGAGCCCTTGCTGTAGCCAGGGAAAATGGGATTAAAAGTGTCTGCATAAACCGTAAGGAGTGCAAGGACCAGCAGGACTTTGAGGAGCAGCTGGTGGCTGAGCTCAGAAAGGCCGGGGTTACCCTGGTTATTCTGGCAGGCTTTATGCGTATTTTAAGTCCATATTTTGTAGGGGAATACCGCCATCAGATTTTAAATATTCATCCATCCCTGTTGCCATCCTTCGGTGGGGCTCATGCCCATAGGGATGTGCTGGCTTATGGTACAAAGGTATCCGGCTGCACTATCCATTTTGTGGATGAGGGGATGGACCACGGTCCGATTATCCTGCAGGATACGGTGCCGGTTATGGATGATGACACGGAGGACACTCTGGCGGCCAGGGTGCTGACCAAGGAGCATGTTCTTTATCCAAAGGCTATTGAGCTATATGTTGACGGGAAGCTGGAGCTTATTGACGACCGTCATGTACGCATAAAACAATAACTTTACTAATAAAGGAGACTTTACTATGAAAATCAAACGCGCATTAATCAGTGTATCTGACAAAACAGGTGTGGTTGAGCTGGCAAAGCGACTTCATGCAGCAGGAGTAGAGATTGTTTCTACCGGCGGTACTATGAAGGCTATCAAGGAAGCGGGTATTCCTGTTATCTATGTCAGTGATGTTACTGGTTTTCCTGAGATTATGGATGGCCGTGTAAAGACCCTGAATCCAATGATTCATGGTGGTATTCTGGCAGTCCGTGATAATCCTAATCATGTGCAGGCCATGAAGGAGCACAAGATTACCGGTATTGACATGGTAGTAGTAAATCTCTATCCATTTAAGGAAACCATTTCCCGTCCGGATGTGGCTTTGGCTGAGGCAATTGAAAACATTGATATTGGTGGACCGGCAATGATTCGTGCTGCAGCCAAGAACTTCAAGTATGTTACCGTTATTACCAATCCGGGCCGTTATGCCGAGGTGGCAGAGCAGATTGAAAAGAACGGCTGTGTAAGCGGTATGCTCCGTATGGAGCTGGCTCAGGAGGCTTTCAGGCATACTTCTGAGTATGATGATTGCATTCAGAACTATCTTATGGAGCAGGTGAATAAGTAATGAATATTTTAGTAATCGGCAGTGGCGCCAGAGAGCATACTTTGGTATGGAAGCTGGCTCAGAGTGCCAAGGCTGACAAGCTGTATGCTATTCCTGGCAATCCTGGCATGGCATCCCTGGCGGAGTGTGTTCCGGAGATTTCCATTACAGATAATGATTCCATGGTAAAGTTTGCCAAGGAGCATGATGTGGAATTGGCTGTAGTGGGCCCGGAGGTTCCATTGACCAATGGTGCGGTAGATGCCTTCAATAAGGCTGGCATCAAGGCCTTTGGTCCGGTGCAGGCTGCGGCTGAAATCGAAGGCTCCAAAGCCTTCTCCAAGGGCTTGATGAAGAAGTACAATATCCCTACTGCCAAGTATGAGGTGTTTACTGATGCGGCAGCAGCCAAGGAATACATCAAGGCTGAAGGGGCCCCAATTGTAATTAAGGCTGATGGCCTGGCTGCCGGTAAGGGCGTTATTGTGGCCATGACCCTTGATGAAGCATTGGGGGCTATTGACGAAATCATGGGTGACGGTGCTTTCGGCAGTGCCGGCAGCCGTGTGGTGGTAGAGGAATTTATGGCCGGTGAGGAAGTTTCCGTACTGTGCTTTACTGATGGCAAGACCATTATTCCCATGGTGCCTTCCCAGGACCACAAGCGGGTTAATGATAACGATGAGGGACCGAATACTGGTGGCATGGGTGCCTATGCACCGGCTCCGGTTGGTACTCCTGAGCTTTTGGCAGAAACCCAGAAGCTTATTTTGGACCCGGTTATCAAGGCCATGGAAAAGGAAGGCCGCCTTTATAAGGGCTGTCTGTATGCCGGTCTCATGGTTACTGACCAGGGCCCACGGGTAGTGGAATTCAATGCCCGTTTTGGTGATCCGGAGACCCAGGTGGTGCTGCCACTTTTGGAAAGTGATCTGGTGGATGTTATGCTGGCCTGCATTGATGGCACCTTGGCTGAAACTGAGGTTAGGTGGAGTCAGGGAGCTGCTGTGTGCATTGTTATGGCAGCCGGCGGTTATCCAAAGAAATACAACAAGGGTGACGAGATTACCGGACTTAAGGAAGCAGAGGTGGGCGGCAACATCGTGTTCCATGCCGGTACTTCTGAAAAGGATGGTCACATCTACACCAATGGCGGCCGTGTGCTGGGGGTAGTGGCCAAGGCAGCTGGTATCAAGGACGCAGTGGATTCTGCTTATGCCTCCGTTGATAAAATCCATTTCAAGGATGCCCACTTCCGCCATGATATAGCTCATTGGGCTTTGGAACGCTTGAAGAAGTGATAAATCTGCTGTATACTTGAAGCATAATCTAATGAACGGAGTGAGCTCTATGGTCGTTAATGAAAATGTTAATGAGAACGTTAATGAGAACGTTAATAAATTGGTGAAGGACCATGCTGTCAACAGGCCTGAAAAGATGAGAAGTACGGCAGAGATTACTGCCAGATACAATCTTTCCTGCAAGAAGTATAAGGAGCTGAAGTCTGCAAAGGCTGAATTTCGTGAGCAGAAGGTTATGGTATATGCAGAATTGAAGGTTCTTGGCTGGGTGCTGGGCAAGAGTGAGCAGACCATTTCCAAGGATGCAAATTAATAATTGCTTTTTGACTGCCCTGTGAGTTTTCATGGGGCAGTTTTAAATTGCTTTATTTTCATTGACAATAAAATTCAACTAAATTCAGGTGGAGTTTAAAACTCCATCTGAATAAGTTATCATTTTATGCTATACTAATATCGTTAGTTCAATGAGACTATTCAGCGGGAGATTTATACTCCCACTGAATTCAGTCGAATTGATCCAGAGCTTATGGGTGCTTATCCCCCACCTAAGAGGTGGGAGACTTAGCACCTGTTAGCGTGGGATGAAAATTGAAGGAGGTCATTTTTTATGAATGTAAATGACGTTATCCATGGCTTTAAGCTGATAAAAATTGACAATGTGCCGGAGGTTGCTTCCGACACCTTTGAGTTTAAACATATTAAGAGTGGCGCCCGCCTGATGTATCTGAAAAACAAGGATGATAATAAGGTATTTTCCATTGCCTTCCGTACTCCGCCCACAGATGATACTGGCGTGCCTCATATTATTGAGCATTCAACTCTGTGCGGCTCCCGCAAGTTCCCGTTAAAGGAGCCTTTTGTGGAGCTGGTTAAGGGTTCTCTGAATACCTTCCTCAATGCAATGACCTATCCGGATAAGACCGTATATCCGGTGGCCAGCTGCAATGACAAGGATTTCCATAATCTGATGGATGTTTATCTTGATGCGGTATTCTATCCGGTAATGCTGGAAAATCCTGAGATTCTTATGCAGGAGGGGTGGCATTACGAAATCGAAAAGCCTGAGGAGCCATTGCAGTACAGTGGTGTCGTTTATAATGAAATGAAGGGTGCCCTGTCTTCTCCGGAGGATTTGTTGGCCAATGAAATCATGCGGGCCCTGTATCCTGATACAACCTATTCCAATGAGTCCGGCGGTAATCCGGTGGCAATTCCAAATCTGACTTACGAACAGTTTAAGGAATTCCATCGGAAGTATTATTCTCCGGCCAACAGCTATATCTATCTTTACGGAGATATGAATATCGAGGAGCAGCTGAAGTTTATTGATGAGGAATACCTCAGCCATTTTGATATTGTGGACGTGAATTCCACCATTGAGCCACAGAAGGCCTTTAATGAGATTAAGCAGGTGGTAGCCGATTACCCTATTGGTGAGGCCGAAACCACCGAGGCCAAGACCTTCCTGTCCTATTCCGTGGTGGCCGGTGATACTGATGAAGTTGAAGATTTGATGGCCATGTCCATTTTGGAGGATGCTCTTTTAAAGAATCATGCGTCACCTTTGCGTATGGCCCTTATTGAGGCCGGCATAGGTCAGGATGTGTCCTCCAGCTTTGACGGGGCAATGCTGCAGCCATTCTTCAGCATTGAAATGAACGGCTCTGAGCCACAGCATGCTGATAAGTTTGTGGAGGTTATCCGCACTACCTTGGCGAAAATCGTGGAAGAGGGCATTGACCGTAATCTGTTGGAGGGTACCCTGAACCGCATGGAATTCCGTCTGCGGGAGTCTGATTTTGGTACTGCACCGAAGGGCCTCATTTATAATCTGACCATGATGAACAGCTGGCTCTATGACCGGGATCCGTTGATTATGCTTCGTTATGAGGAATTGCTGGTATCCCTTAGGGAGAAGCTGTCCACCCGTTACTATGAGGAACTTATTCAGACCAAGCTTCTGGATAATAAATTTGGTGCTTTGGTAGTATTGAAGCCAAATGTTACCATGGCGGCGGATAATACCAGGAAAATGGAAGAAAAGCTGGCCAAGGTCAAGGCCGGCATGAGTCAGGAGGAAATCCAGGGACTCATTGATGCAGCCGCCAAGCTGAAGCTACGTCAGCAGACTCCGGACAGCCCGGAGGCCCTGTCTTCCATACCGTTGCTTAAAATTTCCGATATTAATCCTAAGGCCCGGGTTTTCCCGCTTGAGGAAAAGGAAATTGATGGTGTAAAGGTATTGTTCTCTGACGTTGATACCAAGGGGATAGTATATTATTCACTGTATTTTGACATGGACGTTGTTCCACAGGAGCTGATTCCTTATGCCTTCCTGTTCAATGACCTTATGGGCCGGGTAGATACCAGCTCCAATGATTATGTTGAGCTCAGCAAGAAGGTTACCTTCTATACCGGCGGTATGGGGGGCGATATTGATGTGTTCCCGATTGCCGGCCAGCCTGATGAGTTCCGTCCAATGTTTAGGCTCACCTCCAAGGTTTTCTACCGCAATCTGCCAATTGCCGTGGACTTGATGGAGGAGATTATCAATGAGACTCTCTTTGACAATGATACCCGCTTAAAGGAACTGATTGTCCAGTCCAAGGTGGGCATGGAAATGGAAATGCTGAATTCTTCCGTAGCCGTGGCCCGCAGCCGTTTGGCCTCCTTTATTTCCAAGGATGGTGTCTTTGAGGAAATGGGTGAGCTGTCCCTTTATCCAATTTTGAAGGATTTGGCGGATAACTTTGATGAGCGCTTTGCGGATTTCAAGGCCAAGCTCCAGCAGATTAAAAAGCTTTTATTTAGCAGTCAGCGTCTTACCATTGGTGTAACCATGCCAAAGGCAGATTATGGCAAGTTTGAAGGGGAAATAAAACGGCTTATTGCAGCCTTGAAGAATAATAAGGAGGCGGACGCTGCCCCTAGGGTAGCCTATAATCTGCCGGTGGAAAGCCGGAAGGAAGCCCTGCTGTCCTCCAGCCAGGTGCAGTATGTAGGAAAGGGCGGCAACCTCATAAAGCTGGGCTACGATGTGCCGGGCTATCTCCGGGTTATGGAGGTTATGCTTAAATACGAATACTTCTGGATTAAGATAAGGGTTCAGGGTGGCGCTTATGGAGCCATGACCAGCATTAACAGCAATGGCAATGTAATGTTCCTGTCCTATCGTGACCCTAAGCTGAAGGAAACCCTGCAGGTGTTTGATGGTACTGCTGATTTCCTGAAGAATTTTGATTCAGATGAACGGGAAATGACTAAATATATTATTGGTACCATCAGCAATGCTGATATGCCATTGACTCCAAAAATGACCGGTAGCTTTGCCCAGAGCCTGTATTTCAGAAAGTACAGCCAGGAGCAACGTCAGAAGGTAAGGGATGAGATCCTTTCCACCACTCCGGCAGATATAAGAAACCTGGCTCCGGCTATTGAGGCAGCCATGGCAGCCGATAATATCTGTGTTTTCGGTAATGAAACTGTTCTTGAAAACAATAAGGATGTCTTTGATAAGCTGACCCGGGTAATGGATTAATAATTGTGGCGGTTTTTGTGGACATTGATTGACTTTGTTCACTCCCCATGTGATAATTATCTTAGTTATGTAGCATGACGATGTTTGGAGGTTTTTTTGTGAAGGATGTTGTTTTTAGAGGTGCGGGTGTAGCCGTTATTACACCGTTTACCGAAGATGGGATCAATTTCGAAGAGCTGGGTCGTGTTATTGAGGACCAGATTGCCGGTGGTACGGATGCCATCGTGATTACTGGTACTACTGGCGAGTCCGCTACAATGTCTGATGAAGAACACAAAGCCGCTATTAAATATGCAGTGGAAAAGGTTGCCGGCCGTATTCCGGTGGTTGCCGGTACCGGCTCCAATGAGACTGCTTATGCCATTCAGCTGTCCCAGTACGCTGAAAAGGTTGGGGCCAATGCCCTGCTGGTGGTTACTCCATACTACAATAAATGTACCCAGAAGGGCTTGATTAAGCATTATACAGCCATTGCTGATTCCGTGAACATTCCTATTATTATGTACAATGTTCCGTCCCGTACCGGGGTAAATATTCAGCTGTCCACTTATAAGGAGCTGTCCAGGCATCCACGGATTGTGGCAGTTAAGGAAGCCAGTGGCGATTTGTCCCAGATTGCCAAAATCCGTCATGCATGCGGTGATGATCTGGCTGTTTATTCCGGCAATGATGACCAGATTGTTCCTATCCTGTCCTTGGGAGGCCAGGGGGTTATTTCCGTCCTGTCCAATGTGGCACCAAAGGAAACCCATGATATATGCCAGTTGTTCTTTGATGGCAAGGTTCAGGAAGCATCCAGGCTGCAGATTGAGTTTATTGACCTCATCAGTGCCTTGTTCTGTGAGGTAAATCCTATCCCTGTCAAGGTTGCTATGCGTATGAAGGGCTACAATGCCGGACCATTGCGCCTGCCATTGACAGAGATGGAGCCGGAGCACGAGGTTATGCTGGAGAAGTGCCTGGAGGCACATAATCTGCTTTAGTCATATTTAGGGGCTGCAACTGAGTTTTGCAGTCCCTTTTTTATTTAGGAGGTTACTATGAGAGGTGTGTTTGACATTGTAGGCCCTATTATGATAGGTCCGTCCAGCTCCCATACAGCTGGTGCGGCCCGTCTGGGCCTGATGGCAGGAAAAATTTTGGGGGAGCCGGTGGCAAAGGCGGAGATACTGCTGCACGGATCCTTTGCCAGAACCTATCGGGGGCATGGTACGGATAAGGCCCTGATAGGCGGCTTGCTGGGCTTTTCACCGGAGGATGAGCGTATTCGGGATGCGTTGGAAATTGCCAGGGAGCGGGGCTTGGAATATTCCTTTGCTCCAATTGATCTGGGTGACGCCCATCCGAATACGGCTGTATTTGTCATGACAGGGGTAAACGGCCGTCAAATCACGGTTGGTGGTGCTTCTGTTGGAGGCGGCAATATTGAGGTACGCAATATAGATACCTTCCAGATTGCCCTTACTGGCCAATATCCGTCCCTGATTATTGTACATACGGACAAACCGGGTGTTATTCGGGAAATATCCGATGTATTGGCCAAGCATCATGTAAATATCGCCTTTATGCGGGTTTTCCGGCGTAACCGCGGCCAGCAGGCCATGATGATTATTGAGACGGATGAAGAGCTGACAGAGGATATTATTCAGGATTGCCGCAGCACCGGTGTTATTGAAAATGCCTTTGCAGTACCAGCTATATAGGAGAGGAACCCATGGTAAATTTTAATTCAATAAAAGAGCTCATTGAGCTGGCAAAAGAAAGAAAAACCACCATTGGTAAAATCACCATGGAATATGAGCAGGAGCATTCCTTTGAAAGTGAGGAGCATATGCTTAAGTCCATGCAGGATAACTGGCATGTAATGCAGGAATCCATTGAGCGGGGTATTGCCAATAAGGATAAATCCCTTAGTGGACTCACCGGTGGTGACGCTGTAAAAATATATGCCCATAGGGATGACAGCTATACGGGACGAACAGTAATGACGGCGGCAGCCAGCGCTGTTGGTGTCAGCGAGGTTAACGCGGTAATGGGCCGGATTGTGGCCTGTCCAACAGCAGGCTCCTGTGGTATTGTGCCGGCGGCTATAAAAACTGCGGCGGAAAAGAACCACAACACGGAGGAAGAGATTTTGGATGCATTGTTTACTGCAGCTGGAATTGGTCTGGTAATTGAAGCCAATGCATCTATTGCCGGTGCCTATGGTGGTTGTCAGGCTGAGTGCGGTACGGCGGCTGGTATGGCGGCTGGGGCCATGGTGCAGCTGGCCGGTGGTACTCCTGACCAGGTGGGCCATGCAGTGGCCTTGGCCATAAAGAATCTGCTGGGCTTGGCCTGTGACCCGGTGGCAGGGCTGGTAGAGGTACCTTGTGTAAAGAGAAACGGCTTTGTATCGGTTCATTCCATGGTGGCGGCAGATATGGCCCTGGCCGGAGTAGAGTCTGTTATTCCGGTGGATGAGGTTATTGATGCCATGGACCGTATTGGCCGAAGCCTGCCTCGCACCGTAAAGGAAACTGCCGAGGGCGGATTGGCGCTTACCAGGACAGGTAAAGAAATCTCCAAGCGGGTATTTGGATAAGCAGTTCTTTTTTCGTTGTTCTGTGGGTTTAATAATCTTTTAATGGACAAACATGGCTGTTTATATTAAACTTTACTAAGGATTAAAACTAGACATTTGGAGGTAATTTATAATGAAGAAAATAATGCAGCTGCTGACTGTTCTGTGCGTTATGGTAATGGGCACTCAGTTTGCGTTTGCCTGGGAAGTTGGTAGTTCCAAGGAAACTGTATACAGCTATGACATGTTGAATGCCAAGTCTTTTGTAATTGGCAATCCGCAGTTCTCCCCAAATGATGAGGAGCCAACAGTGGAAGAGCTTACCAAGATGATTTACGACCAGGCTGTAAAGGCTAACAAGAAGCAGCAGTTCAGCTATATGTCCTATCAGGATTTCTGCAGAACCGTCAACCAGAAGGAGCATATTGATATTTATCGCCTTGGCCGTCATAAGGCTTTGGAGCTCTTTAAGGAGAGAGTAAAGGATTATGGTGATGCTTACATTGTATGCACCGTTTCCAATGATACCCGCCTCAATGTGTTCTTTGATGTAGTTGATTCCAAGTCCCATGAGGTACTGTATTCCTACAGAAAGCTGGCACCAAAGACCGCTCCTCGTGATGAAAAGCTTTATACCGAAATCTGCCGTGATTTCTTCAATGCTTACAGCGACAAGCTTAAGGTTGTTGCCAAAGAGAAGAAGGAAGAGGATGAGCTTATCATGAAGATGGGCAAGGAAAACTACGAGAAGTACAAGAAGGAAAAGCTGGCCAAGCAGAAGGCACAGGAAATTGAAGAAAATGATTTGGACAGATACCTTAGACCTGATCACAGAGTAGGTCGTGGCTGGGGTAACGAATAATTTACAATAAAAGAAGCATTTATGGAATGTTGCCATTCCGTAAATGCTTCTTTTTGCATATTTACAGGCTATTAAGCTATTGTCGGGCCAGATATAAGGGCTTGATTTTGGCATCCTCGGCAATGCTTTCCCGAAGATATCCGGCCCTTACCATGGCATCCAATACAATAAACTGGCGTTTTTTTGCCAGCATATAGTTTTCATAAGGGGAGTAAACAGATGGGGCATTTGGGATGCCGGCCAGCATGGCCGCCTCCGGCAGGGCCAGCTGATCAGGAGTTTTGTCAAAATAGCCCTTTGTGGCATCCTTGATTCCGTAAAAGCCGGAGCCAAAGTAAATGGTATTGAGGTACATTTCCAAAATCTGCTCCTTGGAGTAGTGAAGTTCCATGTCGAGGGCCAGGATAAGCTCCTCGGCTTTGCGGCCGTAGGTCTGGTCCTGGGACAGAAACATATTTTTTACCAGCTGCTGGGTGATGGTGCTGGCACCCTCCTTTACCTCGCCATACTGAAGATTAACCAGAGTTGCCCTGCCTATACCCTCCGGATCAAAGCCGTGATGGGTGTAAAAGCGGCTGTCTTCTACAGCCACTACGGCCTGGGTCAGGGATTCGGGGATTTCGTCAATGGTTACGTAATTGTCCTTATCCAGTACTTTATTTACTTCCCGATCCAGAAACACAACCCGGTTTATGCGTTGCGTGGTAGGCTCATCAAAATACAGGGTTCCACCGGATAAATAATAGGAGCCGCAGAACATGATAATGAATAATAGCCCCAGCAGCAACAGGCGTTTAAGCAGTCTAAATATAAAATTCATATATAAAATCCTTCTCCCAAAATCATTCTAAATAACGCTATTTATTGTAACACAGTTGTTCGAGCTTTTCCATTTTATAAGCTAAATGACATAGAAAATATGTATATTGATGCATAAATATTAATTAAAAGTTGCATTTTATGAATAAAAGGTGTATACTCTACTCATTGACAAGGAGGAATGACCATGAAGAAAGTCAGTGTTATTGGTGCTACCGGTTATGCCGGTGCCGAATTGTTGAGAATTTTGCATAATCATCCTGAGGCCCAGGTGGTGCATATAACCTCTGAAAGCCATGCAGGTGAATATATTGATGATTTATATCCTCATCTGCGAGGAATTTATAATCAGAAGCTTATCAGCATGAAGGAAATGGACAAAATTGGCAAGGACAGCGATTTCGTGTTTATCTGCCTGCCTCATGGTCATGCCATGAAGGTGGGGAAGGCACTGGAGAATATGCCAACCCGCATTATCGATTTGGGGGCGGATTACCGCTTTGATGATACGGATATTTATGAGGCCTGGTACAAGGTGGAGCATACCCACAAGGAGGCTCCAAGGGTATATGGTCTGGCTGAGCTGTATCGTGACCAGGTGAAGGATGCCAAGATTATTGGCAATGCAGGCTGCTATACCACCGCCAGCATATTGGCTTTGGCTCCATTGGCCAAGAATAAGCTGATAGATGTATCCACCATCGTGGTGGATGCCAAGTCCGGGGTTTCCGGGGCTGGCCGGGGAGCCAAGCTGCCTAACCATTTTCCGGAGCTTTATGACAGCTTCAAGGCCTATGGGGTAGCTACTCACCGTCATACACCGGAAATTGAGCAGGCCCTGGCTGATTTGTCCGGGGAATCTACGGTGCTAAACTTTACACCTCATTTGGTGCCAATGTCCAGAGGTATTCTGAGCACCTGCTATGCAACACTTAAGGCAGGGGTTACACCGGAGCAGGTAGATAAGGCTTATGAGGATATGTATGGTAAAGAGTTCTTTATCAGACTTCTGGGGCGTAATGGATACCCTGCCACCAAGAATGTCCGGGGCTCCAACTACTGTGAGCTGGGCTGGCATATTGATCCACGAACCAACCGGGTAATTGTTCTTTCCGTCATTGATAATTTGGTAAAGGGAGCGGCTGGGCAGGCAGTGCAGAATTTCAACATTGCCTGTGGCTTTGAGGAAAAGCTGGGGCTGGATGTTGTGCCAATGTACCCTTGATGATGAAATACTACAGTTTTATGGTTTGATATAGAGGAGGAATTTTGATGTTTTCTGAAAAAAGTGCAAAGGCTGGCGTGACCTTCCCGAAGGGCTTTAAGGCTGCCGGTGTTAAGGCCGGTATTAAAAAGAGCGGCAATCTGGATTTGGCCCTGATTTATACAGAAAAAGAAGCGGCAGTAGCTGGTGTTTTCACCAAGAATGCAGTAGCTGCAGCGCCGGTTATCGTAGATAGAGAGCATATTAAAAACGGCAAGGCTCACGCTGTTGTAGCTAATGCCGGCTGTGCCAATGCCTGCACCGGTGAGGTTGGCCTGAAGAATGCCCAGGAGATGGCCAAGCTGGCCGCAGCCGAGCTGGGCTGTGACCCTCATGATGTGCTGGTGGGTTCCACTGGTATCATTGGTGTAAATCTGCCAATGGACAAGCTGGCAGCCGGTATTAAGGCGGCTGCTGCTGAGCTCTCTGAGGATGGCAGTGTTAATGCGGGCAATGCCATTATTACAACTGATACTTACTCCAAGGCCTGCTCCTTTGCCGTGGAAATCGGCGGCAAGGAGGTTCGCTTCGGAGCTATTGCCAAGGGTTCCGGCATGATTCAGCCAAATATGGCCACCATGCTGTGCTATATCTCCACTGATGCCAACATTGGTGCACCTCTCCTGCAAAAGACCTTGTCTGACATCGTGGAGATTTCCTTCAATATGATTTCCGTTGATGGTGATATGAGTACCAATGATACGGTGCTGGTACTGGCAAATGGTGAGGCCGGCAACGAGGAAATCAAGGAAGGCACTGAGGATTATAAGAAGTTCTATGATGCCTTGAAGACCATCTGCCAGGAGCTGTCCAAGCGTATTGCCGCTGACGGCGAGGGTGCTACCAAGTTCCTGACCATTGATGTACATGGCACCAAGACCTTTGAGGATGCCAAGACTGTGGCCATGAGCATTGCCAAGTCACCACTGGTTAAGACCGCCTTTTTTGGTGAGGATCCTAACTGGGGCCGGGTAATCTGTGCAGTAGGTTATGCCGGAGTGCCAATGGTTCCGGAAAAGACAGTGATTAAGTTTGGTGATATTCCGGTTTATGCCAATGGCCTGGGAGCTGACTTCAACATGGATGAGTTGGCCAAGGTTATGGCTGAGCACGATATTGTCATTGATGTGGAGATGGGCATGGGCGATGCATCCGCCACTGTTTGGAGCTGTGATTTCTCCTATGAGTACGTAAAGATTAACGGAGAATATCATACCTGATCCGATGTTAACTGGCACTAAGACTCCTTCATCTTAGGTGGGAGTTAAGTGCCAGTAAAGCAATGGGTAAAATTCGACTAAATTCAGATGGAGTTTAAAACTCCACCTGAATAAGTCTTCATTTTATGGAGTGAATGATATGGCAGTGATGAAACACGCAGAGAAAAAGGCGGGGACTCTTATTGAAGCCCTGCCCTACATACAGGAATTTTATGGCAAGACCATCGTAATAAAGTACGGCGGGAATGCCATGATAAATGAGGATCTGAAGCAGAAGGTTATGGAGGACGTAAGCCTCCTGAAATATGTGGGTATGCGGCCGGTCATTGTTCATGGTGGCGGCCCGGATATTACCCAGTTTCTAAAGAAGGTTGGTAAGCAGTCTGCTTTTGTCAGCGGTCTTAGAGTCACTGATGAGGAGACCGTTGAAATAGCTGAGATGGTGCTTGATGGCAAGGTCAATTCCGACATCGTCAATATGCTGAACCATCGGGGAGTCAAGGCAGTTGGTCTTAGCGGCAAGGATGCGGGACTTATTAAGGCCCAGAAAAAGCTGGCTACCGTTTATGATGAAGCCGGTCAGCAGGAAAATGTGGATATTGGCTATGTGGGGCAGGTGGCCTCCATTGATACCTCTATCCTGGATACCCTGCTGAATAACGGCTACATTCCGGTCATTGCCCCTATTGGCGTAGGCGAGGATGGCGAAAGCTACAATATCAATGCTGATTATGTGGCGGCAGAAATCGCCGGGGCCCTCAAGGCGGAAAAGCTGCTGCTTTTGACTGATACTGAGGGTGTATATAAGGATTTTGAGGACAAGGATACCTTTATTTCCACCTTGACGGTGGCTGAGGCCAAGGAGTACATCAAGTCCGGCATTATTTCCGGGGGCATGATTCCTAAGATAGAGGCCTGTCTCAAGTCCATTGAAAGCGGTACCAACAAGGTTCACATTATTGACGGACGTCAGCCGCATTCCATAATTTTGGAGCTGCTGACCTCCAGTGGTATTGGTACCCAGGTGATTAAGTAAGAAAGGGTGTATAAACGTGACGGATGAACAGATTTATGCCAAGGACGCCAGGGATTACCTGCCGGTATTTGCCCGCTATAAGATAGTGTTGGATCATGGCGATGGGGTCTATGTTTATGATACCCAGGGCAAGAAATATATCGATTTTTTGGGTGGTATAGCAGTAAATGTATTGGGCCATAATCATCCGGAGCTGGTAAAGGCAGTAGCTGATCAGGCCGGCAAGATGATTCATTGCTCCAATCTGTACTATACCCAGGTGCAGGCTGATGCGGCGGAAAAGCTCACCAGTTTAAGTGGACTTAATAAGGTGTTTTTCGGCAATTCTGGGGCTGAGGCCAACGAGGGAGCCATCAAGCTGGCCCGCAAATATGCTCATAGCATTGCGGCGGATAAATCCCAGATTATTACGGCGGAGCATAGCTTCCATGGCCGTACCATTGCCACCTTGACGGCAACCGGACAGCCTAAGTATCAGGAGGGCTTCGGCCCATTGCCGGCGGGCTTCGATTATGTACCGTACAACGATATAGAAGCCCTTGAAAAGATAATGAGTGATAAGACCGCAGCAGTTATGCTGGAGCCTATTCAAGGCGAAGGCGGCGTGCATGTGCCAGAGGGTGCTTATTTAACCAAAGTCCGTGAGCTTTGCAATAAGTACAACGCCCTGCTGATATTTGATGAAATCCAGACGGGTATCGGTCGCAGCGGTAAATTCTTCACTTATGATAAATTTGGCGTTAAGCCGGATATAGTAACCTTGGCCAAGGGCCTGGCCGGTGGTGTGCCAATTGGTGCCTTTATTGCCACTGACAAGGTAGCAGCGGTTTTCCACGCAGGAGACCACGGTTCTACCTTCGGTGGTAATCCACTGGCTTGTGCCGCGGCTAATGTGGTACTTGATGTGGTTGGAAATGATGAGTTCCTGGCCAATGTGGAGACCATGGGGGATTATATGAAGTCCCGTTTGGAGAAAATCCAGGCCCAGTATCCGGCTCTTATTAAAGAGGTCCGGGGCATGGGGCTTATCCTGGGCATGGAGCTGACCAAGCCAGGACGGGATATTGTTAATGCCTGCCTGGAGAAGGGGGCAATTATCAACTGCACCGCGGGAAATGTACTGAGATTTGTACCACCACTTATTGTAAATAAGGCACATATTGATGAAGTATGTGATATTTTAGAGGAAGTTTTACCAAAGTTTAAGTAATAGTCTTAGTCTAAGATTGGGAATAGTTACCTTGAACACTTAGACTGAGGAGCGTTAAGAAACTATTTTTTTTCATACCTGCATTAGCTGGAAAAATCATTTGTTTGAGCGAAGCGAGTTATGATTTTTCCTGCTATTTCAATAACGAAAAAAATGGTTTTAGTGACGAAGTCGTCGTGAAAGGTAACATTCCCAGCTTAAGAATATACAATTGGATGAAAATATCCGAAAACTGTAGTATAATATATACCGTTGGTGTACAAAAGTATTTCAACGGTTGGGAGGTTAGATAGATGTTGAAAGGCAAGGATTTGCTATCAATCCACGATTTGTCCGTGGATGAGGTCAACGAGATTTTGACGTTGGCCCATGAGCTGAAAGCCAAACAGAAGGCGGGCATTGAACATCATCTGCTGAAGGGCAAGACTCTGGGCATGATTTTTGAGAAGTCTTCTACCCGCACCCGTTTGTCCTTTGAAACTGGTATGTACCAGTTGGGCGGTCAGGCCTTGTTCCTGTCCAACCGTGATCTGCAGTTAGGACGCGGTGAGCCAATAAAGGATACGGCCCGGGTAATGTCCCGATATTTGGACGGCATTATGATCCGTACCTTCGGCCATGACCGGGTGGAGGAGTTTGCCCAGTGGTCCGATGT
This sequence comes from Anaerovibrio sp. JC8, assembly GCF_002100115.1. Lineage (GTDB taxonomy): Bacteria > Bacillota > Negativicutes > Selenomonadales > Selenomonadaceae > Anaerovibrio. Next base: position 154,999 of record NZ_ANBM01000001.1, on the reverse strand, counting down.
ACCGGTTATCAATGCTCTTACAGACCTTTTGCATCCATGTCAGGTGCTGACGGATCTCCTGACCATTCAGGAACACAAAGGCAAGAACATGAAGGGCCTGAAAATGGCTTATGTGGGAGATGGCAACAATATGACCAATTCCTACATGTATGGCTGTGCCAAGGCGGGCATCAACTTTATGGCAGCTACTCCAAAGGGCTTTGAGCCTAATGAGCAGGTCTATAAAAATGCTGTGGAGGATGCCAAGGAAACTGGTGCATCCATTCAGCTGGTAACTGACCCTTATGAGGCCGCCAAGGATGCGGACATTGTGGTAACTGACACCTGGGCCAGCATGGGTCAGGAGGCGGAGCATGATGAGCGCAAGAAGATTTTCAAGGATTATCAGGTGAATGAGGAGCTGCTTAAGGTGGCTGACAAGCGGGTTATCGTAATGCACTGTCTGCCGGCTTACCGTGGTGAGGAAATCACCGATGAAATTATGGAAGCCTATGCTGATGTAATTTTTGATGAGGCAGAAAACAGACTTCACACCCAGAAGGCCATCATGGCACTTCTTATGGGCGACTAATAAATAATATTTCATAAAGGAGATAATGATTATGGCAGATTTTAAGAAAGTTGTATTGGCATATTCCGGTGGTTTGGATACTTCCGTTATTATTCCTTGGCTCAAGGAGAACTATGGTGGCTGTGAGGTTATCGCCTGCTGTGCTGATATTGGCCAGGGTGATGATATGCAGGCTATTCATGACAAGGCTCTGCGTTCCGGTGCCTCCAAGTGCTATATTGCAGATTTGACCGAGGAATTCCTTACTGATTATGTATGGCCTACTCTTAAGGCTGGTGCTGTATACGAGGGCAAATACCTTCTGGGTACTTCCTTTGCACGTCCGCTGATTGCCAAGAAGCTGGTGGAGATTGCCAAGGAGGAGGGCGCTGATGCTATTGCCCATGGTGCAACCGGCAAGGGCAATGATCAGGTTCGTTTTGAGCTGACTGTAAAGGCTTTGGCTCCTAATATGGGCATTATTGCTCCATGGCGTGAGTGGGAGCTACTGTCCCGTACCCAGGAAATTGAGTATGCCAAGGCTCATAATATTGATATCCCTACTGATAACAAGAAATATTCCATGGACAAGAATATTTGGCATCTGTCCCATGAGGGCTCCGATCTGGAGGATCCTTGGAATGCACCTCAGAATGAGATGTATCTGGTATCCAAGGCTCCGGAGGATGCTGCTGACAAGCCTGAGGAAGTTACTGTATGCTTCGAAAAGGGTATTCCGGTGGCTGTTAACGGCGAGCGCATGGGTGCAGTAGAGCTTCTGAACAAGCTGAATGAAATCGGTGCCCGCAATGGTATCGGTATCGTTGATATCTGTGAGAACCGTCTCGTTGGCATGAAGTCCCGTGGCGTTTATGAGAACCCGGGCGGTGCTATTCTGTACTATGCTCACCGCGAGCTGGAATATCTCTGCCTTGACCGTGCTACCTACCACTATAAGGAAGGTGCGGCCATCCGTTTTGGTGAGCTGGTATATGATGGTATGTGGTTCTGCCAGCTTCGTGAAGCACTGTCTGCTTTCGTGGACAGCACTCAGGAGACCGTTACTGGTACTGTTAAGCTGAAGCTCTACAAGGGCAATATCATGAGTGCCGGTGCAAAATCTCCATACTCCCTGTACAATCAGGAATATGTAACCTTTGAGGAAGACCATGTATATAATCAGGCTGATGCAGAGGGCTTCATCAATCTCTTTGGCCTTCCATTGAAGGTTCGCGCACTTATGCAGGAAAAGGCAGGTAAATAATATGGCTGAACAGCTGTGGGGTGGCCGTTTTTCCAAGTCCACCGATGAAATGATAAATGACTTTCAGGCCTCTATAGACTTTGATAAGCGCATGTATAACGAGGATATTGCCGGCTCCATTGCCCATGCCACCATGCTGGCCAAGGCAGGCATTATTTCTGAGGCAGACCGTGACGCTATCATTGCCGGACTGAAGGACATCTTTAAGAAAATTGAAGAGGGGCAGTTCTCCTTTGAGGTGGCTCTGGAAGATATTCACATGAACATCGAGAAGCGTCTGACGGATGCTATCGGTGAGGCTGGGGGGCGGCTCCACACGGCCCGTAGCCGGAATGATCAGGTGGCTCTTGATACCCACATGTTTATCCGTCGTCAGGTGGTGGAGGTCCAGCAGCTGATTTTGGATATGCAGCAGGCCCTGGTGGAAACGGCAGAAAAATACAGTGATGTAATTATGCCGGGATACACTCACCTTCAGCGGGCCCAGCCTGTTCTGTTCTCCCATCATATGCTGGCGTATTTCTCCATGCTGAAGCGGGATTTTGACCGCTTCAATGGCGTTTATGAGCGCTGTGATATTATGCCGCTGGGTGCCGGTGCTTTGGCTGGTACCACCTTCCCTATTGACCGGGAATATGTGGCAGAGCAGCTGAACTTTGCCAATATTTATTCCAACAGCCTGGATGCTGTGTCAGACCGGGATTATATCATGGAATTTTTATCTGCTGCGTCTATTTTGATGGTTCACCTCTCCCGACTTAGCGAAGAAACCATACTGTGGTGCTCCCGTGAGTTTTTCTTCATCGAATTAGACGATGCTCATTGTACTGGCTCCTCCATGATGCCTCAGAAGAAAAATCCTGATGTTTCAGAATTGGTTCGGGGCAAAACCGGCCGGGTGGTAGGTCACCTTATGGCCATGCTCAGCACCGTAAAAGGGCTGCCATTGGCTTATAATAAGGATTTGCAGGAGGATAAGGAAGGTATTTTTGACACTATTGACACCATTAAATTCAGTCTGGCAGTTTATGCCCGTATTATCCGTGGCATGAAGGTTCGGGCGGAGGTAATGCGCCGGGCTGTAGCAGAGGACTTCTCCAATGCAACAGATCTGGCAGATTATCTGGTGAAGAAGGGCATGCCATTCAGACAGGCCCATGCCGTATCCGGCAAGGCCGTTCACCATTGCATTGAAGCCAACAAATGGTTGGCGGATATGTCCATGGATGAATTTAAGGCATTGTCCGACCTCTTTGAGGAAGATATTTATGATGCCATTAGTCCTGAAACCTGCGTAAAGAACCGCAACTCCTACGGCGGTACCTCCTATACTCAGGTGGATATGCAGCTGAAGCAGGCTCATGAAATCATGAATCTGGAAAACGCTGTTGTAGAGGACAAGAACAACAAGCAGATTACTGTAACTCCATAATTATCTGAATGAAAGCTCCCGCCTTGTGCGGGGGCTTTTTAGGTGGAAAATAACGAACAACTGGTGTATAACAAGGCTTATAAAAAATGGCCTTGTTGAAACGCTATAAGGAATATTTTTCCATTGAAATGGAAAAATTTGAACATCTGCGTTATAATTGAATAGTATGTAAGTTCGTACTAAGGTACTGTGCAATATGAGGAGGTTCTCATGAAGATAGAAGGAATGAATAAATCTGACTGGCTGATGCTGGTGCTTATTGTGGTGGTGCTGGCCATGACCAATTTCAGCGATCTGCAGACCATTGATTATGTGCTGCTGGTCAGTGTGGTGGCCTGGCTGATTATGCTTGGCATCAGGCTGTATGTTATTAATGTGAAGAACAAACAGTAAGGCTGGTGACAACGTGATAAGGGGAATATATAAATATCTTGCTGTAATGCTTCTTACAATGGCGGTGCTGATTTCAGGCTGTGGCAATGGCAATTCTGACAATGCTTCAGAAGCGGATTCCAATAATACGGCAGCTACGGCGGAGGCCAAGGGACAGCTTACTGTAAAAGTGCTGGATGTGGGCCAGGGGGACGCCATTCTCATCAATACGGGCGAGCAGGTGATTCTCATTGACACCGGTGATGACAAGTATCGGGAGGACAACCGCAAGGACGAGGACAATAATCAGCTCTTTGCCGCTCTGGACAAGGAAGGTATTAAGCATATTGACAAGCTGATAATGACCCATGCCCATGCAGATCACATTGGCAAGGCAGCCAAGGTCATCAAAAAGTATGGGGTAACCGAGCTGGTTCACAACGGTATTCCGTCTGCCAGTGGAGCCTTCCGCAATGCCTTAAAGGCGGCCAAGGCCCAGGGCACAAAGCAGGTGAAGGTTAAGGCCGGGGATGTGCTGGATTTTGGCAATGGTGTTTCCTTTAAGGTGCTGAGCCCAACAACGCAGATTATTGAAAATGATACCCGGGATTTGCAGGCAGATAAGAAGGTCAACGTCAACAATGAATCCATCGTGGGAATTCTGACTTTTGGCGATTTTTCCATGCTCCTTACCGGGGATGCGGAAAAAGAGATAGAAAAGGATTTGCTGGCAGCCTACGGCAACAGCCTGAAATGCAAGGTGTACAAGGCACCGCATCATGGCAGTCACACGTCTTCCACCTTTAATTATGTGAAGACCGTGCAGCCGGAATATGCCATTATTTCCTGTGGCACCAATAACCGATATGGGCATCCCCACAAGGAAACCATGCAGACCCTTAAGAAGCTGAATGTTAATGTACTGGAAACCGACAAGAGCGGTACTGTAACCGTAATAACTGATGGAAAGACTTATTCGGTAAAGGGAGAGAAATAAGATGATTTCAGGCTATGTTGACCGTATTGAAGAAGATTTGGCCGTAATCCTGCTAGGAGAAGAGGAGTTTCAGATTGAGATTCCCTGCAGTCTGTTGCCTGATAATATCAATGAAGGCAATTATATAAAGCTGGATATCAAAAAGGATAAGGAATCAACCCAGGCGGCGTTGAAGGAAGCCATGGAGCTTATGGAAGACTGATAAGGAGCGAATATCATTGAAGAAAATATGGTGTAGATTGCTCATAGTGATTTGCTGCATAATGGGATTCATTGGGCTTGGCTCTGTGCCGGCTCAGGCAGCAGTAAACCACACGTTAAATTATTTCCACTACAATACCTTTAAGGATGACGATGGCCGAAATTGGGTCCGCATTGAAATGGGTATGAATAAAGGTGAGCTGGAATATGAGGTAAGCGAAAATCCTGATCGGCCATACCATCTGATATTGACACTGAAGAATACCAACCGTGGTGACGTCAAGAAAAATATAGGTCTTGACCGAAAAATAGCCCGCTATATGACTTTGAAAAATGACCATCGGGATATGGTGGTTACCTTGGCGGTGACAGATTCATTGTCGGACCATGAATATAAGGTATATACGGCTGAGGCTGACCGCAAGGCCAAAAAACCATATCGTCTGGTGATAGAGGTTGCCGCTGACAAGGGGGCTCAACATAAAGCCCTGGGGGATGAAAGCCTCGAAGGCGTTGAGGGCTTCACCGTTGTGGTGGATGCCGGACATGGTGGCAGTGATACGGGAGCCATTGGTCCAAGCTATGTGAGGGAAAAGGATGTAACTCTTAATATTGCTCTGGATGTGGCCCGCATTTTGGAAGCCAACGGTGTCAATGTGGTAATGACCCGCACGACGGACGTTGATGTATACGGTCCTAATGCCACGGATAAGCAGGAGCTGCAGGCCCGTGTCAATGTGAGCCGTCGTCATCCTGAGGCGGATATCTTCGTCAGCATTCATTGCAATGCCTTTACCAATTCCTCTGCCCGGGGAACCGGAACCTATTATTATGCCCATGGCTACAGGGATTCACTGCTGGCACAGCAAATTCAGGATGAAATGGTGGCAGCCACCGGACTGCGTGACCGTGGCATTAACCAGGCCAGATTTTATGTACTTAGAAATTCCTGGATTCCGGCGACATTGGTTGAAACGGCATTTATATCCAATCCTTATGAGGAAAATATGCTGGCCAGTGCTGAAATGCAGCATACCATGGCCTTGGCAATCTGCAAGGGAATAAGCAATTACTTCCAGAGTATTGGAAGATAAGGAGGATTATCCATAATGAAAATAACAAAAATTATCGCAGTACTGATGATTGTGCTCATGACCCTGGTGGTGGCCGGCTGCGATAAAGATAATAACCCACAGACCAATAAAAATACCAATACTGTGGTGGAGAACAAGACTGAAAAAACAGCTGATGAGAAAATCAAGGTAAAGGTTTACTTCCCTAATAACGATGCTACCAGGCTGGTGGCTGTGGAGAAGACGGTCAAGACTTCTGGAACCAATAAGTATAAGGCGGTCATGGAGGCACTGATGGAGGGGACAAATGACAGTAAGCTCTCTGTTGTGATGCCAAAGCAGGCCAAGCTGTTGGGGGTTTCTGTAAGCGGCGACACTGCCAAGGTTGATTTTGACAAGGCCCTGGTGAAAAACTTTAATGGTGGGTCCACTGGCGAGGAATTTCTGGTGGGCTCCATCGTCAATACCCTCACGGAATTCCCGGAGATAAAGAAGGTTCAGATTACCATTGAGGGCCGGAATGTGGAGTCTATTAAAGGACATATGGACACCAGCAAGCCATTGCCCCGCATGGATGAATTACTGAAATAAATACGTACTGGAATACTGCTTATGGTTTTCTGCGGAAAGCTATGGGCAGTATTTTTTTATTTTATAAAACTATAGTCACATTTATAAACCATAAAAGGTTTTTGCCAATTAATATAGAATAATGAACATGTAGTATTATGTTATTTACGCGTTGTTTATTTTATATGGGGGGTAAAAACTATGGGCCTTATTAAAGCAGCCATGGGTGCTGCAGGCGGTACTCTGGCGGACCAGTGGAAGGAATTTATTTATTGTGAAAGCATTCCGGCGGACCTCTTGGTGGTAAAGGGGCAAAAACGTCTCAGCAGTCAGGGGCGCAGCTCCAATACCAGTGCAGAGGACAATGTAATCTCCAATGGCTCCATTGTGGCGGTCAATACCGGCCAGTGCATGATTATAGTGGAGCAGGGCAAGGTAGTGGATATTTGCTCCGAGCCTGGGGAATATCGGTATGATACCACTTTGCAGCCATCTGTATTTACCGGTGGTCTGGCAGACAACGTAAAGGCAATTTTCGGTGAAATCGGCAAGAGATTTACCTTCGGCGGCGATCCGGGGAAGGATCAGAGGGTATACTTTGTCAACACCAAGGAAATCATTGGCAATAAATACGGTACTCCAAGCCCAATTCCTTTTGATACCTTTGACAAGCGCAGCGGCCTTAGCATGACTGTGTCCCTGCGGTGCTTTGGCGAGTACAGTTATCGGATTACCAATCCGGTGTTGTTCTACACCAACGTATGCGGCAATATAACTGACTCCTATTCCAGAGAGGAAATTGACAGCCAGCTTAAGAGTGAGCTGATGACCAAGCTGCAGCCGGCTATGGCCAAGCTGTCAGAGCAGGAAATCAAATACAGCAGCATTCCGGCCCACGTAGACGAGCTGGCAGATACCTTAAATAATTTGCTCAGCCAGAAATGGGGTGAGCTGAGAGGTATTGAGATAGTTTCCTTCGGTGTCAGCAGCGTAAAGGCCAGCGACGAAGACGAAGAAAAGATTAAGGATTATCAGCGTTATGCCAGCATGGGCAATGCCCATATGGCCGGTCTTCAGATGGCCGGCGCTACCGCTGATGGTGTAAAGATGGCAGCCTCCAATGAAGGAGGTGCCGGGGCCATGGGTGCCTTTATGGGCATGGGCATGGCCGGTGGTATTGGCGGCGGTCAGGCAGCCCAGATGATGCAGATGGGTGCAATGCAGCAACAGCAAGCCCAGCAGGCTCAGCAAGCACAACAGCAGCCACCTCAGACTCCACCACCAGCTGCAGCGGCTCCAGCAGGAAATAGCTGGAAGTGCTCTTGTGGTAATGAAAATACTGGCAAGTTCTGTACTCAGTGCGGTGCAAAGAAGCCAGAGCCTCAGGGCTGGACCTGCAGCTGTGGTAGTGTAAACCAGGGCAAGTTCTGTCCAAATTGTGGTGCCAAGAAACCGGCTGATGCGCCTCTTTATAAGTGTGACAAGTGCGGCTGGCAGCCGGAGGACCCACATCATCCACCTAAATTCTGTCCTGAATGTGGTGATGTATTTGATGATAACGACATTCAGTGAATGGTGTTTTTGGGATTTTGACTTAATGACATGATAGGGGGGATGAATATGGCAGATACCTCGGTAAACTATAAGTGTCCTAGCTGTAGTGCGCCTCTTGCCTATACTCCTGGCAGTGGCAGTAAGATAAAATGTGAATACTGCGAGGCAGAATTTACTGTAGAGGAACTGGAAAGACTGTACGCAGAACAGGAAGCAGCGGCAGCTCAGGCCAATAAGGCCAAGGATGAGAAAATAGAGAAAAAGCAGTTTGAGATGGAGGCGGCAGGGGGAGCCTGGGATGCGGAAGAAATTGCTATCCTAAAGGCCATGACCTGTTCCTCCTGCGGTGCTGAAATAGTTTGTGATAACAATACAATGGCCACGGAGTGTGTTTATTGCGGCAATCCTACCATGGTTCCGGGCCGTTATGAAAAGCAGCTTCGCCCTGATATGGTCATTCCTTTCCAAAAGAACAAGCAGGATGCCAAGATAGCCTTTGCGGCATATCACAGGGGTAAATGGCTCCTTCCAAGCAATTTTGCTTCCAAAGCCAGAGTAGAGGCCATTCAGGGTATGTATGTGCCATATTGGCTATTTAATGAATCTGTTGAGGCCGAGGCTGAGTACAGTGCCACCAAGACCCGTTGCTATACTGATGGGGACTATGATGTTACAGAAACCGACTATTATAAGGTTCATCGGGCCGGTACTATGAATTTTTACAATGTGCCTGTGGATGGCAGTGTGAAAATGGACGACACATGGATGGAAAGCATTGAGCCATTTGATTATAATCAGCTGGTTCCTTTTAATACTTCCTATATGGCAGGCTTTTTGGCTGACAAATATGATGTTGATGCCAAGGCGGCCTTGCCAAATGCTGAGGTGCGTATTAAAGAGTCGGCAGATGGGGTGTTGCGTTACACAGTGGATGGCTATGATTCCTGTACTACGGAGCATTTGAGTGTTTTCAGAACCGATGGCAAGGAGCAATATGCTATGGCACCTGTATGGATTCTGACCACCAAGTATGAGGATAAGCCTTATACCTTCGTTATGAACGGCCAGACCGGCAAGCTGGTAGGCGAGCTGCCAGTGGATGAAAATAAGGCCAAGATGTACTGGGGGTTGGCAAGTCTCATTACATTGCCTATAACCTATTTCATCTGCAAGTGGATAGTGTTAATTCTGATGGAAGCTATGGCGGATTAGGACAGGGGGCAGAGAAATGAAAAAGATATTTACGATTTTTATGTCCCTGTTGCTTCTGCTGGCATTTTCCATGCCGGTTATGGCAGAGACTACCAAGGTGAAAAAGGTTACGAATACTGTAACTCAAACGGATAAACAGGCCAATGTCAACACGGGACTGCCGACCAATCTGGCAGCAACCAGCGTCCATGATATGGAAGGCTTAATAACACCTGAACAGTCGGCGGCTTTGGAGAAAAAACTCAATGGAATCGAACAGAAGCACAATGTTCGGGTGGCTGTAATGACCGTACCAAAGGATTCAAACACGGGAACTGAGAAGGGGATTAAGGCATTTGCTGATGATGTCCTCAACAAGTATTATCGTGATGAAGCCCACAACAACGGCAGTATTATGCTGGTGATTTGCCCGAGTGCCAGAAAATGGGCTGTTACCACGGACAATAATATGCGCCAGCGCATCACCGATGAAAATGGTTTCCCGGCCATAAAGGAAGTATTCCTGGATGAGATAAAGGACCATAAGGATGACTATAATGCGGCCTTTAACAATTATGCCGACAAGGTGGATGAACTTTTGGTCTACTATGAGAACGAAGGGGAGCCTTGGGATCCGGCCAATGAGTTCAGCATTATGGGATTAATCCTTGGAGCCCTGTGCTCCTTTGGCTTGGGGTATCTCTTTGTCTGCTATTTGCGGAGTAGGATGAGCAATGTACAGCATGTGAGCCAGGCAGATGATTATTTGGACAGAAACTCAGTGAATATTACTCACCAGTCCGATACCTTCCTGCGTACTACAGTAAGCAGGACCAAGCGGGAAAGGAGCGAAAGCAGAAGCTCCAGCAGTTCTGGTGGCAGTAGCAGCAATGGCGGCGGCAGCGGCAGCTATTAATATCATGTTGATGAATGAGGTGGGATCTGTTTTCCACCTCATTTTTGTGTATGGAATATTTCCCAATTAATGGAAAAAAAGAATAATTGTATTATAATATCTCTGTTTGAATAGAAATGAGGAGAGATATTAAAATGGATTTAAGCTTTATGGAATTAATTAAGACCGTGATACTGGGTATTGTGGAGGGCCTGACAGAGTGGCTTCCTATCAGCAGTACCGGTCACATGATATTGGTGGATGAATTTATCAAGCTGGATGTGTCCAAGTCCTTTATGGATATGTTCCTTGTGGTTATTCAGCTGGGAGCTATTTTGGCTGTTGTGGTGTTGAATTTTGACCGGCTGAACCCATTTTCCAGCCACAAGTCCAGCATGGAGAAGAAGGAAACCTATCAGCTGTGGTACAAGGTAATCTTTGCCTGCCTGCCGGCAGCTATTATTGGTCTCATGTTCAACAAGTACATGGAGGAGCACTTCATGACTGCACCAGTGGTGGCCTTTACCCTGATTTTTTATGGTATCATGTTCATTGTGGTGGAGAATTACAACAAGGGTAAGACTCCGAAGGTCAGCAATCTCAATGAGCTGAGCTACAAGACAGCCTTTATTATCGGCATGTTCCAGGTGCTTTCCCTTGTGCCTGGTACTTCCCGCTCCGGCTCCACCATTCTGGGTGGTATTCTTTTTGGTGCGTCCCGTTACGTGGCGGCAGAGTTTACCTTCTTTTTGGCCATTCCGGTAATGTTTGGTGCCAGCCTGCTGAAGATCGTCAAGTTTGGTATTCACTTCACCGGTCCGGAGATGCTGATTATGGTTATCGGCATGGCTACTGCCTTCGTGGTATCTGTTATTTCCATTAAGTTCCTGCTAAGATATATTAAAAACAACGATTTCAAGCCATTTGGCTACTATCGTATAGTGCTTGGCATAATTGTAATTGCGTATCTCCTGATGGTTGGTGACCCAACTCAGAATGGATGATGAGGGGGAATTTATATGCGTTTTGTTTCGTGGAATGTTAATGGCCTCAGGGCCTGTCTGACCAAGGGCTTTATGGAGTCCTTCCGGGATATGGACGCAGATGTGTTTTGCCTGCAGGAAACCAAAATGCAGCCAGAACAGGCTATTTTGGATCTGCCGGGGTATAAGCAGTATTGGAACAGTGCGGAAAAGAAGGGCTATTCCGGAACTGCAATTTTTACCAGAGTTGAGCCAATTGATGTTACCTATGGTCTTGGTATTGAAGAGCATGACCATGAGGGTCGGGTTATTACCATGGAGTTTGAGGACTACTATCTGGTGACTGTGTATACTCCTAATTCCCAGAAGGAGCTGGCTCGGCTGGAGTATCGCATGACCTGGGAGGATGCCTTTAAGGATTATGTGTGTGGTCTGGATAAGAAAAAGCCGGTGATTATCTGCGGCGACCTTAACGTGGCCCACAAGGAAATCGACTTGAAAAATCCAAAGACCAATCATAAAAACGCTGGCTTCACTGACGATGAACGTCAGAAATTTACGGAGCTGCTGCAGGCCGGCTTTACCGATACCTTCCGCAAGGTATACCCTGATGTAACAGGGGCCTATACTTGGTGGTCCTATCTCAGAAAGGCCAGAGCCAACAACGCCGGTTGGCGTATTGACTACTTCCTGGTATCCAACCGTCTGGACACCAAAATCGAGTCTGCCACTATCTACAATGAGATTTTCGGCAGTGACCACTGCCCGGTAGGGTTGGAACTGAAATAACAGCTTGGAAAGAGGAAGTATATGTTAGGCAAGAGCAAGGGGAAGCAGTTAGTTGAATATGTGCCGGATTATGTGGTATTTGATCTGGAGACCACGGGGGTTAACTGCTTTAAGGATAGCGTGGTGGAGATTTCTGCTGTCAAGGTTATTGGGGGCCGGGTGGAGGATGAGTTTTCCAGCCTGGTTAATCCCCGGCGGAGTATTCCCTACGATGCTTCCAGGGTAAATGGCATTACAGATGCCATGGTGGCCAATGCACCGCTTTTCGACAAGGTTTTGTCGGAGTTTATAGACTTTACTGAGGGGCTGACCCTGGTAGGGCACAATATCCACAGCTTTGATTTGAAGTTTATTTATCGGGACAGTGAGCGGTATTATGGGGGTATTCCGGGGAATGATTATGTGGATACCCTGAGATTGGCCAGAAAATACTTGCCTCAGTTAAAGCGGCACAATCTGACCGTATTGGCTGAGTACTATGGCATTTCCACCGAGGGAGCCCACCGTGCCTTAAATGACTGCCACATGAACCAGCAGGTGTATGAACAGCTGGGGCTGATTATGAACAAGGGCTGTATGCCCATGTTCTGATGCTGTTGCTGTTTGATGGCATAAATATAATTTGATTTTATCGGTCGTAAAAATCGGATTTAATATTTTGATTTTACGGCCGTATTTTATGGCATATATTGTGATAAATTATGTTACCTTTAGGACTGTAGTCCCTGAGGATATATTAATAATATATATTGGACTACATAAATAGACTAAAATTATTTACAAATCAGTATATCTATGATAATATATCTCCGTATTTTTAGTAGCGTGATGTGGATATTTATTACTAAAAACACAGAATAACAAATTATTAAGGAAGGGTACGAAGTAAGAAATGAGCAAGACAAGTGATGTAGCAATAACTTTTTCCATTGAGGATTATTTGAACGGCATTAACCCTAAGAAGGTTATTACCAATGTAAGAAATATGCTGGCCCGTCTGACCGAGTACAAGGAGACAGACAAGACCATTACTATTTTCTTTGATGATATTGACTGGGACGACAGCGACCAGGAGATTGCCTCCTTCATGGATGTGGCAAAGCAGTTTGATTTTATTTTCCAGAAGATTTGTGGCGAGGATGCTGACAGACAGCTTAATGTTATTGACCCATCCTCTGAGCTGTTTTCCCTGCATGAGGAGCCTTCTGTTGTAAAGAAGTTTGCCATTTGATGGTATAGTATAAAAATTCATTCTTCTTATTGCAGAAAAATCCCATATATGGTACAATTTCAAGCAGTTTAAGATATAAAGACGATGATGAAGAAAGTATTCTGCTGATGAAACTTTCAGCGAGCAGGGAAACGGTGCAAGCCCTGCAGGAGTAGTGGCAGAGGAAAATCACTTCGGAGTAGCAGGTCAAAATGCCATACAGCTGGCAAAGTAGGCTGAGCCGGGATCTCCCGTTACAGAGATAGTATATGCTGGTATACGAAATAGGTGGTATAGTGAAGCTGGGCTTCATCCTGTTTTGGGGTGGAGCCTTTTATTTTTGCATGATGGCTCCCGTCCTATTTTGGGCGGGAGTATTTTTATTATTAAAGGCTGCCAGTACAGCAAAACAGGAGGTAATCAATTTGTACAACAAGGTTGACACAAACCTGAATTTCGTTGAGCGCGAAAGAGAAATCCTGAAATTCTGGAAGGAAAATGACATTGCCAGGAAGTGTATTGATATCCGCGAGGGCTGCGATACCTTTACCTTCTATGATGGCCCCCCAACTGCTAACGGCAAGCCTCATATCGGTCATGTACTGACCCGTGTTATCAAGGATATGCTGCCTCGTTATCAGTCCATGAAGGGCAAGAAGATTCTCCGCAAGGCCGGTTGGGATACCCATGGCCTGCCTGTAGAGCTGGAAGTGGAGAAGAAGCTGGGCCTGGATGGCAAGGAGCAGATTGAAAAGTACGGTATTGAGCCATTTATCAAGGAATGCCGTGAGTCCGTTTGGAAGTACAAGGGCATGTGGGAGGAATTCTCCGATGTTGTTGGCTTCTGGGCTGATATGGATAATCCTTACATTACTTATGAAAATAATTACATTGAGTCCGTTTGGTGGGCTCTTAACGAAATCTGGAAGAAGGGCCTGCTCTACAAGGGCCACAAGGTAGTTCCTTACTGCCCTCGTTGCGGTACCCCTCTGTCCTCCCACGAGGTAGCCCAGGGCTACAAGGATATCAAGGAACGCTCCGCCATGGTTCGCTTCAAGGTAAAGGGTGAGGACAATACTTCCTTCCTGGCCTGGACCACCACACCTTGGACCCTGCCTTCCAACCTGGGTTTGGTAGTAAATCCGGAGGTGGATTATGTAAAGGTAAGCTGCAACGGCGAGTATCTGATTTTGGCTGAGGCTCTGGTGGAGAGCGTATTCTCCGGCATCAAGTCCAAGGACAACCCGGAGGAAGCTGCCAAGGTAGAAATCGTTGAACGGTTCAAGGGCAAGACTCTGGAGCGCAAGGAATATGAGCCACTTTATTCATTTGCTGAGGGCAAGATCAAGAAGCAGTGCTTCTTCGTAATGTGCGATGATTATGTTACTACTTCCGATGGTACTGGTATCGTTCATACTGCTCCTGCATTTGGTGAGGACGATGCCCGGGTTTGCCGCAACTATGACATGGACTTTGTTCAGTTCGTTGACAGCAAGGGCAACATGACCGAGGAAACCAAGTGGGCCGGTGTATTCGTAAAGGATGCTGACCCAATGATTCTGGATGATTTGAAGGCTTCCGGCAAGCTCTTCAAGGCACCTAAGTTCGAGCACAGCTATCCTCATTGCTGGCGTTGCGATACTCCACTGATTTACTACGCCCGTGAGTCCTGGTTCATCAAGATGACTGATGTAAAGGAAAGACTCATTGCCAACAACAATACCATTAACTGGCTTCCAGATACCATCGGCAAGGGCCGTTTTGGTGAGTGGCTGGAGCACGTACAGGATTGGGGTATCAGCCGTAACCGTTATTGGGGTACTCCACTGAATATCTGGGAGTGCTCCTGTGGCTGTCAGCATTCCATTGGTTCCATCGAGGAGCTGAAGTCCATGTCCGACAACTGCCCGGAGGATATTGAGCTGCACCGCCCATATATTGATGCAGTAACCATTAAGTGCCCTGACTGTGGCAAGGAAATGAAGCGTGTACCGGAGGTTATTGACTGCTGGTTCGATTCCGGTTCCATGCCGTTTGCCCAGTGGCATTATCCGTTTGAAAACAAGGAAATCTTTGAGGAGCGTTATCCGGCTGACTTTATTTCCGAGGCCGTGGACCAGACCCGTGGCTGGTTCTATTCACTGCTGGCAATTTCCACATTGCTCTTTGATGATTCCTCCTACAAGAATGTAATCGTTCTCGGTCACGTTCAGGACAAGGACGGCAAGAAGATGAGCAAGTCCAAGGGCAACGCCGTTGACCCAATGGATGCCCTTAACAAGCATGGCGCAGATGCTATTCGCTGGTATTTCTACGAAAACAGTGCTCCTTGGCTGCCAAACCGCTTCCATGATGATGCGGTACAGGAAGGCCAGCGCAAGTTCATGGGTACCCTGTGGAATACCTATGCATTCTATGTGCTTTATGCCAATATTGATAATTTTGATGCGACCAAGTATGAGCTGGATTATGACAAGCTGTCCGTAATGGACAAGTGGGTACTGTCCCGTCTGAATACCCTTATTAAGACTGTGGACAACAATCTGGCCAACTACAAGGTTACCGAGACTGCCAAGGTTCTCCAGGAATTTGTGGATGAGCTGTCCAACTGGTATGTACGCCGCAGCCGTGAGCGGTTCTGGGGCAAGGAAATGAACCAGGATAAGATTAACGCTTACATGACTCTGTACACTGCCCTGGTTACTGTTATTAAGCTGGCAGCACCTATGGTTCCATTTATTACTGAGAGCATTTACCGCAATCTGGTTTGCAGCGTAGACGACAAGGCACCAATTTCCGTTCACATGACCGACTTCCCTGTAGCCAACGAGGCATTTATTGATGCCGAGCTGGAAAAGAACATGGAGCTGGTACTGGATGTGGTTGTTCTTGGCCGTGCAGCCCGTAATGCTTCCAATATCAAGAACCGTCAGCCAATCGGCAATATCTTTGTCAAGGCTGACAGCGAGCTCAATGACTTCTTCAAGGAAATCGTGGCTGGCGAGTTGAATGTAAAGCATGTTGAGTTCAAGGATGATATGGAGGAATATCTCTCCTACACCCTGAAGCCTCAGTTCAAGGTGCTTGGTCCAAAGGTTGGCAAGCAGATTGGCGAGGTTAAGGCTGCCCTGGCTACTCTTGATGGCGCAGCCGCCAAGGAGGAGCTGGACAAGACCGGCAAGCTGAAGCTGTCCTTAAAGAGCGGCGAGGTTGAGCTGGAGCCTGAGGATATTGATATTACCATGTCCCAGACTGAGGGCTTTGCTACCCAGCGTTATGGCAGTGTTACCATTGCTTTGGAAACCACCCTTACCCCTGAGCTGGTTGAAGAAGGCTTTGTACGTGAGATCATTTCCAAGCTTCAGACCATGCGTAAGGAAAATGGCTTTGAGGTAACCGACCGCATCAATGTATTTGCTGCCGGCAATGATAAGCTGACTGATATCATGAGCCGCAATGAGGACATGATCAAGAAAATCGTTCTTTGTGACGGCATCACCTACGGTTCCACCGACGGTTTCGTGAAGGAATGGAATATCAATGGTGAGAATATTACTTTGGCTGTAAAGTAATACAAGCAATATAAGTAAATAATCAGGGCCCCTGCTGTTTGTTTTAAAGCGGCAGGGGCTTTGCTTTGTTTGCAGTTTACATTTTTTTGTAACTTGGTGTAAAATTTAAGTAGATTTTATATTTTAAAAGAGAGTTTGGGGATAATAACATGGAAGAATTTGTAGTGGATTTACGTAAATTGAAGGATACAGATAAGCAGCGGGCTGTTACCTTGGAGCAGAAGCTATTTGCCCTGAATCATACCATGCCACGTACTGATGAATATATGGCGGCCATCAAGGATATATTTGGTGAGCATTTTGGTGAGGGAAGCTACATTGTGGCGCCTCTGTCAGCAGTGTGCGCCGAGAATATGGTTATCGGCAAGAATGTTTATATCAACAGCAATTTGCTGGCCATGGCCCGGGGCGGCATTACCATTGAGGATGACGTCCAGATAGCCGGCAATGTATCCATTTTGTCAAATAATCACGATCCTTATGAGCGGCAGGTGCTGACCTGTAAGCCTGTTCTGATTAAAAAAGCAGCCTGGATAGGGGCAGGGGCCACTATTTTGCCGGGGGTGACCGTGGGAAAGCACGCCATTGTAGGGGCGGGCTCCGTGGTAACCAAGGACGTACCGGATTATAGTTTGGTAGTAGGCAATCCGGCCAAGGTGGTCAAGACCCTGGATGAAGACAAGTTTGAGAAGGCGCTTGACCCGGCAGTTATCAATAGCTACGTGGGCAGCTACAATTTCCAGGGGGGAGAAACCGGCTATTTCAGCATGAAGCCCTACGGAGAAGGGGATAGTCTGGCGGAAATCCGCTTTTTGGCCCCGGAGGGAGCTGAAAAGATTGAATGTGAAAATGGTGAAGCAGGCTGGCGTTTGGCTGATGGTACCGAATTGAATATCAGCAAGGGAATGTTTACCAGACGCTTGGGTGATATTATTGAACCGGTTATCAAGGATCCCCGTGAGCCGGGCAAAATGATAGCAATTGCCTATGAAGTTACTGACGGTGATATGACCCTGGAGGCTGAATGGTCCTTTTTAGATGACTTTTGATATATTGCGTCACTTTCTGCTGTTTGTTCTGGGGCGTCTGAACTTCAGGAAAAAGGTAATGAGTCTGATTTGAGAGGGATAAGCTATATGCCAAATGTAAAGCATTTTCGAATGGTTGATGTTATAAGTAAAAAAAGGGATGGCGCCAGTTTAAGCAAGGAAGAAATACAATACTTTATTGATGGGTGCGTTGATGGTTCCATACCGGATTATCAGACCTCAGCCCTTTTGATGGCAATTTATTTTCAGGGGATGGAGGACCGGGAGTTGGCAGATTTCACCATGGCCATGGCTCATTCCGGTGACATGATTGATCTATCTCCTATTAACGGCATAAAGGTGGACAAGCACTCTACGGGAGGCGTTGGGGATAAAACCACTATGGCTGTGGCGCCTATTGTGGCCTCCTGTGGTGTGAAAATGGCCAAAATGAGTGGCCGGGGACTGGGGCATACCGGTGGAACAGTGGACAAGCTGGAATCCATACCGGGATATAATACCGTACTGGACAAGGAGTCCTTTTTTAATCAAGTGAATAAGATAGGAGTCAGCGTCATTGGCCAGAGCGGTAATTTGGCACCGGCCGATAAAAAGCTTTATGCCCTGCGGGATGTAACGGGAAGTGTGCCAAGTATTCCTCTTATTGCATCATCGATTATGAGCAAAAAGCTGGCTGCGGGGGCTGATTGCATTCTGCTTGATGTAAAATGCGGCAGTGGAGCATTTATGAAGAATGTATCCGATGCAGTTACCTTGGCTCAAAAAATGGTTGCGATCGGTGAGCATAATGGTAAACGAACCATGGCTTATGTTACCAATATGGATATACCATTGGGGGAAAATATCGGTAATGCCCTGGAGGTCAAGGAAGTAGTAGATGTATTAAATGGCAGGGGGCCGGCTGATTTGACACTGGAGTGTGAAGAATTATCTGCTACCCTGCTGATGATGGCCGGCAAGGGAGACAGGCCGGAATGTATTGCCATGGTAAGAAAAGCAATAGAGAACGGCGAGGCCATGGACAAATTTAAGGAAATGGTACAGGCACAGGGAGGAGATATCTCCGTATTTGACAATCCTGAGGAATTTACCAGAGCCGCAGTTTGCTATGAGGTCAAGTCAGACAGAGAGGGATATATTTCGGCAATGGATACTGAGTCCATTGGCATAGCATCCACCATGCTGGGGGCTGGCAGGGAGACCCTGGACAGCATTATTGACCCTACGGCCGGCATAACAATATGCAAAAAAACCGGAGACAAGGTGAATATTGGAGATGTATTGGCCAAATTCTATACCTCCAGGGAAGAGTTGCTTTCTCCGGCAGTTAAACGATATTATGAGGCTTTAAGCTATAGTCAGCAGGCACCGGAAAAATCGAAGCTGGTGTATGCCGTTGTCGATAAGGATGGGGTCACTATGCGATAATAATTATTTTTCGTGGGAAAATTTATTATCTAATCGTCAGACATAATCTGAAAATTTTGGGTTCACGTCATAAGATTTTTTTATGGCGTGAGCCCTTTATTTTGCTGTATATTTATGGCTTTATTAAAAATATGGGCTCTTTTTTTATTTTCAAAAGAAGGATTATATTCAGATTTGTCGAACAAATTTAAAGTAGGACATTATCGGTTTATTTTTGATTTATATTAAAGGAGAGTAAGTATGGAAAAGGATCAATTAATTGCCGAGATGAAGAAGATTGTTGGGGATGAAAATGTTCTTCATTCTAAAGAAGCCCTTTACGCGTATTCTTATGATGCAACACCTGGTCATATTTATATGCCTGATGTAGTAGTATCACCTGGCAATGTTCAGGAAGTTTCCGCCATTATGAAGTTTGCCAACGAGCACAAGATTCCGGTTTATCCTAGAGGCTCCGGCACCAATCTGTCTGCAGGGACTGCACCGCTGAAGGGCGGTATTGTGCTGCTGATGCTTCGCTTCAACAAGATTATTGATCTGGATTTGGAGAATCTTATTGCTGAGGTTGAGGTTGGTGTTGTGGTACAGGATATTAATGATTATGTGGCACCACATGGTCTTATTTATCCACCGGATCCTGGTACTGTTAAGACTGCCAGTCTGGGTGGCACCATCTGTGAAAATTCCGGCGGTCTCCGTGGCTTGAAGTATGGCATCACCAAGAACTATGTTCAGGGGCTGGAGGTTGTTCTGGCCAACGGCGATATTATTCACACCGGCGGCAAGAACGTAAAGGATGTATCCGGCTATGACATGACCAAGCTGTTCACAGGCTCTGAGGGCACTTTGGGTATTGTTACGAAAGCTTATCTGAAGCTGGTACCAAAGCCTGAGGCTCAGGCCAGCATGATTGCCGTATTTAACACTCTGGAGGATGCGGGCAATGCCGTATCTGATATTATTGCGGCCAAGATTATTCCGGCTACCATGGAGATTTTGGATAATGCCTCCATCCGTACAGTAGAAGACTTTATGCATGTAGGTCTGCCAACTGATGCAGCGGCTATTCTTCTTCTGGAGGTTGATGGTCATCCTGTCATTGTTGCCGACGAAAAGGAAAAGGTTCTGGAAGTATTGAAGAAGAACAATGCGGCTGAGGTTACTCTGGCCAAGTCTCCGGAGCACAAGGAGCAGCTTTGGACTGCACGCCGTATGGCCTTGCCTTGTCTGGCAAAGCTCCGCCCTACTACCTTCGTGGAGGATGCCACCGTGCCAAGAAGCAAGCTGACGGCCTTCCTGAATATCGTTACAAAGGCTGCCAAGGATTACAATGTAACTATTGGTACCTTCGGCCATGCCGGTGATGGCAATATGCATCCTACTATTGTTTGTGATCTTCGTGACAAGGAGGAAATGGAGCGGGTTCACAAGGCTATGGATGTGATTTTCCGTGGTGCAGTTGAATTGGGCGGTACCCTTTCCGGTGAGCATGGTATCGGCCTGGGCAAGCTGCCTTGGATGGAACTCCAGCACGGCAAGGAAGGTATGAACGCCATGAAGGCTATCAAGCGGGCTCTTGATCCTAATCTGATTTTGAACCCTGGCAAGCTGATAGGAGAGTGTTAATATGGCTAATGAAATCACAGCAGAGGAAATTAACAAGCATGATGCCACATTGCTGAAGGATATAGACGATGCCCTGGCCAACTGCATGAAATGCGGTAACTGTCAGGCGGGCTGTCCGATTTATCGGGAAACCCGCAAGGAGTTCTCCGTTGCCCGAGGCAAGATTTCCCTTATGCAGGCCATTCTCAGCGGCAAGCTGGAGATTACCAAGGAATTTGATGGCATGATGGCCCAGTGTCTGACCTGTAAGACCTGCGCTGCCAACTGTCCTTGCGGTGTAAAGGCTGATGAATTGATACTTCGCGGCCGTCACGCCACCATTAAGGCCCGGGGGCTTAACCCTATAAAGAAGACTGTATTCAGCCTCCTGTCCAACCGTCCGCTGTTTAACACAGTACTGCGTATGGGTGGTATGTTTGGCTGGCTGACCTTTAAGGATATTCCGGATAAGAATGCAGTTCTGTCCCGTCTGCCAATGCCGGGCATGGACCCTAATCGGGCCACGGCACCACTGGCTGCTACTCCATTGCGGGCCGAGTTCCCACCGGTAATCAAGGTGGACAATCCTAAGTACAAGGTAGCTTTCTTTACTGGCTGTACCATCAACTTCATGTACACTGACATGGGCAAGGCAGTTATTGAGGTTTTGAAGGAAAATGGCCATGAGGTAATTCTGCCGGGGGCTCAGCACTGCTGCGGCACTCCGGTTCACGTATCCGGTGCCTTTGAGCTGGCCAACGAAATGGCCAAGCACAATATTGAGGTGTTTGAGCGTTATGAGTGCGACTATATTGTAGGTGCCTGTGGTTCCTGTGTGGAAGCACTCCTTGACTATCCAAAATGGCTGGAGGATGAGCCGGATTGGGCTGCCAGAGCTCAGGCTATTGCCGACAAGGTTCGTGAAATCAGCCAGTTCCTGGTAGAAACCGGCTACAAGACCGATAATCTGGGGGCTATCAACAAGACTGTTACCATGCATGACCCATGTCACATGGTGCGTGGTATTCATGTAACAGAGCAGCCTCGTGAAATTCTTAAGTCCATTCCTGGCCTGAATTTCGTGGAAATGAAGGAGCATGACCGTTGCTGCGGTTCCGGTGGTTCCTTCAGCCTGGCCCATTACGAGCTGTCCCGTCAGATTAATGACAGGAAGTGTGAAAATATCAAGGCCACCAATGCGGACTATGTTTGTGCCAGCTGCCCAAGCTGCCGCATGCATATAACTGACGGTATCGTACAGAATAAGATGCCACAGGTGGTATATCACCCAATTCAGCTGTTGGCAGAGTCCTACAAGCTGGGCAAGCAGAAATAAGCAGATAAAAGTGAAGCCGACTGGTTTATTATCCAGTCGGCTTTTTATTTGTGCTGATTTATTTTGTTACGCTTATTTCATCCAGCTGGGTGCCATCAGGCAGGAAGCAGCGGATGGTAATGCTGTTGCCGGCAACCCTCATGGTGAGGTAGTTGTCGGTTTCCGGCTGTGGTGCCACAACCTTATCCAGGCTATGGCTGGTCCAAAGGCGGTCATAGCGGACATTGCCGGAAAGGCCACATAAAAGATAAAGGGGTCCCTTGTCGTTGTGGCTTTCTCCCACTATATGCCCCCGATTTCTGTAGGTGTGGAGATGGCCCGTCAATACAATATCCACCCCATATTGTTCAAAGATAGGCATAAAGAGCTGGCCCTCTTCGGAAATTCCTTCCTTGCGCTCCGGCCGGCGGGCAATGCGGTATTGCAGCACATCCCGGTGCATAAGGACGATTTTCCACGGTTTCTTGGTGCTACTGAGGTCTTTGTGAAGCCATTCCACCTGTTCCTCCATTAAACCGTCCTTGAAATTTTTCAGCTCCCGCTCCATGGTGTTTAGAACTGTAAAATGCACCTGCCCATAGTCAAAGGAATAGTAATAGCGGTTAAAGCTGTTGCTGTGGTTATCCGGCACATTGAAGTAATGGAGGTAGGCCATGGGCAGCTGTTCCTTCCAATCCCGGTTGTAGCACTCATGATTGCCCATAACCGGCACAAAAGGAATTCTGTCAATAAGACCCTCAATAGAGCCGAACCAGGCCCGCCACTGGCTGCTGTCCTCGCCGTTATCCACCAGGTCTCCCAAGTCGGTAAAAAGCTCTGCTTCGGGATGGCGTTTAATGGCACTTTGGGCCACATTGCGCCAGTCACTGTAATCACTGGACTGGGAGTCAGTGAAAATCAGCATGGTGAAATCGTCTTTCGTGGCATCGGCTGTCTGCACCGGGAACCAATCGGTTTGCTCCTTGCCGTCTTCAATGGCAAATTCATAGGCTGTGTCCGGGGCAAGATTATCCAGTAAGGCAGAATACTGAATATGGTTTTCACCATCATCGAAGAAGGAATCATCCTGTACGGGGAAAACCATTTCCCGTTTTGTGTCCTTTTTTAGCCGCAGGCGTATCAGCGGCTCCTTCATGGGCTCTGCCGCCTGCCACATAATGCGGCGGCTGTGGGCATTATCAGTGGTAATCAGCTGACGGAGATATTGGGACTGCTTATCATGCAGCAAACTGCGGGCATGATTTTCTATGTCTCGTCCCATACTGGTTTTCCGTAGGGCCAAGATACCTCCGCCCGCCAGCATAACTCCTGCTCCGGCCATCAGCTTTATAAAATTGCGTCGTGATAATGTGTTCTTGTCTGTAGCTTTCATAGTAATTCATCCTGTCTCAGACACAATAATCTGTTTCCTAATTTGTACCCTTAAAGTGAGGCACCCGTCAAGTTTTTTCAATAAAAAAACCAGCCTGTATACGGCTGGCCGATTATGTTTAATCATTATCCGGGGGGATGTATTCAATCAGGTCGGATACATCACAATCAAGGGCGTGGCACAGCCTGGCAAGCACACCAGTGTCAATACGCTGTATCGTGTTTTTGCAATATCCCCGCACCTGGGACCTTTGTAATTCGGCCCGGAATGCTAACTTGTTAATGCTGATATTTTGCTCTTGGAGTATATCACCCAGTTTAATATTTATTCTCCCATATTCTATTTCTTTCATGTCGATCACCCAAATTAAACTACAATATATCATCATACATTGTATTATTTTTACGGGTTATTTGTAATGGGTGATATATTATGGTAATATTTATATGGGTAGATATATACCCATAGGGATTGTGTCGGCCTTTTTTTATTTTGTAAAGGTCTTGTATAAAATGTTGTTTACCATTAAAACGTTTTAGTTGATGGGAGGAAATGGGATATGTTTAAAAATCATATTTCAGCAGGGATAGCTTCTTTTCTTATGTGTGCTGGGATGATGGTGGGCCTGTCTCATGTGGCAGATGCCGCCAGCACCGTAAATGTTGACCGGAATGATGTGGCATATCATCGGGAGATGGAAAATAAATCCAGAAACTTTGATTTTCAGTACGAGCCACAATATGGCGTTAGGGTAGGTTATTTGGTAACTGGTGATGATCAAGCATTGTTGGATGAAGATACTATGGGATATATCCGTCGAATTCTTCACACTAAGTTTCCTGGTGCCCGTTATCCTATGGAAAGAATAGAGAATGTTGGTGGGCATTTCCATCAGGGCCGTAGAAATACAGGTGATACGTACATTTTGACTGAAGCTCATGATGTATTGGCCAGAGAATATGAAAAATTGGAAGATTTATATCATATAAAGCAAACTTCACATACGGATAATCGTTCAAGCAATGGTCCAGAGCATGTTGTCGATTCATATGGACCTGATTCAGCTGTACATGGCAATTCTTATGATTTTTCCGGACATTTATCTACTCTTCCTAAAGAGGAATATGTAAATTTTGCGAGAGAGTTGGAGGAAGATGGGTTAGGTGGATATGATTATTTGATAATGTTTAATATTAAGCCTATCAGAACCCAGGTGAAAGATAAGATTATTGGCCAAAGCCGTTGGACCGATTGTAGGCTTTCGGTGCGGGCAATTGATGTACACACTGGAAAATATATTGAAAGAGGCGAGTATTATTCTCGTGGATATTCTGGTGGTGTAGAATATAATATATTGCCTTGGCCGATTAAAATATTTGTTGGAGATGGTCCTCCTTGGCGTAAGGCTATGCGTCGATCTATTATTGATGCTATGATTCAGAGCTTCGATAATATGCCAATTGGTAAGTATTCTGTCTGTGATAATCCATACTGTGCAAGACGTCAGGATGAAATACGGATGGAGAAGGTTTTTGGTAAAAATTATCGTCATTGTGTAAAGCACTGTAATGACAAGACCTTCTGCGGTGACCACATGGTAGATTACCAGATTGATGCTGATTTGCCGGCATCCTATGTAAACAACGAGAAAGACCCACTTTATACCCGAGAATAATAGCGAATGATATATTAAAAGAATTTTATTATGAGGCTTTGCGTTTTTGTGAAAGCCTCATAATGCTTTTAGGATTTGTAAATTAAAAACATTTGCGGAGAGTGATTGTGATGAACAGATGTCAGTGGTCAGCACTATGTAGAATTGTTGTTGCAGTAATGATGTTATTTATAGCGGAAAATATTGGTGTAAATACAGGTGAGGCATCTATTTGGGGCAAGGTGTTTACCCATAGGGGTGACGTATACAGTATAGATAATTTCCGTACAAGCATCGTGGATTTTCCAAATTCTGGAAAAGCCTTGGTTTCCTGGTGGAAAATAGAGCACGAGGATGGCACTTATTCTATAGAGAAATGGGCGTACAAGGGCAACCTGGCCCGCGGTACTGCCAAGGGTTGTCTGTTGGCGGTGGCTAAGTATGATCGAGTCGGGGATGATGAGGAAAGTGAAACTATAACGGATAATCCATTGGATACGGATTTCAATGTAGTTTTCCCTGAGTCCATAGGTGAAGAAAAATATAGGACAGCTATAAAGGCATATAGTGACAGACGGGGCATATATCAGGCAGAAAAAATAGCTGAGGTTTGGGACTGATTTTGCGGGAGCGTTGCGGCATATATTGGCAACGCTCTTTTTTACTGTATAAAATGCGCAGATACGTTGATTATATGCACAAAAAGGAGTAGTATTTTTAATGTGTATATCTTTTTCTGATAGTTCCGACATTTAGGGGGCGGTTTTATTTCTATCGTTGATGAAATTGAGGCAAAACAGAATATTACCCTTGAGCAGCTTCAATATCTTCTGGATGGAAATGAGGCTGATTATCTGAAGCAGCGGGCAGTGGCTGTGCGGGAAAGGATTTACGGCAAGGATGTGTATATCCGTGGGCTCATTGAGTTTACAAATTATTGCCGCAATAACTGTTATTATTGTGGCATACGCCGTGGAAACAAGATAATAGAAAGATATCGGCTAAGTCAAGAAGGAATATTGGCGTGCTGCGGAGAAGGATATAGATTGGGGTTTCGTACCTTTGTGCTTCAGGGGGGCGAGGACGAATACTATACCGATGACCGCATATGTCAACTCATAGGGGATATAAAAGCCAGCTATCCGGATTGTGCTGTTACCTTGTCCATAGGGGAAAAGAGCCGGGGGAGCTATGAAGCCTATTTCAAGGCCGGGGCTGACCGCTATTTGCTGCGGCATGAAACCGCTGATGCTGGACATTATAAAACCTTGCATCCCCGTGAAATGTCGCTGACTAACCGTAAGGAATGTCTGTATAATTTAAAGGACATCGGTTATCAGGTGGGAGCCGGCTTTATGGTAGGCTCGCCGGGGCAAAGCGTGGCCACCCTGTATGAGGATATGCAGTTTTTAAGGGAGCTGAATCCTCACATGGTGGGGATTGGTCCATTTATACCTCAGCATGACACACCTATGGGTGATAAAGCAGCGGGGACGGTGGATATGACGGTTACCTTACTGTCAATTATTCGACTTTTGCTGCCAAGGGTTTTGCTGCCGGCTACTACGGCCCTGGGAACCATTGATCCTATAGGCCGGGAAAAGGGCTTGCAGGCCGGTGCCAATGTGGTGATGCCAAACCTTTCACCACGGGAGTTTCGTGAAAAATATGCAATTTATGACAAGAAAATCTGCACGGGGGAAGAAGCAGCTGAGTGCATAGAGTGTCTGAAAAAGAGAGTGGGTAATATCGGTTACAGCATCGTCTGTGACCGGGGAGATTATAAAGTGGGTGAATGAGAATGTATGACGTTAAATCAATGAAGGCAGAGGAGTTTATAGCTGATGAGGAGGTCAGAGCTGCTCTGAAGTATGCCGACGACAACAAGGACAATATGGAGGTAGTGGATGCCATTATTGCCAAGGCAAGGCTGGGCAAGGGGCTGAGCCACCGGGAAGCATCGGTCTTGTTGGCCTGTGACAATGAGGAAAAGCTGCAGGAGGTATACGAGCTGGCCAAGCAGATCAAAGAGGATTATTATGGCAACCGTATCGTGCTGTTTGCCCCTTTATATCTGTCCAATTATTGTGTTAATGGCTGTCTGTACTGTCCATATCACATGAAAAATAAGCATATCAGCCGGAAAAAGCTGACCCAGGACGAAATCCGCCGGGAAGTAATCGCCCTGCAGGATATGGGACATAAGCGTCTGGCTATTGAGCTGGGTGAGGATCCGGTTAATAATCCAATTGAATATGTGCTGGATTCCATCAATACCATATATAACATCAAGCACAAGAACGGTGCTATCCGTCGGGTAAATGTAAATATTGCCGCTACCACGGTGGAAAACTACCGCAAGCTGAAGGAAGCCGGCATCGGCACTTATATATTGTTCCAGGAAACCTACAACAAGGAATCCTATGAGCAGCTTCATCCAACGGGGCCAAAGCATGATTATGCCTACCATACCGAGGCCATGGACCGGGCCATGGAAGGCGGTATCGACGATGTGGGTCTGGGGGTACTCTTTGGCTTGGAGAGCTATCGCTATGAGTTTGCGGCTTTGTTGATGCATGCAGAGCATCTGGAGGCGGCTCATGGAGTCGGTCCGCATACCATCAGCGTACCACGGGTAAAAAAGGCGGATGATATTGACCCATCGGCCTTTGATAATGGTATCAGCGATGAAATGTTTGAGAAGATCATTGCCCTTATTCGGGTGGCCGTGCCTTATACCGGTATGATTATCTCTACCCGTGAGGGAAAGGCTGTCCGCGAAAAGGCTCTGGCTATGGGCGTTTCCCAGATAAGCGGGGCCTCCCGTACCAGCGTAGGCGGTTATTATGAGGAGGAGCCTGAGGATGACAACTCTGCCCAGTTTGATGTCAGTGACCGTCGGACATTGGATGAGGTTATAAATTGGCTGATTACCCTGGGCTATGTGCCTAGCTTCTGCACCGCCTGCTATCGTGAAGGCCGCACCGGGGACAGATTCATGACTTTGTGCAAGAACAAGCAGATTCTCAATTGCTGTCATCCAAATGCCCTCATGACCCTGAAGGAGTATCTGGAGGATTATGCCAGCGACGATACCAAGTCAAAGGGCTTGGCCATGATTGAAAAGGAGCTGGAGAAAATTCCAAACGAGAAGGTGCGGAAAATTGCCGCAGAGCACTTGGCCGATATTAGTAATGGACAGAGGGATTTTAGGTTTTAATTATGGCAGAATTGAATTCAACACCAAACGCCAATCGGCTCCATATCGGGATTTTTGGCCGGACCAACAGCGGCAAATCATCGCTGATTAATTTAATAAGCGGTCAGAACACATCTATTGTGTCGGATGTGGCCGGAACCACTACGGATCCGGTGTATAAGGCCATGGAAATCCATCCCTTGGGAGCCTGTGTCATTATTGATACCCCCGGCATTGAGGACCATAGCGTGCTGGGGGCCCAGCGTCTGGAAAAGACCAGGCTGGCCATGGAAAAGACTGATATAGCAGTGTTGGTATTTCCTGGTAATGGGCAGAAGGATTTTTCTGAAGAATACAAGCTGTTGGATTATTTTCATGGCAAGAATATAGCAGTATTGTGTTTGATTAATTCCTTTGGCGAAGAGGAACCAACCGATGCTTTGAACAAGGAAATAGGGGGAAGAATACATCCCAACAAGGACGTCCTGCTGACAGTTGACTGTGATGGTGACAAAGCCGATAGAAAGACGCAGCGGGACAAGGTTGTGGTGGCCCTGTCCAAGGTTATGCCCGAGGATTATGACGAGGCATTTATCACTGGCCAGCTGGTCAAGGAAGATGATGTGGTGCTGCTGGTTATGCCTCAGGATATTCAGGCTCCAAAGCGGCGTCTTATCCTGCCTCAGGTTCAGACCATTCGGGAACTGCTGGACAGGAAATGTACAGTGGTATCAACCACCACTGATAAGCTGGAGCTCACCCTGAGCCGGCTGAAGGAAGCACCGCAGCTTATTATTACTGATTCCCAGGCCTTTAAGCTGGTGTTTGAGCATAAGCCGGCGGCAAGCAGGCTGACCTCCTTTTCCGTGTTGTTTGCAGCTTATAAGGGGGATTTAAAATATTACGTGGAGGGTGCACATCATATTGACAGCCTCACAGAAAAATCCCGGGTGCTCATAGCAGAATGCTGTACCCACGCTCCTTTGGCTGAGGATATTGGACGTGTTAAAATACCACGGCTGTTGCGGCAGCGCTTCGGGGAGGGGCTGCAGGTCGATGTGGTTAGTGGCACGGATTTTCCGCAGGAGCTCACTAAGTATGATTTGATTATTCAATGTGGTGGCTGTATGTTTAACCGCCGCTATGTATTGTCCAGAATCGAACGGGCCAGGGAGATGGCCGTGCCAATGACAAATTATGGGGTTACCATTGCCCACTTGACGGGAATTTTGGACAAAATTGTTATGTGAACTATAACATATTAAATATAAAAGGGATGGTAGGGACCATCCCTTAATTTATCTATAGTTATATTTAATAATTGCATAAAAACTAAATATTTCTATATTTATTAATCCGTGGTAAAATAATAAATAGGTATTATTGTACGAATTTTGTGTCAATTGTGTAAATGGTGTTGTGTAGTAGACGTTAGGGGAGTATATGTATGAGTAACAAGATGTCTCGGCGCAAGTTTTTAAAGGTTGTGGCCGGCTCAGGCGTCCTGGGATTCGGGGTAATGGCTGCCGGTTGCAAGGGCAAACCCTCCGGGGGCGACGGCTGGGTGTCCAGCCAGTATGAAGGGAAAGGCGATTTCCCTGTACAATTAAAGGGGCGCGTGGCCATTAGCGCTGCCAATCCGTCCATCGAGCGTGATGATGAGAAGTGTATTTTGTGTGGCCAGTGCGTAGATGCCTGCAAAAATGTAATGGGGGTATACGGCAATTACCCATTGCCATTAAAGCAGGAGATAGCCTGTGTTGGCTGTGGCCAGTGCGTTATGCAGTGTCCATCCGGAGCCATCACGGAAAAGAGTCATGTCCGTAAGGTTTTGGATGCCCTGGATGATGACAGCAAGTATGTAGTGGTGCAGACTGCACCAGCCACCAAGGTTTCCCTGGGTGAGGAGTTTGGTATGCCTCAGGGGACTGGTGTGGGCAGGAAAATGGCAGGAGCATTAAAGGCTGCCGGCTTTGATTCTGTATTTGATACCTGCTTTGCCGCAGATCTCACTATTATGGAAGAGGCCTCGGAGTTTGTGCATCGTCTTACCAAGAAGAAGGATGAGATTCCTCATCTCACTTCCTGCTGTCCGGGCTGGGTGAAATACTGTGAGTATTTCTATCCGGAACTGATGCACAACCTGTCAACCTGCAAATCTCCGCAGAATATGATGGGAGCTACCATTAAGTCCTTCTTCGCCCAGAAGATGGGAATTAATCCGGATAACATTGTGAATGTGTCCATTATGCCTTGTACCGCCAAGAAATTTGAGGTGGCCCGTGAGGAGCTTCAGGTGGACAACCAGCGGGATATGGATTATGTTCTGACCACCAGAGAGCTGGCGGTTCTGTTAAAGCACAAGGGCATTGACCTTAATACTGTACCAGAGTCGGACTATGATTCTGTTATGGGTGAATCCACCGGTGCAGGCCGTATCTTCGGTGCTACCGGCGGTGTTACTGAGGCGGCAGTTCGTACCGCTTATTATTTGGCTACTGGCTCCAATCCGCCGGCAGGCCTGCTGGACTGGAAGCCGGTTCGTGGAATGCAGGCTGTGAAGGAAGCTACGGCAAGTATTCCTGGTGTTGGCTCTGTTAATATTGCAGTTTGTCATGGTCTGGAAAATGTTCGTCAGCTTCTTGATGGCATCAAGGCAGCTGGAAGCAGCAAGTGGCAGTTCATTGAATTTATGGCCTGTCCTGGTGGCTGCATTGGTGGCGGCGGTCAGCCAAAGACCATGGATGCAGTGGAAGCCAAGAAACGGCGTATCGAGGCTATTTACAAGGAGGATACAGGCTCCGCAAAGCGTTGCAGCCACGATAATGCAGAAATACAGGCAGTCTATAAGGACTTCTTCGGCAAGCCTCTCAGTGAAAAGGCTGAGAAATACTTGCATACAACCTTTGTCAATCGGCACGGCCGGTTGTTTGATTGAGAGGGGTGAGTATAGATGGCTGTATTAGTAGATATTACAAAATGCATTGGCTGCGAGGGCTGTACTGTAGCCTGCAAGCGATACAATAATCTGAATTTCAAGGCAAAGCCTAGAAATATTAAGGAAGATGGTAATGTGGACCTGGATGACAACCGTTGGACCGTTATTCAGGAGTTCCACGGCGGCAATGAGGACAAGCTGAGATTTGTAAAGAAGCAGTGCCTCCACTGCAAGGAGCCTGCCTGTGCATCAGCCTGCTTCTCCAAGGCTATTCAGAAGGATGAAAAGACGGGAGCAGTAGTTTATTATCCTGATCTCTGTGTAGGCTGTCGTTACTGCCTTGTGGCCTGTCCATATTCCATTCCAAAATATCAGTGGAATGAACAGTTCCCACAGGTATCAAAATGCCAGATGTGCTCTGAACGGGTGGCCAAGGGTGACGCCCCGGCCTGCGTATCGGCCTGCACCACCGGTGCCCTTATGTCCGGTGACAGGGATGAGCTGATTAAAAAGGCGCATGAGATTATTAATTCTGATGCCCGTTATATCAATCAAGTATATGGTGAGCATGAGGTAGGCGGTGCAGAGTGGCTTTACATTTCCGATGTTCCGTTTGAGGACTTGGGCTTCAAGGAAGTCAGCAACGTGCCTGTTACCAGCTACACCGAGAGCTATCTCTCCAAGGTACCTGGCCTGGCGGCATGCTGGGCATTGTTCTTGGCGGGCCTCGCTTATTACAATCATCGGGTGGAAAAAAATAATAAGTCCCCGTATGATGACGATCAGGATAAGGAGGGCTGACCATGAAGGTATATAAGTGTTTTAGAATTTTAGGATGGGACTTTACCATAACGCCAGTCCGCTTTGTTCTTACAGGTTTAGTTGCTTTGATGGTAGTCGCAGTTGTCCTGAGGCTTCTGACAGGTTTCCAGTATGTAACCAATCTGACAGATGAGACTCCTTGGGGCATGTGGATTGCCTTTGATGTAATGTGCGGCGTTGCCCTTGCCGGTGGTGGCTACTCCACAGCCCTGCTGGTGAGTATGTTCCGCTATAAGGACTTTACGATAGTGGCCCGCGGCGCCCTGCTTACATCATTGCTGGGTTATATTTTGGTTATGGCCGGCTTGTTCCTGGATATAGGTCAGTGGTTTAACTTCTGGCGTCCATTCGTATCCTGGGGCTATACCTCGGTACTCTTTGAGGTATTCTGGTGTATTTCCATTTATACTACAGTTTTAAGCCTCGAATTTTTTGAGATAATAACGGAGCGTATTCTGCGACAGAAGCTGCATCGTTATATTGTGAAGGCTATTCCGGTTCTGGTCGTTATTGGCTTAATATTCCCGGTAATGCATCAGTCTTCACTGGGTGGCTTGTTCCTTATTATGAGGGAGAGAATGTTCCCATTGTGGTGGAGTGAGTTCCTGCCACTGTACTTCCTCATGTCCTCCTTCTTTATCGGTTCGGCTATGGTTTGTATAGAGACCACTTTGGCCAAGACCGCTTATGGTCATGAGATTCCTCACAGAATTATGCTGAAGCTGACCAGAATCGGTGCCAGCATAATGGGTGCTTATCTCCTGCTGAAGCTCTATGACCTCTTTGAAAAGCATGAGTGGGGTTATGTTTTCCAGGGCACTCTCCAGAGCAATATGTACTGCGTGGAAATGCTCTTTGGCATCATTATCCCGATAGTTATCATCATCAGTCCGTTAAGCAAGAAGAAGGCGGGATTGCTGACCTATGCTGTTCTCACGGTTCTGGGTGTTATCCTTAATCGTCTGAACTGCGTATTTACCTCCATGTATGAATCCGGCTCTTACTTCCCAGGCATTGGCGAAATTGTTGTCAGTGTTGGTCTGATTTCTTTGGGCGTGCTGATTTATTGCTTCCTGGTTGAGAACTTCAACATCTTGGGCAATGAGCGGGCTGTTCAGGTTAAAATTGATAAGGATAAGGACATCAAGAACCTTATCTGGACTCTGCTTCGTACCAAGCGCCGCTAATAGGAGCTGTTCAACAACATAAGGTGTGTGTATTAAAAATGGGCTGTGCTGAAGGTCTTGTCTTTTGGCACAGCCTTTTGTTATACTTTTAGAGTAATTAACTGTAGGAGCCGATGGATTAGAATGGATAGAGAGCAACAGGCATTTATTTTCGATATGGATGGCGTTATCTATGATAGTGAGCCCATACATGCCAGAGCAAAAAAACAGGTGCTGGCCGAGTGTGGTATCAGCATTACTGATGAGCGTCTGGCTACCTTTGTGGGCCGCAGCAGCAAGGATTTTTATGGAACCATGGTGCAAGAGAATCCCCAGTGTCCCGTTTCCTGGCAGGAGCTGGCCCGACGTAAGCATGTACTCTATAAGAAAATGCTTATGGAGGATGAAACCATTACTGCTATCCCGGGGGTACGGGAGCTGCTGGAACGTATAAAGGCGGCTGGGTATATCATTGGTCTGGGATCTTCCTCCACCATGGAAATGATTGAGCTGGTGCTGGGGCGGTTTAATTTGTGGGATTACTTTAAAGCTGTGGTCAGTGGGGATGACTTACCACGCAGCAAGCCTGACCCGTTGATTTTCCTTACAGTGGCAGAAAAGCTGGGAGTAAAGCCGGAAAACTGCACTGTCATTGAGGATGCCTTTGCCGGGGTAACGGCGGCCAGAGCGGCTGGGATGCACTGTATTGGCTACAGCAATCCAAATTCCGGTGCCCAGGATTTATCCGGGGCGGATAAAATTGTAAAAAGTCATGATGAGATAGTGGTATAATTAATTCAGTAAAAGGAAAATGAAAGGGGAGAACTTTTCAGATGAGTTTACATATTGGAGCACATTCAGGTGAAATAGCCAAGAGAGTTTTGCTGCCAGGTGACCCTCTCCGTGCCAAGCATATTGCGGAGAATTTCCTGGAGGATGCCAAGTGTTATAATGAGATTCGTGGAGCTTTTGGCTATACGGGAACCTATAAGGGTGTGCCTGTATCAGTACAGGGTACTGGTATGGGTATTCCTTCTATCTCAATTTATGTTACTGAGCTTATTAGGGAATATGGTGCCAGAAAGCTGATTCGGGTGGGTACCTGCGGTGCAATGCATGAGAATATCAATCTTCGTGATATTATAATTGCTCAGGGAACTACTACAGATTCCTCCATAATCCGTAACATTTTTGGTCCCAACATAAATTTCGCCCCATTGGCGGATTACGAGCTCATGACCAAGGCTATGGAAGTCGGCAAGAGCTTGAATATTCCAACCAAGGTGGGCAATATTGTTACGGTTGACCGCTTCTATGATGACGATATTGATAATGACAAGCTCCGTCGCTACGGGATTTTGGCGGTAGAAATGGAAACCGCTGCCCTGTATCTTCTGGCGGCACAGTATCGGGTACAGAGCCTGGGAATCTTTACTGCCAGTGACCACCTGCTTACCAAGGAAGCTGTTCCGGCAGATGAGCGTCAAACCAATTTTAACGACATGGTTAAAATTGCCCTGGAAACCATTATTCAGACCAAGGTTTGATAGCATAAGAAAAACGCTATTATTGGCTGTGGCCCATAATAGCGTTTTTTAAGTGTCTTGTTTTATTCGTTAAGCAGCTTCAATACGAAGTCCTTTTGCACGTAGCCAATGTACTGATTTACGACCTTGCCGTTTTTAAAAAAGTATAGGCTTGGGATGCTGACGATGCCATACTGGGATGACAGGTAAGATTCTTCATCTACATTGATTTTGGCAACCTTGATGGTTCCCTCATTTTCTTCGGCGATTTCCTTCAGGATAGGGGCCATCATCTTGCATGGACCGCACCATTCTGCCCAAAAATCCACAATAACAGGAATATCAGACTCCAAAACCTCCTGCTGGAAATTTTCCTTGGTAACTGTTACTTCTGCCATATCGGTTCCTCCTTTTACGTTTATATTAAGTGTTAAATTTAATCCTGTAATGATTTGAAATAAAGCATACAGTGGCAATAGCCCTCGTAATCCGGATCCTTGATCTGGTCCCGAAATTCCTTGCACATGCATTTGGTGTCTTCAGTCTTTTCCACACGGCATGGGCAATATCCACCGGTTTTTTCCAATCCTGCCTTTACGGTGGCCACCACATCAGCATTTTCGTTTAAGGTTATTTTCATAATGGTCACCTCCCCAAAATCTTTGCCTTACAAGTTTAATTTAAAGAAAAAAATCTTACTTGTAAAGTATTTTGTGTTATTATATTAACGATAAATACTAGGCATAATATACTATGCAAAGATGAAAAAAGAATGATATTGCATTAAGGAGTGACAAATACATGAAGGGTAAAGTGTTCGGTGTAGGCGTAGGTCCCGGGGATTCTGAGCTATTGACAGTAAAGGCAGTTAATGCCATAAAGAGTGCGGATGTTATTATTGCTCCAAGAACGGAGAAAAAGGAAGGCAGTGTAGCGCTGGATATTGCCCGTTGCTACATTGGTGAAAATACGGAAATAGTTTATCAGATTTATCCTATGGTAAAGGGCTTTTCTGAGGATACCAGTGCCTGGGACAAGAACAAGGAAGAAATTATGGCTATGCTGGAGGCCGGCAAGCAGGTGGTGTTCCTGACCCTGGGAGATCCGATGTTCTACAGCACTTATATTTATGTATATAACCGGCTGAAGGCTGCCGGGGCGGATATTGAGACTATTCCTGGTATTCCGGCCTTCTGTGCCATTGCCAGCTATTTGGGACGCTCCATTGTGGAGGGGGATGACATTCTGAGCATTATCCCGGCCACAGTATCTGAGGAAAAGCTGAAGAAGGCTCTGGCTACCTGCGATAATGCAGTTATCATGAAGGTGTACAAGAATTTTGCCCAGGTGGTGGATAATCTGGATGAGGCCTCTATGCTGAATAATGCTACACTGGTAAGCCGCTGCGGCCTGCCGGATGAGGAAATCATCGATGATGTGGCTGCCAATAAGGACAAGAAGCTGAATTATTTGTCTACAATTTTGACAAGACGTGATAAGTAAATAAGATTAAGGCGAGGCCTGCGGTGGATATTCCATGGCAGGTCTTTTTGATTGGATAATAATGAGGTGTATTTTGCTTGTAGCAAAATTTGAACAATGGCGTTATAATGATATGATGTGATTTTTATGCGATAAATTGTTTTTAGATAGATTTGGAGGAGGCAGACATGGTTGAATTGTTGGCACCAGCCGGCAGCAAGGAAGCACTCATTGCTGCAATTGAAAGTGGCGCCAATGCCATTTATCTGGCTGGCAATATGTTCGGGGCCAGGGCCTATGCAAGTAATTTTGACGAAGAGGGGATGCGGGAAGCCATCCGCATTGCCCATTTGCGCAATGTTCTTATAAATGTAACGGTAAATACTATTGTAGATGATGAGGAGCTGCCGGCCTTGGCGGATTATCTCCGCTTTCTCTATGAGGCCGGGGCCGATGCCATATTGGTGCAGGATTTGGGTGTGGCCAAGCTGGCCCGGGAGATAGTTCCGGATATGCCTTTACATGCCAGCACCCAGATGACAGTTCACAACTTGGATGGCGTGTTGGCTCTCCAGAAGCTGGGCTTTACCCGGGTGGTGCTGTCCAGGGAGGTATCCCTTGCTACCATCAAGCACATAATTGATAACTGTGACGTGGAGATAGAGGTGTTTGTCCACGGTGCTTTGTGTGTCTGCTATTCAGGCCAGTGCCTCATGAGCAGTATGATTGGGGGCCGGTCCGGAAACCGGGGCCGTTGTGCTCAGCCTTGCCGTCTGCCGTATACGTTGGTGGACGAGCATGACAATGATATGCTTAAGGATTCTGCCGGAAAGTATCTCCTTAGTCCAAGGGATATGAACACCATTGATTTGATTCCCCAGCTTATTGATGCGGGGGTGGCTTCCCTAAAAATTGAGGGTCGCATGAAGCGGCCTGAATATGTGGGGATCGTGGTGAACAATTACCGTCAGGTGATTGACAGCCATTATGCCGGAAAATTCCAGGTGACCGACAAGAACCGCCACGATTTGGCCCAGGTCTTTAACCGTGATTTCACTACGGCCTTCCTGGAGAAGAAGCAGGGCCGTGAAATGATGAGTGACCGTCGGCCAAACAATCGTGGCATTATGCTGGGCCGGGTAATGGAGTACGACAGCAGCACTGGCATGGTGACAATGAAGCTGGCGGACAGCCTGTCTGTGGGAGACCAGGTGGATTTCTGGGTCAAGGTCGGAGGCCGTGTGACCGCCACTGTGAAAGATCTGCATATTGTCAAGGGCGGCAAAAACCGCAATCTGGTTCCGGTGGAACAGGCACCAGTGGGAGCTGTAGTCAGCTTCCCGGTGGAGGGCCGTGTTTTTGAGCATGACAGGGCCTTTAAGGTTTATGACGCACCTCTTATGGAATGGGCCAAGGGCTTTTATAACACAGGTGCCCCGGTACGTCGGGTGGTAGTGGATGTAGAGGTTATGGCCGCAGTGGGAGAACCGCTGGTTATTGCCATGACTGATGCTGATGGCAATAAAGGTGAGGGCAGGACGGAGTTTATTGGTCAGGAGGCCATTAAGCGGCCACTAAGTGAGGAAACTGTACATAAACAGGTGTCCCGTCTTGGAACCTCCATTTTTGAATTACGACAGTTAGATTGTAAAATCAGCGGCAATGTGATGGTGCCGGTCAGTGAAATAAATGAGGCCCGGCGCCAGGCCGTGGAACAGCTGGAGCAGCAGCGTCTGGCCAAGTTCCAGGTGAAGCCGGTGCCTGAAAACAATACGGCTCTGGTTAAAACCAAGACAAAACGGCGGGTACAGTCGGGAATAACCGCAGTAGTTGACAGTATGGAGCTGTTGCAGAGTGCCCTGTCAGCGGGAGCTGACTGGGTGGTATTTGGCGGTGAATCATATCACCATGAGGCCATTATCCCAATGCAGTACGAAAAGGCAGTGTACATGGCTCACAAGGCTGGGGCCAGGATTGCCCTTAATACCCCGCGGATTATCCGTGATAATGAGCTGAACGGCTTCCATACCTGGCTAAAGACAGTGGCTTCCTACAAGCCGGATGCCATAAATGTACATAATATAGGCACCTTGGCGGCGGTTAAGGAATTAACCGATATACCGGTTCACGCTGATTATTCCTTGATTACGTATAATTTCAAGACTCTCCAGCATTTACAGGAGCTGGGAGTTGAGGCTGTTACCCTGTCACCGGAGCTTACGCTGGCTCAGGTGGAAAAGCTGGCCAAGGAAACAGATATGCCATTGTCCTGCATTGTGGATGGCAATATGGAGCTGATGGTATCGGAGTACTGTGCCACCGGCAGCTTTATTGGAGGCCTTCACACAGGTCAGTGCAGTGCCCCTTGTGTCAACAGTGGCCGGCAGTTCTTTTTGAAGGACCGCAAGGATGTAAAATTCCCGCTGGTAATGGATCAGTATTGCCACATGCACGTATTGAACGGCAACCGGCTTAGCATGCTGCCCCATGCCATGAAATTTGGGGCCATGGGTATCAGTCAGCTGAGAATTGAGGCCCGTTTTATGCAGGCCCATGAATTAAAGAAAACCATTGCCAATTACAAAAAGTATATGGCCTATGATGGGGAGCTCAGTGAAATGGAAAAGGCTGAGGTTCAGGCCCTGGAAGGGGACAATATTACCCGTGGCCATTACTTCAGAGGCGTGGAATAACAGGCAAAATATATTTTGAGGTTATAGATGGAACAGGATTCATTTAAGGTTTTAGAATATAAGAAAATATTGGAGCGGCTTCAGGATAAGGCTGGCTCCATACTGGGCAAGGAGCTGGCTGGTGGGCTCCAGCCCAGCAACGATATAGATGAGGTAAGGGAACGGCTGAAGGAAACTGCTGAGGCCGTTATGGTATCCTCCATGGCCAATCCGCCATTGGGCGGCGTGCGGGATATCCGTGAGCTCATGAAGAAAATCGGCATCGGGGCCGTTATTGAGCCATCGGAAATCATGGATGTTCTCACCACAATGTATGCCATGCGGGCCGTAAAGAAGTTTTTCAAGGAGCTGGAGCTGGATGCCCCTATTTTGAAGAATTGGGCCCGGGGATTGGAGATTTTGGGTGAGCTTGAGCGGAATCTGGAAAATACAGTGGATGAGCACGGTAATCTCCGGGATGATGCCAGTGTGGAATTAAAACGCATCCGCCGGGAGGTCAAGGTTTCCCAGTCCCGTATAAAGGACCACCTGTATAACATTCTCCATTCGGCGGAATATCAGAAATATTTTCAGGATGCCATTGTCACCATGCGTGGGGACCGTTATGTGGTGCCTATTAAGCAGGAATACCGCCAGTATTTTCCCGGTATAGTTCATGATCAATCCGCCAGTGGTTCCACGGTGTTTGTGGAGCCTATGGCTGTGGTGAATCTTAATAACGACATAAAGCAGCTGGTAGCCGCAGAAAAGCATGAGGTGGAGCGGATTTTGCGGGATATTTCCAGCCAGATTCGCCGTAAGGATGATATCCTTATGGAAAACTGCGATATATTGGCCTTTATTGACTTTACCTTTGCCAAGGCGGGGCTGGCCCGGGATATGAGGGCTGTGGAGCCGATTGTCAGCGACAATGGAAGCACATCCCTGTTATCTGCCCGTCATCCGCTTATTGACAATAACAAGGTGGTGCCAATCGATATTGCCATTGGTGCCGATTATAATATGCTGCTGGTAACAGGACCGAACACCGGCGGCAAGACGGTCAGCATGAAGACCCTGGGCCTCCTGGTGCTCATGGCCCAGGCCGGTCTGTTCCTGCCAGTGGAAAACGGGTCTACAATTGCGGTTTACAATAATATTTACGCCGATATTGGCGACGAGCAGAGCATCGAGCAGAGCCTCAGTACCTTCTCTGCCCACATGACTCATTTAGTTGAGATTTTGGGCAAGGTGGAGTCCGATGACTTGCTGCTGCTGGACGAGCTGGGTGCCGGTACTGACCCTGAAGAAGGGGCGGCATTGGCCATGGCGATTTTGGAGCAGCTGCTGAATATTAAGGCTACAGTTATGGCTACTACCCACTATTCTGAGTTGAAGACCTTTGCCTTCAGCCGGGATGGAATCGAAAATGCCTGTGTGGAATTTGACGTTAATACCCTAAGACCGACTTATAGATTGCTGACGGGAATCCCGGGGGCAAGTAATGCCTTTGCCATCAGCCGCCGGCTGGGGCTCAGTGAGGCTCTGGTTATTCGGGCCAAGCAGCTGATTCAGGCGGACCATGCCCAGTTTGAGAAGGTCATTAACCAGCTGGAAAAAGAGAAGATGATGTATGAGCAGATGAATGCCGACATCGAAGCGAAGCTCCAGCGGGCAGAAAAAATGGAAGCCAAGGCAGAGGCCATGCGGGCTGAGCTGTCCCAGAAAAAAGCGGATATTATCCGCAAGGCCAAGGACGAAGGCTCGGCCCTGGTACGTCGGGCCCGTCGTGAATCCGAGGAAATCATCAAGCAGCTCAAAGAGCAGTTTAACGATATGGGAATTCAGAAGCGGCAGCAGGCCATTCAGGATGCCCGTAACAAGCTGAACGAGGAGGCTGGCCGGGTTCGCCCTGGCATCGTTTCCGCCAAGGCCTTTAGAAAGCCTATAGACCTGAAGACCATAGAGGTTGGTGATATCATTTATGTCACCAAGCTGGATCAGAAGGGCACTGTTCTGGGTATTCATGGCAAGGAGCTGGAGATTCAGCTGGGGGCCATGAAAACCACCATGAAGGCTTCAGCCTGCAAATTCGTGGAAAAGGGCCGAAAGGAGCAGCCGGCCAATGTCGGCACCAAGCAGTCCAAGGGTGGTGGCAGCTTCATCAGAAAAACCCAGGAAGCCCATCGTGATATTGATATCCGTGGCATGATGGTGGACGAGGCAGAGGTTATCCTTGGCAAGTTTATTGATGACTCCATTATGGCGGGGCTGTCCCAGGTGCTTATTATTCATGGTAAGGGAACTGGGGCACTGCGTAAGGGAGTTCACGAGTATTTGAAGCGTCACCGCAATGTTGCCGGCTTTAATTTTGCTGATATGAGTGAGGGTGGCACAGGTGCGACCCTGGTGACATTAAAATAATATATTTCGCGAAATTAATTCATTTATGATAGAATAGTACCGTATATGTGTATAACGAGGAGGTCTATCATGGAAAAACGTACAGGTGCGGCTCAGCAGCGGGCTCGTCAGGCCAAGAAGCCTCAGAAGTCCTCAGGCGGCAGCAGTGCAAGTCGAATCCTGATAATTTTTGCATTAATAATGCTAGTAATGGTAATCGGCGTAGGCTGCGGATTCCTTACAGCTACTTTGAATACAAAGGCGGATCTTGCAGATGTTAGACCGCCGGCGTCATCCCAGATATATGATATTAACGGCAACGAGATTGCCAATGTTCATGCGGATGAAAACCGGGTGCCGGTCAAGATGAACCAGATTCCCGAGAATTTGAAGAATGCCTTTGTGGCAGTTGAGGATGCCCGCTTTTACGAGCATTCCGGCGTGGACCCACGGGGTATTCTGCGTGCTACATGGTCAAATATTACCAGCCAGGGTGTGGCTGAGGGTGGCTCCACCATTACCCAGCAGCTGGCGAAAAATGCTTATTTGACCCAGGACCGTACTTTTAAACGTAAGATTCAGGAGATGTTTTTGGCCATTCAGCTGGAGCATCAGTACACCAAGGAAGAGATTCTGGAGCTGTATCTGAACCAGATTTATTTTGGCAATGGTGCCTATGGTGTACAGGCCGCAGCCAAGACTTATTTCGGCAAGAATGTTGAGGACCTGGATTTGAGCGAGTGTGCTATGTTGGCCGGTATTCCAAAGAGTCCAAACTATTATTCTCCTACCAACAATTTGCAGGCTGCCCAGCAGCGCAAGGCAACCGTTTTGGATCAGATGGCCAAATATGGCTATATCAGCTCCTCCACGGCCAACAAGACCAAGAATGAGGAACTGCGCCTGGTTAAGGCTTCCAGCAAGGCGGGCGAAGAAGCCTCTTACTTTATTGATTATGTAACCCAGACCATGATTGAAAAATATGGTGCTGATGCAGTGTATAAGGAAGGTCTGAAAATCTATACCACCTTGGATATAGATATGCAGAAGGCGGCTGAGGAAGCCATGAAGAATCTGCCTGATATGTATGACAGCAATGGCCTCAAGCAGCCTCAGGGTGCTTTGGTGGCAATTGATCCTCATACCGGCTATATCAAGGCCATGGTAGGCGGCCGGGGAACAGACCAGTTCAATCGTGCTGTATTGGCGGAAAGACAGCCGGGTTCTGCCTTTAAGCCATTTGTATTTGCTGCAGCACTGGAGTCCAATTATACTCCGTCATCCGTAATTGAGGATAAGCCGTTGGAAATCAATGGCTGGTCCCCACAGAACTACAGCCGTGAATTTAACGGCAAGGTTTCACTGCGTTATGTGGCAGAGCAGTCACTGAACGTGCCAACGGTACGGGTGGCTCAGGATATAGGCATAGATAAGGTCATCTATCTCGGCAAGGAGATGGGTATTTCCACCTTTGTTACTGAGGGTCCTCAGAATGATGGCAATCTGTCCACCTCATTGGGTGGTCTGACCCGTGGTGTAACTCCACTGGAGCTGACCAGTGCTTATTGTACCTTTGCCAATGACGGTATTCATGTGAATCACACAGCTATTGTCAAGGTACTGGACCGCAACGGCAAGGTGCTGGAGGAGGCTCATCAGGAGTCCAAGCAGGTACTGAAGAAGGCTACTGCCAACGAACTCACCAGTATGCTTTTGGGTGTAGTGGCCCGTGGCACGGGTACTGCTGCCCAGATTGGACGTCCGACTGCC
Organism: Anaerovibrio sp. JC8; assembly: GCF_002100115.1. GTDB lineage: Bacteria > Bacillota > Negativicutes > Selenomonadales > Selenomonadaceae > Anaerovibrio. The sequence goes on along the minus strand of NZ_ANBM01000001.1, from coordinate 111,924 downwards.
GGCAAGACCGGTACTACCAGTGATTATCACGATGCATGGTTTGTAGGCTATGTTCCTGATTTGGTGGTAGGTGTCTGGGTTGGCTGCGACGACAACCAGCAGATGGGCACCATGACCGGTGGTACAACGCCGGCTGTTATCTGGAAGGCCTTTATGAATAAGGCATTGACCGGTATGCCTGTGAAGCAGTTTGATGGTGCAACTCTGACCAGTGTGGAGTCCCCTGTAAAGGATGATGACAAGGATACCAAGGCAAAGGATGACAAGGACAAGAAGGCCGATGGCAATGAGAAGAAGGCAGCTGATAAGCCGGCCAAGCCGGAAAGCACCAGACCAAAGCCAGCTCCGAGTCCTAGTCCAAGCCCAAGTCCTACGGCTCCTTCCCCAACGGCCAACCAGGGGAAAACGGCAAACTAATATCGTAAAAAATATCCTGTTTTCAGGTTTAAGGAGAGAAATACAATAATGTCAACAAGTGTTTTTGATGTACTGAAAGAACGTGGTTACATCGCTCAGTGTACCAATGAGGATGAAGTCCGGGCAATGTTTGAAAATGAGAAGGTTACCTTCTATATTGGCTTTGACCCAACTGCTGATAGCCTTCATGTAGGCCACTTCCTGGGCCTCATGGTTATGTCCCATCTCCAGAAGGCCGGCCATCGCCCGGTATGTCTGGTGGGCGGCGGTACCGGTACTGTAGGTGACCCGTCCGGCCGCAGTGATATGCGTAAGATGCTCACAGATGAGGATATTGAATATAACTGCAACCAGTTTAAAAAGCAGATGGCCCGTTTTATCGATTTCAGTGATGGCAAGGCCTTGATGGTAAATAATGGTGACTGGCTCCGCAAGTTGAATTATATTGAACTTCTCCGTGAAGTAGGTGCTCATTTTACTGTCAACCGCATGCTGGCGGCTGAGTGCTACAAGAACCGCATGGAAAAGGGCCTGACCTTCCTGGAATTCAACTACATGATTATGCAGTCCTATGACTTCCTGGAGCTTCATCGCCGCTATAACCTTAAGCTGGAAATGGGCGGTGACGACCAGTGGTCCAACATCATTGGTGGTGTTGAGCTGACCCGCCGCATTACCGGTGATGCTGTATACGGTCTTACCTTTACTCTGCTGACCAAGAGTGATGGACAGAAGATGGGCAAAACCGCTGGCGGTGCTCTCTGGCTGGATAAGGAAAAGACTTCTCCTTATGATTTCTACCAGTATTGGCGCAATGTGGACGATGCTGATGTGGAGCGTTGTCTGGCTCTGTTGACCTTCCTTCCTATGGATGAGGTTCGTCGCCTGGGTGCCCTGGAGGGTCAGGAGATTAATGAGGCCAAGAAGGTATTGGCTTATGAGGTTACCAAGCTGGTTCATGGCCAGGAGGAAGCTGACAAGGCCAAGGAGGCTGCTGAGGCAGTATTTGGCGGCTCCGGCTCCAATGAGAACATGCCTACCATTGAGCTGACAGCTGAGGATGCTTCCAAGAAGCTGGTTGATGTTTTGGTGGCTGCTGAGGTATTTGGCTCCAAGGGTGAGGCCCGTCGCCTCATTCAGCAGAACGGCCTGTCCCTCAATGACGAAAAGGTCAGCGACCCAGATTATGTACTTTCTGACAGTGACTTCACTGATGGGGAAGCCATCGTCAAGAAGGGCAAGAAGAAGTTCTATCGCTTATTAAAAGCGTAAAATTTAGATAAGATATATAGAATTATAGAGTTAATAGGACAGACAGGAGTGCAAAAGGGGACATATTTTGCCTTGGTACTTAGTGAATGCCAGCTGAAAAGCGCAGCATGAGCTTAGTACCGCCAGGCAAACTAGAGAGTGCGAGCGTTCCCCGTTGTACTCCTGCCTGGCCGATGGTGGCTTATATAAGAGTAGATAAAACTTATTATTTGTGCTAAAATATCTACTTGTGAAATATAGCTTAAGGGGAGTCCCCTTAAGAAAATGCAATAAAAGGAGTTTTCAGTAATGTCAGGACATTCTAAATGGGCTAATATTAAGAGAAAGAAAGGCGCCAACGACGCTATCCGCGGCAAGATCACCACTAAGATCGGCCGTGAGATTACCATTGCCGTTCGCATGGGTGGTTCCGACCCAACCGGTAACATGCGTTTGAAGCTGGCTCTGAGCAAGGCCAAGGCCAATAATATTCCAAAGGACAACATCAACCGTGCAATCCAGAAGGGTCTGGGTGCTTCTGATGGCAGCAACTACGAGGAGATGACCTACGAGGGCTACGGTCCTGGCGGTACTGCTATCATGCTGGATATCCTCACCGATAACCGCAACCGTACTGCGGCAGATGTTCGTCACATCTTCTCCAAGTATGGCGGCTCTCTGGGTGCCAATGGCTGCGTATCCTGGATGTTTAACAAGAAGGCTGTTTTTGTAGTTGAGAAGGAAGCCTTCGATGATGAGGATGCTCTCATGGAGCTGGTTCTGGAAGCAGGTGCTGATGATTTCGTAGCTGAAGAGGATGCTTTTGAAATCACTGGTGAGCCGGATGCTTTTGATGATATTCTTCAGGCACTGACTGACAAGGGTATTGAGACCGCTTCCGCTGAAATCACCATGGTGCCTGACAACACCGTTAAGGTCGAGGGTGAGAATGTTGTCAACATGCAGAAGATGCTGGATGCTTTCGATGATAACGATGATGTTCAGGAAGTATACGGCAACTACGAAATGGACGAAGAAGAATAATAAATACAGCGGCCTGCGGGCCGCTTATTTTTTACCAAAATATCAGGGGGAGAAATAAAATGCTAGCATTGGGTATTGACCCGGGAACTGCTATCTGTGGCTATGGCTTTGTGGAATCCAATGGCAGCCGCCTTATAGCCCACGAATATGGGGCCATTACTACCAGCTCCAAGGCCAGGCCTGAGGACAGGCTGGTGAAAATATATGACCAGCTGGATATGCTCATAAAGAAATACAAGCCGGATGTTATGGGGGTTGAGCAGCTGTTCTTTAACCGTAATGTAACCACTGCTATTCCCGTTGGCCAGGCCAGGGGTGTGGTGTTGCTGGCGGCGGCCAAGAACGGTCTGGAGCTGGTGGAGCGTACCCCACTGCAGGTTAAGCAGTCTGTAACGGGCTACGGCAAGGCCACCAAGGAACAGGTTATTTACATGGTGACCAAGCTGCTGAATTTGCCGGAACCGCCGAAGCCGGATGATGTGGCGGATGCACTGGCGGTAGCTATATGTACATCCCATGTTCTGGACAGCTTTACCCATAGGAACAAACTGTAGGTTTACAGAGAAAATGGTTTTGTACGTAAAAAAATACAAAGTATACACTTTTTATTGGGGATTTCTGTAGACTGGAACACATAATTGTATTATAATACTTGTTGTTTGAGTGTATTAATAAGATTTTATAAAACAAATGTCTACATAGTATGGAATTTGCTTTCCGCTACGGTGTTTGTTTTGAATCATAGGAGGTAAATATGGCTCTTATTGTTAAGAAGTTTGGCGGCTCCTCAGTGGGAACCACTGAGAAAATCCTTAATGTAGCCAAGAGAATTATTGCCGAAAAGCAGCCGGGGGATCAGATTGTTATGGTTGTATCCGCCATGGGTGATACCACCGATGAGCTGATTGAGCTGGCAAAGCAGATTAATCCAAATCCGTATCAGTATACCCGTGAAATGGATATGCTGCTGACCACCGGTGAGCAGGTGTCGATTTCCCTGTTGACCATGGCCTTCCGTACCTTGGGACAGAAAGCTGTATCCCTTACTGGTCAGATGGTGGGCATGAAAACCAATTCCGTCCATACAAAGGGCAAGATTGTAGATATTAAGCCGGCCAGAGTAAAGAAAGAGCTGGAAAAGGGCAATATCGTTGTAGTTGCGGGTTTCCAGGGCGTGGATGAGCATGGTGACCCGGTAACCTTGGGCCGCGGTGGCTCTGATACCTCTGCTGTGGCACTGGCTGGTGCCCTGAAGGCTGATTCCTGTGAGATTTACACTGATGTTGACGGTATTTATTCCGCAGACCCACGTCTGATTCCTGATGCCAGAAAAATGCAGGAAATTACCTATGATGAAATGCTGGAGATGGCCCGTCTGGGGGCTGGCGTAATGCAGCCGCGTTCCGTGGAAATGGGTAAATACTTTAATATTCCAATTCATGTACGTTCAACCTTTACCAACACACCAGGCACAATGATTAGGGAGGCATATACAATGGAAGAGAAGGATTTCTTGATTCGTGGCGTAGCTCATGATAAAAATGTTGCAAAGATTGCAGTTTTGGGTGTTCCTAATAACCCGGGTATCGCAAAGGAAATTTTCTCTGCTTTGGCAGATAAGAATATTGCAGTAGACATGATTGTTCAGAGTATCAGAAACATTGAGAAGAACGTTACTGACATGGTATTTACCACTACCCTGGATGATCTGCCGGAAACCAAGAAGACTGTTGATGCAGTTGCTGAAAAGCTCCACGCTGTAGCCGTTCTCATTGAGGAGGATGTGGCAAAGGTTTCCATCGTTGGTGCCGGTATGCTGGGCAACCCTGGTATTGCTGCCAGAATGTTTGGCGCCCTGGCTGATGCCAATGTCAATATCGATGCCATCAGTACCTCTGAAATCAGCATCAGCTGCCTGATCAAGGGCAGTGAGCTCAGCGAAGCAGCCAATGCCATTCATAAGGAATTTTTCCCTGAAAAGTAAATATAGCAAGGCTCGAAAGGTAAGAAGGGAGGATGTCTGTTATATGGACATTCTCCTATTTTTGTGGGCTAAAACAGCTTATATGTAAAAAGATACATATTACATATAAAAATGTTTAATAGGTACAATATATTATTTTAAATATAATAAAGGAAAAATTGCATAAAAGTGGTATAATGATTTAAAAGAGTATTTATATTTTTAAAATTAAGGAGGAAGATAATGTATGAGTTCACAGGTTGCTAAACATCGTGTTGGTAAGAAGCTGGTGGATGTTATTTTTGGTGCCAGCGGAGCTTGTAATGAGGCCATTAAGGTTCACGGCGCTGACAAGGTTACCAACGCTACTGTCGGTTCAATTATAGGCGAGGACGGCAAGCTGGCCTGTCTGCCTACCATGGAAAAGGCTTTTAGAGAGCTGAAAATTGCTGATGTGGCTTCGTATGCACCACCAGCCGGTCTTCCTGCTTATCTGGATGCGGTTATCGGCCTGACCTTTGCTGATAACAAGCCAGAGGGGCATATTGCAGCATGTGCTACTTCCGGTGGAACCGGTGCATTGCACATGGCTATCCAGAATTATTCTGAAATCGGTGATCAGGTGCTGACCTCTGACTGGTTCTGGGGTACCTACAATCCTCTTTGCCAGGAGGCTGGCCGTACTCTGGCTACCTACCAGCTCTTTGATGAAAATCAGAATTATAATGTCAAGGCCCTGGAGGCTAAAGTGGAGGAGCTCTTTGCCAAACAGGAATCCTTGCTGCTGATTATCAATACTCCGGCTCATAATCCAACCGGCTACAGCCTCACTGATGAGGAGTGGACCAAGGTTATTGATATGTCCAAGGCTTGGGCAGCCAAGGGCAAGAAGGTTAATCTGCTGGTGGATATTGCTTATATTGATTATGCCGGCGAAAAGAATGAAACCCGCCGTTTCATGAAGCAGTTCAGCAATCTGCCTGACAATATCTTTGTAATGTTTGCATTCTCCATGTCCAAGGGCTACACCATGTATGGCCAGCGCACCGGTGCATTGATTGGTCTGTCCCAGAATGCTGAGTTAATTGAGGAATTCAAGAATGTAACCAAGTTTACTGGCCGTGCCACCTGGTCCAATATCAACCGCGGTGCCCAGACCCTGCTGACCAATATTCAGCAGGATAAGGCTATGCTGGCTCAGTTCGAAAAGGAACGTGATGAGCTTTACGGTGTAATCCGTGACCGGGCTGCCATCTTCATGAAGGAAGCAGAGGAGTGTGGCCTCAAGGCATTGCCTTACAAGGCTGGCTTCTTCATTTCCGTACCGGCCAAGGATTCTGCGGCTGTATGCGAGAAGATGCATGAAGACCTTATTTTCGCAGTTCCATTAAAGAAGGGTGTCCGCATTGCGGTATGCTCTATTCCAAAGGCCAAGATGTATGGCATGGCAGCAAAGGTGCTTAAGGCATTGAAGGCAGTGGAAGGATAACATAGGACCATAATCCTTGTTTATAATGCAGATAAAGGGGAGATATCATAAGGTATCTCCCCTTCTTCTATGAGGAAAATTTATTGTTAAAAGCCTCTATTATGTGTTATAGTTATTGTAGAATGCAAGTTGCAGGGAGGTTACTATGTTTAATTTCAATAGAAAAGGAGATTCTGAGTTTTACGATCTCTTCTTGGAAAGTGCCCAATTTTTCTATCAGGGCTCACTTTTGATGGATGAGGTAATGGTGGACCATCGTAAGGCTGATATAAAGGTTAAGGAGATTAATGACATTGAGCACAAGGCTGACAGAGTCAACGACCGGATAATTGACAAGCTGAATCAGACCTTTATTACTCCAATTGACCGTGAGGATATTTATGCTATTGCCAATGGCCTTGATGATGGCGTAGATCTGCTGCAGGGTATTTTGCAGCGTATTGTTATCTATCATACCGGTGAGGCCCGTGAGGGAGCTATCAGACTTACCAAGCTCCTTATTGAGTGTACCCAGAAGATTATCAAGGTGTTGGAGCTGTTGCCGGAAATCAGCAAGAATCAGGAGGAGCTCCTCAACCTGACCAGTGATGTCAGCAAGCTTGAGAGTGAGGGTGACCACATTTTCAGAAGCGAGTTGGCATATCTCTTTGCACAGGTGAAGGATCCTATTGAGCTTATCAAGTGGAAGGATTTGCTGGAGGATCTGGAGGATACCCTTGATCACTGCGAAAAAATGGCAGATTTGCTCAGAGGCGTGGTAATGAAGTATGCTTGATTTACATCCTTTTATCATCATAGTTATTGTTTTGGCCCTGGCATTTGACTTTATTAACGGTTTCCACGATACTGCAAATGCTATTGCCACATCTGTATCCACCAGGGCAATTTCACCAAGCCGTGCCATTATGATGGCGGCGGTGCTGAATTTCTTCGGTGCCATGGTCAGCACGGGCGTTGCCAAGACCATTGGTGGAGATATTGTGGTGGGGCATATTGATCAGCCAATCATAATAGCTTCCTTGACGGGTGCTATTATCTGGAATCTGCTGACCTGGAAAATAGGTCTTCCCAGCAGCTCATCCCATGCATTGGTTGGTGGCCTTATCGGTGGTGTCCTCATGTCGGATATGGGCATGGAGGGACTCAATTATGCCGGTATCGGTAAAATAGTTATTGCATTGGTAACATCTCCGTTGGTGGGCATGGTATTGGGCTATATCATCATGAATTTGATGTTCCAGTTTTTCCAGAATACCAGTCCTTCCAAAGTTAATCATCGTTTTAAGAAAATGCAGATCGTGACAGCGGCTACCATGGCTTTTTCCCATGGTTCCAATGATGCTCAGAAATCAATGGGTATAATCACCCTGGCATTGGTATCCGGTGGTGTGCTGCAGGAATTTGAGGTACCTCTCGTTGTAAAGGTACTTTGTGCTACTGCCATGGCATTGGGTACTTCTGTTGGCGGCTGGAGCATTATTAAAACTGTAGGTGGCAAGATTATTAAGCTGGAGCCAATTAACGGCTTTGCAGCTGACCTTAATTCATCTATTACGATTTTCACTGCTACCCTGCTTCACCTGCCTGTAAGTACCACTCACGTGGTATCCGGTTCTATCATGGGTGTTGGAGCAGCCAAGAGAATCAAGGCTGTCCGTTGGGGCGTTGCCCAGCAGATGGTTATGGCCTGGGTGCTTACTATACCATGCACCGCAGCCATGGGAGCACTTTGCTATGTTTTGTTGATGTCAATGTTTTAATTAAATAGCCTGAGGGAGCTTTTATATCCCTTTAGGAACGTGCTAAAGAGATAAAGTGACTGTGCAGGCAGTCACTTTTCTTATATATTCTGGTTTGAAGGATGGTGGGGCTTATGTTTAAGGAAGTATTGGAGGAAGCCAAGGAATGGGCAAAGATTTTGCATTGCTCCTATGTTTCGGATTTAAATGAAATAATTGAAAATGGCGGTATCAGCGACCTGATCCGGGTTTCTGAGGCCCTTCACGAAAAGAAGATTGCCAATATTGCGGACAGAATCGCCGGGGATTTGAAGAATAATAGATTGATTCTTATAGCAGGACCATCATCCTCAGGAAAAACCTCCTTTGCCCAGCGGCTTCGGGTTCAGCTGCGTGTCATGGGACTGGAGCCTGTGTCTCTTTCCATTGACAATTATTTCGTAAATCGGGATGAGACCCCAAAGCTTCCGGATGGCTCCTATGATTTTGAGTCCATCGACGCGGTGAACACCCAGCTGTTTAATGAGCAGCTTACGGCATTGCTGGACGGGGAAAAGGTAGTGGTTCCTACCTTTAACTTTAGAATCGGTGTGCGGGAGGTTCACCCGGAAAATGTTAAGCAGATAGCCCAAAATCAGCCTATTATCGTGGAGGGGATTCATGGCCTTAATGAAAAGCTCACCAGCGCCATTCCCCGTGACCATAAGTTTAAGATTTATGTAAGTGCCTTAAATCAGCTTAATATGGACGAAAATACCCGCATTTCCACCTCCAGGGTGCGTCTGCTGCGGCGTATTGTCCGGGATTTCCGTACCCGGGGGCGCAGTGCCGACAATACTATTGAGCTGTGGCCGGGAGTCAGGGCCGGAGAGGAAAAGTACATTTTCCCTTATCAGGATGATGCCGATGTAATGTTTAATTCTGCCCTTATTTATGAGCTGGGGGCGTTGAAGCATTATGCCATGTATATGCTGGCAGAAATTTCCCCGGAGGAAAAATCCTATGAGAAGGCCCAGGAGCTGCTGGCATTCTGCCGTAACTTCAACTCTATATATGACCAACGGGATATTCCGTGCAATTCCCTTATAAGAGAATTTATTGGCGGTTCCTGCTTCGATGTAAGCTGATTTAATAATTTTTTTGCTTTTAATATATATTTAAGGACTTATCGCTGTCTGCGTGGTATAATGTAAAGAAAGGCGTAGAGGGGTGACTCCTATGGTAAAGCTCAACGGTACTTTTGGTATTAAGTTTTTATCTGGATTATTGCTCGTTAGTTCTTTGGTATTGTCATCAGGCTTTTGCCAGGTGACGGAAGCAGCGGTACAATCACCGTCCAGGGGCCACTATGATGTGGAAAGGGCCTGGCCTGACAGAAATGAAATGGCTGCCACTATAGCCAACAGCTATGGTGTGCCTTATGGTGCTGTGCTTAGATACTGCAAGGAGAACGGATGCCTTGAGGATGCCTGCCGTATAGCTTATATGGCTATGCTTACAGACACTTCCTTTGATCAGGTTGCTGGTCTGAAAAATAAGGATAATACATGGATCGATGTAACTGAAGCACTGGGGATTACGGAGGACCAGGTGAGGGCATACAGAAACAATGCACTTGCCGAGCGTATTAATGCCAGATATGGCATTGATAAGGCCTCTGTTGCAGCGCTTATAGATAAGCAGTATAAAATTAGTGATATAGTCAGGGCCAGCCGGTTGGCCAAGGCAACGGGCATGGATGTGATGGCAGTTATGAGCCGGAAAACCATGACCAACACTTGGGCAGAGCTGGAGATACAGTTTACAGGCAGTGGGCTGGAGGAGCCTTGATGTTAGTTTTGTACGAATTGGAGGAGTCTGTGTATAATCACAGACTCCTTTTATGTGCTTTTGATTTTGGAGGTTTGTTTTGGCTGAGATAGATGTTACAGATAAAGCAAAATTAGTGATAAAATATGGCTTGGCCGGGGTTTTGGGCCTGGCACTGCTGTGCTCCAGCCTGGTTTGGTACATACTTTATTGTGCAGGAAACCTGGATATATATGATGCCAAGGTGGCCGGCAAGATGGTAGGGGCCCGTGCCGGGGCACCGGGCAGTGTGGCTGAAATAATGGTGCATAACGGTGACAAGGTGAAGGCCGGTGATGTTATTGCCCGGATTAATGTAACAGTTACAGAGGAGCAGCTGCAGCAGATGCAGCAGACTCTGGAGCTGTCCGAGAAAAATCTGGCCCAGATAAGGCAGGGGGTTATGGTGCAGCGCCCACGGGTGGTTCAGTCCGGCGGTGGGGCTTCCTCGGCGGAGATTGCCAATGCCAAGAGCAAGCTGGACCAGATGAATCGTCTGTACGAAATGGGAGCAATCAGCGGAAGTCAACGGGATGAGGCTGAGGCCCAGTATCAGGCGGCACTTTCCCAGGGAAGTGGCTCCACCAGTGTTACATACGAAAATACCTATCAGCCTCCTAATGAAGAAGCCGTAAGGCGGGCAGAAATACGGGTGAATCAGGCCCGTCTGGCTCTGGAGCAGGCAAGGGAAAGCAGCAGTGCCACTGAGATTACAGCTCCCGTGGATGGTGTTGTGTATCTAAATGGCATTGAAACCGGCTCAGACATAAAGGCCGGGGATGTGGTGGCCTATGTGGGCAATGATAACGATATTTGGGTGGAGGCATATCTTAATCCATCCGAAAGTGACTATGCCCTGCCGGGGCAGCTGGTTTCCTTCTTCGTAGACCGTAAACGGTATGAGGGAACCATTGTGGAAGTGATGCCACCCCTTGCGGATGAGGAAAAGGAGACCAACAGTGAGGCTGGCTACAGCAGCCCATACCCCGCAGGCAAGGTAGTGGTGAAAATCGCTATCCCTGCTGAGGCGAGGGAAGCCATTCACTTTGGGGATCAGGTGGATATCCGTTTCAGCAAATAATATTTATTTTTCAAAAAAATGCTTGCCAAACAATTTGGACTATGTTAACATTTGTCTTGTAAACAAGTGCATATAAATGGCAATGATGCCACACAGACTATATTCTTTTAGTCTGTGTGGTTTTTTTGTTTACTAAAATCGTTAAGCAATTATTTTTATAAAATAAGAAAAGGTGGTAAATGATATGGAAGAATTAGTATTTGTAATCCCAGCCAATTCCAAGAAGGAAGACATTGTTGCAACCCTCACAGCCCATCCTGAAATTCAGTTCGTTTCCCTGGTAGGCATTGACCTGGCCGGTAACGATACTGACGAGAAGATCCCTATGCGGGTTTTCCTGAAGGATATTGATGATTTCTATTCTGGACGTGCAGTACAGACCGACGGTTCTTCCGTAGTTCTTTCCGGTATTGCCACCCTGAACAATGCCAAGGTTGATATGCCAATTGACCCAAGCGTTAACTGGTTTGTTGACTACAACTTTGAAAATTACGATGAGGAGACCGGTCTGCCAGTAGGTACTCTCCGTATCCCGGCTTTCCTGATTCATAACGGCAAGCGGGTTGATTCCCGTTCCGTATTGGCTGATACTTTGTCCTTCGTAAAGAAGGAGCTGCTGGAGCTCTTCCACAAGAATCCAAAGATTTCCGGACTGGAGCATATCGACTGCAGCAAGATTAAGGACATCAGCTTTACCTCCGCCACTGAGCTGGAGTTCTGGGTAAAGACTCCACTTTCCCATGTTCATGTTGATGAAATGTTTGCCTCCCAGGTTATGCAGGAGCAGTACTGGCAGAGAACCCACGGCATAGTTCGTACCGCTCTGGAGCAGACTGTAAAGCGTCTTGATGATTACGGCCTCCAGGTTGAGATGGGCCATAAGGAAGTAGGCGGTATCAAGTCTCAGATGGACAAGGGCGGCAATTTGACCTCTGTTTGTGAGCAGATTGAGATTGACTGGCGCTTCGCTGATGCTCTCCAGGCTGCAGACAATGAGCTTCTGGCCCGCACCATTATCAAGCAGACCTTCCGTCTCAATGGTCTGGAGGTTAGCTTCAAGGCCAAGCCTATGATTGGTGTTGCCGGTAACGGTGAGCATACTCACATTGGTCTGGCAGCTATTATGGAGGATGGCTCCTTCGTAAACCTGTTTGCACCAAAGGAAATGACTGTTGATTACATGAGTGCCGTTGGTTATGGTGCTATCATGGGTCTGCTGAAGAACTATGAGGTTATTAACCCATTCGTATCTGCTACCAATGACTCCCTGAACCGCTTAAAGCCAGGCTTCGAGGCACCTGTATGTATCGTTACCTCCCTTGGCCACAGCCCTGAGGTTCCTTCCCGTAACCGTTCCATTCTGGCTGGTCTGGTCCGTGATGTTACCAATCCGGCAGCAACCCGCTTCGAGCTTCGTGCCTGCAACCCATACACCGATACCTATCTTGTATTGGCAGCTATTTATTCTGCTCTCCTGGATGGTGTTCGTTATGCAGTGTCCAAGACTACCAAGGAGCTGCTGGCTGAGCTCTCCAAGGAAGCCGGTGACAAGGCAGATTATCTGGAGACAGACAGAGCATATCGTTCCGAGCAGGATGTATTTGAGGACTTCACTGCTGAGGAGCGCAACCGTCTCTTTGGTGCTCCACCGGCAACTGTATGGGATAACCTGTCTGCTTTGGATAAGTATACTGACAAGCTGGCAACCATCACTTCCTCCGGTGCCTTCACTGATGCTATCATCGAGGCCTTCAAGGAGGGTGCCCTGACCCGTTGGAAGACTGAGCTTATTGCCCGCATTATTCCTGAGAACCGTGAAATCGTCCGGGCAGCCAAGGAAATCAAGTCCGAGTATGTAACTGACCAGGATGCATACAACTGGAACAAGATCAATGAGCTCCGTTACTATCTCTCCAAGGACAGCATTGATGAGAAGTCCCTGTTCACCCTGCTGACCAACGCACTTAACGAGGGTGATTATGAGATGGCTTCCGGCCTCCAGGTTGAGATGTATGACCGCATTGAGGAATTGAAGTCCCTCTATGATGCTTATGTGAAGAACATAATCTGATAATTATTTGAATTAAAAATGGCCCCCATACCATGAGGCAATGCCTTCTGTGTGGGGGCCTAATTTGTTCCTGAAGTCGCGAATTGTCTGAAAAATTGACGCAATTATACGGAATATGATAGAATAATTCTGTCTTTAAATTGAAGAGAGAGGTGATTTTTTGAGATTTGGCAAGCTCACTGTTTGCGCATTGATTAGTGCCATTGTCATGATGTTCAGTGCTTCAGCTTTGGCATACGGTATTATGGTCAAGGAAGGCTCAACCGGCGCAGACGTAGTAACAGTACAGGCATTGTTAAAGGAAAAAGGTTTTTTCTCTGGTGAAGAAGATGGTGTTTGCGGCAAGGACACTGTAGAAGCTATCAAGAAATTTCAGGCTTCTGAGGGACTTGAGGTAGATGGTATTTGTGGTCCTCAGACTTATAGACGTTTGGACCCTTATGATAACGAAAAGGATATTGCAACCGGACGTCCTCTTTATGTACATGCAACTGCGTACAGTCCCGAGGAAACCAGCGGTGTAACCGCTATGGGAACTGCAGTAAGAAAGGGAATTATCGCTTCGGATCCAAGTGTCATTCCTATGGGGACCAGGGTGTATATTCCTGGGTATGGCGAGGCTGTAGCCGAGGATTGCGGCGGCAGTATTGTTGGCACCATTATTGATATTGCCTTTGATACTCATGCAGAGGCACTGGCCTTCGGCAGACAGGATATTGAGATTTATATTTTGGATTAAGACATTAAAAAATGCGGCCTGATTTCAGGCCGCATTTTTATTTTTGGGTGCAGTAAAATTACCGGTTGCTGTTTTTGTTGGTATACATCATGGTATCAGCATTATGGACAATATCTGCAATTTCTGTTTCGCCATTAAATATTTCGTAGCCCACAGACACTGTAGGAAGAGCTCTTTCCTTTTGGCGCAGCTCACCAAGTAGTGAATTAAAGCGATTGTTTAGCTTTATAACAGTGGATTCACTGCGGAAGCTGTTTTTGTTGAGGATAACACAGAACTCATCACCGCCTATGCGGTAGCAGAGTCCCCGTGACTGATAACAGCGCAGGATAGCCTTGGAAATCTTTTTTAATATTGCATCACCATAGGCATGACCATAGGTGTCGTTGACATCCTTAAATTTATCAATATCAAAAATGATAACCGCAGTACGGTAATTGAGCTTTGATAGATGACTTTCGTAGGAGCGGCGGTTCAGCAGCCTGGTAAGACCATCACTTTGCACCACCAATTCCACATAATAAATGTAAAAGAGCACGCAGCAGACAGCCACGGACAACCAGGCGGTCCTGATATCAACATCCATAATGTTGGCCACAATGCCAATAAACAGGGAACTGAAGGCTGCAATGAGGGAACTGAGATTTCGGTTCTGATATTTGCGGCTGAAATAATAGGCCTCAATAAACATGACGGCAATGGCCAAGGAGTAGCAGGCCACATATATGATGTAGTATTCGCCCCTACAATATTTATTTGCAGCATCAATATAGAATATGGCACCGGTCCAGATGGAGGAAAACTCCACCAATGCGTGAAGCAGGAGGAAAAACAAGACTATCCGGCCATGCCTTATATTTCCTATGGCATAAATCCACATAACCACAAGGGAAGGTGCCAGACTAAATTCCAAAAAGCTGAAAAATCCGTGCAACCATCCTGGGAAAGCAGGATGGCCGTTTGCCATGTATGTCATCCATTCCAGAAAGGATGTGGCAATAATGATTGTAAAGCCAACGCAAAAGCCCCTTCGGGCATTTTCTATTACTATATTTGAATTATTGATGTGTACTATCATTATTACGCTGAGCATAATGGTGATGAGTACCACTGTTGAATAGAAAGTCATTATAATACTCCAAGATAAAAACAATTCCCGTACATTATAGCACGAAATAATATAATAAGTAAGCAAAATGTCCTAGGAAAATATAAAAAATTTTTCTATACGAGTGTAGGCAATTCATAGTATAATACTTAAAAATATATACAAACTCTTGTAAAACTTTTAATTTTGTATTTATATATTGATTATATAACTTTTGTAGCCGCATCATTGTTCTTGTGTACAGGAAAGAGAGTGATTGTGATGTATACATATTTGCAGGAGGTTCACTATGACAAGGAGCTGCTTCCTTTTGCCAGTATTTCGGATGCTGTCAGGGACAGCTATGATGTGAGATCCATCGGCAATGCCGTACCAAAGAGCTTTTTGCGTCGTCTTTTGGCACTTTTTGAGGATGAGAAGGGCCATGTTTTTTATGCCCAGAAGCCGGAGACCATTTATATGATTAATCGGGTATACGGCTGCAAAAAAGAGGTTTTGGATGTTTTTGCCAAGATTGACAAGATACTGGAAAAGAGCCCCGGGGTTATTGTCACCATTGAGGACAATGAGTATGTCATGAGCCGTACAATGCCAAAGCGCATTGCCATTCCGCGGGAGAAGATGAAGCGTCTTGGCATAGAGGAGCTCCTATAATATATAGGATAATTTTATATACTTTGTTTTGTTATTCTTATGTTATTTTTCTTGACTATGGAGTGAAATTTTAGGAAAATAAAGTATAAGAGTATAACTATGTTTTAGTGCGCATTAGTTTTAGGGGAGGCATTTGCCTTATGGGAGTTGTGGAAAAGGAATCTGCTCTTGATACAAGTATAAAAGAATATTTGTGGCGGTTTACTGAAGGAAAAAACAACACCGGGTCACATGATGATGAGCTGCTTAAAGCACTCAGGGAAGCCATGGATTGTGATCTTGCTTTTGTGTTGGCCAGAAACTCCAAGGGTGACAGCTTTTCCATTACAGAATTTAGTTCTGATGCCGATAGCAAGCTTGATGGAGCTGAGTTCCCTGTTGGTGAACAGGAAGCTGAGAGCCTGACCAAAGCTTTGGATGATAACTGTATTGGCTGTGAGCGGCTGTCCTTTTTGGGGGACGGATTTGCCAATAGTGCCATACTTTATTTTGGCGTTGTTGTTATGGGCGAGGTTTGGGGCCTTGTGGGAGTAATGGACTCCCATAATCAGACACGCAGCTGGACTGATGAGGACAGACGGTCAGTGTCCAAGATAGGCCGTATTTTGGGAGCCAAGCTGGAAAATACCCGTCTTTTGCAGGAGAATGCCCTGCAGATGAAGCATCTGGAGGAGCAGATAAAGGCTGAGCTTAGCCAGAAGAAGCTTCTGGAGGAAGCCTTGATTCAGGCTGAGAATGCCAATAAGGCCAAGCAGCAGTTCCTGTCAAATATGTCCCATGATATTCGTACCCCGATGAATGCGATTATTGGCTTTGCCACCTTGGCAGGCAGCCATCTTCAGGAATTCGAGAGAGTTCAGGCCTATCTGGACAAGATTACTGCCTCCGGCAAGCATTTGCTGAGCTTGTTTAATGATGTACTGGATATTACCCGTATTGAGGATGGTCGGGTTCATTTGGAGGAATTGCCTCATTCCCTGGCAGATATGGTTCATGATATAAAGAACATGGTCCAGGGGCAGGCAGATGCCAAGGAAATTAATTATGTCATGGAAACAGTTGATGTGGTCCATGAGCGTATTTTCTGTGACCGTCTGCGTTTTAACCAGGTATTGCTTAATCTTATCAGCAATGCCATTAAATATACCAATCAGGGGGGCAATGTTACCTTTACTGTCAGTGAGGTTCCTTCCGGCAGTGACGATCTGGCATCCTTTGATTTCAAGGTAGTAGATAATGGTATCGGTATGAGCCCGGAATTTGTGGAGCATATCTTTGAGCCATTTGAAAGAGAAAACAATACTGGCAGTAATATAGTTCAGGGCACCGGCCTTGGCATGGCCATTACCAAAAATATTATTGATCTTATGGGTGGCCAGATTTCCATTAAGAGTACCCAGGGCGTGGGCACTGAGGTGTTGTTGCATCTTGATATGAAGCTTCAGAGCGACTTCTATGTTGAGGGCAATGTGGAGGCCCTGCCTGAAATTGAGGGCAAGAGGGTGCTGGTGGCCAATGAGTCCGCTGAGACCTGCGATTGCCTTGTGGGAATTTTGGATAGACTTGGTGCCAAGGCTGAGAGTACGCTTTCTGCCGAGGATGTATTGCGTCGCACTGAGGCTGCAAATGACAAGGGTGAGGGCTATGATGCCTTCTTTGTTGGCTGGCGCATGGGTGATACACCGGGCATTGATTTGGTAAAGCAGCTTCGTCAGATGGTTGGGGATACGGTTCCAATGTTCCTCATCACGGAAGGAGCATATTCCGGCATTGAGGAAGCGGCCTTCAGCTCAGGAGTGTCTGTTTGTCTGCAGAAGCCAATCTTCCTGTCTGATGTGAGAAAGAACATCAAGAATGCCATGAGCATTTGTGATACAGATACCGAGGAGCATTCCATTGCCCAGGAAGAGTTCATGGGAAGACGTATCCTGCTGGCAGAGGATAACAAGATGAATCAGGAGATTGCCATCACCATCCTTGAAGAAGCAGGGTTCTTTGTGGATCTGGCCGAAAATGGAGAAATGGCAGTTAACAAGGTTATTAACCACGCTCCACATCATTATGATATTATTCTGATGGATATTCAGATGCCGATAATGGATGGTTATGAGGCAACCCGCCGTATCCGGTCCATGCCGGATGAGGGCAAGAAGGATGTGCCTATAATTGCCATGACAGCCGATGCTTTCTTTGAGGACCGTCAGGCGGCCTTGGCCTGTGGCATGAATGAGCACATTGCCAAGCCAGTTGACGTGGAGATTCTCTTTGGTATATTGAAGTCCGTTCTTGACTGAGGTTTTAATTTGAATATTTAAATAAAAAAATAGACTGCTTTTGCAGTCTATTTTTGTTTTTCATATAATTTTTTCTGTATTTCGTTGTAGGCATCCATTGACATTACCACCAGGTTTTTGTCGCTGGCCCGTTGAACAAATATGGTTTCCTTCTCATCGTTGGCCTTGTCGGCATAGATGGTGAATTCCTTCAGAAAATCTGATGATGAAACAGCTATCATGGATAACACCTCTTTCCTAGCATGAAGTTTTACCCAGACGGGGATGGGCAGTAGGCCGGAGGCTGCGGAGCCGGATGGTCCTGATGGCTTCCTCCAGATCCATATCATCCCGGCGGGACTCATATTCATATACGCACACGGGGTGGGCAACTCCCAGCTCGCTGGCTGGCATGTAGACATATTCGGCGGTTTCGTTGTCGCCAAAGATTACCCCGGCCCGTAATTGTGATTCAGTCATTGTGGCCATGGTAAGCCTCCTTTGTTTTAGAACATATCCCGTTTCCACAGCAGATAGCCGCAGATAACCACCAGTACACCGGCAATGCCGAAAATGTAGCTGAAGGCCCAGGAGCTTTCAGACATTGGCACAGGCACGTTCATGCCAAAGAAGCTGGAAATTACTGTTGGGATAGCCAATAAAATGGTGACTGCCGCCAAAAATTTCATGACCTGATTCAAGTTGTTGGAAATGATGGAGGAGAAGGTATCTGCCAAACGGGCAAGGATTTTGCTGTACATCTCAACCATTTCCTTGGCCTGCTTGTTTTCTATGATAACATCCTCCAGCAGGTCCTCATCCTCCTCATAATATTTCAGCATGGGCTGCATGGAGGAATTGGTCCTGAGGCGCATAAGCTTATCCAGCACCGCACCATTGGAACGGAGGGAAGCGTTAAAGAATGTCAGGGATTTCTGTAATTCAAGCAGCTTCAGAATTTCCTGATTGCGCATGGAATGACGCAGATTACGTTCAATTTCATCGGACTGCTTGCTGATTTGACGCAGATAGCTCAAATAAAAGGTGGCAGAACGATAAAGAATCTGAAACAGGAATCTTGTCTTTTTAAAGGTGCGGAAGAAGCGGGCATTCTTTTCGTTGAAGTAGGAAAGCACGGGAGTTTCTTCCAGACATACGGTAATGATATAGTCCTCGGTAACAATGATGGCCAGAGGCAGGGTATCGTAGCCACCCTCCTCCCTGATAACAGGAACATTGGTCAAAATCATGACACTGTCGTCCTCAATATCAATATGGGAACGCTCCTCATCATCAAGGGCTGAACGCAAAAAGTCAGGCTCAACCTCGGTGAGATTGCCCACTACCTTCAGCTCGTATGGGGTAGGGTCCACAATGTTAATCCAGGCACCATTTTCCAGGGTTTTCAGGCTTAACTCATAGAGAGGACCATTCTCGTGGGATTTGTAAATTTTGAGCATTATGGTACTCCTTTCGGTTTGAAAGAAACCATAAGCCTTTAAAGAACTACTATTACCTTAGAATATAAAATAATGGCAGGATAAAAGGGATACGGTTTCAGTATTTTTTGTTAATTTACCCGGGGGTTCCGGACTAGGATAATCTGTATCCATTTTTTCCTCACCAACTTTTCATTTAAAATTTAAAAATGTCCTATATAATTTTGTTGTATCAGACCATTAAAATATTACTACCAGACCCGCTATTCGTCAATGTTTTTATGGCTTTAAAGGGGATATTGGTAAAATTAAATTGTTTTTTTGGACGCCTTATAGTGTTATAATCAATTGTATTGATTTTTTAGGAGGCATCTTATGCAAAAGAAACGCTCTGCATCCATGATAAAAATAGGTGCAGTCTTGATTATGCTCACCCTGTTTCTGATAATATATCTGATTAATCCGGACTTTTTTAATGAGCTTTGGGATGTCTGTCTCAGCGGTGACATGAATCAGGTGGCACAGTATATTAATTCCTTTGGACCGTGGGCCATGGTGTTCAGCTTTATGTTGGTGCTGTGTGTCAATGCCATAGGCTTTCCGCCGGCCATTATCTTTTCCTCCGCCAATGCCCTGATTTTTGGCATTGTGCCGGGGATAATTCTGGCATGGCTGGCTGAAACCGTAGGAGTGGTCATCAGCTTTCTGCTGCTGAGATTTTTATTCAGGGATGCGGCGGAGGAAGTCATTGCCAAGAATTCCTACTTGAAGAAAATTGATGATATGAGCGGCAAGGAGGGCTTTAAGATAATGCTCATTGCCCGTCTGGTGCCTTATCTTCCGTCGGGACTGCTTAATGCAGTGGGAGCTCTGAGCAAGATGAGCCTGAAGGACTACACCCTGGCGGCCCTTATCGGCAAGCTGCCATCCACTGCCATTGAGGCCATGATTGGCCATGATGCGGTAACCGCCAGTGAAAACCCATACCGTCTGGTGTTCAACATCGTATTGGCTGTTGTGGTGGTAGGCTCCTTCTTAATTTACGAGAAAAGGAAAAAGAAGCAGCAGGAGATTGAATAATATTATTTTGTGAGGTTTGTTTTATGTCAGAGATTTCCGCAAGCACCAAAAGAATTTTCTTTTTGGATAATTTAAAATCCTTTATTATTTGCCTGATGATAGTGTTCCACATAGCCATGAGCTATATGCAGTATGTGCCTGAGTGGTGGTATGCCGTGGATAAGGCTGACCCTCAGCTGTCCTTTACGTTTTTTGTGGTTTGGGCAGATATTTTTATTATGCCCATCATGTTTTTTATATCCGGATATTTCGGGATAATGTCCCTTTCCCGGCAGACGGCCAAAAGCTTCTGGAAATCAAAGCTGATGCGGATCGGCATTCCGTGGGTGTTGGGCGTTTTGCTGCTGGCCCCTGCAGTTACATATCTCATCTTTTTGACAAGACACGTTCCCTTGCCTTTTACGGAATATCTTAATAAGGTGTTTTTCTTTGGTCCGCTGTTTTCCCATACCCAGTACTGGTTCTTGGGAACCCTGTTTTATCTTTATGTAATTCTTTTTGTGGTGGCCCGGATAAAGCCGGTTATCAAGGAGAAGCTCGCTCCGGAAGCACCGGGGAAAATATTTTTCCTGGTAATAGCCATATTGACTTATGCCCTCACTGTTGGGGCATATTATCTTGTGGGGGGTCAATAATGATAACTGGTCCAAGGTTTGGCCGATATTTGTTTATCAGCCCACCAGAATTTCCCTGTATGTAATCTATTTCTTTGCCGGGGTATATGCCTGGAGAAAGCAGTGGTTTACGGAAAAGGGCTTTAAGCTGGATGCCACGGTTTGGATACCGGCATTTATTTTCACTGGAGTGTTTTACACGGGCTACACCTTCTTTGGCAGGCTGACCACATCTCCTACATCCTTTATGGTGGTGAAGTCGGCCCTGCACAGCCTGTTTGCCATGTCGTCAGTATTTGGCCTTTTGGCCCTGTTTCAGTCCAAGCTGGATTATACCAACGGCTTTTTGAAGGCTGTCAGTGACAACTCCTACACCATGTATTATGCCCACATGGGCCTTGTTATGCTGGTGGTGTGGGCCCTTATGGGCATCTCCCTGCCTGTCTATGTAAAATATCTGCTGGCCTGCATTTTGGGTCTGGTAATTACCTATATAGTAGGACGTTTGTTGATGTTTTTGCCATTTTTTGCCGTGAAGAAATAGGGGGCAAGCATTAAGTTTGAAATGGCTTGATTTTGATTTGGTTCTGTCTGTATAATTATAAACGGAGAATTGTGTAATGGAGGTTTATTGGCATAATGAGAAGAAGCTATGGCACGTTAATCGTGTTTTTAATTATAGGTGCCATTTTAGGCGGCATTATCGGTGATTTGCTGTCCGGTGTGGACGCTTTGGCCAGTGTAATGCCTATTTTGGTGCACACTTATCCGGTGTTGGAAATGACGCCGGCTACCTTGAATTTGTATGTAATCCAGGTGACCCTTGGATTGTCTTTTACGCCAAATCTGATGAGCATCATCGGTATGGTGGTTGCCATTATTTTGTTCCGCCGTTATTAAGAGGTGCAGAATGATAATATTGGCCTCAGCTTCCCCGAGAAGGCGGGAGCTTTTGACACAAATCGGCTGCCGGTTTGAGGTAATAACCAGCAATGCCGAAGAAATAACTGACACCGGTCTGGAGCCTCACCAGCTGGTGGTAAAAAACGCGCATTTAAAGGCGGCAGCTGTGGCGGCCGAGCATCCGGAATATCCGGTGCTGGGCTCCGATACGGTTGTGAGCCTTGATGGACATATATATGGTAAGCCTCGGGATGAGGAGCATGCCAGAGAAATGCTTAAGGCCTTTTCCGGTCGTACACACCAGGTTATAACTGGTATTGTGTTGGCCTGGAAGGGACAATTCTGGCAGGCATGGGAGACGACAGAGGTTGTTTTTTCCCCTTTATCCGCAGATCAGATTGATGCATACATAGCCACTGGAGAGCCGGCTGACAAGGCCGGAGCCTATGCCATCCAAGGCAGGGCGGCTGTGTTTGTAGACGGAATCAGAGGTTCTTACTCCAATGTCGTAGGTTTGCCGCTCCATTGTCTTGATGGTCTTGCCCGGAAAGCGGGGATTGATTTATATGACAATGGTGAAGGATCTTCCAGTTGATGACCGTCCACGGGAGAGGCTTATGGCCTATGGCCCGGGAATACTCAGCAACGCTGAGCTTCTGGCAATTTTGCTGGGAAGTGGATCCAAGGAAAAGTCGGCAATGCAGCTGGCTCAGGAAATCTTGAGCCGGCATCGTGAGAGCGGGGTACTGGCTCTGGCTACAATGTCTGTAGAGGAGCTTATGGAGTACAAGGGCATCGGCTCAGCCAAGGCCGCCTTGCTGGCGGCAGCGGTGGAGCTGGGAAAACGCCTGGAGCTTAATGCAATCTCCAAGCGGCCCATAGTACGCAGTCCCGCAGATGCGGCGGATTATGCAATGCCAAGGCTGCGCCATGAGCAGCGGGAGCATTTTGCAATCATACTGTTGAATATCAAGAATCATATTTTGTCCATGCCGATTATTTCCATTGGCAGCCTCACAGCCTCGGTGGTTCATCCACGGGAGGTGTTTAAGGCGGCTGTCCAGAATTCGGCAGCAGCCTTGATTTTGGTTCATAACCATCCCAGCGGGGATCCATCTCCCAGCAAGGAGGATCTGAACATTACCAGGCAGCTGATAGAGGCGGGAAAGCTAATGGATATACCGGTTTTAGATCATATTGTCCTGGGAGATAATAAATATATTTCCCTTAAAGAGGAAGGTATGATACAATGACATGTGGCTCTCTATTTTGAGGGCCAAAAAATACAGCAGACAATGTTAAAGCATTTGTTAAGACGCAGTGGTTAAAATTAGCGTTTTAAACGAGGTTTTGACCCAGTTATATTGAAGGGAGCTATTTATTTATGTGGAGTTTATTTGGTGGTTTGTCCCATGACATGGGCATTGATTTAGGTACTGCAAACACTTTGGTACACGTTAAGGGCAAGGGTATTGTTCTCCGTGAGCCATCTGTTGTTGCTATAAAGAGTGATAGTGGTGAGGTTTTGGCTGTTGGTGATGACGCAAAGCGCATGCTGGGCCGTACTCCTGGCAGCATTATTGCCATCCGTCCAATGAAGGACGGCGTTATTGCTGACTTTGATGTTACCCAGGCTATGCTGAAGTACTTCATCAGAAAGGCCATGAACACCAAGTCCTTTGTACGTCCTCGTGTTGTTGTAGGCGTTCCATCCGGTGTTACCGAGGTTGAGAAGCGTGCGGTTATCGACGCTGCCCAGCAGGCTGGTGCCCGTGAAGCATATCTCATTGAGGAGCCTATGGCAGCTGCTATCGGTGCCGGCTTGCCGGTAGAGGAAGCTACCGGTTCCATGGTAGTTGATATCGGTGGCGGTACTACTGAAATCGCCGTAATTTCCCTTGGTGGTATTGTTACCAGCTGCTCCATCCGTATCGGTGGTGATGAAATGGATTCCGCTATTATCCAGTACATCAAGCGGGTATACAACCTCATGATTGGTGAGCGTACTGCAGAGGAAATCAAGATTACCATTGGCTCTGCCATTGTTAATCCTAATGCTGACAAGACCATGGATATTCGTGGCCGTGACCTTGTAAGCGGTCTGCCAAAGAATCTGACTATCAGAGCCAGCGAAATCCGTGACGCTCTCAGCGAGCCTGTATATAAGATTATTGATGCTGTAAAGAGCACCCTGGAGAAGACTCCTCCTGAGCTGGCAGCTGATGTTATGGACCATGGCATCATGATGACCGGTGGCGGTGCGCTGCTTAACAATCTGGATAAGCTCCTCAGCAACGAGACTGGCATGCCTGTATTGGTTTCCGAGGATGCCCTGTCCTGCGTTGGTGAGGGTACCGGCCGTTCCCTGGAGAACATTGAGCTCCTGAAGCGTGTTGTTATGACTACAAAGAAGTTGAGATAAAATGAGCAGGATTAGACGGGATAATAATACACGAAAGACAACCTGGATGCTCGTGGTGGTAGCAGTCAGTATCTTTGTGATTATTTTTTTCGCTGCCCGTGGCCGCATGGCCCCTGTGTTGACAAGTCCGGCTGTTGTATCGGCCTTGGCACCATTTCAGCGGGCTATCACCTGGGCTGAATCCCAGGTGAACGGTGTGGCTACAGCCGTATGGGAAGTGGCAACTGTATATTATCAGAACAAGGAGCTGCGGCAGGAGGTTGTTGCCCTGCGTCAGCAGAACCTTCAGGCTTATGAATATGCAGCTGAGAATATGCGTCTTAGGGAAATGCTCAATTATAAGAACATAGCGGTTCAGTTTGATCTTATGCCCGCCAAGGTTATTGGTCGGGAATCCTCAACCTGGACCAGCATGATTGTTATTGATCGTGGTTCCTCGGACGGCATTACCAAAAACATGCCGGTGGTTACGGAAAAGGGTCTGGTAGGCGTGGTTACTGAGGTGGCTCCTGGAGCCTCCAAGGTTCAGCTCATCCTTGATCCCCGTTCTTCAGTTGGTACGCTGGTTCAGCGTCCTGAGTCCAGGGTAGCGGGTATCGTTCAGGGTAATCCAAGCGATCCCATGCTGCCTCAGATGATAAATATTCCCCGCAATGCTGACATAGTTGAAGGGGATGTTATTGTAACCTCAGGCTTCGGCGGCGTATATCCAAAGGGGCTGCTTATCGGTTCCGTGGCTGAAATACGGAATGATGACGGTGGTCTTTTGGAGATTGCTTATTTATATACTTCAGTAGACTTTCAGAAGCTGGAGGACGTGATGATTATCACTGCCTCCCGTGAAGCACCGCCACAGCCATTGACTGCTCCGCAACAGACCCCTGGAACGGAGACTGACAAGGATGGCAATCCAATAGGTGGGGATGGAAAATAATGAAGACTTTTCTGGCCTGGCTATTATTTGTTTTAGTAGTTTATGCTTTTCAGTCCGCTTTCATGCCAATGTTTTACTTTTATGGCACTGGACCGGATCTTATATTGCTGATGACCAGCTCTGTGGCTCTTCTCAATGGTAAAAAAGTAGGGAGCTTCGCTGGTTTTATATTGGGGCTGTTTCAGGATCTGGCCACTGGCACTTTTTTCGGCTTGAATGCCTTTACAAAAATGCTGGTGGGTTATGTATGTGGAATTTTTTCCACCCGGGTTCTGAAGGACAGCTTTGGATTGCCTGTAACAGCGGCAATTCTGACCTCTCCGGCGTGCTTTTTCATGACGGGGGCCATAATGCTGTTATTGGGTTACCGGTTTAATTTGTTCACACAGTTTTATACTAAGCTGGGACCATTGATTTGTTATAATTTGGTGTTTGCTTGGCCGATTCATTGTGCCGTAAGATGGCTGCATAATAAAACAGCAGACAAGAAGTAACGTGTATGGGAGTTTTTTGAGTGAACACAAATGAAATAGAATTCGGCGGCCGCCTCAAGGTAATCAGTTACATTATTGTGCTGGTTATTGCTGTGCTCATTGGCCGCATTGGCTATTTGCAGCTATATGAAGGGGATTATTATGCCAATCTGGCAGATGGTAACCGTATCCGTATAGTTCCGGCGGTTGCCCCACGGGGAACCTTTTATGACCGCAATGGAAATTTGATGGTTACCAACCGTCCCGGCTTTGCAGTGTCCCTGTTGCCGCTGACGGAGCCCATTTCTGACGATGTTATTAACCGTCTGTCAGGGCTGCTGAAGGTGCCAAAGAATGACATTACGGAAAAAATTGATGCCCATGTGGGCTTTGATCCTATTCGTATCAAGACAGATGTAGGTCCGGAAATCATCAGTATCATTGCTGAGCAGAAGGATCTGTATCCCGGCGTAGTGGTGGAGGTTCTGCCAATCCGGGAATACATATATAAGGAACAGGCTGTGCATGTATTTGGTTACGTTAGTGAAATCAATGATGCAGAGCTGGAGGCCAAGAAGGATTCTCCTCATAAGTACAAGATGGGAGATATAATTGGCAAGGCTGGTCTGGAACGGGTTTATGACCTGGAGCTCCGTGGTGAAGACGGCGGTGAGCAGGTGGAGGTAGATGTTACTGGTAAGCCCGTGGAAATACTGGGAAAGAAGAATCCTGTTCCCGGCTCTGATCTGTATTTGACCATTGACAAGGACATTCAGGCTGCTGCTGAAAAAGCGGTGGATGAGCAGCTCATAGCTGTAGGGGCCAAGGCCGCTGCCGCGGTTGTTATGAATCCCCAGACCGGTGAGGTGCTGGCCATGGTCAGCCGTCCGTCCTTTGACCCGAATTTGTTTGTAGGTGGCATTTCCTCCAAAAACTGGAATGCCATTAATAATAATCCTAATCATCCAATGGATAATAAGGCCATCACCGGTGAATATCCGCCGGGATCTACCTTTAAGATTGTAACCGGTACTGCCGCCTTGGCGGAGCACGTGGTCAGCCCGGAGGAAAAAATCTTTGACTCTGGTAAGCATTGGATAGTTGATAAGGGAAATGCCGATGGAGAGGCCCTTGGCTACATCAATTTTGAGGAAGCCATGGCCCATTCAGATAACGTGTACTTCTATGAAATGGGTAACCGTTTGGGCATTGACCGCCTTGAAAAATATGCCCGGATGTTTGGTCTGGGGCAGCCTACCGGTGTAGATTTGCTTTTTGAGGCAGAGGGTCTGGTGGCATCCCAGGAATACAAGCGGAAGGTTTTTGATGAAGACTGGTATTTGGCGGAAACCTTTGATGCCGCCATCGGCCAGGGCTTTAATAATGTAACCCCTATCCAAGCAGCTATGGTAATGGGAGAGATTGCCGCTGACGGCAAGCGCTACAAGCCATATCTGGTGGATAAAATCGTGGGCCCTGACGGCAAGACTGTAAAGAAATTCAAGCCGGAGGTGGTGGGGGAGCTGGAGGTTGATCCTCAGCATATCCACCTGGTTCAGCAGGGTCTGAAGGGCGTTGCCAAATATGGTACAGCGGCCTCTGTATTTAGGGGCTTTCCTATAGAGATTGCCGGTAAGACCGGTACTGCCGAGAACCCTCATGGCCGTGACCACGGCTGGTTTGTGGCCTATGGCCCATTTGATAATCCAAATGTAGTGGTTGCAGTTATTGTGGAGCAGGGCGGTTATGGTGCAACATCTGCAGTACCAATTGGCAGAAAGATTCTTGAGGCTGCCTTTAATATTCCGGATCCCGCCAAGCAGGCAGAGCTGGAACGCCAGAAGAAGCAGGCTGAGCAGGCCCGGAAAAACAATCAGAACAATTCAAATTCCAACAACAAGGCTCAGGAGCAGCCGGCAGTTGTAAACAATGCCCCGGCGGCAGGCAAGGAATATGGCGCTGCCAACGGCAAGCGATAAATTTATCATTTTATCTTCATAAAAGATAGGTGGGGAGTATATGAGCAGGGATTTAGTAACCATAAAGGGGGGCAAGGATGGCTTCCGTTTATTGGTGGATAGTTCAGCCAGCATGGAGGAAATCGAAGCTGAAATCAAAAAGAAGCTCGACGCGAATCCAGGCTTTTTCCCAGAGGGGACCAAGTTCGAATTGGAGGTAGCTGATCTGGACCGTTCCGTGAAGAAGGGAATAGGTCAGATACTGAGCCAGCATGGCCTGGGGGTGGAGCTGTCTGCCAGAAAGGAAGCACCAGCCAAGCCCAAGGAGCAGCCTCAGCCTGTATCCCAAGCCGCCATACAGCATGACGGCAATGTGGAGGCCCAGGAGATGACGGTGGTTGACCATACCATTCGTGGTGGTGAGGAGGTTACCAGTCAGGGCTCCGTTCTTATTATGGGAAATGTGAATCCCGGTGCTCAGATAATTGCCGGCGGCAGTATAGACATAAGAGGAACCTGCCGTGGCATGGTCCATGCCGGTGCCTGGGGAGATACAAGTGCAGTGGTTATTGCTGATAGGCTGATGCCAACTCAGATTCGTATAGCCAACATGATAGCCCGTTCTCCTGATATAATGGAAAAGAATAATTTTGCCGAACGGGCAAGCATAAAAGATGGACAAATTATTATTGAACCGATAGAAAGGTAGGATTTGTGAGAATGAGTGAGGTTATTGTTGTTACTTCCGGCAAGGGTGGTGTAGGCAAGTCTACTACTACAGCAAACCTTGGTGTGGGTCTGGCTATGCGTGGCAAGAAGGTTGTTCTGATTGATACTGATACCGGTCTTAGAAACCTTGATTTGCTGTTGGGTCTGGAAAATCGCATCATGTATGATCTTGTAGACGTTATTGATGGCCGTGTGGAGATTAAGAAGGCCTTGGTTCGCCATAAGAAATATGAAAATCTCCAGCTTTTGCCTACTTCCCAGGTGAAGGACAAGTCAGCGGTTAATCCAGCTGATCTGATGGCTCTTTGCGACGAGCTTCGCAAGGAATACGATTATGTAATTATTGACTGTCCGGCTGGTATTGAGCAGGGCTTCCAGACAGCAATCGCTGGTGCGGATACTGCCATTGTTGTTACTATGCCTGAGGTTTCTGCAGTCCGTGATGCCGACAAGATTATCGGTGAGCTGGGCCGCTCCGAAAAGGACAATATCAAGCTCATCATCAACCGTATCAGACCTGCCATGGTAGACAGCGGCGAAATGATGGACATGGATGATATTAACGACATACTGGCCATCAAGTGCATCGGCCAGGTTCCGGATGACATTAAGGTAGTAACCTCTGCCAACCGTGGTGAGCCTGTTGTAGGTGACAGTGATTCCCAGGCCGGCAAGGCTTATGAGAATATTGTGGGACGTCTTCTGGGTGAAGATATTCCATTTATGGAGTTTGAGAAAGAGGGCTTCTTCAAGAGATTGAAGAAAGCATTTAAATTTTGAGGGGGACGTATAAATGCTTGATTCAATAAAGCGCATGTTTTCGAGTGAGAAATCCGGCAAGGTGGCCAAGAAGCGCCTGCAGATGGTTCTCATTCAGGACAGGGCCAGCGTTTCACCGGAGGTAATGGAGAAGCTGCGTGATGATATCATTCAGGTTATTTCCAAGTATATGGTAATTGATAAGGCCGATATGGAAATTTCCCTGGAGAATGTGGATGATTCTGTAGCACTGGTAGCCAACATTCCGGTTCAGAACATGAGACATCATAGATAAGTACTACAAAACTGCTGCACATTGGTGCGGCAGTTTTTTTATAAAAAACTTCAACATGTTGTTTGGTTATGGGTTATTTATCTAGTAATTGTGTTATAATATAAAAAAGGCTGCAAGGATGGATATGTAAATGGTCATTGAAGAATTAAGAAATGCTTTTTTGGCTGGTACGCCCATTGAATACAAAGTGCATTGTCAAAAAAGGATGTTGGAAAGGGATATTTCCAGAAAAGATATTGCTAACTGTATAATGAATGGGGAAATTATTGAAGATTATCCGTTAGCTGGAGAGAATAAATCAGATAAATCATTTCCTGCTTGTTTAATCTTGGGTATTAATGTTAGTGAGGATACAGTTCTTCATGTTGTGGTAGGTTATAATGGCCATAAAATAATTATTATTTCAGCATACCATCCGGATAAGGATCATTGGGAAGACGACTA
Source organism: Anaerovibrio sp. JC8 (assembly GCF_002100115.1). GTDB lineage: Bacteria > Bacillota > Negativicutes > Selenomonadales > Selenomonadaceae > Anaerovibrio. The sequence goes on along the minus strand of NZ_ANBM01000001.1, from coordinate 82,197 downwards.
TAAGACAAGGAAGGTGAAATAATATGTGCAATGCGTGTTTTGATGGGGACAAAATTTCAACAACAACTACTTTTACTGTTGAATATAAGAACTGTATTATAATTGTGCGTAATGTTCCTTGTTTGGAGTGTCAGGTTTGTGGAGATATAACTTTTACGGATAAGGTATCTGAGCAGTTGGAAAAAATCGTTACAGCAGCAAAAACTGTACTGCAAGATATTTCCGTTATTGATTATGCAAAAGTTGCTTAATAATTAAGTAGGGTTCCTGCTGGTTGGTCATTTGACTGGTCAGCAGGATTTTCATTTAAGTCCTCCTATGATTTTGGTCGATATAATAGTATATGGTTTGGTAAGAATTTATTATCCCCAAAATATTTTTTGCAGGATATTTGGATTATATGTAGAAGTAACAAATAATAAGTATTTAGTAATTTATTTTCACCACGTAAAGGAGGGACAGGGCATGAAAAGGCAGGAATTAATTATTTTAGCTGACATGTGCCGTTTTTTTGTGCCTAATACTGTCCTTATGGGGGGGGCATCTGTCCACTAAATATAGATACTTATACACAAGTAAATAATGATATAAATAAGCCTTCTCTCAGGGGGCAGGTGAGCCATTGGGGCTCCTCTGCGGCCTGAGGGGAGGCTTTTTCGCGTTTATTTAGGAAAACTCAACTTTAAGAAAAATAAACCATGGAAGGAGTAGATAATATGACGAAAAAAGAAAAGGAACGGAATATGAAGTTGACCAGATATATTACCTGTGCCCTGATGCTGGGGAATGGGCTGCTTTTTGCACCTATGGCAGAGGCGACACCTTATACAGTCGAAGATGCCACGGCTTCTGGTATGACTCAGTTTCATGGATCTGATGATGTTCTCTATGGAAACGCAGGAGGATCCAGCACAGACACCCTTACTATCAATTTCGATGGTGACACATTTAAGGACTGGGTTATTGCCTGCGGATTTATACAGGATACGGGTAGTACGACGCATGATTTAAAAAATAACACGACATTTGTCACTAAAAGCAATACGAACAATATTTTTAGTGTCTATGAACTAACAGGAATTTGTGGAGATGTGAGCAATAACAAGCTGATTTTTAATGGCGGAAAATTACCGTGGCAGATGGGAGCTGCAGTACTTATAGGTGATAAAAGTGCTACAGTTAAAGATAATATTCTAACCATAAACAGCGTCGGAACAGGGAAGGTGAAGGATAGTGTTTATCTTTATGGCGGTTTTGGAGGGAAAACCAATCAAAACAATGCCATAAATATTAATGCGGCAGTAAATGTCGATGAGATTTCGGTTGGTTATGTATCTACATATAATAACCCTGGAGTCGCCAGCACAGGCAACACTCTAAACCTTGGCACAAAAGGCATAACTACAGGAAAAGTTAGTTACACACAGAAAATTGCCATTGGCTACACGGATACGAAAACCAATACAGGCACTCATCTTATAGATTTCGTGGATGGTGCTACTGTGCTTTCAGCCACCGGGCTGATTGATACCAGTTCGAGTGAATTTGGCCTCCAGACTCTGGACATCACAGCGAACAAGGATAAGTTCTTGGCTGCCACCTCCGGCACGATGCATCTTCTTTCCGGCGGAGGAGCTACTGATTTCAGCAATCTGAAGCTCGACTGGTGGGGTGGAACTGGACATACTTTTGACGAATCAGGTAGTATCACCATAAAGCAAGATACGGAGGACCAGACAAACGAGGTTAATAATGTAACCTTAACTTATAGGGGTGCGCATAAGGTTCTTCTGACGAGTGATAAAAAGGGAGTAGATTACAGTGTTGTGACAAATGCCAGTGGCGTATCCTTTGGGGCCATTGAATGGAATACAACTACACCTGCGCGGTCGGGCACAGGGTATACCTTTGATGGAAATACCACCATTAACGGAAGCAATCTGTCCTTTACAGACATCACTGCAGACCCAATGGGAAAGACTATGACCCTTCTTTCGAATGCAACAAACATAACCGAAAATGGTATTACACAGCCGGGAGATATGAATCTTTCGTTTAAAGATGGAAAGAATATTGCGTACACGGGAACTGCATCAGGGGCGATAAGTGTTTCTGGTTCCGCTGTGAAATACAAATTCAACAGCGGTACTATGAAAACTATCGATCTTAGTGGCTGGAGCGGCAGTGGTGGCATAACTTTGGATGATGGCTGGTCTGCGCCAACTGGAGGAGTTTCCGTAGACACAGGGAGCTTCGGTGTAAACCCTGCAGGCGGAATTATCATCACGGCAAAGGAGGGATTCTTTGGTGAGATAACTGGAGATAAAGCATATTCTGATAGTGGTACTTTCTCGGGAGATACGGATAAAGGCGTAACTCTTTCGGGTACAAAGTCAGGCGGTGTCAAGACGAATGACACAAAGTCAGCTCTTATTTATGAAGCTGAGCAGAGACAAGCCAAAAACATTTCCTTGGGGAATATGACATGGAAGGATGGGCGTACAGCAGCATCCAACTATGACTTTACGGGTGTTACTATAGATGCATCTAATCTGAAATTTACCGCCTTTAATTCTCCTTATAGTGTAAATACTATAGCGAAAAATGACACCATGGCAATCCTTTCGGGTGCCACCAACTTAGCCGCAGGGCTTCCTGTGACGGGAGCAAATCACAGCCAGTCCATCAGCTATGAGGATACCACAAATAAGGTTACCCTTAATGGTACCCTGACTGGAACAGTGTCCACTTCCGCATCTGCTGGTACTGGACAGGTGGACTATACAGTTACCAAGAAAACCTTGGACAAGGTGGATCTTTCCAATTGGGATGGTACACAAAATATCACCGTAGATGGCAGCTGGGAAAAAGGCACATCCGGCGGTATTGATGTGGATACTGGCACCTTGCAAACCTCCTTTGATGAAGATAAGGATATTATGGACCTTAGCGGTGGTGACCTTGAGTTTGGCAATGTAACTGGAGATAAAAAATACAGGGACAATGAGAGGTTTTCCGGGGACAAGGACAAAGGGGTAAGCCTTTCCGGCACCAAATCCGGTGGAGTAAAGGTTGATGATACCAAAAAGAAGCTCCAATACAAAAAAGAGCAAACCAATGTAGATGGCATTACTCTTGAGGCCATGGGATGGGACAACCCACGGGTTATGGATGCTGCCTATAATTTCAATACTGTGCGAGATAATGGTATTGATGCCTCCAATCTTTCCTTTACCTTTACCAACGATGCAGTAAATAATATAAATACAGGGAAGAGCACAAATCTTATTACAGGGGCCACGGGTCTTGGCAGCGGCCTTGCAGTAAAGGGCTCACCAAAGGATCAGTCCCTTAGCTATAATACAGCGAACGGTGCAGCTATTGGCGGTACCCTGACGGGTGATGTGACCACTGATTCAGGGACGGTAAAATATACTGTTACCAAAAAGACTCTGGACAGCGTAAATCTTTCCAAATGGGACAGCACCAAGACTGCCTATGATGTTTCCACTGGTCATTGGACCAAGAAAACTGGGGGGATTACGGTTTCCGGCACCGGTTTCACTCCTCCTACGGCCAGTGTTCCTACAACATTTTACATTATGAATGGTGGTGGGAATGGCTTCTTTAGTGATGCCCATATAGATGACAGCATTATTTATAAGGCTTCCGGCACATATAATGAAACGGATAAAGGGGTTACATTATCCGGGTCCCAGTCCAAGGGTGTTACTTCCAGCGACGATGGCCAGTCCCTCCTTTATAAGATAGGTACTGCCAATATTTCAAATATTGCATTTGGTGGAATTACCTACCAAAAAGATTCCGTATATCTGGATAAGAGCGGTGCTCTTTATAACTTTGGACCTGTTTCCAGCTTTGACCTTTCCGGCTTCTCCGTGTCAATGAATGACACTGATAAGAAGTCTGCAAGGGCAGGGGATTCCATGACTCTTCTGAAGGGAAATAATACCTTGAAGGATATTGGAGCCACCAGCGTAGGCTCCAGCAGCTATACCTATACTGCCACTCCGGGCCTCGATGTAACAGGGGAGGTTACGGGAGCAGTTTCCTCAACTGGGGGAAATGTTATTTATTCCGTGACTGACAACAAGGCAACAAATCTTAATTTCAGCACAGTGGGCTGGAGCAGCACCTTCTATAACCGCCCTGATACTGAAATTGCATATAACAGCGCAGCAGTTGAGTCGGAGAATCTAACCTTCAGCGGTGTTGCCAACCTTTCAAAGGGCGACAAGATGATTCTTGTAAATAATTTTGGCGACGGGGTGAAGAAAACCAGCAGCGGTATCTTTACTCTGGGAGGCCAGTCCGGCAAGGGGCATTCCTACTGGGAAAACGGCAGTCTGTGGTATGTTGTGGACAGAGGCATAAATGAGGTGGTTCCAAAGAAGGATGCCATTGATGAAAATACCCAGGTGGTATCCGGAGAAACCAAGAATGAAAGTGTAGTTGGTGGACAGGCCGAGGGTGATGGCGTAGCCAAAAAGAACGAGGCTGATGTTTCCAATGCCAAAATAAAGATTAAAGAGGACGGAACCGGCGGCGATGTTATCGGTGGCTCCAGCGAGGAAGGTATCGCTGAAAATAATACCGCAAATGTTACCAATAGTGAAGTAGATGGCAATATCTACGGCGGCAAAACAGATACGGGAACCAATCAGGGGAATACAGCCAATGTAAGCAACACCACAGTAGGTGGCAGCGTATATGGCGGTTATGCTATAGATGGTGAGGTTACTTCCAATACTGCCACTGTTTCCGGTGGTGAAGTAGATGGTAATGTATATGGCGGCAAGACCAGTGGTACGGACCAGCCAGTGGATCAAAATACGGTTACTTTGGCTGATGGTGCAGTGGTCAATGGAAGTGTATACGGTGGCTACAGTGCCAACGGAACAGCCTCTGGCAATACTGTAACCATTAAGAAGGCCAATATTAGGGATTATCTCTACGGCGGCAAGAGTAAGACCCGCTCTGCCAACGACAAGGTAAACTTTGAGGACGGCTCTGTTTTGGGTATTATCGGCGGTGGCTGTGCCGAGGCTCTGAACAATAATGTTACTCTTTCCAACGGTACTGTACAGGAGCATGCTATTGGCGGCTTTGCAGATAATACTGCTACTGGTAACTCCATTACCATAAATGGCGGTACTGTAAATGGCAGTGTTATCGGCGGTTATGCCGGCAATACTGCTGATGGCAACAGTGTATATTTAGGTGGCGGCAAGGTAGAGGGCAAGACCTTCTATTCCACCACATTGGGCGTAACCATTGATGGCGGAGTATACGGCGGTTACAGCAACAGCTCCACCAAGAATAACAGCGTATATCTCTACAGTGATGCGGATGTTTCCAGCACCAATTTACTTGGTGGCAATCAGGAATTCACCGGCAATCTGTTGAATATTGGCTATATGCTGAATGGAACACCAACTGCCTGGACAGGCGGTGGCCAGAGCATGAAGAATGTCTCTAATTTTGAGACCCTTAATTTCTCAGTTGCTCCTTGGGATACCAGCAAGGCAGCTTTGACCATCTCTGATGGTACAGCAAGCAATTTGTCAAATACTACAGTGGGGGCAACCCAGGTGGCCTTTACAGGAGTAAAGACCCTTAGCAAGGGTGATACTATGACCCTCCTTGACCAGAACAAGGTGACAGCAGCCAATAAGGCTACCAAGGTGGAAGAAAAATCCAAGTACACCCTTGGCACTGCAGCAGAGGGCGTGGGTGTGGTTTCAAAGGATGCCGAAGGCAATATTATTTACACTGTTGACAGCATTTCTGCCTCTGAGCAGACCCATAACACAGTGGTGGCCGGAGAGGCTGGTATTGTAGCCCTCACCGCAGGCAATGATTTCATTAACTCTGCCACTGAGGGTCTGGCCCGCAAGGAAAATATTGGCAAGGATGGTATTTCCACCTATGCAAAGATTGGTGGCAGCTCCCTCAGACAGGAAACCGGCAGCCATGTCAATGTAAATACATGGAATGCTATTTTGGCATTGGGCCACAAGAATGTTCAGAAGAAATCCACCTTTGAATATGGTGCTTTCGTTGAGCATGGTAGAGGAAGTTATTCCACATTCAATGATAACGGCCAGCGTGGGGACGGTTCCCTGGATTATACTGGCGGCGGTCTTTTGGGTAAATGGACCTCAAATAAGGGCCTCTATGTGGAAGGCAGTGTAAGAGCCGGCAGCCTTCATGATGATGCCAAGAATCTCCTTCGGGACAATGTACAGGCATATAGCTATGACCAGCGCACCAATTATTATGGTTTCCATATTGGTGTAGGCAAGGAGACCACTGTGGCCGGTGGCAATCTGGTGGATGTTTATGGCAAGTATTTCTACAACCGTAAGAATTCCATGGACTTTAATGTTAATGGGGACAATTACAATCTGGATGCTGTAAACAGTCAGATTTTCCGCTTGGGTGCCCGTTATACAATTAAGGGAAGCAGATGGGACTTCTATGGCGATTTGTCCTATGAGCATGAATTTGACGGCAAGGCCACAGGTACAGTAAACGGGCTGGCCATTCGCGGCGCTGACACCAGCGGCGGCAGTGTACGCCTTGAAATCGGAACATCCCTTGTACCTAGTGAAAAATCCCCTTGGAATGTGGATCTGAATCTTACCGCTTATGCCGGGAAGAAACAGGGTATCAAGGGCGGAGTATCCCTTAATTATTCCTTCTAAAAGCATTTTAAAATACAGTGATACCTTTTATGGGGTGTCACTGTATTTTTTTGCTATATTCAGTTGTTCTTTCCCATAGTTCGTGATAACATATATAAGCTATACTAGAATTTAAATTTGGAGGCAAGTCCCTTGATTTTAAATAAAAAACTTAGAAAAATAGATGTGGAGCTGATTGCCGCTGTAGCCGGCATTATTATCATGAGCCTTATAACCATCGGCAGCGCCACTCATATAAATACCCCATCGGAGGACAGATACTGGTATGTGGTGCGACAGGGCATTTTTACCCTTTTGAATGTGGGTGTTGTGATATTCTTTATGAATTTTGATTACAAGATGCTGCAGGCTTATGGCAAGAAGCTATACATCTTCAATATAATCATGCTGCTGGCCGTAATGTTTTTGGGTCAGTCTGCTCTTGGTGCCCAGCGGTGGATTCAGTTGGGGCCAATATCCATTCAGCCGTCGGAGTTTTCCAAGATAATCATGATTATCTGCATGGCTTCCGTATTTCAGGACAAAATTGGGCAAATCAACAAATGGTCTGATTTGTTGCCCTTGGCCGGCTATGTAGGGCTGCCCTTTTTATTGGTGCTGAAGCAGCCGGATTTGGGGACCTCCCTGGTATTTATGGCTATTTTCATTGGCATGATTTTTGCCTGTGGGGCCAATTTGAAGCTGCTGGCCTGGATGTTTGGAGCAGCGGCGGCCTGTGCGCCCTTGATATGGCATTTTGTGCTGAAGGAATACCAAAAAATGCGTATCATGGTGTTTATGGACCCTAATGTGGACCCATTGGGCTCCGGATATCATATTATTCAGTCGAAAATTGCCATAGGCTCCGGAATGCTGTTCGGCAAGGGCCTCTTTGCAGGGACCCAGAGTCAGCTGAACTTTTTGCCGGAGAACCACACTGACTTTATTTTCGCTGTAGTGGGCGAGGAGCTGGGCTTTGTGGGAGCCACCATATTGCTTCTTTTATATCTCGTGGTGCTGTGGCGGGGTATCAAGATCGCCCAGCAGGCCCAGGATACCTTTGGTATGCTGTTGGCTGTGGGGATTACCTCCATGCTGGCCTTCCATGTGCTGGTCAATGTGGGCATGACTGCGGGGATTATGCCAGTAACCGGTATTCCACTGCCATTTATGAGCTATGGCGTCAGTGCCCTTACCACCAATATGTTCGCCGTGGCCATTTTACTTAATATTTATCTGAGAAACCAAAAACTCCAGTTCTAACATGATGGTTTCTGTTTTTGTAATTATATAGAGGAGCTTGAGCAATGATTAAATTAGAACCTGAAATCCTGCAGGCTGTTGAAAAGCCTGCCCGCTATACAGGTCATGAATTAAATGCCGTGCATAAGGACTGGGACGAGGTGGATTGCCACTTCGCCCTGGCCATGGCCGATACCTACGAGGTGGGCATGTCCAACCTCGGGCTGAAAATTCTTTATGAGGTGCTGAATAACCGTCAGGATACTGCCTGTGAAAGAGTGTATGCTCCTTGGACCGACATGGAAGCAATCATGCGGGACAGAAGCATACCTTTATTTTCTTTGGAGAGCTTTACTGAAATCAAGAAATTTGATTTTCTGGGCTTTACCCTCCAGTATGAGATGATATATTCCAATGTTCTCAATATGCTGGATTTGGCCGGGATTCCTATTTGGGCCAAGGACCGCAATGAGGATGCCCCATTTATTCTTGGCGGTGGCCCTACCGTTTACAATACGGAGCCTATTGCCGATTTCTTTGATTTCTTCGTTTTGGGAGAAGGAGAAGAGGTTATCTCCGAAGTGGCTGAGGCCTTTGTGAAATGGAAAAAGGACGGCAAGCCAGGGGGCAGAAAGGGCTTTTTAAAGGAAGCTGCTAAGCTGGAAGGTATTTATGTGCCTTCTTTTTATGAGGTTAAATATAACGACAAAGGGTATTTTGCTTCTATAGAGCCAAAGGAGCCAGAGGCAAGAGACAAGATTTACAAGCGGGTTATTAAGGATCTGGACAGTGTTCATTTCGTGGAAAAGCCTGTAATGCCATATATTGGCATAGTTCATGACAGAATTATGCTGGAGCTGTTCCGTGGCTGTACCCGTGGGTGCCGTTTCTGCCAGGCGGGCACTTCCTATCGTCCTATCCGCGAAAGAAGCCGCGAATATCTCCGGGGACTGGCCCGTAAGCTGGTGGATTCCTCCGGCTACAACGAAATGTCCCTTACATCCCTCAGTTCTGCAGATTATTCCTGTCTTGGGGAGCTGGTGGATGATTTGTTCTCTGATTTTGAGGGGGAGAAGGTTAGCTTTTCCCTGCCATCCCTGCGTATAGACAGCTTTTCCATTGATTTGGCCCACAAGATGCAGCAGGTGCGTAAAAGCGGTCTTACTTTCGCTCCTGAGGCGGGAACCCAGCGCCTTCGTGATGTTATAAATAAGGGCGTTACCGAGGAAAATCTTATGACTGCTGTGGAAGCGGCCTTTAAACAGGGCTGGAAGCAGGTGAAGCTGTATTTCATGATGGGACTGCCTACAGAAACTGATGAGGATATTGTGGGTATCGCCAGACTGGCGGAGAAAGTAGCCAGAAAGTACAAGGAGGTTAAGGGCAAGTGGGGCGTTACTGTAACTATCAGCGTATCCTGCTTTGTACCAAAGCCCCATACTCCTTTCCAGTGGTTTGGCCAGCTGCCAAAGGATGAGTTTGAGCGCCGTCAGCGTCTTTTGAAGGACAGCATTACGGAAAGAGCTGTAAAGTTCCATTATCATGATGCCAGAGTCAGCGTCCTTGAAGGTGCTATTTCCCGTGGAGACCGCCGTATTTCCCAGGTGATTTATCAGGCCTGGAAGGATGGGGCCAAGTTTGATGGCTGGACTGATCTCTTTAAGGAAGATGTTTGGCATGAAGCTTTCAGAAAATGTGGCATTGATATGAAGGAATACAGCCAGCGGATTCGTGATTTTGATGAGCCGTTGCCATGGGAGCATACCACCCCAGGTGTTTCCAAGGAATTCCTTAAGCGTGAGTGGGATAAGGCCATAGCAGAACAGCTCACTGAGGATTGCCGCCGTGGCAAGTGCTCCGGCTGTGGTGTGTGTCCATCCCTTAAGGTGGATATTGTGGACTGGAAGCGGAAGGAAGGGGAGGTGAAGGCCAATGTATAAGTATCGTGCCCAGTTAACCAAGGGTGATGAAATAAGATATATTTCCCATTTGGATTATGCTGGCGTTATGGAGCGGGCTATTCGTCGGGCCAAGCTGCCAGCGGCTTATTCCGAGGGCTTCAATCCTCATTTGAAAATGTCCTTTGCATCACCATTATCCTTGGGGGTAACCTCAGATTCGGAATACATGGATTTTGAGCTGACCAAGCCTCTTTGTCAGCCGGAGATTTTTGACAAGCTGTCTGCAGCCCTGCCTCCGGGAATAAGACTTATTAAGCTGAAGCCCGTGAAGGAACCAAAGCCTTGTGAGGGGAAAAAACATAAGGCCCTTATGGCAGAGGTGGAGCAGGGGATATACGAGGTGATGGCTCCCCTGACTGGTGACTGGGATGAAGCGGTGAAGGCAGTGGAGGCCTATAATAAGGAACCAGAGGTCAATTACCATCGTGTTACCCCTAAAAAGACCAGGGATATTGAAGTTAAGCAGTATATGATTGAGCCAGTTAAGATTGGCATGAGCGGGGACTGGGTGAAGCTGACCATGAATATTTCCATTACCCAGACCGGCAGTATCAAGCCAGCGGAAATACTGGAGCTGTTACATAATGAATATGGCTTGCCAGTGGCCTTGGGCCGGGCACTGATCAACCGCAGCAAGCTCATGGGCCAGGGCAAGGACCTTATTGATTTAGTATAGTAACTTTGTATGTCAATTTTTATAGAAAGGAGGATTTGCCATGAAAACAATATATGTAAATGTTATGCCGGAAGAGACCCGGATGGCAGTGGTGGAAGACGGCCAGTTAGCCATGCTGGAGCTGGAACGGCCGGAGCATGCCCATCTGGTAGGCAACATATATAAAGGCCAGGTGCAGAATGTCCTTAAGGGCATGCAGGCCTCATTTGTGGATATTGGCCAGCCCAAGAATGCCTTTTTATATGTGGGCAATGGCAAAATTGCATCAAAGGCCCAGGCAAATTCTCCCCGTGAAAATATCACCGTTGGCCAGAATGTCATCGTTCAGATTATAAAGGACGAGGTGGGCACCAAGGGTCCGCGGGCTACCATGCATCTGTCCATCCCCGGCCGTCATGTGGTATTGATGCCAAATTCCGCCTATATTGGCACCTCCCATCGTATAGAGGACGATGGGGAGCGGCAGCGGCTTCACGACATTGTCCGGGCCGAGGTGCCAAAGAACATGGGCTGTATTATCCGCACAGCGGCCCAGGGCCAGCCGGCGGAAAATATCGTCAAGGATATCCGTTATCTCATGAAAATATGGGATGAGATACTGGCCAAGGCCAAGCTCTCTGCCACCAGCGCACTGCTTTACCGTGATGCAGATCTGGTGATTCGCATTGTCCGGGATTATCTCACGGATGATGTGGACAAAATGGTTATAGATAATCCAAGGATGTATAAGCGGGTCTGCGATTTGATAAAGGCCACTGCACCGGATATGCTGTCCCGCATTGAGCTTTATGAAGGCCGCAATATCTTCAAGGATAATGGCATTACCGAGGCCATGGAGAAGCTGAACGGCCGCACTGTGGAGCTGGAATCCGGGGGCTTTTTGGTTATTGACAAGACCGAGGCCATGACGGTGATTGATGTGAATACCGGCAGCTTTGTAGGTGATATGAACCTCGCTGACACGGTTTATAAGCTGAATATTGAAGCGGCGGATGAGATAATGCGTCAGCTTCGCCTGCGGGATATGGGCGGCATTATATTGGTGGATTTTATTGATATGGACAGTCCGGAGCAGAACGAAAGACTGCTGGAAAGAATGCGCCAGCTGGCCCAGGGGGATCGGTCAAAAACCAATATTGTGGATATCACCTCCCTTGGTCTGGTGGAAATTACCAGAAGAAAATCCCGCAAAAATCTGGAAAGCCTGCTCTATTGCCAGTGTCCGGTCTGTGAGGGCACCGGCAGGGTCCTGTCACCGGAAACCCTGGCTGTGAAAATCAGCCGCAACATTCGGCGGGTGGAAGCCAAAAAGCATGCTGCCAATGGGTATCTGCTTCAGCTTCATCCTCAGGCCGCCAATGAAATCAAGGCCATGGACAGCTTCAGAAGGCTCATGGAGGATTTCGGGGCAGAGGTGACCATAGAGGCTTCACGGGAAATATCCCCGGGCAGTTATATTCTCACACAAAGATAAAATTATAGTTGCATTCTATAATTCTATATGGTATAGTATTTCACGGTGTAATTAGAAAACGCACGCCAGAGGACGTTTAACCTGTGCCCAAAGTGGTGGTTTAAACGGATGAGGCTGGCGGAGGAAATAAAAACAGGAGGTGCACCACTATGGCAGTTGTTTCTATGAAACAGTTATTAGAAGCTGGTGTTCATTTCGGACATCAGACCAGAAGATGGAACCCTAAGATGGCTAAGTACATCTTCACCGAGCGCAATGGTATCTACATCATTGACCTTCAGAAGACCGTTAAGAAGGCAGAAGAGGCTTACAACTTCGTTCGCAGCGTAGCTGAGGAGGGCAAGTCCGTTCTGTTCGTTGGTACCAAGAAGCAGGCTCAGGAAGCTATTAAGGAAGAGGCTATCAAGGCTGACCAGTACTTCGTTAACGAGCGTTGGTTGGGCGGCATGCTCACCAACTTCAAGACCATCCAGACCCGCGTTAAGCGTCTGAAGGAGCTTGAGGCTATGGCTGAGGACGGTACTTTCGAGGTTCTCACCAAGAAGGAAGTACAGGGCCTGAAGCATGAGATGGAGAAGCTCGAGAAGTATCTCGGCGGTATCAAGGAGATGAAGGAGCTCCCAGGTGCTCTGTTCATCGTTGACCCACGCAAGGAAAGAATCGCTGTAGCTGAGGCTCACAAGCTGAACATTCCTATCGTTGCTATTATCGATACCAACTGCGATCCAGATGAGATTGATTTCCCAATTCCTGGTAACGATGATGCTATCCGTGCAGTAAAGCTCATTACCGGCAAGATTGCAGACGCTGTTATCGAGGGCCGTCAGGGCGAGGCTGCTGAGGCTCCAGCTGAGGAAGCTGAGTAATATAAAACCTTAAAAGGGGTAAGGGGATATCCCTTATCCCTTATTTTTTCGATAAAAAACCGAGTTAATAGGGGGAAATAAACAATGGCACAGATTACTGCTGCATTAGTTAAGGAACTGCGCGAAATTACCGGCGCTGGTATGATGGACTGCAAGAAGGCTCTCGTTGAGTGCGATGGCGACAAGGACAAGGCTATCGATTATCTCCGTGAGAAGGGCATTTCCAAGGCTGCCAAGAAGGCTGGCCGTATTGCTTCCGAGGGTGTTGTTGCTGCTGCTTATGATGCTGCTTCCAACACTGCATGTCTGGTAGAGGTTAACTCCGAGACTGACTTCGTTGCAAAGAACGACAACTTCAAGGAGCTGGTAAAGAAGATTGCAGAGCACATCATTGCTACCAAGCCTGCTGATATTGATGCTCTCAACGCTTCCATGCTGGATGGCAAGACCGTTGCTGATACCATGACCGAGGCTGTTGCTTCCATCGGTGAGAAGCTCTCCCTCCGTCGTTTCGTTGTATACACTTCCGACAAGAAGCTGGCTACCTACATTCACATGGGTGGCAAGATCGGTGTAGTAGTTGAGCTTTCCGGCGGCAGCGATGAGCTGGCACAGGATATCGCTCTTCAGATTACTGCTCAGAAGCCACAGAGTATTGACCGCAGTGGCGTTGATCCTGAGTATCTCGACCATGAGCGTGCAGTTCTTCGTGCACAGGCTCTGGAAGAGGGCAAGCCTGAGAACATCGTTGACAAGATGGTTGAAGGCCGTCTTAACAAAACCTATAAAGAGATTTGCCTTGTTGAGCAGGAGTTCTTCAAGTCTTCCGACCATGAGACCATTCAGGACATCCTTGGTGATGTTAAGGTTCTCCGCTTCACCCGCTTTGAGATGGGTGAGGGCCTTGAGAAGAAGAATGAGGACTTCGCAGCAGAGGTTGCAGCTCAGATTAAGTAATTAAATAATTGATTCTCATAGAAAAAGGGACTTGCACATGCGGTCCCTTTTCTTTAAGATATAAATGGTAAATATTGTTTTTGAAAGTTAAAATATACAAAAAATTAGTTATTCTCAAATTTGGAGGTTGTTGCAGTGGGAAAATACAAGCGCGTTCTACTTAAGCTTAGTGGTGAGTCTTTGGCAGGAGACCAGGGATTCGGTATTAATCCTGTTGTGGTTGAAGCTATCGGAAAGCAGATAAAGCGCGTTCATGATGCGGGCATTGATGTGGCTATCGTTGTGGGCGGTGGCAACATCTGGAGAGGTCTGGCTGGCAGCGCCAAGGGCATGGACCGTGCCCAGGCTGACTACATGGGTATGCTGGCTACTGTTATTAATGCATTGGCTATTCAGGATGCCCTGGAGCAGCAGGATGTTCCTGCACGGGTACAGACTGCCATTGAGATGCGTCAGGTGGCAGAGCCTTACATTCGCCGTAAGGCCACCCGTCATATGGAAAAGGGCCGTGTGGTAATCTTTGGTGCCGGCACCGGTAACCCATATTTCTCCACTGATACTACCGCAGCACTCAGAGCCGCTGAGATTGAGGCAGATGTTATTCTCATGGGCAAGAAGGGTACCGAGGGTATCTACGATAAGGACCCTAACCAGAATGATGATGCCAAGAAGTTTGACAATATCAGCTACAAGGAGATTCTGCTCCGCAGCCTGAGTGTTATGGATTCCACTGCCACCAGTCTTTGCATGGACAATGATATTCCATTGGTTGTATTCAAGATTGATGATTTTGAAAATATTTACCGTGCAGCTATCGGTGAAGATATTGGTACTACAGTAGGAGGCAAATAATCATGATTAACGACATTATATCTTCCAGTGAAGAACGCCTGAACAAGTCCATTGATGCTCTCAAGAGAGAGTTTGGTTCTCTCCGTGCCGGACGTGCTACTCCTTCCCTTTTGGATAAGGTAATGGTAGACTACTACGGTACCCCAACTCCTGTTAACCAGGTGGCAAAGGTTTCTGTTCCGGAGGCCCGCATGATTATGATTCAGCCTTGGGAAAAGACCATGCTCCACGAGATTGAGAAGGCTATCATGAAGTCTGAGTTGGGCCTGTCCCCTAACTCCGATGGTACTGCAATCCGTCTGTCCATTCCACAGCTTACCCAGGAGCGCCGCAAGGAGCTGGTTAAGACTGTCAGCAAGAAGGCAGAGGAGGCCAAGGTGGCTATCCGCAATATCCGCCGTGATGCCAACGAGCATATCAAGAAGCTGGAAAAGGACAAGGAAATCACTGAGGACGAGTCCAAGAAGGGCCAGGAGAAGTTCCAGAAGATCGTTGATGGCTTCATCAAGAATGTGGACACTCTGAAGGAAGCAAAAGAAAAAGAAATAATGGAAGTATAATATGGAAATTGATGTTGTAGGCAGGCCTTGGCATTTAGCTAAAACCTTGCTTAATGATGCCCATATAATGTATAATGTAACGGTAACCCGACCGACTAAGGACTTTTTTAAGCTTGAGCCTGAAGGGTATTATGTCATTAGGCAGCGACAGCTTCCTGATGGCACGTTAGACATTGGAATAGCAGCTAGGCTGCTGAAGGAGGTTTCTAGTAATGGCTTACAAGATTGAAGACGGTTGTATTTCTTGTGGTACTTGTGCAGGCACCTGCCCTGTAGAGGCAATTTCTGAGGGCGACGGCAAGTACGAGATCAATGCAGATGTTTGCGTTGAGTGCGGTGCTTGTGCAGCAGGCTGCCCTGTAGGTGCAATTGTTGCTCCTGAATAAGACACGCGGCCGCCGCAAGTGACGGATAAAAGTGTCAAAGGCCCCTCAATAAGTAATTTTGAGGGGCTTCTTTTCTTTGATTAGGAGTATTGCTATGTTAAAAAAAATATTTGGAAAAAAGAACAGCTCCAATAAAAATGCAAAAACAGAGGAAGAAATTCTTGCTCTTATAGATAGAGACAGATTGCCAAAGCATGTTGCCGTAATCATGGATGGCAACGGACGCTGGGCAAGTGGCCAGGGTATGGTCCGTTCAGCCGGCCATGCTTCAGGTGTTAAGACCCTGAAAACCATTTTGCGTGCGGCAGTAGATTTGAAAATCGAGGCTTTCACGGTATATGCCTTTTCCACGGAGAATTGGAAGCGTCCTACCGCTGAGGTTGAGTTTTTGATGAAGCTGTTTGCTGATTCCCTGGCAAGGGAACTGGATGAAATGGATGAGCTGGGAATCCGCATAAAATTTATTGGCAGATTGGACGGCTTCTCTCCATATCTTCAGGAACAGTTTGACAATGCGTGCAGGCGTACCGCCAATAATACAGGCGTAAAGTTCAATGTTGCCGTTAATTACGGCGGTCAGGATGAAATGCTCAGAGTTATGCAGTCCTTGGCCAAGGAGGTTCAGGCGGGGAATGTTGCTCCGGATGACATAGACGTGAGCATGATAGAGGAGCGTCTGGATACTGCGGGAGTATCACCGGTGGATCTGGTAATCCGGACCAGTGGTGACATGCGTCTCAGCAACTTCCTTATCTGGCAGACGGCCTATGCTGAGCTGTGGTTTACAGATACCAACTGGCCTGATTTTACAAAGGCTGAATTTTATAAGGCCTTGCTGGACTTCTCCCAGAGAGACAGAAGATTCGGCGGTCTTAGTAAAAAGAAATGAGGAAACTAAGGAATGCTTACTAGAATAATTACCGGAATCATTGGCATAATACTGGCGGCACTGGTCATCCAGAATGGTGGAACGGTGTTTGCGGGGGCAGTACTGCTGCTGGCCTTTGGTGCCTGGTATGAGTATTGCAATGCCTTTCAGCAGAAGGGCTACAAGCCTACACTGGTAACCGGTATGGTAATGATTTCCATTATGTGGGCCGGCGGCTTCTTGGGCAGCACTGGTATGCTTGTCGGTGCGGCAATGCTTTCAGCACTTGTGATTATGCTGCTCACAGTTTTGAATCACGATAAATTCGATGTTTTGTCTGCTGTTATTTCAGTGGCAGGCGTTTTCTATATAGGCTTGTCCTTTGTTCATCTGGTAATGCTTCGCTTCATTGGTGAGGAAGCCTATATTGCCACCAGCCTTGGTGATTTCCAGCTGGGCTGTGCCCTGGTTTGGGTGGCCCTGATTGGCACCTGGGCCAGTGATACCTTCGCTTACTTTGCAGGCTGCTTTTTGGGAAAGCACAAGCTCTGTGAGAAGATCAGTCCCAAGAAGACCATAGAGGGCTTTATTGGAGGCCTTGTTGGTACTACCGCTTCCGTGGCCGGTCTTGGAGTCTTTTTCGGCTTTGATGTGGTTGTAATGGCCGTTCTGGGCTTTTTCATCTGCGTTGTGGCAACCCTTGGGGATTTGGTTGAATCTGTGGTTAAGCGTTACACGGGCATTAAGGATTCCGGCAATGTCATTCCCGGCCATGGTGGTATCTGGGACAGATTTGACAGTGTAATCTATACAGTTCCCTTTGTATATTATTTTCTGTATTGTGCAAGGATTGCCGGCTGAGCTGCCGCAGTTTTTGTTGATGGGTATAAATTGGCAGTAAAGCAAAATGCTTTATTGCCTATTTCTCTTTAAGTATATTTTAAGGAGTATGTGACATGAAAAATTTAGTTGTTTTAGGGTCAACCGGTTCCATTGGTACCCAGACCCTGGATGTGGTTCGTGATAATCCTGAGTTGTTTCATGTATCTGTGCTGGTAGCCAATCGCAGTGATGAGCTGCTGGAAAAGCAGATTAATGAATTTAAGCCGGAAATGGCTGTATTGTCCGATAAGGAAGCAGCAGAGCGGTTAAAGAGCCGTTATTCCGGCAGGACTGTTATAAAGGGTGGCCGTGAGGCTGTTATCGAGGCAGCGGTGTTCCCGGAGGCAGACACAGTAGTTACCTCTCTCATGGGCTTTGCCGGTCTGGAGCCTACCATGGCAGCCTTGGAAGCAAAGAAGGACATTGCCCTTGCCAACAAGGAGACTCTTGTGGTGGCCGGTGAGCTGGTAATGGCCAAGGCCAAGGAAATGGGCTGTGCCATTTTGCCGGTGGACAGTGAGCATTGTGCTCTCTTCCAGTGCCTGCAGGGACAGGACAGAAATGCAGTGGAAAAGCTTATTCTGACTGCTTCCGGTGGCCCCTTCAGGGGCAGGAAGGCCAGTGAGCTTACAGAGGTTACAAAATCTGATGTGCTGGCTCATCCAACCTGGAATATGGGGCAGAAGATTACGGTGGATTCCGCTTCTCTGGTCAACAAGGGCCTTGAGGTTATTGAAGCCAAGTGGCTCTATGGTGTGACCTACGATCAGATTCAGGTGGTGGTACACCCTCAGAGTATCGTTCATTCCATGGTGCAGTATCGTGACGGCACTGTAATGGCGCAGCTGGGGTGCACTGATATGCGTCTGCCTATTCAGTACGCATTGACTTATCCTGAAAGAGTGGAGTCCAGATTCCCGCGGGTAGATTTTTATGAGCTGGCCCAGCTGACCTTCGAAAAGCCGGATATGGATACCTTCCGTGGCCTCAAGCTGGCCTTTGAGGCGGGCAAAACCGGCGGTACCATGCCATGTGTCATGAATGCTGCCAATGAGGTGGCGGTTGAGGCCTTTTTGAAGGGACAGGCCGGTTTCCTGAAGATATACGATTTAATCGAAAATGCCATGAACAAGGCTGAGGTTCAGTATAACCCAACTCTGGAGCAGCTTTTGGAGGCTGACAGGTGGGCCCGGGAGATTACCCGTCAGGAACTGTCTAAATAAAGGGAGAAAACATTATGTTATTGACTATAGTATCTGCGGTATTTGTATTTGGCCTTTTGGTGCTGGTTCATGAGTGGGGACATTTTGTTACTGCCAAAATGACTGGCATGCGGGTGGATGAATTTGCCATTGGCTTTGGACCGACACTGCTGAACTGGCAGAAGGGGGAAACCAAGTATGCCCTGCGGGCCATTCCTTTGGGAGGCTTTAACCGCATTGCCGGCATGGATTTTGATGAGGATGAAAATGATGCAGGGGAGCGGGCTTATTACAGACGTCCTGTTTGGGCGCGGATGATTGTAATATTGGCCGGTTCCTTTATGAACTTCGTTCTGCCATTGGTACTGTTCTTTTTGATTTTTGCCTTTACCGGTGTTCAGACCCCCAACACGGAGCCTGTGGTTGGGGATGTAATTGCCGGGGCACCTGCCCAGTCTGCTGGCTTGGCATCGGGAGACAAAATCCTTACCATCAATGGCCAGCCGGTAGCTGAGTGGAAGGATATTTCTGCATTGATAAGTGATGGTGCCGGCAAGCCTTATGAGGTAACCTACCAGCGTGGCGATGAGACAAAGGCCACCACTGTAATTCCTATGGAGGATGAAGCCACCAAGCGGGTGGTCATCGGCATTCAGGGTACCCTTGTCACCGAGAGCGTTAATCCGTTGGAGGCTGCCTATCTGTCAGTGGATAAGACCTGGAGTATTTTCAAGAGTATGCTGGGAGCACTGGTAATGCTCTTTACCCAGGAGGGGGCGTCATCGGAGCTGTCTGGTCCAATCGGTGTGGCCCAGATGGCCGGTGAGGTGGCTCAGCACGGCTTTATTCCGCTGTTGAATTTTGCTGCCTTCTTGAGCCTTAACCTTGGCATTGTAAATCTGTTGCCGGTTCCGGCCCTGGACGGCGGTCACTTTGTGACCCTCTGCATTGAGGCTGTGCGTGGCAAGCAGATGAGCAAGCAGGCCATGTATTACATCCAGACTGTGGGTGTGGTACTGCTCATAAGCCTGATGATTTTTGCTACATTCAATGATATAACCAGATAATGGAGGGGTGCCCAGTGATAAAGCGTAAAGAAACAAGACAGATACATATTGGCAATGTTGCCATTGGCGGCGGTGCCCCTATATCTGTTCAGTCCATGACCAATACCAAAACCACAGACACTGAAGCCACTGTAGCCCAGATTAATGCCCTTCAGGCCGCAGGCTGTGATATCGTTCGTCTGGCAGTGCCCGATATGGATGCTGCCCTTAATCTTGGCAATATTATTAAGAAGGTAAATGTGCCTTTGGTGGCGGATATTCACTTTGATTACCGCTTGGCATTGGAAGCCATTAATCAGGGGATTTCCGCTTTGCGCCTCAATCCCGGCAATATTGGCGGCGAGGCCAATGTCAAGGCAGTGGTAACCGAGGCCAAAAAGCATAACATTCCAATCCGCATCGGCGTTAATGCCGGTTCCTTGGACAAGAAGCTGCTGGCCAAGTATGGTGGAATTACGGCAGAGGCTCTGGTGGAATCAGCCATGGAGCATGTGCGTATTTTGGAGGCCCAGGATTTCCACGATATGAAGATTTCCTTGAAGGCCCATGATGTTCCGCTGACCCTGGAGGCCTATCAGCTTATGTCCAAAACCGTGGATTATCCGCTGCATTTGGGCATTACTGAGGCGGGAACCGCCCGCACCGGCATGATAAAATCCGCCGTGGGCATTGGCGCCCTTCTGGCTCAGGGTATTGGTGACACCTTCCGCATTTCCCTCACTGGTGACCCGGTGGTGGAGGTTAAGGTGGCCAATGAGATTCTGAAATCTCTGGGTATGCGTGAATATGGCCCGACCCTGATTTCCTGTCCGACCTGCGGCAGAACCAGCATTGATCTGGCCGGAATTGCCGAGGAAGTGGAAAAGCGTCTGGAGGATATCAAAAAGCCGATTTCCGTGGCCGTAATGGGCTGTGTGGTAAATGGCCCGGGTGAAGCCAAGGGGGCTGATGTGGGCATTGCCGGCGGCAACGGTGAAGGCCTTGTATTCAGAAAAGGGGAAATAATCCGCAAGGTGAAGGAAACTGAACTGGTTGAGGAATTATTCAAGGAAATAGATAAGATTTTACAGGAGGATTAAGATAGTGCGCGCAACTAGACTTTATGCACCAACATTGAGAGAAACACCAGCCGAGGCGGAGGTAAAAAGCCATCAGCTTATGCTGAGAGCCGGCATGATCAGAAAGGCAGCCGGCGGCTTGTACACCTATATGCCATTGGCCTGGAAAACTCTGAAAAAGATTATGCAGATTATCCGGGAGGAAATGGATGAGGCAGGCGGCCAGGAAATCGCCATGCCGATTGTTCAGCCGTCCGAAATTTGGAAGGAAACCGGCCGTTGGTCTGTATATGGTGATGAGATGTTCAGAGTATCTGACCGTCATGGCCGCGAATTCTGTCTTGGTCCTACCCATGAAGAAATGGTTACAACCCTGATCCGTGATGAGGTGCGTTCCTACAAGCAGCTGCCTCTCATGCTGTATCAGATTCAGAACAAGTATCGTGACGAGATTCGCCCTCGTTTCGGCCTCATGCGTGGCCGTGAGTTCATCATGAAGGACCTCTATTCCTTCGACAAGGATGAGGAGGGCATGAACGAGTCCTACAAGATTATGTATGATGCCTACACCCGCATCTTCAGCCGCATGGGCCTGGAATTCCGTCCTGTAGAGGCTGATAACGGTGCCATCGGTGGCGGTCATTCCCATGAGTTTACCGTTTTGGCAGATGCCGGTGAGTCCAATATCGCATACTGTACCAAGTGTGATTATGCCGCTTCCGACGAAAAGGCTGAGCTGACAGTTATTAAGGCTCCTGAGGAGGAAATGAAGGCTTTGGAGAAGGTTTCCACTCCGGATGCCCACACCATTGAGCTGGTGGCAGAGTGCCTGAAGCTGCCATTGGATAAGACCATCAAGGCAGTTGCCTTCCAGAGCGACAAGGATGAGCTGATTTTGGCCTTCGTCCGTGGGGACCATGATGTAAATGATGTTAAGGTAGTAAATCTCTTTGAGGATGCCATTGAGCTTCATATGGCAGCTGATGAGGCCATTGTGGCAGCCGGCGGTGTGCCTGGCTTCATGAGCCCAATCGGCCTTAAGGAAGGCACCAAGGTAGTAGTGGATGCTACTGTTATGGAAATGTACAACGCCTGTGCCGGTGCCAACGAGAAGGATATGCACTACATTAATGTAAATCCGAAGCGGGATTTCAAGGATGTTATTGTAGCTGATATCCGCATGATTAAGGAAGGGGATGCCTGCCCTCATTGCGGCGCACCTGTAAAGATGACCCGTGGTATCGAGGCTGGACAGGTATTCACCCTGGGTACCAAGTATTCCCAGTCCTTACATGCAACCTTCCTTGATGAAAACGGCAAGGAGAAGCCATTGGTTATGGGCTGCTACGGTATTGGCGTAAGCCGTACCATGGCTGCGGCCATTGAGCAGAACAACGACGAAAATGGCATTATCTGGCCAAAGGCCATTGCACCATTTGAGGTGGTTGTGGTTCCAATCAACGGCAAGAATGAGGAGCAGCTTAAGATTGCCGAGGATATTTACAACGAGCTCAAGGCCAAGGGCGTGGATGTTCTTCTGGATGACCGCAAGGATCGTGCCGGCGTCAAGTTCAAGGATGCTGATCTTATCGGCTATCCTCTGCGCATCACCGTTGGTCCAAAATCCGTTGATGAGGACAGCGTGGAGCTGAAGGTTCGCCGCAACGGTGAAATGGTCAATGTGGGCAAGGCCCAGGTGGCAGCAAAAGCCCTGGAAATGCTGGAAAACCTTTAATAAACCAGCCGCAATTTAAATTGATATTTTGTCAAGGTAATTCTCTTGACAAACAATATGGCTGTCGCTATAATAAATGAGGTTGATGTCTATATGATGAAGATCAATATAATTGAAGCCAATGAAAACCTTGGTTCTCCCGTATCCTTTGAGTTTGTTACCAACGCTCAGGAGATAGATGCCATCCATGAAAATTATTCCTTTGACGGTGATATTACCGTAAAGGGTGAGTTCGTGGCTACTGGCCGGGGGTATCGCGTAAGTGGCCGGATTTCCTGTACCAAGTCATTTGTCTGTGACCGCTGTCTGGAGCAGTCCTCTCAGCAGCAGGAGCATGAATTTGACGAGGAATATCAGAAAAAGGGCCAGGGTTATGCAGAAGATGACCAAGATGTGAATTATTTTGATGGCGATATGGTGGATATTTCACCGATGATCAGAGATGTTCTCTTATCAGACCAGCCGTTAAATAATATATGCAACGCTGATTGTCGCGGTCTGTGCCTCAAGTGTGGTGCAAACCTCAATCATGGCGATTGTGGCTGTGACCGTACTGTTATTGACCCAAGACTGGCGGCATTGCAGCAATTATTGATTAAGAAATAATTCTATTCATTAGTGAATGTTTCGTTAAGGAGGTGTATCCTGAAATGGCAGTACCAAAGCGTAAAATGTCTAAGGCTCGTCGTGATTCCCGTCGTGCCAACTGGAAGTTAGAGGTTCCTGGTTTCGTAGAGTGCCCACAGTGCCACGAGCCAAAGATGCCTCATCATGTTTGCACAGAGTGTGGTTACTATGATGGCAAGGAAGTTATTTCCGCAGCTGAATAATTGACTGCTGAATGAGCAGGCTGTAAGGCCTGCTCATTTTTAATGTGAGCATTGAACCAATTGTACATATAATTCAAACATTTAGTAGCTGATAATATTTTTCTTGCCTTTTGCAAAGAAAATTTATATAATCATAAGCAGTTAGTAGGACTTGGTACTAAATTTTGCGGATCACAAGGTATGGCCTATGTTATGAAGTGTCAGATTACCAAACGGATTGATGTGTTTTTAAAGGAATGAATTCATTTGTTAACCTGACAATTTGTAATGTTTGGAATGAAATGCCTTTTTGTGATATGATGATTATGTTGTTTTAAAAGGTGAGTAAAATGGCGCGGGTAAAAAAGAAAGAAAGACATACACTCTTAATGCGTCAGGTCAGCGAAAAGCCTTTTCTGACAGATGAGGAACTGGCCAAGCTCCTTGAGGTAAGTATCCAGACTATCAGACTGGACCGCATGGAGCTGGGCATACCAGAGGTGCGTGAGCGCATCCGCAAGGTTGCAGAAGAGGCCCGTGAAAAAGTTACCACTATTGAAAAGGATGACCTGGTAGGTGAGCTCATTGATTTGCAGCCAGGCCGTTCCGGAATTTCCCTTTTGAAGATTACCGAGGAAATGGTGTTTTCAAAAAATCAGATTGCCAAGGGACATTATATATTTGCCCAGGCCAGCTCGTTGGCGGTGGCTGTAATTAATGCTCCTATGGCCTTGACTGGCGTGGCAAATATCAAGCATAAGGTGCCGGTCAAGTTGGGCGAGATGCTTGTTGCCAAGGCAGAAATCATTCGTCAGCGCAGCAACAAATTCTTTGTCTGGGTCAAGACCAGAAATGACAAGGAAGAGGTATTTCGTGCCAAATTTATAGTGGTTTCGTTGACTGAGAGTTAATAGGAGGCTCAAAATTGAAACTTGCAGTAGATGCAATGGGCGGAGACTACGCTCCAAAGCAGATAGTCATGGGGGCAATTGAGGCCGTTAAAAAATATGACTGTGAAATAGTCCTGGTAGGTGACCAGGAACAGATAGAAGCCGAGCTTAAGGCAAACAATGCTCAGAACCTCGACAGACTGAGTATTCATCACACTACCGAGGTTATCGAAATGGGCGAGCATCCGGTGGAGGCAGTGAGAAAGAAGAAGGACTCCAGCCTGGTGGTAGCCACTAAGCTTGTCAAGACTGGTGAATGTGACGGTGTACTGTCAGCCGGCAGTACCGGGGCGGCCACAACAGCGGCAACCCTTTTCCTCCGTACCATAAAGGGCGTGGACAAGCCTTCCATTGCTACTCCGCTTCCTACAAAGGATGGTCTGGTACTTCTTTTGGATTCCGGTGCCATCGTGGACAGCAAGCCGAAGGATTTGACCGAGATGGCCCTCATGGGCTCCATCTACAGCCAGTATGTATATGGTATAGATAATCCAAAGGTCGGTCTCCTGAATGTTGGTGAAGAGGAGACCAAGGGCAACAAAAAGGTTCAGGCCACCTATCCGATGCTTAAGGGCATGAACTCCATAAACTTCATCGGAAACGTGGAAGGCCGTGATATTCCAACGGGTATGGCAGATGTTGTAATTTGCGATGGATTTGTTGGAAATATTGTGTTAAAATTTGCTGAGGGTTTGGCAGTAACATTATTGGAACTGATCAAGGACGCCATCAAAAATGGCGGTATCTTTGCCAAGCTGGGTGCGGTGCTGGTTATGCCGGCCCTTAAGAAGCTGGGCAAAAGACTTGATGTTACCGAGTATGGTGGAGCACCTTTACTTGGTGTTAATGGCTGCTGTATAATATGCCATGGTTCTTCCGATGCCAAGTCAATTTGCAGTGCAATTAATGTTGCCAACGAATATGTTAAACATAATGTAGTTGACCGTATTAGGGATAGCATAGAGAAGGAGGAGATGCTGGCGAATGACAACGAAGAAAACTAACGCAGGCATCCTGGGAACAGGATTTTACGTTCCTGAAAAGATACTGACCAATGATGATTTGGCCAAGATTGTTGATACCAGTGATGAGTGGATCACAGAACGCACTGGTATTAAGGAACGCCGCATAGCCGCCGATGATGAGGCAACCTCTGATTTGTCCTTGAAGGCAGCAGAGCAGGCCCTGGCGGATGCCGGTGTATCTCCTGAGGAGCTGGACCTTATTATCGTATGTACCCTTACATCCGATAGAATTATTCCATCTACAGCTTGTATGCTTCAGACCCGTTTGGGGGCCAAGAAAGCGGCTGCCTTTGATTTGTCAGCGGCATGCTCCGGCTTTGCCTATGGCCTCAGTGTGGCAGCTCAGTTTATTGAAAACGGTGCTTACAAGAAGGCACTGGTTGTAGGTGCAGAAACCCTTTCCAAGTATATTAACTGGGAAGACCGCAACACCTGTGTACTCTTTGGTGACGGTGCAGGGGCGGCAGTACTGGGACAGGTTGAAGAGGGCTATGGAATCCTTAGCTTTGATCTGGGCAGTGACGGCTCCGGCGGTGACGCAATTCAGATTCCTTCCAGCGGCAGCCGTTTGCCGGTGAGCAAGGAAACCATTGACCAGCGTTTGAATCTCATTCACATGAATGGCAAGGAAGTCTTTAAATTCGCTGTTAAGGCCATGGGCAATACTGTAAAGCATGCCCTTGAAAAGATTGACATGCCTCAGGAAGAGATTGATTGGCTGGTACCTCATCAGGCCAATATCCGCATTATCCAGTCCGCAGCCAAGCGATTGGCTATGCCTATGGATAAGGTAATATTGACCGTCGCAAAATATGGAAATATGTCAGCGGCTTGTATACCGATTGCATTGGCCGAGGCCGCTGCTGAGAAGCGCTTTAAAAAAGGCGATATAATAGCACTGTCTGGTTTTGGCGCAGGCCTGACCTGGGCATCATGCATAATCAGATGGTCTAAGGAGGATTAACATGTTTGAGGAAAATCCAATTTGTAAATTATTGAATATCAAGTACCCTATATTTCAGGGTGGTATGGCCTGGATAGGTACTGCTGAGCTGGCTTCTGCTGTATCTAACGCTGGCGGTCTTGGTATTATTGGTGCAGGCCACATGCCTCCGGATATCTTAAGAGCAGAGATTCAGAAGGCCAAGAAGTGGACTGACAAGCCATTTGGTGTGAATATAATGCTCATGTCTCCTTTCGTTAAGGAGGTTATGCAGGTAGTTGTTGACGAGCGTGTAGCTGTAGTTACCACTGGTGCCGGCAACCCTGCTGAATATCTGCCAGCCCTTAAAGAGGTTGGTACCAAGGTTATTCCTGTAGTTGCTTCTGTAGCTCTGGCTAAGCGTCTGGTTCGTTCCGGTGTTGATGCAGTCATTGCTGAGGGCACTGAGTCCGGCGGTCATATTGGTGATATTACCACTATGGCTCTGGTTCCACAGGTTGTGGATGCTGTTGATGTACCAGTTATTGCTGCCGGCGGTATTGGTGATTCCCGTGGTATTACTGCTGCCATTGCACTGGGTGCTTCCGGTGTTCAGATGGGTACCCGTTTCGTAGTATCTGAGGAGTGTATCGCTCATGAAAACTACAAGAATCTGGTATTGAAGGCAAAGGACCGTTCCACTGTTGTTACCGGCCGTTCCACTGGTCACCCTGTTCGTGTTATCAGCAACAAGATGACCCGTGAATATGCTGAGATGGAAGCAAGACAGGCCAGCATTGAAGAGCTGGAGAAGTTCGGTGCAGGCCGCCTGAACATGGCAACCCACAAGGGTGACGTGGACAATGGTTCCGTTATGATTGGCCAGATTTCCGGCATGATGGAGGACATCAAGCCAGTTGCTGTTATTATGGAAGAGCTGGTTTCCGGTCTGGCAGCAGTAAAGGAAAGAGTAGTGGCTTTTTCCAAGTAATGTAAGTAATATAGTACGAAGTTGAAAAATGGAGAATATAAAATGAGTAAACTTGCTTTTGTTTTCCCTGGACAGGGTGCACAGAAGGTTGGTATGGGCAAGGACTTCTACGACCACTATGATGTGGCCAAGAAGCTCTTCAAGGAAGCTGATGAGGCACTGGGTTATTCCATTATGAATATGTGCTTCGAGGGTCCTGAGGATGATTTGAAGCTGACTGCAAATACTCAGCCTGCTATTCTTACCATCAGCTGCATTGCCAACGAGATTTTGAAGGAAAATGGCATTCAGCCGGAGATTACCGGTGGTCACTCCCTTGGTGAGTATTCCGCTCTGGTAGCTGCCGGCGTGCTGAAGTTCCAGGATGCAGTAGCACTGGTACACAAGCGTGGCCAGTTCATGCAGGAGGCAGTTCCTGTAGGTGAAGGCGGCATGGCTGCCATCATCGGTGTTGACCGCGACGAGATCATTGAGATCTGTGAGTCCATCAACTCCGAGAGCCCAGTACAGGCTGTAAACCTTAACTGCCCTGGCCAGACCGTTATTGCCGGTGCAACCCTGGGTGTTGAGAAGGCAGTAGAGGAGCTGAAGGCAGCTGGTGCCAAGAAGGCAGTTATCCTGCCAGTAAGTGCACCATTCCACAGCACGCTCATGAAGCCTGCTGCTGAGAAGCTGGCAGTAGAGCTGGACAAGGTTACCATGTCCGATGCCAAGATTCCTGTAGTAGCAAATGTAAATGCTCATATTCTCACCAATGCGGATGAGATTAAGAATGCTCTGGTAGCACAGGCAGCCAGCCCTGTTCTTTGGGAGGACTGCGTAGCCCAGATGCAGGCATTTGGTGCTGATACCCTGCTGGAGGCTGGCCCTGGCAAGACCCTCTGTGGCTTTAACCGCAGAATTGACAAGGCCATCAAGAGCCTGAATGTTGAAGATGTTGAGTCACTGGAAAAAACGCTTGACTATTTCAAGGAGGTTCGCTAATATGCTTTTAGATGGAAAGTCTGCCCTTATTACAGGCGGTTCCCGCGGCATAGGCCGTGCCATTGCAATCAAGCTTGCGTCTGAGGGCGCTGCTGTTGCTATTAATTATGCAGGCAATGCAAAGGCTGCTGAAGAGGTAAAGTCCATTATTGAAGCAGCTGGCGGCAAGGCTATGATTGTCCAGGCCGATGTATCCAACGGTGAGGCCGTTGACGCTATGATCAAGGAAGTAGTTGATACATTCGGTGGTATTGATATTCTCGTAAATAATGCAGGCATCACCCGTGATGGTCTCCTCATGAGAATGAAGGAAGAGGACTGGGATGCAGTAATGAATACCAACCTTAAGGGCGTGTTCTACTGCACCAAGGCTGTTTCCAAGCTCATGATGAAGAAGCGGGCTGGCCGCATTGTTAATATGGCTTCTGTTGTAGGTCTTACCGGTAATGCCGGTCAGGCAAACTACTCCGCAGCCAAAGCCGGTGTTATTGGATTTTCCAAGACCATGGCCAAGGAGCTTGCCTCCCGTGGCATTACTGTAAACATGGTAGCACCGGGCTATATAGATACCGACATGACCTCCGTACTTCCAGATAATGTACGTGAGGCTATGGTAGCCGGTATTCCACTGGGCAGAGTTGGCGCTCCTGAGGATGTTGCCAATGCAGTTCTGTTCCTGGTGTCTGATAATGCATCTTATGTTACTGGCCAGGTCATCAATGTTGATGGCGGTATGGTTATGTAACATAGTCTATAGATGAAACTTGATGGAGGAGGTGAACCATTCATGTCTACTTTTGAGAAAGTAAGAGATATCGTTGTTGAACAGCTGAGTGTAGATGCAGATGATGTTGCAATCGAGTCCACTTTTATCGATGATTTAGGCGCTGATTCTCTTGATATTGTTGAGCTCATCATGGCTTTTGAGGAGGAGTTCGGCATCGAGATTCCAGATAGCGCAGCAGAAAAGATTAAGACCGTTCAGGACGTTGTAACTTTCATTGACCAGAACAAATAAGCTTTTTGCGTCTTACCTTTAAGAAAGTCCCGTGAAGTTACTTCGCGGGATTTTCTAAAGAAGGTAAGTACCACCCCATGAATGGAGGAGTAATTTTGAAGCTTCCTGAACTTAAGATTGGCGATAAGATTGCCAAGATGCCAATTATTCAAGGTGGCATGGCGATCCGTTTGTCTACGGGCAGACTGGCTGCAGCTGTTGCAAACCAAGGCGGTATCGGCCTGATTGCTGCATCTGGTATGACCAATGATGAGCTTCGTTATGAAATCAGGATGGCCCGTGCACTTTCCAAGGGCATTATCGGCATCAATATCATGTTTGCCGCAAAGAAATTTGCTGAAATCGTAAACACTGCTATTGATGAAGGCATTGACCTGGTTGTGGCTGGTGCAGGCTTTTCCCGTGATATATTTGGCCTTGGCCAGAAATCCGGAACCCCGGTTGTTCCAATCGTTTCGTCAGTAAAATTAGCGAAAATTTCTCAGCGTCTTGGCGCCGCAGCTATTATAGTTGAAGGCAAGGAGGCAGGCGGTCATCTGGGAACTGACCAGTCTATCAAGACTATCATTCCAGATATCGTTGATGCAGTAGACATCCCTGTAATTGCTGCAGGTGGTGTTCTCCACGGCCAGGATATTGCTGATTTAATAAAAATGGGCGTAAGTGGTGTCCAGATGGGCTCCCGCTTTGCTGCCAGCGTTGAGGCCAACAGTGCCCCAGCATTGAAAGAGTATTATCTTAAGGCAAAGCCTGAGGATGTTGTGGTTATTCACAGTCCTGTAGGTCTGCCGGGCCGTGCAGTAAGAAATCCATGGGCCGCAAGAATCATGGAGGGTCCTGTACCGCCAACCAAGTGCGATAACTGTCTGAAGGCTTGTAAGCATAACTTCTGTATTATCAGAGCCCTTAGCCGTGCTCAGCAGGGTGATGTGGAAACAGGTCTTGTGTTCACTGGTGAATATTTGCCGACTATAGATAAGATATTGACTGTAGAAGAAATTTTCCAGCAGCTTAAGGCAGAACTTGCTGCTATTAATTGAATTGTGAGGTGTTAATTTTGTCTAATCGTGTTGTAATTACCGGCCTTGGTGTAATCAGCCCAGTTGGTACCGGCAAGGATGTATTTTGGAAGTCCCTGCTGGAAGGCAAAAATGGTATTGATAAAATTACCCGTTTTGATGCTTCTGAGTACAAGTCTCAGATTGCCGGCGAGGTAAAGGATTTTGATCCTGCTGATTACATGGACAAGAAGGAGGCTAAGCGCATTGACCGCTATGCCCAGTTTGCAGTTGCTGCAGCCAAGATGGCTGTAGAGGATGCAAACCTTGATCTGGAGGCTGAGGATTGCGACCGTATCGGTACCTTCGTAGGTAGTGGTATTGGTGGTATTGAAACCATGCATGGTCAGTATGAGAAGCTGTTTGACAAGGGCCCAAGCAAAATCAGCCCTTTCTTTATTCCAATGATGATTGGTAACATGGCTGCCGGCCATGTGTCCATCGCTCTTGGCTTAAAGGGTCCAAGCAGCTGTGTTGTTACTGCATGTGCAACCGGTACTAACAACATCGGTGATGCATTCCGCGTACTTCAGCGCGGTGATGCTGATGTTATGGTTGCCGGTGGTACTGAGGCCAGCATTTCCCAGGCCGCAGTTGCCGGTTTCTGTTCCATGAAGGCTCTCTGCACTGACCACAATGATGATCCTGCCCACGCATCCCGTCCGTTCGATGCAAACCGCAGTGGCTTCATCATGGGTGAGGGCGCAGGCATTATCGTTATGGAAACCCTGGAGCATGCCGAGAAGCGCGGTGCCCATATCTATGCTGAAATCGTAGGCTATGGTGCAAATTCCGATGCTTATCATATTACCAGCCCGGCTCCACATGGTGCCCAGGCTGCCAAGTGCATGGCCAACGCTCTGAAGGATGCAGGTCTTGAGCCATCTGAGGTTGATTATATCAATGCTCATGGTACTTCCACTCATCTCAATGACTTGACTGAGACTGAGGCTATCAAGACTGTTTGGGGCGAGCATGCAAAGGATGTATCCGTAAGCTCCATTAAGTCCATGACCGGTCACCTTCTTGGTGCTGCCGGTGGTATTGAGTGTATCGCAACTGCTCTGGCTGTTGAAAATGATATGCTGCCACCTACCATCAATTATGAGACCCCTGATGAGGGCCTTGATCTGGACTACGTGCCTAACAAGGCAAAGGCAAAGACTGTCCGTGCAGCTCTGTCCAACAATCTGGGCTTCGGCGGACATAACGCCTGCATTGTATTAAAAAAATATTCTAAGTAAGAAGTTGAGTGATTTATTATGGTTGAGCGTGTGACTGTGGAACGCAGGAGGCGCTTGGAGGGACTTGCCAGTCAGCTTGGTGTGCGGTTCAAGCACATCGGCTGGCTTCATCAGGCCCTTACCCACACCTCCTATGCCAATGAGTCCCGTATTCGTGTAGAGCATAATGAACGCTTGGAGTTTTTAGGAGATGCGGTGCTGGAGCTTGCTATCAGCACCTATCTTTTTAAACATTTCCCAGAACTTCCTGAGGGAGATCTTACTAAATCCAGGGCAGCTGTTGTCTGCGAGGCCAGTCTTTCCAGCCGGGCCGCAGAGCTGAATCTGGGTGAGTATCTGTTACTGGGTCACGGTGAGCAGAGCTCCGGGGGCCGTAAACGGGCTTCCATATTGGAGGATGCCTTTGAAGCAGTAATCGGTGCAATTTATATGGACCAGGGCTGGGCATGTGCCCAGGCTTATGTAATCCGCCAGCTGGAGGACCATCTTGACCAGGTGCAAAGAGGCGTATCCAGTGTGAAGGACTACAAGACGATGCTCCAGGAGCTGGTGCAGCGTAACGGCGAGAACAAAATCTGCTATTGCATGATTGGTGCCGATGGTCCGGACCATGCCAAGATATTCAAGTTTGAAGTAAGGCTTAATGATGAAGTTTTAGGAATTGGAACGGGTCCAAGCAAGAAGGCCGCTGAACAGCAGGCCGCCAAGCAGGCTCTTGAAAAAATGGACAAATAAAACCAAAGGACTGTTGCGTAATTCGCAACAGTCCTTTATTATTAGAGGTAAGAGAACACGGTCAAGTTTTTCTTTGTGAACGGGATAAAAATAAGACTGTATTATGGGAGGTAATAATATGAGGAAGCTTATTTTTTTAGGTACTGGCAATGCCATGGTTACCAAGGTTTTCAACACCTGTTTTCTGATTGAGACATCAGACGGGCAGCTGTTTTTGACCGATGCCGGTGGTGGTAATGGAATACTGCGCCAGCTGGAGCTTGCAGAGGCTGATTATAATAAGCTGCATCACATGTATGTTACCCATGCCCATACTGACCACATCATGGGGGCAGTTTGGGTTATAAGGAAGATTGCCACCCTGATCAATAACGGCAAATACGAAGGAGAATTCCATATCTATTGCCACGATGAGGTGAAGGACATCCTTCTCAGCATGTGTGAAATGATGCTGAAGCGCAAGGATTATGAGACCATAGGCGATACCATCATCATTCATGAGATTTGGGATGGCCAGGTGATTGAGCTGCCGGCCTTTGATATCAACGTATTTGATATTTATTCCACCAAGGCAAAGCAGTTTGGCTATCAGCTCCAGTTCAAGGAGGACAATCTGCTGTTGACCTGTCTGGGGGACGAGCCGTTCAGCGAGGGCTGTGAGGAATATGCCAAGGGCTCTGACTGGATGCTTTCCGAGGCCTTCTGCAAATATGAGGACCGGGATATCTTCAAGCCTTATGAAAAGCATCACAGCACCTGCAAGGAAGCAGCGGAGCTGGCCAAGAAGCTGGAAATAAAGAATCTGGTGCTTTATCATACTGAGGACAAAACCATTGATACCCGCAAGGCAGCCTACAGTGCTGAGGCAAAGCAGTATTTCGATGGCAATGTATATGTTCCTGATGATTTGGAAGTCATCGAATTCTAATATACTTTTAATCTTATTTTAAGCATATCATTTAAGTAAAAAACATATAATAGAATAGTACAGCTAGGTACGAGTTATATAAAAGAAATATAGTTCGTACCTAGTTTGCGTTGACAATGTTTTTTTTCTGCTGTAGCATAATATATCGGCAGTTCTTTTTAATTAATATTATTGTTATAACGAGCTTTAAGATGTCCCCCACCTCTTTAGGTGGGGGGAAAACAAACTACAACAGCTGGCGAGCATATCTCCCAGCTCGTTGAAACGCTAATTGGAGGATTTTTCTTCTAAAGAAGAAAAATTTGAACAATGGCATTATAAAAGACTTTTATTTTTTATATGAGGAGGAATATGACTTGTTATCTAAAAAAGGTATTGTAATATGTGTCGTTGTTGTTATTGCAGCAGTTATCGGCGGCTACATGTTCCTTATGTCACAGATGGCCGGCCAGCGTCAGGGTGGGGGAGCACTTCCGGTCAAGGCCATGAATGTAATCAAACGTGATACTCCTGTTACTCTGGAATATCCGGGTACAGTAATTGGCAAGGACACCACCAAGGTGACTTCCAAGGTTTCCGGAACTATTGTGGAGAAGTACATTAAGGGTGGTGACCAGGTTCAGGCTGGCCAGGCCCTGTATCGCATCGACCCACGAACCTATCAGGCGGCCCTTTTGAATGCCCAGGCCAATCTGGCCCAGGCCCAGGCCAATCTCAACAACGCCAAGGTGGATTTGGCCAGAGATGAGCAGCTCTATGCTGCCGAGGCAATTTCCGAGCAGGTTCTCACCAGCCAGCGGGCTCAGGTGAATTCTCTGGCGGCAAATGTTTCCGCCATGGAGGCTCTTGTTCAGACTGCCCAGCAGAATCTGGATGATACAGTAGTTTATGCGCCTATGAGCGGCAAGCTGTCCGTAGACGATGTGGCTGTGGGTACTTACGCTGCTGCCGGTACTACATCCCTTGTTACCATTGGTACCAGCAATCCTATGATGGTACAGTTCAGTGTCAGCGAGGCGGAGTATCTTAAATATGTTGGTGAGTCTGTAGTTCCGGGACAGGCTCTGCCATCCAAGAATGTACGCATTGTGCTTTCCGATGGCAAGGAGTATCCTGGCCTCGGCAATGTTGTGGCTGTAGACCGGGCTATGGAAGGAAAGACCTCCTCACTGATGCTCAAGGCTGAGTTTGATAATTCCAAGGGCATTCTTATCCCTGGTATGTTTGCCCGTGCCCGTCTGGTGGGCGACACCATCAAGGGTGCTATTCTGGTTCCTCAGCGTGCAGTACAGCAGCTTTTGGGCAAGTCCTTTGTCATGGTTGTAGGTGAGGGCAACAAGTCCGCCGTAGTTCCTGTAGAGCTTGGTGAATCTGTGGGAAGTTATTATGTAATTAAGAGCGGCCTTAATGGCAGCGAGCAGGTAGTTGTTGAAGGACTTACCAATCTTACAGAGGGTGTAGAGATGGCAGTTACTACAGTATCTGCTGACGAAATGGGCTTCTCATTTATCGAAAAGCACGACTAAGGGGGTAGACTGGTGTCTAAATTTTTTATACATAGACCTATATTTGCGATAGTTATATCCCTTATTATCGTGATTGGCGGTCTGATTTCCGCTTTTCAGCTGCCTATTGCCCAGTATCCCCAGATTGCACCGCCAACCATATCGGTAAGTACCACCTATACTGGTGCCAATGCCAAGGTTGTAAATGAAACTGTGGCCCAGATTATTGAGCAGCAGGTTAACGGTGTTCAGGGTATGGATTACATGAATTCCAATGCTTCTGACTCCGGTTATTATTCACTGTCTGTAGTCTTTGAGCTGGGTACTGACGGTGATATGGATGCAGTAAAGGTGCAGAACTCTGTAGCCGTTGCAAATCCAAGTCTGCCGGACAGTGTTAAGTCCGTAG
Source organism: Anaerovibrio sp. JC8 (assembly GCF_002100115.1). Taxonomy (GTDB): domain Bacteria; phylum Bacillota; class Negativicutes; order Selenomonadales; family Selenomonadaceae; genus Anaerovibrio. Next base: position 47,126 of record NZ_ANBM01000001.1, on the reverse strand, counting down.
GTGTAGTAACCTCCAAGGCATCCAACAGTATGGCCCTGATGGCGGCTATTGTTTCTCCGGAGGGTACCTTTGACAGCACCTGGATCAAGAACTATTCCGATATCTATCTGATTGATCAGATTAAGCGTGTTGATGGCGTAGGCTCCGTACAGGCCTTCGGTGCTGACCATGCCCTGCGTATCTGGGTGAACCCGGATAGGCTGGCAGAGCTGAATTTGACAGTAAGTGATGTCACCAATGCCATCAATGAGCAGAATATTCAGGCACCGGCTGGTACAGTAGGTGCCTTGCCTATACGCAATCAGCAGGAAAAGCAGTTTACCGGCAAAATTGACGGTCGACTGGTAACTCCTGAGGAATTCGGCAATATCGTTATCAAGACTGACAGCAGTACCGGTACCATGGTTCATCTGAAGGATGTGGCCAGGGTGGAAAATGGTCCGAAGCAGTATGCTGTATTCTCTGATATGAACGGTGCCAAGAATACTGTGGCCTTCGGTGTACAGCTCACTGAGGACGCCAATGCCATGACCACAGTGGCAGAGGTCCGTAAAATTTTGGAGACTGCGGAGAAGGAATTCCCGCCGGACTTGAAGCTGCAGTATATTGTTGATACCACTGATTTCATCAGTACCTCCATCAAGGAAGTAGTGGAAACCTTCTTGGAGGCCCTTTTGCTGGTAGTGCTGGTTGTATTTATCTTCCTGCAGAACTGGCGGGCAACACTGATACCACTGCTGGCAGTACCGGTATCTCTGATTGGTACCTTTATCGCCTTCATAATTTTGGACTTCTCAATAAATACCCTGACCCTTTTCGCTATGGTATTGGCCATCGGTCTGGTAGTAGATGATGCTATCGTAGTTATTGAGAACGTAGAGCATCACATGAGTACCGGTCTTACCCCGATTGATGCTACCGAGCGGGCCATGGATGAGGTGCAGGGGCCGGTAGTGGCCATTGCCTTCGTATTGGCAGCGGTATTTGTGCCAGTAGCCTTCCTGGGTGGTATGATGGGCGTGCTTTATCGTCAGTTCGCCTTGACTATTGCTATTTCCATGGCATTGTCGGCCTTTGTGGCCCTGACTTTGACACCGGCCCTGTGTGCCATGATTCTGAAGCCGGTGGATTACGATGCCAAGCAGGAAAAGTCTGACAGCTGGTTAGACAGATTCTTTAATAAGTTCAATGATAAATTCAATGAGATGCGCATCAGCTATCAGGGCGTGGTAGGCTGGTTTATCGGCAACGCCAAGTATGCTGTTATTCTCATTGTGGTGGTAGTGGGCCTTACAGCTCTGCTGTACAAGATAGTACCAAGTACCTTCGTGCCGGATGAGGACCAGGGCTACTATGCTATCTCCGTATCCCTGCCGGAGGGTACCTCCATCAACCAGACCTCCACAACCATGGACAATGTGTCCAGTGCGGTGCGTGGCCTGCCGGGAGTAGAGAATGTTATTTCCATTACGGGCTTTGATATTTTCTCCTTCGGAACCAAGTCCAATGCCGGCACCATGTTCGTCGGCCTTGAAAGCTGGGATAAGCGTACCTCTTTTGATACCTCTATTAACGTAATTATCGGTAAAACCTTTGGTATTGGTGCCAAGGTGGCTCCGGAGGCCCAGGTTATTGCCTTCAATATGCCGGCTTTGCCAGGTCTTGGTAACGTCGGTGGTTGGCAGATGGAGCTTCAGGATCTGTCCGGCCATACTGATGAGGAGCTGAATGAGCTCTCCCAGAAGATTGTGGCAGCGGCTAATCAGCGGCCAGAGCTTCAGGGTGTTCGTTCCACCTTCAAGGTAAATTCACCGATTGTTCAGTATGATATTGACCGCGATAAGGTTAAGAGCCTTGATGTAAGGCTGTCGGATGTGTTCAATACCATGCAGATATTCTACGGTGGCAGCCAGGTTAATGACTTTAACCAGTTTGGACGCAGCTACAAGGTTGTTCTTCAGGCTGATAAGGAATATCGTACTGCTGCCAATGACATGCGGTTCATGTTCGTCCGCAACAACTCCGGTCAGATGATTCCGTTGGAGTCCCTGCTGACCCCGCGGATGAGTACGGCTCCTTCCATCGTTCATCGCTTTAACGCTTCCAAGGCAGTATCCTTCCAGGGTAATGCTGCCAGCGGTTATTCCTCCGGCCAGGCCATTGCCGCCATGGAGGAAATCGTTCATGAGGTGGCTCCGGCTGGCTACAATGTAGAGTGGTCCGGTCAGGCCCGTGAGGAAATTAAGAGCGGTGAATCAACTGGCCGGGTATTGGCTCTGGCCCTGGTGTTCGTATTCCTCTGTCTGGCAGCTCTCTATGAAAGCTGGAGTGTACCATTTGCCGTTATTCTCTGTGTACCGGTTGGTATCTTCGGTGCTCTGTTCTCAGAGCTGTTCATGAGCTTGGTGGAAACCCTGACAGTTGGTCCTAATGCCGGCCTGCAGAACAGCGTGTACATGCAGATTGGTGTTATTATGCTTATTGGTCTGTCGGCCAAGAATGCGATTCTGATTGTAGAATTTGCCAAGGCCCGTGCAGATATGGGCATGAATCCGCTTAAGGCTGCCATTGAAGCCGCTGGTCTGCGACTTCGTCCGATTCTCATGACCTCCTTCGCCTTCATCATCGGCTGTATTCCGTTGGCCATAGCCTCCGGTGCCGGTGCTGCAGCCCGTAATGGTATGGGTGTGGCCGTAGTAGGCGGCATGCTGTTTGCCACCTTTATCGGTATCTTCATTATTCCGGCCTTTTACATTATTACTGTTCGGTTCGCCGATATGGTAGGCTGGAACAAGAAGAAAAAGAAGGAACACGACAAGAAGTATGTATAAGTTTTAAGAAAATATATTTAATAAAAATGAAGCTATTTTATATAAATAGCTTCATTTTTTAATTTAAGAGTAGTATAATAAGAATATAATAAGTTGGTGACAAATAATTAGGCCAACCTAATAATGGGTATTGTAATAAAAACTTTTGTTTGGTATAATACTTAACAGTGATATGAAAATATCGAATACATATTCTAAAACAAAGAAATAAATATCCAATATAGAAGGGAGTATAACTATTAATGGAGAAGGAAGAAGCCTTAAAAAGTGCGTTAAAGCAGATTGAGAAGGATTACGGCAAGGGGGCCATCATGCGTCTGGGTGATGCGGCCAATAACATGAACGTGGAAGTTATCCCTACCGGTATCCTGCCTCTGGATATTGCCCTGGGTGTGGGCGGTATTCCACGGGGACGTATCATTGAGATTTACGGTCCAGAGTCCTCCGGTAAGACCACCGTTACTCTCCACATGATTGCGGAGGCACAGAAGAACGGCGGTATTGCGGCTTTTATTGATGCGGAGCATGCCCTTGACCCTGTTTATGCCAAGAAGCTGGGCGTAGATATTGACAACCTGCTGATTTCCCAGCCGGATACCGGTGAGCAGGCTCTGGAAATCGCCGAGGCACTGGTTCGCAGTGGTGCCATTGATATTATCGTAGTGGACTCTGTAGCGGCTCTGGTGCCAAAGGCAGAAATTGAAGGTGAGATGGGTGATGCCCATGTGGGGCTGCTGGCCCGCCTCATGAGCCAGGCCATGCGCAAGCTTACCGGTGTTATCAGCAAGTCCCGTACCACCGCTATTTTCATCAACCAGATTCGTGAGAAGGTTGGCGTTATGTATGGCAACCCAGAGGTTACCACCGGTGGCCGTGCCCTGAAGTTCTACGCCTCTGTCCGTCTGGATGTCCGCAAGTACGACCAGATTAAGCAGGGTACCAACGTGCTGGGTAACCGCACCCGTGTAAAGGTTGTTAAGAACAAGGTGGCTCCACCATTTAAGACAGCGGAATTTGATATCATGTATGGCGAGGGCGTATCCCGTGAAAGCAGTCTCATAGATATTGCCTCCGATTTGGAAATCCTCCAGAAGAGCGGCAGCTGGTATTCCTACAATGGAGAGCGTCTTGGCCAGGGCAAGGATACCGTAAAGGAAGCCCTGAGAAATCAGCCGGAGCTCTTCGATGAAATTGAGGGCAAGGTCCATGAAATGCTCAAGGATGATGCAGTAATGCAGAAGCTGACTTCACCAACCAAGAAGTCCAAGACCGGTAGCGATGAGTAATTATAAGCCATCAGCCAAGGCCAAGGCCGTGGATTTATTGTCCCGCAGTGATCAAAGCGTTCGCCGGCTGAAGGAAAAGCTGGCCCGCAAGGATTACAGCGAAGAGGAGATTCAGGAGACGGTGGAGTGGCTTCAGGAGAAGCACTTTATCGACGATGAGGCCGGCTGCCAACGAAGGTTTGAATATCTCTACGAGTCCTCCAGCTACAGTGTAAAGCAGATTTGCGCCAAGCTGATGCAAAAGGGCTATGACAGCTCTCTGGTCCGTTCCTGTGTGCCTGAGGAGATATATGACCGGGAGCTGGCAAAGGCCAGCCGGGTCCTGCGCAGCAAGTTCAGGCCGGGAGCAGATATGAGAAAAATGCAGCAATATCTGTACACCAGAGGCTATGACTTCAGTGCCGCCAGAGATGCCATTGAGGCTTATCGGCAGGAGTGGCCTGAGGAGGATTCCGGGGAATAAATCAAATAAATTGAATTGGATTCTTTGTAAAGGGATTGCGTAAAGCAGTCCCTTTTATTAATTATTCGGGTATGTTATAACTCGGCAAAAAGCTGTCTTATTCTTCTGCAAGTAAGAAAAAACAAATAACAGGCAGCGAGTAATTATCTCCCGCCTCGTTGAAACGCTAATAGAAATATTTTGCCTATGGCAAAATTTGAACAATTGCGTTATAATGACTTGTGACATTTTCGACTAATTTTGAAGGAGGCTATAACTCTTGGCAAATGAAATGATACTGGTATTGGATTTTGGTGGTCAGTATAATCAGCTGATTGCCCGTCGTGTCCGTGAATGTAATGTATACTGCGAGGTTCATCCGAATACCTTAAGCATTGAGAAGATTAAGGAAATGAATCCAAAGGGCATTATTTTTACTGGTGGTCCTAATAGCGTTTACAAGCCTGAATCCGCTACCATTAGCACTGAAATTTTTGAGCTGGGTGTGCCGGTTTTGGGTATTTGCTATGGTTCTCAGCTGATTGCCCATCTCCTGGGGGGCAAGGTAGATACCGCACCAGTCAGTGAGTATGGCAAGACCGAGGTTTCTATCAAGAGTTCCGCTTCCAAATTGTTTGCTGATGTTTCCAGCAAGACCATCTGCTGGATGAGCCATACAGATTATATTTCCAAGGCACCTGAGGGCTTCACAGTTACTGCTGATACCCCTGTTTGCCCTGTAGCCGGTATGGAGGACGAGTCCCGCAAGATTTATGCGGTACAGTTCCATCCGGAGGTGCTTCACTCCGTAGAGGGCTCCAAGATGCTCAGCAACTTTGTTTACAAGGTATGTGAGTGCTCCGGTGACTGGCGCATGGATTCCTTCGTGGCCACCACCATCCAGCAGCTGAAGGAGAAAATCGGTAATGGCAAGGCCCTGTGTGCCCTGTCCGGCGGTGTAGATTCCTCTGTAGCCGCAGTTCTTCTGTCCAAGGCTATCGGCAAGCAGCTGACCTGTGTATTTGTAGACCACGGCCTGCTCCGCAAGGATGAAGGTGATCAGGTTGAGGCCGTATTTGGTCCTGAGGGTCCTTATGATCTGAACTTTATCCGGGTTAATGCCCAGGAGCGCTTCTACGAAAAGCTCAAGGGTGTAACTGAGCCGGAGGCCAAGCGTAAGATTATCGGCGAGGAGTTTATCCGGGTATTCGAGGAAGAGGCCAAGAAAATTGGTGCCGTAGACTTTTTGGTACAGGGTACCATTTATCCGGATGTTATTGAGAGCGGTCTGGGCAAGTCCGCCGTTATCAAGTCCCATCATAATGTAGGCGGTCTGCCTGATTATGTGGACTTCAAGGAAATCGTGGAGCCACTGCGTCTGCTATTTAAGGACGAGGTTCGCAAGGCCGGCCGTGAGCTGGAGATTCCGGAGTATCTGGTAAATCGTCAGCCATTCCCGGGTCCTGGTCTGGGCATCCGCATTATCGGTGAGGTTACCGCAGAAAAGGTTAAGATTGTTCAGGATGCTGATGCAATTTACCGTGAGGAAATTGCCAAGGCCGGAGTAGACAAGAACCTGGGCCAGTATTTCGCAGCACTGACCAATATGCGTTCCGTAGGCGTTATGGGTGACTTCAGAACCTATGATTATGCCATTGCACTGCGTGCCGTAATGACCAGCGACTTTATGACCGCTGAAAGCGCCCAGATACCTTGGGAGGTTCTCCACAAGGTTACCAACCGTATCGTCAACGAGGTAAAGGGCGTAAACCGCGTAATGTACGACTGCACCTCCAAACCACCTGCAACTATTGAATTTGAATAATTAAAGCAACAAATAGAACATGTATTGGGGTATTCACTAAAATTATAACAGTATATAATCATTTTATTCATATAGGGAAAAGTGGTATGCAAGTTATATACTGCAATAATAGAGAAAACTGACAAGCTTTTTATAGCTTGTCAGTTTTTTTGCTAAATAATCGAGTTTAATACTTCTTTTAGTATTTGTGTGGAATTATTTTAGGATGGTGGGAGGAAAACTTTTTTTACAGGATAAGCTCGTTTTTATACATGTTAGAGATTGATTTTTAATTTGGTTGCAAGCAGGATAAGTAGTAATATAGTGCGAAATACTATTATGGAAATAATCAAAACTGACGTCTCAAAAACAATATCAAGTTTTAAGTAATACTGGATTCGTTATATTATTTATGGAGTTTATTATGATGGAAAAACATCCTCAAACAAAGTGGAATACAGATTCTTTTCGTAAAAAAATAAAAGAAATATCTCCTAATATTGATGTGGTTGGAGTATATAGCAAGCTTGGAGATGTTATTGAATGTCATTGCCTAATATGTAATAATATATGGTTTCCCGAAGCTGGCAATATTTTGCGTGGAACGAATTGTCCTGAGTGCGCTAAAGTTAAAATGAGTAGTTCACATAAAGGAAAAACATGCGTCAAAAGGGATTGGAATAATAAAAGTTTTGTGGAAAAAATTAGAGAAATAGATTCAACGATTAAAGTATTAGATGAGTATACGCGTTCATCTGCAAAGGTGAGATGCTGTTGCAACAAATGTGGTTTTGAATGGTTACCAACAGCAAATAATTTATTAATGGGAAAGAGCCACTGCCCAAATTGTTCTAAAAAAGCTGTTGCACGAAAGAGTGGAATGTCTCAAGAGGAATTCATTAAGAAAGTGTCGGCTATAAATGATAGTATCGAACTGATTGGAAAATATACTGGTACCAAAAATCGTATTGCTTGTAAGTGCAAGAAATGTGGTAATGTTTGGTCACCTATTGGTGACAGTTTGCTGCGTGGAAGATCTTGTAGAAAATGCTCTTATGAAGTAAGAGGTGAAAAACATAAGCGTGCGCATGATGAGTTCATTGCTGAATTGGCAGCTATTAATGATAATATATTCGTTTTAGGTGAGTACAAAGGTGTAAATGAAAAAATATTATGCAAATGTAAAATTTGCAGCTATGAATGGGAAGTAACTCCTCATATGTTATTACATAAAAGAGGATGCCCAAATTGTGCGCATGCTTCGACATCTTATGTTGAGCAATTTATCCTCCAATCGTTTATTTGGGTATTAGGGGAGGAAAATGTCATTTCAAGGGATAGGTCAGTCATTGGAAAAGAGCTAGATATTTTTATTCCGTCTAAAAATTTTGCAATTGAACCAGGGTCTTGGACGTGGCACTGTAAGAAATATAAAATGGATATACAAAAGCAATCACTGTGTAAGGCTAAAAATATAAAATTAATTATTATCTATTATGATTATGACGGGGGTTCTTTGGATAAGTCTAACATAGTTACATTAGAGTCAGATTTAGCGAATCAAAGAGAGTTTTCGAGATTGGTTATGCTCGTAAAAAGCTTGTTTGCGATGATAAATATTACAAACGATTTTACCGAACCAGTGTGGGAAAGAATAAGTAGATTAGCATATATTAAATCACGGAGAGTAACAACAGAACAATTTAAGGAGCGTCTTAGAGGGATAAATAAAACAATAGAAGTTATGGGGGAGTATGAATCTGTAGCTTCAAAACTCCTGTGTAGATGTATGGTTTGTGACAAAGAGTGGTATGTTTCCCCTGGCGATTTACTTGCTGGGAAAGGATGCCCTAAATGTGGAATCGAGATACGCAGAAAGAAGAGAATGTATTCACAGTCTGAGTTTATTCAAAAGCTACATTCTATTAATCCACATATAGAGGTTGAAAGTGAATATAGAGGTAGTAAAGAAAAGATTGCTTGTAAATGTAATAAGTGTGGTTACAGGTGGAAGCCAGCCGCAGGGCAGTTAATAAGTTCTAAACCAACCGGTTGTCCTGCATGTGGTGGAACAAGAAAATTATCAACAGAAGAATTTGTTTTTCAAATGAGTGTTGTGAACCCCAATATAGATATTATTGGAGAATATATTAGTACTGACACAAAAATTGAATGTCATTGTAAGCAATGTGGTAATAACTGGTATGCAACACCGCATATGCTTAAAGATGGTCATGGGTGCCCACGTTGTGCTAAAAAGAAGCGTCAAAAGACAAGAAATGGTGGAAGTAATGTTTAAGTAATTCGATTTTTTAATGGATGAACAATATTGTTACTGATTTTTTGTGGTGAAATAGATGTTTCGGGGACAAAAAATGGATGTTAAATTGTTATTGAAGATAGTAATGACAGATTTTTCGTTTTGGCATAATTGATTTTTTTATAATGGGGTAAGTTTTAATGAGAGTAATTCTTTTCTAAAAATACCATATAGAAAGATTATTACTTATTATTTTTCAATCTATGGAGATGCTTTTATGGGAAAAAACATGGTTAGTAAAATAAGTAATCCCTTTTCAACAGGGAATGGAGGGGGGAATTTTGAGCAGCGCATCCAGGCGATGTTCCTTTTATCTTTGTTGATAGATGGATTCTGCCCTGCATTGAATGAGAGGACAAAAAAAGTGTGCTTTCAAGCTAAACATTTGGGATATGATGTTGATGACTTGGTAGTATTTACTTATGGTAAAAATAAAGATAGAAAAATGCTCTGCCAAATAAAACATAGTGTAAAGGTAACTGAAAAAGATAAGACATTTCAGGAAGTTATTTGTGCAGCATGGAGTGATTTTTGTAAAGATTCTTTTGACAAAGAAAAAGACCAAATTGCTTTGTTAACAGCACAGATTCATCCTAGTAAACAAAAAGCATTAAGGTTTATACATGAGCAGGCCATTGTATCAAGTGATGAAAAAGATTTTAGGCGTAGAATAAGTCTTGTCAATTATGCTAGTTCAGATATCGACAAAACTTATAATACTATAGAAAATATTATTACATCCTATAAGGGGAGTAAGCCAGAACCATTTGCATTATGGCGTTTTTGTAAGGCATTTATTTTGTTGTTGTTTGATATGGATTGTAATGAAAGCGTAAATCGTACATTATCAGCTGCATTAATTAAGTGCAATTCTTCAATGGATGCCTATGGTGTTTGGGAAAGGCTTGTAGAATATGCGGGCTTCTGCAATCAGGCTGGTGCTTCTATTGACATGAATAATATTGATAAGGGTATACAGGATTTATTTTTAGTTAAAAAGTTAATAACCTTTATTCCTGCTCCAATTACAGGACTAGATTTTTTTGTTCCAACTATTGCTATGATTGGGGCTTGGAGGGAGGATAATGATTTTGATAGGCAGACTATTAAAAAAATCTCAGGCTTGAATTATTCAGATTTTGAACTAAAAGCAAAGAATATGATTTTGGGTAATTCTGCTTATTTGCAATTGACTAATGGAAGTTGGAAGGTACTTCATAAAGACGAAATATTGCTCCAGTGTAAAGAAATGTTATTTGATGCTTCTATTGAAAAATTAGTCAAAGCAACTAAAAATGTTTTATTGCAAAAAAGTAAAATGGTAATGAATCAAAATGATTACTGTTATTCTGTTTCAGATGAGTACGATAATTCTGTTGAACTGCGTAAGAGTTTAATTGAAAGTGTATGCTGGATCAAAAAAGCACTTCCTGATATATCTAATTGTAACCGTAATAAAATCGAAAATATGATTTCACTGTTGGTAAGAGAAACGTTGCAAAATGTTGAATGGACTAGATGGGCAAGTCTTAGTGATTGTTTGGAATATTTAGCAGAGTTGGATCCAGAATGCTTTTTGGATATGATTGAACAGGGAATAATAAATAAACCTCAAGAAATTTTGCGTTTATTCCCGCAAAAAAGTGGATTATTTGGCACAGCCAATTATATTACTCATCTGTTATGGTCCTTGGAAATATTGGCATGGTCGCCAGATTTTTTAGTTCGTTCTATACGAATATTGGGATTGTTGGAAACATTGTCATATACAAAAACTAATTGGTCTAATACACCCAAAAATTCTATCATTTCAATATTACTTCCTTGGTATCCACAGACAGTTGCAGGTTTTGCAAAAAGAAAGAATGCGTTATTAAGCCTAAAAAATGAAAACATGGATATTTATTGGGACGTGTTAAGTCAATTATTGCCGAGTTATGGATGTACAAGTATGAATAATCCTAGACCACGGTATCTATTATTAGATATTCCAGAAAAAATAAATGTTACGAGTGCAGAAATAAGTAACGAGTATGCTTATTTATTGGGGTTAGCGGTTGATGAGGCACAGTGTGATGTTAACAAAATTGTAGACTTGACTAGTAAAATAACATATATGAATGACCAAACATTAGATAATTACTTAGATCATATAGATACCTGTATTGAAAAAAATACGAAAGAGCATATCTTTTCTCTGTGGTTAAATTTGTGTGAGAGTATTGAACTGATAAAAACTACAGCAGGTAAAGTTTTGCAAAAAAAAATGGATAGATTTCAGAATTTGATTGAAAAGATGGAACCAGACGATATTAGGCTAAAGTATCGTGAGTTGTATTTGGGAACGAAGCGTTTTATTGATAAGGGTGACTATGTTAGTACATGGCAAAAGGTTGAGACTGAAAAGAGTGTGGCAGTAAGGGAAATTTTTGATCGTTATGGATATGAGGGAACTGAAGCGTTTGGCTATGCGGTGAAAAACATAGATGATGTTGCAAGAAGACTGGGTGGGTCGCTGAATGTTGGTGAGCAGTCAATGATAATTGATGCATGTTATTTGGAGACATTGTCAAAAGAGTTTACCATTTCCTGTCTTGCATCTTTTTTATATTGTCGTGGGGCATCAGAAGTCCTAGCCACTTCATTGAGTAGTAAGGATCAAGGGTTTATTTTAGAGATGCTCTCAAAGATACCATTATCACAAGAATTAATAAAAATAGTAAATATAGTTTTGACAGATGAGTATGCTTATTGGGAAAAAGCGGTGATGCCTTATTGCTGCAACGAGGCAGATATTAAATTTTTAAGTATTATTTTAGAAAAACTTAAGTCTTGCAAGCGATATATTACAGCCGTAAATTTGCTCGGACGTTCTGAATTTGAACCAGTCATTACGGCAAGTGACGTTTATAATCTATTAATACTTGCAGGAACAGAGGAATCTATAGGTAATGAGTCAATTGATAGTTTTGCTATAAAAAACATAATTAGTTGGTTCCAAAAACAGGAAAACGTAGATTTGCAATTGCGAAGTGATATAGATTTTATTTATTTACCTTTTATTGATATATATTCAGGAGAGCAGCCACGCGCATTAAATACAAGATTAAGTCTTGAGCCAGATTATTTTTGTAGTATGCTTGAGCATTTTTATAAGGGAAAATCTGGTGACCAAGATGAAGTTGATGTAAATAAAGGAGTTGCTGATAGACTGTTTAGTGTTTTGTTTCAATATAAGGTTACGCCAGGAATCAATTGGGATGGTGTTTTTGATGAAAATATTTTTAAAGCTTGGATGGATTCAGTGAAAAAATGGAGTAAAGAGCATGAGCGCTTTGAAGTAGCAATGTATACGGTCGGTTCAGGATTGTCGTATGCAACTTTAGACGCTGACAAATTTCCTCCAATGGCTATCGTTAAGGAACTAAATTTAGCCGAAAATGATGCACTTCGGCGTGGATATTATTTAGGTATTATTAATCAAAGAGGGGCACATTATGTTGACCCAGAGGGCAAGCCAGAATTGGAACTATCTGAAGATTATAACAATAGGGCGAATATTGTAGAAGCGAAGGGATATTCTCGGTATGCGGATATTCTTAGGAAAATTGCAGACGAATATAAACGTGAGGCTATGTATAATATAGAAGAAGCACAAAAAAGAATCGAATGCTAAGAGATTTACTACAATAGTTGTTTAAAGGGAACCTTATACGCAAAAAGTAAATAGCGAAAAGCAAGGAATAAATATGGTATAATAAAGCAAAGATGATGAGAGGATGTGACTACTATGATTGCTCTGCAGGGTGTTTACGATAATGGTAATTTATCGATTAAGGGGTATGTACCTGTAAAAAAAGCGAATGTTTTAGTGATATTTCCTAGTGAGGAATTTCATGAGAGTGCCAGCCCGGAAGATTTAGTGTTGTTTGAATCACTATCAGGTAGCATTTCTTCTAATCTCGATGTCAAGACAGAATTGATGGAGGCCCGTGATGAAAAGTATACGCGTGCTGATTGATACGAATATTGTTCTTGATTGGTTAATGCAACGTGAGCCATTTAATTCTGAAGCAAAGACGATTTTATATGCCTGTCTGCACGGTAAAATTCGAGGTTATTTGACGGCCCATTGTTTGACGGACTTGTTTTATATTTTGCGCAAAGATATGGAAGTGACAAAGCGCAAACAGGTTTTACTGTTATTGTGCCGATATTTTTATATTATTACGGAAGATTATAAAACAATAAAAGATACCTTGGAAAATCAGGCTTGGCTAGATTTGGAAGATGGGTTGCAAATGCAATGCGCATTTAATGAAAAGTTGGATTTTATTATTACAAGAAATATTAAAGATTTTGAGACTTCAAAGGTGCCGGCGTGTTTGCCTAATGAGTTTATTGAGGGGCATCTTGTATAAAATAATCACTCCTCATCTAATAGTAGTGTGAGACGTGAATGTGTTGTTGTCTAAATCCCTGCAACCACGGCTTGTGGTTTGCAGGGAATTTTGTTTAGAATTAATTAGGTGGTGATGAAGGTGGAGACAGAAGGGAAAAGGGTATATGTTTATGGTGGTGAGGAAAAGGGGGCACCGCTGGTTGTTGTCAATACCTTTCAGGGGGATGGCAGGGAGATCTATGGGGCGGCCACGGAAATGACCGATAGCTCCTTTACACTGGCAGTAGTTGGGGATATTGACTGGAATCACGAAATGGCTCCCTGGGAAAGTCCGCCTGTGTTTAAGGGGGAGTCGGCCTTCACTGCCGGAGCAGAGGAATATCTCAATAAACTGACCAATAGTATTATTCCAGCCATTAAGCAGGAGCATTCACTGGATCCGGAATATCTGGTCATTGCCGGGTATTCTCTGGCGGGGCTGTTTGCCCTGTATAGTCTGTATAGGACGGATGTATTTGCACGGGCGGTCAGTGCCTCCGGTTCCCTGTGGTTTCCGGGCTTCGAGGATTTTTCCAATGAAAATGCATTTTTAAAGATGCCGGACAAGGTATATTTCTCCTTGGGAGATAAGGAGAAAAACACGAAAAATAAATTGCTGGGACAGGTGGAAGATAGGACCAGGAATATATATAATAGCTATAAAGAGAATGGTATCGATACGGTGTTTGAGCTTAATCCCGGCAACCATTTCCAGAAACCGGATTGGCGTCTGGCCAAGGGTATTGTCTGGATATTACAGCGTAATTAATAACTATTATGAAAAAATAGACAAAACTGGTAAAATATGTTAAAATATCTTAGGGAAAATTGTGACGTTATGAGTTTTGAGAATAGGATATGCTTCGCTTCAAGGATGGAAGGTGATGACTTATGGCTATGACAATTAATTCAATGATAAACAACAATTACAGCTTCAGTCAGTTTACGCAAAATTATGGCATTTCGTCCAACAGCAAGAACGTAAATAGAAATACTGCAATATCCACTATGTGGAACAATTATGCCAGCAATCAGAACAGCAACTATGGCTTTAATGCTACTGATATCTATGGCATAAAGGAAAGTGCCCGGGAGCTTCTTTCCTCCTATGAAAGCACCAGAAAGGACTTCAACGAGGATTTCAGCTCCAAGATGGATGATCTTTCCAAGTCCTTAAAGAATCTTAAGGCCACTGATTTTAATGTGGGTAAGGATGCCTTGACCAAGAAAGAGGTTACTACCACTGATAAGGACGGCAAGACCACTACCAGCACCCAGACTGAGATGAGCGATGGCCTGAAGACTGCGTTGAAGAACGTAAAGGACTTCGTAAGCAGCTACAATGATTCTGTTAGCTTCATTAAGGACAATGCTTCCATTTCCAAGCGCATGGGTCGCGTAAATGAGATGTTTGCGGACACCACTTATCGTGCTTCAAATTACAACAGTATTGGTATCGGTGTGGGCAAGGATGGCAGCCTGTCAGTGGATGAGGATAAGCTGGCCAATGCAATTACCAATTCCCCGGATAAGGTTAGCCGTATCCTGGGTAAGGATGGACTGGCTGGTAAGACTGAGTCCCATATCAGTGCTGCAAATGCTCAGAAGGACAAGCTGTTCCCATCAGTTGAGTCCCTTTTTGGCAAGGAGCTGAAGACGGCTCAGGTTTATACCGGAAGTGCTATGCTCCGTATGAATGGCTATGCCAATATGGGTAATTTCTTAAATATGTATTGGTAACATTCTGGATTGGTAATAATGAACCATGGCGCCTTGCGAAAGCAGGGCGCTTTTTTAGGTAAAAGTAAGGTTTAGGTGATAGAGTGCACACAATATATCCATCTTTCTATGATAAATTCATCTGTGTGGCGGATAAATGCCACCATTCCTGCTGTAAGGGCTGGGAAATCGACATAGATAAAGCTACGGCCACAAAGTACCAGCAAATGTCGGGTCCTTTAGGAGATGAAATTCGGGCCAACATAACCAGTCAGAATGGCATTTTTTCTTTTGCGCTGACGAAGGAGGAGCATTGTCCCTTTTTGCAGGATAACGGCCTTTGTAAGCTGATTTTGTCCGCTGGTGAGGAAATATTATGCGATATTTGCACCAATCATCCCCGGTTTTATACTCTGCTAGATAACTATGAGCTGGCTGGTGTAGGGCTAAGCTGTGAGGTATCCTGTGAACTGCTGCTGTCAGATGACAAACCATTGGAATTCTATCTGGAGGGGCATAAGGAAACAATGGATTTTTCTGGACTCCTAAGTATGTTGGGCATCGATTTTACGCCGGAGCAGCTGGTATTTCAGCCGGGTCTGGAACAAAGAGATGCCCTGGAAGTGCTGGATATTATGGGGAGAACGGAACCTATAGATGACAGCTGGGAACTGGACATTAAGCGTTATGTGGAATATGCCCAAAGTAACCCGGATTTTTTGGCTGCCTACTGTAATGTAATGCCAAAAGGCTCATTTCAAAAAATCTATGAGTATATCATGTACCGTCAGCTGGAAAAGCTGGGGGAGTACAGCAAGGAGGATATACTGATTTATACGGATATTTCCGTGGAATATATTTTTATTGTGGCTGCCATTACGGGAGATATATCTGAAGCCCTGCGCCGCTGGTCGGAGCAGACAGAATACTGCCCGGAAAATGTGGCTATGCTTTTAAAAATGTAGTGAAAGAAAACTCAGTAATATTAAAATTATAATATTGTTTTTTAGCAGGATTACCACCTCCTGCGTAGAAGTTTACCCGTACAAGGTGTATGGAATCGGAAAACTTACAGGATTAATAGTTTTAGGAGGTGGCCATGTTGTTAAAGACTCTTGCTGCGGGAATGACGGCATTGATGCTCCTGGGAGCCAGCACTGAAGCATGTACGGTTATGGTGGTGACCAAGGGGGCTTCCACAGATGGGAGCATGATTGTATCTCACTCCAATGACGCCTTTGGTGGTGAGATGAATCCTGCCTTTATACCAGCCAAGGACCATCCTCGCGGAAGCATGCGGCCGGTATATCCATCACCGGCTGGGGTGGGGGAAATGCCAGACTATAACTGCTTTAACCAACCAAATCTGGTAGCCCCGGAGAGATGCGAAGATTATGATTATCCAGGACGTCCCCATACTAAACCCCTAGGCTATATACCAGAGGTGGAGCATACCTATGCTTATATGGACGCAGCCTATGGAATAGCCAATGAACACGGGCTGATGTTTGGAGAGTGTACTGATATGTCAGCCCATTTGCCGGAGGCACCATATCAGGAAGGCGGCGGTATTTTCTATGCCGCAGAGCTTAGTAGGGTGGCTTTGGAACGGTGCCGGACGTCCCGGGAAGCAATAGAATTAATGGGCAGTCTGATTGACGAGTATGGCCTGTGGGGCACTGCTGAAACATTGGCGGTGGCTGACCAAAATGAGTGTTGAGTGTTGGAAATGCAGCCGGCTCCTGGTGGCAAGGGAGGATTCTGGATAGCGGAGAGGATTCCTGACGGTGATTTTTTCATTGCTGCCAATCAGTTGAGAATTCGTGCTATCAAGGAAGGCAATCCTAACCAGATTTTTAATCCTCGTCTGCCTCAGATGATAAAGGATGCTGGCTGGGCCGCCTATGATGAAGATGGAAATCTTGATTGGGTAAGATCTATGGAGTCAAAGGAATTCCACCATCCATATTATTCTCAGCGTCGTGTATGGAGTGCCATGAATAATGTGGCCCCATCACAGAATCTGCCATCCAGGGTGGCAGATTGGGATGCCAAGACCTATCCTTTCTCCATTCACCCTGACAGAAAACTTGGTGTGGAAGACTTGGCTCGTTTGTATCGAAACTATTACGCGGGAACAGAATATGATAAGTCCAAGAGCCCTTTGTCCGGACTTTATGGTTCCCCTTATCATTATGGTGAGGAGCAGGGGCAGAGATCTATTCTTACGGCCAAGACCAGCTATTCTCACATTGTGCAGCTGAATGAATCCTTGCCGTCACCGGTGGTATGGTATTCCATTAGTTCCCCGTATGAAAATCCGTTCATACCGCTTATTGTAGGCAAGCTTCCAAGGGTTTATGAAAAGGCCCTGCGGGATACCTATAATCCGGATAAAATGTATTGGGCCTCCAATCAGGTTATGGCCTTGGATCAGGGATTCTTTAATATTATGTCACCAATAGTCAGCAAGGCAGTGGAGAATTCGGAACGGACTTCCTTGGATTTGGTTAAGTCCGCAGCGGGCTACAATAAGGCAAAGTTTGCTGCGTCTCTACAGGAAAACGCCATTAATAATTTCTACAAATGGCAGGAGCTGTCCCATGAGCTTTTGAAGAAATATAATGGCGGCCAGGGCGTCGAATTCGAAAGACAACCTGTTGCGGATACACCTGAAGAATATTAATACAAGCAATATAAAAAAACAGGGTTGCCGTTTTCGGCAGCCCTGCTTTTCTATACGAAAGCTTTATTGTCCTATCATCATCTTGATGATTTCCTTGTCGGTTTCCTTCATGCCGATGCGGCCTAGGCGGCTGATGTTGCGGATGGTGTTTTCCACGCCCTTTAATACAAGACCGTCACCACCGTAGAACTGCTGGCCATTGCGGTACATTTCAAAGCCCATGATGCCCGCGTCCACGGCGGCGGAAATCTTGGCGGCACAGGAGGCCTTGGCCCCATCACAGACAATGCCGGAGGTAATGGCCAGGGCATTGACAATGGTGTGAATCACAGTCTCATAGTCCTTGCTGCACAGCCAGGCGATACCGGCCCCGGCCCCGGCCCCGGCACTGATGGCCCCGCAGTAGGCGGAGAGGCGGCCGATACCCTCCTTTTCGTGGAGAGTGACCAGATTGGAGAGAAGCAGGGCCCGATACAGCTCCTCCTGAGTGCTGCCCAGCTCCTTGGCGTATTCGATAACAGGCAGGGAAACGGTCATGCCCTGATTGCCACTGCCGGAATTGATAACTACAGGCATTTCACAGCCGTTCATGCGGGCATCGGAGCCGGC
Organism: Anaerovibrio sp. JC8; assembly: GCF_002100115.1. GTDB lineage: Bacteria > Bacillota > Negativicutes > Selenomonadales > Selenomonadaceae > Anaerovibrio. Next base: position 28,988 of record NZ_ANBM01000001.1, on the reverse strand, counting down.
GGCGGCCCTGGCCCGGGCCCGAATGTGAATGTCATTGCCGTAGGCCTTCAGCAGAGTCTTGCCAATATTGGCACCATAGTCATTCTTAAGGCCTTCGTCAGAAATGGCGGTGTTGTATTTTATCTGGCGGTCCAGCAGCTCCTTGACATCATCCAGATCGCAGGTCATGGCAAAGTCGAAAATATCCTCGATGGTCATACATTCGTAATCCGGCTTGCCGGTTTCCACTGTATCTATGATTTCTTTTTCAAAGAGGATGGTATCATTTTTCCGGATTTTTACGATGTTGGTGTGCTCGTTGACCACCTGAACCTGGGCAGTGTCATTGCCCCTGCTTACAGTAACGATAATATCCAGTACGTGGTCTGACTGGGCGGCCTCCACGGTGATGGTGGTATTGTCCATGTAATTGCCCAGCTTTTCCTTTTCCTCCGGCTTAACGTGGGCGATAACCTCCAGGGCGGCATTGGCATCACCGGCCAGCACCCCGATGGCGGCAGCGGCTTCAATGCCCTTGCGGCCGTTGGTGTTTGGCACAATAACGCTTTTTACGTTTTTTATTATATTGCCGCTGGCGGCCACCGTAATGTGATCAGGCAGCCCCCCCAGAGCCTCCCTGGCCTTGGCGGCACAGTAGGCAATGGCTATAGGCTCGGTACAGCCCATGGCCGGCACCAGCTCCCGCTTTAGTATTTCGATATAGGCCTTGTAGGTTTTGTTGCTTTTCTCCAAGTTGGTTCACCCTTCCCGTAATAATATGCAATTTAATTATAACATTTATTTCTAATTAGAGGAATTTACATAAAATTAGAGAATATTAAAAGCATAAGAGTTTTTAGATGAGGAGGCTTCGATAATCAGGGGAATAATTAAAGCTAATAAAATGAGGCATTGATAGAGGCTTCTAAAAGAATTTGGAGGGGTTAAAATGAAGGTTTATACTACTGACAAAATCCGTAATGTGGTTTTGCTTGGCCATGGTGGCTGTGGAAAGACAACCTTGGCTGAAGCAATGGCTTATCTTAGCGGTATAGTATCCAGACCGGGTAAGGTAGAGGATGGCTCCACTATTTCCGACTGCACCAAGGAAGAGACGAAGCGGCAGATTTCCATTTCCACTTCCGTTGTGCCTATTGAGTGGGATGATTTCAAGATTAATGTGCTGGATACGCCGGGTTTCTTTGATTTTGAAGGTGAGGTTGACCAGGCCATGAGCGTAGCGGACGGTGCTATTATCGTGGTATCCGGCAAGGCTGGTGTAGAGGCTGGTACGGAGCGGGCCTGGGACCTGTGCGAAAAGTTCCATCTGCCTAGAATTTTCTTTATCACCGACATGGATATTGACTCCGTTTCCTATCGTCAGGTGCTGGATGACCTTAATATCATGTTCGGCAAGAAGATTGCTCCTTTCAACATGCCATTGCGTGAGGAGGAGAAGCTGGCGGGCTATATCAATGTAATTCAGAAGAAGGCCTTCCGCTATCAGGGTGAAGAGGCAGTGGAGGAAGATGTGCCTGATTATTCCGTAAGCTATCTGAATCAGTACAATGATTCCCTTATGGAGGCAGTAGCTGAAACCTCCGAGGAATTCCTGGACCGCTATTTGTCCGGTGATTCCTTCTCCGAGGCAGAGATTCGTGCAGCAGTGCGCAGTGCCATTTCCGATGGCTCCATCATTCCTGTTGAGTCCGGCTCCGGTGTGGCCCAGCGTGGTGTGTATACCTTGCTGGATGATATTGTAAAATATATGCCATCGGCAGATAATCGGCAGATGTCCGGTATCAATGCCCAGACCAATGAGATTTTTGAGGCAAACTTTGATGTGCTGAAGCCAAAGACCGCTTTCGTATTCAAGACCATTGCAGATCCATTCATTGGTTTTTACAGTCTCATAAAGATTCGTTCCGGTGTTGTGAAGGCCGATGATATGATGTACGATGTACGCACCGGCAATGAGTTCAAGATTGGCAAGCTGTATGTGCTGCGGGGTAACAAGGCCACTGAGGTGCCGGAGCTTCATGCCGGTGATTTGGGTGCCTTGGCCAAGCAGACAGCCATCAAGACCGGTGATACCCTGTCCACCAAGAATAATCCTGTGGTCTATGCCAAGATGGATTTGCCTACACCTTATACCTGCATGAGATGGAAGCCGGTTAATAAGGGCGATGTGGACAAGATTGCCATGGCCATGCAGAAAATTGCCGCCGAGGACCAGACCTTTAAGTTTGAGCGGGATAATGCCAACCGTCAGTCTTTGATTTATGGCATGGGTGATTTGCATCTGGAGATTATTCAGTCCCGTCTGCTGAACGAATACAAGGCAGAGATTAAGACAGAAAAGCCGAAGGTGGCCTTCCGTGAGACCATCAAGAAGCGTTCTGATGTGGAATTCAAGTACAAGAAGCAGACAGGTGGTCATGGTCAGTATGGCCATGTAAAGATGCGCTTCGGTCCGTCTGGTACCAATGACCCTTATGTATTTGACGAGGAAGTAGTAGGCGGCGCTGTACCAAAGAACTTCTTCCCTGCTGTTGAAAAGGGTATTGCTGCCGGCTGTGAACGTGGACCGTTGGCCGGTTATCCGGTAGTAGGCGTTCATGCCACCCTTTATGATGGTTCCTATCATTCTGTGGATTCTTCCGAGAATTCCTTCAAGATTGCGGCAGAGCAGTGCTTCAAGAAGGGTATTATGGAGGCAGGGGCAGTGCTTCTGGAGCCATTTGTAATGCTGAAGGTAACGGTGCCTGATTCCTATATTGGTGATGTTATCGGTGACCTTAACAAGCGTCGGGGCAGTGTAATGGGCATGACTCCGATGAACGGTAAGCAGGTCATTGAGGCGGAGATTCCTCAGATGGAGCTCTTTGGCTACAGCACCGTGCTGCGGTCCATGACCGGCGGCCGTGGGGATTTCTCCTATGAGTTCTCCCGTTATGACCAGGCTCCTGAGGATGTACAGTCCAAGGCTATTGCGGCATATCAGGAGAAGCTGGCAGCCAGTGATGCCGAGGAATAAAATGTTTTGTATAAAATGTTGACAATATTTCAATAATAGGTTATAGTTATCCCATAATTTAATACTGAACAGCAACGAAGCTTCGCCTATGGCACTGATGGTGCCGGTAGGCGGAGCTTTTTTTCTGTCAGTGCAAGTATATTAGGTTTGGCAATGAGGCCGTCAAGGTGCGTAAAGGCACTTTGACGGCTTTTGTTGTTAAAGACCAGGTGCAAGTAAGGGAGGAATATGTATGAGCATGAATTATAGTGGCGCCGCCACCATGGAGGCACCGAGAAAAGAAGAGGACCTGACCCGGGTACTGAAGCCAATTCATCTTTGGTCTTTGGCCGTGGGGCTGGTAATATCCGGTAATTATTTTGGATGGAGCTACGGCTTTGCCGAGGGTGGTGTCATGGGTTTGGCCCTGGCTCTGATCCCGGTAACGATTTTCTATGTAACCTTTATTTTGTCCTATTCTGAGCTGGCAACTGCCATTCCTCACGCCGGCGGTCCATCGGCCTATGCCCGTCGGGCCATGGGAAAGTTTGGCGGCTATCTGAATGGTATCAGCTGTCTTATTGAGTTCGTTTTTGCACCACCAGCCATTGCTTTGGCCGTAGGTGGTTATGTACATGCCCTGCTGCCAGTGATTGACCCGATGGTGGCAACAGTAGCGGCCTTTTTCTTCTTCATTTTCCTGAACTATCTGGGCATGAAGACCTCGGCCACCTTTGAGCTGGCTGTGACAGTAATTGCCCTTTTGGGTCTGGTGGTTTATTGGGTATTGGCCGCACCTCATTTTGATGCAGCCAGAGTGTTGGCTGAGCCTATGCTGCCAAACGGTTTCAGCGGTGTGATGGCAGCAGTGCCATTTGCAATTTGGTTCTACCTGGCCATTGAGGGTGGTGCCATGAGTGCCGAGGAAATGGTTGACCCTCAGAAGGATATTCCAAAGGGCTTCCTCAGTGGTATGGCTACTTTGCTTGTTATGGCTGCCTTGACCCTGTTTTTGACTGCCGGCATTGGTGATGTGGAGACAATTTCCGCAGTGGATTTCCCATTGCCATTGGCCCTGAGTTCTGTATATGGTGATGGCTCCCTGCCTGTTCTTCTTATGAGTGGTATTGGTCTTTTCGGTTTGATTGCATCCCTTCATGGTATTATCGTGGGCTATTCCCGTCAGACCTATGCCATGGCCCGTACCGGTTATCTGCCAAAGTTTTTGGCTCACATTGATGAGAAGCACCATACCCCTGTATGGGCATTGATTCTGCCTGGTATTGTATGTCTGTTTACTGCACTTACCGGCTTGACTGACCTTGTAATTACCATTGCCTGCTATGGCTCAGTTATTATGTACGTTACCAGTCTGGTATCCCTGTTCATTTTGCGGAGCAAGGAACCAAATCTCAAGCGTCCATTCAAGGTATCCTATCCGATTATTCCAATTATCAGCATGATTACCGCTATTTTCTGCGTAGTAAGTCTTGTGATGGCGTCCAGTGATGCCCTGCCTTATGTGGTTGGTATTTATGCTGTGGCCATTGCTTATTACTTCATTCACGGCAACAAGCATATCCGTCCTTATGAGGAGGAATTTGGCGTAATGGATGATTTGGATCAGGAATAATTTATGGAACAGGAAATTTTAAGTGCGGGCATAGACTTGGGAACTACCACCTCACAGGTGATATTTAGCCGTATAAGCTTGGAGAATATCTCTTATACGGCTATTCCCGAGGTCCGCATAAAAAATAAGGAAATAATATATAAGAGCAGGATATATTTTACGCCATTGACCGACAGCAATCAGATAGACATTGGGGCCCTGCAGTCAATTTTGCAGGAGGAATATGAGCTGGCGGGAATTAAACGTCAGGATATTTCCACCGGAGCGGTCATTATTACGGGGGAAACCTCCCGGAAGGATAATGCCCAACAGGCTCTGCAGGGGCTGTCCAATGAGGCTGGTGACTTTGTGGTGGCTGAGGCCGGACCGGATCTGGAGGCTGTACTGGCTGGATTTGGTTCCGGGGCAGCAGCCGCATCCCGTGTATGGGAAGGCAATGTAATCAATTTTGATATTGGCGGTGGCACCACCAATGCGGCGGTGTTCTGCAATGAGGAGCTGAAGGATTCCTTTGCCCTGGATATTGGCGGACGGCTGGTGCGGTTGGATGAACAGGGGAAAATCCTCTATATTTCCGACCGAATTAAGCCGCTGATAAAATCCCTGTCCCTGCCCTTGGCAGAGGGGCAGCCCGCCACCATGGAGGGGCTGAAGCAATTAACGGATGCTTTGGCACGGGTGTTGCTGCATATCTGTCATGGTATGGAATTGGGGGAGGCAGAAGGAACCCTTTTTATTAATCATGGTATTGAGAACAGAAAATATTCCCGGGTGATGTTTTCCGGCGGGGTGGCTGAATGTATCTACAGTGATGCCGCTGCAGCGGAGGATATGGGCAAATTTGCCGATGGGGATATTTCCTCTGTTGGCCGTTTTGGTGATATGGGCCCCCTGCTGGGGGCTTCTATTCGTGAAGCCTTTGCTGAGGACGAGGATATTCTGGTGCTGGAGCCCAGGGAAAAAATCCGTGCCACTGTTATTGGGGCCGGCAGCTATTCCCTCAGTCTCAGCGGCAGTACAGTCATTATGGATGATGGGTGTGTGCCCCTAAAGAATATTCCGGTGCTTCGTCTGGACCATCCGGACCGGGTGCAGGAGCTGTCGGAGGAATATAGACGCAAGCGGCGGCTTTACCCCGATACTCAGCAGGTGGCCATTTCCTTTGCGGGAAGTCGGGCTCCTGAGTATGTTGCGGTAAGAGCGTTGGCTCAGAGTTTGGCAGAGGTTACCCGCAATGAGGGGGATATTCTGCTGGTTATTGTGGAGCATGACTTTGCCAAGGCTTTGGGCATGCTGCTGCGGCAGTTTGCCAGCCAACGGCACATTATCTGCCTTGACCGGATTCATGCGGTGGAGGGAGATTACGTGGATGTGGGGAAAACGGTGTCCGGCATCGTTCCCGTGGCAGTGAAAACATTGATTTTCAAGAGTTGAAGGTAGGTTCATTATGAAATTAAAAACAACATTGTTTGGCCAGACCTATTCCTTTAAGGACGTTAAAGAGGTATTGGCCAAGGCAAATGAGGAAAAATCAGGTGATATACTGGCCGGAGTGGCAGCGGAATCCAATATGGAGCGTATTGCGGCCAAGTCGGTGCTGGCGGATATGACCCTGGAGGATTTACGCAATAATCCGGTGGTGCCTTATGAAGAGGATGACATTACCAGAGTTGATCAGGATTCGGTGGATAAGGCGGTCTTTGACCGTATTAAGTCTATGCCGGTGGGAGATTTCCGTGAGCTTCTGCTGTCAGCTTCCGAGAAGGAGATAGCGGCAATACGCCCCGGGCTGACGGCGGAGATAATTGCGGCAGTGGCCAAGCTCATGTCCAATATGGATTTGGTGTACGCGGCAAAGAAAATGCACGTAGAGGCCACCTGCAATACCACTATTGGCAAGCCGGGGACCCTTTCCTCCCGCCTGCAGCCCAACCATGCAACTGATGATGTGGCCGGTATTATGGCCTCAGTGATGGAAGGACTCAGCTATGGCGTGGGGGATGCGGTTATCGGCCTTAATCCGGCGGTGGATGCCATTGACAGTGTGGCGGATATACTGCGGGAGTTTAAGGATTTCATGAACCGCTGGGATATCCCGACCCAGAATTGTGTATTGGCCCATGTTACTACCCAGATGAAGGTGCTGGAAAAAAATATGGCTCCTATGGACCTGATGTTCCAGAGCCTGGCCGGTTCCCAGGTGGCCAGCCGGGCCTTTGGCATTGATGTGGCCCTGATGGATGAGGCTTATGCCATCATGAAGGAGAAGAAAAGCTCCAAGGGGCCTAATTTCATGTATTTTGAGACAGGTCAGGGATCCGAGCTGTCGGCTGATGGTCACCATGGTGCAGACCAGCTGGTGATGGAGGCCCGTTGCTATGCCTTTGCCAAGCGGTATAATCCATTTTTGGTCAACACCGTTGTAGGCTTTATTGGCCCGGAATATTTATATGATGGGCGGCAGATGATAAGGGCTGGGCTGGAGGACCATTTCATGGGCAAGCTCACAGGAATTCCAATGGGTTGTGACGTGTGCTATACCAACCATATGCGGGCAGACCAGAACGATTTGGAAAATCTGGCCATGATGCTGACGCTGGCGGACTGCAATTACTTTATGGGCATTCCGGCCGGGGATGATGTAATGCTGATGTATCAGACCACCAGCTACCATGATGCGGCGGCTTTGCGCCGGTTGAGCGGCAAGCATACCATTGCTCCCTTTGAAAAGCGCATGAAGGAGCTGGGGATATTTGATGTCAAGGGCAACCTCACTGATGTTGCCGGGGACCCATCCCTGTTTATTTGGCGGGAGCAGGAAAGATATAGGGGGAGTGCCGTATGATGAAGGAAGAATTTGTAGCAGATATATCCTTGCCGGAGGTTAAGGACAAGGTGCTGATAGACCGCCCAAAGAGTCTGGAAATGGTGAAACGCCTGAAAAAGACTACCAATGCCCGCTTGGGTATCGGCCGGGCCGGGGACCGTTTTAAGACGGAGACCCTGCTGAAATTTCGGGCGGACCATGCCATTGCCCAGGATGCGGTTTGGACTGAGATTGATGAGTCACTGGTGGACGAGCTGGGCTTCTACAAGGTTCAGACAATGGTAAACAACAAGGAGGAATACGTGCGGCGTCCGGACTTGGGACGCATCTTTTCCGATGAAACCACGGAAGCCATAAAGCGGGATTGTATTCATAATCCGGATGTACAGATAATTGTGGCAGACGGCCTTAGCGGCTTTGCCATCAATGCAAATCTTCGGGATATGTACGCCATTATGCTGGATGGCTACAAGCAGAAGAACTATACCGTGGGTACCCCTATATTCGTACGCTACAGCCGGGTTGCCACCATGGACCGGATCAGTGAGGCTCTGGGAGCCAAGGTAACGGTTCAGCTTATTGGTGAGCGGCCGGGTCTGGCCACTGGTGAGAGCATGAGCGTGTATATGGCTTATGAGTCCAGCCCGAAAAAACCGGAATCCCAGCGGACAGTGGTATCCAACATTTACAGCAATGGCATACCGCCTATTGAAGCGGGAGCCCAGGTGGTTCATTTGACGGAAATCCTCATGAAGGAGAAGAAAAGCGGCGTTGAGCTGAAGATTTAAGGAGGTGCAGATATGGTGCAGATGGATGAGGTGGCCAGATTAACGGCCAGAATGGCAGTGCCGAAAAAGAGCCTGGGCTTGCTGGAGACCCAGCTGCAGAAGCTCATGCGGGCCTGGAAAAATATTCAGTTTGAACTAAAACCTTTTCATTATATTTTTGCGGCAGATAATGGTATTATAGAAGAAGGGGTTGTAAGGCAGCCTCAGGATATTACCTATCTGCAGGCCCGGAATATGATGAAGGGGCTGTCCACCATAAGCTGTTTCTGCATAGTTAACAATATTCCATTTCTGGTGGTGGATGTGGGGATTAACCGCAGTGAGTCGGTGGGGCTGAACCGCAAGGTGCGTCAGGGGACCCGGAATTTTCTCAAGGAGCCGGCCATGACGGAGGCGGAGTTCAATAAGGCCTATGAAGCCGGCCGGGAGCAGGTGTCTGCGGCCATTAATATCGGCTATAACATATTGTCCTTTGGTGAAATGGGCATAGGCAATACCACCACATCTTCAGCGGTGCTCCACGCCTTGTCCGGCACGTCGGCAGAATTTATTGTGGGCTATGGGGCCAATCCGGCCTTTCCGGAGGTTATCCAGCGCAAGCGTCAGGTGATTACTGAGGCGGTCCGGAAATATAAGGACCGTTTAAATACGCCTCAGGATATAATCCGCTATGTGGGAGGCTTTGATATAGCAGCCCTTTGCGGGGCCATGGTGCAGTGTGGGGAAAGCCGTGTTCCCTTTGTGTTGGATGGGTTTATTACGGCGGTGGCCTTTGCCTGTGCGGTGAAAATTTGTCCGGAGGTGGCCCGTGTGGCCTTGCCATCCCATCTTTCCAAGGAGCCGGGGATGAAATATGCCCTGTCTCTGGGCGGCATAAGTGAGGACGAGGTGCCTATCCGGGCTGGTCTGGCCCTGGGTGAGGGTACGGGTGCTATTCTTGAGCTTAATATATTAAAGACAATGCTGTACACTGTAGCCCATATTGACCAGATGGAGCATTTGGAGGCCCAGGCCAAGGGATGTTGCCGGAGCAAATCCTCATAATATAAAGTATACTTATTAAAATAAGGTGGCGATTATATGGCAACCTATTTGATACGTCATGGAGAATCAGAGGGAAATTGTCATGGTGGATACTATGGCAGAACTGATACCCTGTTGACGGAGGAAGGAAAAAGGCAGGCCTGTGAACGGGCTGCGGAGCTGACAAAATTATTAAAGGGACGGACTGGGGAGAGGCTGACAATTTTCTCCAGTCCTCTGCAGCGGGCCTTTAAAACGGCCTGTATCCTGGAGGAGCAGCTGGCTGTTCCCTGCAATATTGAAGTGCTTCCCGACTTGACGGAAATCAACTTTGGGGCCTGGGAGGGTCTGGCCTACGAGGATATTCAGCGGGATTATCCGGAGGAATGTGCCAGATGGCACGCAGACTGGATAAATTTTTCCTTTCCTGAGGGTGAGAGCTTCCGGCAGTTTTATGACCGCATTGAAGGTTGCTGGCAGATTCTGAAGAAAAAGATAGAGGCCTCGGACAGTGATGCGGTGGTGGTATCCCATGGCGGGGTGCTGAAGGTAATAAAGCTGATTGATGAGCAGCGGCCCATGGAGGATTTTTGGAAGCTGAAATTTTCCTTGGGGGAAATGCAGCTGTAGGTAGGGGGATTTCTTTGCTGGAACAGTATAGTGCATCTGAACAAGAGGTATTAAATACAATTGCTTCCCTTATGGAGAGGGAGACGAACAGGCGGATTATAATAGCCATTGATGGCCGCTGTGGGGCGGGTAAGACCACTCTGGCGGCCTATTTGCACGAGCAGACCGGGGCCACGGTTTTTCATCTGGACGATTTCTTTTTGCGGCCGGAGCAGCGGACTGCGGAACGGTTGAGCAAGCCGGGGGAAAATGTGGACCATGAGCGGTTTCTGGAGGAGGTTTTAAAGCCCTTGAATGAGGGAGCAACGGAATTTCCTTATCAGCGGTTTGACTGCAAAAGTCAGTCACTGCAGGAGCCTGTAACCATTCATCCGGGGAGGCTCTGCATTGTGGAGGGCTCCTACAGCTGCCATCCTGCCCTGCGGGATTATTACGATTATCGTATCTTTATGACGGTCGGAGCGGAGGACCAGATGGCGCGGATTATTCGGCGCAACGGCCCTATGGCGGCCAAAATGTTTGAGACCAGATGGATTCCCTTGGAAGAACAATATTTTAAAATGTGTACCACAGAAGGACAATGGGACTGCTCTATAGATACCAGCAGTAAGTAAATTGAACATTTTTCTTGACATTGGTGTAATATTATTGTTTAATACAAACAGGTTCAAAATTCAATATTGAACAAACCGATGATGTGGAGATCAAGCAAAAGGGGCACTCACAGAGAGTCCGGGCAGCTGAGAGCCGGGCAGAACGCTGATTTGTAAATGGACCACAGAGGGCATGGTGAAAGGAGGCCTTGGCCGCCGAGTACCTTATGACGTGAGGCATACGTTAGTTGCCGAGGATATGTTGGTATCCTGCTAAGTGTGTGTTTAATCGCAAATCTAGGTGGCACCACGGGAATGGTAAATTCTCGCCCTTGATGATAGTTTATATCGTCACGGGCGTTTTTTATTTCTTTCGGCAGGAATTTTGAAAGGAGAAGGTAACATGATTAGAGAGGCAATTGAAAAAATAGTAAGAAAAGAGGATTTGACCTATGATGAGGCCTACAAGGTTATGAATGAAATAATGAGCGGCCAGACCTCCCAGACCCAGAATGCGGCATTTTTGGCGGCCCTGTCCACCAAGAGCACCAGAGCGGAAACCATTGCAGAGATTTCCGGCTGTGCAGCGGCTATGCGGGAGCTGGCTACCCCGGTTCCTCATCCGGGCCTTAAGGTGCTGGAAATAGTGGGCACTGGCGGTGACCGTTCCAATACCTTTAATATTTCCACTACCTCCGCCTTTGTTATTGCAGCTGCCGGGGTAAAGGTGGCCAAGCACGGCAATCGGGCGGCTTCCTCCAAGTCCGGCACTGCTGATGTGCAGGAGGCATTGGGTGTAAATATTCAGCAGGACCCGGAAAAGGCTCTGGCCATGCTCAATGGCTGCGGCATGTGCTTCCTCTTTGCCCAGAAATATCACAGTGCCATGAAGTATGTGGGGCCTATCCGCAAGGAGCTGGGCTTTAGAACCGTATTCAACATCCTTGGCCCATTGACCAATCCTGCCAACCCGGATTATTTCCTGCTGGGTGTTTATGATGAATATCTGGTGGAGCCGGTGGCCAAGGTTTTGGATAAGCTGGGGGTAACCAATGCAGTGGTGGTTCATGGTCTGGACCGTCTGGACGAGGTATCTCCAAGCGCACCTACTACTGTGTGCGAGCTGAAGAACGGCTATTATCGGACCACGAGGATTTGTCCGGAGGATTTCGGCCTTGTGCGGGGCACCAAGGAGGAGCTGGTGGGGGGCCCTGCCGAGGAAAATGCCCAGATTACCAGGGATGTTTTGTCCGGAAAAATTCAGGGTACCAAGCGAAATGCTGTACTGATGAATGCGGGTCTGGCCCTTTATGTAGCCCAGAAGGCACCAACCATGCAGGCTGGTATCGAGCTGGCAGCCGAGATGATTGACAGCGGCAAGGCCTACAAGACCATGGAGGCATATATTGCCGAGTCCAACCAATAATAATTCTTGCAATAGCCTGTAAACAGTGCTATAGTCAAAACAGTAAGTTAATAGCAAGGGGAGCGGTAATGCTGAGAGGTGTGTCTGAAATGATGCACGACCCTTAACCTGATTTGGATAATGCCAACGTAGGAATGCTGACAGAGTCGTGAGCTTGATGACGTACTCATAAATAAAACTTATAAGTAAGGCAGTGTCCAAGCGGGCACTGTCTTTTTTGTATGGGGAGGGCAAATGAAATGAAAAGAGAGTATGCGACACAGATGGAGGCTGCCAGAAAGGGCATTGTGACACCGGAAATAGAGGCGGTGGCCCAAAAAGAGCAGCGGGATGTGGATTTTATCATGGATATGGTGGCTCAGGGGAAGGTAGCCATTCCAGCCAATAAACTGCATCAGTGCCTTGTGCCCAACGGGGTGGGCAGTATGCTGAGGACCAAAATAAACGTAAATCTTGGTGTATCAAGGGACTGCAAGGACTACGATGTGGAAATGCAGAAGGTTATGAGTGCAGTAAACCTGGGCGCCGAGGCCATTATGGACCTTTCCAGCCATGGCAATACCCAGCCCTTCAGACAGAAGCTGTGCCGGGAATGTCCGGCCATGGTGGGAACGGTGCCGGTGTATGATGCCGTGATTCATTATCAGCGGGATCTGGGGACCCTGACGGCCAAGGATTTTGTGGATGTGGTGCGGCTCCATGCCGAGGATGGTGTGGACTTCGTGACTCTTCACTGCGGGATTACCAGAAAAACCATAGAGCAGATCCGCAAGGGAGAGCGGAAGATGAATATCGTGTCCAGAGGCGGTTCGCTGGTGTTTGCCTGGATGTCCATGACGGGGGAGGAAAATCCTTTCTACGAGTATTACGATGAAATCCTTGATATTTGCCGGGAATACGATGTGACCGTGAGCCTGGGGGATGCCTGCCGGCCGGGCTGTCTGGCTGATGCCACTGACGGGGTGCAGATAGAGGAGCTCATTCGCCTGGGTGAGCTGACCCAGCAGGCATGGGACAAGGATGTGCAGGTTATGGTGGAAGGGCCTGGCCATGTGCCGATGGACCAGATAGCGGCCAATATGAAGGTGCAGCAGACCATCTGCAAGGGGGCGCCTTTCTATGTGCTGGGGCCGTTGGTGACGGATATTGCTCCGGGCTATGACCATATTACCTCGGCCATTGGTGGGGCCATAGCCGCCATGAGCGGGGCGGCCTTCCTGTGCTATGTGACTCCGGCGGAGCATTTGGCACTGCCAAACGTGGATGATGTACGGCAGGGGATTATTGCCAGCAAGATAGCAGCCCATGCCGCGGATATTGCCAAGGGGCTGCCGGGGGCCCGTGATCAGGATGACCGCATGGCCGATGCCCGCCGCAAATTGGATTGGGAGGCCCAGTACAGGGAAGCACTGGACCCGGAGACAGCCAAGGCTATCCGTGATTCCCGGGCTCCGGAGGAGGACCATGCCGACACCTGCAGCATGTGCGGCAAATTCTGTGCCGTCCGCTCCATGAACAAGGCTCTGGCCGGAGAGGTTATTGATATATTGTAGAAGCTGGCACGCCCATTGTATTTTACTTGGTGCTGCCAATAAAAAGGACCATGCAGGAGCTTCAGGCTCTTACATGGTCCTTGTTTATTTTTATGGTGCTTATTCCGGCGGACAGCAGTTGATTTGGGCAATGTCCTCAATGGTGTGGTGGAGCTTGTTGACCATAGGGGTGTCAGCGGCGGTGTAGTAGACCTCCTTGCCCTCACGACGGGTGGATACCAGGCCGGTGGCCTTCAGCACCCGCAAGTGATGGGATACGGCGGGGGAGGACATATTCATAAAGGCCGCAATGTCGATGACACATTCCTCCGTATGGCACAGGAGCCAGAAAATCCGGAGACGGGTAGGGTCCCCCAGCTGCTTCATGGCTTCGGCCACCGTGGCAATGGTGCACTCGGCTGGCATATTTTCAAATATAAATTGTTCTTCTTCCTCGCTGTGATGGCGATGGGGCAGATGCAAGGTCACGATATACACTCCCTGAATAAAGTAAGTTTATATTTATAAGTATATCAAAAATAACGATTAAGCAAAAGTTTAATTATTCCTTGACAACGATTAAACGATTGTTTAATATATAGTCAAAGAAAACGATTAAATGAATATTTAATTGTTATCACAATGTAGATAAACTATTGGCAAAATAGGGGGAAATCATTATGAAAAAGACTTATAAAATTGAAGTAGACTGTGCCAACTGTGCCGCCAAGATGGAGGAGGCTGCCAACAAGGTGGAGGGCATCAAGTCTGCTGCCGTAAATTTCATGGCCTTAAAGATGAAGGTGGAATTTGAGGATGGCGTGGAGCCAACTGAGGTAATGAACAAGGTTCTGGCAGATTGCCGCAAGGTAGAGCCGGATTGCGAAATTTTCTTTGAGTAATTGTAAGTAACGGGCGAAAACTCGCCCTGGGAGAAAGCCATGAACGCAAAACAGAAGCAGAACCTTATTCGAATAGCGATTACCACCTTGATTATGACAGCCTTGTATTTCATACCGGCGGAGGGGGTGTTCAGATTTACCCTGTATATAATCCCTTACTTTATTATCGGGCATGATATATTGCTGAAGGCTGCCAAGGGAATAAAGAACCGTCAGCCCTTTGATGAAAATCTGCTGATGGCAGTGGCTACCTTGGGAGCCATTGTGCTGGCCCTGTATCGTAGCGGTGACTACGTGGAGGCCATTGCCGTAATGCTGTTTTATCAGGTGGGGGAATGGTTCCAGAGCTATGCAGTGGGCAAAAGCCGCAAGGATATTGCTGATCTGATGGATATTGCGCCGGATTATGCCAATATTGAGGATGACCAGGGGCAGCTGGAGCAGGTTGACCCGGATGAGGTGGAAATCGGTTCTGTTATTGTGGTAAAGCCGGGGGAGCGGGTTCCTATTGACGGTATTGTGGTAGAGGGCAATTCTACCTTAAATACTGCGGCACTTACCGGTGAATCCCTGCCCCGTGACGTGGCAGAGCAGGATGAGATTATTTCCGGCAGTATAAATTTAAGTGGCGTGTTAAAGGTAAGAACTACCAAGGAATTTGGTGAGTCCACAGCCTCCAAAATATTGGAGCTGATTGAGGATGCCAGCTCCCGCAAGTCCAAGTCCGAGGAATTCATTACCCGCTTTGCCCGGGTGTATACGCCAATAGTGGTATATGCGGCTATTGCATTGGCGGTAATTCCGCCGGTTGTACTGACTGCTATGAACAGTGACCCCATGTGGGGGGAGTGGTTCTATCGGGCCCTGACCTTCCTGATTATCAGCTGTCCATGTGCTTTGGTTATATCCATTCCACTGTCCTTCTTTGCGGGGCTTGGGGCTGCCAGCCGTCATGGTGTTTTGGTCAAGGGCTCCAACTATATGGAAACCTTGTCTGAGGTGGGAACAGTGGTCTTTGACAAGACCGGCACCCTCACCAAGGGTACCTTCAGTGTGGTGGCGATTCACCCGGAAAAGCTGGACCAGAACCAGCTTCTGCACATGGCGGCCCATGTGGAGCGTTATTCCTCCCATCCTATCGCCTTGTCCTTGTTGGAGGCATATCCGGATGAACACGACGATTGCCGGATAGAGCAGACGGAGGAAATCGCCGGCCGGGGTATTAAGGCCCTGATTAATGGAGATACGGTTTATGTGGGCAATTCCCGCATGATGGAGGACTTGGGCATTCAGTGGAAGCCCTGCGAGCATTCCGGTACCATTGTCCATGTAGCCATCAATGGAGAATATGAAGGCCATATCGTTGTGTCTGATACCCTGAAGCCACACAGTAAAGAGGCCATCAAGGCACTTAGGGCCCAGGGCATTAAGGAAACAGTTATGCTCACTGGTGATACCAGGGCTGTAGCGGAAAAGGTGGCCGGCGAATTGGGGCTTAACAGAGTTATCAGTGACCTTTTGCCTCAGGATAAGGTGCGGGAAGTGGAGAAGCTGCTGGAAAAGAATTCCACAAAAAAATACCGTCTGGCCTTTGTAGGCGACGGTATCAATGATGCTCCGGTATTGTCCCGGGCGGATATTGGTATTGCCATGGGAGCCATGGGCAGTGATGCGGCCATTGAGGCGGCGGATGTGGTGCTCATGGACGATGACCCATATAAAATTGCCACGGCTATCCGGATTTCCCGCAAGTGTCTGCGGATAGTGAAGCAGAATATCTGGTTTGCCATTGGTGTAAAGGTTTTGGTACTGCTGGCTGGTGCCATAGGCTTTGCCAGCATGTGGGCAGCTATTTTTGCCGATGTGGGTGTGGCAGTGCTGGCTATTCTCAATTCCATGCGCTGTATGTATGTCAAGTCTGAAAGGCCTCAAGGCCTTTAGTTGACACGTACCCTAAAGGACAGGATAGGGTCCTTCAAATTGCCCAGTATTTCACCCTCAGGCAGCCATTCCTTGGACCAGCCCTGGCCCTTGATGCGGCCCTTGTAGGAAACGGACCAGATATCGCCCCGCCAGCTGCCCAGAGAAATCTGTATGCCATCAATAGGCTTGCCATAGATGCCGGCGGTGGAGCCGTTCATGCCCCAGCCGGTCCATTCACCATTCTGCACATGGACCCGATACATGACGTACATGTTGCGGCCTGTGAGGAACTGTACCCGTATGGCATCAATGGTCTGGGTACCATAAGGGTCTCCGGCGGCTTCACCGTCATTGGCCCGGTCGGACCAGCCCTTTTCCAGGGTGTGGGCGTAATACTGAATCAGGGGGCGGTCACCAATATCATCCAGATCACCCCAGCCCCAGCCAAAGCCCCAGGCGAAGCAGCTGCTTATGGAAAATAGCATAATGCCAATAGTTAATACGAAAATTTTGATTTTATCCATGGAAATCACTCCTTTCGTAGTAAATATCGAAGAAAACTGCCGGTCCCACAAGGAACCGGCAGTCTTTTTATGATTAAAAGTTGATTAAATACCCAGCTCGATGTTGCGGATGGTTTCCTGCAATGCTGAGAGCTTTTCAGTAACAGTGGCATTTACATTGTCCAAATCCTTGATAACCTGGGAGGACTTGGAAATCTGATCCAGACTGTGCTGGAGACTTTCATGAACGGAAGCCACCTGCTTGGAGAACCGCTGGTCAAATTCGTCTATCTTGGCTTCAAATTCCTTGTTCTTTGCCAGAATGGTGTCGATGGCCTTAACATCGTTTACCAGAGTGTTGATGGCTTCATCGGAGCTCTGTACACTTTCCTGGGTGCTCTTGGACAGCTTGCCTACCTCCTGGGCTACAACGGCAAAGCCACGGCCATGCTCACCGGCACGGGCAGCCTCGATGGCTGCGTTGAGGGCCAACAGGTTAATCTGGGAGGAAATATCCGTAATAATCTGCATTACGTCATTAATCTTTTCCGTACTGGAGCTTAAGAGCTTCAGCTTCGGCGTAATCTCCGAATTGCGTTCCAGCAGCTGGGTGAAGTAGGAGCCCTGTTCCTCAATACCACCGGACAGCTCCTGCATGGAATCCTTTACGTTATCCACGTCCTTGGACATCTGCATAATGGTCTTGATGATGGACGGCAGGCTCTGCTGATATTCATCAAAGAGGTCCAGAACCTGATCCTTCAAGGCACCAACACGGGCCTGACGGGCAATGACACGGGTAAGGAAGAACTCCTGACAGGCGGCATAATGCCCTGCAAAGAAGTCCAGATACTGGTCATGGAAGGAGGTGCCGTTTGGCTCATAGTAGAAGAAAATGGCTGTAAGGGTCTCATTCATGTGCAGGCCACTGATTTCACCGAAGCTGGAGAAGCCGGCCACCGGCAGATTGGAGAATGCATCAACATGCTTGATTTCCTCCGGATAACCAAGGCGGCGGAGAATACAGTCATTTAAAATGGCACCGATAGGGGCTGGTTTGCCCTGATTGAATTCCCGGATGGCTCTTTGCAGATCGCTTTCCAGTCCCACACGCCTCATCAGATGCAGACGCTCGCCGGATTCAATATCGCAGAAGAAATTAATGCGGTAGTTGGATTCGTCAATGCCGGAAATGGAACGGATAAAGTTCTCGCCCTTGATGTCGGTGGCGAAGGTGTATTCCTGCATTTTGCTGTTAAGCTCAGCCACGCTGGAGCAGCCCAGCTCGCTCATAAGAGCATCAATAAATGGAACAGCATCGCCGTTTCTGTCCTCAACTGTGGAAATATAGCGCAGGGCGGAGTTGGCATTTACTACGTCGAAATACTTGCCCACCCTTTCAACGGCCTGGGTCTTGAGAATACCATAGCGGTAATTCTTGCTGGTATGGACGATAACGGCCACGGCCACATTTTCCAGTACCTCGCTGTCATTGTAGATGTAAGTATGCTTGAAATCCAGCAGACCGGCGGAGCTGCCCCCGATAAATGGAATAGGGTACATGCCGTTCTGGTAGAAGGCCTGCATTACGAAGGACTCGCAGTTGGACAGACCGTCAATATATAACAAAGCAAAGGTATGGTTTACGTTCATGCGGAATGGAACATGGTGGCTGTCGATCTCGCGCTGCATACGGTTTACGCGGTCCTCAACACTCATGTTGACCTGACCCTGCCGCAGATCATCGTTTGGCAGCTTAATGGTCATGATATAGCTGTCGTCAATCATGCGGCGGGAGAATACCTGCAGGAGAACCTTGCTGCGGTTATCCGGGGCCTCACAATACAGGGTGCGGCTCCCAGGTGGACGGCACAGCTCACCAGAGGTGGTAACCAAAATAAGCTTGGCATTTGGCGGCAGGACACCCTTTATAGTGGAAGCAATGCTGCGTACATCATTATCCGGGGAAAGATAACCCATTACCAGGGCTGGCCCCTCCGGAACATCAAAGAGTGGAGTCAGGGTGTTGGAGCTTAACTCACTGGCAGACAAGTAGGCTACCTTTATATCAGCACTGGATGGTGCTGCGGGTGTGGCTGGAACGGACGGCCTGGCTGCCGGACGTTCAGCAGATGGAGCGATTCGTGAAGCTGGTGATGGCCTGTCAGCCTGTGGCTGCTTTGATTTGAATAAACTTTCAAACATAACATTAGACCTCCTATATTAATGTCTAGACACCTTTCATACACAATCACTTATATTAGATAAAATTCGTTATTGGTTTGTTAAATCCTTCTTTATTTTAAAAATATTCCCCAATTAGGTAAAAAATGATTATATATTTTTTTAGAAAAAGAGGATTTTGGTTACTGTTATAGAACTATTAACCTAGAGTGAAAAAAGGGTTTATTTATAACTCTGCTGGAAAGGAAGGGATAATATGTCAAATGGCAATTATTCAAAAAATGACAATGTCCGCACTGTCAAAACGGAAATTTTGATGTATGTGCTGCCAATTGTTATTATCGGTCTGCTGGTTATGTCCGGTATTATCTTTAAATACGTGGGTTCTACCTTTGAGGATCAGCTTACCCGCAGCTCATTGAACAATGCCCAGGAGGTATCCGACGGTGTATCCGCATGGCTGGAGGCCCGTATGCTGGAAACCCAGGCGTCGGCCAACATTCCGGCCGCCAAGGTGCTGAAGGATAATCCGGCTGGCATGAACGAGAACAACAAATATCGTCTTGCGCTCATGAACAAGATTTATCCGGGAGTATATGACTCCGTCAGCTGGGGACCTTTTGACGGCTCTGGTGTGCTGTACGGCGAAACCAAGGCTGGCTTTAAGGAAATGCACAATGCAGAAAAGGCCTGGTACAAGGAAACCATGACCGGGGCCAAGGACTCCTTTATGGCTTCCCCTGTTATTTCCCAGGCTACCGGCAAGATTATTGTTAACTCCATTGCTTTGGCCAAGGATAACAATGGCCAGAATGTAGGCATGGTATTGGCAGCCATCTATGTTGATGCCGTAATGGAAAAGGTAAGCGACTTCAAGCTGGGTGAGAAGGGCTACAGCCTCCTGGTATCCAAGGAAGGTACCTATATTGTAAATCCTGATGAAGACGCCATTATGAAAAAGAAGATTTCTGAGGATGACGACCCTGAAATCAAGGCCCTGGGTGAAAAAATGCTGTCCGGCCAGGCTGGTGTCTATAAGTTCACCAATAAAGCCGGCGACGACATGATAGCCTTCTATAACCCTATCAAGGCTACTGGCTGGGGTATGGCAACCATAGCTTACCAGGATGAGCTCTTTGCTCCGGTAAGCAATGTACTGAAAATCATGGTGGGTATCAGCTTACTGCTGCTGGTACTGATTTCCTTTGGTGTACTCATCACTGTCAACAGGGCAATGGCACCGCTGCAGGTGATGATGGACGAAATGCATATGCTGGCTTCCGGCGATTTCCGCAACCGCCCAAGCCGTATTACTGTTAATAACGAATTGGGTGCTTTGGCCTCTGCTGTACGGGAAATGCGTCAGGGCGTAAGCTCCGTAATGAAGCAGGTTCGTGAGTCTTCAGAGAGTCTGGCATCTTCAGCGGAGCAGCTGAATGTAACCACGGAGCAGTCGGCACAGGCCTCCAACCAGGTGGCTGATTCCATTGTAAATGTTGCCCAGGGTACCAGTGAGCAGCTGGATGCAGTGAACTCCACCAGTCAGGCTATTGAAGACCTTAATAACAGCATTCAGACTATTGCCAGCGAAGCAGATGCGGCAGCCAGTCATGGCCGGGAGGCAGCAGAGGTGGCTAGAGATGGTGGCCAGACTCTGGAGCAGGCTATTGGCCAGATCAAGCGTATTGAGCAGAGTACCAACGAGTCCACCAAGGTGGTAACTGCATTGGGTGAGCGTTCCGCTGAAATCGGTCAGATAGTAGATACTATTTCCAACATTTCCGCCCAGACCAATCTGTTGGCTCTCAACGCAGCCATCGAGGCAGCCCGTGCCGGTGAGCATGGCCGTGGCTTTGCCGTTGTAGCTGATGAGGTCCGTAAGCTGGCTGAGTCTTCTCAGGAGGCAGCCAACCAGATTGCCGAGCTTATCCAGCAGACCCGCAAGGATACTGACAATGCTGTGGCTGGTATGCAGGCCGGCAGTGAAGAGGTTCGTGTGGGTACCCAGAATATTATCAAAATGGGCGATAACTTCCGCCAGATTATAGAAATTGTAGAAACTGTATCCGGTCAGGTTCAGCATATTTCTTCCGCTATAACCGGTATGGCGGCCAATGGTGAAGAGGTTATGGGCCATATCCGTACCATTGGCGGTGCCAGCAGAAAGGCAGCTGAGGAAGCTGAAACCGTATCTGCGGCTACTGAGGAACAGAGTGCCAGCGTAACGGAGATTTCCAACGCCGCTGAAAGCCTGTCCAGGATGGCTACGGAGCTGCAAAGTGAAATCAGCAAGTTTAAGCTGTAAGGTGTGTGTAGAATATATAGGATTGGGCCTTCCCTTCGGGGAGGGCTTTTTCCTTTGCGTAAATATGGCTGCACTGGTTGTGAAAATTTGAATAATGGCAGTATAATTTGGTATAGTTTCTCTGACAGAAAAAAATAAGGATGATTAATATGACTGATACTATAGAAATGAAGATTATTGGCCGCATAAGGACGGAATTTCCCACCAAGTTTGGCATTCCCCGGCAGAGTGGGGTGGTGAAGGAGCTGAAGGGACGCATTGTCTTTGAGCCGGAATACCGCAATGAGGATGCCCTGCGGGGGATAGAGGGCTTTTCCTATCTCTGGCTTATTTGGCAATTTTCCGAAAATGTTCGCGAGGGCTGGTCACCAACAGTAAGACCACCTATTTTAGGTGGCAATACACGGGTTGGTGTCTTTGCTACCCGTTCCCCGTTTCGTCCTAATTCCATTGGTCTTTCCAGTGTTAAGCTGGAAAAGGTTGAGCTGGATTCCCATGATGGTCCGGTGCTTATAGTCAGCGGGGCAGATCTGATGGACGGCACACCAATTTTTGATATAAAGCCATATATTCCTTATGCTGACAGTCACCCGGAGGCCACTGAGGGCTTCCGCAGCGGTGGCTGGAACCGGATGCTGGAGGTGGAGTTCCCACCCGAATTATTTGAAAAAGTGCCGGAAAACCAGCGGGAGGCCCTGTTGGGAGTCCTGCAAAACGACCCGCGGCCATCCTATCACCACGACCCGGAGCGGGTATACGGCTTTCCATTTGGGGAGATGGAGATAAAATTCTCCGTGGATGAAAAGTGTCTTCGTGTACTGGACATCTTGTAATAATGTCCATCTTGTTTCATTCCTTTGACATCCCTGTATTGCGGTGGTAACATTTTATTTGCTGTGACTTTAAAAATATCCGATGCTAACTGGCACTAAGACTCCTTCCTTTTAGGTGGGAGTTAAGTGCCAGTAAAGCAATGGGTAAAATTCAACTAGATTCAGGTGGAGTTTAAAACTCCATCTGAATAAGTTATCATTTTATGAGGGGCGTTTAATTGTGAATGAAAATTTGAGTTGGAAAAATTATTTATTTGTTGCCAGCATGCTGTTTGGTATGTTTTTCGGTGCTGGTAACATTATCTTCCCGGTTCATTTGGGCCAGGCGGCGGGCAGCAATGTATGGCCGGCCATTGCAGGCTTCATTTTGACCGGTGTGGGTATTCCTATTTTGGCGGTGGCCGCCATCGGCATGTCCGGGGGCAACGGCCTGCAGGATCTGGCTTCCAGAGTCAATAAGAAGTATGCCATGTTCTTTACTTGCATGCTTTATCTGACCATCGGTCCTTGCTTTGCTATCCCACGCTGTGCCACTGTGCCATTTGCCATGGGCGTAGCACCAATGCTTACGGATTTTAGTCCGGAAATGGCATTGTTTGGCTTTTCTCTGGTGTTTTTTGCTATTGTCATGTTCTTTTCTCTCAGACCAAGTGGAATTGTGACCTGGGTAGGAAAGATTTTGACTCCTATCTTTTTGGTATTTCTGGGCAGCCTGCTGGTAGTGGCCTTTGCCAATCCAATGGTGGACAGCATTGCCAATATTGCACCATCAGCTGACTATGAATCCGGTGCCTTTGCCAAGGGCGTGCTGGAGGGCTACAACACCATGGATGCCATGGCGGGTCTGGCCTTCGGTATTATCGTTGTAAACAGCATGAAAAATCTTGGCCTCAGAACCAATGAGGCCATTGCTTCTTCTACCATCAAGGCTGGTGTTCTTAGCGGTATCATCATGTCCGTTATCTATGTGATGATTATCCTTATGGGTACCATGAGTATGGGTGTGTTCCCAATGGCAGAAAACGGCGGTATTGCACTGTCTGATATTTCCGGCCATTTCTTTGGGGCGGCTGGTGTGTTCGTGCTGGCTGGTATTGCCACCTTTGCCTGCCTTAAGACTGCTATTGGCCTTGTAACCAGCTGTTCCGAGACCTTCTGCGAAATGTTCCCAGGGGGGCCTGGCTATCGCACTTGGGCCTGCATTTTCGGTGCAGTATCCCTGCTGATTTCCAATGTGGGTCTTACTGCTATTATTGTTTATGCTATTCCTGTGCTGATGTTCCTGTATCCATTGACTATTACCCTTACTCTGCTGGGTCTGGTGGGTGACTTCTTTTACCAGTCCAAGTGGGTCTATGGCATGGTTACCCTGTTTACAGTGGTTGCCGCCATCTTTGACCTGCTGAATGCTCTGCCAAAGGAGCTGGGCAGCTCTGCCTTTGTTTCCTCCATGGTAGGCTTTGCAGGGGAGTATCTGCCATTCTTCACCCAGGGCTTTGGCTGGATAGTGCCGGCTTTGGTGGGTCTGGTAATCGGACTTATTTTGGCAAAAATAAATTCGGATATCTAAGGAACACCTCATCCGTCAGCCTATCGGCTGACACCTTCCCCTCAAGGGGAAGGCGTTTTATGTTGTCATACAACTGACAATATGGTAAAATAAGCGGTGGAAATACAGATACAGTCTTTGGGGCAGGGTGCAATTCCCTACCGGCGGTAAAGCCCGCGAGCCGTTGAGGCATGACCTGGTGTGATTCCAGGGCCGACAGTATAGTCTGGATGGGAAAAGACGTGTATGTACATTGTTTTTGTGTGCATTTAGGGCTGTTGAAGAGTTTCTTCAATGGCCTTTTTTATTGATATAGGCTGTTCTGTGTATCTCATTTTTCCATGGAAAGAGGTGATAGAATTGCAGGATGAGTTTTATATGAGTGAAGCCCTGCGGGTGGCAAAAAATGCCTTGGGCAGAACTTCGCCAAATCCTCTGGTGGGTGCGGTTATCGTCAAGGATGGCCGAATCATTGCCGAGGGCTGGCACCGCAAGGCTGGCACTCCCCATGCTGAAATTCATGCCCTGAACATGGCCGGCGAGCTGGCCAGGGGGGCAACAGTATATGTAACATTGGAGCCGTGCTCCCACTATGGCCGTACTGGTCCTTGTGCCAATGCACTGGTGGAGGCGGGAGTCTCCAGAGTAGTAGTGGCCATGCTGGACCCCAACCCAAAGGTGGCGGGCCGTGGTGTAAACATTCTTCGGGATGCGGGCATTGAAGTGGTGACCGGTGTTCTTGAAGATGAAGCCAAAAAGCTCAACGAGATATTTCTGAAATGGATTACCAAGGAGATGCCTTTTGTGGCGTTAAAGACGGCCATGTCCTTGGACGGAAAAATTGCTACTTCCACCGGGCAGTCCCAGTGGATTACCAATGAGGCCTCCCGTCGGCGGACCCATGAGCTGCGGGACTGCTATGATGGTATCATGGTGGGTATCAATACGGCCATAAAGGATAATCCAAGCCTCACCACCAGACTTCCGGACCGGGTGGGCCGTAATCCAATTCGTATCGTGGTGGACAGCAGGGCCAGATTGCCTCTGGATTCCCATCTGGTAACGGACGGAAAGGCCAAAACCATTGTGGCGGTATCCGGGGCGGCTGATGCAGGGGCTGTACAGGATCTGCGGGATGCCGGAGTTCAGGTGATTTCCGCAGGCAGTGAGCGGGTTGATTTGCCTCAGCTGTTAAAGAAGCTGGCAGAAATGGAAATTTCCTCCATATTGGTGGAGGGCGGCGGTCAGCTGAATTTCTCCATGCTAAAGGCCGGTCTTGTGGATAAGGTGTATGCCTTTATTGCTCCAAAGCTGATTGGCGGCCGTGAGGCCCTGACTCCTGTGGAGGGCGAGGGCTTTGAGGAGCTGAGTCAGGCCGTGGAGCTAAAGGATGCAACAACGGAGCTCATTGACGGGGATATTCTCATAACCGCCCGTGTGGATAAATAAAAGCCTTCCCCTTGAGGGGAAGGTGTCAACGTAGTGGACGGATGAGGTGTAAAAACAGGTGATTAGATGTTTACAGGTATAATTGAAGAAGTTGGCACGGTCCGCAGCATTGGGGGCGGCTGCCTGTCCATAAAGGCTTCAAGGGTGCTGGAGGACGTTCAGCTGGGAGACAGTATCGCCGTAAATGGTGTATGCCTTACAGTGACCCGCTTTGACGGCGGCAGCTTTGATGCTGATGTGATGCCGGAGACCATTCGCCGGACCTCTTTGGCGGAGCTGAAGAAGGGGAGCCCGGTGAATTTGGAGCGGGCCCTGACCCTGCAGAGCCGCCTGGGCGGCCATATAGTCAGCGGACATATTGATGGCGTTGGCCATATCCTTTCCTTGAAGGAGGACAAGAACGCTGTTCTCATGAAGATTTCTGCGGATAAGGATATACTGCGTCATATTGTGGAGAAGGGCTCTGTGGCCCTGGATGGCATCAGCCTGACAGTGGCGGCGGTTACGGACAGTGATTTTACGGTATCCTTGATACCCCACACCCGCCAGGTGACCAACTTATCCAGCAAAAAGGCTGGGTCGACAATTAATATAGAAAATGATGTTATTGGAAAGTACGTGGAAAAGCTGCTGCAGCCCAAGGAAACCCCAAAGGAAAATGTCAGCCGCATCACCATGGACTTTCTCAAAAATAATGGTTTTTAAGGAGCGAGATTATGTCAGATTTTGCAACAGTTGAAGAAGCAATAGAAGAAATTCGTAAGGGTAATATGGTCGTTGTAGTGGACGATGAGGACAGGGAAAACGAAGGTGACCTCATTGTAGCCGCTGAGACCTTGACCCCTGAGCACGTTAATTTCATGGCTACCTATGCCAAGGGGCTTATCTGTACCCCTATGGAGGCTGAGTATCTGGATCGGTTGGAGATTTTCCCAATGGTATCCAATAATACCGACAACCATGAGACCGCATTCACTGTATCCGTGGATGCTGATACCACTACTACCGGTATCTCCGCCTTTGAGCGCTGTGAAACCGTAAAACGTCTCATTGACCCAACGGCCAAGCCGGAGAATTTCCGCCGTCCGGGCCATGTATTCCCGCTTCGCAGTGTTCCGGGTGGTGTTCTCCGTCGTGCAGGTCACACCGAGACTACCACTGATTTGGCAAAGCTGGCTGGTTTGGCTCCTGCCGGCCTGTGCTGTGAGATTATGGACGATGACGGCCACATGATGCGGACCCCACGCCTTATCGAGTTCTCCAAGGAGCATGGCCTGAAGCTCATCACTGTCAAGGCTCTGATCGAGTACAGAAAGCGTACTGAGTGCTTCGTGGAAAAGATTGCAGAGGCAGATCTGCCAAGCAAGTATGGTCATTTCCGCATTCACGCCTATGAGAGCAAGCTGGACGGCAAGTGCCACCTGGCTATTGTGAAGGGTGATGTTAAGGGCAAGGAGAACGTGCTGGTTCGCGTTCATTCCGAGTGCCTCACCGGTGATGCGCTGGGTTCCCTGCGCTGTGACTGTGGTGATCAGCTGGCTACTGCCTTGAAGCGTATCGAGGCTGAGGGCCAGGGCATGGTTCTCTACATGCGTCAGGAGGGCCGTGGCATTGGCCTGGGCAACAAGATGCGTGCTTACGAGCTGCAGGACCATGGCAAGGATACTGTTGAGGCCAACGTATTGCTGGGCTTTGCTCCGGATGAGCGTGACTATGGTATCGGTGCCCAGATTTTGGCTGATATGGGCCTTACCACCATTCGCCTTATGACCAACAACCCTGCAAAGCGTGCCGGCCTTGAGGGCTATGGCCTGAAAATCGTGGACAGAGTGGCTCTGGAGGTACCGACCAACGAGTATAACCAGAACTACATGAAGGTAAAGAAGACCAAGATGGGTCATATTTTAGCTGAGAAAATCTGATTTTACGGAGGTATATTAAGATGAAAGAAGTTAAGGTTTTGGAAGGTATGCTTAATGCCCAGGGCATGAAGTTTGGTATTGTTGTAGCCCGTTTCAATGAGTTTTTGACCTCTAAGCTGCTGGGTGGTGCTTTGGACACTCTCCATCGCCATGGCGCAGCTGAGGATGATATTACCGTGGCTTGGGTTCCAGGTGCTTACGAGCTGCCATTGGTATCCAAGAAGATGGCAGAGTCCGGCAAGTATGATGCTATTATTGCCCTGGGCACTGTAATCCGTGGTTCCACTACCCATTATGATTATGTATGCAACGAGGCTGCCAAGGGTATTGCCCAGGCCAGCATGTCCACCGGCGTTCCTGTAACCTTCAGTGTGGTTACTACCGAGAATATTGAGCAGGCTATCGAGCGTGCCGGCACCAAGGCTGGCAACAAGGGGGCTGATGGTGCCATGACCGCCATTGAGATGGCCAACCTTTTGAAGCAGCTCTAAGATAGGAACTGATAAAATGAGTGATACTTTAGTAAAAGCAATTACCAAGGGTGTGCGCATTTACGCAGCGGTTACCACTGATCTGGTAAATGAGGCTATCCGTCGTCATGACTGCTCCCCGACTGCAGCAGCGGCTCTGGGACGGACTATGACGGGTGCTCTTTTGATGGCGGCCAACCTGAAAAATAAGGAAGCCATCACTGTCAGCTTTCAGGGTAACGGCCCATTGGGCTACATTACCGCTGACGCAACCCCTGAGGGATATGTGCGGGGCTATGTGGGCAATCCCCATGTGGATCTGCCATTAAAGGATAACGGTAAGCTGGATGTAGGCGGCGCAGTAGGCCAGGGCCTGATTCAGGTGACCCGTTTTACCGGCCTTGGTGACCCTATGCGGGGCAGCAGCGAGATTGTGTCCGGCGAAATTGCCGAGGACTTGACCAACTATCTCTTTGTGTCTGAGCAGACCCCTTCCAGTGTTGGTCTGGGTGTCCTGATTGGCACTGACTGCAAGGCCATGGCCTCCGGCGGCTTTATTCTTCAGATGATGCCGGATGCTGATGAGGAGATTATTACCAGAGTGGAGAATGCCCTGAAAAAGGTTCGCCCTGTGTCCAGCATGATTGCTGATGGGGTAGATGCCAAGGGCATTATTGCAGAGCTTATGGCTGACTTTGATGTGGATTATCTGACCACCACGGAGCTGGCCTTCAAGTGCAAGTGCAACAGGGAGCGCATTGAGGATGTGCTTCTCAGCCTTAGCCACAATGATATGCAGCAGCTGGTGGAAGACGGCCATGCTGAGGTATGCTGCCAGTTCTGCGGCGAGAAGTACCAGTTTGAAAAGGACGAGCTGGCCCATCTCATGAAGCTGGCAGACGGTGTTCGATAATCTTCTTGCATTTGAATTAGAAAAATGATAGTATAATTTGGCAATAGATTATACTGTACTGTGCGAAATCCTTTGGCGATATGGACAGTTCAATGAGACTTATTCAGTGATAGCTTTAGTTTTTTTCACTGAATTTAGTCGAATTAATCCAGAGCTTACAGGTGCTTATATTCCGTTTTATAGTGTGGAATATTAGCACCCGTTCGCGTGGGACAAAAAATATTTGCTGCCAAGGGGTTGCATTTGACAGAGCTGTTATGCTATAATCAGTATGTTGTGTGTATAGGACTATGTACATTTAGGAATTTACATATATGCGACTATGCGCCGATAAAAGTTAAGGAGGTGTGCTATATGGCAAGTTTATGTGAAGTATGCGGTAAGGGTGAGCTGTCCGGCAACAATGTCAGCCATTCCCATCTGAAGACCAAGCGCTCCTGGAAGCCAAATATCCAGCGCGTACGTGCCGTTGTAGAAGGCGAAATCAAGCGTGTAAATGTTTGCACTCGCTGCCTGCGTACCGGTAAGGTTGAAAGAGCCCTCTAATTTTGTGCAAAATATCGATGTGATATATCATAAGAAAAAGCG